>CP011020.1:2312500-3540000 GCA_001023535.1 Pseudomonas chlororaphis
GAGCGATGTGAATATGTCGCAACTGACCGGATCGAGCCGCCGCGGGCTCGTGATACGGCTGATCACATCCCATATAACTCGGGAGCGTCTGGCCTTTGCTAGCCATACAGGCCGTGAAGTCTCTAACTATCTGATCTAGTAAAAAAGGATGGCCTGCGAGCGCCGATTCGATATCAGCCCGCAATTCAGGATGAACTTCGACTTGGATAGCCACTATCCGGCTTGATCGATCAGGCGTTTAGTAGTGCGAGCGGTGAGGGCTTTCAGCCCCTCCAGGTCGATATCGCTTTCAAGGACATCTGGAGTGGTGGTGCGTTGCCGGATCAGAGAGTCATTCATGGCCGCAACCGAGCGAGCTTTCGCTACCGCCCGAATCAGCCTGCTGAAGTCTTTCTCTCGACCGACCGGAGTGCCGAAATCACGGAGCTTCTTCTCAGCGAATCGCAAGTTATCCGCAATCAAGCCAAAAGGCTGATCCTCCAGATAGCGTTCCGGAACGTTATCCTGGCACAAAATAGTCGTGTACTTGGCCATGTCGGCTTCGAGTTTGCCTAGCTCGGCGACAGCTTTTTGCACAAGATCCTGCACCCGTTTTGCTGCGGCCGGCTGCTTGGCTGGGCTTACTGGCGCTCTGGCTGGCACGCTCATCTCAGCAAACGCCATTTGGTCTGTCATAACCAAGCATGCTGCAGCCATAGCCATGGCCATGGTCGGCCCCGACCAAGAGCCTTTGCTTTGAACCGTTACGGCGGTCATAAACGTCACCAAACCTGCGAAATTGCTCAAATACTATACAGAGAAGCCAAGCGCTGATGCTATGGCATCGTGTAGCCGGTAGTAAAGCCAACCAGGCGAGCGCGTGCTTGACAAAACATTTCGAGGCACCGTTCATCGCGTTGCAGAGCTGGGCAAGACGGCGATACAACTGCCAGCATACATACGCTACCATGTGCTCCATGGCAGGTATGAACCTTGAGTTCATTGCGAATCAGCCCAGTTACAGCAACCGCTGTTGACGACTTACACCCGATAAACCGAATTCCAGTGAAGATTGGAGAGCGAGTCGGGCAGCTGGAGCACAGCCTGATTGGTAAAAATTGGTACAGACAGAATCCGTACCCCTCTAGAACCCATACGGAATAACGCTCTGTGACACTGGAACAGAATTACACCGCGATTCTCGGCCAACTGGGCGAGGACGTCTCCCGCGAGGGCCTGCTCGATACGCCCAAGCGCGCTGCGAAGGCCATGCAGTACCTCTGCCGCGGCTACGAACAGACCCTGGAAGAAGTCACCAACGGTGCCTTGTTCAGCTCTGACAACAGCGAAATGGTGCTGGTCAAGGACATCGAGTTGTACTCGCTGTGCGAACACCACCTGTTGCCTTTCATCGGCAAGGCCCATGTCGCCTACATCCCGAGCGGCAAGGTGCTGGGGCTGTCGAAGGTCGCGCGCATCGTCGACATGTACGCACGTCGCCTGCAGATCCAGGAAAACCTCAGCCGCCAGATCGCCGATGCGATCCAGCAGGTGACCGGCGCCCTGGGCGTGGCGGTGGTGATCGAGGCCAAGCACATGTGCATGATGATGCGCGGCGTGGAAAAGCAGAATTCCTCGATGATCACCTCGGTGATGCTTGGCGAGTTCCGCGAAAATGCCGCGACGCGCATGGAATTCCTCAGCCTCATCAAGTAAACCGTTTCGCGAAGAAAACCGGCATCGATGGCCGGTTTTTTTTCGCCCGTGAAAATCAGGTAAGCTGCGCGCCCTCTTCCCGTGCCACGAGACTTATACCGTGATCGTCAAAGCGCTTCGAGTTGGCCTGGGCCAACTGATCATCTTCATCGACTTCATCACCCGTCCCGGCAAGAAACAACGCCCGGCGCAAGCCCAGGCGCAGGTCGACCAGGCTGCCCGCGGCTTGACGCTGTTCCAGTTCCACGCCTGCCCGTTCTGCGTGAAGACCCGCCGCACCCTGCGCCGCCTGAACGTGCCGGTGGCGTTGCGCGATGCGAAGAACAACGCACAGGATCGCCAGACGCTGCTGGAGCAAGGCGGCAAGATCAAAGTGCCGTGCCTGCGTATTGAAGAAGATGGCCAGACCACCTGGATGTATGAATCCAAGGTGATCATCGAGTATCTGGATAAGCGGTTTTCGGCAGTCTGATGATTTTGCAGTGAATGCTGGGCCTCTTCGCGGGCAAGCCCGCTCCCACAACGGTTCAGTGTGAATGCAGGATTTTATTCACATCCATTCCTGTGGGAGCGGGCTTGCCCGCGAAGAGGCCCGCACAGCCCCCGCAAAACTGCGCGTTATCAAGCCGCCTGCGCAGCCAGCGCCGCCCGCACCACCCCCGCCAATCTACGCAACCCTTCATCCAGTCGCGCCGGGTCAATGTGGCTGAAGTTCAGGCGCAGGTGCCCCGGATGCTGGTCCGGCTCGGGGAAGAACGGCTCCCCGGGCATGAACGCGACGTCGGCCGCCAGCGCGGTGGCGAGCAACGTGCGGGTGTCCAGCGGTTGCTTGAGGGTCAGCCAGAAAAACAGCCCGCCCTGGGGTACGTTCCAATCGGCGATGTCGCAAAAGTGCGTTTGCAGCGCCGCCTGGAACCGATCACGCCGGTCCCGGTAAAAATCCCTCAACTCACTCAAATGATGACGGTACTGCTCGGTGCCGATCCATTGCAGCGCCTGCCACTGGCCGATGCGATTGGTGTGCAGGTCAGCCGACTGCTTGAGCCGCAGCAGGTGCGGGAACAGATCCGGACTGGCGATCAGGTACCCCACCCGTAGCCCCGGCAGCAGGGTTTTCGACACGGTGCCGGTGTAGATCCAACTGGCGTTCTTCAGGCGACTGGCAATCGGCGTAGCACTGGCACCGTCGAAGGTCAGTTCACGGTACGGCTCGTCTTCCACCAGGGTGACCCCGAACTCGTCCAGCAGCGCCGCCACGGCATCGCGCTTGGCCTCGCTGTAGCGTACCGCCGACGGATTCTGGAACGTCGGGATCAGGTAGATGAACGCGGGCCGATGCCGCTCCAGTCGGGCGCGCAGCGCGTGCAGGTCGGGGCCATCGGTCTCCAGGGGCACGGTGATGCAAGCGGCACCGAACAACTGGAAAATCTGCAGCGCCGCCAGGTACGTCGGCGCTTCCAGCAGCACTTCGGTGCCCACGTCGATGTGCAACTTGGCCGTGAGGTCGAGGGTTTGCTGGGAGCCGCTGACCACCAGCACCTGGCTCGCTTCACAGGCCAGGCCCAGCGAACGCGCCTGCGCTGCCAGGGCTTCGCGCAGCGCCGGCTCACCTTCGCTCATGCCGTATTGGCCCATGGACAGCGGCATGGCAGCCCACTCCACCTTCGGCAACATGGCTTCGGCCGGCAGGCCACCGGCGAACGACATCACTTCAGGGCGCTGCGCCGCGGCGAGGATTTCTCGGATCAAGGAGCTTTTGAGGCGCGAGACACGTTCGGAAAAAGCCATGGAGTCACCTGTAGCCGGTCGCTGGGAAAATGAGTCAAACTGGTTGACCGAAATTACCTCGCTCTTTCTGGATACGTCAATATGCTTGACCTTAAAAACCCGACTTCACAGCAAATGGCCATGGAAGCGTTCTTCTTCGGTTACCAGGCGTTCACCGCCAAGGCCGATGAAATGCTTGAGCGCCGCGGATTGAGCAGGGTCCATCAGCGCATCGTTTTCTTCATTGCCCGCTACCCGTCGTTGAGCGTGAAAGAACTGCTGGCGCTACTCGGCGTCAGCAAGCAGGCGTTGAACATGCCGTTGCGCCAGTTGATGGAAATGCATCTGGTCAACAGCCTCGCCTCCGAGACCGACAAGCGTAAGCGGCTGCTGGAATTGACGTCCGAGGGCGAGCGGTTCGAGCAGGCGCTGCGACGTGAGCAGGTGAAATTGCTGGAGCGGGTGTTCGCCGAGGCCGGGGAGACCGCGGTCAATGGCTGGCTCGCGGTTAACCAGGCGCTCGGCAAGGGGCCTGCGGACTGATTCCGGCCCGCAGTTTTCCGGGCTGACGCTTTCGCGAGCCTGCTCGCGAACGCCGATATATCCTTCTCCCCCCGTTTTTTAGTCCACAACACAAAAAACATTATTTGCTTTATTTGTATACAAAAGCATAATTCGCTTCGTGCGAGTTCCTGACCAATAGGTCAACAAAACGTCGCCAGCCTTACCTGCCTCAAAGCCTCGCAGCCCTCCTCAGGGTCTGCGGTGCTGGAAATAACAATAAAACTGTTGAGGAGTACTCGCTGTGGAAAGCCGCAAACCCGAAGCCCAGACGCTGGACCTCTCGCCGCCATCACGCAGTGGCTGGCTGGAGCGCATCTTCAAACTCAGCGTGCACGGCACCACGGTGAAGACCGAATTGATTGCCGGCCTGACGACCTTCATCACCATGGCCTACATCATTTTCGTCAACCCCAACATCATGGCCGACGCCGGCATCGATCACGGCGCCGCGTTTGTCGCCACCTGCATCGCCGCCGCGCTGGGGTGCCTGTTGATGGGGCTGTACGCCAACTGGCCGGTGGGCCTGGCGCCAGGCATGGGTCTGAACGCATTCTTCACCTACACCGTGGTCGGCACCATGGGCTACAACTGGGAAACCGCGTTGGGCGCGGTGTTCATTTCCGGCGTGTTGTTCATGTTCCTGACCCTGTCGCGGGTGCGCGAGTGGCTGCTCAACAGCATTCCGGTAAGCCTGCGGTTCGCCATGGGCGCCGGGGTCGGCTTGTTCCTTGGGTTGATCGGCCTGAAAACCGCCGGGATCGTCGTCGACAGCCCGGCGACCCTGATCAAGCTCGGCTCGCTGCGTGAACCCGGCCCGCTGCTGGCCGCCGTGTGCTTCCTGATGATCGCGGTGCTCAGTTACCATCGGGTGTTCGGCGCGATCCTGATCAGCATCATTGCCGTGACTCTGGCCGGCTGGGGCCTGGGGCTGGTGCACTACAACGGCGTGATGTCGACGCCGCCGAGCCTGGCGCCGACCTGGATGGCCATGGACGTGGCCGGCGTGTTCAACATCAGCATGATCAGCGTGGTGCTGGCCTTCCTGTTCGTGCACATGTTCGACACCGCCGGCACCTTGATGGGCGTTGCCCAGCGCGCCGGGCTGGTGAAGGCCGACGGCAAGATCGAAAACCTGTCCCGCGCCCTGAAGGCCGACAGCGCCTCCAGTGTCTTCGGCGCCATGGTCGGCGTGCCGCCCGTGACCAGCTACGTAGAAAGCGCCGCCGGTGTGGCCGCGGGTGGTCGCACGGGGCTTACCGCCGTGACCGTCGGTGTGCTATTTATTGCCGCGATGTTCTTCGCGCCACTGGCGGGGATGATCCCGGCCTACGCCACCGCCGGCGCGCTGATCTACGTCGCCATGCTGATGATGGGCGGCATGGCGCACATCGAATGGGACGAACCGACCGACAGCATCCCGGCCATTGTCACGGCCATCATGATGCCTCTGACATTCTCGGTGGCCGACGGCATCGCACTGGGCTTCATCACCTATGTGGTGCTCAAGGCCGGCACCGGCAAGCACAAGGACATTTCCGTCAGCCTGTGGGTGCTCTGCGCGATCTTCATCGCCAAGTTCATCTTCTTGTAAGCGGCCCCCTTATCCACCGCCTCACCCTTGGGTGAGGCTTTTGTACATCAGGAGCAAAGCAATGAATCTGGAAACCTGGCTGTTGTTCAGTGGCGCCGCGCTGGTGGTGATCCTCATCCCCGGGCCCCTGTCGCTGTTGATGATCGGCAACAGCCTGAACTACGGCCTGCGACGCTCGTACCCGGCATTCCTTGGCGGGGTGATTGCCTCGATCTGCCTGCTGAGCGCTTCGGCGCTGGGGCTCGGCGCATTGCTGCTGGCCTCGGAAAAACTCTTCAGCGGCCTGAAAATCGCCGGCGCGCTGTACCTGTTCTACCTGGCCTGGCAGAGCTGGCAGCAATCGCGCCAGCCCTCCCAGGGCGCCGAGGTGCCCCAGGCCGCCGCCGTGCCGCGCTTTCGCGCACTGTTCGGCCGGGCCTTCGTGTTGGGCGCCAGCAACCCGAAGGACATCCTGTTCTTCGCCGCCTTCCTGCCGCAGTTTCTGAGCGCCGAACAGCCGTTCCTGCCCCAACTGTTGATCATGATCGCCACCTGGACCGTCCTCGACCTGCTGTGCAAGCTGGCCTACGGGCTCGGCGCCCACGGTGCGGCGCGGTACCTGCGCACGGGCAAGGGCCAGAGCTGGTTCAACCGCATCAGTGCCGGCCTGTTCGGTGGCGCGGGCGCGGCATCGCTGATGTCCGCCCACTGAGCGTCGTTCACCACGGATGGCCTGCGCCCTTCGAGCCCAGACCTTGGCAAAACATGGCAACAACCCATCGATATACACCCCAGGGAAAACACCTTACATAGAAGGCCATTCACGTACCGTTGAACAAGGAAGTTCACCATGGCCGAGGTTACCCCGCCCCACTCCGCCCCTGACGACCACGGTGTCGTTGTCACGGACCTGGGTCTGCACACGAATGAACACAGCCCCCAGACACTCGATTTTCGGGCAGCCGATACGACGCCGCCCAGCCCCGAAGACGCCCACAGGCACGCCCAGCTCAAGGTCGTCGATCAACTTTACGGCCCGCTCCACATCGGCTCCGTAACCGTCACCCGTTCAGCCCTGGACGCACTGGGTGCGACGACCGATGGGCAGCCGCTGAACGGTGACAACACGTTCTTTCGCATCCCCAGCCGCTTTTTCCTGGATTCACTGCAGCTCGACCCGGATGCCCTCGAAACCCGCCTGACACTCACCGCCGATGCCAACGACTATCGCCTGCCCACCCTGCTCTTCGAAATGGCCAGCCTGCGGTCCCGGGCCGCGCGCCCATTGCTGGGGCAACCCAGGCAAATCCAGGTTGAGCCGGGCAGCAACCGGAGTACGCTGGAGCGGCTCTTGAAACTGGCCCAGAACCTCGACAGCCGTGGCCTGGCGCAACAGTCGCTGAGCTGGTTGAGCCAGACCAAGAGCCATGTGCTCATTCCTACCGGCCTGGGCCTCCAGGCTTTCGGTATCTATAGCGGCCTGCGAGGCCTGCAAGACGCCATCCGCGACCAGGACGCCTACCAGACGCTGTTCAACGGTGCCAGCGTGAGCGCCGAGGTGGCGTCCATCGGCGTCGAGGCACTGGTGACCCGACAAGCCACCCAGATGATCAAGGCCGGCCAACGCTCTCTGGAGGACTTCGGCAAGACCATGTTCGCCATCCGCCTGGCCCGTGGAAGTGGCCTGATTGCCAGCGTACTGACCCTGCCTTTCGACATCATCGCCGCCGTCGACGCCTTCAAGACCGCCGCCTCCGCCACCGGCAGCGAGGCCACCGATCACTACGTCAGCGCCGCGTTGAGCGTCACCAGCGCCGCCATGGCCGTGACCCTGGGTGTCGCCGCGCTGGCCGGGTTCACCTCGGCCGGACCCGCGGGCCTGGCCGCAGGGCTGATTCTGGTGGTTGGCTCACAAATCTGGGGCGCCATCCGTCAAGTCGATGAAATCGACGACTACCTGCAGCTCACCGTCCATGAACGCTTGCGTACGGGCTGGTTCGCCTTCTGGATGATCAGCCCGGATGACGAAATCCGTGATCGCTACCTGGTCGCCAAGGCCACCGCCGAGCACACCCAACGACTCCAGGCCAACGCCTTGAAGCTGCTCAGGGGGCCGTTGAAGGACAGTACCGAGGCAATCGTGAACGGCACGTTCACCGTGGAACTCGAACCGGTGACCTACAACACCTGGAACTGGTGGACCGGCAAGCGCCAGCCGGCGACGACCGTGCGCCCGCGGATCCAGGACAGCGATGACACGATCGATGCACGCGACGGCGTCACCGCCGAGACGCCCGGTGCCGTCATTGAAGCAGCGGAGGATCACAAAGGCATTCATTGGTACATCGGCGGTGGCAACGACACCCTCCTGGGCGCAGAAAACAAACCCAACGTGTTCCATTACGCCAGCGGTCTGAAAACGCTGACCGGCGGGACGAAAGATGACGTGTTCATTTTCGAGGGCTCGCCGCAGATCCTCGCGCAGGAACCGGCGCCTTCGCCCAATCGCCTGGTGGGCGGCGCGGGCAGCGACACGCTGATCCTGGCCGGCCGAAACAGCAACTCCCCGGCGCCGCGACTGGGTTATCACGTCGACCTGGAGGCCGGGCAAGTCAGCGTCATCGCCGGAGCGGCGAGCGGCGCCTACCGCGCGACCGTCCTGGAAGGCATCGAACACGTCGAGATCCGTGAGGGCGGCACCAGCGTCATCAAGGGAACGGCCGGCTCGAACACCCTCAAGTCCCGCGGCCACGATTCAATCGAGGCCGGCGCCGGGGATGACCGGATTTTCATCCTCGGCGCCAGCAACCGCAACGCAGATGGCGGCCCGGGGGCCGACGTCTATGCCATCGCCCATCGCCCCGGCCATGTCTGGATCAGCGAAGACGGTGTGGACCACAGCATCATCGCCCTGGACTGGCGCGCGGACCTGATCGAAAGCTGGGCCATCGAAGCGGGCAACCTGGTGATGACGGCCTGCTTCGATGCAAACGACTGGGACGTTCGCACTGTGACCGTCAACAATGTCTACAGCGACACGGCCTACCCAAGGGCACTGCAAAACAGCCGGCTGACCTTCGTCACCCAGGACGGCTTCCATTGGGTGCCCGACCTGCCCGACACCCTCGAGGATGGCAACCGGCTCGCCGTCGAAGCCATCATGGTGCAGCAAGGCACACCGCGAAACCCGAGCATCCTGAATGATCACAGCGAGCTGTCGATCGCCCACGACAGAGACACCAGCCATTACGTGTCCCGGCGAGTGGAGCTCACCACCCTTAACGTCAGGCACAAAAGTGACTGCTCCACCACGCTTCACCTGGACTACAGCCACGCGGCGTTGACCCGGATCGAGGCCCACTACAACGCCCATGTCACCCAGGACGACGAAGGGGACAGCGTCAGGTACGGCGAATGTGGCCTGACGCTGCACTTTGGCAAAAACCGGGTCGTGCTGAACAATCTGGCCAGTTCCGACGAGCGCTACACCGCGCGCGACAAGCCAACCGGGCGCCGGGCCTTTTCCGCCCTGGTGTCGCAGCACGTGTTCATCCTGGTCATGAATGACGGCGCGTCATACCGCCTGGCCCAACCCACTCCCGACTACGGCCTGTTGCTGGACAAGCGCTTCATCCACAAAGCCCCCGTGAGCTGGAAAACCGAAGCGCCCCAGGCGCTCACGCCCACCCGAAAGCGTTACGCCTACCTCCAACCCCTGGATAAAACGCCCCATTACATGGGCCACCGGGCGACCTGCGCCAAGCTCACGGCCTCTGCGCACCAAAGCGGTGTCGAAGTCCTGATCGGCCAGGGCGCGACGTACCTGGTTCACCTGAGCCCGAACGTGACGCTGCGCCTGTCCACGCCGGGCGCGCTGGCCAATGCCAACCCCCGCTTGCCCCATGCCTCCACCTGGGAGCTCGATGCCACGGCCCTCGGCCAGGTCGAGATCACCCTCGCGTCCAACCGGTTGCACATCGGCGCAACGGTCATCCATCTACCTGCCCATGAAGCGCAAGACCTGGTCGACCGGATACGGGTGATTACCGCGCAGGGCGTCGTCTATGGCGTCGACAGCCTGTTCGAGCGGGTCTACGTCGAATCGCTGGATGGCCGCTACCTGGCGCCCATGATCGATGCCGACGCGCCATTGCCTAGCGAACTGGCCAAGCTGTCGTCCGAGTCCTTGAAGGTGTCCCACATGGCCCTCAAGGACGGTTCACCCGGCACCTTGAGTTATCACCTTCAGGCTCGTCAATGGCGCCTTGATACGGACCCCTCGCGGGTCATCACGGCGCATCAGCTGAAAAAGACCGAGCTGTGCGACCACCATCTCCAGGTCTATCAGGACCTCGTCCGCGAAGGCCTCAGCCAGCACCCACCCCTGGGCGACAACGCCCTGCGCCTGTTGCGGGAACAGTGCGTGAAACTGGTGGAGGGCTTCACGCTGAGCAGGTCGCTGATGCTGGCCTACGCCGTCAGCCTGAGCCCGACGTTCGGCGCAGAACTCCCCTATTCCACCTGGGTTCGCACGCTCGATGCGGTGCTATCCGAGCAATCGCCGTCTTGATGCGGATTTTGCCGAAGGTTCGTTCGAGCGCCATATCTATGTAGTGCACCCGCCTGCTCTTTTTCACTGAACATCTTCAAGGCCCCAGCCTGTCAGCGCGACAGGCCGCAGGCTCGACCATTTTGTTCAACTCAAGAGCAGACACATTCCATGAGTCCAAAACGCCCTATCCGGCCTACGGTGCCAGGCCAACCGCCCGAAGCGCCCCACAGCCAGCGCGACACGCAGGCACAAACATTGCCCAGGAACCCCGTCAGGGGAGATGGCGTTGAGACGACCTCCAGTTCGTCATCGGGAAGCGACACCCAGGCGCCAGAGCCTCTGCACAGCCCTGTCCATCTCTCCGACATCAGTTCACCGGCGCCCGTCGACACGCTGCCCGGCGCCCTGTCGCTGGACCCCTACTACCTTTCGCCGGAACTGGTGCCCCTGTTATCAGCGCCCGACGCCACCTCGGGCATCCGCACATTCAGGACACGCACGTACGTCGAACTGGAAGAAGGCGGGACGGTGCTGCTGGGCCACGATGCCGAAGGCCACCACAGGGCCCGCTCCAGCGCCGAGCTGGTCGCCTCCGGGCCACGCCTGGAACAAGTGGCAGGCAGCCTGCTGTGGCGGCGGGTTGCCGTTGCGGTCGAGTCGGACAGCAGCGACGCCTCGCTGACCATGACCTTGCACAGCCTGTCGGACGATGATTCATCCGAAGCGACGGCGCCCAAGCGCCAGCGCACGACTCCGGCACCGACACCGCAAAACGAAGCCAGCGTGGAACCCCCGCCAGTGTTCAGGCCGGAGTGGGCGTTCAAGCCAACGCTCGCACTGCCCCAGTTCATCACCGTGAGCGGTGTCCACTACAAGGTGATGAGCCGCATGGACGCGCGGGAATTCCCGATCCTGTACATCCAGCCGCCCCTGCATCCGGCCTATGATTTCGATGTGCTGGAAGCCATCCTCAGGCACACGCCCGAAGAACAGCCCAGGGCCGTGATACGTGTTCCGCCGCACGATCACTGGGAAATCGACGCCCGGCTGCCGTTCGAAAAAACATTGACGGCTCACGTCAGGGACATTTTTCCGGAGGTCACCACCGTTACCCTGGAAAACATCGCCAGGAGGCAGTTCGAACTGGCCAACAGCTCCCCGTATGCCGACGCCGCGGGACTGACCGCTCTGCGGCAGATTTTCCACAGCTGGAAACACGCCACCCCTTCCCCTCACCCGCAATGGAGCGATCCGTTGCTGATGCTGTCGACGCTTCCCACCACGGCAGGAATCACCAACACCTCCCGCGCCATCGACCTGCCCGCCCCGTCCTCGACAGGTGCATTAAACCGGCTGGACTTCGACCCCATGCGGTTCAGGCAGCAGTGGGAATACTTTCTCTCGACCTACTCGACCATAGACTTCAAGCGCTTCATGGCCGGCCTGTTGACCCGCAATGGTTACACGGTCATGGAGCCCAACAACTTCAACAGTTTTCCGGCATTGGTCTTTCGACGCACGGGGCACGACTATCTGTTTTTCATGAGCCTGCACCGCACCCGGATCCCGAAGCTGTCCTTGCCCACGCACAACAACCCCAACACAACCGGCATGAACCTGGAAACCCAGGTCGGCGACGCCGCCGCGCAAGCCGTCAAGGACGCCCACGAGGCCAACAGGATCGTCTGGCTCAAGGGTGGTTCGCAGATCCTGCCAGGCGTCGCCGACACCGTCTTCATCATCCGCGATGACAACGCCCGGCTGTAAACCTGCAAGCAAAAAAAAGCCCGCAGTGTGGGCGGGCGAAAAACCAGGGAAGCTACATGCGCAATGGCTTCCAGGACCAGGCTGCTGCTTGGGGTCAGCTGCCTCGATAAGTTGAATAGGCATACGGCGAAATCAGCAGGGGCACGTGGTAGTGCTCCTGCTCGGCTGAAATGCCGAAGCGCAACACCACCACGTCGAGGAAAGCCGGATCGGGCAGTTGCACCCCCCGGGCGCGGTAGTAGTCACCGGCGTGGAACTGCAACTGATAGACCCCCGAACGGTAGTCATCCCCTTGCAGCAGCGGCGCGTCGCAACGGCCATCGCTGTTGGTCAGCGCGCTGGCGACCTGCTGCAGGTGCGAGCCTTCCACGCGGTACAGTTCAATCTTGATCGAACTGCCCGGGCAGCCATGTGCAGCATCCAAAACGTGAGTAGTCAAACGTCCCATTGATTGTGCGCGCCTCGCTGCTGGGCAGTCCGGCCCGACGCCTCCTGATCGGTTGAAAGACAGGCCGCACCATTTCGGAGCACGAACGGTCGCGGCGATGAGCGAATTAAGACACTTTAAAAGAAAATTGTACACAATAAAAAACAGAAACTTTTCCGCCGACTCCATCGTCCCTGGGTCCTCGCCAATCTGCCGCCAAACCAGCAGATACGCTAAGCTTCTATCGGTTAATTGACCAAACGGGCAGATTTCTTGCAGTGTAGGCCTATACCGGACAAGTGCGAAAATTGCGAAAATTCAGGCTTACAAACTGCACATAAAGTTGTATACAATCACTCCATCGTCGTGACGCCAGCCCAAGATCCATCACCGGGGCGCCACCTACATGGTTCGAACAAGAAGGAAGACTGCAGTGAGCGCTGACTACCCACGCGACCTGATCGGTTACGGCAGTAACCCTCCCCATCCCCAGTGGCCGGGCAATGCCCGTATCGCCCTGTCCTTCGTCCTCAACTACGAGGAAGGTGGCGAGCGCAACATCCTGCATGGCGACAAGGAATCCGAAGCGTTCCTGTCGGAGATGGTCGCGGCGCAACCGCTGCAGGGCGAGCGCAACATGAGCATGGAGTCGCTTTACGAGTATGGCAGCCGTGCCGGTGTCTGGCGGATCCTCAAGCTGTTCAAGTCATTCGACATCCCGCTGACCATTTTCGCCGTGGCCATGGCCGCCCAGCGCCATCCGGACGTGATCCGCGCCATGGTCGCCGCCGGTCACGAGATCTGCAGCCATGGCTACCGCTGGATCGACTACCAGTACATGAACGAAGCCCAGGAACGCGAGCACATGCTCGAAGCGATCCGCATCCTCACCGAAATCACCGGCGAACGTCCGTTGGGCTGGTACACCGGGCGCACCGGTCCCAACACCCGTCGGCTGGTGATGGAAGAAGGCGGTTTCCTCTATGACAGCGACACCTACGACGATGACCTGCCCTACTGGGAACCCAACACCCCCAACGGCAAGCCGCACCTGGTGATCCCGTACACCCTCGACACCAATGACATGCGCTTCACCCAGGTGCAGGGGTTCAACAACGGCGACGACTTCTTCCAGTACCTCAAGGACGCCTTCGACGTGTTGTATGCCGAAGGCGCCGAAGCGCCGAAGATGCTCTCCATCGGCCTGCACTGCCGCCTGATCGGCCGCCCCGCCCGCCTTGCCTCGCTCAAGCGTTTCCTCGAATACGCCAAGCGCCACGAGCAGGTCTGGTTCAGCCGCCGCGTCGACATCGCCCGTCACTGGCAACAGGTCCATCCCTGCCCCGGCGCATCGAAGCCAGGAGCGTCGAAATGACCGCGTTCCAGACCCTCAAGCCGTCCACCCTGAGCCGCGAAGCCTTCATCGAGGCCTTCGCCGACATCTATGAACATTCGCCATGGGTGGCCGAGAAGGCGTTCGACCTGGGCCAGGATCCGTCGATCGACCAGATCGAAACCCTGCACCAGCGCATGAGCGACATCCTTTTGAGCGCCGATCACGCCAGCCAACTGGCCCTGATCAACGCTCACCCGGACCTGGCCGGCAAAGCGGCCGTCCAGGGCCAACTGACCGAAGCCAGCACGCATGAACAGGCCGGCGCCGGTATCCACCAATGCACCAGCGAAGAGTTCCAGCGCTTCACCGAGCTGAACGACGCCTACAAGGCCAAGTTCAGGTTTCCCTTCATCATGGCGGTAAAAGGCAGCAACCGGCACCAGATCCTCGCGGCATTCGAAACGCGCATCCACAACCCGGTAGATACCGAGTTCAAGTGCGCGCTGGCAGAGATCAACAAGATCGCGTTGTTCCGATTACTGACCCTTTAGCGAGCAGCCACCTCCAGGGCTTGCAAGCATCCCCAGCCAACTTATTCAAAGGCAGACAAGAAGAATGAAAGCTTACGCCGTACCTTTCGAGAAGTTCGTCAACCTGGCCGACGCCCGTCTCGGCACCAAGATCATCTCGGTCACCGACGACTGGTTCGCCGACGCCAATCGCCTGTTCCAACCGACCCCGGCCGTCTGGAAAGAGGGCGTGTTCGATGACAATGGCAAATGGATGGACGGCTGGGAATCGCGTCGCAAGCGCTTCGAAGGCTACGACAGCGCCGTGATCCGCCTGGGCGTGGCCGGCACCATCAAGGGCGTGGACATCGACACTTCATTCTTCACCGGCAACTACCCGCCGTCGGCGTCCCTGGAAGCCTGTTTCCTGGCCGAAGGCGAGCCGGACGACAACACCCAGTGGACTGAAGTGCTGTCGGCCGTCGAACTGCAAGGCAACAGCCACCACTACCACGAGATCAGTAACGACCAGGCGTTCAGCCACCTGCGCTTCAACATCTACCCCGATGGCGGCGTGGCCCGGCTGCGGGTCTACGGCATTCCGCATCGCGACTGGTCGGCGGTGGGCGACAACGAACAGATCGACCTGGCCGCCGCCCTCAACGGCGGTCGCGCCCTGGCCTGCTCCGACGAACACTTCGGCCGCATGAGCAACATCCTCAACCCAGGCCGTGGCGTCAACATGGGCGACGGCTGGGAAACCGCCCGGCGTCGCACCCCAGGCAATGACTGGGTGATCGTCGCCCTGGGCCATGCCGGCATCGTCGAGAAAGTGATCGTCGACACCCTGCACTTCAAGGGCAACTACCCGGACAGCTGCTCGATCCAGGGCGCGTTCGTCAAGGGCGGCACCGACAGCCAGATCGAAACCCAGTCGCTGTTCTGGCGCGAACTGCTGCCGAGCCAGAAACTGGAAATGCACGCCGAACACACCTTCGCCGAGCAGATCAAGGCCCTGGGGCCGATCACCCACATCCGCCTGAATGTGTTCCCGGATGGGGGTGTGAGCCGCCTGCGCGTGCTTGGCAAGGTATCGAAATAAGGGGTGAACCCAAATCGCGAGCAAGCTCGCTCCCACATTTGAAATGCATTCCCCTGTGGGAGCGAGCTTGCTCGCGATGGCGGCACAACAAACAACACAGAATTCAAGATAAGAAGACCAGCATGCGCACACTCAGGATCGAACCCTTGACCAAAGAAGCCTTCGCCCCGTTCGGTGACGTGATCGAAACCGACGGCAGCGATCACTTCATGATCAACAATGGTTCGACCATGCGCTTCCATCGCCTGGCGACGGTTGAAACCGCGCTGCCGGACGACAAGGCGATCATCAGCATCTTCCGCGCCGACGCGCTGCAGATGCCGTTGACCGTGCGCATGCTGGAGCGTCATCCGCTGGGCAGCCAGGCCTTCATTCCGCTGCTCGGCAACCCCTTTCTGATCGTGGTCGCGCCACTTGGCGATGCACCTGTATCAGGCTTGGCCCGTGCCTTCGTCACCAACGGCAGGCAGGGCATCAATTACCATCGCGGCGTCTGGCACCACCCGGTGCTGACGATCGAAAAGCGGGATGACTTCCTGGTGGTTGATCGCAGTGGCACAGGCAATAACTGCGATGAGCATTTCTTCATAGAGGATGAGTGTTTGATCCTCGATCCCCACCAATAAGAGAAGCGTCCGATCACGCGAAAACAAGCGTGACGGGCGAGAGGTAAAGACTGTGGAAGCACATATGCTGGAATGGCTGAACCTGATCGTTCGCTGGGTTCATATGATCACTGGCGTGGCCTGGATCGGCGCGTCGTTCTACTTCGTCTGGCTGGAAAACAACCTCAACCGCGTCAACCCCAGGAGCGGCCTGGCCGGCGACCTGTGGGCCATCCACGGTGGCGGCATCTATCACCTGGAAAAATACAAACTCGCGCCACCGGCCATGCCGGACAACCTGCACTGGTTCAAGTGGGAAGCTTACTTCACCTGGATGTCGGGCATCGCGCTGCTGTGCGTGGTGTTCTACTGGAACCCGACCGTCTACCTGCTGGCACCGGGCAGCGGACTGAGCGGCCCGCAAGGCGTGGCCCTGGGCCTCGGCTCGTTGCTCGCCGGCTGGTTCATCTATTCGTTTCTCTGCGACTCGGCCCTGGGCAAGCGCCCCGCCCTGCTCGGCGGGATCCTGTTCGTGCTGCTGATCGCGGCGGCCTATGGCTTCAGCAAGGTGTTCAGTGGTCGTGGTGCCTACCTGCACGTCGGCGCAGTGATCGGCACGATCATGGTCGGCAACGTGTTCCGCATCATCATGCCGGCCCAGCGCGCCCTGGTGGCCGCCATCGCCGAGAACCGCACGCCCGATCCGGCCCTGCCGGCCAAGGGGTTGCTGCGCTCGCGCCATAACAACTACTTCACCCTGCCGGTGCTGTTCATCATGATCAGCAACCACTTCCCGAGCACCTACGGCAGCCCATACAACTGGCTGATCCTGGCCGGTATCGCCGTGGCCGCGGTGTTGGTGCGTCATTACTTCAACACCCGCCACGACAGCAACCGGTTTGCCTGGACGTTGCCGGTCGGCGCCCTGGCGATGATTTGCCTGGCGTATGTCACCGGGCCCAAGCCTCCATCGAGCGCCCCGGAGGTCGCCAAGGCCCCGGCGACCATCGAGTATCAGCCACTGCCGGAAACCGCCGTGGGCGGGGGTGCCAAGCCGGCGACCACGCCGGCCGCACCGGCGGCACAACCTGCCCAGGCCTCCAACGTCCAGGGCCCGTCGTTCGAGAAGGTCCACAACGTGATCCAGGAACGCTGCTCGGTCTGCCACTCGGCCAAGCCCACCAGCCCGCTGTTCAGCGCGGCGCCGGCCGGGGTGATGTTCGACACGCCGCAGCAGATCAAGGAACAGGCCGCGCGCATCCAGGCCCAGGCCGTGACCAACCAGATCATGCCCCTGGGCAACATCACCCAGATGACCCAGCAGGAACGTGACCTGATCGGCGCCTGGATCAACCAGGGCGCGCAGACCCACTGAAGACCGCGCCACGCGATACCGCTGACGGGCAGCCGGCACACGACCGGCCGCCCGCCAGCGACGGCCTGCCTCAACAATAAAAACAAGAGGAAAGCACCGGATGATCCAACCCTGCCTCCCTGCCCCAGGCCCGTCGTCCAGGCGCCGCCGCACGGCACTTGAGCCCGTCGAGACAAGCCCGTATCCTGCGCGCCCGTTCGACCCCGAACGCCTCATAACAATACTCAGACCCTGACCCACACGCCCGCGTGTTCCAACGCTGCGCGCAGGCGTCCTGAAATCCCTTTTCGACTGTTGCAACACGGCTGATCGAGCCTTCGCCGCCATGGCGGAACAGGCACGACGCTCGCTGTCAGCGCTTGTCACGAGCAAAAAGCTGACCGAACGGATGTTTTAACTCCGTGAAAAAAGGCGCCACACCAGAGCGCTGACTGAAAAAAGCGGTACCAACTTACCTTTGGGAGCAAACCGAATGAAACGCACGTGCACCAGCCTGATCGTCGCAGGATCCTTGCTGGCCGGCGGCCAGGCCATGGCCGACGACCTGTTCCAGTGGCAGAACAACAGCCTGACCTACCTGTACGGCAAGGATTTCCAGGTCAACCCGCGCATCCAGCAGACCGTGACCTTCGAGCACGCCGATGCCTGGAAATACGGGGACAACTTCTTCTTCCTCGACCGGATCTTCTACAACGGCAAGGAAGACGGCCAGGCGGGACCGAACACCTACTACGGCGAGTTCAGCCCACGCCTGTCGTTCGGCAAGATCTTCGACCAGAAGCTGGAACTGGGCCCGATCAAGGACGTGCTGCTGGCGATGACGTATGAGTTCGGCGAAGGCGACAACGAGTCCTACCTGATCGGCCCGGGCTTCGACCTGGCGATTCCCGGCTTCGATTACTTCCAGCTGAACTTCTACAACCGCCAGACCGAAGGCCCACGCGCCGGCGACAACGTCTGGCAAATCACCCCGGTCTGGGCCTACACCCTTCCCGTGGGCTCGTCCGACATCCTGATCGACGGTTTCATCGACTGGGTGGTGGACAACGACCGTAATTCCAAAGGCACCTACCACGCCAACCTGCACATCAACCCGCAGATCAAGTACGACCTGGGCAAGGCCCTGAAGCTGGGCGACAAGCAGCTGTACGTGGGGGTGGAATATGACTACTGGAAGAACAAGTACGGGATCGAAGACAGCGAAGGGTTCAAGACCAACCAGAGCAACACCAGCTTTTTGCTGAAGTATCACTTCTGATATTCAGCCCGCAGCTAATCCCCCTGTGGGAGCGGGCTTGCTCGCGAAGACGGCAGCACATCCGGCCTGGATGCAAGCTGACCCGACGCTTTCGCGAGCAAGCCCGCTCCCACAGGGATTCTGAGTTGACTGACCTTCTTTGTCATTCCTGAGCCAACCGCAAAAACCGACTCAACGCCTCGCGTTGGGCCAGCGCATCCTGGCGGCCCAGCTCGATCAGTTCGCTGCAGTACCCCGCCTCGAACAACAGGTAGCTCAGCACGCCCGCGCCGCTGGTCTTGGTCGCGCCCGGGCCGCGCAGGAATACCCGCAGCGCACGAGGCAGCTCCTGGCGATGGCGCGCGGCGATTTCGTCGATGGGCTGGCTCGGGGAAATCACCAGCACGTCCACAGGTGCCGCCCCCAGGGCATGAGCCGGGACGTCGTCGGGCAACAGGTGGCTGAAGCCGTTCAAACGTTGAAGCAACTCGATGTCGCTTTCCAGGCTGTCGATGAAGGTACTGTTGAGCATGTGCCCACCGATCTGCGCCAGGGTCGGTTGCAGGCCGGTGTAGCTTCGCTCGGAGGGGGTTTGCCCGCCAGCGCCCCGAGGATTGCCGCTGACGCCGATGACCAGCACGCGGTTGGCGCCCAGGTGCAGGGCCGGGCTGATCGGCGCCGATTGCCGCACCGCACCGTCGCCGAAATACTGCGGGCCGATCTTGACCGGCGCGAACAACAGCGGGATCGCCGAGCTGGCCAGCAGGTGCTCCACCGACAACAGCGCCGGCACGCCAATGCGCCGATGCCGCAGCCAGGCATCGATGGTGCCGCGGCCCTGGTAGAACGTCACGGCCTGGCCGGATTCATAGCCGAAGGCCGTCACCGCCACCGCCCGCAGTTGTTGCTCGGCGATGGCCTGCTCGATGCCCGAGGCGTGGAACTGTGCCTCCAGCAGCGCCCGCAAGGGCGAACTGTCGATCAGCGCCACCGGCAACTTGGCCCCCAGGCCCAGCAAGCTGTGGGTGATGAAGCGTGTCGCCTGGCCCAGCACGCCGCGCCAGTCGCTGCGCATGACCTGGTGGCTGCGCACCGTTCGCCAGAATGCTGTCAGCCGTTCGATGGCGCTCTTGAAGTCCATCGCCCCGCTCGCCAGGCTGACGGCGTTGATCGCCCCCGCCGACGTGCCGACGATCACCGGAAAGGGATTTTGCCCGCCCTCGGGCAGCAACTCGGCAATCGCCGCCAACACCCCCACTTGATACGCTGCCCGAGCCCCGCCACCGGAAAGAATCAAACCTGTAACGGGTTCAGCTGGGGTCATCGCCATGCTCCGTGCTCAAGGGATATCAAAAAAAACTCAGCCGCGTTTGTCGTACAGCTTGGGCTCGCCCGGTGGGCGGCTCTTGAAGCGCCGGTGGGCCCAGAGGTACTGCTCGGGACAATCGCGCACCGATTGCTCGACCCATTGATTGATGCGGATGCAATCGGCTTCCTCGCTCTCCCCTGGGAAATCCGCCAGCGGCGCCTGGATCACCAGGCGATAACCGCTGCCATCGGCCAGGCGCTCCTGGGTGAACGGCACGACCAGCGCCTTGCCCAGGCGGGCGAACTTGGTGGTCGCGGTCACCGTTGCCGCCTGGATACCAAAGAGTGGCACAAACACGCTTTGCTTGGCGCCGTAATCCTGATCCGGCGCGTACCAGATCGCCCGGCCGGCACGCAGCAGCTTGAGCATGCCGCGCACGTCGTCACGCTCCACCGCCAGGGAATCGAGGTTGTGCCGCTCGCGGCCTCGGCGCTGAATGAAGTCGAACAGCGGGTTCTTGTGTTCGCGGTACATGCCATCGATGGTGTGCTGCTGGCCGAGCAAGGCTGCGCCGATTTCAAGCGTGGTGAAGTGCAGCGCCATCAGGATCACGCCCTTGCCTTCGCGCTGGGCCTGCTTGAGGTGCTCCAGCCCCTCGACATGGGCCAGCCTGGCCAGGCGCGAACGCGACCACCACCAGCTCATGGCCATTTCGAAGAAGGCAATGCCGGTGGACGCGAAGTTTTCCTTGAGCAGGCGCTTGCGCTCAGCAGCGGACTTTTCCGGGAAACACAGCTCCAGGTTGCGGCGGGCAATGCGCCGTCTGTCGCCGGCGGCCCGGTACATCAGTGCACCCAATGCACGACCGACCCGCAGCAGCAACGGATACGGCAGCTGGACGACCAGCCACAACAGCCCCAGGCCGCACCACAGCAGCCAGAAACGCGGATGAAAAAAAGCAGCTCGAAAACGCGGGCGATCCATTACAGCTTCCACAAAGACATGGGCCGCGCATTCTACATCGTTCGACCCGGCTTGCGGCTCGCGGACGATCTCGTTATAAGTCTCGGCACTTTTAGCGACAAGTCGTTGTACACCGACCATGAGCCAAACCGAACCGCTAGACCAAGATCCCGTGTTCCAGTTGAAGGGCAGCATGCTCGCCATTACGGTGCTGGAGCTGGCCCGCAACGACCTGGAGAGCCTTGACCGGCAGTTGGCGGCAAAAGTCGCCCAGGCACCGAATTTCTTCAGCAACGCCCCGCTGGTGCTGGCCCTGGACAAGCTGCCGCCCGGCGAAGGCGCGGTGGACCTGCCAGGCCTGATGCGCGTGTGCCGCCATCACGGCCTGCGTACCCTGGCCATCCGCGCCAGCCGCATCGAGGACATCGCCGCCGCCATCGCCGTGGACATTCCGGTGCTGCCGCCGTCCGGTGCCCGCGAGCGGGTGCTGGAACTGAGCCCGGTCGACACCAGGAAAACCCCGGAAAAACCACCCGAGCCAACCGTCAAGCCGACACGGGTCATCACCTCGCCCGTACGCGGCGGGCAACAGATTTATGCCCAGGGTGGCGATCTGGTCATCGTCTCGTCGGTCAGCCCGGGTGCGGAACTTCTGGCCGATGGCAACATCCATGTATACGGCCCGATGCGCGGTCGCGCACTGGCCGGCGTCAAGGGCGATACCAAGGCCAGGATCTTCTGTCAGCAATTGAGCGCTGAACTGGTTTCCATCGCCGGACAATACAAGGTCTCCGAAGACCTGCGCCGCGACCCGCTGTGGGGCGCCGGCGTACAGATCAGCCTGTCGGGCGACGTGTTGAACATCATTCGGCTTTAACGGATACTGCCGCATTTTCCAAGCATCTCTAAAACGTAGCGAAAACGGCTTAAACGACGCAGGAAACAGGACCAGGCAGTATTTACCGGAGGTAAATCCCGCCCCCAGTCCGATTCCCGCCAGGCCTGTCCACTTGCAGCAGTTTTCCAGAGATGTTTTTCAGGGGCTGACAAAGTCCTTTTTCCTTAGGGGTGAAACACCTTGGCCAAGATTCTCGTGGTTACATCCGGCAAGGGTGGTGTGGGTAAGACCACCACCAGCGCCGCTATCGGTACCGGCCTCGCTCTGCGCGGGCACAAGACAGTCATCGTCGACTTCGACGTCGGCCTGCGTAACCTCGACCTGATCATGGGTTGCGAGCGTCGCGTGGTCTATGACTTCGTCAACGTGGTCAACGGCGAAGCGAACCTGCAACAGGCCCTGATCAAGGACAAGCGCCTTGAGAACCTCTACGTGCTGGCCGCCAGCCAGACCCGTGACAAGGACGCGCTGACCCAGGAAGGCGTGGAAAAAGTCCTGATGCAACTCAAGGAAGACTTCGAGTTCGTGGTCTGCGACTCCCCGGCCGGTATCGAGAAAGGCGCCCACCTGGCCATGTACTTCGCCGACGAGGCGATCGTGGTGACCAACCCGGAAGTGTCGTCGGTACGTGACTCCGACCGCATGCTGGGCCTGCTGGCGAGCAAATCGCGCCGCGCCGAAAACGGCGAAGAGCCGATCAAGGAACACCTGCTGCTGACCCGCTACAACCCGCAACGGGTCAGCGACGGCGAAATGCTCGGCGTCGAAGACGTCAAGGAAATCCTCGCCGTGACCCTGCTGGGTGTGATTCCCGAATCCCAGGCCGTACTCAAGGCTTCCAACTCGGGCGTGCCCGTGATTCTTGACGACCAGAGCGACGCCGGCCAGGCGTACAGCGATGCCGTCGATCGCCTGCTGGGCAAGACCGTGGAGCATCGATTCCTCGATGTAACGAAGAAAGGTTTCTTCGAGCGCCTGTTTGGAGGTAGGTAATGAATCTTTTTGACTTCTTTCGTGCCAACAAAAAGCCCAGTACCGCCTCGGTCGCGAAAGAGCGTCTACAGATCATCGTGGCGCACGAACGCGGCCAACGCAGCACCCCTGACTACCTGCCGGCCTTGCAGAAGGAACTGGTGGAAGTGATCCGCAAGTACGTCAACATCGGTAGCGATGACGTGCACGTGGCACTTGAAAGCCAGGGCAGTTGCTCGATTCTGGAACTCAATATCACCCTGCCGGATCGCTGATAGATCCTGCGGGAGCCACGGCGGCTCGGGTCCCCACAGCCTTTTTTGTGGGAGCGAGCTTGCTCGCGAACGCGGTTTTCCAGACACATTGATCTTGAATGTGCCACCGCCTTCGCGAGCAAGCTCGCTCCCACGAGGGCCGGGCCCGAGCCGCCGTTGGCGTTTGTAAAGAGACTGTCTGCAATGCCCTTGTCCAACATTCGCATCATCCACCAGGACGCCGCCGTGCTGGTGGTCGACAAGCCGACCCTGCTGCTGTCCGTGCCCGGTCGGGCCGACGACAACAAGGACTGCCTGATCACCCGCCTGCAGGAAAACGGCTATCCGGAAGCGCGAATCGTGCACCGACTGGACTGGGAAACCTCCGGCATCATCCTGCTGGCCCGCGATCCGGACAGCCATCGCGAACTGTCCCGGCAGTTTCATGACCGCGAAACCGAAAAAGCCTACACCGCCCTGTGCTGGGGCCAACCGGCGCTGGACAGTGGCAGCATCGACCTGCCGCTGCGCTACGACCCGCCGACCAAGCCTCGCCACGTGGTGGACCACGAACACGGCAAGCACGCCCTGACGTTCTGGCGCGTGCTGGAGCGCTGCGGCGACTGGTGCCGGGTCGAACTGACCCCCATCACCGGGCGCTCGCACCAGTTGCGCGTGCACATGCTCTCCATCGGTCATCCGTTGCTGGGCGACGGGCTCTACGCCCACCCGCAAGCCCTGGCCGCCTGGCCACGCCTGTGCCTGCACGCCAGCATGCTGAGCTTCACCCATCCACTGAGCGGCGAACGCCTGCGCTTCGAATGCCCGGCACCCTTCTGAGCACCGCGGTACACAACAGATGGCTCCCCTCGATTTAAGGTTTGGCAATCCGGTTATGGCTCTACACGAAACCCCTGTCGACAAAGTCCCCCAGCAGTTGCTCTACCTGGTCTACGGCGACCAGGACGTCTACCGCCACGAGGCCAAGTTCAGCATCCTGACCGCCCTGGCCCACGGCAAGCCGTCGACCCTGCCGCGCATCCGGGTTCTCACCGACCGCCCCGAGGACTTCCAGGGCTGGCCGGTCGAGACCCTTGCCCTGAGCGCCGAACGGCTGGCGCAATGGCAGGGCGAGCATGGCTACATTCACCGTCGTAAGGCTTGCGCCATCGCAGCGGGCCTGACGCTGGCGCAAAAGACCCTGTTCGTCGACACCGATACGCTCTTCCTCGACGACCCCGACCTGTTGTTCCAGCAGATCCAGCCGGGGCAGTACCTGATGGACAGCTTCGAGTACGACTGGGACTACGTCTGCGAGCGCGAGGATTACCGTCGACTGGGCACGCACCTGGCCGCCCACGGCGTGAACCGGGGCAACGGCTTCAAGCTCTACAACAGCGGTTTGTGCGGCGTGACCGACAACGATGCAGGCCTGCTGGCCCAGGCCATCGAACGGATCGATCAGTGGACCGAAGGCGGCTTCGACATCCACACCATCGAGCAGATCGCCATTTCGTTCGGCTTGCGACACGCGACCGTGCGCGAAACCAGGCGGCAGGTGTATCACTACTTCGCCGAGAAGCGCTTCTTCCACACCATGCAGGCACACTTCTTCGCCCAGCACGGCGAAGCCTTCAGGCCAGCGCTGGTGGAGCGTTGCCATGAAGTACCGCGCAGCAAGCCGTTCCCGACGGCCTGGCGGCGCCTGACAATCAAGTGGAAGTTGCGCAACCAGCGCGGCGCGGCGCGCAAGATCGGCCGCGACCTGTTGTATGGCAGCGCGGCGCCGAGCCATCCGTACTACGACCTCTGCCGGCATCACTGGTGGGATTCGGCCGCACGGGAAATTCAGCGCCTGGACCCACAGCGCCAGCAGCGGCTGTTTGGCCAATTGGAACGCTGGCCACGGGACCTGCCGGAACCGTCCAGGCCACAGGACAAGGCCCTGATCATGGCTCACCTGCGCGAGCGAGTCGCCACTTCGGGCTGATGGCGAGCAAGACACCGGCGAGGCTCGCATCGCCGGGATTGTGCCTGCAATGCAGACGGTCGATGGGGTAAACTGCCGTCCATTGCTGTCTGGAGTTACTTATGCGCGCAGAGTTGAACCAGGGCCTGATCGACTTCCTCAAGGCCTCCCCCACCCCTTTCCATGCCACCGCCAGCCTTGCCCAACGCCTGGAGGCGGCGGGTTACCAGCGCCTGGACGAACGCGACACCTGGGCCACCGAGGCCAACGGTCGCTACTACGTCACGCGCAACGACTCCTCGATCATCGCCTTCAAGCTGGGTCGCAACGCCCCGCTGCATGACGGCATTCGCCTGGTCGGCGCCCACACCGACAGCCCGTGCCTGCGGGTCAAGCCGCAACCGGAACTGCAACGCCATGGGTTCTGGCAACTGGGTGTGGAAGTCTACGGCGGCGCGTTGCTGGCGCCGTGGTTCGACCGCGACCTGTCCCTGGCCGGGCGCGTGACCTTCCGCCGCGATGGCAAGGTCGAGAGCCAGTTGATCGACTTCAAGGCACCGATCGCGACGATTCCGAACCTGGCCATCCACCTCAATCGCGAAGCCAACCAGGGCTGGGCCATCAACCCGCAGAACGAGCTACCGCCGATCCTCGCCCAGTTCGCCGGCGACGAACGCGTCGACTTCCGCGCCGTGCTCACCGATCAACTGGCCCGCGAACACGGCCTGAACGCCGACGTGGTGCTCGATTACGAGTTGAGTTTCTACGACACCCAGAGTGCCGCGGTCATTGGCCTGCACGGCGATTTCATTGCCGGCGCGCGCCTGGACAACCTGCTGTCGTGCTACGCGGGGCTGCAAGCCTTGCTCAATGCCGACACCGAAGAAACCTGCGTGCTGGTGTGCAACGACCACGAGGAAGTCGGCTCTTGCTCGGCGTGTGGCGCCGACGGGCCGATGCTGGAACAGACCCTGCGTCGCTTGCTGCCGGAAGGTGAAGAGTTCGTACGCACCATTCAGAAATCCCTGCTGGTGTCGGCCGACAACGCCCACGGCGTACACCCCAACTATGCCGACAAGCACGACGCCAACCACGGCCCCAAGCTCAACGCCGGGCCGGTGATCAAGGTCAACAGCAACCAGCGCTACGCCACCAACAGCGAAACCGCCGGGTTCTTCCGCCACCTGTGCATGGCCGAAGAAGTCCCGGTGCAAAGCTTCGTGGTGCGCAGCGACATGGGCTGCGGCTCGACCATCGGCCCGATCACCGCCAGCCAGCTGGGCGTGCGCACCGTGGACATCGGCCTGCCGACCTTCGCCATGCACTCGATCCGCGAACTGTGCGGCAGCCATGACCTGGCGCACCTGGTGAAGGTGTTGAGCGCGTTCTATGCGTCTCGCGAATTGCCCTAGCCGTTAAACTGTGGCGAGGGAGCTTGCTCCCGCTGGGCTGCGCAGCAGCCCCAAAATCTGCAACTGAATGCACATTTGCCAGTGCTGCGCACTGGAGCGGGAGCAAGCTCCCTCGCCACAATGATGTCTGCCTCAAAACTCGAAGAGGCCGTGACACACATCATCACACCCCAGCCAAACCCCAACTAGACTGACCTTATCGCCCTCTCCGACAAGGCTGTCGCCATGATCTCGATGTCTGCTTTCAATGCCATGCTGGTGCCGATCATCGCCGGCATGATCCTGCTGGCCATCGGTTTCAACTTCCGTGACAAGAACGTCGGCGTGTTTGCCATGTGGATCGGCATGCTGCTGATCCTCGCCACGGTGGTGTTCAAGATCCTGACCAAGCTCAACGAGTCGCTCTGACCTTGCCCTCAGGTCAGCGCCGGTTGCTCAGGCACGTCGACGCCGACATGGATCGCATCGTGTCGCCAGAACTCCAGGTCGCAGTCGATCAGCCGCTGATGCTGGTCGTAGTTGACCCGAGCAATGCGCAACCCAGGGCTGCCCACCGACACCTTCAGCGCCGCCGCGGCTTCCGGTTGCAGTGAGGTGGGCACGATTTCGAACTTCACCCGACCGTAGTGCAGGTCGTAGTGCCGGGCGTACAGCTCGGTCATGGACTGGTTGAGGTCGAATTCGAGGATGCCCGGAAAGTACTGCGGGTTCAGGTAATGCTCGACGTACAACACCAGGCGCTCATCGATACGCCGCGCCCGGCAGATCTGGATCACGCTCGACAGCGCCGGCAACTGCAACCAGGCACACACCGCCGCCGAGGCCGGTTGCAGGCGCGCCGAGATCACCTGGGTGGAAGGCACCCGCCCTTGCGCCGTGACCATGGCGTGGAAATGGCTGCGCTGCATCAGGTTGTAGGCCAGCCGAGGGGGCGAGACGAACCAGCCCCGGCGCTCTTCCCGATAAATCTGCCCCTGGGCTTCCAGCTGTAGCAAGGCTTCACGCACGGTAATGCGCGTGGTGCCAAACAACTCACTGAGCTTGCGCTCGGCCGGCAGCTTGCTACCCGGCGCCAGTAACCCATGGTCGAGCTGCTCTTGCAGGACCTGTCCGATGGCTGTCACCGCCTTGGTTGCATCGATGCGCATCAACGTTACCTATCTGGACTAGACCAGCACTGATCCGGGGCGCGATCGCCCATCTGGCGACCCCGCTGCTTCTTCCAGCAAGCCTAGGCATTGCACATGACTGGCAGATGACAAAGGCGCCGAACGGTAGGCCTTGCACTGTGCAAACAACCGGCCAAGTCCTTTCAGATCAGCTGTTTAACCATGGTCTACGCTTACTCGGTGGCCAACCCGCACGCACCTGGGATTTGCCGGCCCCCGCGGCGCCGACATCAAAATGTCACAGGGCTCGCCTACATTGGCTCAGGTATTGCTGACCTAGACCAACACAACCGCAATCGCAGCGTTGAAAACGCCCATAGGAGCTTCGGATGAAACAGCTTTTCCTGGCATCACTGTTAGGCTCGACCATTGCCATGTGCACCGCCGCCATGGCCGCTGATACCGATCTGAAAACGTTGGAAGCCGCTGCGAAAGCGGAAGGCGCCGTCAACAGCGTCGGCATGCCCGATGACTGGGCGAACTGGAAAGGCACCTGGGAAGACCTGGCGAAACAATACGGCCTCAAGCACGTTGACACCGACATGAGCTCGGCCCAGGAAATCGCCAAGTTCGCCGCCGAGAAAGACAACGCCAGCGCCGACATCGGCGACGTCGGTGCCGCCTTCGGCCCTATCG
Organism: Pseudomonas chlororaphis; assembly: GCA_001023535.1. Lineage (NCBI taxonomy): Bacteria > Pseudomonadati > Pseudomonadota > Gammaproteobacteria > Pseudomonadales > Pseudomonadaceae > Pseudomonas > Pseudomonas chlororaphis. The sequence continues at coordinate 2,340,589 of CP011020.1, forward strand.
CGGTCAAGCAGGGCGTGGTCCAACCGTACAAGCCAAGCACCTGGGACCAAGTCCCGGCCTGGGCCAAGGACCAGGATGGCAACTGGGCGCTGGCCTACACCGGCACCATCGCATTCATCGTCAACAAGAAACTGCTGCACGGCTCCGACGTACCGACCAAGTGGGCTGACCTGAAGGGCGGCAAGTACAAGGTCTCCATTGGTGACGTGAGCACCGCCGCCCAGGCCGCCAACGGCGTGCTGGCCGCCGCACTGGCCAACGGTGGCGACGAGAAGAACCTGCAACCGGCCCTGCTGATGTTTGCCGAGATTGCCAAGCAAGGTCGCCTGTCCATGGCCAACCCGACCATCGCCACGATGGAAAAGGGTGAAGTGGAAGTCGGCGTGGTCTGGGACTTCAACGGCCTGAGCTACAAGGCCAAGATGGCCAACCCGGATGACTACGTCGTGCTGATCCCGTCCGATGGTTCGGTCATCTCCGGCTACACCACCATCATCAACAAATACGCCAAGCACCCGAACGCCGCCAAGCTGACCCGCGAATACATCTTCAGCGACGCCGGCCAGATCAACCTGGCCAAGGGCAACGCCCGGCCGATCCGCGCCGAGCACCTGACCCTGCCGGAAGAGGTCAAGGCCAAGCTGCTGCCGAACGAGCAGTACAAGCACGTCACGCCAATCAAGGACGCCGACGCCTGGGAGAAAACCTCCAAGGCCCTGCCACAGAAATGGCAGGAAGAAGTGATCATCAATATGCAGTGAGGCGCTAGTCAGCCCCGCTCGGATATCCAACGGAGATCCAATTGTGGGAGCGAGCTTGCTCGCGATAGCGGTGTATCAGCCAGCATTGATGTCGACTGACACGCCCTCATCGCGAGCAAGCTCGCTCCCACATTGGACCTGCGGTGAATCCGAGCTTTCTGGTGTCCATCCGGAGTTTTGGTATCCATGAAGCACAACGTCATCCTGGTGCTGCTCGACGGCCTCAATTACGAAGTCGCCCGGCACGCCATGGGACATTTGCAGGCTTATGTCGGCGCAGGACGCGCGGCGCTGTACAAACTGGAATGTGAACTGCCGGCCCTGTCCCGCCCACTCTACGAATGCATCCTCACCGGCGTCGCGCCCATCGACAGCGGTATCGTGCACAACAACGTCTCGCGCCTGTCCAACCAGCGCAGCATTTTCCACTACGCCACCGACGCGGGCCTGAGCACGGCGGCCGCGGCCTACCACTGGATCAGCGAGCTCTACAACGCCTCACCGTTCGCAGCCGGTCGGGATCGGCATGTCGAGAACCCCGGGCTGCCCATTCAATACGGGCATTTCTACTGGAATGACCACTACCCCGACTCGCACCTGTTCGCCGACGCCGAACACCTGCGCCAACGCCACCAGCCGAACTTCCTGCTGGTGCACCCGATGAACATCGACGACGCCGGCCACCAGCACGGCCTCGACACGCCGCAGTACCGCAACAGCGCCCGCTCGGCCGACATCAACCTGGCGGTCTACCTGCAAGCCTGGCTCGACGCCGGCTACCAGGTGCTGGTGACCGCCGACCACGGCATGAACAATGACCGCTCCCACAACGGCCTACTGGCCGAAGAACGGGAAGTGCCGCTGTTCGTCCTCGGTGACGGCTTCAGCCTCGACCCCGCCGCGACGCCCCGGCAGCTCGAACTGTGCGGCACCGTGTGCCAGTTGCTCGGCATCGACCACGACAAACCCTATTGCCAGGAATTACTCAAGTGAACGCCATGACGCGCGGCAAATGGCTGGCAGCGTTGTGCCTGGTGCCCTTCGCGATTTTCTTCATCGTGTTCCAGATCGCCCCGCTGCTCTGGGTGCTGGTCAACAGCCTGGAATCGGAAGAGTTCGGCTGGGGCCTGGCCAACTTCAGCAAGATCTTCAGTTCCAAGTTCTACCTGCAGGCGATCCAGCACAGCCTGGAGATCAGTTTCTGGTCCAGCGTATTCGGCATCATCATCGCCGTGCTCGGCAGCTACTCCCTGCGCCGGGTCGATTCGCGGCTGCGCAACTTCGTCAACGCCTTCGCCAACATGACCAGCAACTTCGCCGGCGTGCCCCTGGCCTTCGCCTTCATCATCCTGCTCGGCTTCAACGGCAGCATCACCCTCATGCTCAAGCAGGCGGGGATCATCGAGGACTTCAACCTGTATTCGAAAACCGGGCTGATCATCCTCTACACCTACTTCCAGATCCCCTTGGGCGTGCTGCTGCTCTATCCGGCCTTCGACGCGTTGCGCGAAGACTGGCGCGAGTCCGCCGAACTGCTGGGCGCCAACGGCTGGCAGTTCTGGCGGCACATCGGCTTGCCGGTGCTGACCCCGGCGTTGCTGGGCACGTTCGTGATCCTGCTGGCCAACGCCCTGGGCGCCTACGCCACGGTCTATGCGCTGACCACCGGTAACTTCAACGTCCTGCCGATCCGCATCGCCGCGATGGTTTCCGGCGACATCTCCCTGGACCCGAACCTGGCCAGCGCCCTGGCCGTGGTGCTGGTGGCGCTGATGACCCTGGTGACCATCGTCCATCAGTTGCTACTCAAGAGGAGCTACCATGTCTCGCGCTGAATCGAGCCCCGCCGGGCTTTATCATCGGGCGGTGGTGTACCTGCTGTTCGCCGTCCTGCTGCTGCCCCTGGCCGGCACGCTGGTGTACTCCATCGCCAGCAGTTGGTCGGCCACCGTGCTGCCGGCGGGCTTCACCTTCAAGTGGTACGTGCAGCTGTGGAGCGACCCGCGCTTTCTCAGCGCCTTCGGCCAGTCGCTGATCGTCTGCGTGGGCGCGCTGGTGCTGTCGGTGGTGCTGATCCTGCCGCTGCTGTTCGTGGTGCATTACCACTTCCCGAAACTCGATGCGCTGATGAACATCCTCATCCTGCTGCCCTTCGCGGTGCCACCGGTGGTGTCGTCGGTAGGGCTGCTGCAACTCTACGGCTCCGGGCCGCTGGCGATGGTCGGCACGCCCTGGATCCTGATCGGCTGCTACTTCACCGTCGCCCTGCCGTTCATGTACCGGGCGATCACCAACAACCTGCAAGCCATCAACCTGCGGGACCTGATGGACGCCGCCCAACTGCTCGGCGCCAGCACGTTCCAGGCGGCCGTGCTGGTGGTGCTGCCAAACCTGCGCAAGGGCTTGATGGTAGCGCTGCTGCTGTCGTTCTCGTTCCTCTTCGGTGAGTTCGTGTTTGCCAACATCCTCGTTGGCACCCGCTATGAAACCTTGCAGGTTTACCTCAACAACATGCGCAACAGCAGCGGACACTTCACCAGCGCGCTGGTGATTTCCTACTTCTTCTTCGTACTGGTCCTGACCTGGGCGGCCAACATCTTGAACAAGGACAAAAGCCAATGAGCTACGTCAGCGTCCAACACCTGCAAAAGACCTACGCCGGCACGCCGGTGTTCAGCGACATCAACTGCCAGATCGGCCAGGGCGAGTTCGTCACCCTGCTCGGCCCGTCCGGCTGCGGCAAGTCCACGCTGTTGCGCTGCATCGCCGGCCTGACCGCCGTGGACGCCGGCCAGATCCTGCTGGACGGCCAGGACATCGTCCCACTGAGCCCGCAGAAGCGCGGGATCGGCATGGTGTTCCAGAGCTACGCCCTGTTCCCCAACATGACCGTCGAACAGAACGTCGCCTTCGGCCTGCGCATGCAAAAGGTCGAGGCCCAGAACAGCCGCCAGCGGGTGCTGGAGATCCTGCGCCTGGTGGAGCTGCACGATTTCGCCGCGCGCTATCCCCATCAGTTGTCCGGTGGCCAATGCCAGCGTGTCGCCCTGGCCCGCTCCCTGGTGACCCGCCCGCGCCTGTTGCTGCTGGACGAACCGCTGTCGGCCCTGGATGCGCGGATTCGCAAGCACCTGCGCGAACAGATCCGTCAGATCCAGCGCGAACTCGGCCTGACCACGATCTTCGTCACACACGACCAGGAAGAAGCACTGACCATGTCTGATCGGATTTTCCTGATGAACCAGGGAAAGATCGTACAGAGCGGCGATGCCGAAACCCTGTATACGGCGCCCGTCGATGTGTTCGCCGCCGGCTTCATCGGCAACTACAACCTGTTGGACGCCGACAGCGCCAGCCGCCTGTTGCAGCGGCCAGTGAACGGGCGCATCGCCATTCGCCCGGAAGCCATCGAGCTGAGTCGCAACGGCGAACCGAACGCACTGATCCGTAGCCACAGCCTGCTCGGCAACGTGATCCGCTATCGGGTCGAGGCCCGTGGCGTGGAACTGGTGGTGGACGTGCTCAATCGCTCGGCCGCCGACCTGCACCCTGATGGCGCCCGCCTGGCGCTTTCCATCGATCCGTCGGCCCTGTGTGAGGTAGCCTGATGGCCTTGTTGATTCTGAAGAGAGAAGCGCGCTGATGGCCCTGGCAATTTTTGATCTGGACGAAACCCTGATCCACGGCGACTGCGCCACCCTCTGGAGCGAACAGATGGGACGCCTGGGCTGGGTCGATCCCGAGTCGTTCATGCGGCGCAACAACGAACTGATGGACGCCTACAGCCACGGCAAGCTGCGCATGGAAGCGTACATGGACTTCAGCCTGGAACCGATGATCGGCCGCACGCCGGAGGAAATCGAACACCTGGTGGCGCCGTGGGTGGAGGACGTCATCGAGCCGATCATCTTCAGCGACGCCACCCGCACCATCGCCGAACACCGCAAGGCTGGCGACCGGATCCTGGTGATCTCGGCCTCGGGCACGCACCTGGTCAAGCCGATTGCCGAACGCCTGGGCATCGACGAGGTCCTGGCGATCGAGCTTGAAGTGGCCCATGGGGTCTACAGCGGCAAGACCGTGGGCACCCTGACCTACCGCGAAGGCAAGATCACCCGGCTGCTGGACTGGCTGGACGCCGAGGAAGAAAACCTCGAAGGCGCCAGCTTCTACTCCGACTCACGCAATGACCTGCCGTTGTTGCAGCGGGTGGACCACCCCCACGTGGTGAACCCGGATCCGGTCCTGAAAGCCCATGCCGAAGCCGCCGGATGGCCGATTCACACCTGGAAGTAAATGCTTTCAGAGTCTGTGACGCACCTGTGGGAGCGAGCCTGCTCGCGATAGCGTCGGGTCAGCAATGGATGATTTGACTGATACACCGCTATCGCGAGCAAGCTCGCTCCCACAAGGACCAGCGTGGCTTCCATGCCTTGCCCTAGTACGCGCAAGACACCTGCATCGCGTTGAGGGCCGTATCATCGCCGTTGCCTTGGTCGGGTTCCACCCGGGTCCGAAACCCATTCACTTTCCCGCCACCAGGGCCGTCGAGGCAACGGTAGAATCTGGTCCAGTCCCCCCATGCGGCGGGCGGGTCACCGACCAGGGTTTGCGAGCCACAATCCATCTTGATATTGCCGGCGGCGGTATCGTCCTTCGAGCCCTTTTCCTTGTCCAGGCCCTGAAACCGCTCCACCTGAATGGCAAACCCTATGACAGGATGTTCGCGGCAAACGTGATCCTTGCCCCAGCTTCCCCACTTTCCTTCAAGGCTCTGGATGTAGGTTGGCGTTCCCGTGGCGCTGCTCTTGCAGATCAGTTGGATCGCATTCAAGGCGGTATCATCGCCGTTGCCCTGATAGGGCTCACTCTTGAGCCGGAAGCCCCAGACATATTGCCTCTGCGGGCAATACGCCGTAGGTCCCCAATTTCCCCATTGGCCTTGTTCCGAAGTATCCGGAGGCACTCTTCCGGTCTCTTGTCCCTGGGCGCCCTCATAGGCCAACAGGGAAAGCGTGAAAACCAGCATGCGCAAAGCGGCGTAATCGGACATGACAGAGCCCTGCCTGGATCGGGAAAAGACTGGCCAGAGAGACCTTCTCTCGCCTCGACTCTAGAGTCAGGCATTTGAGAGCGTCTACTGTCAGATCCGACAGGGTGTACGCCTATCCAATGTGCCGAATCAGCCCAGGCTCCCATCGATCACCAGCACCAGTTTCCCCGACACCGTGTTGGTCGCCAGTTCCTTGAACGCCGCTTCGGCATCCTCGATGGCAAAGGTGCGGGCCAACTGCGGACTCAAGCGACCCTCGGCGAACAGCGGCCAGACCTGCTGGCCCAACTCGCTGATCAGGTCGGCCTTGAACTGATCGTCGCGGCTGCGCAGGGTCGAGCCGAGCAACTGGATGCGCTTGCCCAACACCTGGCCCAGGTCGAACTCGGCCGTGCGACCGCCCATGAGCCCGATCATGACCCAGCGCCCGTCAACTGACAAAAGTTTCACGTTGAGCTGGGCATAGCTCGCCCCCACCGGATCGAGGATCACGTTGAAGGGGCCAAGGTCGTTCAGCCGCTCGATATCATCGGTGCGCACCACGCCGCCCTGGGCGCCCAGGGCTTGGCAATAGGCCAGTCGATCAGCCGAGCCGACACTGACCCAGCACGGGTTGCCGAACGCCTTGCACAGCTGGATCGCGGCCGAACCGACGCCGCTGGCGCCCGCGTGCAGCAGCACTTTTTCACCCGGCTTGAGCGCCGCCAGTTGAAACAGATTCAGCCACGCGGTGCTGTAGACCTCAGGCAGCGCGGCGGCTTCAGCCAAAGACAGGCCCTCGGGCACCGGCAACACGTGGCGACCGTCGACCACCACTTCCTCGGCCATGCCGCCGCCGGCCAGCAACGCGCAAACGCGGTCGCCCACCTGCCAGGAGGCGCCCGGGCCGACCTCGCTGATCACCCCGGAACACTCCAGCCCCAGCACCTGGCTGGCACCGGGCGGCGGCGGATAATGCCCGGCTTTTTGCAACAAATCGGCTCGATTCAAGCCAGCCGCCGCCACACGAATGCGCACTTGTCCTACATCACACACGGGACTTGGCTCATCTGCCCATACCACTTGGCCTTCAACGCCTTGCAATGCTTTCACGGTGCCTCCATAGTGAGTCTCGACTGGGCCCGCTGCTGTAACGCCGGGCTTTCTTGCATTATGCGCCCGGGCCACATGGAACCGGCGACTTCAAAGACGGCCTAATATGCGTTATCAATTGTCCCTGCGTCGAATCAGCATGAAGCAACTGTTCCCCAGCACCGCCCTCGCGCTTGTCATTGGCCTCGGCCTGTTGCCACTGTCGAGCGATACGTTCGCAGCCAACAGCTGGGACAAGCTTCAGCCTGATCGCGATGAGGTGATCGCCAGCCTTAACGTCGTCGAATTGCTCAAGCGTCATCACTACAGCAAACCGCCGCTCGATGACGCCCGCTCGGTCATCATCTATGACAGCTACCTGAAGCTGCTTGATCCGTCGCGCAGTTATTTCCTGGCCAGCGATATCGCCGAATTCGACAAGTGGAAAACCCAGTTCGACGACTTCCTCAAGAGCGGCGACCTGAACGCCGGGTTCATCATCTACAAGCGTTACCTGGACCGCGTGAAGTCGCGCCTGGACTACGCCTTGGCCGAGCTGAACAAGGGCGTCGACAAGATCGACTTCAATGCCAAGGAAACCTTGCTGGTGGACCGCAAGGACGCCCCTTGGCTCAAGAGCACCGCCGAACTCGATGACCTGTGGCGCAAACGCGTCAAGGACGAGGTGCTGCGCATGAAGATCGCCGGCAAGGAGCCCAAGCAGATCCAGGAAACCCTGACCAAGCGCTACAAGAACCAGTTGGCCCGCCTGGACCAGACCCGTGCCGAAGACATCTTCCAGGCCTACATCAACACCTTCGCCATGTCCTACGACCCGCACACCAATTATCTGTCGCCGGATAACGCGGAAAACTTCGACATCAACATGAGCCTGTCCCTGGAAGGTATCGGCGCCGTGCTGCAAAGCGACAACGACCAGGTCAAGATCGTGCGCCTGGTACCAGCCGGTCCGGCGGACAAGACCAAGCAGGTCGCCCCGGCGGACAAGATCATCGGCGTGGCCCAGGGCAACAAGGAAATGGTCGACGTGGTCGGCTGGCGCCTGGACGAAGTGGTCAAGCTGATCCGTGGCCCGAAAGGCTCGGTGGTGCGCCTGGAAGTCATCCCGGCGAGCAATGCGCCGAACGACCAGACCAGCAAGATCGTGTCCATCACCCGTGAAGCGGTGAAGCTGGAAGAGCAGGCGGCGAAGAAGTCGATCCTCAACCTCAAGCAGGACGGCAAGGACTACAAGCTCGGCGTCATCGAGATCCCGGCCTTCTACCTGGACTTCAAGGCGTTCCGCGCCGGCGACCCGAACTACAAGAGCACCACCCGCGACGTCAAGAAGCTGCTGACCGAGCTGCAGAAGGACAAGGTCGACGGCGTGGTCATCGACCTGCGCAACAACGGCGGCGGCTCCCTGCAGGAAGCCACCGAGTTGACCAGCCTGTTCATCGACAAGGGCCCGACCGTACTGGTGCGTAACGCCGACGGCCGGGTGGATGTGCTGGAAGATGAAAACCCAGGTGCGTTCTACAAAGGCCCGATGGCGTTGCTGGTCAATCGCCTGTCCGCCTCGGCCTCGGAGATTTTCGCCGGCGCCATGCAGGACTACCACCGCGCATTGATCATCGGCGGCCAGACCTTCGGCAAAGGCACGGTGCAGACCATCCAGCCGCTCAACCATGGCGAGCTGAAACTGACCCTGGCGAAGTTCTACCGGGTTTCCGGCCAGAGCACCCAGCATCAGGGCGTGCTGCCTGACATCGATTACCCGTCGATCATCGACACCAAGGAAATCGGTGAAAGCGCCCTGCCCGAGGCGATGCCGTGGGACACCATCAAGCCGGCGATCAAGCCCGAGCTCGACCCGTTCAAGCCGTTCCTGGCCCAGCTCAAGGCCGAGCATGACAGCCGCACGGCCCAGGACGCGGAGTTCGTGTTCATCCGTGACAAGCTGGCCCTGGCGCAGAAATTGATGCTGGAGAAAACCGTCTCCCTCAACGAAGCCGACCGTCGCGCACAACACGCCGACATTGAGGCCAAGCAACTGGCCATGGAAAACCTGCGTCGCAAGGCCAAGGGCGAGGAGCCGCTCAAGGAACTGAAGAAAGAAGACGAGGACCTGATCACCGAGCCGGAAAAAACCAAGCCGGAAGACGATGCCTACCTGAGCGAGACCGGGCGGATCCTGCTGGATTACCTGAAACTCAACACGGCGATCGCCAAACACTGAAGATGATGGCCATTTAATGGTGACCCTCGTCGAGCTGTCATCAAACTGACATCAGTCTGTCGTGAAATACAGGACTGGGCGCCCCGGCAGGGGTCGCCCGGTCCTTTTTTTATCGCCAGAGATCGCCATGACCACGACAGAACAGCTGAGTGCCTTGAGTTCAATTCTGGCTCAAAGCGGTTTGCACAGCCTGTTCCAACCCATCATCTGCCTCTCTGAACGACGCATCATCGGCTATGAAGCCCTGACGCGCGGCCCCTCGAACAGCCCGCTGCACTCCCCCATCGCCCTGCTCTCCGTCGCCCGCCAGGCCGGGCGTCTCAGCGAACTGGAACTGGCCTGCCGCCGCAGCGCCTGCCAGCGCTTCAACGAGCAAAAGCTGCCGGGCAAGCTGTTTCTCAACGTCTCGCCCGAATCCCTGCTGGAATCGGCCCATGAGACCGGGCGCACGTTACAACTGCTACAGGATTACGGCATCCCGCCCAGCCAGGTGGTGATCGAACTGACCGAACAAACCCCCATCGATGATTTCCAACTGCTGCAGACCGCCCTGCATCACTACCGGGCGATGGGGTTTTCCATTGCCCTGGACGACCTGGGCGCCGGCTATTCGAGCCTGCGGCTGTGGTCCGAATTGCGCCCCGACTATGTGAAGATCGACCGGCATTTCATCGACGGCATTCACCAGGATGCGCTCAAGCGCGAGTTCGTCGGCTCGATCCTGAAGATCGCCCGCACCTCGCGGGCCCAGGTGATTGCCGAAGGGATAGAACTGCCGGAAGAACTGGCGGTGCTGATCGAAATGGGCGTCGACCTGGTCCAGGGTTACCTGCTCGCCCGCCCCCATGAACAGCCTTCGCGCGATGCCCGGGCGTTGATGCCCCGCCAGGACGGCGGCGCGGTGACGCTGACCGATGAAGTCAACGACCTCGGCGCGTTGCTCAACGAACAACCGGCCGTGGCTCACAACACACCGACGGCCATCGTGCTGGACGCGTTCCGGCGCCAGGCCAATCTCAATTCCCTGGCCGTGCTGGACGACCAGGGCCAGCCCTGCGGCATCGTTCATCGCCATTCACTCTCGGACGCCCTGCTCAAGCCCTTCGCCACCGACCTGTTCGCCCGCAAGCCCATCAGTCGGCTGATGAGCGATGATTTTCTCGCGGTGGAGTTGAACCAATCGCTGCAGCAAGTCAGCCGCCTCATCACCAGCCGGGCCCGACAGCGCATCGAAGAAGACTTCATCATCACCCTCAATGGCGGCTACATGGGTCTGGGCCGGGTGATCGACGTGCTCAAGCTGATCACCGAACTGAAGATCCAACAGGCTCGCTACGCCAACCCGCTAACCCTGCTGCCGGGCAACGTACCGATCCAGCAATGCCTGACGCGCCTGCTCCAGCAGCGCCAAGAGTCGGTGATCTGCTACGTGGACATCGACAGCTTCAAACCCTTCAACGACATCTACGGCTACGGCCGCGGCGACGAAGTGCTGCTGTGCCTGGCCCAATGCCTGAACGAACGCATCGACCCCAGTCGCGACTTCGTCGGCCACATCGGCGGCGACGACTTCCTCCTGGTCCTCGGCCCGGAAGACTGGCGCAAACGCCTGGACCAACTCCTGACCGACTTCCAGACCCACTGCCGCCGCTTCTACCGCCCGGAACACCTGGAAGCCGGCTGTTTCACGGCGTTGAATCGACAGGGCGTACGCCAGGAGTTTGCACTGCTGTCGTTGTCCATCGGCGTCGTGCACCTGCGCTCGGACGCCTGTGGGGCGTTGGATGCGAGCCAGTTGGCGGAACTGGCTTCGCAGGCGAAGCATCATGCCAAGGAGATTTTGGGGGGGAGTGTGTATTTGGTTGATGGTTTGGCTGAGCGGGAGGCTGCGGTGGAGTTAGGGTTATCGGTTTGAGCGGAGTCCCCACTCCCGCCCTCGGCCCGAACGCCTGACACTAACCTTGTGGCGAGGGAGCTTGCTCCCGCTGGGCTGCGTAGCAGCCCCTTCTGAATAGCACTCGGTGTGTCGATCTGTAGAAACGGACACATCCTTTACAGTTGAAACCAGGGACATCGTTTACGTTTCAGTTGGCTTGAAAGGCGGCTTTCGCCGCTTTTCAGCCTACCTAAAAGGTAGCTGCAGAGGTATCCCACACATCATCGTCCACTTCTTTGAGTCCTAGCGCCTCACCGGCCAAAGATTCGCTGACGAAAATCATCTTGCCTTTCCATTTCATCGACCCGTTCTGCCTAACCATACGGATCGTCATGTCCGCCGCGAAATCTACCTCAGGCACGCGCCCATCGTACTTTTCCGCCCCGATTGGTGTTTTCAGAAAAATTCGGAGAGGCGATAACTATCCTGACACCGGGGGGGGGGGGGGGGTAGGTCGGTGCTTCCAGCCCCGGCGCGGTCACACCGATCAACTCTGGAGTTATGTCCCAGCTCAAGCCAACCTGACCTTCTTTAAGGTATTCGTTAAAGCAACCGCCAGCTCAACCCAGTCCTTGGCTTCCTCGCTATAGACGGGAGCATCCCAATTGCATTCCAGAATCAGCGACACTCTAAAAAAACCGGACTCACAAAACTCCGGGTACCAACCAATATCGATTATTTGCTCGAAGGGAAAGGAAGCTTGAAATAAATCCTCTTTCAGCTCATTTGATATTTCGGCCACGCCTACCGATTGGTCGAGGCAAGAAATATCATCGAAAGTTATTACGCCACCCAGTTTTTTTACTTCGTGCAGGTCCATAGGCTATTTCTTCTTGGTCAATTTTCTAAATGACTCTTCCGAGATCGGATGTCCATGGATTGTGTTTGCGCTCAGCTCAACTCTCATATATCTCGTCTCCTTTCCGTCGTTTGCTCCAATCGTTCGCTCCATATCCATTACCTTCCAAGGCTTTCCGTTGGTTACGTCCTGTCCGTTGGCAAAGACCAGACGTTCAAGAGCCTCTATATCAGTGTCAGGAAGATACTTGGCTGCTCCTCCATTTGCGGTGGATTTAACGACAGATGACCATGGAGCCTTTGGCGCAACGTGTTTATTTCCGTGCCTCGTCCATTGAACATCAGGAGTGCTTGGTGTGCCCTCATTAACACTTACATTTTGTTCAGGCGCTTCACCGCCCCGTCCGGGGTTGCATTTGTTTCCTCCCGGACAATCCACCAGCCCCAACGGATCCACCCACCCCGTCGGGTTCAGGGTGTATCGATACCCATTGAGCCCGCCCGCCAACTTACTCGGGTCGGGTGTGAGGTAGCGGCCGGTCTCGGGATTGTAGTAGCGATGCCGGTTGTAGTGCAGGCCGCTTTCCGGGTCGAAGTATTGACCCTGGAAACGCAGGGGCTGCTCGAGTTGTTCGCCGCCGTGCTCGATTGCGATGAGTTTGCCGTAGCCGGTGTAGCGCGCCGACCAGGCCACTTCGCCGGCGTGGTTGGTCAGTTCCTGGGGGGTGCCCAGGTGGTCGAGGTGGTAGTGGAACGGGCAGGCGTTCAGGCCCTTGCCGTCGAGCATCGCCAGAGGGCGGAAGGTGCCGGGTTCGTAGAGGTAGCTGCGGTGGTGGCGCGGGCTGCTTTCGGCGACGATCTGGTCGCCTTGCCAGAAAAACTCCGTGGTCAGGCCGTCCACGGTCTTGCTGATGCGTCGGCCAAAGGCGTCGTAGCGGTAGGACGTTTCGCGACCGTCCGCCGTGGTAACGCCGATCAGGCGATGCTGGCAATCGTAGCGATAGTCGGCGACAAGGCTGGGGACGTTGCCACGGCGCTCGCGGATCAGGTTTCCAAAGGCGTCGTAGTCGTAGTGGCGGTCCCCCTCCGTCAGCAGGCGGTTGCCCTTGAGGGTGGTCGGGCCCGGACGGTCGTGCAGCAGCACGTTGCCGGCCGGGTCGTGGGCAAAGCGTTCCGGCGGGTCGGTGTGGGAATACTGGATGCTGACCAGGCGATCCATCGGGTCGTACTGGTAGTGGCGGCGATTGCGGTGGTTGGCCAGGCTTTCAAGGTTGCCCTTGGCGTCGTAGGCATAATCGCGCCAGAACAGCTGCTGCTGGTGTTGCCACACGGTCTGGGCCCTGAGGCGACCTTGCTCGTCGTAACCGTATTCACTGAGCAACAGGCCCTGTTGGCGTTGCACTTCCCGGCCGCCCTGGAATCGATGGTCGGTGAGTCGCTTGCCATTGAGGTCGATGGCGGTCAGCGCACCGCCCTTGGCGTGGTGGAAGTCGAGCTGGTTGTGGTCCGGCAGGCGCAGGTGGTTGAGGCGCCCGCAGAGGTCGTAGCGATAGCGCAGGGTGCCCCAGCCCTGGTGTTCGACGACCAGCCGGTCCTGGGCGTCGTATTCGAAGGCCAGCGGATGATCGGTACCGTCATCGACCTGCACCAGCCGGCCCCGGCCATCGTAGCGATAGTGGATCGTCTGGCCGTCGGCCAAGGTCTTGACCAGCAATCGCCCGCTCGCATCGCGCTGGTAAGCGGTGACCCGTTGCGTGCCGTCCTCACCGTGCTCGGTTTTCTCCAGCAGGTGGCCGTTGAGGTCATAGACGTAGGCGGTGCGCTGCCCGTCGAAACCGACTTGTTGTCGGATCAAACCGTTGGGCGTGTAGTCCAGCTGATATTTTTCGCCGGATTCGTTTTCGATTTCGGTCAGCAACAGCCGCGCCGAGTCGTAGCGGTACTTCAGTTCGCTGCCATCGGGATTGCGCCGGCGGCTGACCAGGTGCAGGTCATCGGCGTATTCGTAACGGGTGACACGCCCCAGTTCGTCGCGCTCGGAGGTAACCTTGCCGTAGGCGTTGTAGGTCCAGGCCCGGTTGGCGCCGTTGGGCAGGGTCGTCTTGAGCAGACGGCCCACGGGGTCCCACTGGTAATGCGTGAGGGCGCCGTGTTCATCCTGGCGGGTCAGTAAGCGCCCCAGCACATCGTAAGAAAAACGCCGGCGACTGCCGTCGGGCAGGACCTCTTCCGTCAGTTGGCCGAGCGGGTTCCAGGCGAAGTCATGAAAACTGCCGTCAGGGTGGCTGATCTCCACCAGGCAGCCGCGGGCATCGTATTTGTAGAAAGTGCTGTTTCCTTCGGGGTCGATGGACCTGACCACGTCGCCCTGGGCGTTACGCCGGTAAGTCCAGACAGACCTGTCGCGGCCTGTGCCTTGGGTGCGGGCGTGCAGGAAACCGTTGCGGTACTCGTAGGACGTGGGCTCATCCTCAGGCGGAATCAGCGCCACCAGTTGACCGACTTCGTCGTAGCGGTATTCGGTGACGGCCCCTAGCGGATCCTGTTCGGCCACCAATCGGCCTTGTTCGTCATAGGCCTTGAGATGTTCGCCACCATCGGGCTCGACCTTGCGCACCAACCGCGCGCGGTCATCGTGGACGTACACTTCTTCACTGCCGTCGAGGTGCCGGACCGTGACGCTGCCGTCGTCGCCCCAGGTGTAGCGGCTGTCCATCTGTGCGAACGAAGCCCAGTGCCGTACGCAGCGGGCCGCTTGCCCGACGCCCTGCCACTCCCAGTAGAAACTTGCGCCACCGGCCAGTTGCCGCTGGAGGATGATGTGCTGGTCGTCGTAGTCGTAGCGTTCGCTTTCACCTGCTGCATTGGTCGCTTCGATCAGTCGGAAACGTCCGTCATAGCGGTAGGACGCCAATGTCTGCTCAGTTCGCCAAGGGTCATCCAGGGTGGTGGCCGGCTGAAAAGACTGGTAATCGACGGCCATCAGGTGCCGCTGTTGATAACGCAGGCGCAGCGCGCGGCCGGCGCCGTTGTCCAGGCGGCAGATGTCGCCGTAAATGTTGCGCTGGATCGTCAGGCGGTTGTCGTAGCGGTCGCTGAGGGCGGCCAGGTGACCGTCGCGAAAATGCAGGAAAGGCGCCCGTTCGCCCGGTTGGGCGATGATCAGTTCGTCGGGCTCGCTGCCCAGGTAGATGGCCGCCCGCGCCAGGCTGTTATGGATGGCCGGGCGCCGGGCATTGGGCCGTGGGAACGTGGTGCGGCGGTTTTCCTGATCGATCCAGGTGACCTGCTCATCCTCCAGTTGCAGGCGATGCGCCAGGGCATGGCTCCAGCCGCGCCCCAGGCCGATGTCCAGTTCAACGGCGCTGGTGCGGTACAGGCGGGTGAAGATAAACGGCAAGCGCCCCTCGAGCGTGCCGTCCTCCAGGGTCAACAGCTCTTCGCCAGTGACCATCGACACCGGGCACCCGCTGGTACGGGTCAGGGCCGCGCTGTCGGCGCTGTCACCGTTGGGGTTCTTCGATTGGGCGGGGACATCGTCGTGGACTTCGTTTTTTTTCAGCGTGGTGTTGCGCTGGGCGTCCCAACGCAGTTGCATCCGGCCCTTTTTCACCGCGCTGGCAACGCCTCGGGCCGCGACGGTCTTGTAGCGGTCCACATAGACGATGAAGCCGTTGACCACGGCGAACATCGCGCTGACGAAGCGCTGGGCGGCTGCCAGCACACGTTCCCCCACGCGAACCAGGCGCAGCGACAGGTAAGCGATTGCGGCACCCGCGCCGGCAAAGGTCAGGACGACCCCGATCAGCAGGTCAATCACCAGTTGCACCGCCCCCATCGCCATGGCCTCGGCGGTTGCGCCGGCGACTTCGCTGGGCGGCAACATCTCCAGCCAGAGGCTGGCGGTGCGCACCAGCAGGCACAGCGCCGCTTCGTCGCTGGCCAGCATTTGCAGCTTGGCCATCACCTGCGGCGCGTCCTGCGCCAGTTTTTGCAACTGCGCGGCACTGGCGCCCAAGCGCTCAGTGAACCGGGCGGGATCCTTGAGAATGTCGCTGAGCAGGGTGATGCTGTCCCACACGCTTTCAATCGCTGCCCAACTGCCGGCAAGCAGGCCATTGCCGACCGCCGCCGCCGAGTGAGTCGCAGACTGTTGCGCCCACTGAGGCTTGAAGCCCTGCCACTCGCCGCGCAGCCAGTCCGTCAGCTCCGTGCTCAGGCCATCGTAGGAAGAAAACAGGGCCTGGAGCTGAGCCGGTGAGACCTCGTCCTGGACATGCACCCGATAGCGCTTGCCCGCCTCGCCGTTGAAGGTGCCCAGGCCCTGGGCATCCAGGGTGACCGGCGTGACCTCGCCGGTGTCCACCGCTACCACGTGCACCACGATGTCGCCCAACGGGATGTCGTACACCGACTCCAGCTTGCTCTCGATGGTCATCACCCCGCCCTGCGGGCATTGGGTGACCGTGGAGAGGAAATCCTCGTCGCCGGTGCTCACCGCGGTGAGGCTGTCGCCGAAGCGGATCAGTCGCTCCATGCCCATCAGCGAGGGCACGTCGGCGGCATGACTGACCCGGTCCGCAGCCCGGCTGTACCAGCGTTCGAGCTGTTCGCGGTAGACCGTCAGGGTGTCCTTGAAGCTGTCGAGCGCCTGCTCGACGCGACTCACCTGGTCCATCAGGCCATCGCTCGTTCAAGGATCAGCAGACAAAAACAGTCGAACATGGGCAGACGTCTCGCAGCGCTCAGGGAGCGCGAGACTTTGCCGGGGATAAAAAGGGAAATAAGTCAGGAAATGCAGCGAGGACTGTAGGCCATTTCTCTAAATGCGCGCATCCAGAACAACCCACCTGGAACGCTCGCGCAAACGGCGAGCGCCCGGCAAGCTGTGGATAACCTAACGGTCGCCGGCTTCGAGCGCCTTGAGCTTGTCCTCGGCCAACGGGCGGCTTCAGCCGGATCCGGCGCCTTGCTGGCGCTGCCGGCCAGGCTGATCACGCCAACCTGATAGGCCGCCTTGCCATCCCCCGCCAGGGCCGCCAGCCGCAGCAGGCGCAGGCCTTCCTCACGTGCGCCAAGCCCCTGGCCACGGAACGTCAGGATATGCCCGTAGAAACTTTGCGCCCCTGCGTCACCCAGGTTCGCCATGCGCGCGAACTGGCCTTCGAGCCAAGCCCAGCCACGCGGCTGTCGGACGAACCATGACCAGTGAAACAAGCGTCGCGCCAGCCAATAGCCGGCCCGCGCCTTGAGTCGCCAGAGCACTCAGGCCTCCGCCGATTCGGGGTATTCGTATTCAAACACTCGGACCACTTCCGAGGCGTGCCAGGACGCGGCGGCCACACCATCGGAAGGCCCGGAAAACCGGCCCAGGCGCTCGACGCATTCGAAGAAACCGGTGCGTGGCAAACGGCTGGCGCCCTGGCTGATCACCAGCGAGCTGCGCAGCGGTTGTTCCGCCCGGGCGTCCAGCGCCGCCAGGTGCTCCAGGGCGGCGGTCAAGGTCTGCATCGCCGGGCTGGGCAACTGCAAGCGCTCCAGCAAGGCGCGGTACGTCAACAAATGGCGCTGGCGGCGCGCCTGGTCCAACTCCCCCAACAACCCATCCCAATGCTGCCGACTGATGCGTACACTCACGACTCGTCCCTCCAACCCGGCACCGTCAACTCCCAGGCCAGACTGCGCCGAATCGCGGCATCGGGCTGACGCTCGCCGCTCTCGATCAAGGCCAGATAAGACGGGCTGATACCTACCGTGCGGGCCAGCGCCTCGATGGCGATGCCCTTCCCTTCGCGCAAACTGCGTAATTGATCCAGGCCAGGGAGAACCTGGTCGGGTGCCGCCGCGTGCCGGACAGAAGCTTCGCGCGACGGTGCTTGATCGAGGCCGGCGGCCTTCAACAACGACTGATACTGATCCCACGGCAAAACCGCGTACTCGGGCTCTCCGTCGCGGGTGATTATTTGAATATCCATGTCTACCCCGTAGGACAACAACACTTAGCGAGTCAGCCTTTTTCCTTGGAAGTGTAATCCTAAATGACGGCTGAGGTCGCGGGGCGATGAATTCTCTGGGGCAAGCGGCGCAGGATCAGGATTTTTCGTGGCGCTGGAGCTGGAGTTGCTCCGGCGTATCGGGCAGCCTTTCGACCCGGGCCAGCTTCTCGGGGGATTGTCGGTAACGCCAGGCCCGGAACGCTTCGAGTTCGGTGTCGAGGGTTTTCATGACCCAGGCCAGCACGGCGATGTCGTCGAACATGCCAAACATCGGCAGGATGTCCGGGATGGCATCCAGCGGGCTGAGGAAATACATGAGCCCCGCCACCACCGACAACATCGACTTGGCGCTGACGGCCCGGTACTCGCCCCGCCAATAGGCCAGGCACAAGGCCTGCAACAGGCGCAGGTCTTCCTTGAGCTTGCCCAGCCGCCCACCCTCCCGGGCACCTTTGCTGGCGACGGCGAACAACAAGGTGGGCAAACGACCACGGGCCAGCATACGCCCGGCCAGCGGTAGAAATCGCGCAAAATTCCACGGCGCCTTCATTTTTTCTCCCACTGAAATGTTATCCACACAAATTGTGGATAACCTTGTGAACAGAGCTGCATTTCACCGCTGAAGCCCCCGTATCATAAGGCCCCGGCTCAGATCGGGCGTTTTTTACTCACTAAAAAAACCCAATATTTCATTGACTTGACTGGCTGTCTACGGCTAGCACAGCGCCCGTATTGCCTATGACTGTAGCCTGCGAGGTGCGTTCGGTTTTTTTACATTTCCAATGCCCGGATACA
Source organism: Pseudomonas chlororaphis (assembly GCA_001023535.1). Taxonomy (NCBI): domain Bacteria; kingdom Pseudomonadati; phylum Pseudomonadota; class Gammaproteobacteria; order Pseudomonadales; family Pseudomonadaceae; genus Pseudomonas; species Pseudomonas chlororaphis. Next base: position 2,359,238 of record CP011020.1, read on the forward strand.
ACAACGCCCCGCATGAGCGAGGCGTTGTCTCGGCGCAGACGCGATTACTTGGCAGCGTCTTCCTTGGCCGGATCCTTGATCGCCAGCAGCTCCAGGTCGAACACCAGGACCGAGTTGGCCGGGATCGCCGGGCTCGGGCTCTGGGCACCGTAGGCCAGGTCACTTGGGATGTACAGCTTGTACTTCTCGCCGACGTGCATCAGTTGCAGGCCTTCGACCCAACCCGGGATCACGCCGCTGACCGGCAGATCGATCGGGCTGCCACGCTCGACGGAACTGTCGAACACGGTGCCATTGGTCAGCTTGCCGGTGTAGTGCACTGTCACCACGTCAGTCGGCTTAGGCTGCGGGCCATCGGCTTTCTTGACCACTTCGTACTGCAGGCCGGAAGCGGTGGTGGTCACGCCAGCTTTCTTGCCGTTTTCCTCGAGGAATTTCTTGCCGGCCGCTGCCGACTCCTCGCTCATCTTGGCCATGCGCTCTTCGGCACGTTTTTGCAGTGCGGCAAAAGCCTCGACCAGTTCTTCGTCTTTCAGCTTCTGTTCTTTCTTGCCGACGGCATCTTCAATGCCCTGGGCAACCGCTTTGGAGTCCAGGTCATCCATACCTTCCTGAGCCAGGCTCTTGCCCATGTTCAGGCCGATCCCGTAGGAAGCTTTCTGCGCCGGGGTTTTCAGCTCTACGCTGGTCTGCGAATCGCAACCCGCGAGTACCAGGCCAACCAGGGCCACCGCCGCCGCCAACCGATGCTGTTTCATGCTATTTCCTTGTTCATGCGCCTAAAGGGCAATCGAGTAAAGCCGCGAGCTTATCAGGCGGCCACGACCAATGGCTACCGGCATGTGAGCCACAAAGCGAGGATAAGTTCAGGTCGGCAAACGCTTTTTAATCCTCGGCAGATGAAGGCTCTGTCATCTGTTACCTACACAGACAAATGAGCACCTCGTCGCAACGCAAAGAATAATGGCCACTTGCCCGTAAAGCGGCGCTGAGGCATAAGGGCATATCAAAAAAACAAGGACGTTATCGTGCGCCTTCTCTCTCGTCTTCTCTTGCTGCTCCTCGCGCTGCTGGTCATTGCCGTGGCCGTGGTGCTGTATTACGTCGCCAACCCTCGCCTGCCGTTCTACACGCCCGTCGAACAGGTGCATTACCTGGACCAATGGAGCGCCGCCGAGCGTCAGACCTACTACTTCACCCCCCAAGGCACCCAGGTGAAAGGCCTGCGCTACAACTGGTTCACCGCCCTCGAACTGCCGTTTTCGCAACAGCGGTTCGCTTCGCCTGAGTACCTGGCGCGTTTCGGCTTCCTGGTGGACCCGGCGCAGAAAGCCTCGCCCGATAACCCCGGCAACCTGCCAGTGGGTTTCGCCCGGCATCAGAACCTGGGCGGTACCGACGAATACCTGGACATCACTTGCGCGGCCTGCCACACCGGTGAACTGCGCTTCAAGGGCCAGGCGATACGGATCGATGGCGGTTCGGCACAACACGTCCTGCCCTCCAGCGTGCCGACGTTGCGCGGCGGCAGTTTCGGACAGGCACTGGTCGCCAGTCTTGTTTCTACTTATTACAACCCGTGGAAATTCGAACGTTTCGCCCGCGAGGTCCTGGGTAACGACTACGACGCCGGTCATGAAGACCTGCGCAAGGCGTTCAAGGCCTCCCTCGACACCTTCTTGCGGGTGGCCTGGAATGACACCCATCGCGGCCTCTACCCGACCGAAGAAGGTCCCGGCCGTACCGACGCCTTTGGGCGCATTGCCAACGCCAGCTTCGGCGACGCCATTTCGCCGGCCAACTACCGGGTGGCCAACGCCCCGGTGGATTACCCGCAGTTGTGGGAAATGTGGACGTTCGACTGGGTGCAATGGAATGGCTCGGCCCAGCAACCGATGGCCCGCAACGTCGGCGAGGCGCTGGGCGTTGGCGCCACGTTGAGTTTCTTCGACGCCCAGGGCAAACCGCTGCAAGGCGATGCGCGCTACCCTTCCAGCGTACGCGTACGCGACCTGAACAAGATCGAAGAGACCTTGCAACTGCTCAAGCCACCCGCGTGGCCGGAGTCGCTGCTGGGCGCGATCGACAAACCCCTGGCCGCCAAGGGCCGCGCCCTGTTCAACGAAAATTGTGCAGGCTGCCATGTGCCCCAGGTGATCCAGGGGCCCGACCGGCCGGTGCAACAACTGCACATGCTGCCCGTGCAGGTGATCGGCACCGACCCGGGCACCGCCAATAACATCGCCGACCACCGCTTCGACCTGACCAGCCTGCAGTGGGATCCGGCCGAGCTGGCGAAGCTGGAGGTGCAACTGCACCCGACCCCGAAAGAGCCGCTGGACCTGAGCCAGCTCTCGGTCGCCAAGGGCTTGGCTTATGTCACCGCGTTCGTCGAGAACCGCGCCTACCGCGACGCCGGCGTCACCCCCGCCGAGCGTCCGGCCCTGGACGGTTTCGGCCTGCCCATCGGCGTGCGCGAGCTGCGCGCTTACAAGGCCCGGCCACTGGCGGGCGTCTGGGCCACGCCACCGTTCCTGCACAACGGCTCGGTGCCGACGATCTACCAACTGCTGTCGCCCCAGGACGAGCGGGCCACCACTTTTTATAAAGGCAACTTCGAGTACGACCCGCGACACCTCGGTTATCGCACCGAAGCCTTCACCAACGGTTTCCTCTTCGACACCCGCATAACCGGCAATCACAACAGCGGTCATGAATTCCGCGCCGGTGAAAAGGGCAACGGCGTCATTGGCCGACTGTTGCAACCGCAGGAACGCTGGGCTTTGCTGGAATACCTGAAAGTGCTGGGCGGACCGCTGGAGTCGCAACTGTAATGATGAACCTCACCCGCAAAAGGATTTCTCCATGTTGACCACGCTCTGGCTGCGCCTCGGTGCCTTCTTGGGCAAGACGCTCCTGTGGCTACTGGGCCTGGGGCTGCTCGGCTGGGCACTGGCGACGGCCTGGTACGCCTGGCACCACAGCGGCCCGGTGCCTGACCAGGAGCAGGTACCGCCCGGCGAAGCCGCCATGACCCAGGACATCATCCAGACGGCGATCCGCATCGTCGATCAACACCGCGAAGGCACGCGCTACCTGCGCGACGCCCACGCCAAGGCCCACGGCTGCGTCATGGCCGAGGTGCAGGTGCCGAACGATCTGCCGACCGTGTTGCGCCAGGGTGTGTTCGCCGAGCCGGGCAAGGTCTGGCAAGCGACGATGCGCCTGTCCAATGGCAACGCCTACCCTCAGTTCGACAGCCTGCGGGATGCGCGCGGGATGGCGATCAAGCTGCTGGACGTGCCCGGCAAGCAACTGCTGGATGACCGCCAATCACACGGCGAACAGGATTTCGTGATGTTCAACCATCCGAACTTCTTCGTCAGCGATGTCGCCGAGTACCGTCAGAATGTGGCTGCCCAGGCCGATGGAAAGAAAGCCATGGCCTTCTTTCCGAGCGTGGATCCGCGCAGTTGGCAGATTCGCCATCTGTTCATCGCCCTGGCGACCCTTTCACCGCCACCGGCCAGCCCGACCCAGACCACGTACTTTTCGGTATCGCCCTACAAGTTCGGCACGGCCAATGCGAAGTTTCGCGTGGCGCCAGACCCGGACAGTTGCCCGACCTATACCCTGCCCGCGCAGAACCAGGCATTGCCCAACTTCCTGCGCAGCGCCCTCAATCAGCAGTTATCCACAGACCGCGTGCCGGCGTGCTTTGTCTTGCAGGTCCAGCGCCAGGATCCGCGCAAGTACATGCCAATCGAAGACACCAGCATTGAATGGCGCGAAAGTGATGCCCCGTTCGAGACCGTTGCGCGCATCAAGGTGCCCGCCCAGGACTTCGACACCCCCAAGCTGAACCTGGCCTGTGATAACCAGTCGTTCAACCCGTGGTTCGGCCTGGAGGCGCACCGCCCCATCGGTGGTATCAACCGTCTGCGCAAAGCGGTGTATGAAGCCGTCAGCGATTACCGGCACAGTCGCAATGCCGAGCAGTAGACACGCAAAGCATTCTGTCGAGGCGCTCCCGCGCTGAGCGTGGGAACGCCCTCTTGATAAACGTCAGGCAACAAAAAGCCCGCTCAATGAGCGGGCTTTTTTGTGGGTGACCTGGCGTTCAGTGCTCCAGGTGACCGAATATGGCGCAGCGGACGGGACTCGAACCCGCGACCCCCGGCGTGACAGGCCGGTATTCTAACCGACTGAACTACCGCTGCGCGTAACATTGAAAGTTGGTGGGTGATGACGGGATCGAACCGCCGACATTCTGCTTGTAAGGCAGACGCTCTCCCGGCTGAGCTAATCACCCTGCACTTTCGATGCGGGGCGCATTCTCTCACAGTTTTTTGTAACGTGCTGATTTAATTGCAAAATTCAGCAAAAAAACTGAAGAACACGCACCGCGCAAACCACAGACAGCAAAAAGCCCGCGTTAGCGGGCTTTTCGGGGTGACCTGGCGTTCAGTGTTCCAGGTAACCAAATATGGCGCAGCGGACGGGACTCGAACCCGCGACCCCCGGCGTGACAGGCCGGTATTCTAACCGACTGAACTACCGCTGCGCGTAACACTTGAAACGAATGGTGGGTGATGACGGGATCGAACCGCCGACATTCTGCTTGTAAGGCAGACGCTCTCCCGGCTGAGCTAATCACCCTTCGCTTTCGGTGTGGCGCGCATTCTACGGAGCACTCTTCAAGCTGGCAAGCACTTTTTAAATTAATTTTTTCAGGCCTTCCAAAGGCTTAGCGAAGGGTTGGCCTATGGCGCCGCGCAGAGAATAATGCCCCCCTTTGTATAAAGGAGAGACTCACCCCATGTGGTTCAAGAACCTGCTTATCTATCGCCTGACCCAAGATCTGCCTGTTGATGCCGAGGCGTTGGAAACTGCACTGGCCAGCAAACTGGCGCGTCCATGTGCAAGCCAGGAGTTGACCACGTACGGTTTCGTCGCGCCGTTTGGCAAAGGCGAAGACGCGCGGCTGGTGCATGTCAGCCAGGACTTCCTGCTGATTGCCGCTCGCAAGGAAGAACGCATTCTGCCGGGCAGCGTCGTACGCGATGCCCTGAAGGAAAAGGTCGAGGAAATCGAGGCCGAGCAAATGCGCAAGGTCTATAAGAAGGAGCGTGACCAACTCAAGGATGAAATCATCCAGGCGTTCCTGCCCCGTGCCTTCATTCGCCGCTCGTCCACCTTCGCCGCCATCGCGCCGAAGCAAGGGCTGATCTTGGTGAACTCCGCCAGCCCCAAGCGCGCCGAAGACCTGCTGTCGACCCTGCGTGAAGTCATCGGCACCCTGCCCGTGCGCCCGCTGACGGTCAAAATGGCCCCGACCGCCATCATGACCGACTGGGTCAAGACCCAGAAAGCCGCCGACGATTTCTTCGTGCTGGACGAATGCGAACTGCGTGACACCCACGAAGACGGCGGGATCGTGCGTTGCAAGCGCCAGGACCTGACCAGCGACGAGATCCAGTTGCACCTGAACACCGGCAAGGTGGTCACGCAACTGTCCCTGGCCTGGCAGGACAAACTGTCCTTCGTGCTCGACGACAAGATGGTGGTCAAGCGCCTGAAGTTCGAAGACCTGTTGCAGGACCAGGCCGAGCAGGATGGCGGCGACGAAGCCCTCGGCCAATTGGACGCCAGCTTCACGCTGATGATGTTGACCTTTGGCGAGTTCCTGCCGGCGTTGGTCGAGGCGCTGGGCGGGGAAGAGATTCCGCAGGGGATCTGACGGCTGATGACTTCTAGTGTGGGAGCGGGCTTGCTCGCGAAGGCGGTGTGTCAGACAGCAATTTCTCAGCTGACACACCGCCTTCGCGAGCAAGCCCGCTCCCACAATGGTTTCGTGTAATCCATAATAACAAGGATCTGGCCATGCGCGCATTGGCAGCATTGAGCCGCTTCGTCGGCAATACCTTCGCTTATTGGGTACTGATTTTCGCGGTGGTGGCGTTCCTGCTACCGGCCTGGTTCATCGACCTGAAAGGCGCCATCGTGCCGCTGCTGGGGCTGGTGATGTTCGGCATGGGCCTGACCCTCAAACTCGAAGACTTCGCCGAGGTCGCCCGTCATCCCTGGCGCGTGGCCCTGGGCGTGGTGGCGCATTTCGTGATCATGCCCGGCGTGGCGTGGTTGCTCTGCCAGGTGTTCCACCTGCCGCCGGAAATCGCCGTCGGCGTCATCCTGGTGGGGTGCTGCCCGAGCGGCACCTCGTCCAATGTCATGACCTGGCTGGCCCGTGGCGACCTGGCCCTGTCGGTCGCCATCGCCGCCGTCACCACCCTGCTCGCGCCGCTGCTGACGCCGGCACTGATCTGGCTGCTGGCTTCGGCCTGGCTGCCGGTGTCGTTCATGGAGCTGTTCTGGTCGATCCTGCAAGTGGTGTTGCTGCCGATCGTCCTGGGCGTGGTCGCACAACGCCTGCTGGGGGACAAGGTTCGCCACGCGGTGGAAGTGTTGCCCCTGGTGTCGGTGGTGAGCATCGTCATCATCGTCACTGCGGTCGTTGCCGCCAGCCAGGCGAAAATAGCCGAATCGGGCCTGCTGATCATGGCGGTGGTGATGCTGCACAACAGCTTCGGCTTCCTGCTGGGCTATTTCACCGGCCACCTGTTCAAGCTACCGCTGGCCCAGCGTAAATCCCTGGCGCTGGAAGTGGGCATGCAGAACTCCGGGTTGGGAGCAGCCCTGGCCAGCGCGCATTTTTCGCCGTTAGCGGCGGTGCCCAGTGCGTTGTTCAGCGTCTGGCACAACATCTCCGGGGCCTTGCTCTCCACTTATTTCCGGCGCATGAGCGAAAAGCAGGACCGCGAGGCGCTCGCCGCGAAGCAGGCGGTGGATTGAACGCAGGCTTGATCGAGTGCTCGAGAATGGGCACTCTACCCCTTGAGCGCGGGGACGACCCCGCCACTTGAATCGTCCGTCGATCAAGTCTCAATCCGGGGACGACCCCATCTTCGATGGAGGTTTGCGATGTCCTGGATCATTCTGTTTTTTGCCGGCCTGGCCGAAGTTGGCTGGGCGGTCGGCCTGAAGTACACCGACGGTTTCAGCCGCCCGCTCCCCACTGCACTGACGATTGCCGCCATGGTGATCAGCCTCGGCCTGCTCGGCCTGGCCATGAAGGAATTGCCCCTGGGCACGGCCTATGCGATCTGGACCGGGGTCGGCGCCGTGGGCACGGTCATCGCCGGGATCATTCTGTTTGGTGAGTCGATGGCGCTGGTTCGGTTGGCCAGCGTGGCGCTAATCGTGGCGGGGCTGATCGGGCTGAAGGTCAGCGCATAATCGTTGAGGGAGCGAGCTTGCTCGCGAACGCGGTGTATCAGTTAACCATTATGTCGACTGATACATCGCTATCGCGAGCAAGCTCGCTCCCACAGGAGCTCTGTGCTACCTGACACTCCCGCGCAACTCGCCTACCAACGCCTGCAACTTGGCCGGCTCCGCCAGCTCCACCGCCACTGCCGGCCCTGCCACCAGGGTCACACGCGACCACAACCGGCGAAACAGCCCCTTGGCCGGGTCACGACTGAAGAAGCTGCCCCACAGGCCCTGCAATGCCAGCGGAATCACCGGCACCGGGGTTTCCTGGAGAATGCGGGTCAGGCCGCTCTTGAACTCATTGATCTCACCATCGGCGGTCAGTTTGCCTTCCGGGAAGATGCACACCAATTCGCCCTCCGCGAGGTACTGGGCGATGCGCTTGAAGGCCTTTTCGTAGATGTGGATGTCTTCCTGGCGCCCGGCAATCGGAATCGTCCCGGCCGTGCGGAAGATGAAGTTCAGCACCGGCAGGTTGTAGATCTTGTAGTACATCACGAAGCGAATCGGCCGACGCACCGCGCCGCCAATCAGCAAGGCATCGACGAACGACACGTGGTTGCAGACCAGCAACGCCGCGCCTTCATCGGGAATCGCGTCCAGGTTGCGATGCTCCACGCGGTACATCGAATGGCTCAGCAGCCAGATCATGAAGCGCATGCTGAACTCGGGCACGATTTTGAAGATGTAGGCGTTTACGCCGACGTTGAGCAGCGACACCACCAGGAACAGCTGCGGGATCGACAGCTTGGCGACGCTCAGCAACACGATGGACACGATGGCCGACACCACCATGAACAAGGCATTGAGAATGTTGTTGGCGGCGATCACCCGGGCCCGCTCGTTTTCGGCGGTGCGGGACTGGATCAGCGCGTACAACGGCACGATGTAGAAGCCACCGAAGACACCGAGGCCGAGGATGTCGATCAGCACCAGCCAGGCATGACCGAAGCCGAGCACCTCGAGCCAGCCATGCCCCTGGACGCTGTCGGGAATCCCGCCGGAGTGCCACCACAGCAACAGCCCGAACACCGTCAACCCGAACGAACCGAACGGCACCAGGCCGATCTCGACCTTGCGCCCGGAGAGCCGCTCACAGAGCATCGACCCCAGCGCGATCCCCACCGAGAACACCGTCAGGATCAGGGTGACCACGGTTTCATCACCGTGCATCCACTCTTTGGCGTAGGCCGGGATTTGCGTCAGGTAGATCGCCCCGACGAACCAAAACCACGAGTTGCCGACAATCGAACGGGACACCGCCGGGGTTTGCCCCAGGCCCAGTTTCAGGGTGGCCCAGGATTGGCTGAAGATGTTCCAGTTCAGGCGCATCTGCGGCGAGGCCGCCGCCGCGCGCGGGATGCTGCGGCTGGCCAGGTAGCCGAGCACGGCGATGCCGACGATGGCGCTCGACACCACCGGCGCGTAATGCGCCGAGGACATCATGATCCCCGCGCCGATGGTGCCGGCGAGGATCGCCAGGAAGGTGCCCATTTCCACCAGGCCATTGCCGCCGACCAGCTCATCCTCACGCAAGGCTTGCGGCAGGATCGAATATTTCACCGGGCCGAACAGCGCCGAATGGGTGCCCATGGCGAACAGCGCCACCAGCATCAGCGACAGGTGATCGAACAGAAAACCCACCGCGCCGACCGCCATGATGACGATCTCGCCCAGCTTGATCAGGCGGATCAACGCATCCTTGGCGAATTTTTCCCCAAACTGCCCAGCCAGAGCCGAGAACAGGAAGAACGGCAGGATGAACAGCAACGCACACAGGTTGACCCAAATCGAACGGTCGCCCTCGATGGTCAGCCGATAAAGGATCGCGAGAATCAGCGACTGCTTGAACACGTTGTCGTTGAACGCACCCAGGGACTGGGTGATGAAGAACGGCAGGAAACGCCGCGTGCGTAGCAAGGTGAACTGCGAGGGGTGACTCATCTTCCGTGTTCCTGAGTGGCCTGGACGCTTATTGGAATAACGTTTTTCGATCCAGGCCACACATTACCCCACGCCATGCATGGCTTGGAGAGGCGCGGCGATTATTTTGCCAATCCGGCAATGCACGGTGACACAAACAGCTCGCCGTGCCAGGCCCCCATCACCGTGCGCCGGCCGACAATCAGCCACATCAGCGCCAGCAACACCACCAGCACGCTGCCGAACACGTCGAAGAAACCCAACCCCAACAGGTCCGCCAGTTTCAGGGTGGTCAGCGCATACACCCCCAAGGGAAAGGTAAAGCCCCACCAACCGAGATTGAACGGGATGCCCTCACGCAGGTATCGCGCGGTGATCAGCAGGGCCATCAACATCCACCAGAACCCCAGCCCCCACAGGGTGATGCCCGCCACCAAACCGAGTCCGGCGGCGATTTCACCCACGCCTGGCAGGCCATTGGCAGCGAAGATCAACGGAGCCTCGCCACCCAGCAGCAACATGCCCAGGGCACCGGTGCCGATTGGGCCAAGGGCCAGCCAGCTCGACGCCGCCATGTTTTCGTGAGGCAGTTTGTGCAAGGCCATGCGCAGTAGCAGGATCGTCAGGATGCTGAACGCCACCGGCAGGGAAAAGGCCCAGAGCACGTAGCTGGTGATCAACATGATCAGTTGCGCGTGGGCGTCGGCCAAGTGCGGCGCCAACAGCCCGCCGCTGGCGGCGGCGACTTCAGCGGCCACCACCGGCAGCAGCCATACCGCGGTCATCTGGTCGATCCGGTGTTCCTGGCGAGTGAACATCAGGAAGGGAATCAGCACACCGCAGGCCAGGGACATGGCTACGTCAACCCACCACAGCGCTTGCGCCAACGGCACCACGGCGTCACCCCAGCGTGGCAGCCCGAACACCAGCAAGCCGTTGATGAGGGTCGCCAGCCCCATGGGAATGGTACCGAAGAACATCGAGACCGTTGAGTGGCCGAAAATCCTTCGCGCTTCATCGAAGAACAACCACCAACGGGCCGCATACAGCCCGGCGAACAGGATGAACAGCAGCGTATTGAACACCCACAACCCTTCACCCACCACACGCAAGGCCGGCACGCTCCCCGGCCATTGCGCCAAGGCCAGCGCCAGCACGCCGGTGCCCATGGTGACGGCGAACCAGTTGGGGGTGAATTGGCGAATGGCTTCCAGTGGCCTGGGCAAATGGCTCAGGGGACGCAAGCGGGTCTTGGCGGCACAGCATGGCATGGCAGAACTCCTGTCCTCGGTTGAGGTGAGGCCATGCTATAGCCGACTCGAATATCTATATAACGGGTAATTTCTCTATCTGTTATCGATTTTGCAAATACCTTCATGCCTCCGGTCCACCTTGCCCTACGACTCAAGTGACCCAGACAAACCATTTGTTTGAGAACACCGGATCCCCTCTGTGATAAAGCGACTTGGCGCTGAAAACGTAGGGGCCTTTGTCAGCGGTTATCGAGAAACGCCAAGTACCGGAGGCTCGATCGGCTGTTGCCTGGCCGAGACTAGTCATACCCGCGCCCTCGCCGTCATAGATCTCAACTGTATGTCCCTTGCTCGCCTGACCCGATAACGTCAATGCAGCCCTGCTGCTGTCGCCGCCAGGTGGAATATCGTTGCCCAAGTCGTCCTGAACACTGTCTATGGTCGGTGTAACCAGCTCCACGATCGTAAGCAGGCGCACGTTCGTGAATACAGGGTCACCGCTGTGATAGAGCGATTTAGCGTAGATACTATGGGAGCCTTTCCCCATCGTGAGGTTGCCAATCCAATAACCGGTTTCAGGATGAGCTCTCGCGAAGCCCCTGGAAACCGGAAGTCCGATACCAGTAATGCTCAAGAGCTCGATTGTCTGGTCCCTGCTTGCCGAACCATATAAGTACAGATAGGTACTGGTGGTGTAACCGCGGTGCTCCACTGTTTGATGATCTCTGTCTTGAATATCTCTGAGGGTCGGATCGATAAGTGGCACGACCGTCAGGTTGCGTACGTTCGAATAGACCGTGCCGCTGTGATAGCGCGACTTGGCGTAGAGCCGACAGGCTCCCAACCCGACGGTGATATCGCGGCTCCAGAGACCGGTCGCCTGGTCGGCTGTCGCCTCTCCTTTGGAGACCGCATCGCCTCCATACCCTTCGAAGACCTCGACTTTTTGGCCTCTGCTGGCCTGGCCCGACAGCTTCAGCGTGGTACTGACGGTAAGTCCATCCTCTGGAACCTCTTGGTTTTTGGCGTTCTTTACGCTGCCGAGGGTCGGATTGACCAGTTCCACGACCGTAAACTTGCGTACGTTCGAATACACCGTGCCGCTGTGATAAAGCGATTTGACGTAGAGGCGACGAGCGCCCGTCACGACGGTTATATCGAGGTTCCAGGCACCGCTTGCCGCATCGGCTGTCACTTGGCCCATGGAAACCGCACCGGCGCCACTGCCGTCGAAGATCTCGACTTTCTGGCCCTTGCTCGCCAGCCCCGACAGTTTCAACGTGGTGCTGACCGTGACACCCCCTTCCTGAATGTCTTGACGGTTGGCGTCTTTAACGACGTCGAGGGTCGGAGTCACCAGTGCCAGTTTGACCGTATAGGTACGCAGCGGAAACGTCGTCGCGTCGGCTTCATTCAGGCTTTTGCCGAAGGCCGCCTTGAATTCCACGTCAAGCCGTTTGTTATAACCCAGCGCCTGCCAGTAGTCATACGGCACGCTGGATCGCAGGAAGCCGTTGTCGTATTCGGCCGGCGTAACCCGTGATGGCGCCTGCCAGATGATCCGATCATGCGCCGAGCCATCGGCCTTGAATCCTTTCAGACGCAGCCACACGTACTGGTCCTGCGCAATGTGTGGCCAGGCATCGACGCGAACATAGGCACCACCGGTCAAGTCGTCGATATCCAGTTCGGCACCATTGCCGTTCTGCGCGGCCTCGAGGATACGCGGTCGGCTCGGCTCCAGCGCATCGGCAGGCATCGCTTGCACACCCAGCGTCAGTGCGTCGAACGGCGGCAGCGGTTCGCCACCGCGCGTGATTGCGAAGGTGACCGTCACCGACTTGCCCAGGTTAAAAGCGATCACCGTCACGGGAATAGGGATCTCGCGGCTGCCGGGCAGGGCTTGCATCGCCGTGGTGTAGGACCCCTCCCCGGCGACCCCGGCCCAGGTCACGCTGACCTGATCGCCGGGTTGCACACCGTAGTTCGGAATCACCACGGTCAGGGCATCCTTGGCCGCTACCGGATTGAGTTGCTGGTTGGGCGCCATGCCGGTGGCCTGCTTGACGCTGGGGGCGGACAGGTTCCGAATGGTATAGGTGCGCGGCGGAAACGCAGTGGCCTGGTTTTCATCGATACTTTGGTTGAAGGAAGCCTTGAACTCCAACTTCAACGTGGTGCCGCCGCGCACCCCCTGCAAATCACTGTAAGGAATCGATGTTTCACCGTATCCGTCGGTATACCATCCCATGCTCACCCAGTTGCTTGGCCCTCTCCATAGATCTTTTACGTAATCTGAACCATCGATCTTCGTGCCTTCTACACGCAGCCACGTGCGTTGGTTATGGGCCACATGCGGCCAGCTATCAACACGCACCGTGACATTGCCCGATACGCTGCCGATGTCCAGTTCGGCACCATTACCCTCCTCCGCGGCCTGGAGAATACGCGGCTTGCTCGGTTCCAGCGCCTCGACGGGCATCGTCTGCACAGCCAACGTCATGGCCGCAGACGGCGGCCGCACTTCGCCATGGCGAGTGAGCGTGTAGGTGACCGTCACCGACTGACCCAGGTTATAGGCGATCACCGGCACCGGGATATCGATCTCACGGCTGTCGGGCAGGGCTTGCATCGCAGTGGTATGGGACCCCTCCTCGACAGCACCGGCCCAGGTCACGCTGACCTGATCGCCGGCTTCGATGCCGTAATCCGGAATGACCACGGTGAGCGCATCCTTGGCCTCCACCGGATTGAGCTGTTGGCTGGGCGCGCTGCCGGTCGCCTGCTTGACGTCAGGGGCGGGCAGGTCAATGGTCGCGCGGACGGTATAGGTGCGCAGGGGAAAGGTGACAGCGTGGCGTTCGTCCGTGCTCTGGTTGAAGGAGGCTTTGAGCTCAATCTTCAGTGTACTGCTGTCGCGTAGCCTAGGCAGTTCATCGTAAGGGATGATTTTTTCACCGTATCCTCGGTCATACCATTCCTTACTCACCCAACTGCCTGATCCGCTCCATACCTTTTGATAGGTGGAGCCATCGCTTTTCGTGCCCTCCACGCGTATCCATGTGCGTTGGTTGTGGGCAATATGCGGCCAGCTATCGATACGTATCGTGAGATCATCCGACACGCTGCGCATGTCCAGTTCGTCGCCATGACCTTCCTCCGCGGCCTGGAGGATGCGCGGCTTGCTCGGTTCCAGCGCGCTCTGCGGCAAGGTGCCGATGCTCAGCGCAAGGGCGTCAGAAGCCGGTAGCGATGTGCCGCCGGCCGGGGTCACGGTGTAGCTCACCGTCACCGACTGGCCCAGGCTGAAGGCAATCAACGATACCGGCAACGGGATCTCTTTCTCCTCCACCGGTCCCACCTCAACCACTGGCGTGGTGTGCGAGCCCTCCTCCGGGCTGCCCGCCGCCCCGGTCCAGATGACGCTGACCCCGTCAGTGCTGCGCATGCCCTCATAGTGCGGCACCAGCGCCGTCAGCGTGGTCAATGCCAGCAGCGGATCGAGCTGCTCGCCGGCGGCCTCCTCAACGGTGAGGGGAGGCAACTCGTTGACGCCTCCTTTCATTTCCAGTGGTTCTTTGAAGCGAATGCAGTCCAAGTACAACGTAAAGTAGCCAGTGGTACCCTGCGTCGTCGTGACACTCCAGGTGAGGCCGCCCGCGACCAGGGGGCGAGCACCGGCTGGCGCGAGTTGCAGCAGTAGTGCGGGATCGACGGTGAGCGCCAGCTCCTCACCGATCAGCACGCTGTCGGCGCGGGGCATGAGAGTCAGTTGGTAGGACTGGCCGGGGAGAATCCACCACTGCTCTTCGGGTGAAATCGCCACGTCATCGACGCTGAGCTCGAACTGCGCCCACAGGCGGGTCGGGATGGTTTTGATGACAAAGTCCTGGGTGTCGGCTTCAGGCTTGTAGGGGCTGTCGACGACGGCGGTGATCGTGCCATCGGCGGTTGGCTGGTAGCGCAATACCGTCCAACCATCCTCGCCAGTGAGCTGGGTTTCCAGCCAGTCATCTTCGTTACGCCATTCAACGACAATGCCGGGTTCCGGCCTGCCGGAGAGCGCGTAATGAACCTTGACCTGAAGATCGATGGTTTGCGCTTGCTCGACGCTGGGCCAGTGGTCGGGCTGGCGGTGCTCGACGATGTCGAGCTTGTAAGACCCGACCATGCAGGCCAACCCCTCATGGGGGTCGGCATGGTAGACACTCTCGAAGCGCAGGGTGGCCGTCCTGCCGTTGACCTCGACGTTATCCACGTCGGCGTCGTGGCGAATCTCCCAGGCCTTGGCGATGTGCTGGGCGTCGTCATCCGCATCAGGCTCGGTCGGCGCCACGTGCAACCCAGCCCGATCGGCCTCGTTCGGATCGGTAAAGGAAACGTAGGCGCTCGTGCCGACATGAACGCCGCCACCGGCCCATCCGCAGTCTTCGGCCACCGGCAGGATGAGACGGTGCACCCCGCCGCCCCGACAGATCGGCATATAGGCGCGCCCCTCCTTTTCCACCCAATAGCGGGCATTGATCCCGGACAGTTCGGGCATCGGTTCAGGAATGCTCAGCGCCAGCGGCTTGAGGTGCACGAACACCGTCACACCGGCGGCCAAATCGGGAGAGACCCCCGTCCCCAGGGCCGTTCCGGAAAAATGCAAATCGCCCGGGTCGACCGGCCAACCCGGTTCTTGGGTGATGGGTTGGTCAAGCTCGGGATCGGTCGTTGCATCGGCGGTCGCGGCAGATGGATCGAACAGTCCGGACTCAAAGGCCAGGGTCGCCTTGGGCTGAGTGTTTTCGTCGTTCAACTCGATGCTGTCATCGCAGACCAGCCAATCACGGGGATCCTCCTTCGCGGTGCTCGTTTGCAA
The DNA here is from genome assembly GCA_001023535.1 of Pseudomonas chlororaphis. NCBI lineage: Bacteria > Pseudomonadati > Pseudomonadota > Gammaproteobacteria > Pseudomonadales > Pseudomonadaceae > Pseudomonas > Pseudomonas chlororaphis. Next base: position 2,374,610 of record CP011020.1, read on the forward strand.
CTCCCGTGTCCAGAAATGCGCCCCGTCATTGAAATACGCCACCACCCGAGGGTTCTCGCTCGCTTGCTGCGTCGGCTGGTACAGGAACCGGAGCTGGTAGCCGGGCGGCGCCGTCAGGCGCAAATCGATGGGCAAAGCGAACTCGATGGCCGCTTGTGCTTGGCCATAAAGGTGGACAAACCGACGCTGGATGTCGTTGCTCGACACGAATATGAGATCGGCACCACTGAAGCCTTCTCCAATGCGTCGCTTCCATTCGGAAGGCCAGGTGCTGCTGGGCAGATCGCCCGCCGTGCCCAACAGGTTGCGCTTGATCCGTTTTTCCAGGCTCATGTCCCACACTCCCAGACAGGTTGTGTTTACGTCAGGCCGGGCGACTGCGTGCCCGTTGTCAACGCGGTTGCATGCGCTCCCGTGCTACTGGCGCAACCCCGTCTCGTTCAAAAGCGTTTCGATTTGCGCGGCAAAGTCGCGGCCGCCATCGAGGGCGGTGTATTCCACCTCAATGATGATGTCGGTCAGCGATGCCAGGAGCTGCTCTTGCTGGCCTGGCAGCGTCCTTGGGATAGCGAGCTGCCAGGACGAAATTGCACCGGTTCGCTCAAAGGACGCGTAGCGGTCTTCGTCGAAAGCGAAACGCGAGCCGGTGCCGTCATCGTCCAGGGCATCGGACACGGTGATTTGCGGCTGAGCGCGCAGGTTGTAGCGCACATGGGTGGTATCGGCATCAGGGTGTTGCGGATCGTAGAGATGCCGGGCACCACCCGGATCGGGTTTGGTCAGCAATTTGCTGGAGATTTGCGTCAGCGTCATGCTGACCATTTCGTAAGGGCCCAGCAGCGCCGGCAATGTGATCGATACCCGACGGATCTGGCGCAAGTAATGGCCGGGATAGTCGCTGTCGTAAAACCGGCTGTCGAGGTTGAAATCCAGCTTGCCGGTGCTCTGCAGCGTCTGGAGCTTATCGGCCCAGGGTTCTGGCGCGAAATAGTCACGCAGCGAAAGCATTTTGCGGATCGTCAGCCGCCGCTCATAACGATGGACAAAGGCCGACTCCATGCGCAGCAGGCCAAGCGTCAGCGTCTCGCCGGCCGTGAAGCCATGATGGCTGTCGACCCATGCGCCAGGCAGGATGAAATGGCTTTCATAATCGCCGATTTCGTACTGCCAGCAGGACTGCACCGACAGACACAAGGCCGTGACCGCGTCGTAGGTCTGAAAATAAAGCGTGGCCATCTTGCTTTGCATCCAGCGATAGAGCGATGCCCTGGACGTGCGGGTCTGGGTGAGAAACGTGTACATCTCCCGGGCCTGTTCAATGGCACGCACCTGCTGGTTGACCGAGACCACCGAGGCCTGGATCTGGATCTTCTGGGCTTGCAGCTGCTTGTCCAGTGCGGTCAGCTCGGCGATCACTGCCTTGTGTTGGAAGTTCCATTCGTCACGCATGCGCTGTTGCGAACCGTAGCGGTCGTGCAGCGTGCTCCAGATCGACTCTGCTTGACCGTACGTGCTCAGCATTGTCGCAGGCGCCTGGAACACACTGCTGAATTTCATCCCCCCGGTAGCCATCCCGATAATGTTGGGAGCGGCATCCGCTCCCTGCCCCACAGCGCTGACGAATCCCGCGAGTACCGTGTTTGTTTTTGCCTGTTGCAGACTCTTGGCCGCCTTGATTTCTTCCCTGTTGAGATCCCCGGAGATCAGCCCCTTGAAGTACTTTTCCCGCACGTCGATCGCATCTCGAGAGGCCTCGAGGGCCTCGAGCGTGACACCTGCATGCTTCAACAGCTCGGCTTGCAGTTCGCGGCTGAAGTCCCCCATCTCGATCAGGTGTTCCTGTTGCAGGGTTTCCTGGTCGCAGCGATCGGCCTGCTCCATGTATTGGCGCAGTTGATCGCCAAACCGGCACAGGGTCTGTACCGCCTGTTGCGCACGGGGCAGGATGGCCATGAAGCGGTAAGGCGGGACGATAGGCGGCGTCAGGATATCCCGTAGATTGAACCCCCCACCCCCTGCCTGGGCCCGCATCAGGTCTTTTGGATTGATGGGCATGTCGTAAAGCGGCAGGTCGATGGGCTTGCCGTCGAGGGTCAGGTAATGCCGCAGGTTGTGCAGCCGGGCTTGCAGCGTATCCCAGACGTCCAGCAGGTCGCGGTTGATTTCCGGCCGGAAGTCCGGATGGTCCAACAGCGGTGCCCACCCTGCATGGCCGGATGTCAGCGGTAGATTGACCAGCCTATCGGCCGACAGGAGTGGGACGAGCGCGTCGAAACACCCGAGGTTCCGTGCATCTTGCAGTTCATCAAGTGATTTGGGCGTCCAGTTGGAAGCACCGCGCACGTCGGGTGCCGGTCCCATCATGCGCGCAGCCCGCAGATAAAGCATTTTGGCTTCGGTCAGGCTGTCGCGGGTCAGTTGCCTGTAGAGCCAGTCGCCCCATTCGATCAGGGTTTCAACATAGTCGCGAAAGATCCGTTTGCGATAGTGAATCGGGTTGCTGTAGGCGATGGCATCCGGGTCGGCAGGCGATGCCACTTCGAAGCTTGGATCACCCTCCATCAACAGCGGGCGTGAGCGCCAATAGGCGGTGGTTTCGATGCGCCCCGGATTGATCCTGGTGGATGGATCGAACAGATGGTGCAGCCAGCCGAGCGCATCCTCGTAGCTCATCTCACGGCGTAGCCGTACCGCTATCAGGTGCGGAAGATGGAAGAAAATCTCCCAGAAATAGCGCCCGTTCGCCCCGTGGAAGTCGAGAAACTCCGGTTCATTGGACCCAGGACGCGGTGGTTCTTCAGTGTGCTGACTGTCCCAGGAAAGCAAATTGTCGATGGAGAGCGCGGCCCGCTCCACCAATTCGCGACCGAACGTGGTGTTCAGGCGGATGGCGTCGACGGTTTTATCCGCGCCGAACTCAAGACCGAAATCAAGAAACTGACCGGCCTGGCCTTGAGCGTTTTCGGGGCCCCAGGCGATCCTCGGCCCGTCGAGCGACGGGGCTTTCAACCTGACCTCGTACTCTTGGTAGCCCTGGCTCCAGGTATCGTTGGCATATTCCCCCAACCCGACGGCAACGATCTGGGAATGGCTCGCCAAGGGAAGCGTTTTCAAATACGCCGCCGCGCCATTGAATCGAAAGAGCGGCAGCTCACCGGCGGGCGCCTCGTCTTCTCCCACCCAGATCGGCATGGCCACAGGGTTTGCCCATTGGGTGCGCCGAGTGAATGTTCTATTGAGTTTCAAGTCGGAATGGCTGCCGCCCGTAACCCTCAGCCAGGTTCCAAAGGTGTAGTAGGCGTCATCCGACATATTCGCGATGTGCAGGAATGTATCGTTATAAACCCCCTCCCTGTCCACTGCCGGAAAAGATGTGCCAAATCCGGGAGGTCCCCCCACAAAATTCACGTGGTGCCCCACCGCCCCCTGCTCGTTCAATAACTCGATCCGCACGGATGAACCACGCCACGACGAAAAATCAAGTTTCACGCTGTAGTAGTCGCGGCCAGAAGACGACTCACGGAACACCATATCGATATCAAAAAACGAAGACTCTGTTTGGGGGTCATTGGATTGGACGCGTGCCACGGCGTGAGACAACCACTTCTCATGCAACTTATGCGCGCTATCCACAGTGACGAGCAGGCTTTTTCCGGCGATGTTCATTGCCCGAAGGCGCAGATAGTCGGTGAACAGGGACGGATGCGCACTGCCTTTGACTCGGATGGATTCGACTGGCCACGCCTTGTAGTCCCCCTCCTCACCCAACTGCGGCAAGCGTCGCTGGAGGTAAGAAGGGCCTTGATTCGGCGCCTCCTGCGAATACTGCGCGAGTAAGCGGTCAATGTGGCTGCGCTCTTTTGTCCCCAGATCGATGCGGTTCAACAGCTCGTCCCACGCGTAGTAACAGGTCGTGCGATCGCCATCGGCGGTCGACAGGATAATGCCGAGCACCATCTGTTTCGCTTCTTTGGCAAGCCCGCTGTCACTGGTGATCGCCAGAAGAGCGCTCTGGCCTTCATCGGCACGTGCACGTCGGTGGCGCTTGCCGGGTGGCGTGCCCTGGCGTTCGAGCATGACAGTGTCAACGGTCGAGGGCGGCGCCCAAGTGCCGCTCAACCCGCGATAGGAAAAACGAATATCGAACTGGTCCCAGTTCAATCCCTCGGTCTGGCCAATCTCATTGAAGGACGAGCGCCCCACCCAGAACACGTAAAGCCGGTTACCGAAAAAGCTCAGGCGCACACTCGTTGCATCGCCAATGCCGGCCTCGATGGGCTCCCATTCGCTCCAGGCACTGGGGGGCACGCGGGTTTGCGCCTCGCCAAGAACGACCGCGACCTTGCGCCAGTAGTATTTGCTATCGGCGCGCTTGCGCCCGAGAAAGTAATAGTCCGCCCGATAAACCGTTGAATCGGACACCACGAAAGGCCCATCGATGTAACCGTTGAGCACATCGATATCGGCGACGTCCTCGAACTTTTCCAGATAGCCGAGCACGGACGATTGCGCACGCTCGGTGTTGAGGCGCCCTTGTGCCAGATCCCCTTCCAGCTCTTCGTAAAACCGTGATTTGACGATGCGTAATTCAGGGTCGATGTAGTTTTCCGGATAGCTTTGCAGTTTCTCCGCGCCGGCCCAGATCGCATAACGGCTTTCCCACTGGCGCCAGGCCTCGACTTCCCGCGCATCGAAATCCTGCCCGAACCCCGGCTCGTCGCCGGAGTAGATGCCGTGGATATAGCGTTGCAGGCTGGCGATCTTCTCGCCCACGGCTGAAGTTTTCGGCGCCGTGCCGACATGGTGGTCGAACAGGTGATACGCATCCAGATCAGCGGCCGCCGCCAATACATTGGTATCACCATCCCGGGCCGCCACGGCGCCCAGGTAACATTCAAGGAGAGCGGTCTGGCGCTGCTTGCTCAAGTCTTCGAGTTTCGTCTTCAGATCTGTCATGGCCGCGCCCTCCTGGAACTCATTCCTGATCGGGACGATGGCTCATCCGCCTGGATTTTCGTGCGCAGGATCTGGCTGTAGCGGGTGCCTTGCAGCGTCGCGCCAATGGAGAACGCCGCAGAAGGGTCTGGCAGTTGCCTGCAATCGATCTGCCAGCTCAATCGTCCGTCCTCGGGAAGCGGACGCATCTGCAGGAAACTCGGCGTAGCCACCAGCCCCTGGCCGACCGGATTGACGCCACTCCAGGTCAGGGCGATCTCGCGCCCCGCCGTCATGCTGGCGTCGGACGTGTCCGCGAGGCTCAATGTGTAGCGCTTGCCGACAACGAACGTCAGCGAATCCAGCGGCTCGTCGCTCCCCGGCTGATCGACCGGCGTCAACGAGAAGTGCCAATCCGGTTCTGCCAAGACCTTCACCGTGAAGGTCACTGTCTGGCCCGCGGGGGCACTCAATGTTGCCAACAATGTGTGCTCTGCTGCCCGGTCGATCGGCACGGCAAAAACCGCCATGCCTTCGGAATCGGTCTGCATCTCTTTGCCATTTTCGTCACCGTCCACGGCCCAATGCACGGGGTATTCTCCCACCCCCTCAAAGCGCGTCGCGGCGCCTTCACCGACCTCGGCCTCCACCCGCACCCGCATGTGCACCACCTCGCCAGCCTGGGCAATCACCGACACACTGGCAGGTGACGCGGCGGCGAGCCTGGGCTCGGGAAGGATGATCATGTCTTGTTCGAAGACCTCTTCCCTGTCGTCGCCAGCCTGAGCAGGCAACAGGGTCGCACGGACCGTCATGACACCCTCCTTCACGACCGAGGAAGGCAACGGGAGCACGGCATACCCATCAGGATCGCAAACAACCGGTTCGTCGGGCTCATGGCTCGACCCATCGGCAAACCGCACGCTCCAGGCGACGTGTTCCAGCGGCTTGCCCACGCCGCTCAGCGACAGCACGCGGCAAGCAACAGCCGCATCCAGCCCCATCACATTCGGCCCCCTGAAACGCAGCCCATAAAGTTTCGTATCGATGAACGGCGCGTCAATGAACCGAAACGCGGAAAACCCTTCCAGCTCCAGCCCCTCGCCAAGGCTGGCGCGCACTTTCGTCACCCCTTCTTCATTGCTGAACAACTGGGCACGGGCAACCCCGTTTTCATCGGCAACCGTCGTATCCTTCCTGAACTGACCCGGCCCTTCGCTGATGCTCCAGCGCACCCGCCGATTGCGCCCCCAGTTCCCATAGCGGTCGCGCAAGATGACCGACAACTCGAAGGACTCGCGACGACCGGCCAATTTGGGCGCGACCTCTTCATCCGGTTTCGGCTGACGCAGGGCCAGCGTTTCCTCATCGCAGTCGATGGTCACCGTGGGCATGGCAATGCGCTGGTCGAGTCCGATGGTGGCAAAGACGGTGGTGATGCCCATCTCGCCGCCCGCGATCAGCATGACCTCGACCACACCGTCCGCATCCGTGTGGGAGACGTCCGCGTCCAGGGATCCGGGACCGGTCAGCGACCACCGCACGCGAATGTTGACCAACGGTTTACCGCTCAAATCCCGCACCAGCAGGCGATACAGCGCCTGCGCCTTTTGCGGGGCGGAACTGAGCGTATTGGCGACCAGGCGTGCCTGGTCGACCGACGCCTCGCTCGTGGTCGCCTGGCCGACCTCGGGAGCATTACCCGACCCGCCCCGTTGCAGCCGCCCGGCGTAGAGGCTGCCGAGCGCGTATTGCACGGCGTAGCGATAGTCTTCGGTATTCGCAGACACCGGCAATCCGCCCAACTCGTGCAGGGCCAGAATACTCAGCTCGCTTGAGCGGGCCATTTCCAGCATGCGGATAAAGCCATTGAACTGGCTCAGCTGGGTGATCACCCCCGTGGGCGTGATCACCCGAGCGGCCTCCAACACCTCGCGCGCGCTGACCCCGAGCATCTCCGCGACCTTGACGGCGGCGGCGTCCTGCATCAGGCGGGCATAGTCCTCGCTTTCAGCGATAAGATCAGGATCGAAGGCCAAGGGATCGTTGACCAGGGATAAATAGTCCATCAAGACCGATGGGGACGCCTGCATGCGCGAGGTGACATCGCGGTAAGTCTGCAGGTGATACAGGGTGCCCAGGGCAATCGCACCGGTGGCATCCAGGCCCGGCGCGAAACCAAAGGGGTCGGGGGCTTGCGGCCAGGCGTGCAACTGCCGCCTGCTGGCGGCATGACGGCTGAGCATCTCGCCATCGAGCTCGAACTGACGCACCACATCGGCCAGGCGTTGCAGGCTCCCCAGTTTCTGCAGCATGACGTCGACGTTGCTCCAGTCTTCGAAGTCATCGTCCTGGAGGAACGCGTGCCGAGTCGGCATGGCGACACGAAAACGCCGTGCGACCGGATCGGACGGGCTCAACAGCCGCAAGACCCTCGTGCGCAACGACCCGGCGGGGGTCACCACCCCTTCGGTTTCCCACACCCAGCGCAAGATGTCGTAGACGCTCTGATCCGCCCACTCGATCAGCGGCAGGACCAGATCGGCGGAAATCGCCAGGTAGCTGGCCAGGTGCTCTTCGACCAGCGCCCGCTGCGAGGCCCGCATCCGCAGAATGACCGCGGTCACGGACTCCACCACCGTAGCTTTGAGCGTCTGCGCCTCACCCAGGTCGTCTCGGTGAATCGAATCCTGCTGGGCGATCCGCTCCACCACATCGGCGACGATGTTGCGCACGCTCATTGCGTAATCCGTGTCCGAACCCGAGACCCCATCCAGCACGATGCCCTGGGCATCGATGACGTCCGTCAGCGCCGCAATCCAGTCTATGCCGACGGCCGTTGCCCGCGCACTCAAGGTGGTTGGCACCCCTGCCTGCTCCAGCGCTTCATGGGTGATCCGCAGGCTGTCGAGCATCGTATGCAGGCTGGCGACCAGTTGCCGTTCGCTGTCACTGGCCACGGGCACCGTGGTGTTCGAACGCATCGCCCGCACGAACCACGCCAGATCGATGCTTTTTTCCCGGCACCAGCGCACACAATCGACGACGGCCATCAACGCCGCTGAAAAATCCGTTGAACCCAACGTCGGCAACGCTTCCACCGACGGTACGCCAGCAATCTGCTTCAAGATTGGGCCCGACTGGCCAAGGGTCTGCACCAGCCCGATCAGGACGGTCGGGGGCACTTCCAGGTAGCGAGCGATGCTGGCAATGCGATAGAACGAAGACAGAATCTCAAGGTTGCGCTTGAGCTCCGGCGGGTCATAGCTATTGGCGATCACCCGTGCCATGTAGGTGAACTCGGATGTATCCAGGCCAAGGCTTGCACAAATCGCCTGGACCGTTTCACGCCCGTGCTCATCGATGTTGTCCTCGATCCTCGCGCTGAACGGCGAATTGTCCAGGACCAGGGGGGCGCCCAGCAGCCCATGGTTGACGAAAATACGGTCGTATTGAGCAGCCACCTCGCCAGCGCCAAAGACCGACACCTTGTCGAGCCAGGCGGCGAAATCCTCTGCGCTCACGCCATAACGCTGGCGCATTTCACAGAAAACCCCAAGGGCCTTGAGCGTGTTGCGGGTGATGTGCGGCGCGCCGTCGCCCTTCTCGGCGCGATGGGCGGCGACAATCAGTTGATCCATCTCTCGAAAAGACGTCCCAAGCCAGCGGCTGAGCCGGATCAGCCGGTGGATCCGGTCAGCCCGTTCGTCCGTGAAATTGGCCAACCGAACAGGCGGGTCGAGCGGCACCGGTTCCGTATCCCTTGTTTCCTGGAAAGCCGGCGTGTCCTGGGCTGCCACCAGGTCGATGGCAGGGTGCTGCGCGCCATTGATGTACACCGCGCCAAACGCCTGCGGGCCGGGCTCCTGCGTCGCAGGCACATGAGCGGACAGGATCGGTAGGTCTTGCTTCACGGCGAACAGGCTGGCGAGCGTGTCCTGTGTTATCCCGGTGCGCGTACAGAACTCCGCGCTGTGCTCCAGGGCCACCCTGGAATAGACCCGATAGGTCGTCCAGTAGAAGTTCGCCATCTCTTCTTCGTTGCCGGGCCGAGCACCGTTGAACAGTGCTTCCAGGAGCAGTTCACGACGCGCCGGGCCGATCGGCAGGCTCAGCAGGAAGGTGTCGTCGCCGCGATCGGTCTGCATGCCTGAAACGGCGAAATAATGGAAATCCGGATCCGTCGCCCGCGCCAGTTCGCCAAAGGCCGCTACCGAGGCGTCAAACAACGACAGGATCACCTGAAGCTGCTCAACCCAATGTTCGTACGGCATGCTCAAGGGATAACGCGCCGTTGCCAGGACCCTGTCGGCATCGACCGTGTCGGTTTCCGCTCGCTGCGCGACATCGAGAAGGGCGGCCTCCAGAATCCGCGTCGAGAGCGATAACACCGAGCATTCCTGAGTCATCGCCGCGCTGTCGATCGGTTCGCTGGCAATGTCCGGTCGCCGGTCCTCCAGGCGAAAGCGGTTGCCCGCCTCTGCAGCGGCTTCCAGCAACAACGCCTTCCTGTAGAGGCTGAACAGATAAGCCACAGGAGAGGTTCTTGCTTCGATGGCATTCGGACGGGCCATGTTCGACCAGTCTTCGTCAAACTCCCGGTCATAACGCGGCCCATCCGTGAGCGAGGCAAAACCCCGGCGCACATCGTAGGTCAGTCGATCGGCGCCGCTGAGTTCCCGCTCGCGATACTGGCGTGTCATCCAGATGGCGGCGCTCATCGCACGCTCGTGCAGTTCCCGGGCCGGGCCGATGCGCAAACCCTGGGCCACCCATCGTTCGGGGCGCTCGCGCGCAAGCTCAAGGATGGAACCTGCCTGGGCCACGATGGCGTCGACCGCAGCGCTCGCACCGGGATTCAATTGCGACCGCAGGGTGGCCGCCCACGGAGCCGGCGATGCTGAAGACGAGGGAAGATCGGCTGGCATTGCAAGTTCTCCAAAGAAAGACGCCTGGCCCCCACAACCTTGAAATGAATAGAGCACAGCGCTTTTTGCCGGACAACTGTAGGAACTGACAGTGCATCGACCTTGGTCGACACTGACGAACCCAGGCGGGCGTGCGAGACTGTCTTGCCGGGCTCAAGCCCCGGTGCCTTTTGTCGGGAGTCTCCATGTCGTTGTCCAGCGGGCTGATCGCCGTTGTCGCCCTGGCCTATATGGCCATCATGTTCGCCATCGCCTTCTACGGCGACCGCCGCAGCACGCCGCTGCCGCCGCGGGTGCGCGCCTGGGTCTACAGCCTGTCGCTGGCGGTGTACTGCACCAGTTGGACGTTCTTCGGCGCCGTGGGCCAGGCCGCCGAACAGCTTTGGTCGTTCCTGCCGATCTACCTCGGGCCGATCCTGCTGCTGGTGCTGGCGCCGTGGGTCTTGCAAAAGATGGTGATGATCAGCAAACAGGAGAACATCACCTCCATCGCCGACTTCATCGCCGCCCGCTACGGCAAGTCCCAATCCCTGGCGGTGGTGGTGGCGCTGATCTGCCTGGTGGGCGTGCTGCCGTACATTGCCTTGCAGCTCAAGGGCATCGTCCTGGGTGTGAACCTGTTGATCGGTGCCGGCGCCGACGCCATGGGCACGCGCGCCCAGGACACTGCGCTGATCGTCTCGCTGATCCTGGCGCTGTTCACCATCGTGTTCGGGACCCGCAACCTGGACGCCACCGAACACCACCGCGGCATGGTGCTGGCGATTGCCTTCGAGTCCCTGGTGAAGTTGTTCGCCTTCCTGGCGGTCGGCGCATTCGTGACGTACGGCCTCTACGACGGCTTCGACGACCTGTTCGACCAGGCGATGCTCGCACCACGGCTGGAGCAATACTGGAAGGAAACCATCAACTGGCCGTCCATGGTGGTACAGACCGGCGTGGCGATGATGGCGATCATCTGCCTGCCGCGACAATTCCACGTGACCGTGGTGGAAAACATCGAGCCCCAGGACCTGCGCCTGGCCAAATGGGTGTTCCCCGCCTACCTGGCCCTCGCCGCGCTGTTCGTGGTGCCCATCGCCCTGGCCGGGCAAATGATGCTGCCGCGATCGGTGCTGCCGGACTCATTCGTCATCAGCCTGCCTTTGGCACAGGCCCATCCGGCGCTGGCGTTGCTGGCGTTCATCGGCGGCGCCTCGGCAGCCACCGGCATGGTGATTGTCGCCAGCGTGGCGCTCTCCACCATGGTCTCCAACGACATGCTGCTGCCCTGGCTGCTGCGCCGCAACAACGCCGAGCGGCCCTTCGAGGTGTTCCGCCAGTGGATGCTGTCGGTGCGTCGCGTGAGCATCGTGGTGATCCTGTTGCTGGCCTATGTCAGCTACCGGTTGCTGGGCTCGACCGCGAGCCTGGCGACCATCGGCCAGATTGCCTTCGCCGCCGTCACGCAACTGGCCCCCGCCATGCTCGGCGCGCTGTACTGGAAACAGGCCAACCGGCGCGGTGTGTTCGCCGGCCTCGCCAGCGGGATTTTCCTGTGGTTCTACACCCTGGTGCTGCCGATCGCCGCCCACAGCCTCGGCTGGTCCCTGGACAGTTTTCCGGGCCTGGCCTGGCTGCACGGCAACCCGTTGAACCTGCCGATCAGCCCGTTGACCCAGGGCGTGGTGCTGTCCCTGGCCGGCAACTTCACCTTGTTTGCCTGGGTCTCGGTGCTGTCGCGCACCCGCGTGTCGGAACACTGGCAAGCCGGACGCTTCATCGGCCAGGAAATCAGCGCCCGCCCCAACGCCCGCTCGATGCTGGCGGTGCGCATCGAAGACCTGCTGCAACTGGCCGCCCGCTTCGTGGGCGAGGAACGGGCCCGGCAGAGCTTCATCCGCTTCGCCTACCGCCAGGGCAAGGGCTTCAACCCGAACCAGAATGCCGACAACGAATGGATCGCCCACACCGAACGCCTGCTGGCCGGTGTCCTCGGTGCCTCGTCGACGCGGGCGGTGGTCAAGGCCGCGATCGAAGGCCGCGAGATGCAACTCGAAGACGTCGTGCGCATCGCCGACGAAGCCTCGGAAGTGCTGCAATTCAACCGCGCACTCTTGCAAGGCGCCATCGAGAACATCACCCAGGGCATCAGCGTGGTCGATCAGTCGCTGCGGTTGGTGGCGTGGAACCGCCGCTACCTGGAACTGTTCAACTACCCGGACGGCTTGATCAGCGTCGGTCGGCCCATTGCCGACATCATCCGCTACAACGCCGAACGCGGCCTTTGCGGCCCCGGCGAGGCGGAGGTGCACGTCGCCCGGCGTTTGCACTGGATGCGCCAGGGTCGCGCCCACACGTCCGAACGGATGTTCCCCAACGGGCGGGTCATCGAGCTGATCGGCAACCCGATGCCTGGCGGCGGCTTCGTCATGAGCTTCACCGACATCACCGCGTTCCGCGAGGCCGAACAGGCGTTGACCGAGGCCAACGAGGGCCTGGAGCAGCGGGTGGCCGAGCGCACCTGGGAACTGTCGCAACTGAACCTGGCGCTGACCGACGCGAAAAGCACCGCTGAAGCGGCCAACCAATCGAAGACCCGCTTCCTCGCCGCCGTCAGCCATGACCTGATGCAGCCGCTCAACGCCGCACGCCTGTTCTCCGCCGCGCTGTCCCACCAGCACGACGGCCTGCCGAGCGAAGCCCGGCAACTGGTGCAACACCTGGACAGTTCTCTGCGCTCGGCCGAAGACCTGATCACCGACCTGCTGGACATTTCCCGCCTGGAGAACGGCAAGATCAATCCCGAGCGCAAGCCGTTCGTCCTCAATGACCTGTTCGACACCCTCGGCGCGGAATTCACCGTCCTGGCCCAAGAACAGGGCCTGAAGTTCCGGGTGCGCGGCTCGCGACTGCGCATCGACAGCGACATCAAGCTGCTGCGGCGCATCCTGCAAAACTTCCTCACCAACGCCTTCCGCTACGCCAAGGGGCCGGTGTTGCTGGGCGCCCGGCGACGCAACGGCGAGCTGTGCCTGGAAGTCTGGGACCGCGGGCCGGGTATCGCCGAGGATAAACAGCAAGTCATCTTCGAAGAATTCAAACGCCTGGACAGCCACCAGACCCGCGCCGAAAAAGGCCTGGGGCTGGGCTTGGCGATCGCCGACGGGCTATGCCGCGTGCTCGGCCACACCCTGCGCGTGCGCTCCTGGCCCGGCCAAGGCAGCGTATTCAGCGTCAGCGTGCCCCTGGCCGCGGCCCAGGCCAGCGCACCTGGCGCGGTGGTCGAACCCAACGGCCATCTGCCCAGCGGCGCGCGGGTGCTGTGCGTCGATAACGAAGACAGCATCCTGATCGGCATGAACAGCCTGCTGACGCGCTGGGGTTGCCAGGTGTGGACCGCGCGCAACCGTGACGAATGCGAACACTGGCTGGCCCAGGGAGACCGGCCGCAACTGGCGCTGGTGGATTTTCACCTGGACGGCGGTGAGACCGGCACCGAGCTGATGGCCTGGTTGCGCACGCGCCTGGGCGAACCGGTGCCCGGGGTGGTGATCAGCGCCGACGGCCGGCCGGAAACGGTGGCCCAGGTGCACGCCGCAGGCCTGGATTACCTGGCCAAGCCGGTGAAACCAGCGGCATTGAGGGCGTTGTTGAGTCGGCATTTGCCGTTGTGAGAAACATCGTTTTCCTGCCTGATACATAACCCTGTGGCGAGGGAGCTTGCTCCCGTTGGGCTGCGCAGCAGACCCAGTTTTTTGTGAGTGCTACGCACTCAAGCGGGAGCAAGCTCCCTCGCCACGGGTGTTGTTTCAGCTTAGAGGTTCGCATCAAGCATCGGGCTTGACACTGGCCTCTTCCGGCAACTCCGGCAACCCATCCGCATCCGTCATCGCCCGCTCCAGCAAATCGGCCGGAAGGTTCTTGCTGGCCCGGGCGCCGAGGAGCTTGAGTTGTTCGCTGCGGCTGATCAGGTTGCCGCGCCCTTGCGTCAGCTTGTTGCGTGCGGCGCTGTAGGCCTTGTCCAACTGCTGCAGACGACTGCCGATCTCGTCCAGGTCCTGGATGAACAACACGAACTTGTCGTACAGCCACCCCGCCCGTTCGGCGATTTCCCGGGCGTTCTGGCTCTGGCGTTCCTGTTTCCACAAGCTGTCGATCACCCGCAACGTCGCCAGCAAAGTGGTCGGGCTGACGATCACGATGTTGCGGTCAAAGGCCTCCTGGAACAGGTTCGGCTCGGCTTGCAGGGCGGCGGAAAATGCTGCCTCGATCGGCACGAACAACAACACGAAATCCAGGCTGTGCAAACCGTCCAGGCGCTTGTAATCCTTGCCGGCCAGGCCTTTGACGTGGGCACGCAACGACCCCACGTGTTGCTTGAGGGCGAGCAGGCCAATGGCGTCATCCTCGGCGGCCACATACTGTTGGTAAGCCGTGAGGCTGACCTTGGAATCGACCACCACTTGCTTGTCGCCAGGCAGATAAATCAGTACGTCAGGCTGGAAGCGCTCACCATCCGGGCCCTTGAGGCTGACCTGGGTCTGGTACTCGCGACCTTTCTCCAGGCCGGCGTGTTCGAGTACCCGCTCCAGGATCAGCTCGCCCCAGTTGCCCTGGGTTTTCTGGCCCTTGAGGGCGCGTGTGAGGTTGGTGGCCTCGTCGCTCAGGCGCAGGTTCAGCTGTTGCAGCCGCTCCAGCTCCTTGCCCAGCGAGAACCGCTCCCGCGCCTCGGCCTGGTAACTCTCCTCGACGCGTTTTTCGAAGGACTGGATGCGCTCCTTCAAGGGGTCGAGCAATTGGCCCAGGCGTTGCTGGCTGGTTTCGGCGAAGCGCTGTTCACGCTCGTCGAAGATTTTCCCGGCCAGCTCGGCAAATTGTGCCCGCAGTGCGTCCCGCGAACCTTGCAGGTCATCCAGGCGTTGCTGATGGCTTTCCTGTTGCTCACGCAGCTCGGCTTGCAACGACGCCGCCTGGGCATCGAGGCGGCGCAGTTCCGCTTCCTTGTTGGCACGTTCCAGGTTCCAGGCGTGGGCTGCGTCGCGAGCGTTGTCCCGCTCGATCTGCAACAGCTCGACTTCCCGGGACGCGGCGGCAAGCTCGGCCTGCTTGGCGGAGTTGGCCTGGCTGAGGTCGCTGATCTCGTCGCGGCAGGCATCAAGCTGGGCATTGAGGCCGTCGTGGGCCATGTGCGCGGTGGCCAGGCGCTCTTCCAGCAAGGCCTGTTCGGCCTGCGCGGCGCTCGCCTGGCGTTGCAGGTGCCAGGCCAGGCCCAGCAACGGCACCGCCGCGCCCGCCAGGCCGAACAACAGGCTGGTCAAATCCATCGCCATGACAATTCCCGCGTAAGAGATAAAGCCCGAAGGTTACCCAAGCTGGCGGGGCGTTGCCCAGCGCGGCCTTGGATTTCAGTCGTCGATTTCACCGAGGGCCTGACGGGCGCGGTGATCGCCGGCCCGGGCAGCCTGGCGCAACAGGTCATGCCCGATCCGCCGATCCCGGGCGTTTCCGCATTCACGGCACATCAACTGCCCTAGACGACTTTGCGCGGCGACCACACCTTCACGGGCCGGTTGCTTGAGCAAACGACCGGCCAAGTGCTTGACGCTGGGGTTTTCTCCCAGGCGCGGGCTGTCGAGCAGCCATTCGGCGACCCGCATCGAAATGCGCTTGGTTGGGGTAACACTGGGAGGGGTACCGGTAACAGGATTTGATACGGAGCGAAACTTCATAAAGCACTGCGGGACAGATCGAAAGGCGCGCCACTCTACTCCTTTTTTCCCACGGGTAAAGTCGAAAAAAACCGGCACGCCCGTGCTAGAGCAAGCGCTTGGGACAATCCACAGAAGCTGTGGATAACTCAGTGGACAACCCCCCTCTAACTCTCCGAAAGCCCTATGGAACGGGGCCTGCGCTCAAACTGACGATTTTTTCACCAGTAAAAAAAAGCGATGTTTTTCATTGACTTAAATTTTCGATGCAGGCACTGGCAAGGGTTTGTTTCGACATGACAGTAAGGTGACAAGTGGCGCAGCAAGTGTGCACAAGTAACACCCGAAGCGGTTATAAGCGCCTGCTTTTTTGTGTCATCGCGCAGTGGAAGCTGGGGATAACCCTGGCGTAACCCACGGCGGGCATGGCCTGGAGCCATCAGCGAACACTGCGCAGTATGTGCTAGAGTTACCGCCCCCTCGCCCCGCTCCTGCGGGCATTTGAATATTTTTTAACCAATTCCCTTTCCTTCAGTCATTCGATCCGTTACTATCCGCGGCGTTAGTACCAAGCTGAAAGTCAATTCCGGGTCGAACACTTCTCCGCGGTCAGCCATCCCAACACGGACGCCTGACCGAAAAAAAGAGACCGACCCCCTCGATGGTTTCCAGGTAACGCTTGCGCCAACACAGCCTTTGATCGAATGCGAAGGGTGTTGCCAGGCTCACTGCTCTGACCGAACCAACCTGCAAATTGATCAGGATCTTCACCCCGGGCCCAGAACCTTCGCCCCTGATGTGTTGCCTGCCCTCCTAAGTACCTACCTGCCAGCCCAAGCGCGCACTGTCTATAGCGCTCAAACTGGCTGCTTTGTTCCAGTCGGGTTCTTCGTTCGACCAATGGTGGTCGACGTTACTGGAACGTTTTAACGTTGCACGGTTCTTAACCGTGTCATTTGTAGGAACACCCATAACATGTCGACTCAAATCCAGACCCAGGATGCCATCCGCACCCTAACCAACGCTTTTGCCCCAATGAACTGCCTGATCATGGCCGCTCGCAAAGGCTGCTTCAGCTTCACCGTGGTCAACGAACACGGCATCGCCCGTCACAGCGAACGCCTGTATCCCGATCAGTACTCCAGCGCAGAACCGCTGCAGGCCGTGATCGAGCGTACCCGTCAGGCACTGATTGCCTGATTCGCCGCCAAGGCTGACACCCCAAAGGCCCCGCCCAGAAAGCGGGGCTTTTTATTGCCTGATCATTCCCACGCTGGGCGCGCAAACGCCTCGCTCAATGCCCAACATTCGGCCGTGCAAGGCCGGGAAAAGCGAAACGGCGTAAGCACCAAGGGATATAAGGGTTATAACCGTTGGCCGAAGATGTTTTAAAAACAGTCCTTTACAGCGCAAATATGACACTAGACTTCAACTCAAGCGGCATGATCCGCTTCCGGCGGAGCCTGAACCGATCCACCGCTGCCAAGCCCACACCCTTCAGGCTCCGCCCTTTTCACGCTTCGAGGGTCTTATGGGTATCGCTGCCAGCGAACTGTGTCGATATGTGATCCGCCCGACGCTCCTTTACCTGGAGCGCCACAGTGCAACGGCGGAATCCTTGTTACTGGGCATTGCCGGTAGCCAATCGGGCCTCGGTTCTGCACTGCACGACCGGCGCGGGCACGGCCTGTATCGCATCACCGAACCCCGCCACCGGGCGCTGTGGGACCATTACCTGGCGCTGGACCCGGAACGCGCCAGCCTGGTCCGTGGCCTGGCCAGCCAGCACGCCTTTCTCAGCGGCCCGCACCTGGAACTGACCGTCAACCTGCGCTACGCCACCGCCATCGCCTGGTTGCTGGTGGAAGAACAGAACACCGCCCTGCCCGACGCCGACGATCTGCTCGGCATGGCCCGCATCTGGCGCCAGACCTTTCACCCGCAGGGGCGCCTGCGAGACTTCACCTTCGCTTGGCAAAGCTGCGTTTCATCCATGAATCCGGTCGCTTGCTGATGGGGAATTTGGAAACTTCCTACAACGGACGTGAATCTGGTCGGATTGTCCTACAAAACCGCTCTAAATCAAGCCATACAGGCTATAGCGCTTGGACGAAAATGTTGGTAATTTTCGCCCCGGTGACCATCAGGAGTTCTAACAATGAAAAAAATCATGCTCAAAACCACCCTTGGCCTTGCCGTTACCTTGGCATCCACTCAACTTTTCGCCAGTGGCTTTGCCTTGAACGAACAAAGCATCAGTGGCATGGGCACTGGTTTCGCAGGTCGTTCTTCTGCTGCCGATGATGCGAGCACCGTGTTCGGCAACCCTGCTGGCATGTCGCGCCTCAAGCGCCAGCAAGTGACCGGCGGCTTCGCGGCTATTGATGCCTCCACCGATATCGACGATGCCAGCGGCACTCACGCCGGCACCAACAAGGGCGACATGGTCCCGCTCACCGGCGTTCCGATGGGCTTCTACGTCAAGCCGATCGATGACCAATGGGCCTTCGGCCTCGGTGTGTACGCACCGTTCGGCCTGATCACCGATTATGAAAACGGCTTCCAGGGCGGCAACTTCGGCAGCAAGAGCGAAGTGAAGGTCGTGACCTTCCAGCCTACCGTCAGCTATGCCTTCAACGACAAGGTCTCGATCGGCTTCGGTCCGACCGTCAACCGTATTTCCGGCGCGCTGGAATCGACCCTGACCACCCCGCTGTCGCCGAACGACGGTGATGTGAAAATCAAGGGCGACGACATCGGCTACGGCTACAACATCGGCTTGCTGGTCCAGGCGACCGACACCACGCGCGTCGGCCTGACCTACCACTCCAAGGTCAAGTACAAGCTCGAAGGTCACACTGAAGTGAACCCAGGCGCCGGTACCCCTGCCTTCCTGCTCAACAATGGCCGCTACGACGCCTCGCTGGACATCACCACCCCGGAATCGGTGGACTTCTCGGTGACCCAGGAGATCAACGATGCCTGGAAAGTCTATGCCGGCAGCACCTGGACCCGTTGGAGCCGCCTGAAAGAAATCACCGTGAACAACGAAGGCGTAACGGCAGCCGGCGGCGCCCTGGCCCCTGCGTTCCTGGGCAGCATCACCGAAGAACAGAACTGGCACGACACCTGGGCCTACGCCATCGGTACCTCCTACCAGTTGAACAAACAGTGGGTCCTGCGTACCGGCCTGTCCTTCGACCAGTCGCCTACCAACAATGAAGACCGCTCGCCACGCATCCCAACCGGCGACCGGACCATCTTCAGCCTGGGTGCTGGCTGGAGCCCGACTGACGACCTGACCATCGATGTGGCGTATTCCTACCTCAAGGAGGAAAAAGTCAGCATCAATCAAACCAACGCCCTGGGCCAATCCTACAACGCTGAATACAAGAACAGCGCCAACGGCTTCGGTGTCGGTGCAACCTACCGCTTCTGATGGTTCACGGCGAAGCTGAACCCTTCGCCGACTGAAGCAAAAAAAGCCCCGCACTCTGCAAAGAGGCGGGGCTTTTTCGTGGCCGGCGATCAGGGCTTGGAGGCGATGGCGGCTTCCACGGCCTTGATGAACTCGGGGTCATCGGGCTTGATGCGGCTGGAGAAACTGGCGACGACCTTGCCCTGGCGGTCAACGACGTACTTGTAGAAATTCCATTTCGGCGCGCCAGATTGTTCCGCCAGGTGCCTGAACAGCGGGATGGCGTCGGCGCCGCGCACCGGTTGCGGCTCGGTCATGGTGAAGGTCACGCCGTAATTGACGTAGCACACCTTGGCCGTTTCGGCGCCGTCCTTGGACTCCTGCTTGAAGTCATTGGAGGGCACGCCCAGCACTTGCAGCCCTTGGTCCTTGTAGCGCTGGTTCAGCGCCTCGAGGCCTTTGAACTGCGGGGCAAAGCCGCAGAAGCTGGCAGTGTTGACCACCACCAGCGGCTTGCCGGCGAAGCGCTGGCACAGGTCGATGGTTTCCTTGGCCCGCAGCTTGGGCAAGGAGCCCTCCAGCAACGGCGGGCAATCGGCGGCCCAGAGGGGGCCGGCTACGGCCAGTAGGAGCGTCGGAACAGCAAGCCAGCGCATCAGCATGTCGGCATTTCCTTATAGGCATTCAGCCTACGACGTTACTCGCCGAGCCCGACCTCGTCCATCGTTCAACAGGTTCCCATGCCCAATTGCATCAACGCCAGGCCGCCCTGCTGCCAGCCCCACCAGGCGAAGGCCAGCAGCAAGCCGGCGCCGAGCGCCACCAACCACGGGCCGACGCGGCTCATGCGGCACCGGCCTGAACTTGCAGGCGCGCCACCGGACGTTCACGCACAGGCCAGTTCAATGCCGCCGCCAGCAGGCTGAGGAGGATCGACACCTGCCAGATCAAGTCATAGCTGCCGGTGCGGTCGTATACCACCCCACCCAGCCAGCCGCCGAGGAACGAACCCAACTGGTGGAACAGGAACACGATCCCACCCAACATCGAGAGATTTCGCACACCGAACAAGGTGGCGACGGTGCCGTTAGTCAACGGCACCGTGGACAGCCACAGCAAGCCCATCGCCATGCCGAACAGATAGGCCGTGGTGGTGGTCACCGGCAGCCACAGGAACAGGCCGATCACCACGGCCCGCAACAGGTACAACCCGGTCAACAGGCGCGGCTTGGACATGCGCCCGCCCAGCCAACCGGCGGTGTAGGTGCCGAAGATGTTGAACAGGCCCACCAAGGCCAGCACCGTCGTGCCAACGCTGGCGGCCAAATGCTGGTCCACCAGGTAGGCCGGCAAATGCACGCCGATGAACACCACCTGGAAACCACAGACGAAAAACCCCAGGGCCAGCAGCCAGAACCCCGAATGGCTGCACGCCTCGCGCAGCGCTTCGGACAAGGTTTGCTCGGGGCCGGTCACCGGCAACGGCGCGTCCTTGAGCATGCTCACCAACGGCACGATCAATGCCACCAGCAGGCCCAGCACCAACAAGGCAGCCGACCACCCCAGCCAACCGATCAGCCCCAACGTGCCCGGCAACATGGCGAACTGGCCGAAGGAACCGGCGGCACTGGCGATGCCCATGCCCAGGCTGCGTTTCTCCGGCGGTACGGCCCGGCCGACCACGCCCAGGATCACCGAGAACGAGGTGCCGGACAGGCCGATGCCGATCAACAATCCCGCGCTCAACGACAACGACCAGGCCGAATCCGACAGCCCCATGAACACCAGGCCGAGGGCATACAGGACGCCCCCGACCAGCACCACTTTCGCCGCGCCGAAACGGTCGGCCAACGCCCCGGTGAAGGGCTGCGCCATGCCCCAGATCAGGTTCTGCAAGGCGATGGCAAAGGCGAACACCCCACGCCCCCAGCCGAACTCGGCGCTCATGGGTGAGAGGAACAGGCCGAAGCCATGCCGCACGCCCAGGGACAACGCCAGGATCAGCGCGCTGCCCACGAGGACCCAACCACAGGTACGCCACATCGATGTCATTATTATTCTCCGCTCGCGGGTATATACCCGCTTGTATTCGAACGAACCGGCGTTACGCCAGTTCGTCCAGCAAGGCCAGCAACGCCGTGCGCTTCTCGGCGCCCAGCTTATCGATCAAGCGTTGTTGCGCCGCCTCCCAGGCCGGCAGCGCCGCCGCCAACCGGGCATGCCCGGCGTCGGTCAGCACTACAATACGGTTACGCAGGTCCTCGCCCTCGGCCAGCGCCACCAACCCCTCGCCCTCCAGCACCCGTAGGTTACGCCCCAAGGTGCTGCGGTCCAGACCCATGGCCTCGGCCAGGGAAGAAATACTCGGTTGATCCAGGCGGGCCAGGTTGCTCAGTAAAGAATACTGGGCAACGTTGATCCCGAAGCCATCGAGGGCGCCGTCGTAATACCTGCTGACGCCACGGGCGGCGCGACGCAGGTTGATGCACAAGCATTGGGAAGGAAGCATGGGTGCGTGTATATACCCGCGATGGACTGATTGCAAATTTAAAATCAAGGTTGAGAAGACCCGTTGCTCACGAGGTCCAGCCAGCAAAGTGTAAAAATTCCTACAATATCAATCGCTTCAGCTGACAGCCTTTTCGACAATTCATCATTAGAGTCCTCGCACCTGTCATGTCTGACAGGTTTCAGGGATTTTGAATCGAGCTATAACGAACCCGTGCCTCCAGCCCTACGGGGTCTGAAGGCGGGACGTGCGAACCATGCCATCCAGTAGTAGGAAGATTCCGCCGCCCCCACGCCATCAATGAGGATGAATGGGAGATTTCGCTCATGTACCACACCACCGCTGTTTCAGCCCCCTCATCGCCCTATCAGGCCCGCTTCCAACCTACGGAGAGCAAGCCCGCTCAGAAAATCTGCCTTACCAACCGGGAAAGAGAGTTCCTGCAATGGAGCGAGGCCGGTAAATCTTCCTGGGAAATCGCCGTAATCGTCGATTGCAGCGAAGCCAACGTTAATTACCACTTCAACAATATCCGCCGAAAATTCGGCGTCAGTTCGCGTCACCTCGCGGGGAAAATCGCGCGCGAACAAGGCTTGCTCTAAGTGCCCGGACGTCTGCCTCCCAGCGCCCGGGCTGTTGACGGACCCTGTCGAGAACTCAATGCATCCGAACCACACGCCTGTACACCGCGACACCCCCAGCCTCTGGACCTGTGACGATACGCGAGTGTCGCACAGGCACCCTGCCGATAAGCCGGTTCGCATCATCCTCGCCGACGATCACCCGGTCGTGCTGGCCGGCATCGAAATGACCTTGGTGCAACTCGGGTTTGCCATCGTTGCCACCGCCCGCAATCCCGATGAACTGATCCAGCACCTGCAACGCACTCCCTGTGACCTGGTGATCAGCGATTATTCGATGCCGGATGGACAGTTCCCGGACGGGCTGGCCTTGATGGGTTACCTGAAGCGGCATCATCACGGCTGCCCGCTGATCGTGATCACCATGCTGCGCAATACTTCCGTGCTGCAGGCCCTGCTCAATGGCGGCGTGAACGGCCTGTTCGACAAACGCAGCCCACTGCGCAACCTGAAGCGAGCGATCCTGGCGGTCATCCAGGGACAACGCTATGTATGCCCAGGTTTCGCGGCGCTCGTGCAAGCCCAACCCCTGGCGGTCGCCGGACCCGAAGCGGCATCGGTGAGCCTGTCGGAACGAGAACTGGAGGTGGTAAGGCTGTTCGTGCGGGGGATGTCCGGCCGACAGATCGCGGCCCAGCTCAATCGCAGCGAAAAAACCATCAGTCGACAGAAACGCACCGCCATGGACAAGTTGGGGCTTGGCCATGACGGTGGGTTGGTGGAGTTTGCTCGGGTGAGTGGGTTGGGATAAGGCTCAGCAAGACTGGGGTGTCGAACTCATGCTGAATTAGACATCGAAACTGGGGAGGCAACAACTTACCTAATGCCTTCCAGTTCAAGTACCCACCTCTCAATTAAACTCACTCAGTCCATATCGCGAAACCTACCCCCCCTATCCCTCCATACAACACGCGCAACCGTTTGGCGAACATTAAGGCCAAATTCGGAATCGTAATTCACTATAAGATCGGTCGTTATTATCTTAGAACCGTGCGCAGTTGTCCCGACCTCATTGCCCGGTTCACTTAGCAGTAGAGCCTTTTTATAAGCTTTGGGATATTTTTCCCGATTTCGCAACTGCCTTGCTTTTTGCTTTGCCTGTATCTCAGCTGGCGTTCTAGGCCGGCGCAATGGATCTTTTTGTTTCACTGCCGTACCTTCAACTGGCCTGGTAGCCCCCAAATCAGCCCTACCTGGCGGAGGATTGGCGCCTGCTGCTGGGATCTCTGTCTCCAAGCGGGGAGGAGGTTTGCCCACGGAATATGACGAACCATCATATAAAGGGTTAGTTGAAGTATTTGTTCCAGGCTGCACAAACCGGCCTTGATAAGCAGGATCCGCCACGTTAAAAGCCGAAGCCTGGCTAGCAGCCGGAGATTTAGGTTTGAAGCCAAATATTTTCTTTACCCACGTCCAAACACCAAAATGCCCCGTCGGATCCACGAAATTAACCGGATCCCCCAAGCAATAAGCATAGGCATTCAGCCCTCCCTCTCCAAACGGGCTCCAGCTGTCCGGGCTATGAAACCTCAGCAAACACGGATTGAAAGCCCTGTAGCCACTGCCCAACAAATACCACCCGGTCTCATCCCTGACCTCACCGTTGAAGCCCATGCGCCCACCCACCGGCTGTGCACCATCGCGATCACCATAAGCGCTGTAGGCAATTGCGCTGACCTCGCCCTCGTCTACTTCCCGGAGCACGCTCCCGCTTTGATCACTGGCCAGCAGCAACGACTTTGGGAGCGCACCCTCCTGCCGCTCCGCGAGGGGCACGCCTTCGACCGACACATAGGTCCTGCTCTGCGCGGCGCCAACGGAATTGACCGGTTTGCCATCGCGGTAAAACTGCTGCTCGCGATCAGTATCATTGGCGCTGACCGACAATTGATCGCCGCCGTCATACCCGTAGGTTCTGGTGTCATCCGAGCCGGAACCGCTCACTTCGACCAAACGGGACAGCAGATCATAGACCAAGGTCCGCCCTTCTTCGTCCTTGATCAGGTTGCCGTTGGCATCGTATTCCAACTCGATATCCGGGTAATCGGCATGACTGTTGGTGACGCGTGTCAGTTGAACCGGGTCCAGGTTTTCGTAGAAGAAACGCGCGGTGTTGCTTTCGCTGGCCTGGCCTTTCTTGAAGGTCGTGCGAACTTCTTCGTGATTATCCAAGGCATCGAAGAAAAATAGTTGCCGGGACATCGGGTTGCCGAAAGGATCCGCCGGCACTTGCGGGCCTTCGCAACGGTATTCCTCAAGACGTCCGCGCAGTTCGTATCGATAGGTCTCGTTACGAAGCACGGTTTCGCCCACGCTCGCGCCTTCGCTCAACTCACGCTGTTCGATCTGATCCAGACTATTCCAGCATTGCTTCAACCAGGACCGGCTGCCGTTAAGGTGGAAAGTGCGCAATGTTTCACGCCCCTGTGCATCATACTCAAGCTCGATGGTCGCGCTGGTGTTGGCTGCGTCCACCGTGGCGATACGCGCCATCAGACCCTGATCGTTATAGGTAAAGTCGCTGCGGATATAGCTGTTGGCGCCCGGCTCGGCGAGTTGGGTATGGGTCAACCTGCCATTGGTGCGGTCGTACTCGAACGACTGAACCTGCCCTGTGACATCGTGATAACGAATCAGTCTTCCGAGCCGGCTGTGGACATAGGTCATTTCATACGGCTCGGCGACATCCGTCACAGTACGCGTTTCGGTTTTTATCTGGCCTTGATCGTCGTAAGTTCGTCCCAACTCGATATCGATTTCCGACGAGCTGACGAGCCGCGCATCTCGCGGATCGTAGCCATAAGTCGCTTTGATCGGCGCGGGCACTTGTTTCAGGCGGCCGATGGTTTCTTCCCCCGCGACGGCGTTGCGGGTGAGCGGCTCATCCGTCAGCTCATAAGCGTACTCGTAGTGGATCACATCACCGCTGGGCTGAATGACGCGATTGGCTTTGCTATACGTGGTGTCGTACTCATGCCGGGTGATCCGCCCTCCGGTTGTCGACTGGCTGATCCGCTCCAGGCTGTCGAACGCCTGCGTGCCCAGCTCCGTATTGCCGACCTTGATCAGGGTCGGCAGATCGTTGCGGCTATGGCCAGCGTATTCACGAACGACCTTGTCCTGGGTCGGCAACGTGGTTTCAAGCATGCGATCGAAAACGTCGTAGGTGTAAGACGTCTTGTAGCCCGCCGCGTTTTCTTCCTGAGCGGTACGGCCCAGGCCGTCATACAGATAGCCGTGAATACCAAGGGAGTTTCCGGCAAGGTCGAAACGCTCGACCTTGACCGGTTTTTCCAGGCGATTGGTGGTCGTGACGGTCTGGCCCTGGCCGTGCGTCCACTCCGTGGTGGTGAAGGCAATCGGATCCTGCACGCTGTACTTCGTCACCCCTGCCGGGTCGGTACTGCTGGATTGTTCGCCCCAATCATCGAATGCGTAAGTGGTTTTCAACGCAAGGGGAGTGAGCTCCAGCCAGTCGATTTCCTGCTCTTCGATCAATTGACCCAATGCGTTGTAGGTCGAGCGGTAAATGTCTCGAAATGCGCCGCCCGAGAAGTCCGCGTCCTGCTGTTCTTCCCTGACCGCCCTGTTCAACCCATCGAACCAGGTGCGAGTCTTGAGACCCTTGACGCTCTCGACCTCCTGGAAAGCCTGCCCGGTAACCGGTGCCTGGTCTTTATCCGCCGGGCGGATAAGCGTGTAGCTGTAACTACGCGTGGCCGCGTAGTCCGGATCATCGGGCGCGACTGTTTCCGTCAGCACCCGCACCAGGGCGTCATAGGTCATGCGGATCCTGATGTCCTTGTCCCGGGTCAGCAACGGCTCACCATTGAGCAGCGAGCGCTCGGCGCTGACGACCTTGACCAGATTGTCATGGCCGGTGAACGTCTCGGTCGTCTCGAACACGGTTTCACCGAGAAGAATGTCGTTGCCGTTGGTTGCCTTGTTACTTTTCGCTTTTTCCTCGTCCGTCCTGATCCGGTATTCGTAACCGGTCGTTGAAACGTAGTCGCGGCCCTCCCCCACCAAGCTGACGGTTTTGAGTCGCTCAAGCCCATGGATCAATGGATCGACCGGAGTGTTGAAATACTCATGGCGGGTGGTCTCCAACAAAACTTCGGTCTGACCAACGACTTGCTGCTGGCTTTCCTCGGATACGACCACCGACGGTACGCGGATATAAACGTCATCCAGCGCCGGCAATTCGACATAGCTGTAGCGAGTCCGAAGGGTCGGCGCACCAGCTTGCAGGTCGGGCACCAGTTCCGGATCCGTCGCCGGGCTGACCGTTGTGTGCTCGATATGTTTGACGAAGCCGTAGGGATCCTCCGGACACTTGCCGGGAATTCCGCCAGCCGGATAGTAGGTGGTCGCCTCGGTGACGCCACTGGGTTGCACGCTCAGGGTCTGGTTGCCGTGGATGTCATACTCACTGCGCTCGACATCTTCTCGCCACTTACGCGCATCATCGGTCAACTCCCAGCGAGTCATCACCTCTTTGGGCAACTGGCACTGACGCGGTTGTGCATCGAACGCCAACTTATCGTCTTCATCGGCGTAGTAACGGGTCTTTTGGGTCTGTTGATGCGTGCCCTGCAAGGTGGTCTCCGAGACCAGCAAGTGGAAGCGGTTGAACTTACGGGTCACGCTGCGAACCGTATCGGTTCCGACCATCAATGCTTCGGTAGACTCGTACTCGTAGGCGTCGAGCATCTTATACAGGTTATCCAGACCATCCTCGCTCCACCCGATGCCACTGTTGAAACCCAGAAAGTTATGGCCATTGGCACTGTAGGTGTATTTCACCGTGATGGGCCCCTGGCCGCCGCCAGGGTCGGTGACATGGTCGGTCACCCTGGGCAACTTACGCTGTTCATTACCGCTACCGGGAAGGCCGTGCCCATCATCGTTGTACTGGACAGTTTCGTGGGCGCCCAAGGGTGTCCAGACTGCGCTGATGCAATCCAGACCTTTCTCCGGGCGGTATTCGAAGCGCCAACCGGCATTCTCGGTCGTCGGCAAGGTAATCCGGTCGACGCGACCATCCTTCATGTTCAGGACCACCTCGGCCAGCGCCGTGCCATTGACGGGCTTGTAGCCGATGTGGACGGCATTGGTGATGAGGTTGCGGGTAATTTCAAGCAGCAGGCCGGTGTCGTCGCGAATAGTGCGCAGCATCGGCGCGCCAGCGACAGTCACGTAGTCCAGGGTGATCTCATGCCCCTGCTCGGAGTACATTTTCACCGGCATCGCCACCTGGGGGCTGGCCCCCTTGAGCTCCAGTATTTCCACCAGCCCGGACTTATGGACGATCTTGAACTGGTCATCCGGCAATTGAAAAAACTGAAAATCCTCGATCTTCTGTTCTTTCATGCGCTTACGATTGGCCACGCCTTCGTACGGGCCGGTCACCTTGAATGTCTGTCCCGAGTACACCGAGACGATCTGGGTACTTGGGGTGTACTGGCTTAGCGCAAGATTCCAACCGGTGCCAAATCCACTGTCATTGGTATTCAACGGGTTGTAGTTGAGTGTCAGAGGCACCAATGGCCCGCGCAGGTAATTACTTAGTAATTCTGGCAACGATAATGACACGGTATAAAAACCGGTTCGCGGATCGACGCCCGTCTGGACAAAACTCAAAAAGTTGAAGGCATTGGAGTGCACAGCAGTAGACGCAGTCATCGTTAACCTCACAAACAGCTCAATAAGCAGTGATAGGCGAGCGAAGGCACGCTCATTCAGTGCTTACTTGAATGCAGCGAACTTCGCTTGAACTTCCAACTTCACGAGAAGGGCCCGCGAATACTCGGGCCCGTTGTCGCTCTAACCATCAAGATGGTCGACATACAATCGATTGCGGTCTGACGATTTGAAACCAATGGCAAGTTTGTGATGGTTACCTTCATCATCGGTCAGGTAAACCTTCAGTTTCTGAGACCGTAATGGGTATAGTTTCACCCGTTGGTCCTGTCGAACACCGTCGGCATGTTCGCAGCGAAACAAACCGATCCGGAACTTGCCTTCGTCCAGCGCCTCACCCGGTTCCATCTCGGTTTTGAGTGGTAAGCCCAGGTGCTCGACCAACAGCGGGTCATAACGCATGATATTGGCATCGTTAGGCTTGGCCGGATCATTGAAGCCATAGCCGGTGTAACTGAACATGGTTTCATTGGGGGCGGGACTCTCCCATTGCACGATCGACTGCAGCCCTCGCACTTCAGCCGTCATGAAATCCACACCGACCTGACCCGAGCGACGATACGTCAACGCCCAGTAATCGATCGTCTTCAAGTACCAGTCGAAATCATAATCACCGTCCGAATCACTGCCGCCGCCCCCGTCCACACGCTTACGTATCAATGCATAGTCATCGATGTTGGGAGTGGGCGAGGGCATGGGTTCAAGGGTGATAATCCCATCGGTATGCCCCGGGTCACGGTCCGAACGCCAGGGGTTTCCCAACGAATCATTAAAAACCGCATAAAAATGGGTCGTCTGTCCGGAATGCCCTACCAAGAACAAGTTCACTCGATCCGTTATTGCCGTCGTCCCGCCAGGTTGCGTTTGTGCTGCAGGTGGCCCAGCGTAAGGTTTATAACGATTGGCGATCCTCGTCTGCGCCCACAGTCTATGGGTGACCGGAATATCGTCCTTCTCTATACCGTCTTGCAACGCCGGCACCTCGGGGACGTATTGGTTCGAGGAGACATAGACCATCTTCAGCGAGTCCATTTCTTCCTGGGTCAACCTGGCGCCATTGGTTTCAATCACGGCTTCCAGGGGCAGTTGCTGATAACCGTTGGCGAACAATCGCAGGGAGCGCAATGCCTCCAGGCTGAACTTCGAAAGGCCCGTCCAGCCAGGCTCTTCATCGTGGATGGCCAGTTTTACGACGCTGTAGCCAGCATACAGAAGCATCCCCGCGCCGAAGATTTCGCACCGGACAATGGCATAGGGCCGAACGGCGGTCGCTGGAGCGGTATAGACCCCGGCGTTGCTGATCGTTCCCTCGCCGATCACCTGCCAGATACGCTCCACCGCTTCGGGAGCACCTGACTTCTCGGTGAATGTTATGGTTCCAGAGCGACGCACATCACTGGCAAATCGCGGTTCTATTTCCAGCGTTGGCGCCCCCCGGGTCAACACCACCGAGGCCTCGACCGACTCGCCCAGGCCATCTTCGACAGCGATGGTGTCAACGACGGTGAACTCGGGCAACTGCAGCAACTGAGCAGCGGAAGGGGGGGTATAGACGGCACTGCTGCCTTGTGCCGACAGTGTTCCATAAGTGGGCTGCCGCCAGGTCAGCGTCGTGCCGCTCAGGGCCGTCGCGACGAAGGTCACGGTATTCGTCGTCTGCCCCTCGATACGCGACACGACCGCCGGGGAAATTTTCATCGACTGGGTCGTTACCAGTAACAAGGCCTGGACTTCATGAATCAACCGCGTCTGAGGATCGACATAGGTGGCCTTAACGATGTTGCGCACCAGCTCCCTGCCCAGGTTGGCGGCGGAGACGGGTCGGTAAACGCCGGTCACCGGGTCGATCATACCGGCCGACGTATTCGAGTTGAGGCTGCTGACGCTCCACTCGACATCCGTCGCGACCCCATCGAGGTAAGCCTTGTATTCGACAGGCCCGCCGCCGGCTTTCACTACATGCACGCCAGGCTCTATGGTCAGCGATGTCCTGGAGGGGTCCAGGCTGCCGAATATCACCAGGTCTTTGGGCTCACGGCGGGTATGCTCCACGAATACGTTTTTTTCCCCAGGGAACAACAGGCTGTGGATCAGTTCCAGCTTCTCGTTATCGGATCGACTGACATACTCCTGGGCCAACACGATGGTGGCCGAATAGTCACCGTCATCGGGTATCAGGTAAGGAAAGCGTTCCGGGGAGGGAATCTCCCCGCCATGCTCGCTGCCCCGAAGCTTGACCATGACCACCACGGCGCCGTCGGCCGCATTTTTCGCGCCTGCCACTTCGGCACCAGGGGCTCGCTGGGTCAGCACGATGAAGTTGGTCGGGGTCAGGTCGCTGCCGCCCTTCAGATCAAGGATGCCCAGGACATACACCTGCCGTTCGGGCGGCAATGCCTTGAAGCGCTGGTCGAAGTACTCTCCGAGCTTCTCCCGGCTGGCCGCCGGCCCGGCGAGGTTGCAGGAAAACTTCGTGCCCTTGGACAAATCCAGCGTCACCCGGCCCAGGCGATCGACCACGCCCACCACCAGGGACAGGTCCAGCTCCACCGTCAGCGTATAACCGTGGGCTTCGGTGATGTCGAACTCATACAACAAACCACGGTTTTTTTCATGAACGCTGAAATTGCCGCCCAGAATACTCAACGTCAGCTTTGCCTTGGAGGTATCCAGGCGTGCGGGCTCGAACGACAGCAAAGGCTTGCCCAGCAGGACATTGGTCATCACACCATATTCGGTACCGGTGGCGTTCAGGTCCATCGTGCCGGAAAACACAGGTAGATAGCCGGTGCCGTCGTATTTCTCCAGCCATTGTTGCTGGAGTATCCGGTTGAGTTTCTCGCGATTGAAGACACATACCGCCCCCCAACCACGCGTGATCGAGCCTTCTTTCATTTTTTCAACAATGTCGGCAAGGGAATTACTGGCCATTTTGAGCGTCCTCGGCGAGTGCAGCGATGTTATCCAGATATCCTTTGGCCTTTTTGCGGACGTCAGTGTCCAGGTTGGTAGCTTCGAACTTGTCGTAGACCTCCCCGAGCAAGCTGCTCAGTTCATCGAAAGCGGAAGTTTGCGGGATTTCCGGTTGGGCTGGTTTTGGCGGAAGGGAGGCGAGAGGTAAAGGCAGTATGATGAACCCGTCGAACGTCATGCCCATCAAGTCGAGCAGCACGGTAATCAAGACAAACTGGCTGTTGGTCGTTTCACTGGCGGTGAATATCATGGTTGCAGGATCGATCGACCCAGCACCAGCGGGTAGGCAGGACCACGTCAAATACTGCGGGTCTGGATTCTGAGCGTTGAATGTTGGAATCAACTTCGTTTGGTTGGGGGGTAACCCTTGCAAATCGAAATCGATCACTATCATGGGCAAGCGATGCTTGAGCACTACCAGGGACGTCTGCTGTTGAGCGGTAGCGACGTTCTCCACGACGATTTCATCCACCGTAAAAGACGGGGAGCCGGTATCCTGCTTCGGTGGGGCGCGGTAAGTATTTTCCCCATTTTCATCAGCCCTTTCGTCGATGTCTCCGTCGCCATTGACACGCCACTTCAGCGCACCGCTCATGCTATGGGCGGAGAATTTACGGGTTTCGGGTTGCGCGCCTGAGGAAGCATTGCAGATCTCGATCAGGGGATTGAGGGTGATAGCCCTTGCCACCACCGTGACCAGCGCCCTGCTGATATGGCGGTCGCTGCCGCTACCGGGCCCGGTGGCAATGATCTTGACCCGTTTATAGGTCCCGTGGATGTCCGCCAATGGCGGCGCGGTATAGAGGCCGTTGGCGTCAATTCGCCCGGCCCCCGTGGCATTGCCGTCCAGATCCTCTACACGCCAAGTGACCCCTGAAATCTGGGGTTCGGTCCTGAACTGACGGGTTCCACCGTAGCCCAGCATGACTTCCACAGGGTCGATGGAGAACGTGGTCAAGCGGGGGTTGATCGCCCCGAACATGACCATTTCCCCGGTCAGATCGAGCGTCTTGAGTTGTACGGCATCTTCGGAGTTGAAAAAAAGTGTATGCAAGACAAAAACGTCGATGTCTTCCAGCCCATTGAATAGCGTCATCGCTGCGTTAGCGACATTTTCGCCCACACGAAACTTGAACTGGTCAGACTTCATGAAGTCCCTTACATCTGCGGGAAACTCCCCGAGCTCCGTATCATCCACTTGTAAATAGGTCTGATACTCTCTCAATTTCACTTCAAGTCGGCGCGAGCTCGGATCTATCGCAAAATTGTACTTAGCACTGAAGCCGAGCCCCATATTGAATGACTTTGCACCATTCAGATAAAAATTCATCTGACGCAGCCTATGCTCGCTTCCCATACCCACTTCAAAATAAGGCTCGCCACCGGCAGTATGATAAAGCGTCATGGTCAGCAAACTATCGGCATCTATATAGATGGGTATCGTGTAACCAAAAAAAGTCAAATATCGGCTACCAACTATGACTTGAAACTCCGGAACTTTTAAATAACCTTCAGTCCCTTCCTTAGCCTTGATCCTGAGCGTGAAACCCTGGCCATTGGTATCTCCCACGAACTCAGCCGTGGGCGCCTCGAATGCTCGCGCCGTCCCCTTACCAATAATGCCGTGCATGAAAAAACGACTGCCAAATATCACCAATGTATTGAGGTCAGATCGGTCAATGGGCAAGGGATAAGCCCAATCCTCTCCAGGGAAACCACCCTGCGGTTCGTCGTCCATGGCGATACGCACTTCGACGGCACCGTTGCCGAAATTCGCCGCCCCCCGCGTCGCCGCCCCTTGTTCCATGATGGTGCGCAGCTTGAATGACTGAGGTTTCATGAACTCCTGGGTGGTGTGTGCCAATTTCCCCAGGGAAAAAGTCCGTTTCTGCGGGTCGGCCTCCTTGAACTTGCGCTTGAAGAAAGCCCCGGCCATCCGCCGCTGATGCTCGATCCGATCGCCCTTCACCTCCCAGATATAGAGTTGGGACTCGGGCAGGCCCAAGTCCAGCACGACCTCGCCGTCCTTGTTCACCGTGCCCTGGATGTCTTTGAGCGGTACCCGGTTGGCCTCCAGTTTCGGATAGTCCAACGGGTCGAAAGAGCTGATCCGGTTGACCTGGGCAAAGCCTGCCAAATCGTCCAGCGATACGTTCTTGCCGCCGACTACCGCCATGCTCATGTTGACTTCGGCCGACGTTGTGTCGGGGTTGTTCTCGAAACTCAAGCGCGGTGCATCGGTGACATAGTCAATCAGCCAGCTCCAAGTGGTTTCCGATGACCCATACGCTTCATTGATGGGGGGCATGATCGAATGCTTGTCATGCTTCTCGATGTATTCCTGCAACAGCAACTGGTTGCACTTGCCCCGGTCGTACGCCACCAGCGCACTCCACTCACTGGTACGAGGTTTTAATTTGGCCCATTCCAAATACTCGGCAAGTGTTTTTCGGATCCCGGCCATGGTTTTCATCCTCTTTTAATTAAATGAAACGGCTCGACTGGACATAGGTGTCCGGACACCCTGTGCACAGGCAACTGCCCCTGTACTGGCGTGTAGGGCTTCCGGGGCAGGCTTGGGCGGAAACGGCGCAAGCGGCAACGGAAGGATGGTGAACCCATCGAACTCGATGCCGCCAAGTTCCATGAGCACCGTGATCAGAACGAACTGGCCTGCGCCCTGCTCGTTGGCGGTAAACAGGCCGGTGGTGGAATCAATGGACCCGGCCTCGGGGGGCATACATCTCCATGTCAAGGGCGCCGGTGGCGGCTGCCCGCCCACCAGGGCCGTCAACTGGGCTTGGTTGGGCAATACACCACTAAGGTCGACATTCAACGCCATCGCTTGCCGGTGATGATTCACAACGATCAAGGAACGTTGTCGTTGGCCGGTCGTGATGTTTTCAACGACCACTTCATCCACGGTGAACGTGGGGACACCTGGCGCTCGTACCGGCGGGGCGTGGTAGGTATTTTTCCCTTCGGCATTGGCCGTTTCATTGATGCGGCCATCACCCTCGACACGCCACCTCAAGGTGCCGCCAGCGCTGTGGGCCGACAGCTCCCGGGTGTCGGGAGCGGCATTGCAGGTATCGATCAATGGATTGAGGGTAATCGCCCGGGCCACTACGGTGATCAACGCCCTGCTGATGTGCCGCTCACTGCCTTGGCCAGGAGCGGTCGCGATGACCTTGATCCGTTTGTAGGTGCCTTGGATATCCGCCAGCGAAGGAGCGATGTAGGCGCCGGTCTGCGCATTCATTTGCCCGACACCGCAGGTGTTGCCGTCAAGATCCTCGACCGTCCAAGTGACCCCAGGTGTCGAGGGTAAGGTCTTGAACAGTTGGGGCTGGCCGTGGCTCAAGAGGGCCTGCACAGGATCGATCGTAAACGCGGATGCACGAGGACTGATCGAACCCAACAGGATCATTTCACCGGTCAGGTTGGCGGTCTTGAGCTGTACGGCATCCTCGGCATTGAAATAAAGCGTGTTCAACGTGAACAGGTCGATCTCGTCAAGGCCGTTAAATATTTGCAGCGCCTTGAGCGCAACGAGATTACCCAGGCTATTGGCGAACTCAATGCTGCGCACATAGCTGGCGACACTCGGGGGCAACAGCAGGTTAGGAATAAAATCTACATAGGCGTTAAACGAGTTCAGGTTCACATCCAGCCGGCGCGAGGTAGGATCGAGAGTAAAGCGGTAGATGGAACTCATGCCGAAACCCAGTGAACAGCGATAACGAATGCCATTCATCTTGCATACGATCGAGCTTTTCGAATTTTGCGCGCCCATGCCCACTTCCAGGCGTGGCGAACCGTCCGCACCCCGGTACAGGCTCATCGTGAGGCGGTGATCCTGGTTGATGTAGATCGGTACTCTGTAATCGAGGAACGTCAGGGTCTTACCGTTGGCGGTGACCTCCAACGGCGGGACCTCCAGATATCCACCACTTACCGGCCTTACCCCCAGCCATTCGACGAAGCCTTTCGCATCCGTCCTGCTGTCGAACCGGGCTTGCGGAACGTTGAAGGCCCGGGCCGTGCCCTTGCCGATCACGCCATGCATGAAAAAATGGCTGCCCAATATCGTCAACGTATCGAGATCAGACCGGTCGGAGGGCAACGGATAAACCCAGTCCTGTCCCGGTGAGCCACCTGCGGGCTCATCATCCATGGCAATGCGCATCTCCAGGGCGCCGTCGCCGAAATTCGCCGCGCCACGGGAAGCGGCGCCCTCTTGCATCACCGTGCGCAGCCTGAATTTCTGCGGTTTCATGAAGGCTTGGTTGGTGGGGGCCAGCATCCCCAGGGTAAAGGTTCGTCGGGCTAGGTCGGCTTCCTGGAACTTGCGTTTGAAGAAGGCGCCGGCCATGCGCCGTTCATCCTCCGTTCGCTCCCCTGTCACGCGCCAGTCGTGGCGCTGGGAATCGGGATCGCCCAAGTCCAACAACACTTTTCCAGCCTGGTTGACGCTGCCCTGGACGTCCTTGAGCAACACTCGCTCGGCCTCCAGGCATGGATAATCCAAGGGGTCGAAGGCACTGATATTCGTGATCCGGGCGTAGCCAGCGCTGTCGTCCAGGGTGACTTTCTTCCCGCCCACAATGGCTATGCTCAGGTTGACCTCGGCCACATTCGAAGCAGGATCGTTCTCGAAGCTCAGACGCGGGGCATCGGTGACATAATCGAGTAGCCAATGCCAGGTGGTTTCCGAGCTCCTGTAGGCTTCATTGATAGGGGGCATCACCGATTGTTGGTGATGTTTTTCGATGTACTCCTGCAACAACAGTTGGTTGCACTTGTTCCGGTCATAGGCAATCAATGCGCTCCACTCACTCGTACGGGGTTTGAGTGCGGCCCATTGCAGGTACTGTGCAAGTGTTTTCCGAGGCGCGGACATGATGCCTATGCTCTTCCCAGGGGGCGAAGTGAGTGACTCATCGAACGGACCTGAATCATCAAGTCGCCAATACGAACGTGGCGGGCTCGTATACGGTTTCCGCCCCTTGTTCATAGGTGAGGGTGACTTGCACACGCACACTTCCAAGTTTCAAAGGCTGGAAAGCAGAGGCCGCGAGCGTCGTCGAAATGGACCGGCCCGTGGCTTCCGGGCCGGTGACCGAATGGTTTGTAAAGATGGAAACGGTCAGCGGCTCATCATTGCTGTCCTTGCCCTCAATGACTGCGTTGACGATCTGGCCTTGGCGCATATATGGCCAACCCGGCAAGGTGAACAATTCACCCCCGGCGGGAATCCGGCTGATATGAATCGTGCCGTTGGTCTGCTGGGCTTGCGCCGATTGGATGGTTGGATAACGGCCTTTATCGATCGGCAATATGCGAACAGTGAATACTTGCGAAGGGACAGGTCCCGGATCTCCGTCCTGCAGAACGGTGTAATAAACCCGCACCGCCTTGCCCAGGTTGGCGGGAATATATTCCGGTGGAATATTGTAAGTTCGCCCACCCGAGGTCACGGGTGCCAGGGCAACATACTTGCCGCCGGTACCGTAACCGTCCCAATGCACTTTGACTTCGTCGTCCGGGCCGTAGTTGGCGAGCGGGTCTATGTCGAGGGTGACACCGGACGCGCTCAAGTTCAGGACATCCAGCACGCCTTCACCCGGTACCGGATCGTCCGGATCGGGCCGGGCGTTCTTGACGATGATCATCGGCAGGTTCAACGGGGTGCGCACGTTGGCCTGATACGGCGTGGCTGACAAAGCCGCCCCAACCCAGGCGTATTCATAGCGCAGGTCGATGGCGGCGCCCTGGCTGGCACCGAGCCATTCGGGGTCCAACAGGAATTCGAAGAAGCCTTTGTCCAGGGTCGAAGCGTCGACACTGGCCCGCAGTACCCGTGGCGCCACACCAGACGCTGACGAGGTGGCATGGCAGAGCACTTCGTCTCCGAAGCTCATGCCGGGATAGCCTTCGATGCGCAATGGCAGTCCATCGGGGAACAGTAGCGGATTGATCGTCCCACCGCTGTGCCCTTCGATCGTCAACGCCGGCAACATCGCCGTACTTGGGGCCAGCAGTTGCAAGGTCTGCCGGGCAGAAAACGTGCTGGCCTGGGCCG
The DNA here is from genome assembly GCA_001023535.1 of Pseudomonas chlororaphis. Taxonomy (NCBI): domain Bacteria; kingdom Pseudomonadati; phylum Pseudomonadota; class Gammaproteobacteria; order Pseudomonadales; family Pseudomonadaceae; genus Pseudomonas; species Pseudomonas chlororaphis. Next base: position 2,411,492 of record CP011020.1, read on the forward strand.
TGCCGACATACTGGATACCGTAATACACCTCGATGGAACCGTCCTGGACCCGTAGCAGGTCGGAGCGGTTGAGAAACAGGCCAAGGGGCTTGCCCACCTCGCCCTCCTGGATCACCTTCGGGTAGGCCAGGGCGGGGGTGTATTCGCTGCCGTCGTCGTAGAACCGACGGCAATGCAAAGTGACCGTATCACCCACCGCCATCGCCTGGTAAGGCACCATCCAGGGGACGATGATCGCGTCTGCCACATCCAGGTCCAGGTGCAGGTCATGGGATTCCCTGAACTGCACCACCGGCAATGCCATGGCTGCCCTGGGGCGCCTGCCGACAAAGAACGACAAGCGCAGCGACTCCTCCCCCGGCGTCCCTCCCGGCTTTTTCACGCGATACGAATAAAAGACGCTGCCGTTGCGAAGGTTATTCAGGACACTGTTCTCGATCATCACCGGCATGCCGTCGGGTGTGAGGGCATCGTCACGCACCTCGGTCTCATCGTTGAATTTGTCGATGATTTCACCGTGCTCGCCACAGCCGAACCAGCTGATGACGATTATGTCGGCATCGGCGATCGCGTCGTACTTGACGAACGTTTCCAGATCCTGTCCCCCAAGACTGTCCAGGTCGAGAGCATTGTCCGGCCCCAACGTGGGGATGGTCGGCATTGGATTGGAGTCGGCTTGCGTCCGGATCGTCATGCTTCAGCGTCCTTATGCTTGGAGGGGCTGGGTCACTGTTTTTCGGTTTCTTTCTCCATAGGTGTACGCCCGAACGAGGGGGTTTGGAACTATCAGAAGTGTTAGGTTTGCGGCGGTGGATTTTCTGTTAGCGTTTTATGGACGCTTCACTTCATAAACCTTGGCAGCCAGGAAAAGGATTTATAGAAATGAATACTTTTAGACGAGGTTTTCCAGCTCTTTTCATTAGTCTTCTTATCTCCGGCTCCGCGTTGGCAAATGATCCTGGCACTAGCGATTCTACTGTTGAAAGTTCCGGGGTGGTAAAAGTTCGAGAGAATGATGGTGTTCGCGAATGCAGTATCCCAACTACTCCTGGAGACCATCATGTCAAAGACTATGGTTGTACAAATGACCAGGCGTATACGGTTCGTTTTGTCAACGTACCTTCTGCGCTGCATATAACCTTCTTTGACAATTCCGTACATGGATACTGCCAAAAAGATAAAAGCTGGGAAATAGAGGTTCGTACCCTCAAGAACCCCACCACTACAGACGATTATTTAAACCTCTCGGCAATGTACGGAGTCCCTGATAACACACTCATCGCGCCCGGTGTACTGAAAGTAAGAAGGCGCGATGGCGGCCCCATCAACGGTAGGCTGACTTGCGTACGCGTTGAAGAAGGAAAGTAAAAAATAACTCTAAAAGAGACCGTATTCATGGCCGCCAACACCGCCGTCCACTCCACCGCCTTCAACTTCCTCAGTTTCGTCAGATCCGGAGTCGACGCCCGCACCGGCCTGTACACCGTTTCCCTGTCACTACCGGAAGTGAAGACCTGCGAACTCAGCGGCCCCGTCATTCCGCTGTCGTTGAACTTCAATCCGTTGAATACCACCGATGCCGGCTTTGGCGTGGGCTGGGAGTTGGCCCTGACCCAATACGAACCCAGCACCCAGATCATTTCGGTGCATTCCGGAGAAACCTTCAGGGTGACGGGCCCTTATCCCGGTTTCGCCGATCGCTTGCGGATGAAAGAGCAGAAGATAGAGAACTTCAAGCTGTTCTCCCTGCCCGACAACCGGTTCAAAGTGGTCCACAAATCAGGACTTGTGGAAATCCTCGAACCCAAGGGCGCCACGCCCCAGGTGGCCGTGCCGGTGAAGATCTATTCCGCGCAAGGGCATGAGGTCACCCTTGAATACATCTCCGCCAATGGCAAGCCGATGCTCAGCGCGATGCGCGACAATACTGGCGCCGTGCTGCGGGTCACGCGCGAAACGGACAAGAATACCGTCACGTTCGCCCTGGGCATCGTCAATGGCACGCCTTCAGCCCAGGTGGTACTGAACCTCAAAAGCGATCGCGTCGATCGGATCACCCTGCCGACCACCGAGGGAGCCGGCTGGCGCTTCGAATACCGGCGGGAGAAAGGCCTGGACTGCATCAGCGAAGTCTGGACGCCACTGGGTGCCCATGAAACCGTCCTGTATAACGACAACGGTCACGGTTTCCCTGGCAACGACACGCAACGCAAATTACCCAGGGTGACCGACCACACCCTCGCCCCGGGCGGTGGTAATCCGCCGATTGTCCTGAAATACACCTACAGCCCCGAGGGTCATAACTTCCTGGGATTTGGCAGTGGCGTCGACTGGGATGACGATGGCCTGGACAACCTGTTCAAAGTCCTCAAGCCCTATTTCTACACCACGACTGAAAGCCTGATGGAGGGGACCGATACGGTGCGCAGCATCACCCGCACCTTCAACCGCTTCCACTTGCAGACCCAGGAAATCATCGCCCAAGGCAATCATCAGAAAACCATCCGGACCCGCTACTACGCCGACGATGACGACAAGCTGTCCTTTGACAACCAGCCACGGCAATGCCAATTGGCAAAAGCAACATCGACGCTATGGTCGATCAGTGACGACCCGCGCTTCTGGCGCATGGACCGGGAATTCAGCGAGTACGACATCCATGGCAATCAGACACTGCAGGTGGCGTCCAGCGGCATGACCGAAAGAATCAGCTATTACCCGGCTGAAGGCGTCAATGGTCTCTGCCCCCAAGACCCCCACGGCTTTGTGCGACATGTGCATGAGAAGACCGTAACGCCCGCCAGCAACCCCGAGCAGGTCGCAGACCTTGCGCCCGGCGCGCCAACCCTGCGCACCCGGTTTCGGTATGAGTCCTTGCCACCTATCATCCCTGTCAACGCAAGCCCGATCACGGAACGCTGGTTGTGCGTCGTAGAGGAGCGTCTGTACGAAGTGCCTGATACGCCAGGCTCACCCTCCAACTCCCTGGCTCAGGAACCGATGGAGCGCCAGCTTTCCCTGACGGTCTTCGACTACATCGATGCGCCCGCCAACTCACTGACTCATGGCCGCCGTTCGCGCCAGGCCATTACGATGGGCGACGACAACGGGCCCACGTCATTTATCGACTACAGCTACACCAAGAACACCGCGAACCTGTCGTTACGCACCGAACAACGCTCTTCGACGGATTTCGACAGTACTGAACGCACGGTGGTGGACGAGCGCTCGATGCTCAACGGCGAACCGTTGCTGGTCACCGAAAACGGCATTCAGCACAGTTATCGCTACGACGCCCTGAACCGGGTGCTGAGCGAAACCCAGGCCCCCGACAGCGACTACTCCGCCTCGCGACGCTACAGCTACCGTTTGATCCGCCCTGCCGACGCCGGGCAGAACCCGGTCACGACCCAGGCGTACCAGCAACTGGAAGACGTCAAAGGCGTCAGGGTGCGCACTCACTTCGACGGGCTGAGTCGGGTCGTGCGCGAGGAGATGGAAGACCCCGATCACTCCAACGCCAGCTTCCGCGATATTTACACCGCGAAATACAACGCCAAGGGCTTCTTGATCGAAGAAACCGAAATCGACTGGCTGGAGACCACCGACCTGCGCCTGACCACCTCGTATACCTACGACCTGTGGGGGCTAGAGGACAGCCTGACCCGGCCCGACGGGGTCAAACAATGGACGCTCAACAACCCGATAGCCTTCACCACCGAAGAATGGATTGACGGCACCGCCCGCACCCGTACCGTCACCAATCGTTTCGACAAACCGGAGCGCATTGAACAAGTCGGGGTGGATGGACGCCTCATCAGCCAGACCGCGTACCAGTACGATGGACTCGGCAACTGCACCCAGGAGATTGACGAGCTCGGCCAGATCACGCGCTACCACTACGATGCTTCCGCCCGACTGACCAGCACCACCCTGCCCGACCTGACGATCATCCATAACACCTACGCTGCGCACTCCCCTGCCGAGCTGCGAACCGCAATTGAGGTCGAACCGGGCAATATCCAGATGCCCTTTCGCCAGGTCGGCGCGCAACAGTTCGATGGCCTGGATCGGCTGGTAAGCCTCACGGTAGGCCCCAGGACCCAGCAGTTGGTGTACGACGCCGGCCACTACCAACCCAAACACCGCGTCACGCCATCTGGTAACCAGATCGACTATCAATACAAGCTCGGCTTGAGCGAAACACCGACGCTGATCAGCACGCCCGACGATGAGTCCTCTTTCGAAATCGATCTGTTGGACGCCCGGCTCGACAGCTCGAAGAACAGCCAGGGCGAATATCAGTTCTCCTACGATGAGGCGGGACGCCTCATCGGCGAGAGCTGGACCGATGCCGTCGACAACAAAACCTACACCACCCGTTACAAGACCTCGCTCAAGGGCAGGCGCTTGAGCCGCACCGACATCGGTAACCACCAGACCCGGATGGATTACGACCCGCGCAACGGACGGTTGCGTGGCATTGAACAAGGTCAGTTGCAGGCCGCGTTCGAATACGACGGGATCGGTCGTCTGTTCCGCACTACCAGTACCGACAAGACGAGCGGCAATACGCTGACCACCACCTTGGAGTTCGATGAACGCGGACGCGAAACCTTGCGCACCCTGGTGCTACTGGACGCACAAGGCCAACCGCTCGAAGCCGAACGCACACTCGAATTGACTTATCTGGCCGACAGCAACGTGCAGAGCCGACACCTGAAGGTTGGCGGTGCCAGCGCCCTGCTGGAGACCTACAGTTACGATCTGCGCGGGCGCCTGGAGCGTTACCGGTGCTCGGGCAGCGACCTGCCCACGGACCGTTACGGCAACGCAATTATCAGCCAGTACTTCGAATTCGATGCCCTGGACAACATTATTTTTACGCGAACGGTCTTCAGCGACGGCCGGCTGGACATCGCCCATTTCACCTTTGCCGAGGACGATCATTGCCAACTGGTCAGCGCCAGCCACAGTCACCCTGACTATCAGCACTTGGAAAGCCGTTTCAGCTACGACCCGGACGGCAATCTGGAACACGACGAGTTGGGCAAACGGCTGAGCTATGACAGCCTGGGGCGCCTGGTGCAAGTCAAGACGGCGGCAGGCGTCTCTCTGACGGCGTACCGCTATGACCCCCATGACCAATTGCAGGCGATTACCCCGCAAGGCGAGGCCCAGACCCTGCGTTTTTATCAGGGGACGCGCCTCACCGATACCCTGCACGATAATCATCATGTGCAGTTCCTCTACCATGAAGGCCAGCCCTTGGGCCAACAGACACCCGGTGACAACGACCAGACCCTGCTGTTGCTGACCGACGCCAAACGTTCGGTCATCGCCGAAAACCAGGGCAGCGAGGTGCGCAGTACCGTCTACGGTGCTTATGGCGAACGTGACGAAAATACCGCCATGCAAAGTCTGCTGGCCTTCAACGGCGAAGCGCTGGAAAGCACCGGATGGTATTTGCTGGGCAATGGTTATCGGGTCTACAACCCGAGCCTGATGCGCTTTCACAGCCCTGACGCCCTCAGTCCGTTCGGCGCCGGTGGCTTGAACTGCTATATGTATTGCGCCGGCAACCCGATCGTCTTCAGCGACCCGACAGGGCACCAGGCCCAGGGGCAGCTCCTCGATAACCCTTGGGTCAGCGCTGGCGCAGGGGTATTCACCATGCTCCTGGGTATTGCCATCTCCGTCCTGACCCTTGACCCCGCTCCTTTCATCGCCGCAGTGGCGACTGCTGCCGGCGTGTCGTCGCAAACCGCCACGATAGCGACAGTGGCGGTGACTACAGCCGTCAACTCTTTGATACTGCCCACTGCGGTGGGCTCATCGGTCGCCGCGATAGGGGTGGATGTCGGATCGATGTTCATGCAGGACCCAGGCCTCGCCAGAGCTGCCATGTGGGCGGGAACAGCTATCGGAACAATTGGGATACCCAAGTTCAAGGTACCGACAATAAAGTTACCGAAGATAAAAGCACCGACGACAAAACCACCGACAAACTGGATACTCAAAGCACGGCAGCCGCAGCAACTGCGCAAGCCGCTGCCACCAGCACCACGGAGAGTGTGGGAAGAAGGCTTCCCCACACCAACCGCGCGTCCCTCTCAACGTGTAGATACCCCTCCCGTCTCTAACGCCCCTACCCCCAGAGAGGGTCCAAGTCGGGCAGGCTCTTTAACCGTTGACGACAATTCAGTGTCCGTCACTCAGAGCGTGGAATCGCTAGGCAGCAGCGGTCCAACTCGGACAAGAGCCAGCGGCGAACTTCCTTCTGCCGTGAAAGATCTGTTAGCGAGAGACCAAGCCCTCCTGGAACGGAATGTAGTCTCAGGCGGCCAAATGTGGTACGCGGGTAGGCGAGCGGGCATGGCAGACCAGATCGTGGGTATCCATATTGCCAACGCCAAACCCACAGCCTGACTCCAGGCCCTCTCGGAGGGCCTGGGTCCTGAATGAAACATCATCCAACAAAGTGCCACCTTCACCTCGCGATAAGTGAGAGTTCTCTCATATCCCCCTCGCCCCACCCCTTCCTAGAATCCGCCCCCGAGACACCGCCCGAACGGCGATGTCTCGCCCGCACCCTCCTGTCTTATCAAGGATTCGAATCAGATGAAAATCTCTGTACTGGCCGCCTCCCTGGGCCTGGTCGCCGCCGTGGCCGGCCATTCGGCGTTTGCCGCCACCAGCACTGGCCAAGTCAATTTCACCGGCATCATCAACGCCAATACCTGCCCCATCGACCCGATCGATCCGGGCACCGGCGCGCCGGGCCCGATCAACCTGGGCAGCGTTGCGGCCGTCGATTTCGGTGGGGTCGCCGATGCCGAGGCCGGTGGCCGCGAGTTTGCCCTGCGGGTCAAGGACGGGGCCGCCTGTGGTTTCGGTGCCAGTGATACCGCGCGGGTGACCTTCACCAGCACCCACGGCAACGCCGGCACCGGTGGCCGTTACTACGCGATCCAGATGGGCGGCGCCACCGGTGTTGCCCTGACCATCAAGGATGACGACAACACACACATCGACAGCGGCACGCCCTCCAAGGCCTATCCGCTGAACGCCACCGGTGAAACACGGATGATGTTCAGCGCCCGCTACCGCTCGACCAGCGCGACGGTGGTGCCCGGCCCGGTCATCGCCAACATCAACTTCGTCGCGACCTACCCGTAATGCCGGGCCCCGGGTCGCAAGGCCGACGGTCGTGCGACCCGGGGCATCGTTCGCCGTGCCATGAACGCCGCATCGACAGGGATCAACCATGTTTGCATCATTCAAGAAAACCCGCGCTGCCCGGGCGGTGCTCCTGTGCGCCTTGACCGCGCTGGCGTATGCCTCTTCCAGTCACGCCTCCTTGACACTGAGCACCACCCGCGTGATTTTCGACAGCGACAAACGCAGCGTCTCGCTGACCGTCGCCAACCCCAGCGACAAAGTGTTCGCAGTGCAGTCGTGGGTCAACACCCGCGCCGACGATACCACCACGGTCGTGCCGTTCCTGACGTCGCCCCTGCTGTTCAGCATTGGCCCCGGCAAGGAACAGCACGTGCAGATCAACGGCCTGCCCAACACGCTGCCCGATGACCGCGAAAGCCTGTTCTACTTCAATGCCCAGGAAATCCCCCAAGCCGAAGCGGGCATGACCAATGTGCTCAACGTCGCCATCCGCACGCGCATCAAGTTCTTTTACCGCCCTGCCGGGCTCAAGCAAAACCCGAGCGAACGCCTCAAGGATCTGCAGTGGTCCCTGCGTTCGGTAGACGGCCAGCCCAGCCTGGTGCTGCACAATCCGACCCCCTTCCACTACACCTTCCAGCGCCTGGAAGTCAGCGGCGGTGGGCGCTCGAAAGCCATCACGGAACCCACCATGGCCGCGCCGTTCAGCCATGAGGTTTATTCCTTGGGGGGCTTAAAGCCCGGCACCGCGGCGCAGGTGTCCTTCACCACCATCAATGACTACGGCGGCATCACACCGCTCGTGACCATGCCCCTCGGGCAGGACCGCTAACGCCCGCCTTCGCATTGCCAGGACACATGACCATGATCAGATCTTCCGAAGGTCGACGCGTGCGCGCGCGCCTGCGTCTGGCCCATTACCTGTTGGCCGGTGGCAGCGGTGTGCTGATTGGCACCGGGCAGGCGATGGCCCAGGCTCACACCGCATTTGTGTCGGGCTTCATGCGCCAGGGGCCTGACCAAGCCGCTGACGCCGGCCAACTGGCCTTGCAGGCCATCGCCAACGAACAAGGCGTGCTGCCGGGGCGCTATCGGGTGCAGGTCAGGCTTAACCAGCAATTCATGGGTGAGCACGACATCGAGTTCATCGAGGCTGATTCAGCCGCCCTCTCGCCCTGCCTGAATCGCGTCCTGCTCGATCAGTTCGGCGTGAACGTCGAAGGTGTCGCTGATGCGAAATTACTCGAGCACGCGTGCATCGATTTGCCACGTCTGATTGCCGGTGCCCGCAGCGATTTCGATGCAGCGCTCCTGCAGCTCGACCTGTCTGTGCCGCAGCTCGCCATGCGCCGCAAAACAGCCGGGTATGTCGACCCGCAACGTTGGGACTACGGCATCAACGCGGCGTTTCTCAACTATCAGGTTTCGGCACAACAGGGCACTACCCGCTACGCGGGGCATAACGACAGCCAGGACCTGCTGCTCAACGGTGGCATCAACCTGGGAGCATGGCGCCTGCGTACCAACCAGAGCGCACGCCAGGACAGCGCAGGCGGCAGCCACTGGACACGCGCCTACACCTACGCTCAGCGCGACTTGCCTGGCATGCACGCGAACCTGACGCTGGGTGAGGCCTTCAGCGGCGGCGACGTGTTCAAGAGCGTTGCGCTCAAGGGTGTGATGCTCAACTCGGATTCGGGCATGCTGCCCGATGTCCTGCAGAATTATTCGCCTGTCGTACGCGGCGTGGCCTTCAGCCGGGCGCGCCTGGAAGTGCGCCAGGGCGGTTTTCCGATCTATGCCACCTATGTCAGCGCCGGCCCGTTCGAAATCGACGACCTGAACACCGGGGGCGGCAGCGGTGAACTGGAAATCATCCTCACCGAGGCCGACGGCCAGGTCCGGCGCTTTACTCAGCCTTACGCCTCCCTGGGCAACCTGCTGCGGGAGAACGTCTGGAAATACAGCGCCGCCATCGGTCGCTACAACGCCACCGGACACATCGATGACCCTTTGCTCTGGCAAGGCACGCTGGCGACCGGCATCGGTTGGGGGGCGACCCTCTACGGCGGACTTCAAGCGAGCGAGTACTACCAGGCCGCCAATCTCGGGGCGGCCAGGGATTGGGGGGCGATGGGCGCCCTGGCGCTGGACGTGACCCGCTCCAGCGCCGACATCGATACCCAGGACATTGGCTCCGTGCAAGGCTTGAGTTATGCGATCAAGTACGGCAAGACCTTCGACTCGCGGACCAGTCTGCGCTTCGCCGGCTACCGCTATTCCACCGAAGGCTATCGCGATTTCGATGAAGCGGTGCGCCAGCGCAGCCTGGACTCAACGTTCCGAGGCAGTCGGCGCAGTCGCTTGGAGGCTTCACTCTACCAGGGCCTGGGCCAACGAAGCTCCCTGGGCCTGACACTGTCCCAGGAAGATTTCTGGCGCAGCGACTATCAGCTTCGCCAGTTTCAATTCAACTTCAATACCCGCCATCAAGGCGTGAACTACAGCCTGTACGCCGGCCAATCGTTGCGCAGCAGCCAACAGTCGAGCGATCGGCAAATGGGCTTGAGCGTGTCCTTCCCCCTGGACATCGGCCACACCAGCTCCGTCAACCTGGACCTGCAGAAAACCAGCCAGACCTTGAGCCAACGCGCCAGTGTGACCGGCAGCATGGATCAGAACCGCCTTGGTTACCGTGCCGGGGTCGTCAATGAGGACGGTCGCCAGCAAGCCGCCGAACTGTCGATGAGCTATCAGATGCCCACCGGTAATGTCGGCGCGGGGCTGAACTACGGCAGCGCCTACCGCAACCTGTCGGTCAACGCCGCCGGCGCCGTGGTGTTGCATGGCGACGGGGTCGAGTTCGGCCCCTACCTGGGGGAAACCGCCGGCCTGGTTGAAGTACCCGGCGTGAAGAATGTCGGCATCGTCAGTTCACCGGGGGTGCGGACCAATGCCCGCGGTTATGCCCTGGTGCCGTATCTGCGCCCTTACCGGGTCAACCAGATCGAACTGGACACCGACGAACTGGGGCCGGACATCGAGCTGGACAATGGCACGACCCAGGTCGTGCCTCGACGAGGGGCGCTGGTCAAGCATTCGTTCGCCGCCCGCAGCGTCCAACGCGTGGTCATCACCGCAACCTTCCAGGGGCGCCCGCTGCCGTTCGGTGCCCAGGTCAAGGATGCGCGAGGCCAGACCGTCGCCGTGGTCGGTCAGGGGGGCGTGGCGCTGCTCAACACCGACGGCCATCCGCAGGCGCTCGACGTGGCCTGGGGCGACGAACCCGGGCAGCAATGCCGCCTGTCCATCGCTCCCCAGGACATGACGCTGTCCCAGGGCTATCGCTTGCAATCAGCCGACTGCCAATGACGCACTTCATCCAGGCGGTTGTCGTCGCTGCAACTGACGCCGTTATTAATCGCAGGAAACCTATTTGATGAAATCAGCATCAGGACCTTTGTTCGCCATGATCGGCGTACTGGCTGGCTGCCAATTAACTCAATCCGCCCAGGCCAACACGTGTCGCTGGGACGCCGCACCGGGCCCGATTAATTATCAAGCCAACCTGGGCACGGTCTATGTACCCCGTGACGCAAGTATCGGCAGTGTCATCGGTGTCATTGACCAATTCGTCTTCAGCAACAGCCCCGGCCCCTCTATCACTTGCAACAACGACGGCAGCGTAACGCTGGACTTCAATGCCTTGAACGTGGCGCCCCTGGAACATCGGGTCCGTAGCCTGTTGGGCGGTGCGGGCAGCAGCGACAAGGTACTGGCAACCAACGTACCGGGCATCGGTGCACGCATTACGCTGGACGCCGGGTTCGATGGACAGTCAGGTAACGCGTTCGTACCGATCGGCAGCCCGGTGGTGCCGTTCGATGCGCGATTGGCCCAGAACCTGATCGTCCCGTTCAACCTGTCCAGGCTCAGGAGCAAGGTCACCCTGATCAAGACCGGCCCCATCGCGCCCGGTCCCCAGGTGGTGAACCGGCATATGTTCGACGGGTATTTTTCCACGATTGGAAAGGGCTTCGGCTACAGCTTGAACGCAACGGTCATGCAGGCCCAATGCGCGGTGGGCGCCAACCCGGTGAGCGTCAACCCGGTGCCGCTGGGTGACTGGCAGGTCTCGGACTTCACCCACCCAGGCTTCACCACGCCGCCAAGCCGATTCACCATCACCTTGTCCAATTGCGAGGCGGACCCGACCCAGGCCAACCAGGCCAATGCCCACATTCGCCTGGACGGCGCCGATGGTTCGCTGCCTGAAGGTAACGGCAGCAACGGCGTGTTCAGCCTGGGCAACGGCTCGACCGCCAGCGGCGTGGCCATCCAGGTATTACGCGGCGACGGTGTGACACCCGTACCCCTGGGCACGGATGTGTCCTTTGGAGCGATTGAAGACGGACGCAACAAAAGCCTCGACTTCAGCGCGAACTTCTACCAGACCGGCAACATCGGGCAAGTCGCGCCAGGCATTGCCCGAGGAGCCTTGAGCTTCACGATCACCTTCCAATAACGCACCTATCCCCACACAGAAGGCCTGGGCCGGGCACAGGCTTCTGCCGCCCGGATCACTCAAGCAGCGTAGGGGTCAATGTATCGAACCGGATCCAGTTGGCACCTTGATCAAAACTGACCTTGGTCTCGACGGTGAATTTCTGATTCGCCACAAGAGACGACATGAACCTCTGCGAGACCTTCACATGAATGCCGGCAGACACTTGTGCCGGCAAGACCTGATGCTCATTGAGCACGACCTCGCTCACAGTCTGGGCATTGGCATTCCTGCCCGTGACCGTGACGGTCACCAGACTGGCCTCGCTTATGAAGGCCCACGCCCGTTGGTGAACGGGCAACCCCGCCGAAGGAATACTTGCCTTGGAAACGGGATCGGTAAAGGGAGACTCAAGCTGCGGCACATGGAATCTGTGGGTCGGGTATGAGAGAACCCGTAGCGTCAACGTCCCGGATTGTTTTTTCGAAGTGTCCGCCAGGACCACGTCGTAATACACCGGCAGTTGCTTGTTGAACGCCGCGGCGATATTGGCCGCCGGCACGCGCACCTGTTTGGTCCCCCATGGTACGGGAATGGCGATCGCCCCCACCGTGCCCGGCTCGCCAAATTGCATGTGGACAACATCATCGTCGTAGTAAACAGCATCGTCAGGAATTTGCGCTGTAGCACCGGCAACGGCTTTCTGCGGGTCCAGGTCCGCATACTCGGCAGGGCTGCCTTCGGCCTGAGTGATCCACGGATGTGGAACGAAATGCGGCGCGCGCACCACCGAGACCAGAATGGATACTGCCGTGGACTCGACGGATCGATTGCCCGCCCGGTCGGTCACGTGATAGGAAATCGAGCGCATGCCGTCGCCCATGGCGCGTATCAGCGCCTCGGGAAACTCAAGGTGAATGGGGTCTTCGTAATTATCCCGGTCGAGGTCCTTGGTGACCTCCTGGTAGTGACCATTGTTCTCGTTCAACCACTTGGCGGTGATCCTGTCGCCAGGGGCCGGCTCGTCCAGGTATGAGGGGACCGTCACGGTGACGACCCCGTTATGCTCGTCGAGGTACTGTTCGGAGAGGCCGTTCTGGATGAGGTCCGGATCGATCAACAACGAGTCGTTGAACGCCAGGACAGGTGCCTGGGTATCGAGCGTGATCACCAGTTCCAGGGAGTTATCGGGCTCGCCGTTGTAGACCTTTGCCGTGTAACGCAACCGACGCCGCCCATCGTTGTTGCGCAACAGCCTGGCGGGCACCGTCACATAACGGTCCGAGGCCTCGATCGGGGCATTCCAGGTACGGCGATCGACCGAAATGTCATCAAGAAACAACTCAACCGATTCCTCACCCTTCTCCGGATCAGAGTATTCCCAGAGTTCGAACCAGACTTTCAGGTCGTCGTGGGTGGCGGCTTCCGGCAGCAGATTGAGTTGGCCGCCGGGGATGTTGTCGAGCAATTCCACCACGCTGGGCTCAGGCAATGTTCGGGAAGCATTCGAAGATGTTGTGTTTGCTGGCTCGCTCATGAACAGGACTCCTCAATAAAACGCGAGGACCACGGCCACCGCCGTCCTCCTCGCATCGTGTCAGGAACCTTGAACGCGTCGTGCTGCGTCAGCCCATCGAATTACCAGCTATAACGCACGCCCACGTTGGCTCCCCATGGTTGGTCGATCTTATTGCCGTTGCTGTAATCGAAATCGGCGTGGACCGACACCTTGTCGGTCAAGGTCATGGCCACCCCCGCACCCAGTTCGCCACGAGAACCGGAGAGGTCGTTGTTGAACGCGTTATCGTTGACCTTCACTTCGTTGTTCTTGGCGAATTCGTGTGCGTAGGCGGCACGAAGATAAGGCTGCACCACTTTGCCTTCGCCCAGGTTGAAGTTACGCCCGACCGTCGCGCCGACTTTGCCCAACAGCGAATGCGTGCGGTCGCCTTCGGCGGACAAACCGTTGTCCAGGTCGTAATCCTTGCCCTGGATGATCACGCCCGACAATTGCGTATAGGGTTCGACGAAATAGTCGTCAGCCAACTTGATGTGGCGGCCAAACTCCAGGGATGCACCGACGCCATGGCTGTCATAGTTGCCCTTGGTCTTCTTGCCGTCGCTGAGCTGGACCTTGGATTCATTCTGGAAACGGTTGAACTTGAGCACGCCGTCGAAGTAGTAACCACTCTCGTCATCCAGCCAAGTGGTGTAAGCACCGAGGTAGTAACTGTCGACTTCGCCCGTCGTCCCGCGATTCAAGTCCAGGTCAGATTTGCTGTAGCCACCCAACACCCCCACCAACCATTGGCCATCACCCATCGGCAACGGTGCGTCGGCACCGAACGACAGGCCCTGTTGGGTTTGTTTGTAAGCCACCCCGGAACTGGCGTTGACATCGAACTTGTTGCCGTAGGTCCGAATCCACCCACCGGCCTTGCCCTGGTCCCTGCGCACTTCGCCCATGCGGCTGCGCAAGGTGGAAAGCTCGCCGTACCAGACCGTGGGAGCGGCATTGAACAGTGCGATCACCGATTGGGTGCCGGGGCTGATGATTTTCGAAGCAGTGTTCAGGTACCAGTCGTTGTCACCTTGCTTGATCAGGTTGTAGGAGTAGGCACCCAGGTCCACTTCGCCACCGTACAAGGAAAACTGGGCATCGCCACCGCCGATGTGAACCACCGGAATGGAAGCGGCCGTGCCCGGCTCCGAACCACTGCTGTCCAGTGCCACCAGATGGTTGCCGGTGGCTGTTCCGGTCACGGTCAGCGTATCGACCTGGCCCGTGGCAAAGTTGGTATGCATAAAGAACGTGCCGTTGCCCGACAGCTCGCCCACGGTCAGTTTGAAGAACTCCCCAGGGTTGCCGAACTGGATGCCGCCACCGTTCATGGAGAGCTTTTCCACTTCGCCATCGCCGACCATGATCCAGCGGGCTTCGTTGTTGACCGCCAGGCTCTGGACGTTTTCCAGGCGACCGGTGAGCGTCGCAAAATTGTCGAAAACCACATCAGCGCTGCTGCCTTGCTCCACGATGATGTCACCGATCAACTGACTGTTATCGGCCTTGAAGTTCGCCGAAGAGCCATTGACCACTTCCACCAGCTTGCCGTTGCCGCCCACCAGGGTCGAGCCGTTGTTGACTTCGATATTCACCCGTTCGTTGTTGGTCTGGGTCTGGCCGTCGACGAGGATCGCCGAGCCGGCCAGGCCTTCGACGTGGGAGTTGTTCAGGATCAAAGCGTTGTCGGCGGACAGGTTCAGGTCAGCGAACAGGTACACTCCGTTGCGCCCCCCCACGATGGCGCTGTCGGTGGCGGAAATCCTGCCGCCGAAACTTTGCACGCCGGAGCCATTGGCGTTGCTGCCAGTCACGATGGAACCGGCCTCGAGAATCAATTGGCTGCGGGCGCTGACGAGGGCCCCCACTCGCCCACCGATGATCTCGCTGTCGCTGACCACCGCGGTAGATCCACCAGTGGCTGCTGTTGCCAGACGCAGCCCGACGTTGCTGCTGACGACTTTACTGCCGTTGGCGATGTTCGCTTCGCTGCCCGCCAATTCGACGCCGTGGGCATTGCCTTGAGCGGTAACCTGGGTATCGCTCAGATTGATCGTCGACCCGCCGGATGCACTGATCTGGTAAGTCGTGGCGCCATTGGCCGTCAGCTTGCTTTCGGTCTCCACCAGGTAATCGTCAGGCGCCGTGTTGGCATCGAGGGTCTTGGACGCACCGTTTTCGATGAGCGTCTGCGCCAGGCCGGTCGGGCTGAGCAGCAATAACGGCGCGAGGGTCACGAGCTTGAGGAAACGCGCAAGTGGCGTGATAGAGAATGCGTGGCTGACGGGCATGGATAACTCCTGGATGAACAAGCTGTCTGGCAACCGTCAAGCCTGGCGTTTTACTGCCTGGACCCGGACGATCAAAAGGCGGCAATCCTAAGCACTCGCTTCCCGGATATATGTAGGATTTATCCCTGCATTCGTGAGACTTTTCTCATTACATCCGTATGAAATATCAATGTAGCGCCCCTGCCATGCGTCCGCATCAGCGTGCAGACCCGGGCGAACAAACGCCCGGGTACCGCTTGAAAGTCAAGGCTTCGGTGGCCTTGGGATTTCGCACGGCGTGTTCGGCATGTGGAAAGCCGTGATGATGGTCAGCGGCTCCGATTCAATTTTTTCCGTGCCGTCATGGTGGGAATACTGGACTTTCACCCGCCCCCTGCGATTCGTTGCTGCGTTCTCGTCATAAAGCGGCAGGATGTGCGTCACATACGGTTCTACTCGCCGAATGAAGCCGGTAAGCGGTGTACCGGCATCGCCCAGTGTGTAGTTTCGCGTGAATATCGCACCGGTGATCGGGTCCTCCGGGTCGGTCAGAAACTCCCCTCTCATGGGGGTGAAGACGAACTCGATTTCGTCGCCATCCTTGAGCAATCCGGTGAGGTCAGGGATCGCGACCTGGAGCGCGCCATCGTCATCAAGCGCCGAGCAGCCTGGATAAAGGTTAGAGATGGTGGGAAAACTCGCAGGCGGCAGTTCAACCGCAATGGCATTGACGTTGACCAGGGTTGGAGTGGATTCCAGATCGTTCTCGATGCCTGCCGCGCTCAATTGATAGTGCACCGGCACCTCGAGGCCATTGCCACCGTCCTTGATGTAGGTCCAGGGGATATCGACGGTTTGCTCAGTGCCCGGCGTATGAATCGAATCATCGAAGGTTAACTGGGCTTCAACGACACGCGCGCCATTCCAGAAGAAATCGATGACATGGCCGTTGACCGCCTCGGCGTACCAGATAAAGGTGAATCTTGCCAGGTTGTTCTTGTCGGCCCGCGTCAACTCGTTGGTCCGGCTGCCATCCATATTCTTGACCACACCTAGCAACAGGCTTGGATGCACCGGATCCGGCCAGTCGATAGGCGGCCAGGGGATCCAGGGGATCGGTACCTGGAAGTTGACGTCGATATCGATGTCTTCAGGTCCGAACAGCCGACTTTTACGCACGACGTGATAACTGATATTGGTCTCCTTGTCGCCCGTGGTGTTCTGGCCGTATTCCTGAAGCATGAGGAGTTTCGGCTCCACCGGAATCTCGATCCTGGCCGGCGGGTTAGGTCCAACGGAAACGTCCTCCAGCGTCGTCCCCCCCCACTTCAATCGAATGAAGTCATAGTTCTTGTGATTGTCATACAGGGGGATCCAGACACTCACCCCCGACAACGCATGCTCGACCACCAACGGCCCCGGATCCGCTTGGGGGACCTCCGGTGCTTGCAGGTTGGCCGGTAGCGGTCCGAAAGTGAGGCTTATTTTCTGCCAAAGCGACAGCACGCTGGTATTGGTCGCCTTGTCGATCAAAACGTAGATGAACACGCATTCGGCATCGCCAAACTCACGCACGAGGTCGCCATCGATTTCTATCTCGGTGTCCGTGATGCCTGGGGCGGGGACATTTTCCAAGAAAATCGGGGTAAGCCCGGTGGGTTCGTCAGGAATGTGGGCAGCGTCCACCAGATAAACGGCGATTCGATCAGTCGCTTGCCAATCGGCATAACCAGGGATCGTGGCCTTCAGCTTGCTGCCCGGGGACAGGTTGTCGTCATCGAGGTAGGTGGTTGCGAAGGTCAATGCTTGCGGCGGAGCACGGTCGTAAGGTGGCACTCGGTCGCAAAAGAGTGGGGTTGTAGGGGATGGGTCTGGTTCGGTTCCGTTATAGGTGTAATGGTCATATCTCACGCGGCAGGGGGAGTTTAGTGGAAGATCCTCGATCGGGATGAGCATTGGGTAGGGGAAGGTTTCCGGAAACTCGGTACCGCCCGCGGGTATGACGAATTCGTGTTCTGCCACGACCTCGAAACGACCGGCGCCAGTGCGATCGAACATTACCTTGATTGTCTCCGGGGTTTCCGGAGGTGGAAGGGTAGACCACTCAGGAATTTTCACTCTCAACCCGTTACTCAGACTGGGGCCGTTGAGCAGACCCGTACTGATGTCCATTATGGGATGATCAATGATTATGGAATGCTCGCCCAACCCCGCCTGGTGCTCGGTGCGCTCCCTGAGATAAGCGCTGTTTGCATCACGTCGCGCCCGTTTATTACCTGCATTTGCCATGCTATCGCTCTCCCATTGACGACGTTCAGCCATTGAGACGCCAATGGCCATCCAAATTCCTGGCAGACCGATAACACCGGACACGACACAACCCTTCCCATCGCTCTGCGTGGCAGCTAAGGCCTTGAGCGAATTAAGCACCGGTTCTCAACGAGGCGATACTGTCAGAGTTGACAGGTCACCCAGCCCGGTTCAACCCAATACCACCCCCACTAACACCGCCACCTCCAGCAACTCCAACAACGCCCCCGCCGTATCCCCGGTGCAGCCCCCCAGCCGGTTGACCATCATCCGGCGCACGCCGATGAACGCTGCCGCGGCCACCAGCAGGGCCAGTACACCCAACCATCCCGCCAGCCACACGCAGCCCAGCGCAGCGCCTAGCAACACCTGCCAACCGGCGCGCCGTGGGAGATGATCGGCCAATGCCTGCCCCAACCCACCGGCGCGCACGTAAGGCGTGGTCAGAAACAAAGCGAGCAACGCGCCGCGCCCCAATACCGGGACGATGAGCAGCGCCAGGGACTGGCCTTGCTCGATCAGCGCCAGCAGCGCGGTGAATTTGAGCAGCAGTACCAGCACCAGCGTGATGACGGCGATCGGTCCGCTGCGTGGGTCTTTCATGATGAGCAAGGTGCGTTCACGGTCGCCGAAGCCGCCGAGCCAGGCATCGGCGCTGTCGGCCAGGCCGTCGAGGTGCAGGCCGCCGCTGAGCAGGACCCAGGCGCTCAACAGCAATGCGGCGTGAAGCAGTGGCGGCGACCCACCCAGCAGCGCATCGAGCAACCAGAGCAGGCCGCCGAACAACAACCCTACCAACGGATAGAACAGCAATGAGCGGCCCAGTTGTTCGGGCTCGGGCATGCCCGGCAAGCGCACTGGCAGACTGCTGAGAAATTGCAGGGCGATCCAGAACGGCAGCATCGGCTCAGGCCTCTTCCGTCAAGGTCGGGCCGGACGTCACCCGCAGGGCGAACAACGCGCCGTGGCCGACCTCGACAT
The DNA here is from genome assembly GCA_001023535.1 of Pseudomonas chlororaphis. Lineage (NCBI taxonomy): Bacteria > Pseudomonadati > Pseudomonadota > Gammaproteobacteria > Pseudomonadales > Pseudomonadaceae > Pseudomonas > Pseudomonas chlororaphis. Next base: position 2,430,300 of record CP011020.1, read on the forward strand.
TGAGCAGTTGTTCGCGCGGCAGGCCCCGGGCCTGGGCCAGCAGCAAGCGCATCACGCCACCGTGGCTGACCAGCAGGACCCGCTGTCCGGCATAGGCGCAGTGCAAGCGTTCGATGGCCGCCAGGACACGACTGGAAAACGCCAGCACCGGCTCACCGTCGGGGGGCGTGAAGCCATAGGGGTCGGCCCAGAATCGGCCCAGGGCGTCGGCATCGGTGTCCATCAACGCCGCCGCGCTGCGCCCTTCCCAGGCGCCAAAATGCAGTTCCTGCAGGTCCTTGTCCACCTGCACCGGCACGCCGAGGCGGGCACCGAGCTGCTCGGCGAAACGGGCGCAACGTTGCAGTGGCGAACTCACCAGCCGATCCCACGGGCCGCCCGTTTCGACCGCCGCGTGCATCTGCGCCCAGCCCTTGGCGGTCAGGGCATCGTCGAGGCTGCCGCGCAAGCCGCCACCCAACTCGGTTTCGCCATGGCGCAGCAGGTCCAGGTGCAAGATCATGCCGGGCGGTCCGCCACGGCCGCTTCGGCAAACGTCGCCATCTGCCCGTGCAGGTCACAGGCCAGGCGCAACAACGGCACCGCCAGCGCCGCGCCACTGCCCTCGCCCAGGCGCAGGCCGAGGTCGAGCAGCGGTTCGGCGCCGAGGGTTTCCAGCACATGGCGATGGCCGGGCTCGGCGCCGCGATGGCTGAACAGCAGCCATGACCGGCACTCAGGGTTCAGGCGCACCGCCAGCAACGCGGCGACGCTGCAAATGAAGCCGTCCACCAGCGCCGCGACACCCTGCTGGGCGCAGGCCAGGTAAGCCCCGACCAACGCGGCGATTTCAAACCCGCCGAGGTTGAACAACGTCTGCAACGGGTCGTGGCGCTGGGCCGCGTGCAACGCCAGGGCACGTTCGATCACCTGGGCCTTGCGATTGACACCGGCTGCGTCCAATCCGGTGCCGGGCCCGACCAGATGCGCCACCGGGCAATCGAGCAAGGCGCAGGCCAAGGCGCTGGCGGCCGTGGTGTTGCCGATGCCCATCTCGCCGCCGATGAACAACTGGCTGCCGGCGGCGACAGCCCGCAACACACTGTCGCGTCCGGCCTGCAATGCCTGCTCACCCTGGGCCACGGTCATGGCCGGGCCCAGGGCGAAGTTCGCCGTGCCAGGCCCGACGCGCAGATGGCGCACACCGGGCAGGTCCAGCGCCGGCGTCACCGTGCCCAGGTCCACCACCTCCAGCGTGGCTCCCAACTGCCGCGCCAGGACGCTGATCGCCGCCCCGCCGCTGACGAAGTTGAGCAGCATCTGCCCGGTGACTTCCTGGGGAAACGCCGACACACCTTCGGCCACCACGCCATGGTCACCGGCGAAAATCGCAATCGACACGGCCTCCAGCCTCGGCTTGACCTGCCCTTGCAGCCCCGCCAGCTGCACCGCGACCGTCTCCAGTTGCCCGAGGGAGCCGGCCGGCTTGGTCAATTGTTGCTGACGGGCCGCGGCCTGTTCCAGGGCCTGGGTGTCGAGGGGCTTGCACGGGTCCAGCCACCAGCGGTGATTCATAACGCACTACCTTTGAGAGTCAGGGGCAGGCCGGCGACGGTCAGCACGACGCGCTGACAACGTTCGGCCAGGGCTTGATGCAGCCAACCGGCTTCATCGACGTAACGGCGAGTCAGCTCGCCCAGCGGCACGACACCCATGCCGGTTTCGTTGCTGACAAAAATGATTTCACCGGGCAGCGCGGCCACGCCATCGAGCAAGGCTTCGCGCTCGGCATTCAAGGTCTGCGGGTCGTCGAGCATCAGCAGGTTGGTCAGCCACAGGGTCAGGCAGTCCACCAGCAGGCAGCGACCAGGCGCGGCGTGTTCTCGCAGCACTCGGGCCAGGGCCAGCGGTTCCTCCACCAGCGCCCATTCGGCCGGGCGCCGGGCACGGTGCTGGGCGACGCGAGCGTTCATCTCGCCGTCCAGGGGTTGGCTGGTGGCGATGTAGGTCACGGGCAATTGGCTGTCGGTGGCGAGTTTTTCTGCCAGGCGGCTTTTGCCGGAGCGGGCGCCGCCCAGGATCAGTTGGAGCATGGTGCATTACCTTCAAAATTGGCGCCGTGGCGGCTGGCCTCATCGCGAGCAAGCTCGCTCCCACAGGAGATTGTGAACACCGTCCCATTGTGGGAGCGAGCTTGCTCGCGATGAGGGCCTCACAATCACCCTAGATCCCACAGAGTTCACGCAACACCCCAACATCCAGATGCTGCTCCACCAGGTCCGCCAACCGCTCGATGTCCCGCTCGCGCAACCCGTGGTAATCCACCGTCTGCACATCCGCCAACCCCGCCCAACGCAACAAGGCGCTGCAGGCCGCAGGCGATTCGAACAATCCATGCAGGTAGGTGCCGAAAATCTGCCCGTCGAGGCTCTGGGCGCCATCGCAACGGCCATCGTCCAGTTGCACCGCTGGGTGTTCCAAGGCTGGGCCTGTGGTCACGCCCGCGTGGATCTCATAGCCGCGGACCTCAGCGTCTTCCAGAGTCAGCCGTCCTCGCACATTGCGCAGTTGCTTCTCGCATTCCAGCGTCGTTTCAAAGTCCAGCAAACCCAGGCCGGCACTGGAGCCCGCCGCACCTTCCAGGCCCAACGGGTCGTGGACCTGCTCGCCGAGCATCTGCAAGCCGCCGCAAATGCCCAACAGCTTGCCGCCGTAACGCAGGTGCCGCTGCAACGCGGCTTCCCAGCCGTTGGTGCGCAGGTAGGCCAAGTCGCTGCGCACGCTTTTGGAGCCCGGCAGGATGATCAGGTCGGCCGGCGGGATCGCCTGGCCGGGGCCAATGAATTGCAGGTCGACCTGCGGGTGCAGGCGCAGCGGATCGAAGTCGGTGTGATTGCTGATGCGCGGCAGCACCGGCACCACCACTTTGAGCACCTGTTCGGCCTTGTCGGCCTGGCGCTGGTCGAGGCCGTCCTCGGCTTCCAGGTGCAGGTCCATCACGTAGGGCAACACGCCCACCACCGGTTTACCGGTACGCGCTTCGAGCCAGTCCAGCCCCGGTTGCAACAAGGCGATGTCGCCGCGAAAGCGGTTGATGACGAAGCCCTTGACCCGCGCCTGTTCGCTGGGCGACAGCAACTCCAGGGTGCCCACCAGATGGGCGAACACCCCGCCGCGATTGATGTCGGCGATCAGCAGCACGGGGCAGTCCACCGCCTCGGCAAAGCCCATGTTGGCGATGTCGCCGGCGCGCAGGTTGATCTCCGCCGGCGATCCGGCACCCTCCACCATCACCACCGGGTAGGCCGCGCTCAAGCGCGCGTGGGAGGCCAGCACCGCCTGCATCGCGATGGCCTTGTAATCGTGGTAGGCCACGGCGTTCATGCTGGTGACGGCGCGGCCATGGATGATCACCTGGGCGCCGGTGTCGCTGTTGGGCTTGAGCAGCACCGGGTTCATGTCGGTGTGCGGCTCAAGGCCGGCAGCCTGGGCCTGCACCGCCTGGGCGCGGCCGATCTCGCCGCCGTCGGCCGTCACCGCGCTGTTGAGGGCCATGTTCTGCGGCTTGAACGGCACCACGCTGATGCCTTGGCGCCGAACCCAGCGGCACAGCGCCGTGACCAGGGTACTTTTGCCGGCATCGGAGGTGGTGCCTTGCACCATCAGGGTGGTCATGGAGTGTCCTTGGCGTAGGCCTCTAAAGCCTGTTCGAGGCGCAGGAATTCGCGGTCATCGGCCGGGAGCCCGAAGCGCAGGCTGCTGGTGTTCACGAACACGCGCAGGAGAATGCCGCGCCGGGCCATGAACCCGTGAAGCGGTTGGGCGTGTTCGGTCACCAGCCATTGGAACAATCCGCAACCGCCCTGGGGCTTGAAGCCATGCCGCTCCAGCGTGGAGGCCAGGCGCTGGCTGGTGTGCTCGCAGCGTTGGCGCTGGCGCAATTGGGCGGCGGTGTCCAGCAGGCACGTCTGGCCCAGCACCCGGGTCGGCCCGCTGACGGCCCACGGCCCGACTTGTTCGGCGAGCAGCCTGAGCAAATGCCGCTCGGCCAGGACAAACCCCAGGCGCACCCCGGCCAGGCCAAAAAACTTGCCGAAGGAACGCAGCACGATCAGCCCGACCTGATGGCTGTGCCTGGCCAGGCTGTGTTGCGGGGTGACATCCATGAAGGCTTCGTCCACCACCAGCCAGCCACCGCGCTGGGCCAGCCGGGCGTGCCAGTCCAGCAGGCGCTCGGGGTCCAGGCTCACGCCGGTGGGGTTGTTCGGGTTGACCACCACCAACACGTCGAGGCTGTCGAGGAAGAAATCCACTTCGGCTTCGAGCACTTCGCGCACGATGTAGCCGCTGCGACGCCAGGCTTCGGCGTGCTCGGCATAGCACGGTGATAACACGCCGACCTTGCCGGCCCGGCGCAAGCGCGGCAGCAGTTGGATCGCCATCTGCGAACCGGCCACCGGCAACACCTGCGCCGCACCATAGTAGTCGCAGGCTGCCTGCTCCAGGCCGTCGTCGGTCTCCGGCAAACGAGCCCAGGCGCGCGGCGGTATCGGCGGAATGTCGAATGGCCACGGCGCAAGGCCACTGGACAAGTCGAGCCAGTCAGCCTCGGCGATGCCATAGTGCAGGGCCGCGTTGCGCAGGCGCCCACCGTGCTCAAGCATAGAACTCAGCTCCCAGGCAAAGAATCAGCAACCACAACCATACCCCCCGCTGGACCAATTGCCAGCCGCGATCGATGGAGTCGGCACTCGCCGGCACGCCCTCGCCCAGCGGCGGGCGCTGGTGCAGTTCGCCGTGATACACCGCCGCCCCGCCCAGCTCGACCCCCAGGGCACCGGCACCGGCGGCCATCACCGGCCCGGCATTCGGACTGTCCCAGGTCGGGCCCTGGCGGCGCCAGCACGTGAGCGCCAGGCGGGTCTTGCCGAGCAGCGCGTAGGTCAGCGCCACCAAACGCGCCGGGATGTAGTTGAGCAAGTCATCGATTTTTGCCGCCGCCCAACCGAAGCGCTCGAAGCGTTCGTTGCGGTAGCCCCACATGGCGTCGAGGGTGTTGCTCAACCGGTACAACACCACGCCAGGCGCGCCGGCCACGGCGAACCAGAACAGCGCGGCGAACACTGCGTCGCTGCCGTTTTCCAGGACCGATTCGGTGGCGGCGCGGGCCACGGCGGTTTCGTCCAGCTCGCGGGTTTCGCGGCTGACCAGGTAGCCGACGCGCTGGCGCGCCTTTTCGAGATCGCCGCTGCGCAACGCCTGGGCCACCGGTTCGACGTGCTCACCGAGGCTGCGCAGGCCAAGGGCGCAGTACAACGCCAGGATCTCCACCAGCCACCCCACCATCGGTGCCCAGGACAGTGCCGTGGCAAGCAATGTCAGCGGCACCACGGCGATGATCCAGGCCGTCACCCCATGGCTGCGCCAGCCACGCCCTCCAGCATTGAAACGCCGTTCGATACGCTCGGCGAAACCGCCGAATGCCACCAGTGGATGGCCGCGCCGGGGCTCGCCCAGCAGCGCATCCAGGGCCACCGCGGCGGCACTGAGCAACGCCACGCTCATGGGCTCACTCCCCAACGGTTTTCATACAGCAGTTCATTCAGCGGGCGCGGCTGCGCCCAGCCTTCGAGGGCGAGCATCGGCGCCGGATAAAACCCCTCGACCGGGCCCAGGCAGAGGATCGCCAGCGGCTTGGCGCCGGCGGGCAAGCCCAGCAGATCGGCCAGGGCCTGGGGCTCGAACAGCGACACCCAGCCCATCCCCAGCCCTTCGGCGCGGGAGGCCAGCCACAGGTTCTGGATCGCGCAGGACAGCGAGGCCAGGTCCATTTCCGGCAAGGTCCGGCGACCGAAGATGTGCCGCTCGCGGCCGTCCATCAACGCTGCCACCAACACTTCGGCGCAATCGTTGATGCCTTCGACCTTGAGTTTCATGAACGCATCGCTGCGCTCGCCCAGGGCCTCGGCGGTGCGCACGCGCTCCTGCTCCACCAGCCGGTGGATGTCGCGGCGCAAGGCGCGGTCGCTGATGCGGATGAAGCGCCAGGGTTGCATCAGGCCGACGCTGGGCGCTTGGTGCGCAGCCTCCAGCAAGCGGCGCAACAAGGCCGGCTCGACCGTGCCGCCGCTGAAATGGCGCATGTCGCGGCGCTCGCCGATGGCGCGGTAGACAGCGTCGCGTTCGGCCTGGGAGAAAGCGGTGTCGGTCATGGGCTCTTCGCGAGCAAGCCCGCTCCCACAGGGGTCAGGTGTTCAAATGTGGGAGCGGGCTTGCCCGCGAAGGCGGCCTCAAGATCAGGCGCAAACAACGCGGCAATCGCCCGCGGATTGGACGGAAAATAAAAATGCACATAGGAAGCCGTCATCCGTCCTTGCCGGAAAACCGCTTCCGCGCCACGCCCGCCATTGGGACTGTGCCCCCGGGCAATCGGCGCAAGCTCGGTGCTGGTCAACGAATGATGATAAGTGTGCCCGCGCAAGGTGCCTTCCGGCAGCTCCACCGATTGCAGCGCCAGGGCCGCCAGGCGTTTTTGCATCTGCGCTTCGCCGGCCAGCAAGCCCAGCAGTTCAGCGCGGGTGCCGTCGACGTCGGTCAAGGAATCCAGCAGATAGAGCATGCCACCGCACTCCGCGAGCAATGGCTTGCCGGCTGAATGATGAGCCCGGATCGCCGCCAGCATCGAGGCATTTTCAGCCAACGCAACGTGGTGCAGCTCGGGGTAACCGCCGGGCAAGTAAAGACTGTCAGCCTCAGGCAGCTCGGTGTCATGAATCGGCGAAAAGAAGTGCAATTGCGCGCCCATGGCCCGCAGCAGGTCGAGGCTCGCGCCGTAGGTGAAGGCAAACGCCTCGTCGCGGGCCACGGCAATGCGCACACCGTCGAGCCACAGCTCGGGGTTGATGACTTCAGGCGCGGCGAACTCGACGGCGGGCGGCAACGCGACCTCGCAACTGCCGGCCAGGGCATCGGCGGCGGCATCGAGACGCAGGTCGAGGTCATTCAACTCGCTGGCCTGGACCAGCCCGAGGTGGCGACTGGGCAACTCGATGCCGGTTTCCCGCGACAGCGCCCCGTACCAACGCAGGCCTTCGGTCACGCTGCCTTCGAGCAACTGCGCGTGGCGCAAGGTGCCGACACGGTTGGCCAGCACTCCGGCGAATGGCAGGTCCGGCTGGTAGCGCGCCAAGCCCAGGGCCAGGGCGCCGAACGTCTGGGCCATGGCCGTGCCGTCGATGACCGCCAGTACCGGCACGCCGAAATGCCGCGCCAGGTCGGCACTGGACGGGGTGCCGTCGAACAAACCCATCACCCCTTCGATCAGGATCAGGTCCGCCTCGGCGGCGGCTTCCCATAGCAGTCGCCGGCTTTCCTGCTCGCCGACCATCCACATATCCAACTGGTAGACCGGCGCGCCGCTGGCACGCTCGAGGATCATCGGGTCGAGGAAGTCCGGGCCGCACTTGAAGACGCGCACCTTGCGCCCTCGATTGCGATGCAGGCGCGCCAGGGCGGCGGTGACGGTGGTCTTGCCTTGGCCCGAAGCGGGGGCCGCGATCAGCACCGCCGGACAATGGCGGTTCAGGGCGACATCACTCACAGTTCGACGCCCTTCTGCGCCTTGATCCCGGCCTGGAACGCATGCTTGATCATGCCCATCTCGGTCACGGTATCGGCCAGCTCGATCATCTCAGGCTTGGCGCCGCGTCCGGTCACTACGACATGCTGCATCGGCGGACGCGCCTGCAAATCACTGAGAACCTGATCGAGGTCGAGGTAACCGTGCTTGAGGGCGATGTTCAACTCGTCGAGCACCACCAGGCCGATGGCCGGATCGCTGAGCAATTGCCGCGAGACGGCCCAGGCCGCTTCGGCGGCGGCGATGTCGCGCTGGCGGTCCTGGGTTTCCCAGGTGAAGCCTTCGCCCATGACGTGAAAGCGCACCTGCTCGGGGAAACGGCGGAAAAACAGTTCCTCGCCGGTGCTGTTGCGCCCCTTGATGAACTGCACCACGCCGCATTGCATGCCGTGGCCCATGGCCCGCGCCAGCATGCCGAACGCCGAGCTGCTCTTGCCCTTGCCGTTGCCGGTCAGCACCAGCAGCAGGCCACATTCATTCGGCGAGTTGGCGATGCGTTCGTCGATCACCGCCTTCTTGCGCAGCATGCGCGCCAGGTGGCGCTCGTCGCGATCGGGCGCGTCAATGTGGGGGGAACCGGACATGGGGGAAGCCTCCGTTGGGATGGAATAACGGCGGGCAGGCACGAAAAAGGACGGCAACAAAGCCTGGCATCGCCCACCGTGACGCCGTTGGATGAATCAGGCCGGTCTCCGGGCTCATGAGTGGCGTGTGCCGGGCTGCGCGCCTTCCCATGGCTAGGCTATGTAACTATTTCGTACACATCCTAGGACACAGTGGCCTGTGGGCAACCTTGACTCATTTACCGTTGCGGGGGCAGCGCCGGGTTCGTGTGCACTCACCGGCTTCCCTGTTTCACTCTGTCGGCCATGGCCACAAAGCACCTGAAACAAGCGGCGAAGGTTAGAGGGTTGGGGGTGGAGCGTCAATTAAAGCTGGTTTACCGGTCATTGGCCCGGATCAATAAAGTGACGCCAATCTTGTGTCAGGCTGCAGCAAGTGATATCAAATAGACATTACCCCGATATCACAAGAATAAGAGGGCAAAATGTATGCAAGGCATGATCATCAGCAATCCGAAGCTGGAATTCCTGCGCCCGATGCTGGAGCGCTGGTTTGACTGCATCGACCGCTACAACGCCCTGCGCGGCGATAACGACACACCCTACTGGCACGATGAAAAGGCCAACCTCGGATTGCTGTCGGCCGCGGCTTGGATGGCCGAGATGGTCACGCTGCAAGACACCCCCACCCGCAAGCAAAACGAAGAAGGCGAACGCAACGCCAGCGCCGATCTGTTCATTGCCAGCAGCGAGGAGCGCGCCTTCATCCAGGCCACCCAGCGCTGGCCCAAGGTCAGCCACCTGAACCTGACCCAGCCTCTGGCCGAAATCACCAGCGATGCCAAGCGCATCAGCTATGCCAGCGACTTGAAGCTCGGCTGCCTGTTCGTGGCGCCGCAAAAAGCCCAGCAGAGCGCCACGCCGGAAGAATTGCAGGACATGCTCGACGACCTGCAGAAGGAAAACACCTGCGCCGTGGCCTGGTACTTCCCCTACGCCTATCGCAAGTTGCGCAACGAGAGCGGCCATTACCATCCGGGCATTGCCGTGCTGTTCAAGCAGGCCCACGGCTGATGGGTTGAACCATACGGGCATCTACGCTTCTCTATGAATAACCACATGCATTCATAGGGAAGCCAGCATGCTCAAGCCACCCCATTTACTGATCCTCGCCCTTGCCGTCGGGCTCGCCGCCTGTGGCGAGTCTTCTACCTTGCAGGTGTCCGACGGCACCGGCCCGGCGCCGAAACTGCCCGAGCCGAACAAGACTCTGATTCCCACCGTCAACATCGCCGAAGCCATCGGCTGGCCACAGGGCGCCAAGCCGACCGCGGCCCCGGGCCTGCAAGTGGGCGCATTCGCCGAAGGGCTGGACCATCCGCGCTGGCTCTACGTCCTGCCCAATGGCGATGTGCTGGTGGCCGAGACCAACGCCCCGCCCAAACCGGATGACGCCAAGGGCATCCGTGGCTGGGTGATGAAGAAGGTCATGGGCCGCGCCGGTGCCGGGGTGCCCAGCCCCAACCGCATCACGCTGCTGCGCGACGCCAATCACGATGGCGTCGCCGAGACCCGCACCGTCTTCCTGGAGAACCTCAACTCGCCGTTCGGCATGACCCTGGTGGGCAACGACCTGTACGTGGCCGACACGGACCGGCTGATTCGCTTCCCCTACAAGGAAGGCGACACGCAAATCACCGCTCAGCCGACCAAGGTCGTCGACCTGCCCGGCGGCACCCTCAACCATCACTGGACCAAGAACGTCATCGCCAGTCGCGACGGCAGCAAGCTGTACGTCACCACGGGCTCGAACAGCAACGTGGCGGAGAACGGCATGGAGGCCGAAGAAGGCCGGGCGGCGATCTGGGAAGTCGATCGGGCCAGCGGCAGCCACCGCATCTTCGCTTCGGGCCTGCGCAACCCCAACGGCCTGGCCTGGGAGCCGAGCAGCGGCGCGCTGTGGACGGCGGTGAACGAGCGGGATGAGATCGGCAGCGACCTGGTGCCGGACTACATCACCTCGGTCAAGGACGGCGCCTTCTATGGCTGGCCCTACAGCTACTACGGGCAGAACGTCGATGTGCGCGTCGAACCGCAGAACCCGGCGCTGGTGGCCAAGGCCATCGCCCCGGACTACGCCGTCGGCCCCCACACGGCGTCACTGGGCCTGACCTTCGCCGAAGGCAGCCGCTTGCCCGCGCCCTTCACCGAAGGTGCCTTCATCGGCCAGCACGGTTCCTGGAACCGCAAGCCTCACAGTGGCTATAAAGTGATTTTCGTACCGTTCAGCGGCGGCAAGCCGGTAGGACAACCGGTGGATGTGCTGACCGGGTTCCTCAATGCCGACGAAAAAGCCCAGGGCCGGCCGGTAGGCGTGGTAATCGATAAACAGGGCGGGCTGTTGGTGGCTGACGACGTGGGGAACAAGATCTGGCGGGTGTCGGGTAAGTAACCGATCTTTGAAATAACCCCGTGGCGAGGAAGCTTGCTCCCGCTGGGCTGCGCAGCGGCCCCGGTTCTCGACGGTTGCTACGCAACCGAACGGGAGCAAGCTCCCTCGCCACAAAATCCATCCGGCTGTGACGAACTCAGTCGTCAGGGATTACGCGCCAGATGCTCCGGCTGCAGTACCCGCTTGGCACCCAGGTAGGCTTTCTGCCAATAGGCCTTGGACAGGCTGTCGAGCTTGACCGTCCCGCCTGTGGCCGGCGCATGCACGAAACGCCCCTCCCCCACATAGATCCCCGCATGGCTGACCTGTGAGCCGCCATTGGTGGCGAAGAAAACCAGGTCACCGGTCTGCAACGCCTCCTTGCCGACGTCCGGCGCGCGCATGCCGATCATTTCGCGCGTGGAGCGCGGCAACGAGATACCGGCGGCGTCGCGGTAGACGTAGCCGATCAGGCCACTGCAATCAAACCCCGAATCCGGCGTATTGCCGCCCCAGCGATACGGCGTGCCCACCAGGCCCAACGCCCGGAAGAGCACGTCTTCAGCGGCCGGGGAAAAGGTTTGTGAGGGGGCAAAGACCACCGGAGCCCGTACCGGCGCGGGTGGCGGAGTACGGCTGGCGCAAGCGCTGAGCAGCGCGGCGAGACACATGAGAGCAAGGCGGGCCGACGTCGACATATGCAGAACAATCCTGATCTGGATGCGGCTTTTCTGCCGTGGGCATGAAAACAAATCCGCCTGCGAGGTACGCAGGCGGATTGCCATCAATCAATGATCATGGATTCTAGCGGCTATGAGGCAAACTTCAAGTAAGACTTTAAGTTTGCCTTACAAACTGTGCGCTTACTTGCGAGCGGTGACCACAGTCGGAGCCATGGCGAGGGCGCGCTTGGCTTCGATGAAGGTCTTGCTCCAGTAGCTGTCGCCCAGGCTGTCGATTCGCACGCCGCCGCTGCGGCGGCTGCTGGAATGGATGAACTGGTTGTCGCCCAGGTAGATACCGGCGTGGCTGACGCGCCCGCGACGGCCGCTGGTGCTGAAGAACAGCAGGTCACCAGGTTCCAGTTGATTGCGCGCTACCAGCGGGGCGTTCACGTTGATCATTTCCCGCGTCGAACGTGGCAGGCTCATGCCGGCCTCTTCGCGGAACAGGTAGCCGATGAAACCGCTGCAATCGAAGCCGGCTTCGGAGGTGCCGCCAAAGCGGTAACGGGTGCCGATCAACGACATGCCGCGTTCCAGGATGCTGTCGGCCAGCACCGGAAGCTGGTAAGGCTTGTTGCCGGCGAACGCTGCCAGCTCTTTGTCGTTGGCCATCTCTTCCTGGAAGGACACGGAGGAAGACTGGGCGGTAACGGTGTTCTGAACCTGTGGTTGTTGTACTTGCTGAGACACTGGAGTGTGGGCAGCGCAACCGAACAACAGGGTAACGAGTGCGAGAGGCACGAGGGGTGCGAAGCGATTTAGCATGGGCACGACCGTGGCTGAAGTAGTAAAGATGGCGAGACTATGCCCTCTATCAACCTCATTTGCAAATTCAATCGATGAAAATGTGACTTCCCGGTTTTGCGTTTACATCTAAGCGCTTAAGCCCATTTTGAATGTCACGTAGCCTGCAACCCAGCAGGACCGCGGGTTTCGTCGCGTCCGGACACAGCCAAGGGCCACTACAGACAACGGTTCTACCAGCCCAAAGTTTCTTTCAAAAAAGGAATAGTCAGCTTGCGCTGAGCCTGGAGGGAAGCCTGGTCGAGACGTTCGAGCAATTCGAACAGCGCGCTCATGCTGCGGGTGCCACGGGTGAGGATGAAATGCCCGACTTCGTCGGTCAGGTGCAGGCCACGACGGGAAGCTCGCAGTTGCAAGGCACGCAGCTTGTCTTCATCGGACAGTGCGCGCATCTGGAAAATCAGTGCCAGGGTGAGCCGGGACTTGAGATCCGCCAGCTTCACCGGCAGCTCCCGTGGCGACGTCGAGGCGGCGATCAGCAAGCGCCGACCGCTGTCGCGCAAGCGGTTGAACAGATGGAACAGGGCTTCTTCCCAGTCGGCCTTGCCGGCAACGGCCTGGAGATCATCCAGACAGACCAGTTCGTACTGCTCAAGGTTGTCGAGGATTTCCACACCGCGGTCCAGCAACTCGGCCAGCGGCAGGTACACCGCCGGCTCGCCCAACTGCTCGAACCGCAGGCAAGCGGCCTGCAACAGGTGCGTGCGCCCTACTCCGTCCTTGCCCCACAGATAAATCAGACTCTCGGTCCAGCCAGCGTCGGCTTCGCAAAGCCGCTCGACATAGCCGAGTGCAGCGGCATTGGCGCCTGGGTAGTAGTTGATAAAGGTGGCGTCATCACGCAGACGCACACCTAGGGGCAGCTGAATCGGTTTCATGCTGACTGAACGGCTGCGGGGAGCCGCGAGTGGCCTCTGTGTAAAGTTGGCAAAGTTTATACCCGTGGCGCGGACCGCACAATGCGCCGGACCACGAGCAAAATCAAAGGTTTGCAGCGACAGCACCAGGGATCGACGGTTTTCCTGACGTTGCTCCTACAGCTCGGGGTCTTCGGTGCCGCTGTAGATGTCCGAATCCTTGTACAGGTCGTGCATGTGTCGCACCAGCACCATGATCACCGCCGCCACCGGTAGCGCCAGCAGGATCCCGGTGAAGCCGAACAACTCGCCGCCCGCCAGGATCGCGAAGATCACCGCCACCGGATGCAGGCCGATCCGGTCGCCCACCAGCAACGGTGTCAGCACCATGCCTTCCAGCGCCTGGCCCACCATGAACACCGCCACGATGCCCACCATGGGGTACAGGTCGCCGCCGAACTGGAACAACCCGGCAATCAACGCCGCGCCGATACCGATCACGAAGCCCATGTACGGCACGATGGCCGCCAACCCGGCGATCATGCCGATCAACAGGCCCAGTTCCAGCCCTACCAGCATCAACCCGGCCGCATAGATGAAGCCCAGCGCGACCATCACCAGCAGTTGCCCACGCACGAACGCCCCCAGCACCTCGTGGCATTCGCCGGTCAGGGCCATGATGTGTTCTTCGCGATGACGAGGCAGCAGGCTGCGGATCTTCGCCATCATCAGGTCCCAGTCCCGCAACAGGTAGAAGGCCACCACCGGAATCAGCACCACGTTCGCCAGCCAGCCGATCAGCGCCAGGCTCGAGGCCGTGGCCTGGCTCAGCACCACGCCGACGATGTCGGTGGTCTGGCCCATGTGCTCGCTGATCGCCGCCTTGACCTTGTCGAACTTCCAGAAGCCGTCCGCCAGCCCCAGCTTCGACTGCACCCAAGGCATCGCGGTGTGCTGCAACCAGTCCAGCATCTGCGGGGCCAACTCATACAGGCGCACCAACTGCTTGGCGAGCATCGGGACCAGCACCAACAACAAGGCGCTGACAATCAAGGTGAACAGGGCGAACACCGCCACCACGCCCCAGGTTCGCGACAGGCCGAATTTTTCCAGGCGATCGACCACCGGATCGAACAGATAGGCCAGCAGCAACGCAACCAGGAACGGCGTGAGGATCGGGTGCAGCAGATAGATGAATGCAAACAGCAGGGCGACCCCACCCAACCAGAACCAACGCCGCGTATCACCCATGAACCACTCCTAGCTATATAAAGAAAGAAAACCTACCAGCGGAAACGCAGATTGGCGGTTGGCGCCGGCGCAGGCGCCGCTACCGGGGCCGCGCCATCGACGGCGGGTGGCGTCTGTGGTGCGGGTGCCGGGGCTTCACCGGCCGGGACCTCTTGCAGTTTCGCCAGGGCCAATTGCGCCTTCAACTGGTCGGCACTGCCGTTGACCCGATAGAGGACCCGGTCAGCGTCGACCCGCTGCAACTGCCCAGCGAACGGTTCGAGCAGGCGCGACAGCGCCGCGTAGCGCTCAAGGTTCATGCCCTGCACTTCCAGCAGTTGCTCGCTGGCCAGGCCCGGCTTGGCGACGAAGCGCGGCGCCAGGCGTTGGCTCGCCGCCAGCATGACCGCGTCGGCCAGCGCCGCCGGATCGGCCCCTTGGGCCGTGCCTTGCTCGCGCTGGTCGCCCAGCCACAGGCGCCAGGTGCCGTGCCACTGCCCGCCCTCTTCCTTGGCATGGACTGCCAGCAACGCATCCGCCGCGTAACGCTCCGACGCTGCCTGCAACGGCGCCGGGTCGGTGCCTTCCAGGTTCGGCGCGGTGGCGACGATCTGCTCGCTCAGGTCCGCCAGCGGCAGGTGCAACGCCAGGCCCCGATGTTGCGCGGCACGCCGTAGTGGCGCCGCGCTGGCCTGGCCATCACCCACCAGGCTGGAGCCCTCGACCGAATCGTTCAGCCACCAGCCCAGGATCGACGGCCGGTTCGCGCTCCACAGCGACAACCCCGCCGAGCGCAGCGCACGGTCGGTGCTCGCCGGGTCGAAGTCGACCTTCAGGCTTTCCGGAGGGCCCGCGTCGTAGCCGTACTGGAGAATGATTTGCTGCGGGTCCTTGCGGACCGCTGCCAGACTGGGATTCTGTGCGGCCTTGGCGTCGCCGGTCAGGCGCAGCACCAGCGTGTCCAGGGCGCGCAGCGTCGCCTGGTTGCGCTCCTCCGGCGTCTGGTTGCTGACCGGTTCGAACACTTGATAGAGGCCATTGACGGTTTCGGCATGGCTCGCCAGGCTGATCAGCGACAGGCAACCCACGGACAAGAATTTGAACAAACGCATGGAAGATTCCCGGACATAACGGCTGGAACAGGCCGTGTGGAGAAGATTGAGCATGGCTGTGACCACGGCATCGGGCAAAACATTCACCCACCCGATGGAAGTTTCGCACTGTCATCACCATAGCCGGTTACCGCTACACCTTATACAGCCGCGTCGCGCAGTACCAAAATAAGAAATATCGGTTTTTTTTCCGTGGATATGTCCCTGCCCGTCGGCGCGAGGATGGCCGCTGCCCCACAAGCCTGATAAAATCGCGCGCCTTCGCAGACCGGCAACCGTCGGGCATCCGGAATAATTCGTACAACGGTTATTCAATGGCCCCGGCAGTCGGTCGTTACCCAGAAATCCCCCCTAAAGGCCTGGATCATGAGCAAGCAACCCTCCCTGAGCTACAAGGACGCCGGTGTAGACATCGACGCCGGTGAAGCATTGGTCGAACGCATCAAGAGCGTCGCCAAGCGCACTGCGCGCCCGGAAGTCATGGGCGGCCTGGGCGGTTTCGGCGCCCTCTGCGAGATCCCGGCCGGCTACAAGCAACCGGTGCTGGTGTCGGGCACTGACGGCGTCGGCACCAAGCTGCGCCTGGCCTTGAACCTGAACAAGCACGACAGCATCGGCATCGACCTGGTCGCCATGTGCGTGAACGACCTGGTGGTCTGCGGCGCCGAGCCACTGTTCTTCCTCGATTACTATGCCACCGGCAAGCTGAACGTCGACACCGCCGCCCAGGTCGTGACCGGCATCGGTGCCGGCTGCGAACTGTCGGGTTGCTCCCTGGTGGGCGGCGAAACGGCTGAAATGCCTGGCATGTACGAAGGCGAAGACTACGACCTGGCCGGCTTCTGCGTCGGCGTGGTCGAGAAAGCCGAGATCATCGACGGCTCGAAAGTCGCCGCCGGCGATGCCCTGCTTGCCCTGCCGTCTTCCGGCCCGCACTCCAACGGCTACTCGCTGATCCGCAAGATCATCGAAGTCTCGGGTGCCGACATCGAGAACACCCAGCTCGACGGCAAGCCGCTGACCGACCTGCTGATGGCCCCGACCCGCATCTACGTCAAGCCTCTGCTCAAGCTGATCAAGGACACGGGCGCCGTCAAGGCCATGGCCCACATCACCGGTGGCGGCTTGCTGGACAACATCCCGCGCGTGCTGCCAAAAGGCGCCCAGGCCGTGGTCGACGTGGCGAGCTGGACCCGCCCGGCGGTGTTCGACTGGCTGCAGGAAAAAGGCAACGTCGACGAAACCGAGATGCACCGCGTGCTGAACTGCGGCGTGGGCATGGTCATCTGCGTGGCCCAGGAGCACGTCGAAACCGCCCTGAACGTGCTGCGTGAAGCCGGCGAACAGCCTTGGGTGATCGGCCAGATCGCCACCGCCGCCGAAGGCGCTGCCCAGGTCGAGCTGCAAAACCTCAAGGCGCACTGATGCACGAACGGATGCCTGCAACCTGTAACGTCGTGGTGCTGCTGTCCGGCACCGGCAGTAACCTGCAGGCCCTGATCGACAGCACGCGGACCGGCGACAGCCCGGTCCGTATCCGCGCGGTGATTTCCAACCGCGCCGACGCCTACGGCCTGCAACGCGCCCGGGACGCGGGTATCGACACCCGGGTCCTCGATCACAAGGCCTTCGAAGGCCGCGAAGCCTTCGACGCCGCGCTGATCGAACAGATCGACACCTTCAATCCGCAACTGGTGGTGCTGGCCGGCTTCATGCGTATCCTCAGCGCCGGCTTCGTGCGTCACTACCAGGGCCGCCTGTTCAATATCCATCCCTCGCTGCTGCCCAAATACAAAGGGTTACACACTCACCAGCGCGCGCTGGAGGCCGGAGACACGGAACACGGCTGCTCCGTGCACTTCGTCACCGAGGAACTCGATGGCGGACCACTGGTCGTACAGGCAGTAATACCGGTAGAGTTGCACGACACGCCGCAAAGCCTGGCGCAACGGGTTCACGCCCGGGAGCACCAGATCTACCCGATGGCCGTGCGTTGGTTTGCCGAAGGACGGCTTACCCTCGACGATCGTGGGGCCTCACTGGACGGCCAGTTGCTCGCCGCCAGCGGCCATTTGATTCGACACTAGGAGATTTTATGCGTCGCGCCCTGCTCTTCGCTTGCGCTCTGCTTGCCCTGCCCCTGGCACAGGCTTCGGAACTTCAACCGTTCTCCGCCAGCTACACCGCCGACTGGAAACAGCTGCCCATGAGCGGCACCGCCGAACGCAGCCTGACCAAGGAAGCCAACGGCACCTGGAAGCTGAGCTTCAAGGCTTCGATGATGATCGCCAGCCTGACCGAAGAAAGCACCCTGACCCTGGACAAGGACACCCTGCTGCCCCAGTCCTACCACTTCGAACGCGGTGGCCTGGGCAAGGCCAAGAAGGCCGACCTGGACTTCGACTGGAACACCAAGATGGTCACCGGCACCGACCGCGGTGACGCGGTCAAGCTACCGCTCAACCGGGGCATGGTCGACAAGTCCACCTATCAACTGGCCTTGCAGCACGACGTCGCGGCCGGCAAGAAAAGCATGAGTTATCAGGTGGTCGACGATGGCGAAGTCGACACCTATGACTTCCGCGTGCTGGGTTCGGAAAAAGTCGAGACCAAGGCCGGCCAGATCGACGCCATCAAGGTCGAGCGCGTGCGCGACCCGACGCAAAGCAAGCGCATCACCGTGCTCTGGTTCGCCAAGGACTGGGACTACCTGCTGGTGCGCCTGCAACAGGTCGAGACCGATGGCAAGGAGTACAACATCATGCTCCAGGACGGTACGGTCAACGGGAAGGCTGTGAAAGGCAGCTGATCCACGCCGCGATCAAGAGAGCCCCGCCAATGCGGGGCTTTTTGTTGCCTGGATTTCATGACCACCCAATGACCCTGTGGGAGCGGGCTTGCTCGCGAAAGCAGTGTGTCAAACAACATTGAGGTCGACTGACACTCCGCCTTCGCGAGCAAGCCCGCTCCCACAGGGTTGCGCTTTCACTCAAGGTTTACCGCTGCAACATGAAAACTTCTTCATGAAAAACCACCTGCGACCGAATGCCGCGCCCTGCCTGGCCTGCAGGATTGCTGCACTTTTCATGAAAACTTCTTAACGCTTTCGGGCATTTACTTAGCAGGCTATCAAAACCTATAACAAAGTCCTGCACACGCCTTGCTGCAGATGACAGAGATTGGAGCTTGCAAGATGACTGTGAAAGTAAATGAACGCGACGACGCCCACATGTCCCACGAAGCCATTGCGGCGGGTATCCGGATCTGGGATGTGCATCAACAGGATTTGCTGGTGGGGATGTTCCACTCGGAGACCGAGGCGAACCGTTACAAGGCCGAGCTGGAATACCAGGAAATGACGCGCTCGCGGGAGACCGCTGAATCCTGAGGTCAGCACTGAACTTGTGGGAGCGGGCTTGCTCGCGATAGCAGTGGGTCAGTCGACACAATCGTTGCCTGACACACCGTCTTCGCGGGCAAGCCCGCTCCCACAGGCTCCGCGTTTACCTCGCCGTCCGGCTTACCACATCAAATCATCAGGGATCTGATACGCCGCGTACGGATCGTCCGCGTCCACTTCTTCGGTCTGGGTGTTGAGCTGGACGATGCGCTTGGGGTCGCGCTCCTGGATCTTCAGAGCCGCCTCGCGCGGAATCACTTCGTAGCCGCCGGCATGATGGACGATCGCCAGCGAGCCGCTGCTCAGCTTGTTGCGCATCAGGGCGTTGACCGAGAGGCGCTTGACCTTCTTGTCGTCGACGAAGTTGTAGTAATCCTCGGTGTTCAGCTTCGGCAGGCGCGAGACTTCGATCAATTGCTTGATCTGCGCGGCCCGGGCCTTCTGCTCGGCTTTTTCCTGCTGCTGGCGATTAAGCTCCTGGTCGCGCTTGACCTTCTCGGCCATGGCGTCCTGGGCGGCACGCTGTTGGGAGTCATCGAGTTCGATCTGGCCTTTGTGGGCCAGGCGCTGCTGCTTCTGTTTCTCTTTGCCGACCTGCTTGGCCTGCTTTTGGTTGACCAGCCCTGCTTTGAGCAACTGGTCGCGAAGGGAAAGGCTCATGGTGCTTACTCACTTAGGCAACGGCCTCAGCCACAGCTGGGCAAATTCTTTTCCTGACGTTTGGCTTCGCCCCACAAGGCGTCCAACTCTTCGAGGGTGCAATCTTCCATGGGACGGCGGGTGTCGCGCAATGCCTGTTCGATAAATCGGAACCGCCGCTCGAACTTGCCATTGGCACCGCGCAAGGCTGTTTCCGGGTCCACCTTGAGGTGGCGGGCCAGGTTCACCACGCTGAACAGCAGGTCGCCGATCTCGTCGCTGATGGCCGCCGCGTCGTTGTCGGCCATGGCTTCAAGCACTTCGTCCAGCTCCTCCCGGACCTTGTCGAGCACCGGCAACGGGCCGGGCCAGTCGAAACCGACCTGGGCGGCACGCTTCTGCAATTTCGCCGAGCGCGACAGCGCCGGCAAGGCACCGGGCACGTCGTCGAGCAACGACAATTGCTCGGGCGCCGAGGCTTTCTCGGCCCGCTCCTCTGCCTTGATCGCTTCCCAACGCTGCTTGACCTGTTCTTCATTCAGGCGCGGCACATCCAGCGGCGCGTATAGGTCGCCAGTGGGAAACACATGGGGATGGCGACGAATCAGCTTGCGGGTGATGCTGTCGACAACGCCAGCGAATTCGAAACGGTTTTCTTCCCGCGCCAACTGGCTGTAATACACCACCTGGAACAGCAGGTCGCCCAACTCTCCCTGCAAATGATCGAAGTCCCCGCGCTCGATGGCATCGGCCACTTCATAGGCTTCTTCCAGGGTGTGGGGGACGATGGTTGCGTAGGTTTGCTTGACGTCCCACGGGCAGCCGTATTGCGGATCCCGCAGGCGGTTCATCAGGTGGAGCAGGTCTTCAAGGCTGTACATCAATCCATCCCATCCAATGAATCTCTGTGGGAGCGAGCTTGCTCGCGATGGCGCCTTTTCAGTCACTGCATCTTTGACTGCCAGACCCTCATCGCGAGCAAGCTCGCTCCCACATTTTTGATCGCGCCGGACCTTTAACCCGGCGTCCGATTACGCCGGGTCTCGATGATGTTCGGCAACTGGGAAATCCGCCCCAACAACCGCCCCAGCGCATCCAGCCCCGGAATCTCGATGGTCAGGGACATCAGCGCCGTGTTGTCCTCCTTGTTCGAGCGGGTGTTGACCGCCAGCACGTTGATCCGCTCATTGAGCAACACTTGGGACACGTCACGCAGCAGACCGGAGCGGTCGTAGGCGCGGATGACGATGTCCACCGGGTAGGTGAGCACCGGCACCGGGCCCCAACTGACCTGAATGATCCGCTCCGGCTCGCGGCCGGCCAGTTGCAGCACCGAGGCGCAATCCTGGCGGTGGATGCTGACGCCACGGCCCTGGGTGATGTAGCCGACGATCGCGTCCCCCGGCAACGGCTGGCAGCAGCCGGCCATCTGTGTCATCAGGTTGCCCACGCCCTGGATCTGGATGTCGCCGCGCTTGCCGGGCTTGTAGCCGGTGGCCTTGCGCGGGATCAGCTCCAGTTGCTCGTTGCCGCGTTCCGGCTCCACCAGTTGCTGGGCCAGGTTGACCAGTTGCGCCAGGCGCAGGTCGCCAGCACCGAGGGCGGCGAACATGTCTTCGGCGGTTTTCATGTTGGCCTTTTCGGCCAGCTTGTCGAAATCCACCTGGGGCAGGCCCAGGCGACTGAGTTCGCGCTCGATCAGGGTCTTGCCGGCGGCGACGTTCTGGTCGCGGGCCTGCAACTTGAACCAGTGGACGATCTTCGCCCGTGCCCGCGAAGTGGTGATGTAGCCCAGGTTCGGGTTCAGCCAGTCGCGGCTCGGCGTACCGTGCTTGCTGGTGATGATCTCGACCTGCTCGCCGGTCTGCAGGCTGTAGTTGAGCGGCACGATCCGCCCGTTGATCTTGGCGCCACGGCAGTTGTGGCCGATCTCGGTGTGGACCCGGTAGGCAAAGTCCAGCGGCGTCGCGCCCTTGGGCAGGTCGATGGCGTGGCCGTCGGGGGTGAAGATGTAGACCCGGTCCGGCTCGATGTCCACGCGCAGTTGTTCCGCCAGGCCACCGATGTCGCCCAGTTCCTCATGCCATTCGAGGACCTGGCGCAGCCAGGAGATTTTCTCTTCGTAGTGGTTGGACCCGGACTTGACGTCGGTGCCCTTGTATTTCCAGTGCGCGCAAACGCCCAGCTCGGCTTCCTCGTGCATGGCGTGGGTGCGGATCTGCACTTCCAGCACCTTGCCCTCGGGGCCGATCACCGCGGTGTGCAGCGAGCGATAGCCGTTTTCCTTGGGGTTGGCGATGTAGTCGTCGAATTCCTTGGGGATGTGCCGCCACAAGGTGTGGACGATCCCCAGCGCGGTGTAGCAATCGCGCATCTCCGGGACCAGCACGCGAACGGCGCGAACGTCGTAGATCTGGCTGAACTCCAGGCCCTTGCGCTGCATTTTGCGCCAGATCGAATAGATGTGCTTGGCCCGGCCGCTGATGTCGGCTTCCACGCCGGTGGCCTGCAGCTCTTCGCGCAACTGGGTCATCACGTCGGTGATGAAGCGCTCGCGGTCCAGGCGCCGCTCATGCAACAGCTTGGCGATCTGCTTGTACTGGTCCGGCTCCAGGTAGCGGAAAGACAGGTCTTCCAGCTCCCACTTGATATGACCGATGCCGAGGCGGTGGGCCAGGGGCGCATAGATGTCGAACACCTCCCGGGCGACCCGGTTGCGCTTTTCATCGTCCGCCGCCTTGACGGCGCGGATGGCGCACGTGCGCTCGGCCAGCTTGATCAGCGCGACGCGCACGTCATCGACCATCGCCACGAGCATCTTGCGCAGGTTCTCCACCTGGCCCTGGGTGCCCAGGACCATGGAGTGGCGCGGGCTGAGACTGGCGCTGATAGCGGCCATGCGCAACACGCCGTCAATCAGCTTGGCGACCACCGGGCCGAAGCGCTGGCTGACCACCGAGAGCTGGATCTGGCCTTCGCGCACGCCGCGGTACAAGACCGCCGCCACCAGCGAATCCTGGTCGAGCTTGAGGTCGGCAAGGATCTCGGCGATCTCAAGCCCTGTCTGGAAACTCGAGGTGCCCTCGGACCAGAGGTTCTTCGCCGCATTGTGTTGTTGCTCGGCCTCACGAGCGAACTCGCAGGCCTCTTTCAAGGCTTCACGATCGAGCACCATGTCGATACTGACCGTGTGATCGAGCCAAGCCTCGAGATTGATACTGCCGTCGGTGTTGATCGGCTGGTGTGCTCTCACCTGTACCATCTTTGCTTACCTTCCCTACGACGCAGATTCAATGCGTCAACATCGCTGACCTTCATTGCCCGTGTGTCCGCCCAGGACCGTGGCGGGGTGGCACGAACGGGTCAGTCGGACAAGCCATCCTGGCTCGCTTCAAATAACGCCATGGCCTCGACATGCGCCGTCTGAGGAAACATATCGAGAATCCCGGCACGTTTTAACCGGTAGCCCTGCTTGATCAGTTCGACCGTGTCCCGGGCCAAAGTTGCCGGGTTGCACGATACATAAACCAACCGTTTGGCGCCCAGGGACGCCAGCTTGCGTACCACCTCGAAAGCACCGTCACGGGGTGGGTCCAAGAGTACCGCAGAAAAGCCTTCGCCGATCCACTGCGCAGTCGTCAGGGGCTGGGATAAATCGGCCTGAAAAAAAGCAGTGTTATTCAAATTGTTGCTGACAGCGTTGGCCGCCGCACGGTCCACCATGGCCTGCACGCCTTCCACGGCCACCACTTCACGCACCGTCCGGGCCAACGGCAAGGCGAAATTGCCCAGGCCGCAGAACAGGTCCAGCACCCGCTCATCGGGCTGCGGCGCCAGCCATTGCAAGGCCTGGACGATCATCGCCTCATTGACGTGGGCGTTCACCTGGATGAAATCCCCCGGCCGGTAGGCCAGCTCCAGCGCCCAGGTGTCCAGGCGGTAACCCAGGGCCTGGCCCGGCACCACCGGTTGCGGCTCGCCCTCGCCGTGCAGCCACAGCTGGGCCTGATGGAAGTCGCAAAAATCCTTGAGGATCGTCAGGTCGGCCTCGGACAGCGGCGCCATGTGCCGCAGCAGCACTGCCAGGGACGAACCGGCGAACAACTCCACATGCCCCAACGCCTGGGGTTTGCTCAAGCGCCTGAGCATGTCCGGCAAGCGGCTCATGATCGGCTGCAAGGGCTGTACCAGCACCGGGCAATCATCGATGGCGACGATGTCCTGGCTGCCAGCGGCGCGAAACCCCACCTCGAGTCGTTTCGCCTTCTGATCCCAGCGCACGGCCACGCGGGCACGGCGCCGATAAGCGAATTCGGTGCCACTCAGTGGCGCGGCCCATTGCTCCGGTTCCACACCGGCCACCCGCGACAATTGCTCGGCGAGCATGCGCTGTTTCAGGGCAAGCTGTTCGGCGTGGGGCAGATGCTGGACGCTGCAACCGCCACAGCGACCGGCATGCACGCAAGGCGCCGGACGCCGCAGTTCACTGGGCAGGAACACACGCTCGGTGCGGGCCTCGACCACTTTGCCGTGAGCACCCAGCACCCGTGCCTCGACCTCTTCGCCGGCCAGCGCGCCGATGACGAACCAGGTACGCCCGTCGACAAAGGCGATGCCCCGGCCATCGTTGGCCAGGCGCTCGATGGTCAGGCGCTGCTTTTTACCGGTGGGCACTTGCGGGGCCCGGCTTCCGCCACTGGGCTGGAAGCGCAAGCCTCTTTCTTGCCTGGCCATCAGTTGGGCGCGTCGAAAATGCCGGTCGACAGGTAGCGGTCGCCGCGGTCGCAGATGATCGCGACGATCACCGCGTTTTCAACCTCCTTCGACAAGCGCAGCATGCCCGCCACGGCACCGCCCGAAGAGACGCCGCAGAAAATGCCCTCCTCGCGCGCCAGGCGACGGGTCACGTCTTCGGCTTCGGCCTGGGCCATGTCGATGATGCGGTCCACGCGATCGGCCTGGTAGATCTTCGGCAGGTATTCCTCGGGCCAGCGACGGATGCCGGGGATGGCCGCGCCTTCCATCGGCTGCAGGCCGATGATCTGCACGTTCGGGTTCTGTTCCTTCAAATAGCGCGAGGTGCCCATGATGGTGCCGGTGGTGCCCATCGAGCTGACGAAATGAGTGATGCTGCCGCCGGTCTGGCGCCAGATCTCGGGGCCGGTGGTGGTGTAGTGGGCCTCGGGGTTATCGCCGTTGGCGAACTGGTCGAGCACCTTGCCACGGCCCTCGGCCTGCATGCGCTCGGCCAGGTCCCGGGCACCTTCCATGCCCTGCTCCTGGGAGACCAGGATCAGCTCGGCACCGTAGGCGGTCATGGCCGCCTTGCGCTCGGCGCTGGAGTTGTCGGGCATGATCAGGATCATCTTGTAGCCCTTGATCGCGGCCGCCATGGCCAGGGCGATGCCGGTGTTGCCGGAGGTCGCCTCGATCAGCGTGTCACCCGGCCGGATCTGCCCGCGCAATTCACCACGGGTGATCATCGACAATGCCGGCCGGTCCTTGACCGAACCCGCCGGGTTGTTGCCTTCGAGCTTGAGCAAAAGCGTATTGCTGGTGGCGCCGGGCAAGCGCTGCAAACGGACCAGCGGAGTGTTGCCGACGCAATCGGCGATGGTGGGGTACTGCAAAGTCATGGCGTATTCGCAATCCGGGCTGCGGGGGCGCCTATCATACCGGCAAACCCGGCGAGGCCATATCACGCAAAGTGAGGTGGTTATGGCTTATGGGAATAAGCGCATAAGCTGCAAGCTGCAAGCTGCAAGCTGCAAGCTGCAAGCAAGGAGCGCAGTGCACACATTTTTTTGTGGCGAGGGGATTTATCCCCGTTGGGGCGCGAAGCGGCCCCCGATAACCGATCTGACACACCGAGGACTCAGGCCTGAGGGCTGCTTCGCAGCCCAGCGGGGCGGTGCGACGTTTCGCTAAATCCCCTCGCCACAGGGGCCGTGCAGGGCTCACTGGCGATTAGCAGCAGGTTAAGGCGTAATCCCTTTCTCGCGTTCTCGGCCCACATCCCCCCGCCCTGACGCAGCACCGCATTGCGCGCGATGCTCAGGCCCAACCCGAAACCACCGTCCCCCGGACGGGAGCCGTCGAGGCGGATGAAGGGGTCGAAGATGCGTGAAAGATCCTGCTCGGCCACCCCGCCGCCCTCGTCCTCCAGCCACAGATGCCAGTGGGCGCCGTCGCGTTGGCCGGCCAACCGCACGACGCCGCCGGGCGGTGAGTGGCGGATGGCGTTGCGCAAGACGTTTTCCAGGGCCTGGGCCAGGGTGTTGAGGTTGCCCTGGACCCAGCAATCGGCAGGCACGCTGCAATGCAGTTGGTCAGCGGGCCAGCCGCTTTCGTAGCAGGCATTTTCGCTGAGCATTTCCCACAGCGCCTGGACCTGGATCGCCTCGCCTGGCAACGGCGCGCGCTCGGTGTCGAGCCAGGCCAGTTGCAACGTGTCGTCCACCAGCCGCTGCATGCCGGCGACTTCCCGCGCAACGCGTTCGCGCAGTTGCGGCAGCGCCTGCTCGCTTTCGCTGGCCACCTGCAAGCGGCTGAGCGGCGTGCGCAGTTCATGGGACAGGTCGCGCAACAGCTGTTGTTGCAGGGCAACCGTGGATTGCAGGCGCTCGGACATGTGATCGAAGGCGCGTCCCAGCTCGCCCAGTTCATCGGTCCGGTTGGTCGTGTGGCTGGACAGGCGCACGTTCAATTGGTCGGCCCGCCAGGCGTTGGCCTGTTCGCGCAGTTGGTTGAGCGGCACCACCAGCAGGCGATACAGGCCCACACATAGCAGCAGGGTGAACAAGCCCGGAATCACGCCGTTGGTGATCACGCGCCAGAACACCCGGTACTGCCCTGGCAGGAAACGCTCTGGCAGCTCGATCACCAGGCTACCGACGGACGGGTCACCGGGAAACGGCACCCGCAGCCACGGACGGCCCTTCTTGTGGATCGGCCAGTCGAGCCCGCGCAGGAACGTCAGGCGTTGGGTTTCACTGTCGGTCAGCGGGCGGTCGCCGAGCGATTGCAAGTCACCGCCAATGACCCCGACCCAACTCGCTTCCCGCTGCTGCATGCCTTGCAGCCATTGCTCGACGCCCGCCTGCTGGCCGGCAGACCAGGCTTGCTCGGCCTCGGCGGCATAATGGCTCAGTGTGTGGCGGGCTTCGTCAGAGAGGAACTGGTTGCGCACCTCCATGTAGCGGCCCCAGGACCAACTCAGCCAGATCATCAGCAGACAGAACGCCACCAGCAGGCACGCCAGTTTCCAGAACAGCGAGTGCCGGCCCGGCAGGTCAGACCATTTCATCGTCGGCACTCAACACGTAGCCCTTGCCCCACACCGTGCGCACCTGGCGCGCGCTGTAGTCGATCGCCTTGAGCTTGCG
The DNA here is from genome assembly GCA_001023535.1 of Pseudomonas chlororaphis. Taxonomy (NCBI): domain Bacteria; kingdom Pseudomonadati; phylum Pseudomonadota; class Gammaproteobacteria; order Pseudomonadales; family Pseudomonadaceae; genus Pseudomonas; species Pseudomonas chlororaphis. The sequence continues at coordinate 2,457,064 of CP011020.1, forward strand.
CCGGATCTGGCTGACGTGCATGTCCAGGCTGCGGTCGTGGGGGGCGTAGCCGCGTTGCAACACATGCTGATAAAGGAAGGCCTTGCTCAACACTTCATCGCCGCTGCGCTGCAGGACATCGAGCAGGCGGTATTCGCTGCGGGTCAGGCCGGCCCATTGCCCGCCGACGTGTACATCGCCACGCTCTTCGTCGAAGGCCAGGTCCCGGGCCTGGCGACCGCTCGCCGCCAGCGCCGGTCGTCGGTCCAGCGCCACCCGCCGCAGGATGGCTTCGATACGCACGTGCAGCTCTGCCATGCTGAAGGGCTTGGGCAAGTAATCGTCGGCGCCCAGGCGAAAGCCACTGATGCGATCAGCCTCGGCCCCCAGCGCCGACATCAACAGCACCGGGGTCGAGTGGCTCTGGCGCAGGCGGGTCAGCGCCGCGAGGCCATCCAGGCCCGGCAACAGGATGTCCATCAGCACCACGTCGAAAGCCTGCTGGCAGGCGATGTCCAGGCCTTCCTGGCCATTCTGGCACCAGGTCACGTCGAACCCGCTGCGGCCCAGGTGCTCATGCACGTAGGCGCCCAGCACGGGATCGTCTTCGATGGACAGGATGCGCGGGTGAACGGCGGAAGTGGGAGTCATGACTATCTGCAAATAATTCTCAGTTGGCGATTATTCAAGATCAACCCCCAAGAGGCAACCACCGTCTACGCCCTTCGCCCGGCGGCCGCGATGCGCGGCGACTTGAATTTTACGAAGATTGCCCGCCTGCAAATCGCTACACTGCGCAGGTACTGCGTGCCGGATGCGCGCAACGCTTAATCGAACCGCTGGATGCAGGAGACAAGTGTGCTCAAGAAACTGGGAATCAAAGGCCGCGTGCTGTTGCTGACCCTGTTGCCGACCAGCCTGATGGCGCTGGTTTTGGGCGGCTATTTCACCTGGATGCAGCAATCTGACCTGCATGCCCAGTTGCTGCAACGTGGCGAAATGATCGCTGAACAACTGGCCCCGCTGGTCGCCCCCGCCATGAGCCGGCAAGACACCGAGCTGCTGGAGCGCATCGCCACCCAGTCGTTGGAACAAACCGACGTACGCGCCGTGACCTTCCTCGCCCCCGACCGCTCGCCGCTGGCCCACGCCGGCCCGACCATGCTCAACCGGGCGCCTGAGGGCAACAGCACGCAATTGCTGCAACGCACCGGCAACGACGCCACGCGCTACCTGCTGCCGGTCTTCGGCAAGCACCGCAACCTGGCGGGCGAACTGATTCCCGAAGAAGCCGACCGCCTGCTGGGCTGGGTCGAGCTGGAGCTGTCCCACAGCGGCATGTTATTGCGCGGTTATCGCAGCCTCTTCGCCAGCCTGTTGCTGATTGCCGCCGGCCTGGGCCTGACCGCGCTGCTGGCCCTGCGCATGGGCCGCACGATCAACCGCCCGTTGAGCCAGATCAAGCAGGCCGTGGCCCAGCTCAAGGACGGTCACCTGGAAACCCGCCTGCCGCCCTTGGGCAGCCAGGAGCTGGACGAACTGGCGTCGGGCATCAACCGCATGGCCGGCACCTTGCAGAACGCCCAGGAAGAACTGCAGCACAGCATCGACCAGGCCACCGAGGACGTGCGCCAGAACCTGGAAACCATCGAGATCCAGAACATCGAGCTGGACCTGGCGCGCAAGGAAGCCCTGGAAGCGAGCCGGATCAAATCCGAATTCCTGGCGAACATGAGCCATGAGATCCGCACCCCGCTCAACGGCATCCTCGGCTTCACACATCTCTTGCAGAAAAGCGAGCTGACCCCACGCCAGCTCGACTACCTGGGCACCATCGAAAAATCCGCCGACAGCCTGCTGGGCATCATCAACGAGATCCTCGACTTCTCGAAGATCGAGGCCGGCAAGCTGGTGCTCGACAACATCCCGTTCAACCTGCGGGACCTGCTGCAAGACACCCTGACCATCCTCGCCCCCGCCGCCCATGCCAAGCAGCTGGAGCTGGTGAGCCTGGTGTACCGCGACACGCCGTTGTCGCTGGTGGGCGATCCGTTGCGCCTCAAGCAGATCCTCACCAACCTGGTGAGCAACGCCATCAAGTTCACCCGCGAGGGCACCATCGTCGCCCGGGCCATGCTCGAAGACGAACACGAAGACAGCGTGCAGTTGCGCATCAGCATCCAGGACACCGGCATCGGCCTGTCCGCCCAGGACGTGCGGGCGCTGTTCCAGGCGTTCAGCCAGGCCGACAATTCACTGTCGCGCCAGCCGGGCGGCACCGGGCTGGGCCTGGTGATTTCCAAGCGCCTGGTGGAACAGATGGGCGGCGAGATCGGCGTGGACAGCACGCCGGGCGAAGGCTCGGAGTTCTGGATCAGCCTGCGCCTGCCCAAGACCCGCGACGACGCCGAGGACCTGCCCGGCCCGCCGTTGCTGGGCCGACGCGTGGCGCTGCTGGAAAACCACGAGCTGGCGCGCCAGGCCTTGCAACACCAGCTCGAGGACTGCGGCCTGCACGTCACGCCCTTCAACACCCTGGAAAGCCTGACCAACGGCGTCACCGTCGCCCACCCGACCGACCAGGCGTTCGACCTGGCCGTGCTGGGCATCACCAGCAACGACATGCCGCCGGAACGCCTCAACCAGCACATCTGGGACCTCGAACACCTGGGCTGCAAGGTGCTGGTGCTGTGCCCCACCACCGAACAGACGCTCTACCATCTCTCGGTGCCCAACCCCCACAGCCAGTTGCAGGCCAAGCCCGCCTGCACCCGCAAGTTGCGCCGCTCGCTGTCCGACCTGGTGAACCCACGGCCAACCCGCAGCGAGCCGAACGAGCCGGTGGCCAGCCGCGCGCCCAAAGTGCTGTGCGTGGATGACAACCCGGCCAACCTGTTGCTGGTGCAGACCCTGCTCGAAGACATGGGGGCCAAGGTGCTGGCGGTGGAAAGCGGCTATGCCGCGGTCAAGGCCGTGCAAAAGGAAACCTACGACCTGGTGCTGATGGATGTGCAGATGCCCGGCATGGACGGGCGCCAGAGCACCGAGGCGATCCGCCAGTGGGAAAGCGAGCGCCACTGCACGCCGCTGCCGATCGTCGCCCTCACCGCCCATGCCATGGCCAACGAAAAGCGCGCTCTGCTGCAAAGCGGCATGGACGACTACCTGACCAAACCCATCAGCGAACGGCAACTGGCCCAGGTGGTGCTCAAATGGACCGGCCTGGCCTTGCGCAATCAGTCGCCGGAGCGCCACGGCGACGCCCAGACCGGCGGTGAACTGCTGGTGCTCGACCACGAGGAGGGCCTGCGCCTGGCCGCCGGCAAGGCCGACCTGGCGGCGGACATGCTGGCGATGTTGCTGGCGTCCCTGGAAGCCGACCGCGAAGCGATCCGCCAGGCCAGCGAGGCCAACGATCACAACGCCTTGATCGAACGAGTCCATCGCCTGCACGGGGCGACGCGCTACTGCGGGGTTCCGCAACTGCGCGCCGCCTGCCAGCGCAGCGAAACCCTGCTCAAGCAACAGGACCCCAAAGCCGCCGCCGCCCTGGAAGAACTGGAGCGCGCCATCAATCGGCTGGCGAGCGAGGCCCGTATCAGCGCCTGACCCAGCGCAATAACCGTCGGGGCCATCACGGCTAAGCTGATGCCATCCAAGCCTCAGGAGGCCGCCATGCGTGTGATTCTTTTCAGCAGCCAGACTTACGACCGCGACAGTTTCAGCAAGGCTGTAGCCCCCGCCGGCCTTGAACTGCAGTTCCAGCCGGCGCGCTTGAACCTGGACACCGTCGCCCTGGCCGAACACCACGAAGTGGTCTGCGCCTTCATCAACGACGACCTCAGCGCCCCGGTGCTGGAGCGGCTGGCAAGCGGCGGGACCCGGCTGATCGCCCTGCGCTCGGCCGGCTACAACCATGTCGACCTGATGGCCGCCCAGCGCCTGGGGCTGGCCATCGTCCGGGTGCCTGCCTACTCGCCCCACGCCGTCGCCGAACATGCGGTGGCGCTGATCATGGCCCTCAATCGCTGCCTGCACCGCGCCTACAACCGTACCCGCGACGGTAACTTCAGCCTGCATGGCCTCACCGGCTTCGATCTGGTGGGCAAGACCGTCGGGGTGATCGGCACCGGGCAGATCGGCGCGACGTTCGCGCGAATCATGGCCGGCTTCGGTTGCCGGTTACTGGCTTACGACCCCTACCCCAATGCCCAGCTCGAAGCGCTGGGCGCCCATTACTTGCCGCTGCCGCAACTGTTGGAACAGGCGCAGATCATCAGCCTGCACTGCCCGCTCAACGAACAGAGCCGCCACTTGATCAACGCCCAGTCCCTGGCCGCGATGCAACGCGGCGCCATGCTGATCAACACCGGGCGCGGCGGGCTGGTGGATACGCCGGCGCTGATCGAAGCGCTGAAGAGCGGTCAGTTGGGCTACCTGGGGCTGGATGTCTATGAAGAAGAGGCCCAACTGTTCTTCAAGGACCGCTCCGACCAGCCCCTGCAGGACGATGTCCTGGCCCGGCTGCTGACCTTTCCCAACGTGATCGTCACCGCCCACCAGGCCTTCCTGACCCATGAAGCGCTGGCGGCGATCGCCACCACCACTCTGGACAACATCGCCGCCTGGGCGGCTGGCACGCCACAGAACCTGGTAGATGGCTGACCTGCTCTATCAGCCAACACATAACTCCCACAGGATGGAGTTTCGTCGGCAAGACTCGTGGTTGCCCATCCCCAGCCATGCCCCCGTGCTAGCATGTCGCGCCTATTTGGAGGACCCATGGCCGAACACGATTTCCGCTACACCCTGATGAACCCGCAGCACACCCTGACCGAAGTCCGCGCCTTGGCGCCGGGCCGCTATCAGGTGACCGGTAATGGCGGCTCGATCCAGGCCAACGATGTCTTGCTGGTCACCCTCAAGGGCAGCAAGGACCTGTCCATGCGACTGACCGTGGACACCGTCCGGCACCTGCTCAAGCCCATGGGCCAATGGACTGCCATGACCACCGGCCCAGTGTTCGGCGAACTGGCGATCCACACCTGGCAGGTCAAATGCGACGGCTGCGCCAAGGCACTGAGCTTCGAGTTCGCCGTCGATGCCCAGCTGGGCGTCAAGGCCCAGAAGCCAGCCGCCAACGCGCGTATCGCCGAGTTGGGCTGGACCACGGTCGGTGAAAAACACCTGTGCCCGAAATGCCAGGAAGCAGCCCGATGAAACACACGGCCCTGGCCGCGTTGATCGGCATGAGCCTGATGGGTTGCGCCGCTGAACCTGTGCAACTGCAGCACAATCGCAGCTACATCCTGGAGTGGATCGGCGAACGGCCGTTGATGGACTACAGCCACCTGACCATCACCCTCGGCGACGATGGTCGCGCCTATGGCAACGGCGGCTGCAACCACTGGTTTGCCGCCTACACCCTGGAAGGCCACCGCTTGAACTTCGGCAAGATCGGCAGCACCCGCAAGCTCTGCGCCCCGGCCGTGATGGAGCAGGAAGGCCGCTTCTTGCAGGCGCTGGAAAAGGTCGAGCGCTGGGACATCGCGCCCAACGAGCAGATGCGCTTCTGGCCCGCCCAGGGCAAGCCGCTGCGCTGGTGGCTAGAAGAAGGCTGAGACCGCCCCCCCTGTGGCTGGCAACACTAATGAGCTGATGTAGATGCGATGATTGTGGCGAGGGGATTCATCCCCGCTGGGCTGCGTAGCAGCCCCCTTGCGTTTGGTCTGATATATCGCGGTGGCATTGATATATGGGGGCCGCTTCGCAGCCCAACGGGGATGAATCCCCTCGCCACAAGGTATCCACCTTGCAACAGGTCTTATTTGAGCGCCTGCAACGCCTCCAGCTTCGCCATCACCCCCGCCGCCGTCTGCTCCCCGAGCAACTGCTCGCGCAGCTTGCCCTGGTTGTCGATGATGTAGGTCACCGGCAGCCCTTCACTGCGTGGCAGGTCGAAGATCTCGGCCGGGTCGCGAGCCAATACGGTGAAGCGGATGCCCATCTTGTCGCTGGCGCTCTTGAGCTCCTCGCCCTGCACCTGGTCGAAATTGACCCCGAACACGCCGACGTTGCGGCCCTTGAGCTGGTCGGCCAGGGCATTGAACTCGGGAATTTCGGTGCGGCACGGCGCGCACCACTCCGCCCAGTAGTTGAGCACCAGCCATTGCTTGTCCAGCCGCTGCGAGGCGACGGCCTGGCCGTTCTGGTCTACCCCGTAGTCGTTGCCGCAGCCGGCGAGCAACAAAATGCCCATGAATGTCATTGCCGCCGTCAGTCGCCTTACCATGTGCCGATCCTTGTCTGAATGTGAGCTGCCGCGACCCGTTGCCTCTGTTGGGTGCTTGGGGCCTCGCGGCACAGTAGAATAGCCGCCACCTTACGCAAGATGCGACCCGCTCATGACCGATCTGACGCTTTATCACAACCCGCGCTGCTCGAAATCCCGCGGTGCGCTGGAACTGTTGGAGGCCCGCGGCCTGACGCCCACCGTGGTCCGCTACCTGGAAACCCCACTGGACGCCGCGCAACTGGAACGCCTGCTGGGCAAGCTCGGCATTACCGCCCGGCAACTGCTGCGCACCGGTGAAGAGGCCTACACAGACCTGAACCTGGCCGACGAAAGCCTGAGCCAGGCGCAGTTGATCGCCGCCATCGCCGCCCACCCGAAACTCATGGAACGGCCCATCCTGGAAACCGCCGACAAGGCCGTGATCGGTCGTCCGCCGGAGAAGATCCTGGAGATCCTGCCGTGAGCACACCGTACATCCTGGTGTTGTATTACAGCCGCAGCGGCTCGACCCATGAGATGGCCCGGCAGATTGCCCGTGGCATCGAGCAGGCCGGGCTGGAAGCCAGGCTGCGCACGGTGCCGGCGATTTCCACCGAATGTGAAGCGGTGTCGCCGGACATCCCCGAGCAAGGCCCGCTTTACGCCACTCTCGATGACCTCAAGCACTGCGCCGGCCTGGCCTTGGGCAGCCCGACCCGTTTCGGCAACATGGCCGCGCCGTTGAAGTATTTCCTCGACGGCACCAGCAACCTGTGGCTGACCGGCGCCCTGGTGGGCAAGCCGGCCGGGGTGTTCACGTCCACGGCCAGCCTGCATGGCGGCCAGGAAACCACCCTGCTGTCGATGATGCTGCCGCTGTTGCACCACGGCATGCTGATTACCGGCCTGCCCTACAGCGAGTCGGCGCTGATCGACACCGAAGGCGGCGGCACGCCCTATGGGCCGAGCCATCACGCGGGAAGCGACGGCAAGCGCGGCCTGAACGAACACGAAGTCGCGCTGTGCCGGGCCCTGGGTTCGCGCCTGGCGAAGACGGCACAGTTGCTGGAGAAAGGCCGTGGCTAAGAAGCCCAAGATCCTGCCGCCCATTGCGTGGCTGGAACCGCGGGTGCGCATCGCCCGCCTCCTCAGCCTGCTGTGCTTCTTTGGCCTGGTGGGGTTACTCAGCGCCTATTACCTGCTGATCGCTGACCTGCACGGTGCGCGGCCCTGGGTCATCCTGCTGATCGAGCTGGTGCCGCTGCTGATCCTCGCCCCCGGCATGCTCACCGGCAGCGCCCGCGGCCACTCGTGGATGTGCTTCGTGGTGAACCTGTACTTCATCAAGGGCGCGCTGGCGGCCTATGACCCGAACCGGCAACTGTTCGGCCTGCTGGAAATGGCGGCGAGCCTGGCGGTGTTCTGCTCGGCGTTGTTGTATGTGCGGTGGCGGTTTCAGTTGAACCGGCGGTTGGCGGGGGAAGGCGAGGTCCCTGTCGCCTGAGAGGCCGCCATCGCGAGCAAGCTCGCTCCCACATGAGGTCTGTGGTGTTCACAAATCCCCTGTGGGAGCGAGCTTGCTCGCGATGGGCGCGACGCGGTCTCAATGATTGACGGTGTAGGCCAGCATCATCGAAATCTGCGACATCGGCCGTCCGCCGCTCTCTTCATGCCAGCGGTTGAAAGCATTCTGCACCGTCGCCAGGTCCCGCAGGCTGGTGGGGACTTTGTCGATGATCTCCTGGGCATTGAGCGCGGCCACCACGTCATAGCTCGGCACGAAGGTGTCCTTGCCCATCATCCGCAGGAAGCGCGGCGCCGACAGGCCGCCCAGTTGATGGCCGTGTTTCTTCAGGTAGGTCCACAGGCCGACGATGTCGGTCACCGGCCAGTCGGCGATCAGCGCGCCGAAGCTGCCTTTTTCGTGGGCCACATCCAGGATCAGTTGGGCGTTGCGCGGCACGCTCTTGAGCTTGCCCAGGTGGCGGATGATCCGTGCGTCCTGCATCAGTCGCTCCAGGTGCTCGGCACTCATGAGCACGACTTTTTCCGGGTCGAACTTGAAGAACACCTCTTCGAACGCCGGCCACTTGGCATCCACCAGGCTGTGCTTGAGGCCCGCGCGAAAGACCCGCAGCGCCATGGTCGAGAGGTAGCGGTCGTCACTGATCTTGCGCAATTGCGCCGGGGTCTTGGGAACAGGCAGGTGGGCTTCCAGTTCAGCCGCCGAACCGAAGCGGTTCAGACAATACTCGTGCAGCCACTTGTAATCGCGCATGCCCTCTCCTGGGGTCAGAAATGAAAACGGCGCTCGCGAGCGCCGTGAAATAGAGGCCTTGGTCGCGTCAGAGGTTCACCACGTTGACGAAGCGCGGCGTGGCGTTTTCGTCGATGCGCAGGTTGGTGAAGTCGAACAGGTTGCGATCCGCCAGTTGCGATGGGACAACGTTCTGCAGGCCACGGAAGATGCTCTCGGTACGCCCAGGGGTCTTGCGCTCCCACTCCTGGAGCATTTCCTTGACCACCTGGCGCTGCAGGTTCTCCTGGGAACCGCAAAGGTTGCAGGGGATGATCGGGAATTGCTTGAAGTCCGAATAGGCCTGGATGTCCTTCTCGTTGCAATAGGCCAGCGGCCGGATCACCACGTTGCGCCCGTCATCGGCCCGCAGCTTGGGCGGCATGGCCTTGAGGGTGCCGTTGTAGAACATGTTCAGGAAGAACGTCTCGACGATGTCGTCGCGGTGGTGCCCCAGGGCCATCTTGGTCGCGCCGATCTCGTCGGCGAAGGTGTAGAGCGTCCCGCGCCGCAGGCGTGAACACAACGAGCAGGTGGTCTTGCCTTCGGGAATCAGTTCCTTGACCACCGAATAGGTGTCTTTCTCGACGATGTGGTATTCCACGCCCAGCGACTCGAGGTAGGCCGGCAGCACGTGCTCGGGAAAACCGGGCTGCTTCTGGTCCATGTTCACGGCGACGATGTCGAACTTGATCGGGGCAACCTTCTGCAAGTGCATCAGCACATCGAGCAAGGTGTAGCTGTCCTTGCCGCCGGACAGGCAGACCATGACCTTGTCACCGTCCTCGATCATGTTGAAATCGGCGACCGCCTCACCGGCCAGGCGGCGCAAGCGCTTTTGCAGTTTGTTCTGGTTGACCGTAAGAGTGCCCATGACGCGAAATCCGTGAGGTGTGACGAAAGGCCGGCATTTTACGCAAAAAATCCCGGATGTGGCACCGTCCCCTGTGGCGAGGGAGCTTGCTCCCGCTGGGCTGTACAGCAGCCCCTGAGCTTTAGCCGACACATCGCGGGTGGCAGATGCATTGGGGGGCTGCTTCGCACCCCAGCGGGAGCAAGCTCCCTCGCCACGGGGATTTCCTACAGGCCTAGGTGTGCACAGACCCATCGGCGATTAACACCCCGCCCCACAGCGCAATTTGCTCTAAGCCTCCCATCCCGCTGGCGATAACTCCTTTCTATACTGCGGCATAAGGTCGCACACACATACAGACCTTTACTTACTTGGCCATTTGGCCCGTAGGCGCTCCGTTGGGGGGCGATGGCAATAACAAAGGAGTGACTGACTATGATCCATCATGTCGTGGGACTCTTTACCCACCCTGATCAAGAATGGAAGGAGATCCGTGGCGATCAAGAGGAAAGCATCAGCCACATGTACCTGACCCACACGCTGATCCTGGCGGCCATCCCCGCCATATCAGCGTTCATCGGTACCACGCAGGTGGGCTGGGTCATCGGCAACCGCCCTCCGGTGATGCTGACGCAGGAAAGCGCGCTGTGGATGACGGTCATGTCATACCTGGCGATGCTGGGCGGCGTGGCGGTGATGGGCGCCTTCATCCACTGGATGGCCCGCACCTACGACGCCAACCCGAGCCTGGCCCGTTGTGTCGCGTTTGCCACCTACACGGCAACCCCTTTGTTCATCGGTGGCCTGGCGGCGCTCTACCCGCACATGTGGCTGGGGATGATCGTCGGCACGGCGGCCATCTGCTACACGGTCTACCTGCTGTACGTGGGCCTGCCGACCTTCATGAACATTCCCCAGGACGAAGGCTTCCTCTTCTCCAGCTCGGTGCTTGCCGTCGGCCTGGTGGTGCTGGTCGCCATCATGGCGTTCACGGTGATCGTCTGGGGCCTGGGCGTTGGCCCGGTGTATACCAATTAACCGCAAGAAGCCCCTCCGATAACAAGCAATCCTGCCAACACAGGCCGCCGCAAGGCGGCCTTCCTGTGTTGGCAATGGCGAAAACGACCGCTGGGCGCCCCGGCGATTCGCAACGGTCGATGCTTGCGGCATACTCGGGTTTCTGGAGACCCGTACAGCATGCTCGAGCAACTCAATACCCGCGTCGAAGAGTGTTACCAACAAGCCGAAGCCTTTTTCAAACGTCCTTTCAAACGCCCGGTGGTCAGCTTCAAATTGCGTGGCCAGAAAGCCGGGGTCGCTCACCTGCATGAGAACCTGCTGCGCTTCAACCCACAGTTGTACCGGGAAAACGCCGATGACTTCCTCAAGCAGACCGTTGCCCACGAAGTCGCACACCTGATCGCCCACCAACTGTTTGGCGAGCGCATCCAGCCCCATGGCGAAGAGTGGCAACTGATCATGCGCGGGGTGTACGAACTGCCGCCCAATCGCTGTCACACCTACGCCATCAAACGCCGCAGCGTGACCCGCTACATCTATAAATGCCCGTGCGACGGCAGTGACTTCCCGTTCTCGGCCCAGCGCCACAGCCTGGTACGCCAGGGACGCAGGTACTTGTGTCGCAGTTGCCGGGGGACGTTGGTGTTCAGTGGGGAGACGCGGGTGGAATAGCCTGATTTTGCGGTGCCTGGACTGACCTCTTCGCGAGCAAGCCCGCTCCCACAGGGGACTTGTGTACACCGTAGGTCCGATGTGGGAGCGGGCTTGCTCGCGAAGGGGCCCTAAAAAGCACTACAAAATCACCTTGTCACCGCGCAATTGGGCAATCTGCTGCGCACTAAACCCCAGCTCCCCCAACACCTGGTCCGTATGCTCCCCAACCTTCGCGCCAATGTGCCGGGGCGCGGGCAGCCCATCCGAAAACTTCAGCGGACACGCCATCTGCGCCTGGCGCGAACCATCGCCCCGAGGCACCTGGGTCACCACCTCGCGCGCCTGCAACTGCGGGTGTTGCAACGCTTCGTCCAACCCCAGCACCGGCTCGACACAGGCATCGATGCCCGCGAACAACTGGCACAACTCGGCGAAATCATGTTTTTCGAACTCGACCTGCAGCGCCTGCTTGAGCGCCCGCTGTTGCGCGGGGTCGGGCGAGAGGCCCTGGGTCGCCAGTTCCGGTCGCCCCAAGGCCTCGCACAGGGCCTGCATGAAGCCCGGCTCCAGGCTGCCCACCGACATCCAGCGGCCCTCCCGCGTGCGGTAATAGTCATAGAAACTGCCGCCATTGAGCATCTGGCTTTCAAACCCTGGCACCTGACCGCAGGCCAGGTACCCGGCACCGGCCAGGGCGTTCAGGCTGAAGACACAGTCGGTCATGCTGACGTCCAGGTGTTGGCCCCGCCCGGTCTGCTGCCGGGCGATCACCGCCGCCAACAGCCCGATCACTCCATGCAGCGAGCCACCGGCGATATCGGCTGCCTGGATCCCCAGCGGCAACGGCCCGCTGTCGGCACGACCGGTGTGGCTGGCCAGGCCTGCCACGGCCAGGTAGTTGATGTCGTGGCCGGCGCGTTCCTTGTACGGCCCGGTCTGGCCGTAGCCGGTGATCGAGACGTAGATCAGCCGCGGATTGATGGCCTTCAGCGCTTCGTATCCCAGGCCCAGTCGCTCCATGACCCCGGGCCGGAACTGCTCCAGCAGGATGTCGTGGTCGGCGAGCAAGGCCTCGATCACCGCCAGCGCCTGTGGTTGCTTGAGGTCCAGGGCGAGGCTGCGCTTGTTGCGGTTGAGGTACGCGTGGCTGGCAGACACCCCGTGGTCATGGGGCGGCAGCATCCGCAACAGATCCGCACGGTTCGGCGACTCGATGCGCAGCACCTCGGCGCCCATGTCGGCCAGCAGCAACGAGGCGAACGGGCCGGGCAGCAGGGTCGAAAAGTCCAGAACCTTGAGCGATGCCAGTGGGCCTTGCATGAGCGATCTCCGAGGGGTGATGGCTCAAGCCTAGGCAGGGATGAGAGGCGGGGCAATTACCGCGGGTGTTGTTTGGGGTGACCAATGCGCTCAAGAAGCGAGCCGTGGCGAGGGAGCAAGCTCCCTCGCCACAGGGGATGCAGTGGCCTTTTCGTCAGTCATGAAAAAACCCGCCGAGGCGGGTCTTTTCAGTGCAGGCTGACGCTTACTTCACAGCGCCCGGTGCTTCGGCTGCCGCAATCTGCTCGTCCTCTTCGCGGACGTCGGAGATGCCGCGACCACCGGAAGCCAGTTCGGCGTGCAGTTGGTCTTCGTCCAGTTCCTTGACCCACTTGGCAACCACGACCGTGGCAACGGCGTTGCCCACCAGGTTGGTCAGGGCGCGGGCTTCGGACATGAAGCGGTCGATACCCAGGATCAGCGCCAGGCCAGCCACCGGCAGGTGACCCACGGCCGACAGGGTGGCGGCCAGTACGATAAAGCCGCTACCGGTCACGCCGGCAGCCCCCTTGGACGACAACAGCAACACCAGCAGCAGGGTGATCTGGTGGGTGATGTCCATGTGGGTATCGGTGGCCTGGGCGATGAACACCGCGGCCATGGTCAGGTAGATCGAAGTACCGTCCAGGTTGAACGAGTAGCCGGTCGGGATGACCAGGCCAACGACAGACTTCTTGGCGCCCAGGCGTTCCATCTTGATCAGCATGCGTGGCAGGGCCGATTCCGACGAGGAGGTGCCCAGCACGATCAGCAGCTCTTCACGGATGTAGCGAACCAGCTTGATCACGCTGAAGCCGTGGATGCGGCAGATGGCACCCAGCACGACCAGCACGAACACCACGCAGGTGATGTAGAAGCAGATCATCAGCTGGCCCAGTTGCACCAGCGAACCGACACCGTAGGCACCGATGGTGAAGGCCATGGCACCGAATGCACCCAGGGGCGCCAGTTTCATGATCATGTTGATGATGATGAACATGACGTGGGCGAAGCGGTCGATGAAGTCCAGGACCGGCTTGCCGTAGGCGCCCAGGCGATGCAGGGCGAAACCGAAGATCACCGAGAACATCAGCACTTGCAGGATGTCGCCGTTGGCGAACGCGCCGACGATGGTGTTCGGGATCACGTTGAGGATGAAGGCAACGATGCTCTGGTCTTTACCGGCGGAGATGAAGCCGGCGATCTTGCTGGTGTCCAGGGTCGACACGTCGATGTGCATGCCGTTACCCGGTTGCACGACGTTGACCACGACCAGGCCGATCAGCAGGGCGATGGTGGAGACGATCTCGAAGTACAGCAGCGCATAGCCGCCTGTCTTGCCGACCGACTTCATGTTCTGCATGCCGGCGATACCGCTGACGACGGTACAGAAGATGATCGGGGCGATGACCATTTTGATCAGTTTGATGAACCCGTCACCGAACGGCTTGAGGGCAACACCGGTCTGCGGGTAGAAGTGGCCGAGCAAAATACCGATGGCAATGGCTACGATCACCTGGAAATACAGGGATTTGTACAGGGGCTGACGAGTCGTCATGGCAAACCTTCCTCAAGCGTCCCGTGCGACAACATCCACCTGTCGTCCACGAAACCTCAATTGCGAACCCTCCTGCACTGGAGGGATTTGTTTTGTCGGCTGCACGCGGCAGACCTACCTAACGCATCGCAAAGCGCGTGCCATTTTTGCGAAACCTCCTACATCCGGTATAGCAGACGGGTTGGCGCATTCCACAAGGGTTTAAACAGGGCGTGTAAGGTGGCGGATTTCCGCCTGCTGACCGCTTCCCGCTCCGGAATTTGGCGGATATCCGCCTTGTCCAGGTCCGTCCCGCTGCTACCATCGCCGGCTTAACGGACGGATTTCTTGCCATGCGCCAACGCACGATCGCCAGCCATTTCGCCCGCGCAGCCCTGGGTGGCGCGCGCCGGCAAGGCTTCGATTACCTTCCCCTGCTGCAACAGTTGGGCATCAGCCCCCAATTGCTGGAGGAGTCACGGGCGCGCATCGCGCCGGAACAGTTCGCGCGCCTGTTGCAGGCGCTGTGGCAACAACTGGACGATGAATACCTGGGGTTCGGCCGGGCGCCGAGTAAACCCGGGACGTTTGCAATGATGTGCCACGCGTTGATCCACTGCCGAACCCTGGGCAAGGCGCTCCAGCGCGGCCTGTTGTTCTACGGCCTGTTCCCCGACGCCCCGCGCCTGTCACTGGAAGCCGAAGGCGAGCGGGTCCGGCTGGTGCTGGACGACTCGACGCTGTGGGACCCGGATCACTTCCTGAGCGAAAGCCTGCTGGTGATCTGGCATCGCCTCGGCAGTTGGTTGATCGGCCAGCGGATCGGCCTGGAACAGGCAACGTTTGGCTACGCGAGGCCCGCCCACGGGGCCGAGTACGACTTGCTGTTCCCCTGTCCGTTGGTGTTCGGGGCTCCCAGCAGCAGCTTGTTGTTCCACAGCCGCTACCTGGACATGCCGTTGCTGCAGGACGAACGCACCCTCAAGCATTTTCTCGAACGCTCCCCCGCCGACCTGCTGTCGCGCCCGGACGACGGCCACAGCCTGAGCAGCCAGCTGCGGCGCCTGCTCAGCCGCGACACGGCACGCTGGCCCGACCTGGACACCGTGGCGAGCCACCTGCACATCAGCCCCCAGACGCTGCGCCGGCACCTGCGCGAGGAAGGCACCAGTTTCCAGGCGCTCAAGGACCAACTGCGGCGGGATATCGCCATCTATCACCTGGGGCACGCGCAGCTGTCATTGCAGGAGATTGCCGAGCAGCTGGGGTTCTCGGAACCGTCGGCGTTTCATCGGGCGTTCAAGAAGTGGACGGGGGTGACACCGGGGGCTTATCGGGAGCAGGAGAACTAGGGGGTAACATCCAACCTCTGTGGCGTGCTGCCGGCCCCTGTGGCGAGGGAGCTTGCTCCCGTTGGGCTGCGAAGCGGCCCTAAAAACTTGCGAGCGCTGCGCACTCGAGCGGGAGCAAGCTCCCTCGCCACAGGCCCCGCCGACACAGCAAAAATGTCAGTCACACCACCGGAAAATGAATCCGGAACGCCGCGCCGCCCAGTTCCGAATCCCCCAGGGTCAACGTGGCGCCGTAGCTTTCGATGATGTCCTTGACCACCGCCAGGCCAATCCCCTGCCCCGGGTGCTGGCGGTCGAGCCGTTCGCCACGCTGGAGAATCCGCGCCCGCTGATCCGGCGGTACGCCCGGTCCATCGTCCTCGACGCACAGCTCCATGCCGCCGAGGGTCTGGTGGACGCTGACGCGCACCTGCCCCAGGCAGAGTCGATAGGCGTTTTCCAACAGGTTGCCGAGCATTTCCAGCAAGGCGCCCTGCTCGATCGGCACCTGGCAGTGCTCCGGCAGGTCGAAACCGACCTCGACCCGTTTATCGCGATAGACCTTGTCCAGGGTGTCGCACAGGCTTTGCAACACCGGGCGCAAGGGCACCTGGTGACGCACCAGTCCGCTCTTGCGCAGGCTGGCACGCTGCAACTGGTAGCCGATCTGCTGACTCATGCGTTCGATCTGGGATTGCAGGACCCAGGCCTGGTCCCGGTCCGCGGGGCGCCGGGCCATGTCTTCGCTGACGCCCTGCAGCACCGCCAGCGGGGTTTTCAGGCTGTGGGCCAGGTCATCGAGGGAGTCACGGTAGCGGCTGCGCTGCTCGCGCTCGCTGTACAGCAGGCGGTTGAGGGAGCCGGTCAGGCGCAACAGCTCGCGGGGGTGCTCGGTGCTGAGGCTGTCCCGGGCCCCGCTTTCGATTTCGTCCAGCTCCTGGCTCAAGCGCCGCAAGGCCCGCAGGCCCCAAGTCAGGCCGATCCACAACAGCGCCAGCAATACCAGCAGGGCCGCGCCAAAACCCAGGTAGAGATTGTCCCGCAGGCCTTGCAGGGTCACCTCGTAGTCGCGGACCGGTTGCAGGGTGACGATACTGAAGGCCGCGTTCTGCCCGCCGAGCAGTTGGATCTCGACGTCATAGACGAAAAACTCCTGGCCATCGTTCTCGCGGATTCGCGCGAACTGGTTGCCCTGGCCGTCGTAGCGCGGCGTGTAGTTGATGTTTTCTTCCCGCGTGGCCTTCGAGCGCCACACCAATCGCCCGTCGCGGTCATAGATATAGCCCAGCAACCTTGCATCGGCGAGGTTGAAGCGCTCATCGGGCAGTTGCGTCGGCATTTTCAAGTGGTTGTTTTCCACCCGGGCGGCGGAAATCAGCGTGGTCACGTCCGACGCCAGGCGCTGCTCGATGGACTCCTGCAACGCCAGGCTGAACGCACCTTGCATCGCCGGCAGCAGCGCCAGCATGAACAACACCGCCAGGGTCATGGCGGCCAGCATCAAGCGCAGGCGTAGCGAACGAATCACTGGCAGCGCTCGTTGAACAGGTAGCCCAGTCCTCGCACGGTGTCGATCGGCTTGAAGCCACCAGGGGCCTCCAGCTTGCGGCGCAGGCGCCCGACCAGCACTTCGATGACATTCGGATCGCGCTCGTCGTCATCGGGATACAGCTGTTCCATCAAGCGGTCCTTGGCGACCACCTGCTGGTGATGACGCATCAGGTACTCGAGGATGCGGTACTCGTAGGCGGTCAGGGCCAGGGGTTCTTCGTCGAGGGACGCCTGCTTGCGGTTGAGGTCCAGCAGCAATGGCCCGGCGACGATGGTCGACTGGGTGAAGCCGCTGGAGCGCCGCAACAGCGCATTCAGGCGGGCTTCCAGCTCTTCGAACTGGAAGGGCTTGACCACATAGTCGTCGGCCCCGGCGGCCAGGCCCTCGACCTTGTCCTGCCAGTTGCCGCGGGCGGTCAGGATCAGGATCGGGAACGTCTTGTCCTGGGAACGCAGCCGGCGGATCAGCTCCAGGCCGCTGATGCCCGGCAGGCCGAGGTCGACGACGGCCAAGTCATGGTTGAATTCCGCGACCTGGTACAAGGCCTCTTCAGCGTTGGCGACGGCCTGCACCACGTGGCCGCTGTCGGTGAGACGGGTTTGCAGGTGATGACGCAGCAGAGCCTCGTCTTCGACGACCAGTAATTTCATGAAGCCTCTCCCCAGGCAAATCAAACGATCCAGTGCTGTGTACCACAACGAAAGGCGCCGGATCGTCTTGGACCGATCCGGCGGGATACGCTCACCCCACGCCGCTTAGAACGTGTAGTTGGCCGACAGGTAGGTCTGGGCGCTGCTGGTCAGGTCCAGCGAGCCGACCTTGTCGCCGCCGTGGGGGCTCATCTCGGTGCTGGCGTTGCTGCGCAGGTAACGGTAACCCAGTTCTACCGAGGTGTTCTGCGAAATTTGTTGCAGGACGCCGCCCTGCAAGCCCACGGCGTAACCGATGTCGCTGTCGCGGCTGTAGCCGGGGGAATCCTGGGTCAGCTTGGTCAGGCCCGCCGTGCCACCGCCGAACAGCTTGGTGGTGCTGGTGACCGGATAGAACACGTCGTAGCTGCCCAGCAGGTTTTCCTGGCGCAGCTTGATGCCGTTGTGGGTGCCCGAGACATTGTCATAGGTGGCGTAGTAGCGACCCTGATCGTTCTGCTTGCCCAGGCGAATGCCATAGGTGGTGTCTTTACCGATGATGCCGTCGGCGTTCGGGTGGTTCAGGTTGTCGTTCAAGGCATCGGACTTCTTGACCTTGTCGCTGGTCTGGCCCAGGGTCAGGCTGGCGAAATTGTCATCGGCGTGGGCCATGGCGCTGGCGCCCAGCACGGTGAAAGCCAGCAGCAGTTTCTTCATCGCAGTCATGATCAAATTCCTTTCAAGCGTGGGTGGTGGGTGAAGTCGCAGTCACGTTAACCAGCGGTCCCTGAACACCCCTTGAACGTTCTCTGAACCTTGGCTGAATGAATCGGCTAGAGTGTCTTGTCCCATACGCCCCCCTCTCAAGGAGATCCACCATGCGCAGGTTGCTTGCCGTTGCACTTCTGGCCCTCAGTGGCATGAGCCACGCCGCTGTCCAGACCCAGGAGATTCCCTACACCAGTGCCGACGGCACGAAGCTGATCGGCTATTACGCTTTCGACGACGCCGTCAAAGGTCCGCGCCCGGGCGTGGTGGTGGTGCACGAGTGGTGGGGGCTGAACGATTACGCCAAGCGTCGCGCCCGTGACCTCGCCGGCCTGGGCTACAGTGCCCTGGCCATCGACATGTACGGCGATGGCAAGAACACCGAACATCCGAAGGACGCCATGGCGTTCATGCAGGCCGCGCTCAAGGATGGCAAGGCCGCCAGTGCGCGCTTCCAGGCCGGGCTCGACCTGCTGAAGAAGCAGCCCCAGACCGACCCGGACAAACTCGCCGCCATTGGTTACTGCTTCGGCGGCAAGGTGGTGCTGGACGCTGCGCGCCAGGGCGTGCCGCTGGCCGGCGTGGTGAGTTTCCACGGTGCCCTGGTGACCAACACCCCGGCCACGCCCGGCAGCGTCAAGGCCAAGGTGCTGGTCGAGCACGGCGCGCTGGACAGCATGGTCACTGAAGAGAACGTGAAGGCCTTCAAGAGCGAGATGGACAAGGCCGGCGCCGACTATAAGTTCGTCAGCCTCGACGGTGCCAAGCACGGCTTCAGCAACCCTGACGCCGACCGCCTGAGCCACGGCGAGCACGGCGGGCCGGACATTGGCTACAACAAGTCGGCCGACGAAAAATCGTGGGCGGACATGCAGGCGTTCTTCAAGAAAATCTTCGATTGATCCTGTAGATCCGTGGCGAGGGAGCTTGCTCCCGCTCGGGTGCGCAGCGCCCGCAAATTTGGGGGGCCGCTGCGCAGCCCAGCGAGAGCAAGCTCCCTCGCCACAAAAGCCTTGTTCACTCAGGGCATCATTGCTCCCACTACACAGCTCCCGGGCAACCCGGCAAAATGCCCGCCATGAACGCACTCCCCACCCTACCCGCCTGCTGCTCGCCCCTGGATGAACACTGGCCGTTGCCCGAACCCCTGCCCGGTACGGTGCTGCTGAGCACCCGCTTCGATCCAGCACGGCTGGGCGCGGATGACTTCCTGAACAGCGCCATCGAGCCGCCGGCGAGCATCCAGCGTTCGGTAGCCAAGCGCCAGGCCGAATTCCTCGCCGGACGCATCTGCGCCCGGGCCGCCTTGCAACGGCTCGATGGCCAGCCTTGCGTGCCGGCCATTGGCGAAGACCGGGCCCCGGTGTGGCCGGCCCATGTCAGCGGCTCGATCACCCACAGCAACGGCCACGCGGCCGCCATCGTCGCCAGGAGAACCCACTGGCGCGGGTTGGGCATGGACCTGGAAAACCTGCTGGAACCCGAGCGCGCCGAGCGCCTGTGCGGTGAAATCCTCACCCCACCCGAGCTGCTGCGCATGGCCACCCTAGGCCGCGATGAGCGGGCCCTGCTCGTGACCCTGACCTTTTCCGTGAAGGAAAGCCTGTTCAAGGCGCTGTACCCCCTCGTTGGGCAACGCTTTTATTTCGAGCATGCCGAGGTGCTGGATTGGACGCGCGATGGACAAGTGCACCTGCGCCTGCTGACGGACCTGTCGACCGAATGGCGCCATGGCAGTGAGCTGCAGGCGCAGTTTGGGGTGCAGGATGGGCAGTTATTGAGCCTGGTGGGGATCAAGGCCTGAGATAGGTGGTGGCTGTAAGGGCCTCTTCGCGAGCAAGCCCGCTCCCACATCTGGAATGCATTCCACTCAGTGGGAGCGGGCTTGCTCGCGAAGACGGCGGATCAGGCGCTGCATCATTCAAGACCGATCCTGATGCCGCGGCCAGCTCAAGCTGAAACATGCCCCGCCCAGGCTCTTGCTCTTGCCGATCAACGCCCGGCCGTCGTGCCAGTGGATGATCCGCCGCACGATCGACAGGCCCAGACCATGCCCGCCCGAAGCGCGGGCGCGGCTGTCGTCCAGGCGCAGGAAGGGCTTGAAGATGCGCTCCCAGGCCGCCTCCGGCACGCCTGGCCCGTCATCCTCCACGTCCACCCGACAACGTAACTGGCCTACCTGGTAGCTGACGGTCACCCGCGAGCTGGCGTGGCGCATGGCGTTGCTCACCAGGTTCTGCAAGGCCCGGTGCAGGAACCGTGGCTCGGCCTCGACCCAGGCGCCGTCGCAATCGGCGGCCGACAGGCATAGTCCGCGCTCGACGGTGATACCGGCGCGCAACGGGCCCAGTTCATCGATCACCTGATTGACCAGCGCGTCCAGGTCGACCCGCTGGAAATTCAACGCCGGCGAACCCTGCTCCAACCGGGCGTAGGTCAGCATCTCGTCCACCAGCCGGTCGAGGTCTTCGATGTCGTGGTCCATGCCCGCCAGGTATTTGTCCCGGGCCTGGGGCGTGGAGGCCGTGCCGAGCATTTCCAGGCCGAAGCGCAGGCGCGCCACCGGGGTGCGCAGTTCGTGGGACACCGCTCGCACCAGCTCACGTTGGATCGCCAACAGTTGTTGCAAGTGCTCGGCCATGCCGTTGAACGCAGCGGCCAGGCGCCCGACCGAGTCGGCGCCGCGAGCCGGCACCCGGGTTTCCAGGCTGCCCTGGGCGATTTGCGTAGCGGCCGACTCCAGGCCACGCAGGCGCCGCTCCAGTTGACGCACCAGCAGGTAGACGATCAGGCCAATCAGGCTCAACCCCAACGCCGCGATCAGCACCAGCCATTGCGGCGGATAAGGGTTCATCTGGTACAGCGGCCCGATCTCCAGGACCCACGGCGTGCCGACCATGCCGGCGAACACGCGGATCGAATCGCCGCCCTTGCCCAAGGCCATCACCGTATCGCCCTCGGACACCCGGCGGCGCTGGTCTTCGTCCATGTCCGCCTGCTCGGCGGTCATGAGGCGCAAATCGAAACCAAAGCCTTTTTCCTCCTTGAGTTGGGCGAGCCTCCGGGGTTGCTCGGCCACCGGGTAGCGCACCAGTTCGTCGGCCAACAGGTAGATGGTCGCCCGCGCCAGTTGCTCGCTGATCTGCTGGACTTCCCCCACCAGCACCAATTGCTCGCCATCGCTGACCAGGCGGTAGACCTTCGCCGCGTGGGGCCCGGTCTGCTCGACCAACGCCTGGCCCCGCAGCACGCGGGTGCGTTGACTGAGGTCCAGGTGGGTCTGGTTGAACGTCTGCACCGTCAGGGGAATGCCCAGCAGGCGCTCCCAGACCAACAGCGCCCGGTGCCGTTCGGTGTCGTTCATCGGCCGCAGGTTGTCGGCCATCAACGAAAACGTGCCGTGGGCCAGGCGCTCGCGGTATTGCTCGCTGCGGGCCTGGTTGAG
This sequence comes from Pseudomonas chlororaphis, assembly GCA_001023535.1. Taxonomy (NCBI): domain Bacteria; kingdom Pseudomonadati; phylum Pseudomonadota; class Gammaproteobacteria; order Pseudomonadales; family Pseudomonadaceae; genus Pseudomonas; species Pseudomonas chlororaphis. The sequence continues at coordinate 2,478,701 of CP011020.1, forward strand.
CAGGTGCAGGGCCAGCACGCCCAGCACCGCCACCAGCACCAGGGCCGCGCACATGCCGCCATAGATACGCAGGAAGATCGAGTTCACGGCGCCGCGTCTACACAGGCTTCGGGCACGAACAGGTAACCTTTGCTGCGCACGGTCTTGATCAGTCGTGGATGGTCCGGGTCGTCGCCGATCTTGGGACGGATGCGCGAAATGCGTACGTCGATGGACCGGTCCTGACCGTCATAGCCGATGCCGCGCAACGCGGTGAAGATTTCTTCCCGGGACAGGATGCGCCCGGCGTTCGACACCAGCAGCCACAGCAGGTCGAACTCGGCGCTGGTCAATTCGATGCCATTGCCCTGCAACCAGGCTTCGCGCAGGGCGTTGTCCACCACCAGCGGGCCGAACTCCAGGCGGCGCGGCTTTTGCGTGGCGGACGGCTCCGGCTCACTGCGTCGCAGCAGGGCCTGGATCCGCGCCAGCAGCAGGCGCGGGCGCACCGGCTTGCAGACGTAATCGTCGGCGCCCAGGTCCAGGCCCTGGATCTGGTCGGTGTCGTCGGTGCGGGCCGTGAGCATCAGGATCGGTCCGTCATACTGCTCACGCACCTTGCGGCAGATGCTCAGGCCGTCTTCGCCGGGCAGCATCAGGTCGAGGATCACCAGGTCCGGTTGTTCGGCAATGATCCGCGCCGCCGCCACCGCCCCATCGCCCTCGATGGCGACGCGCAAGCCGTTGCTTTCGAGGTACTCACGGGTCAGCTCGGCCAGACGCTGGTCATCCTCGACGATCAATACCTGCCAGGCTTCTTGTTCCACTGGGGGCCTCGTCTTGCTGTGAGTATAAAAAAGAAGGATCAGCACTTACCTGTGGCGAGGGAGCTTGCTCCCGCTCGATTGCGCAGCAATCGCAAAAAGCCGGGCCGCTTCGCAGCCCAGCGGGAGCAAGCTCCCTCGCCACAACAGTGCTCGCTCCAGAGGTTCGATTACAGCCCCCTCTTTTTGTCATATCAAAGGAGGATAAACATGCCAGCACACCGGCCGATTGTATAAACGCCACCCCCGGAGAAAACAAGCCATTAAATGCGTGCGGTCAGCCGGGTTTTGTGTGGTAACGTCCGCGCCCGCAAAAACCACCGGACTGTTTTCGACTGGTTGAAAACGATGAAAAAAGCCTCGCTCCAGCTAGGTCGCGGCCTACAGCGTAGTTCCATGTTTCGCACACAAATTACGCACAGGCTTATCCACAGGTAGTACGTTGCATCACCCCCCAAAACGCATTATCTTGTAGCCCGCCGCGCAAAAAACCCTACATGTAGGGTTTTAGGCCAAAAACCAAACACTAGTTGGACAGAGATTTCAAGCGCTTTTCTTGCTTCTGTCCAACTGAAGTACCGCGTTTCCCCAAGCCCAGACCGCCCCTGCGGATGGCGACCGTTTCGAGGTCGAAAACGACCACAACGGTACGGGTGTTGCAGTCCATTGCTGCCACCCGCAAATCCGGTTCCGAGCCCCGGCTCGCAACCCGAGAACTTCGGATGGAAACAGCGCCATACGCCTGTTTCCTACTGTCCCGAAGTTGTTATACCCGGCGCGCCAGCCGGTTGTAGTGCTTCAGGACGGAACGGTGGGCACCGTGATGGTGCCCAAACAAACATAGAGACTGTGGAGACACCCATGCACACCGACACAACTCGCGAGAACCCGCAGGGCACCGCGCCGCTGGCCGCCGATTCGAGCCCGGATCTGTCCGCCACCGCACCGGGCCAACTGCGTGTGATCAAGCGTAACGGCACTGTCGTTGCTTACACCGATGACAAGATCACCGTCGCCATCACCAAGGCCTTCCTCGCAGTTGAAGGTGGCACCGCCGCCGCTTCGTCGCGAATCCACGACACCGTGGCCCGCCTGACCGAACAGGTCACCGCGACCTTCAAGCGTCGCATGCCATCGGGCGGCACCATCCACATCGAGGAAATCCAGGACCAGGTCGAACTGGCCCTGATGCGTGCCGGCGAGCAGAAAGTGGCCCGCGACTACGTGATCTACCGTGACTCCCGCGCCAAGGAACGCGCCACCCGCGCCCCCAGCGAAGCCCCGGTACAAGCCCACCCGTCGATCCGCATCGCCCGCGCCGATGGCAGCCTGGCACCGCTGGACATGGGCCGCCTGAACACCATCGTCACCGAAGCCTGCGAAGGCCTGGAAGAAGTCGACGGCGACCTGATCCAGCGCGAAACCCTGAAGAACCTCTACGATGGCGTCGCCCTCAAGGACGTCAACACCGCCCTGGTCATGACCGCGCGGACCCTGGTGGAGCGCGAGCCGAACTACTCCTTCGTCACCGCCCGCCTGCTGATGGACACCCTGCGTGCCGAAGGCCTGAGCTTCCTGGACGTCGCCGAGAGCGCCACCCACCACGAGATGGCCGACCTGTACGCCAAGGCGCTGCCGGCCTACGTGGCCAAGGGCATCGAGTTCGAATTGCTGAACCCGGTCCTGGCGTCCTTCGACCTGGAAAAACTCGGCAAGGCGATCAACCACGAGCGTGACCAGCAGTTCACCTACCTGGGCCTGCAAACCCTGTACGACCGTTACTTCATCCACAAGGACGGTATCCGCTTCGAACTGCCGCAGATCTTCTTCATGCGCGTGGCCATGGGCCTGGCCATCGAAGAGAAGCAGAAAGAAGACCGTGCCATCGAGTTCTACAACCTGTTGTCGTCCTTCGACTACATGGCGTCGACCCCGACCCTGTTCAACGCCGGCACCCTGCGTCCACAGCTGTCCAGCTGCTACCTGACCACCGTTCCGGACGACCTGTCGGGCATCTACGGCGCGATCCACGACAACGCCATGCTGTCGAAATTCGCCGGCGGCCTGGGCAACGACTGGACCCCGGTGCGCGCATTGGGCTCGTACATCAAGGGCACCAACGGCAAATCCCAGGGCGTCGTGCCGTTCCTCAAGGTAGTCAACGACACCGCCGTTGCGGTCAACCAGGGCGGCAAGCGCAAAGGCGCGGTCTGTGCGTACCTGGAAACCTGGCACATGGACATCGAAGAGTTCATCGAGCTGCGCAAGAACACCGGTGACGATCGCCGTCGTACCCACGACATGAACACCGCCAACTGGATCCCTGACCTGTTCATGAAGCGCGTCTTCGACGACGGCAAGTGGACCCTGTTCTCGCCGTCCGAAGTACCGGACCTGCACGACCTGACCGGCAAGGCCTTCGAAGAGCGCTACGAGTACTACGAAGCCCTGACCGAGTACAACAAGATCAAGTTGTTCAAGGTCGTCCAGGCCAAGGACCTGTGGCGCAAGATGCTCTCGATGCTGTTCGAGACCGGCCACCCATGGCTGACCTTCAAGGATCCGTGCAACCTGCGCAGCCCGCAGCAGCACGTGGGCGTGGTCCACAGCTCGAACCTGTGCACCGAGATCACCCTGAACACCAACAAGGACGAGATCGCCGTCTGCAACCTGGGCTCGATCAACCTGCCGAACCACATCGTCGACGGCAAGCTGGACACCGCCAAGCTGCAACGCACCGTGAACACCGCCGTGCGCATGCTCGACAACGTGATCGACATCAACTACTACTCGGTCCCACAGGCGAAGAACTCCAACTTCAAGCACCGTCCGGTCGGCCTGGGCATCATGGGCTTCCAGGATGCGCTGTACCTGCAACACATCCCGTACGGTTCCGATGCCGCGGTCGAGTTCGCCGACAAGTCCATGGAAGCGGTCAGCTACTACGCGATCCAGGCGTCCTGCGACCTGGCCGACGAGCGCGGTGCCTACGAGACGTTCCAGGGTTCGCTGTGGTCCAAGGGCATCCTGCCGCTGGACTCTCAACAGATCCTGATCGCGTCCCGTGGCGAGAAGTACATCGACGTTGACCTGAACGAATCCCTGGACTGGGCACCGGTTCGCGCCCGTGTGCAGAAAGGCATCCGTAACTCCAACATCATGGCCATCGCACCGACCGCCACCATCGCCAACATCACCGGCGTGTCGCAGTCGATCGAACCGACCTACCAGAACCTGTACGTGAAATCGAACCTGTCGGGCGAGTTCACCGTGATCAACCCGTACCTGGTCCGCGACCTCAAGGCCCGTGGCCTGTGGGACTCGGTCATGATCAACGACCTGAAGTACTACGACGGTTCGGTGCAGCAGATCGAGCGCATCCCGCAGGAACTCAAGGCGCTCTACGCCACCGCATTCGAAGTGGACACCAAGTGGATCGTCGACGCCGCCAGCCGTCGCCAGAAGTGGATCGACCAGGCTCAGTCGCTGAACCTGTACATCGCCGGCGCCTCGGGCAAGAAGCTGGACGTGACCTACCGCATGGCCTGGTACCGTGGCCTGAAGACCACCTACTACCTCCGTGCCCTGGCCGCTACCAGCACCGAGAAGTCGACCATCAACACCGGCAAGCTGAACGCTGTTTCCAGCGGCGGCAACCACGGTGACGATTCGGTCCTGGCCGCTCCCGCCGGCCCGGCGCCAGTGCCAAAGGCCTGCGCGATCGACGAGCCGGATTGCGAAGCTTGCCAATAAGCTGAGCCGGCGGGCGTTGCAAAGCGCCCGCTGAAAGAAGCCCCCGATAGACCGCTGGTTTATCGGGGGTTTTCTTTTGGGTGGAGGAAAGTAGCGCCTGACCTGGCCCCATCGCGAGCAAGCTCGCTCCCACAAGGGAACGCATTCCAATGTGGGAGCGGGCTTGTTCGCGAAGGCGTCGGTACATCCAACAACAGTCATTGACTGAACCACCGCTTTCGCGAGCAAGCCCGCTCCCACAGGGATCTGAATGAACACAGGTCTATTCGCGATACGGCCAGAACAAGCGGAGCAGAAAAAAGCCCCTCTTGCGAGGGGCTCCTTGTGCAGCCTTCAAGCCACCTGAGGCATCAGGTCATCTGAATGATGGTCTGCATGATGGTGCTTTGGGTGGAGATGGTCTTGGCGTTTGCCTGGTAGTTGCTCTGCGCCTTGATCAGCTCGACCAGTTCGTTGGTCAGGTTGACGTTGGACTCTTCCAGGGAGTTGGAGACGATCGAACCCAGGGTGCCAGTGGTTGGAGCGTCGTAGCCCGGGATACCCGAGTCGAAGGTTTCCTTCCAACTGGTGCCACCTACCGGTTGCAGGCCCTGCTCGTTGGTGAAGCTGGCAAGGGCGAGCTGGCCGATCGGCTTGGTCTGGTTGTTGCTGAAGTTGGCCAGCAATACGCCGCTGCCGTCGATGGTCAGGTTGGTGATCTGGCCGGTGGCGTAGCCGTTCTGGGTCGGGATCGAACGCGCAGTGTCGGCGTTGAACTGCGTGGTGTTGGTCATCGAGATCGTGATGCTTGGCGCACTCGCAGCCCCGTTGGCCGCCCACACGCCGTTGGTCACGGTGCCCGGCACCCAGCCCGTCAGCACCAGGTCGTTGTTGATGGTCGCAGGAGGCGTGCTCACCTGGGTCAGCTTGCCGCTCGAATCGAAGGTCATGGTCGAAGGCACCGGTGCGGTCGCCCCCGTCGTGGTCGGCAAGCTGCCGTTGAGGTTACGACCGTCGATCAGCGTATAGACGTTCCAGGTGTTGCCAGCCGTCTTGACCATGTACTGGTCCATGGAGTGCTGGTTGCCCTGGGTGTCATAGACCGGGGTGGTGAACTGCTTGGTGAAGGTCGCCGTGTCGCTCGGGTTGAACGCCGCGGTGATCGCCGGCGCCGTCGAGTTCAGGTTGATGGTCGACGACACCAGGCTGGTCGCTTGCGGCGGCAGGTTGGAGGTGTCGATGCGCAGGTCGGTCAGGATGCCGTTCTGGATCTTGCCGTTGGCGTCCACACCGTAGCCTTGCAGGCGCGAAGTGCCATCGGTGTTGGTGATGAAGCCTTCCTTGTCGGTCTTGAAGGTACCGGCACGGGTGTAGCTCAGCGAACCGTCGTTGCTCAGGACGAAGAAGCCCTGGCCCTGGATGCCCATGTCCAGCACGTTGCCGGTGTTGTTGACGTCACCCTGGCCGAACTGTTGGGAAACGTTGGCCAGGCGCACGCCGTTGCCGACGGTCTTGCTGCCCGAACCCAGCTTGGTGGCCGAGTAGACATCTTCGAATTCCGCGCGAGACGATTTGAAACCGGTGGTCGCCACGTTGGCGATGTTGTTGCCGGTAACGTCCAGCTGCTTGTTGGCTGCATAGAGACCGCTAAGGCCGATGTTGAAAGACATTTTCCACTCCTTTGCCGGGTTAGTCGGCTCTTACATACCAATAGTTTGTACTTTGGACAGGGCGATGCTGCCCAGCCCGGCGAGGTTGAGCATCAACTCACCGCCCGTCTGGCTGATCGTCACGCTGCTGACCGTTGCCGGCAGGTTGGTGATCAGCGACGTGGCCTGGCCGTCGATAGTCGTCGAGGCCGCGAAGGTATAAGTGCCCGACTCGACCGTCGTGCCCGCGTCGTTCTTGCCATCCCAGATGAAGGCGGAATTGCCGGCCTTCTGGCTGCCCAGGTCGATGGTGCGCACGGTCTTGCCGTCCTTGTCGACGATCTTGACCGCGACGGAGGAAACCGATGCCGGGACCACCACCGTGCCGTTGAGGCTCTTGGAGGTATCGACCACGGCCTTGTCGCCCGGGGCAATGACCGAGCGCCCGACCAGCGACGACGCCTGCAAGGCCTGGGACGAGTTGTAGTTGCCGGCGATACCGCTCACCGTCTGGTTGAGGGTGGTGATGCCTTCCAGGCTGCTGAACTGCGCCAGTTGGGCCACGAACTCGCCGTTGTCCTGGGGCTCCAGCGGGTTCTGGTTCTTCAGTTGGGTAACGAGCAGTTGCAGGAACGCATCCTTGCCCAGCTCCTTCTTGCCGGTCGCCGCGCTGGTGGCCGAGGTCAGGCTGTCGCTGGCGCTAGTGGTCTTGACCGACGAGTTCGCCAGGATCTCGTTGAGACTCAGACCACCGGTGGTGTTGGTAACACTCATGTGACTCGCCCCTTATCACTGACCGAGGGTCAGGACCTTCTGCATCATGGTTTTGGCGGTGTTCATCATTTCGGCGTTGGTCTGGAACGAACGACTGGCGGAAATCATGTCGGCCATTTCCTCGACGACGTTGACGTTCGGGTAGTAGACGTAACCCTTGGCGTCGGCAGCCGGATGGTTAGGCTCGTAACGTGCTTCGAGGTTGCTCTGGTCTTCGACCACGCCCAACACCTGCACGCCCTGCCCGGCCGCGTCCTGCTCCTGGAACAGCGAGTCGCTGCCGCCGTTCTGGCCAGCCTGGAACATGGTGGCGAACACCGGGTGACGAGCACGGTAGGTCTGGTCGATGCTCGACGACACGGTCTCGGCGTTGGCGATGTTACTGGCGACGGTGTTCAGGCGAGTGGTCTGGGCACTCATGGCACTGCCGGCGATGTTGAATACGCTCGCGATCGACATGGATTACTCTCCGCGCAGGGCCGATACCAGCCCTTTGAATTTGCTGTTGAGCAGCGTGAAGCTGGCCTGGAAGTTCACGGAGTTCTCCGCGTAGTTGGACTGTTCCAGTTGAGCGTCCACGGTGTTCTGGTCGATGGACGGTTGCATCGGCGTGCGATACATCAGCGACTCGTCGCCATTGCCCAGGCCCTCGGCCTCGATATGACGGCTGTTGGTCATGTTCAGGGCGAAGCTGCCGTTCTTGGTCTTCTCGTTCTGCTCGGCGAGCACTTTGGAGAAGTCCAGATCCCGGGCCTTGTAGTTCGGGGTATCGGCGTTGGCGATGTTGTTGGCCAAGACTTCGGCACGCTGGGCGCGGAAGCCCAGGGCCTTTTCATGGATACCGAGCGCTTTATCGAAGCTGATGCTCATGGCACAAACCTTTGGGTGACCAATGTACGTACGATGGCTATAGCAAGCGTCGTGCCACTTTCCAAAAGCCCATAAACCGGGGCTTTGCGGGCAGCGGCAAGGCGGCAATGCCAGAAAAGCGGCAATGGGTTTCCGCTTGGCTGCCGCTTTTCTGCCGCTCTCAGCGTCAACGGCGATTAATTGTGGGAGCGGGCTTGCCCGCGAAAGCGGTGTATCAGTCGGCATCAATGTCTCTATTGGATCGCCTTCGCGGGCAAGCCCGCTCCCACAGGAGATTGGGGGGATTTGATGAAAGGTGGCAGGCAAAAAAAGGGAGCCTTAAAGGGCTCCCGTTTTTTGACACACCGGCCAATCACTTCGCCTGGTAGATGATCCCTGGGCTGCACTGGACCATCTGGTAATGATCCGGCAAGCCGTTCAACGCCTCGGAAGCCCCGAGGAACAGGTAGCCACCGGGCTTCAGGGTGCCGTGGATACGCATCAGGATGTCCTTCTTCACTTCGGCCGAGAAGTAGATCAGCACGTTGCGGCAGAACACGATGTCGAACTTGCCCAGGCTGGCATAGCTGTCCAGCAGGTTGAACGAGCGGAACTCCACCCGGTTCTTGATCGGCGCCTTGACCACCCAACGCCCCGGCCCCTTCGGATCGAAGTAGCGCTGCAAGCGATCGGGCGACAGGCCGCGACCGATGGCCAGGCTGTCGTACTCGCCGGTCTTGCAGTTGTTGAGCATGGTCCCGGACAGGTCGGTGGCGACGATCTGCACGCCCCCCTTCAACTGGCCGATGTTGGTCCGCTCGAACTCGTCGATGGACATCGACAGCGAATACGGCTCCTGTCCCGACGAGCAGGCCGCCGACCAGATCCGCAGGCGCTGGCCCGGACTGGCCTTGATGGCCGCCGGCAGCACTTTGTTCTTCAACACCTCGAACGGATAGGTGTCGCGAAACCACAAGGTTTCGTTGGTGGTCATGGCGTCCACCACCATCTCGCGCAAGCCACTGCGCGGCTGGGTCTGGATGCGCTGCACCAGCTCGCCCAACGTCTTGAGGCCCTGTTGCTCCATCAATTTGTTGAGACGGCTCGACACCAGGTATTGCTTGTTTTCACCAAGCAATATGCCACAGGCTTTTTCCAGGAAGACCCGGAACTGTTCGAAATCCAAATTACCCGTAGACAAGATACCGCCTCTTTCATTGTATTGATGTGCCGGGCGCACAATGCGCCCGACCTTTTATTCTACTGACTTGATTCGATCGACCACCCGGGACGCCAGGTCATCGGGCCGGAATTTTGCCAGGAAATCGTCGGCACCGACCTTCTTGACCATCGCCTGGTTGAACACCCCGGACAACGACGTGTGCAAGATGATATGCAGTTTCTGCATACGCGGGTCGCTGCGGATCTCCGAAGTGAGGGTGTACCCGTCCATCTCCGGCATCTCGATGTCGGAGATCATCATCAGGAACTCCTCTTCCGGCTTCTTGCCCTCGTCGACCAGCGTGCGCAGGTAATCCAGCGCCTGCCGACCGTCGTTCAACGCAATCACCTCGACGCCGATGGTTTGCAGGCAACGGGTCACCTGTTTGCGCGCCACCGACGAATCATCCACGGTCAGTACCCGCAGCGAAATCGCCTTGTGCTGGGTTTCGGCATCCACCACACCCTGGGAAATCGTTTCCGTGGTCGGCGCCACTTCGGCGAGGATTTTCTCCACGTCGATGATTTCCACCAACTGGCTATCGACCCGGGTCACCGCCGTCAGGTAGTGATCGCGACCGGTGCCCTTGGGCGGCGGATGGATCTCCTCCCAGTTCATGTTGACGATGCGTTCCACCGAGCGCACCAGGAAACCCTGGGTCTTGGTGTTGTACTCGGTGATGATCACGAACGGATTGCTCTGGTCCATCAACCGCCCCGAACCGGTCGCCATCGCCAGGTCGAGGATGGGGATGGTCGCTCCCCGAATGTTTGCCACACCGCACACCACGGGACTGGACTTGGGCATCAGGGTCAGCTTGGGGCATTGCAGCACCTCGCGCACCTTGAATACGTTGATCCCGTACAACTGCTGGCCGTCGAGACGGAACAGCAACAGCTCCAGGCGATTCTGACCGACCAGCTGTGTCCGCTGGTTTACCGAGTCCATTACTCCCGCCATGCCCTGACTCCTACCTAACGCTAATGGGTCCGACGCGCATTCATCACTAAACGGCACGGGGCTTGCTATTCAACCGGCATGAACGCACAAACGACATTTTCTCGACGCCTGACCACTCACTGCCGCCACTGGCTCGGTGCACTGTTGGCTGCCTGCCTGTTCACCTGGGGCAACCCGGCTCTCGCGGAGGCTCCGGTTACCTTGCCTGATCTCCTTATCGGCGTCACTCAGGGCTTTCTTGAATTCACCGTAGAAGACTATCTGGCAACCAGTCAAACCGAAGGTCGCTACGAAATCGAAGTCAACCAGCTCGACCCACGCCTGCGCATGCCGATGTGCGACAAGGAATTGACTGCCTCGCTGGAAAGCCCGGCCCGCCCGCTGGGCCGCGTCACAGTGAAGGTGCGCTGCGACAGCGCCGCGCCCTGGACGGTGTTCGTGCCCGCCCAGGTGCGCCTGTTTCGTGAAATCGTCACGACCACTCGTCCACTCAAGCGGGCCGGGATCGTCGAGCCGCAGGACGTGGTGCTGCGCGAACGTGACGTCAGCCAGATCAGCCAGGGCTTCCTGACGTCGGTGGATGAGGCCATCGGGCAGAAACTTGTCCGACCAATGGTCGCCGACCAGGTCATCACCCAGGTGCACCTGGAACAGGCCGAAGTGGTCCGCAAGGGCGACCAGGTGGTCATCACCGCCCGCAGCGGCACCCTGGCCGTGCGAATGCCCGGCGAGGCCCTGTCCAACGGCGGCATGCGCGAGCAGATCCGAGTGAAGAACCTCAACTCCCAACGGGTGATCAAGGCTCAGGTCATCGCCCCCGGCCAGGTGGAAGTGGCCATGTAGTACTTTACGCAGGCAGGCAGAAAGCTGGCGCTTGACCTCGCTGTTCCCTAGACTGTGCCTTACGCAAAGGCAAGCGCAGACGTGCGCACGTTCATTGGATAAATGAGCCTAAAGTTTTTTTAGGGATGGCCGAAAACATGGCAAGCGTCCAAATATCCAGAGGTTTTCTACCATGGTCATCGACTTCAATCGTTTAAACAGCTCTTCACCGTTGACAGGCACTACGCGTACCAGCGCCAGCAAGGAAGCCGACAAATCCGCGCCGTTGTCTACGCCGGCCGAACAAGTCAGCAATGGAGAGTCGGTTCACCTCAGCAATGAGGCTCAGCAGTTGCAGAAGGTCACTGACAAGCTGCGCGATCAACCTGTCGTCGACAACGCCCGCGTGGCCGAGTTGAAAGCAGCCATCGCCGATGGCAGCTATAAAGTCGACAGCAACCGCGTAGCCAGCAAACTGCTCAACTTCGAAGCCCAGCGCTAGGCCGCCGCCTGCGCCAGGCTTTTGGACGCTTAAGACCTAAGGCCAGCCATGCACGACACGACTTTATTGCAACTGATCATCGACGACTTTGTCCCAGCGCAACAATTGCTGGAACTGCTGCAGACCGAATCACTGGCGCTGCACGGTCGCGACATGCCCTTGCTGGAAAACATCCTGGCACAGAAGCAGGCATTGATCATTTTGCTCGACCAGCATGGCCGCAAGCGCAGCGAGATCCTCGCCAGCCTCAACCTGCCCGCCAGCCCCGACGGCCTCGAGCAGTTGGCCAGCCAGTCGTCGATCGGCGACCAGCTCCTCGCCCAGAGCGCTGTCCTGACTGACCTGCTCGCCCAATGCCAGGCCGCCAACGCGCGCAATGGCCAGTCGATCCAGGTCCAGCAGGCCGCCACCGCCAATCAGTTGCGCATCCTCAATGGCGGTGAAATCCCGACGCTGTATGACGCTCGCGGTTCGACCGCCAAGATGGTCAAGCACCGCCCGCTCAGCCAGGCATGAAACGAACCATGCCGGCGCTCTATCAACGCGCGATACATGCTGGCAAAATGCTGGCTCTTTGTAGTCGTATTTTGCCTGGAGATTGACCCACCGTGTTCAATGCCTCAAACGCGGATGATGCTCCGCAACCGCCCAAGGTCCTTACCACGCCCCTGGAAATCTCCGGCAACCTGCGGATGCTGCAAGATAGCCATGACCCGCTGATCATCACCTTCCACGAACGCACCCAACGCTTCCAGAGCTACCTGGTGGACGTGAACCGCGAGAACAACTCCCTCGCCCTCGACGAAATGATCCCCCGGGACGGTGAACGGTTCCTGCTGGCGGGCGAGCCATTTCGCGTCGAGGGCTTCCACGACGGCGTGCGCATCGCCTGGGAAAGCAACGGCCCGCTGACCATCAGCGACACCAGCGACGGCCGCTGCTACCGCGGCGCCCTGCCTGACGAAGTGGTCTATCATCAACGTCGCAACGCCTTTCGTGCCGCCCTGAAGCTGGCACAACTGGTGGACGTCGAACTGGGCGGCGAAAAGCTCAAGGCGGCAGTAAACGGCAAGTTGCTGGACATTTCCGCCACCGGCTGCAAGCTGCGCTTTGACGGCGACATCACCGAACGCCTGCAACTGGGCCAGGTCTACGAGCGCTTCATCGCTGCCCTGCCCTTCGGCAACATGACGGCCCCGGTCGAATTGCGCTACCTGCATTTCGAAGAAAGGATCAACACCACCTTCGCTGGCGTGCGCTTCCACAACATCAGCGGCCTGGTGCAGCGCCAGGTCGAGCGGTTCGTCTACCAGCTCCAGCGCGAAGCCCGTCGTTTCGACAAAGATGATCTCTGATCCGCCGCATTAAAAAAACGGGCAGCCCCTTGCGGTGACTGCCCGTTTTTTTATGCGCGATTACGGCCTGGCTTGAGTAAAGCTGGGGGCCTGCGGCTCGTCATCGGCCGCTTCGGCTTCTGCAACCGGTTCAGGCTCGGGCTCAGGCTCGGGCTCAACGTCCGATGCGGCCGGCGCCTGCATCTGCTCCTGCACCACCTGCTCATCCACCCGAGGGTCAAGGCACGCTACCAGCGGCGAGCTCGACATGCTGTCGGGCATGGCCACGTGGTGCAGCGGAGCGTCGTCGACCTGGTGCAGGTTGGTGACCGCTTTCGGCCGAATCCGCCACACCAGTATCAAGGCGAAGAAGGCGGAAAACGCATACAGCATGTGGCTGCCGAACAGCTTCATCAGTATCCCGGCCACCAACGGCCCGATACTGGCACCGACGCCATAGGTCACCAACAGCATCGCCGTCAGCGACACTCGCCGATCCGCCTCGACGTGGTCATTGGAGAACGCCACCGCCAGCGGATACAGGCAGAACTGGACCAGCGAGCAGAAGAACCCGGCGATGAACAGCACTTCCAGCGGCACACTCGACAGGATCGCCAATGGCATCGCACAGATTGCCAGGGCCAATGCAAAGCAGCGGATCAGCAACGCCCGGTCGTAGCGATCGGACAGCCAGCCCAAGGGCCACTGCACCAGCAGGCCGGCGAAGATGCAGCTCCCCATGAACAGGCCGACCTGCTCGGTCGACAGGCCCTGCTGGGAGGCATACAACGGCGCCAGGCCATAGAAGGAACCGACGATCAACCCCGAGCCCAACACCGTGCTGAGCGACTGCGGGACGCGCTTGATGAAGAACCGCGGCTCCATCGGCGCCGGACGCAGCGGCGCCGGGTGAATCCGTCGGGTCAGCGCCACCGGCACCAGGCACAAGGTGAAGCACAGCGCCACCAGCATCAGCAATTCCAGGCCCAGGGCCGGATGGATCACCAGGATCAACTGGCCCAGCACCATCCCCAGGTACGAGGCGATCATGTAACCGCTGAACACCACCCCGCGCTGCTTGGCGTCGGCCTGCTCGTTGAGCCAGCTCTCGATGACCATGTACTGGCACATCATGCCGAGGCCGACAATCATCCGCAGCACGATCCAGGCCGGCAGCCAGTTCACCAGCCCGTGGCCCAGGACTGCCGCCCCGACGATCCCGGCGCAGGCCGAGTAGGCGCGGATATGCCCGACGCGGGCAATCAGCCGATGGCCGATCTTGCCGCCCAGCACCAGGCCGAAATAGTTGGCCGCCATCAGCGCACCGACCCACAGGCTGTCCACGTGGTCGGCGGCCAGGCGCAAGGCCAGGTAGGTACTCAAGAGGCCCGAGCCGATCAACATCATCAGCGAGGCGAAATAAAGCGCTCGAAAAGGTTTCCAGACTTGGCGCATCGGCGTTCCGAGCGGCTCCTTGAGGTGGGGTAAGGGCTACCCTTGAAGATAGCCCGGATACAACGATTCGTTATGCCTGGGCCGCCAGAATGCGGCGTTCCCAGGGTGTGATCTCATCGAAGAAGCTGGCCAGCTCAAGGGTCTTCGAAGCAACGTAGCCTTCGATGAACTCCTCACTGAACAGTTCCTTCGCCAGATGACTACGTTTCAGACGCTCCAACGCGGCATGCAAGGTACATGGCAGCGAGAGATTATCCGGCACGTCGAATTCACCCTGGATCGCCTCGCTGGGCTCCAGGCGATTTTCGATGCCATGCAGCCCGGCGGCCAGGCTCGCGGCGATCGCCAGGTACGGGTTGGCATCCGCCCCGGGCAAGCGATTCTCGACCCGACGGGCGACCGGTGAACTGGCGGGGATCCGCAGCCCGGCCGAACGGTTGTCGTGGGACCAGCAGGCATTGTTCGGCGAGGCGCACGGCTGGTAGAGGCGCTGGTAGGAGTTCACGTTCGGCGCAAACAGGGCGGTGAAGTCGGCCAGGCCGGCCTGTTGCCCACCGATGAAATGCCGGAAAGTGGCCGTCGGCTCGCCAGCCTCGTCACTGAAGACGTTGCGACCGCTGCCCAGTTCCACGACGCTCTGGTGGATGTGCATCGAACTGCCCGGCGTATTCGCCAGGGGCTTGGCCATGCAGACCACGATCAGCCCATGCTTGAGGGCCACTTCCTTGAGCAGGTGCTTGAACAGGAAAGTCTGGTCGGCCAGCAGCAGCGGGTCGCCATGGAGCAGGTTGATCTCGAACTGACTCACGCCCATTTCGTGCATGAACGTATCGCGGGGCAGGCCCAGTGCCGCCATGCAGGCGTACACCTCATTGAAGAAAGGTCGCAGGCCATTGTTGGAACTGACACTGAACGCCGAATGCCCGTCCTCGCGTCGCCCATCCAGGCCCAGCGGCGGCTGGAACGGCTGGGTCGGGTCCGGGTTGGGCGCGAACACGAAAAACTCCAGCTCGGTCGCCACGACCGGCGCCAGGCCACGGGCGGCATAACGCGCGATCACGGCCTTGAGTTGGCCGCGCGTGGAAAGTCTTGAGCTTTCACCGGTCAGCTCATCGGCATCGCAAATCGCCAGGGCGCGAGGCTGTTGGCTCCAGGGCAGGCGGTGGATCTGTTGCGGGTCGGCCACCAGGGCCAGGTCGCCGTCGTCGCTGCCGTAAAATCGCGCCGCCGGGTAACCGCCCATGATGCATTGCAGCAGCACCCCCCGCGCCAGCTGCAACCGTCGGCCCTCGAGGAACCCTTCGGCGGTCATCACCTTGCCTCGCGGCACGCCGTTCAAATCCGGCGTAACGCATTCAATCTCATCAATGCCCGTCAATCGCTGCGCGAGTGAACACTGGCCATCGGTCGTCATGACGCAATCCTTGTTATATGCGAGCCGCGAACGGCAACCCGTACAAAATAGGCTTCGGCTGTTCGGAATATCAAGCAGGCTGGACGAATAAAAACCGTCAGAAAATACACAGCCTACACCGTAGGAGCGAACCTGCTCACGAAGGCAGTCTGTCAGCCTTTGCGTAGCGACTGATGCACCGCCTTCGCGAGCAAGCTCGCTCCCACAGAGGGGTTATGCGCAAGGAATGCCTCAGGGCAGGTAGATCCGGAACACCGCGCCGCCCAGCACACCGCCATTGGCGATCTCGGTTCGCCCGCTCACGCCGCCGCGCTGGTGCAGCCCGGCGATACGCGCCGCGAAGTACAGGCCCAGCCCGGTGCTGCCGCTGCTGTGGTTGATGCCTTGCACGTACTCAGCCTGGCGTTCGATCATCTCGGCCGGATAGCCCTCGCCGTCATCGTTGATGGTCAGCACCAACTGCCCGGCCTCATCGCTCGCGCTGATCAACAAGGCCTGGCGCCCATGGCGAATGGCGTTGGTGATGCAATTGTCGAGCACCGACGCAATCAACTCGCGGTCGAAAAAGCCCAGCGGGCTGAGGGGGTCGACTTCATAGGTGGCCATGATCCCGCGGCTGCGGAACACGTCCTCATGGCCGGCCAGTTGCGCCTCGATGAAATCGTCCAACTCGTGGTAGGCCGGATGCAGGGGCAACTGGTTGACGCCGAGCTTGTACAGCCCCAGCAGTTGCACCAGCAACCCATTGAGGTGGGCGAATTCGAAGTCCATGACGCCCTGCTCCGGGGTCTGGCGCTCGGCGTCGGGCAAGCGCTCGAGCCACTGCGCATGCGCCTGCATGAGCAGGGTCAGGGAGTTCTTCATGTCATGCACGGTCGACGCGATCACCGTGGAAAAATCGAGTGCCTGTTCGCTGTCATTCATCGCCAAACGCCTTGCTTCGCAGTTTCTGGTAACGCGCAAACCGCGCGTCGGTGTCGGGCATCATGCCCACCAGCTTCAGACAAGCGCGGCACTCCTGCAGCAGTTCCGATTCCACGCTGGTATCGGTGCCGTGCAGCAGGGACTGCGCCATGTTCAGGGCAATACTGATGTTCTTCGGCTGCATCTTCAGGGCGCGGCGGAACAGCTCCCGCGCCTCCGGCAAGGCGCCGGTCTTGTAGACGCGCACGCCTTCGCGGTTCAGCTCGGCCGCCGCATTGCCCTGGTTGAGGATGTTCGGGTCGTCGGTGAGCTTGGCGATGCCTTGCATCACCGTCGGGTCATCGCCGTAGATTTCCGCGCAGTTTTTGAGCATCGACTCGCCGGCGCTGGCCTGACCAAGCATTTGCAGTTGCTTGGCCACCAACAAGGCCGCCTCCGCGCTCATGAACTGCTCCATGCCGTCGAGGCGCTGCAAGGCCTGCTCGGTGAGCTTCTCGGCGGTTTCGGCATCGTTGAGCAGCAGGCTCGTGGCTTTCATCAGGCGCGCCCGGACCTGCAGGCCCGGGTCGTTGAGGTTTTCCTTCGCCACGGCGCTGAGGGTCGTGTTGATCTCCAGCCGCGTGCGCGTATCGAGGCCCTTTTCGCTGCCCTTGCTGATCAACGCATGAGCCAGGCCCAGGTTGGTCTCCGGATCCTTGAAGCGCGACTGCGCGCCCTGCCCGACCGCCTGGCGATAGGCCCTGGACGCGGTGTCGTAGTCTTCGTTGGTCATCGCCAGCTTGCCCAGCAGCGCTTGTCGACGCACCGCCAGGGGCGACAGGCGAACCGCCTCTTCCAGCACCCGCTGCGCCTGTTTCGTGTCGCCTTCGGCCACCAGCACATCGGCCATGCCGTCGTACAAGGCCGGCATCATCGGAAAGGTTTTCAGTGCCTTTTCGTAGACCTCCTTGGCCTGCGCCACCTGGCCGCGCTTGAACAGCAACTTGCCCAGGCCCGCATAGGCCCAGGGCAGCGGACGGTCGGCCAGGATGGTGTTGTACAGGCGCTCCAGGGCTTCGTTCTGGTTCAGGTCGCGCAACGCGTCGGCCCGATAGCGCAGGCACAGCGGCCCGTAGCGCGGATCCTGCTTGCACAGGGCGATGCAGGCATTGAGCACTTCCAACGGTTTTTCGCGATCCAGCGCCTGGAGGATCGGCTTGAGCAAAGTCTTGCGCTGCTCCAGCCGTTCCAGCCGCTGGGCCAGGCCGGAGCGGTTGAACGGCTTGGTCAGGTACGCGTCGGGCTCATGCTCCAAAGCGCTGAGCACCATCGCCTGACTGGTCTCGGCGGTCACCATGAGGAACACGCTTTCATGGCTGATCAGCTTCTCGACCATCAGGTCTTCAAGCACCTGCTGACCGTTCTTGCGCCCGTCGCCGAGGTGATAGTCCTGCAGGATGAAGTCATAGCGCTTCTGCGAGCACATGCGCAACGCCACTTCACCGGTGTCGGCGGTATCCACGTCCTTGACGCCCAGCTCACGCAACATGGAGCGGATCGAACTGCGGAAATCCGAGAAATCATCGACGATCAGAAAACTTTTTTGGTGGTACGCCAGCATCGAGGATGTCCAGGCAAGTAAAAAAGATGCGCCCAAACGGGTGCTCATCAGCTTATCGGCCGCAAGTGGCGTTCCGTTAACCGATCGTATGGGAGAGGTTTAGTGCGAGAAAGGCGCCAATGCCAGTCCGCCAGAAGGAACTGGCAGCCCCCAGTGGAATCCGTGGCGAGGGAGCTTGCTCCCGCTGGGGCGCGAAGCGGCCCTTGCCTTGTCGGGCCGCTGCGCAGCCCAGCGGGAGCAAGCTCCCTCGCCACAGCGTGCCCACTTTGGATTCGCTGAAACGGCAGTGCCATGCCCGGCTTTGCTCGTCAGATCGTCACTTAGCGACGTCCCAACAGCCTTCCCCAAAATCCCACTTTAGTCTCCGCGACCACTGGCGCAGGTGGCACGATCTCTTGCCTTACCGGATGCGTACTCGGACCATCGGGCCGGAGTAGATCCCCTGGATAATGCTCAAGCCCCAGGCACTGTGAATCATCCAGCCCAAAAGCCTTCACCGCCGCCACAGCTTCCACGCACCAGCGACCGAAATATGCGCCACCTTCAAAATTCTCGTCGCCATAGGTGTACCAGTAGGGATGCTTGTAACTGACTGCCTGGGGATCGGAGCCGGATTTCGCCCCTGTTCGGACTTCCTGATACCAGTGACTGACAAAGGCTTCCAACTTGGAAGCCTGCGTCTCCACCGGCGCATCCACCGCCGCCAACAGTCGTCCATAAGGTTTGGGATAAAGGAGAGCGGCCCCCACTTTGCGCTCGGGACTGCGACTCGCGATGACCCGGTCGAGCAACACGTCCTCGCCTTCATTGCCGATAAGGGCCAGCAGCCTTCGCCATTGATCATCGGGAATCTCCAGAGCCAACCCCAGGCCCACCAGCCAGAAGCAGACGATGTAATGGTCATAGTTGACGCGCCAGCTGTGGCGGGTGAACTGTTGCTCAGGGGTCCAGACCGATGCACCTAGGCGTTCGGCCTCTTCCCAGGCATCGAGTAGCCCAGGGAAATAAGGAGGCAAGTCGGCGACAGGGCATCCGGCAGAGTAGCGACTTAGCATCTGGTGCCAGTGGTCTTGGGCAATGGTATAGACGTACTGCGGCGCGTAGTCGGGATCGCGTGCCGGGGCCCGCGCGTTCTCCAGCGCTCGGGCAATGCGTTCGTCACCATACGCAACCCATTCAGACCAGTAGCGGGAATCTCCCAGTGGTGCCCGAACCATTTAAGTTTCCTTCACAACCCAATATCGTGGAAATTTCTGGCATTTAAATTAGGAACCAGTAACCACTCTCGCTGCTAAAGTACGAAGAAACCCTCGTAGGCTGCCTCCACCCGCTCAACAAGCTGATCAGAAATGATGCCCACGCTCTCTAACTCGGCAGCTTCGGCGAATAACAAAGGACTCGACACAACTGGCGTAGTCAAACCTAATTGTTGTCGCACACGAAAAATTGCGTGAATCTCTAAAGGTAGCAGATCGAAAGGCGCATATTTGAATTCAGGGTCCCACGCCCCACCGCTGTCCTCAAAATTGGAGAGATGATACTTACATAGTTTTTCCAGCGCTTGAGCGAGCCCTTGCTCATTACTCCATTCGTTTATCACCTCTTGATAAACACCTAAATTCATCGACTTAATTTCTGGAAGCGTCTCTCCTTGCGAATAGACTGAATAAAGCCAGAGCATGAAAGGTTCGAATCGACGCTGTTCAAGATAGCTAGCATCGACAGCGCCATTGATAGCCAGCATCCCGGCCAAAACATCGGCTACGGAGGCGGCCAGGTCTCGACGATCAGCCACTATCAATCCTGCCAATAGGCATCCAGCGAGGCTCAATTGATTAGTCAAATTGGGGACAGTTTTGACGCCTTGCAGAAAACTCGTCTTGGAGAAAGCCTTCGCTTTGAGCATCAGGGCCCAATAACGG
The DNA here is from genome assembly GCA_001023535.1 of Pseudomonas chlororaphis. NCBI lineage: Bacteria > Pseudomonadati > Pseudomonadota > Gammaproteobacteria > Pseudomonadales > Pseudomonadaceae > Pseudomonas > Pseudomonas chlororaphis. The sequence continues at coordinate 2,498,663 of CP011020.1, forward strand.
TACATCATCGAACGCGAGACGTGCTCCCAGCCAGCGGGATCTCGATCACTAATAGCAACTTCTCCCTGAACACCGTAGTAGGTCGCCAGCATCCCCAACGAATCAGCCACGTTGTCCAATCCACCTAACGAGTCGCTAGCCAGATCCTCATCAATGTAGGCAAGCTCTTGAGCCGTCATGTCTCCCGACTGGGATAGCCAACGTCGATGCTGTTCAAGCAGAGTATTGATTTTTTCCATTTCAGTGCGGTTCCCATGTAACTCAAAAACGTCTTGCGTGCCCAAGGAAAACTCTTAGTACTTCTCCCTTCAAATCAACGCCGATCAAATTTCCGCTCACACTTTCAGGTGATTGCCTAAGTTCAGGCGCTTGGCGGCAGCATCAATTAACGGGGAGTTGGTGTCCGGTTTGGTAGGGGCAAGTCCACTTGCTCCCTCGCACAAAAGGATGGTGTCAAGCTTCATCCCATCAGCAAATAACTTCACCCTCACCATTCACCCCCTCCAATAGCATGCCTCTGAGACCCGCACGCTCCAGCCGAAGCTTCACATCCTCGCTAACGATCAATGCTCCCAAGTGTTTCTTGATACGAAAAATATGTTTTCCCTGGGCCTTGGCAGGATCAATGACAAGATTCAGAAAAACGCTGTATTCGCCAGCTCGATCAGGTCGTACGGGATCATTGACCTCATATTTTTTGAAAGCGGAGCGTGATTCGTCTACGCAATCCAATTGGGTCTCGACAATCATCACATAGTAACGACCATGAGCTTGCTCGCCTGCAACCGACACAGGCTCGAGCACGACATTCATATACGGTTCATCAACATCGGGAAAGCCCAACAATGCATCCCTGGCTTTTTCACTCAAAACCGGCACAGAGGCATAGCCAGCCAAGGAAAAATCCAGACTCCCACCTTCCTCAAGAACCTCAAGGGTGTAGGTACACGGCTCCATGTACTCAGAAGGGGGGTCGATGAAGAGCCAGTTGTTGCAGTGCTTTATATCTCCCAAATACCAGCGTTCAGGAAACTGCACATCTTCCCGCAACAAGTAATACTTCATTTCAGCTCATCGCATGTCGTTGCTTAACTGAAAAAGGGGCCTGTAAACCTGCTCGAAACCGCTAACGACGCCCCAACAACTTCGACCAAAAACCAACCTTATTCTCAACAACCACCGCAATAGGCGCTTCAGCGTCCTGCCTGAGCGGGTGTGTACTCGGGCCGTCGGGTCGGAGTAAATCCCCGGGATAATGCTCAAGCCCCAGGCACTGTGAATCATCCAGCCCAAAAGCCTTCACCGCCGCCACGGCTTCCACGCACCAGCGACCGAAATATGCGCCACCTTCAAAATTCTCGTCGCCATAGGTGTACCAGTAGGGATGCTTGTAACTGACTGCCTGGGGATCGGAGCCGGATTTCGCCCCTGTTCGGACTTCCTGATACCAATGACTGACGAACGCTTCCAACTTGGAAGCCTGCGTCTCCACCGGCGCATCCACTGCCGCCAGCAGTCGTCCATAGGGTTTGGGATAAAGGAGAACGGCCCCCACTTTGCGCTCGGGACTGCGACTCGCGATGACCCGGTCGAGCAACACGTCCTCGCCTTCGTTGCCGATAAGGGCCAGCAGCCTTCGCCATTGATCATCGGGAATCTCCAGCGCCAACCCCAGGCCCACCAGCCAGAAGCAGACGATGTAATGGTCATAGTTGACGCGCCAGCTGTGGCGGGTGAATTGCTGCTCAGGTGTCCAGACCGATGCACCCAGGCGTTCGGCCTCTTCCCAGGCATCAAGCAAGCCCGGAAAGTAGCGCGACAAATCAGCTATAGGATTGCCAGCGCTGTAGCGACGCAGGATCTGGTGCCAATGTTTCTTTGCAGTGTTGAAGGCGTATTGCGGCGCGTAATCCGGGTTACCCGCAGGTTCCCTCATGATTCTTTGAGATTCCAGGAGATAGCCGTCATTGTCCTCGACGACCTGATTCCAATAACTGACATTGCCAAGAGGAGCACGGATCATCTACTTGTTTCCTAGAAGCTTGGACGCTGCAACTGGGTCAGCGAAAAACTTTCCGCGGGCATCCAGTACACCCACTGTGACATTACCAAAAGGGTCGGTATGTACTAACCATTTTTCCACCCGCCCAGCCTGCAAGGCGTTTTCAATACTTTGCGCCATTCCACCGTTACCACTGACCGACTCCAGAATACGATCATAATTTGTGGCAGTCCCCTGCAACCAGCTATCGCTCATCTGCAAACCATCCTTGGTCGGTTTCAACGCAGACGAACCAAACTTGTACTCCACGATCAGGTAATCCACACCCGGCTTGTTGACCTTGTACAGGTCATCAATACCAGTCTGCCCGATGTCCGGCGCTCGGCCGATTTTCTCGGCACCCGGCACCAGGGATTTGATCCGCTCGCCGCCCATGACATCACCGATGATGCTCTTCTGCGCGTTGGTCAACGCCCGGAAATCCATCAGCGGCGTGCCATTGGGGTTGAACTGCCCGCCACGGGCGACCAGCTTGTCGAACTTGGCCAGGCCAGCCATCGCCTCAAGCCCTTCGGCCCCGACCCTGATCCCGGCCTTCGCCAGCGCCACGCCACCTTTGGCGGCGCCGCCGACACCCGTCGCAATACTACCCACCTGCCAAACCAGTTCGCCAAGGTCCTGGCCCAACTGCACAGCGCGGTCGTCGCCGCCATTTTCCAGGGCATCCTTGACGCGATCGAGTTTGGCGTTGAGCTCATTGACCACGCCATCGCCGAACTGCTTGCGGGCCTCGGGGTCGTTGATCAGGGCCTTGAGGCCGTTGATTCCGTCAATTGGATGAAGAAGGAACTGCGCCAGGCCTTCGACGTCGCTCCATCCCGCCTGCACCAGGCCTTTGCCCACGCCGAAGCGGGTCAGTACGTCTTGCTTCTGGTTGATGTACGCCCATTTGGCGATCACCTGCGCCTTGGCCGCCAGCCCATCGGCTGCGCTGTATTCCTTCTCGGCCTGGACCAGTTGCTGGGTCGCCAGCCAGTTGTTGTCCACCGCCGCGCCAGCCGCGCTGTTGGCGGTGGCCGGGTCGAGCGAGGCGCTGCTCGCGGCCAGCCCGGTGACCAGGCTGACGATCAGGTTTCGCTTGGCTTCGCGCTGGGCTTCGCTTTCGTTGGGGCTGGCTTCGGAAAACAGGCCGGTGAGCAGGCTCGACGCCGCCGCGCCCGCTGCGCCACTGCCGCAGCTCTGACTGCTGGCCGCGGCGCCCGCGCAGGCAACGATGCCATGCAGCGCGGCATGCAGCGGCGAGCCTTCGGTGAGTTTGCCGTCCGCCACCAGGTCGCCGATGTAGCCCGCGCCTTGCTGTTGCACGTAGTTGACCACCAGGCTCTGGACGAATGCGCCGTTGCTGCCGCTGATGTTGCCGCTGGCCGCGCCCACCAGGGCGGTGGTGATCTGGCGGTAGGTGCCGCCCGCGCCCCACTTGTCGGCGATACCGCGGGCTTCGACAGTCAGTCGCTGGGAGTTGTTGAGCAACGCCAACCGCTCGGCATCGGTCAGGTTCGCATTCGGATCGAGGGCCTTGGCCCTGTCTTTCTCGGCCTGGTTGCGCTTGGCATCGACCTCCTTGGCCTTGTTGGCGAGCAAAGTGCTGGCTTCGTTGGCGAACGCGCCGACAATCTCGAAACCGGCCCGGATCTCATCTTCGTCGAAGATCGGCTTGAGCGTGTTGCTGGTATCGCGGTCGCTGGAGACGTCGCGATTGAGGCTGGCGACGGTTTGCTCGCCATTTTTGCCGGTGCGCTTCTGCTGCTCGGCATCGTCGGTGATGACGACCGTGCCGCCACTGATGCCGCTGCGGGTGACGCTGCTGGCGTCGTCGCTGGCACTGATGGCAATCGGCATGGTGGCGCTGAGCTCATTGCCGTTCTGCGGCAGCCCGGTGCCCGGGGTTTGCGTGCCGCCGCTGGTGGCATTGCCCTGTTGGTCCTTGCCGACTTCGCGATAGCCGCCCCCGACGCTGACGGAGCTGGCGTCGTACTCGGCCTTGTTCTTGATGTCGCGGCTGGTGAGACTGGCGGTGACCAGGCGATTCTTGCCGTCCTGCACGGCCTTGTCGCTGCTGGCGATCACCCCGCCGACCAGGTCGGTGTTGCCGCCCACGCGAATGTCGAAGCCCTCGTCGCCGGCCTTGATCCCGGATTGCTCGATCACGCTGGCGTAGTTGGAGTCGATGTCCGTGGCCCCGAAGCTGCCACTCATGCCGTTGACCGAACTCATGCCGTAGCAGAACGGCGGGACACACAAGCTGATGCCAACACCCAGGCTCTTCTCATCGACGACGTAGGTGTTGGTGTCTTGCAGGCTTTCGATGTTCAGGTTGCCGCCAACGTCGGCCAGTACCTGTTTGCCACTGGCCACCGCGCCCTTGAGGTTTGTGTCACCGCCCGAGGACAGCAGCAACTGGTTGCCCGCCTGGACATGGGTATTGGTGTGGGTGAGGCCATCGCCGTCTGCCTGGCCACGGCTGCCGGACGCTCCCAGGTCCAGGGTGAAACCGTTGCGAGCACCGAGGGAAAAGCCGATGCCGATGCTCGCGCTGCTGCCTTTGCTGTCGGTCTCCTGCTTGTCGACATTGCGGGCGGCGAGCAAGTTGATGTCGCCGTCCGCCAGCAGGCTGGCGTTGCGTCCGGCCTTGATATCGCTGCCTTGCACGGTGATGTCGCTGGCCGCCCCCGCGCCAGTGGCACGCAGGCGGATGTCGTTGCCGGCGGTCATGGTCGAGCCGGCCGCGCTGTCGCTGGTGTAGGTAGTGGTGCTTTCGTTTTTCTTGGTGCCCAGCGACAGGCTGATGTTGATCCCGCCGGCCGAGCCTGGGTCCATCGCCACGGCGGTAGCGGCGTTGTTGGTCGCCAGCACGGCGGTCGCGGCGGCCAGGGCCTTCATGCGTCCGTCGTCGGTTTTCTCCGAGGCCCGTTTCATCTGCTGGTTGGTTTGAATCGCGCTGATCACCGGGTTGGTCACGGTGAGGGTGAACCCGGTTTGCTTGAACAGGGTTTCACGCTCGCGTTCACGGGTGTTACGGGCTTCGACGACATCAATGGTCTGCGCCGTGACGTCGATGTTGCCTTGGGGCGCCGACACCTGGCTGCCCACCTGACGGTAACCCTTGCCCGCTTCGATCAGCACATCGCCGGTGGTCGAGCCCACGGTGCTTGCCACGGCCGTGTGCTCCGTGGCGAGGTCCTTGACGCTCTGTTTCTGAGTACCGAGGGTCACGGCGATGCCGCCGCCGCTGAACAGGCCGCTTTTCTTGACGGTCTTGTCGTGGCGTTCGCTGCTGCTGGCGGTGGCCGCTTCGATGTTGACGTTGTTGTCCGCCACCAGGATGGTCTTGGTGGTGGAGACCACGTTGCTGCCACTCAGGTTGATGTCTCGACCGGCCTGCACATACGTCTGCTCGCCACTCAGGGTGGAGCCTTCGGCCTGGGTCTGGCTGACGGTGTCGCGGGTGGTGGTGGTCTTGCTGGAGAACCACCCACTCTTGCCTTTGACCTTGTGCGCTTCGTCGGCGAACTGGTAGTTCTGGGCCGTGGTGAGGTTGACGTCACGCTTGGCCTCGGCAAACACCGCGCCCTGCTCGCTGGTCACGTGGGCGGCGCGGGCGTTGAGGTCCTGGCCCGCGCTCAGGCGGACATCGCCCTGGCCCTGGATCAGCGAGCCGACTTCGGTCTGGCTGGCGTCGTTGCGCCAGTTGCTGCTGTTCCAGGTCAACGCTTGCTGATGCGCCTCGCCCACGGTGCCGAGGTTGAGGTTGTTGCCGGCCTCCAGAGACGTGCTGCCGCCCTGGCCTGCATTGACGACCTGGGCCCCGGTGAGATTCAAGTCCTTGCCGGCGCTGACATTCATCGTGCCCTGGGCACCGCTGACGAACAGCCCGGCCACCCGTGACAACTGCGTCCGGGTGCCTTGGGCGCTGCTGCTGTCGCGACTGCTGGAAATGACGTTGATGTCCTGCCCAGCCTTCACCGACAGGTTGTCCACGGCGCCGATCAGGCCACCGAGGTTGTTGAGGTTGTCCCTGGCGGTGACCGAGGCGTTGTCGGCCTGGATACGCCCACCCAGGTTCTGAATGTTCTGCGCGGTGATCGCCATGACACTGCGCCCGGCCAGGCTGCCGCTATTGACCAGGTCGCCGGCGATGTTCAGGTTCAGGCGCTGCCCGGCGATCAGCGCACCGGAGCCGTTGAGGTCGCCTTCCTGGACCCGCACGTAGACCTGCGGCACCAGCACGTTGCGGGTGTCGCCGTTAGGGAGGGTCACTTGCTTTTGCACCAGCCAGACGATGTCACTGGTCAGCTGGGCCATCTGCTCGGACGTCAGCGCCACGCCGGGCACCAATTGCCATTGGTTGGCAACAGTGACGGCGTTGTCGATCAGGGCACGGTATTGCAGTTCATCATTGGCGTAGCCATCGAGGAAACGTCGGCCGGTGAGTTGCGCCACTTGTTCGCGAATCAGCTTCTGTTCGTAGAAGCCGTCACCCAGGCGTTGTTGGGTCAGGGCCGGGTCGACTTGCAGGCGTTGCAGCATGTAGTCCGAGGACAACCAGGTGCGGTAGCTGGCAAAGCGCGGGTCGGTTTCGATCAGATAGCCGCCGGTGTTCTGCGGGTTGGTGTTGAACAGGCTGTTGTTCGGCAACGCCAGGGACGGCCCGCCGCTGCGGATCTGCTCAGCCACGCCTTTGCTGTTCAGGGTGGTCTGGGCGGCGACCTGGACGATCGGCGCGACCTGGTGGGTGCGGCTGCCCGTGGCGTTGACCGCGCCTGTGGCGGCGACCTGCTCGGTGACGCCCTGGGTGGCGCGCGCGGCGATCTGGGTGCCGGTGCCATTGCCCGCGGTGTTCTCGGCGAACACGGTTGGTTGCAGGGTGATGTCCTGGATCATCGGCGCCGGCGTGTAGTCTGTGACGGCCGTGCCCTGGCGGTCGCGCCCCTTGCGCTGGATGCGATAGAAGTGGGTGGCGGTGCCGCTGTCGGTGGTGGTGCGCTGGCCCGTCAGCTCAGTGTTGGTCAGGCTGCCGATGTCGGCCTGTAGCAGTCCGCCGGCAATGATCCGGCTCTTGTCGTTGAGCACGTCGCCGGCGCTGATCTGCATCGTCCCACCGGAGAGGATCTGCGCCGGTGCCGAGGTGGCGATCTGGGTCTCCGCCACCACCCGGGTGTAGTCGTAGCGGTTCCAGTTGTCCTCGCGGCCTTCGGGGGTGGCCAGGTAGAGCACTTCGTCGCTGCTGACCGAAACCTGGTTGCCCTGGTAGCGGTTCGTCGAACCGGTGAGTTGGAATTCCTGCAAGGCGGTACGACTGACCTCCACCTGCCGGGTGCTGAAATGCTCGTTGGTGTTGCGCACGCTTTGCACGTTCAGCGACAGGTTGCCGAGGGCCTCGATGGTCGCGCTGGCGTTGGTCAGCAACTGGGCGCGGTCCTGGGCCTTGTCAGCCGCGCTCAACGCGCCGCCGATGGCGAGGTCGCCAGCGCTGAAGATCAGGGCCTGCTCGCGGTTGTCCAGGCTACCGGCGCCGATGTCCAGCGACTCGCGGGCGGCGATGGTCGCGCCGATGCCGTTTTCGTCCCGGTTGTTCAGCGTCGAAGCGCTGATCGCCAGACGGTCGCCGTAGAGCCGGCCCGTGCCCAGGTTGTTGAGCGAGAGGGCCTGCACCCGCACTTGCTGGCCGTCGATCAGGCCACGGTTGGTCAGGCTGTCGTTGACGGTCAGGCGAACCTGGCCGGCGCTGATCTCGCCGCTGCCGGCATTGTCCAGCGTCTGCGCGCGGACCGTCAGCAGGTTGCCGGCCAGCAATTGCCCGCTGTTGTTGAAGGCGCCCTCGGTACTCAGGTCGACCTGACCGTTGGCCTGGATCTGGCCGCTCAAGTCCAGGCCGCCTTGCAGCCTGAATGTCAGGTCGCCCAGGCTCAGGGCCCTGCCGGTGCCACCGTAGTAGGCCGCATTGAGCGACAGCAGGCTGCCCGCGAGCAAGGTGCCGCCCTGGTTGTGCACGGCCTGGCGCCGTTGCGCCGGGTCACGGTCGCTGATGCTCAACCCGGCGCCAGAGGAAATCAGCCCGCCTTCGTTGTTCAACGCCTGGCTGATCCCCAGGCTCAGCCCCTGGTCGGCGCGAATCGCACCGGACTGGTTGGAAAGCGTATTGACCGCCAGGCTCATGGCGCGGCCTTCGAGGCCTTGCTGGGTGCCTCGGGTGGCGCCGTTGTCGAGCACGTCGGCGCTCACGTCCAGCGTTCCCGCACTGCGGATCAACCCGCCCTGGTTATTGAGCGTCTCCCCCAGCACCATCTGGACATCGCCGAGGCCTTGCAACTGACCGCCGCGATTGTCCACCCGGACGCTTTCGACCCGTACGGTTTTCTCGCCGATGATCTGGCCGCCGCTGCCATTGCCCAGGTCGGTGGCCTTGAGCAACAGGGAGCCCTTGGCTCCCAGGAAACCCGCACTGTTGTCGAGGCTGGCCGTGCGGATTTCGACGCTGTCCTGGCCGCTGATCCCTTGGGTGGTGCCCGACTGCAGGTTGTTCAGCGCCTGGTTGCCGGTGTCGATGAGCAGCTTGCCCTTGGCCTGGATCAAGCCGGCGGCGTTATGCAATTGGCCGCTGCGCAGGTCGAGGGTCGCGGTGGCGTTCAGCGTGCCCTGGCTGTTGTCCACTCGGTTGCCGTGGCTGTCCAGGTCCAGGGCGCCGCCGCTGATCACGCCACTTTGGTTGTTCAGGCCCAGGGCCGACAGCGTGATGTCACCCAGCGCTTCAAGACGCCCGCCGCTGTTGTTCAGCCCATCGCCGGAGACGCTGACCCGCAGCCCGGACTGCACCGAGCCCAGCACGCCATTGGTGTTATTGAATTGCCCGGCGATGATCTCCATGCGCTGGGTGGCGGCCATCGTGCCGCCGATGTTGTTCAACTGATCGAACGTCGCCCGCAACTCGCCTCCGGCACTCACGGTGCCCTGGCTGTTGTCCAGGCGGGCTCCCTTCACCTGGGCGTTGCCGCTGGCGGCCAGGGTGCCTGAGCTGTTGTCGATCCGTTGGCCGGCGGTCACCGTCAGCGCCCCGCCGTCGGTGGCGACGACTTTGCCGCCCTGGTTGTTCAGCGTGCCGACATCAAGGTTCACCGCGCCGGGGCTGCTGACGCGCCCGTCCTGGTTGTCGAAGCGCTCACGGGCGGTCACCTGCAAGGGCTGCGCGCCGGTCTGCAGAATCTGTCCGCGCTGGTTGGACAGGGTCTGGGTGTCGAACGTGATCTGCTGGCCCTGGGTCAGGCCATCGTCCACCACCACGTCGGTGGCCTTGATCGTCACCTTGCCGTTGCTGGCCACGCTGCCTTTGCCACCGGCCAACTGGTTGGCCTGGATATCCAGGGTGCCTTTGCCGGCGTGCTCGACCTTGCCCTTGCCGTTGTCCAGACGACTGGCGCCCAGCTTCAGGTTGTCGGCATTGGAGGCGATGCGCCCGTCACGGTTGTCGAGGGTCGCGCTGGCCTTGATCGAGGTGTCTGCGGTGCCGGTCTGGATCAACTCACCGCCGGTGTTGGCAATGTCCCGGGCGCTCAATTGCAGGTTGCCGGCGTTGACCTTGGCCGCGCCGGTGCGCAGGGTCTTGGCCGCCGTTGCGCTCAGCGCCTGAGTGGCATCGACCTGGCTGCCGGCGAGATTGGCGTCGCCCGTGCTGGCGGTCAGGGTGACATTGCGCCCCTGGGTCTGGCTGCCGCTCAGGTCCAGGTCCGCGGCGGCGACGCTGACGTCCCCGGACGCCAGATTCTGCCCTTGTGCCTTGACCGTGCCGGCCCGCAGCGCAAGGTTGCCCGCGCCGACCAGCTTGCCGTCCGCGCCGACACCCGCCGCCACGCTGGACGCCTGGGTGCTGCGGATGTTGCGGGCGGTCAGCGTCGTGTGGTTCTGGCTGGCAACGGTGCCGCTGTTGTCGATGTCGCCGGTGCTGTCGAGCGTCAAGTCGCCCTTGGCGTAGAGCGTGCCACTGTTGTCGACCTCGGTGGCCTTGATACGGGTCGCGGTGGCGCTGCTGATCACGCCCTGGTTCTGCAACTTGCCGTCGGCGCTGACGACCACTTCACCGGCCATGGCGCCAATCTGCCCGGCGTTGCGCACACCCACGCCGGACTCGGTGCCCACCAGCATGATTTTGCCGGCGTACATGCCACCCAGCTTGGCGACGTCGATGGCCACGCTGGGCTTTTCCCCGTCGTCACCCGGCAGTGGCGTGGCCTGGGTGTTATCGGCGTTGACCTGGTTGCGTCCGGTCGTGACCTTCAGGTCGTTGGCCCAGACCCCGGCGTTGACCTGCACGCTACGAGCGATCAGGTCCGTGTAGTCGGTCTCGCGAGCATCCAGGCCCTTGCCTTCGATGTTGATCGTCCCGCCCTGTACGGTGTAGCCGCTGATGCGTCCGTTCTCCAACTGCGCCCGACCGGTGCTGAGGGTCGCCCGGTCGGCATTGATGAAGCCGCAGCCGTTGCAAGTAATGCCAGACGGGTTGGCAATCACCACTTCGGCGCGCTGGCCCGCGACTTCGACATAGCCACGCAGTTGGCTGGGGTTGGCGGAATTGACTTCGTTGAGGATGACCCGCGCGCTGCCATTGCCCAGCATCGGGTTGCCTTCGATCCAGCCGCCCAGTTTGGTCTGGCTGTTGGTCGTGGCGTTGTTGAGGATCACGCCACGGTTGTCGACGTCGAACTGGCTGTAGGTATTGCGCGAAACGCCCCCCGCGCTGGGGGCCTGGATATTCACCTGGGGCGTACCGTTGGCGCTTTCGATCACACCGGGACGCTGGCCGGCCGGCGCGCCGGGATCCGCCACGATGGTCGCGGCCCAGGCAGGCGCCACGCTCAAGGACACCAATCCGATCGCCGCCATCACGGCAAAGCGCAACGGCCCGAGCGTCGCCGCGCAGGCCACCGGTCCCGGCGTCGGGCCGCTACGGGTCCCCGGAGCCTTGACCTGACTGGTGACATTCTCGGCCACCACCATCAGCAGTCCGCGAGCCTTGTTGAAAACGATTCGGTACAGGTGCTTGTTCATGGCAATTCCATTTGCGGTTCTGGCCCGCAATTAACTCGGGGTTAGCGTTACGGTGCGACTGCCAGCGGGTGAGCGGCAAACCAGGCCTTGGCCTGTTCAGGGATGACACCGATCCCTTGGAATGTCTTGACCCGCAGGCCGCGTTCCTCGCCTCGGTGATAGAGCGCACGCCCACACCGGTTGGCGAACAACTGTCGATGCAGCAGGCGGGTGACCACGCCGGTGTGGCCGAACGGCGCCACCCAGTCGTTGAGCCAGAGGCGCTCGCCGCTGTTCCAGTCGGCTTCTGTCAGGGTCAGTGGCGATTGCCTTAGGTAGCGTTGCTCGGTGGCCGCGTCGAGGTTGAGCCAGGACAGGTAGAACACCGGTTTTCCCTGTTCGCTGGCGAGCACGAATTGGCGATGCTTGAGGGCCGGCAACAACAACGTCGGCAAGCTGTGCAACGGCGCATCGCGGTGAGCCTTGGAATGCATCCACAGCCAGGTGGCCGAGCCGAACACGGCAGCCTCGTTCCAGGGCTCATCGATCAAGCCGGGGGCAATGATGTCTAGCGTCTCGAACTGCATGGGATCACCTCAGAATGACCAGATGACGGTGAACGCGCTGGTCACGTTGGCCGTTTCGAAGCCATCGGGCTTCTTCAATGGCGTGCCAAACGACCAGTCATAGGACAGGCCCTTGTAGCCGCCCCGCAGACCTACCACGGCCCCCGCCAGGCGCTTGCCGATCAGGAACTCGCTGGAAGGACCACTGACTTCGCCATAGTCGATGCCGGTGTAGAGCTCCTGGCCGGTCTGTCCCAAAAACAGGCCGACTTCGTTGCGCAGGGTCCAGCCACGGTCGGCGGACAGAATGTTTTCCCCGTCGAAGCCCCGCACGCTGTAGCGCCCGCCAATCGAGAAGCGGTCCTGGGGCACCAGCGGCGTCCGGTTCCATTGCGCGCGCCAGCCGCCGATGTAGCGCAGGCGCTGGTCGCTGACCTGGAACGGCACCTGCAACTGGGCATCGGCAGTGATGATCTGCGAGCGTGAAGTGCCTGCGTCGAAATCTTCTTCGGGTGCCCTGAGCGCGTCATGGGCCCCGGTGCCGCGGCGGTAGGCAGCGCCCAGATCGAGAATCGAGGCGCCGATGAACTCGCGATGGTTCAGCCCCAGTTGCCAGCCGGCCATGCGCCGTTTCTGGTTGCCGATCTCGGTGTCATCGATGAAGTTCTCCGAAGAGCGCGTCCACAGGCTGCCCCACGCGGTGGTCTTGCGAACGGCGTCGCGGTACAGCAGGCGTGACAGGCGCAGTTCGTTGTTACGACTCTCGCCACGGTACTGGTAGGTCTGGTTGGCGCCGGCGACGGACTGTTCGTAGTTGTATTCACTGGTGGTGAAACCCAACTGCCAGTAACCGAACGGCAGCGAATAATGCAGGGTGTTGCCATCGGAACCGCGATGGCCGGACTCGCCGCCACCCAGGTCGTGGTTGACGCTGGCGTAGAACAGGTCGTTGAGCGACAGCAGGTTGTCCAGGGACAGCGACACATTGCCCTGGTACTTGCCGGTGGTCTTGCTGCCCGAATTGTCCACCGACAGGCTGACGCGGGCCGGGAACCGCTGGGTCCAGGCAATCACCACGTCGCTCTCACCGGGCTTGGCGTCGGCGGCACGGGCCGGTGCGATCTGGATATCGGCTTCGGCGGTCGGCACGCGCTTGAAGTTTTCCAGCGCCTGCTCGATGTCCCGCAGGTTGAGCAAGTCGCCGGGACTGGCCGGCATCGCATTCCAGGCATTGGCCCGGGAACTGGTGCCCTCCTGGAAGCGAATCTCGCGGATGCGCCCCGGCACCAGGGTCAACACCAGGACGCCACTGTTCAAGTCCTGGGCTTCGGCAAGCACCCGAGTGGTGACATAGCCAGCCTCGATGATCGCATTCTGCATGCGCTTCATCGTCAGGTTGATCCCGGCGCCCCCCAGGCAACGCCCGATGGCCGGGTCATGCTTGGGGTTGGCGGCGCGCAAGGTCCATTGGAATTTTTCCGACGCCTCGCCAATCAGCCGGATGTCATCGATGGCGAAGCAGGGGCTTTCCTTGGCGGGCAGGCGATCGGCACCTTCCGCGACGGGTGCCGCTTGCAGGCGCACATCCGGCCGGGACTCCAACTGATCACGCAGCACCCGCTCACGCTCACGCTGACGCAGCAACTCTTCCTCCGGCCCAGCCGCCTGCGCAAGGCTCCCCGCCCCCACCGTCCAGGCGGCCAGCAACAGCAGCGCAAGCCGCTGGGCGTTGGGTGAAGAAGAACGAGCGCCGTCGACAGGGCGACGAGCAGTGCGTGATTGACGCGTTCGGCAGGGTGCGGCTGCGCGCATGACACATCCTTGTGGCTTGAGTCCAGGAATACGGTGAGCATCGGCACTGATGCCCCTCAAAAAGGCGCGTAATTAGGAAGTTTCCTACAACGTACCGAGACGGTCAGATTGCCATCAGGTGAGAAAGTTTCGCACCAGGCACACACGTTTGTTACACAGTCGAAAAAATGGGCACTGGTTCACAGCACCGGGCCGCAGGAAGGCCGTGCTGAGGCGACGTCACGCCAATCGATCATGTGAATATAAGGAGGGGTATGCGGCAGGAGGCCGGCTGAAGTAATGGTGTCCCAGGGCAGGTTCGAACTGCCAACCTTCCCCTTAGGAGGGGGATGCTCTATCCAATTGAGCTACTGAGACACGAGTCGACCGCGAGAAACGCGGTGCGCGGAACGGCGTGCATGTTAGCGACCTGCCCTGCGTTTGTCATGTCGTCGCTGTTTTTAAGTGTAGGCAAATGGTGCGGCGGGCCCGCTTCGATGATTCCAAGCGTTGAATGGCAGTCGCCATTCATCCGTCCTTGAGCGGTTTAACCTAGTAAATCGGCCAATTGCCACTATCCTATACAAGACAAGGACAGTGCGTGTTTTTTGTACCAGGCGGGTTATCCGCCAGACGGTATGGCACAACGACACGATACGGCGGTCACACATCCTGACCTGTTGATTTTTCCAACCAGTCCGCATTTTTTGACGAAGGGTACTGGCATAACGCCTTTACGCGGATCAGAATTTGTCACAGAATTGGCGCCAATGATCTGGCAATTTTGAGGCATGATGCGGGCCTCTTAACGATTCAGGTTGAACATTTGGCTTTGGAGCTTGTCCTATCGACATCCTGCGGCCAATCCCGAGAACCGCTCCCCTGAACTAACCGGTTAAATATATGCGCCCATTGAAACAGGCAATTTATTCCAGCCGTACGGCTGACAAGTTCGTCGTACGTCTGCCAGACGGAATGCGGGAACGCATTGCCGAGGTGGCTCGCAATCATCACCGCAGCATGAACTCTGAAATCATCGCGCGCCTTGAGCAAAGCCTGATCCAGGAAGGCGCGTTGGGTGAAGAGTTGAGCATGCGCCTGGACAGCCCGGAGCTGTCGTTGCATGAGCGCGAGTTGCTTCAACGCTTCCGACAACTCTCTCACCGCCAGCAAAACGCCCTCGTTTCGCTGATTGCCCATGACGCAGAGATGGCCGCAGACGCGTCCTGATCGAACGCATGAATCAAAAGCCAGCCTTGCGCTGGCTTTTTTTTGCCCGGAATTTGCCCCGGCGCGTACAAGGGATGAATGCAACGGTGGCGAGGGAGCGAACGCCCTCGCCACCGTGAATCAGGCGAATGTCAGAGCAGGAAGATCGTCGCCAACCCCAGGAAGATGAAGAACCCGCCACTGTCGGTCATGGCGGTAATCATCACGCTGGCCCCCATGGCCGGGTCGCGTCCCATCCGCGCCAGGGTCATGGGAATCAAGACCCCCATCAAGGCTGCCAACAACAGGTTAAGCGTCATCGCGGCGGTCATCACCACCCCCAGCGACCAACTGCCATAGAGCAGATAAGCCACCACACCGATCACGCCGCCCCAGATCACGCCATTGATCAAGGCCACCGCCAACTCCTTGCGCATCAAGCGCGACGTGTTGCCGGTGCTGACCTGGTCCAGCGCCATGGCGCGGACGATCATGGTGATGGTCTGGTTGCCGGAGTTGCCGCCAATCCCGGCAACAATGGGCATCAATGCCGCAAGCGCCACCAGCCTCTCGATGGAACCTTCGAACAGGCCGATGACCCGCGAGGCGACAAACGCCGTGATCAGATTGATTGCCAGCCAGGCCCAACGGTTACGCAGGGATTTCCAGACCGAGGCAAAGATGTCTTCTTCTTCGCGCAGACCGGCCATGCTGAGGACTTCGCTTTCGCTTTCCTCACGAATCAGGTCAACCATTTCATCGATGGTCAAACGGCCGATCAGCTTGCCGTTCTTGTCGACCACCGGCGCAGAAATCAAGTCATAACGCTCGAACGCCTGGGCGGCGTCATAGGCGTCTTCGTCCGGGTGAAAACTCACCGGATCGCTGGCCATGACCTCGGCCACCTGTTTTTCCGGATCGTTGACGAGCAGGCGCTTGATGGGCAGCACACCCTTCAACACGCCGTCGTAATCGACCACGAAGAGTTTGTCGGTGTGCCCTGGCAGTTCCTTGAGGCGACGCAGATAACGCAAGACCACTTCAAGGCTGACGTCCTCGCGGATCGTCACCATCTCGAAGTCCATCAGCGCACCGACCTGCTCCTCGTCATAGGACAGCGCCGAGCGCACGCGCTCGCGTTGCTGGCCGTCGAGGGTTTCCATCAGTTCGTGGATAACGTCCCGAGGCAGCTCGGGCGCCAGGTCGGCGAGTTCGTCGGCGTCCATCTCCTTGGCCGCCGCGAGCAACTCGTGATCATCCATGTCGGCGATCAGGGTTTCTCGGACCGAGTCGGACACTTCGAGCAGGATGTCACCGTCGCGGTCGGCCTTGACCAGCTGCCAGACCGTCAGGCGCTCTTCCAGCGGCAAGGCTTCAAGGATGTAGGCGACGTCGGCGGAGTGCAGGTCATCGAGCTTGCGCTGCAGCTCGACGAGGTTCTGCCGGTGGACCAGGTTCTCGACCCGGTCATGGTGCGGACCTTCCTGGCGATGCGTCAGGTCTTCGACGACCCGCTGGCGCTGCAGCAGCTCGACGACTTGAGCGAGGCGGTCCTGAAGGCTTTCTTGTGTTTTCTTTACTTCTACTTGGGTCATAGGCGAACTCCACTCCCAGCAGTGGAGCACGCCGGAAGGATCAATCAGTCAATTCATGATTGGCAAAACGGGATATTGAGTAACTACTGGGTAAGTCCATGGAGATATTCCAAAGCCCCGGCGGGGCTGACGGGCGCAATCATACACCGCTTGACGCTTTAAAACGTTAAAAAATCATGGCAAGAACAAGCGCTTGCGACACAAACCTGAACCCTGGCTGAACCTGTCCCGTTACGACGACTTATCCTGAAAAGAAAACACACGCCCTGCGGTAAATGTAGCGGCTACCCTTGTTTTTTTCAGCGCCAAGGAGGCCGCCCGGATGCCTGTCAGCCACTACCTGCTTCTGCTCGCCAGCCTACCCTGCCTGCCCCTGTGGGCGGCCGGGCAAACGGTGCATCGCTGCGAGAACAGCGCCGGGCAGGTGACGTACACGACCCTGAGCTGCGGGCCGGGAGAAAACCTTTCGCTGCAACGGATCAATCCGTATCAACCTGGCACGGTCTCGCCGACGACCGAATCGATGCTGCCGGAAGCCGAGCACCGGCAACTATCCGGCAACAAACCGCCGCGCAAGGAACCGACCGTGGTCGGCCAGTTCGAAGACCGCTGCGCCAACCTCATCACCGCCCGGCAACGCCGCGAAGCCATCATAGGCCGAAGGATTCTCGCCGGCATGAGCCAGCAGGATGTGGAGAGCGCCTTGGGCAAGCCGCACTCGATCAAGGTCAGGAATTCGAGCACGCGGTACACCTACGCAACGAAGAAAGGCCGCAGCGCCGAGATCGTGTTCGATGAGAAAGGATGCGTGAAAGGCAAATCGTAGACAGCAAAAAGCCCGCGTTAAACGCGGGCTTTTTGGTGTTTGGTGCACTCGACAGGATTCGAACCTGTGACCGCTCGGTTCGTAGCCGAGTACTCTATCCAGCTGAGCTACGAGTGCAAGTTGTGGTTTTATACCAGATCACAACTGGTTGAAGCCAAGTTATTTGCATCGCTGCAAAAAACTCTTAAATGGTGCACTCGACAGGATTCGAACCTGTGACCGCTCGGTTCGTAGCCGAGTACTCTATCCAGCTGAGCTACGAGTGCATTTGTTGCCGCGCATTATAGGTCGTCAAATCCTTTTGTAAAGCGCTTTTTTCAGTAATTTCAAGCACTTACTAAACAAGCCAGGTTTGACGCACTAAACGAATAATGGCGGAGAACGGGGGATTCGAACCCCCGACACCCTTTTGAGGTGTACTCCCTTAGCAGGGGAGCGCCTTCGGCCACTCGGCCAGCTCTCCGCAACACGGGGCGTATATTAACCACCTTCCTCCCCGTTTGCAAACATAAAAATCGATAAAAATTAATGGCTTGGTTCGTCGTCCTTCTCTTTCTTGATACGCAGGTAAATTTCCTCCCGGTGTACAGCGACCTCTTTCGGGGCGTTGACGCCGATACGCACTTGGTTTCCTTTGACGCCGAGCACGGTCACGGTGATTTCGCCATCGCCAATAATCAGGCTTTCTGCACACCGACGAGTCAGAATCAGCATACCTTTCTCCTCACGCAATTCAGTTCAGGGACAACAGTCGGCAAAAAAAGGCATTGGACCTGCAACCGAAACGGTCGAAGCCTCCAAGCCTAGTATTGACCAGCGCGGGCAAAAGAACAGTTTTGGGACGCGCCATTCAAAAAAACAAAGGGCGCGGCCCAGCCGCGCCCTCAAGGACAACGCTTACTCGCCCTGTCGGGCAGCGGCGTCGAGTTCGAAAGCCGTGTGCAGGGCGCGCACGGCCAGTTCCAGGTACTTCTCTTCGATCACCACGGACACCTTGATTTCCGAAGTGGAGATCATCTGGATGTTGATGGTTTCCTTGGCCAGGGCTTCGAACATACGGCTGGCCACGCCCGCGTGCGAGCGCATGCCGACACCGACGATCGAGACCTTGGCGATCTTGGTATCGCCGACCACTTCCCGGGCACCGATCTCGCCTGCGGTTTTCTTCAGGACTGCTTCGGCAGCCGGGTAGTCGTTGCGGTGCACGGTGAAGGTGAAGTCGGTGGTGTTATCGTGCGAGACGTTCTGCACGATCATGTCGACTTCGATGTTCGCGGCACTGATCGGGCCGAGAATCTTGAACGCCACGCCGGGGGTGTCTGGCACGCCACGGATGGTCAGCTTGGCTTCATCGCGGTTGAAGGCGATGCCGGAAATGATCGGCTGTTCCATGGATTCCTCTTCATCGATAGTAATGAGGGTGCCCGGACCCTCTTTGAAGCTGTGCAGGACGCGCAGCGGAACGTTGTACTTGCCGGCGAATTCGACCGCCCGGATCTGCAACACTTTCGAGCCGAGGCTGGCCATTTCCAGCATCTCTTCGAAGGTGATTTTGTCCAGGCGCTGGGCTACAGGCACCACCCGTGGGTCGGTCGTGTAGACGCCATCCACATCGGTGTAGATCTGGCATTCGTCAGCCTTGAGGGCCGCCGCCAGCGCCACGCCGGTCGTGTCCGAACCGCCACGGCCGAGGGTGGTGATGTTGCCGTGCTCGTCCACGCCCTGGAATCCGGCGACCACGACCACGCGGCCCGCCTTCAGGTCGCCGCGAATCTTCTGGTCGTCGATCTGCAGGATACGCGCCTTGTTGTGCGCGCTGTCCGTCAGGATACGAACCTGGTTGCCGGTGTAGGACACCGCCGGCACGCCACGCTTGATCAGCGCCATGGCCAGCAAGGCGATGGTCACCTGCTCGCCGGTGGAAACGATCACGTCCAGCTCGCGGGGAACCGGTTGCTGGTCGCCGCTGATTTGCTTGGCCAGATCGATCAGACGGTTGGTCTCGCCGCTCATTGCCGACAGCACAACCACCAGGTCATCGCCCGCATCACGGAATTTCTTAACCTTGTCGGCGACCTGTTCGATTCGTTCGACAGTGCCGACCGAAGTGCCGCCAAATTTCTGTACGATCAAAGCCATTTCAAAGCCGCCTCTGCCCATGAAGGGCGCCCAATAATCACAACAGCGACCGGGCCCGCCACTAGACCGCGAACCCGGGGCGCTGCCTTAAATACCCTGCTCTACAAATGCAACGGTCTGGGCCAGTGCCGCGTCCAGTGCGCCGACGTCGGTACCGCCGCCTTGCGCCATGTCCGGACGACCACCGCCCTTACCGCCCACTGCCGCAGCGGCCTGCTTCATCAAATCACCGGCCTTGAGTTGGCCAGTCAGGTCCTTGGTCACGCCTGCGACGAGAACGACCTTTTCCTCATGGACACTGCCGAGCAGGATCACTGCGCGGCCGAGTTTGTTTTTCAGTTGATCGACCAGCGCCAGCAGGCCCTTGCCGTCCTGGCCGTCGAGACGCACGGCCAGCACTTTCACGCCCTTGACGTCCACGGCCTGGGCCGACAGATCGTCGCCCGCGGCGCTGGCGGCCTTGGCCTGCAACTGCTCCAGTTGCTTTTCCAGCAAGCGGTTGCGCTCCAGCACAGCCGACAGCTTGTCGATCAGGTTGTCGCGGCTGCCCTTGATCAGGCTTGCCGCTTCCTTGAGTTGTTCTTCGGCCGCGTTGAGGTACGCCAGGGCCGCAGCGCCGGTGACCGCCTCGATACGGCGCACGCCGGAGGCCACGCCGCCTTCGCTGACGATCTTCAGCAGGCCGATGTCGCCGGTCCGGTTGGCGTGGATACCGCCGCACAGCTCCACGGAGAAATCCCCCATGCTCAGCACGCGCACGCTCTCGCCGTACTTCTCGCCGAACAGCGCCATCGCACCCTTCTGTTTGGCGGTTTCGATGTCGGTTTCTTCGGTCTCTACCGGGGAGTTCTTGCGGATCTCGGCGTTGACGATGTCTTCCAGCGCCTTGAGCTGCTCCGGCTTGATGGCTTCGAAGTGGCTGAAGTCAAAGCGCAGACGCTGGCTGTCCACCAGCGAGCCTTTCTGCTGGACGTGCTCGCCCAGTACCTGGCGCAGCGCCGCGTGCAGCAAGTGGGTGGCGGAGTGGTTCAGCGAGGTGGCATGGCGCACCTCGGCGTCGACATGGGCTGCCACTGGAGCGGCGACCATCAGGCTGCCGGAAGCCAGCACGCCGTGGTGCAGGAACGCGCCGCCGGTCTTGGTGGTGTCACGCACGTCGAAGCGCGAATTGCCGGCCTGCAGGTAGCCGCTGTCGCCGATCTGGCCGCCGGACTCAGCGTAGAACGGTGTCTTGTCCAGCACGATCACGCCTTCCTGGCCTTCGCTCAGGATGTCGACCGATTGCCCGTCCTTGTAGATGGCCACGATCTTGGCCGAACCGGTGGTACCGGCATAACCGGTGAATTCGGTGGCCACGTCGACCTTGACCAGGCTGTTGTAGTCCATGCCGAAGGCGCTGGCCGAACGCGCACGTACCCGCTGGGCTTCCATCTCGCGCTCGAAACCTTCCTCGTCGAGGGTCAGGTTGCGCTCGCGGGCGATGTCGCCCGTCAGGTCCATCGGGAAACCGTAGGTGTCGTACAGCTTGAACACCACATCGCCCGGCACCACGGTGCCCTTGAGCTCGGCCAGGTCCTGTTCGAGGATCTTCAGGCCTTGTTCCAGGGTCTTGGCGAACTGCTCTTCCTCGGCCTTGAGCACGCGTTCGATGTGCGCCTGCTGGGATTTGAGTTCCGGGAAGGCATCGCCCATCTCGGCAGCCAGGGCCGCCACGATCTGGTAGAAGAAGCTGCCCTTGGCGCCCAGCTTGTTGCCGTGACGGCAGGCACGACGGATGATCCGGCGCAGCACGTAGCCCCGACCTTCGTTGGACGGCAGCACGCCGTCGGCAATCAGGAAGCCGCAGGAGCGGATGTGGTCGGCGACCACTTTCAGCGAAGCCTGGTTGTCGTTGGTGCAACCAATGGCCTTGGCCGAAGCGTCCAGCAGGCTCTGGAACAGGTCGATTTCATAGTTGGAGTGAACGTGCTGCAACACCGCACTGATCCGCTCCAGGCCCATGCCGGTGTCGACCGACGGCGCGGGCAGCGGATGCAACACGCCGTCGGCGGTGCGGTTGAACTGCATGAACACGTTGTTCCAGATCTCGATGTAGCGGTCGCCGTCTTCTTCCGGCGAGCCGGGTGGGCCGCCCCAGATGTCGGCGCCGTGATCGTAGAAGATCTCGGTGCAAGGGCCGCACGGGCCGGTGTCGCCCATGGTCCAGAAGTTGTCGGAGGCGTAAGGCGCGCCTTTGTTGTCGCCGATGCGCACCATGCGCTCGGCCGGGACACCGACCTCTTTGGTCCAGATGTCATAGGCTTCGTCATCGGTGGCGTAGACCGTGACCCACAGCTTGTCCTTGGGCAGGTTCAGCCACTTGTCGGAGGTCAGGAAGGTCCAGGCGAACGTGATGGCGTCGCGCTTGAAGTAGTCACCGAAGCTGAAGTTACCCAGCATTTCGAAGAACGTGTGGTGACGGGCGGTATAGCCGACGTTTTCCAGGTCGTTGTGCTTGCCGCCGGCGCGCACGCATTTCTGGCTGCTTACCGCACGGGTGTAGGCACGTTTTTCCTGGCCCAGGAAGCAGTCCTTGAACTGGTTCATCCCCGCGTTGGTGAACAGCAGGGTCGGGTCATTGCCCGGAATCAAAGAGCTGGAGGCTACTCGGGTATGGCCTTGCTCTTCGAAGAAGCGAAGGAAGGCTTCACGGATTTCTGCGCTTTTCATTAGGTTCTTCCACGGAGGCTGCGGCCAAAGGCCTGTGCAAAACGTCGACAGACGAAGCAACGGCAAAGGGCCGCATTATATCGGCCCTTCGCCTGGGGTACAGCGTGTTATGCGATAGAAACTGTCAATTGGCTCGCTTGGGCGATCAGTTGCCGGAAAATTCGACGAAAGTGGCGATCACCTGGTCGATTTGCGCGCGACTGACATCCAGGTGAGTCACCATCCGCAAACGTGGCGCAGCACTGAGCTTGATGCCCCGCTCGGCGGTAAACGCCTTGAGCGCCTCGGCGCGCTCGCCCATTTGCACGTAGACCATGTTGGTCTGCACCGGCTCGACCTCATAGCCCGCCGCGCGCAAGCCCTCGGCGAGTCGCAGGGCGTTGGCGTGGTCATCGGCCAGGCGCTGGACCTGATGGTCCAGGGCATACAGCCCCGCCGCTGCCAGGATCCCGGCTTGGCGCATGGCGCCGCCGACCATCTTGCGCAACCGGCGCGCCTTGCCGATCAACTCGACACTGCCGCACAGGACCGAGCCAACGGGCGCGCCCAGGCCCTTGGAGAGGCACACCGAGACCGAATCGAAATACTGGGTGATGTCCCGCGCATCGACCCCAAGCTTGACCGCCGCGTTGTACAACCGTGCGCCGTCCAGGTGCAGCGCCAGGCCGTGCTCGCGGGTGAAACGCCGGGCCTGGGCCAGGTAGTCCAGCGGCAGCACTTTGCCCTGCATGGTGTTTTCCAGGGCCAGCAGGCGGGTCCGGGCGAAGTGGAAGTCGTCGGGCTTGATGGCCGCAGCCACCTGGGCCAGGTCCAGGGAGCCATCGGCTTGCACTTCAAGCGGCTGCGGCTGGATCGACCCGAGCACAGCCGCCCCGCCGCCTTCGTATTTATAGGTGTGGGCCTGTTGGCCGACGATGTACTCATCGCCGCGTTCGCAGTGGGCCATCAATCCCAGCAGGTTGCTCATGGTGCCGCTGGGCACGAACAATGCCGCCGCAAAGCCCAAGCGCCCGGCAAGTTCGGCTTCGAGGCGATTGACGGTCGGGTCTTCGCCATACACATCGTCGCCGGTCGGGGCGCTGGCCATGGCATCGAGCATGCCGGCGGAAGGTTGGGTGACCGTGTCACTGCGAAGATCGATAACACTCATGAATCTGGCCTCGGGTTCTGGTGGCGGGAATTCCCTTTCGAAGGGCAATTACTGCGGTCATGGGCAGGAATAATCAAGCCTGACCCCAGGAAAACACCACCTGTACCTGAAGATTAATCAAAACACTCCTGTGGGAGCGAGCTTGCTCGCGATAGCGGTAGTGCATCCAGCATCAACGCAAGCTGAACTACCGCTATCGCGAGCAAGCTCGCTCCCACAGTAGGTTATGTGTTAAAAATCCTCCGCAGCCAAAAACCATGGCGGCAAAACGTTCTCAGGGCGGGGTGTAATTCCCCACCGGCGGTAATTGCACGCAAGGTGCATAGCCCGCGAGCGCTTGGCGCTACACGGCTTCTGCGGTGTGGCGGCAAGGTCAGCAGACCCGGTGTGATTCCGGGGCCGACGGTCATAGTCCGGATGAAGAGAGAACGGGATTGACACCCAAGGGCCGCTTGCGACCTTCTGTTCGCGGCGTACCCTCGAATCCCCTTCGATTCATGACGCCCTGTTTTTCACACAAACAGGAACCAGAACATGCAACCCACTGCAATCGATAGCAAAACCAAACACTCGGGCGAGCGCGTCGCGTTCATCCAGGCCTGCTGGCACAAGGAAATCGTCGACCAGAGCCGCAACGGCTTCGTCGCTGAAATGATCAATCAGGGCTATCAGGAAAGCGATATCGACTTCTTCGAAGTCGGCGGCGCCTTCGAAATCCCGCTGCACGCCAAGCTGCTGGCCAAGTCGGGCCGCTACGCCGGCATCGTCGCCGCCGGCCTGGTGGTGGATGGCGGTATCTATCGCCACGAGTTCGTTGCCCAATCGGTGATCAGCGGCCTGATGCAGGTTCAACTGGAAACCGAAGTGCCGGTGTTCTCGGTGGTGCTGACGCCCCATCACTTCCACGCCGGGGAAGAGCACCAGAAGTTCTTCTTCGAACATTTCGTGCACAAGGGCCAGGAAGCCGCGAAGACCTGCGCCGACACCCTGCACAAGACCCGGGCATTGCGCCGTACCGAGCCGCGTGCGGTAGCGGTCTGACGACCCCTTCCCTGTGGGAGCGGGCTTGCTCGCGAAAACGGTGTGTCAGCCGTCGCATAGGTGGCTGACCTGACGCCTTCGCGGGCAAGCCCGCTCCCACAGGTTTTCTGCTTGCCGCAGATATCGCAGCTACCGCAAAAGTAAGTGTGGGAGCGGGCTTGCCCGCGAAGGCGTTGTGTCAGCCAACTAAAATGTTGCTGTCATACCGCTTTCGCAAGCGAGCCCGCTCCCACAGTTGGAATCCGCCGCCCTTCAGGCCAGGTTCTCGTCAGTCGCCGGCACGATCAGGATCCCGGCCCGCAAGCCGTTCTTGACCTTGGGGTTGGGGAAGATGATGCGGGCGCCCTCTTCCTCGATCACCCAGCGGGTCTGGGCGATGTCTTCGGCCAGCACATAGCCTTTTTCCAGTTCCGAGAAGTTCTCGATGTCCGCCGGCAGGTTCAGGCGAAAGTTGTCGCTGTGCTTGATGATTTCCCGCGCCACATTGAACAGTTGCAAGCCGTCGAGCCCGTCATCCAGCTCTGGTTCGTTGCCTTCGATGATCTGTTGCAGGCGGGTTTCCAGCAGGCTGACGTTGACACCGTCGTTCTGCCCGAATGGCCGCGCCTTGCCCAGCTCCAGGGTGAAGGACTCGGCACCCAGCTGTTCGTAGGTGTAGGCGCTGAAGACGATGGACGGTTTGTTCTGCAACAGCACCGCCTCCATCCCCGCCGCCCGCAGGCGCGCCAGTTCACGGCGTGAGTGCGGGCGACCTTCCTTCCACGGGTACAGGGCAAACTGCTCGATTTTCGAGCCGCGGATGGCGGTGTGCAGGTCATAATGCAAGCGACTGCGTTCCGGGCGATTGAAGAAACTGGCGGCCAGTCGCTCCAGTTCGCAGGCGCGCAACGCCTCGGGGCCGCCGCTCAGTTCGTGACGCCCGTTGAACAGCCGGTTGACGTCCTGCTCGACGAAACGCTCGCCCCGCCGAATGGCCTCGGGGTTGCCGAACAGGAACAGAATGCGTGCCCGGGGCTTGAGGACTCCACGGGCGATGTCATGCAGCAAGCGGTCGAGCAACTCGATCGGCGCGGTCTCGTTGCCATGGATACCGGCCGACAGCAGCAGGTCCAGGCCGTTATCCCGGGCTTCGGGCGGCTTGACCTCCAGCGCGCCCTCGCTCAACCAGCGCATCCGTACGCCTTCGACTGTCAGTTGAGTCTTCTCCGCCGGTTCACGGCCGGCGAGGGTCAGTTCAAGCAGTTTGCCGAGGGCGAGCATAGCGCGGTTTCCTTAATGGTCGTGGCCGCAATCCGGGCCATGGACATGGTCATCGTCGCCGACGTCCGCCGGTTCCATTTCCAGTTGCAGGCTGACCAGGTTGGTCGCCAATGGACGCAACAACAGGTTGGCGTATTCCTCGTCCCCTTCCTCGACGTCCACGCCGATCAGCAACTGGCCGCGGCCGTCCTGCTGGATCCACAGCTCCTTGCCTTGCCACATCACCGCGACGCGGGTGCAGGAGGTTTCCAGTTGGGTGCCATCGGTGTCTTCAAGAATCAGCTGCAGGCCATCGCTCATGTTTTTACGTTCTCGTCTGGGGATAAGGCAACGCGCCCTGCTTTGACTGTAGTCAGGTCGCGCGCGCTTTCAATTGATCTGGAAAGGATAAACCGCGCCAAGTTTAAGGATTTGTGTCAGTTCATCCAGTGCCGCACGGCATTCGAGCAGCAACTGCGGGTCTGCCAGGTCGTTTTCGGTCATGCGGTCGCGGTAGTGCCGTTCGACCCATTGGGTCAGCGACTCGTACAACGGCGCGGTCATGATAACCCCTGGGTTGACGGCCGCCAGCTCGGTTTCATTGAGCGCCACGCGCAACCTCAGGCACGCCGGGCCACCGCCGTTCTGCATGCTTTGCTTGAGGTCGAAGACCTTCACTTCGCGAATCACCCCGCCCGAGGCCAGCAAGCCTTGCAGGTACTGCCAGACGCGCTCGTTGCTACGGCATTCTTCCGGCACGATCAACAGCATCGAGCCATCGGCACGCGACAGCAGTTGGCTGTTGAACAAGTAGGAACGGACCGCATCATCGACCGTCACCGCCGAACGCGGCACGCACACGGCCTGGAACTTCCCGCCGACCTTGGCGAGCTTGTCGCCCAGCTCGGCCAGCAGCTTGTCAGTCTCAAGGAAGGCATCCTCGTGGTAGAACAGCACTTCGCCGTTGCCGACCGCGATCACGTCGTTGTGAAACACGCCCTGGTCGATCACCGACGGGTTCTGTTGTGCATACACCACACCGTCCTCGCTCAGCCCGTGCAGGCGCGCGACGGCGCGGGACGCTTCGAGTGTCTGGCGCGCCGGGTACTTCTGCGGGGCCGGGTAACGCATGTCGAAGGCGCTGCGGCCGAACACGAAGAACTCCACGCCGGCTTCGCCGTAGGCGCGGCAGAAACGCGTGTGGTTGGCGGCGCCTTCATCGCCGAACTGCGCCACCGCCGGCAAGGCGGCGTGATGGGCGAAGTGTTTCTGGTCGGCGAACATCGCGCCCAGCACGCGACTGGTGGTGGGGTGCTCGATGCTGCGGTGGTACTTGCAGTTCAGGTTGGCGGCGGTGAAATGCACGCGCCCGTCAGCAGTGTCGGCACTCGGGCTGACGGTGGCGGCGTTGGCCACCCACATGCTGGAAGCCGAGCAACTGGCGACCAACAGGGGCATCGCTTCCTTCGCCGCCTGCTGGATGACCTGGGCATCGCTGCCAGCAAAGCCCAACCGACGCAGGGCAGCCACGTCTGGACGTTCTTGCGGCGCCAGCACGCCTTGCGTAAAGCCCATGTCCATCAGCGCCTTCATCTTCGAAAGGCCCTGCAACGCCGCTTCCTTGGGGTTGGAGGACTGCTGGCTGTTGCTCTGGGACGCGACGTTGCCGTACGAGAGCCCGCCGTAGTTATGGGTCGGCCCCACTAGACCGTCAAAGTTGACTTCATAGGATTTCATCAGCGAGGCTCCACGAGAATCTGTTTTTATAGGCATCAAGTAACATCGGCGGCGCTTCTATCGCGAGCAAGCTCGCTCCCGCAGGGCCTTGCACTGTCCTTGTGGGAGCGAGCTTGCTCGCGATCGTGGTTCACACCATTCTCACGCCGGGGGTCAGGGCAGCCGGCATGACGAGGCTCGGCGTTTCCAGGGATGCCACCGGGTATGCGCAATAATCGGCCGCGTAGTAAGCACTGGCGCGATGGTTGCCCGAGGCACCCACACCACCGAACGGCGCGCTGCTGGCGGCGCCGGTCAGTTGTTTGTTCCAGTTGACGATACCGGCACGGCTTTGCAGCCAGAACTGCTGGTAACGTGCCTCCGAGTCCGACAGCAACCCGGCGGCCAGGCCATATTGCGTGTTGTTGGCCTCGGCGATCGCCGCGGGGAAATCCGCGTAGCGAATCACTTGCAGCAACGGCCCGAACAGCTCTTCGTCCGGACGCTCGGCCACGGCCGTCACGTCGAGGATGCCTGGGGTCAGCAAGGCCGCCTGGGCCTGGGGCTGGGTCATGGCCAGCAGCGGCACGGCGCCCTTGCCCAGCAGGTGGTTCTGCGCATCCATCAGCGCTTTCGCGGCGCCGAGGGAAATCACCGAGCCCATGAACGGCGCCGGTTGCTGGTCGAAGGCCCCCACCTGCAGGGCCGCGCTGACCGCCACCAGGCGCGCCAGCAACGCATCGCCCCAGGCGCCTTCCGGCACCAGCAGGCGGCGCGCGCAGGTGCAGCGCTGCCCGGCAGAAATGAAGGCCGACTGGATGATGGTGTAGACCGCCGCCTCGACGTCCGCCACCTCGTCCACCACCAGCGGGTTGTTACCGCCCATTTCCAGCGCCAGGATCTTGTCCGGGCGCCCGGAGAATTGTTGATGCAGCAGATTGCCAGTGCGGCTCGAACCGGTGAAAAACAACCCGTCGATGCCCGGGTTCGCCGCCAGGGCGATGCCGGTTTCCCGCGCACCTTGCAGCAGGTTCAGCACGCCCGCCGGCAGGCCGGCCTCGACCCAGCACTGGACCGTCAGCTCGGCGACTTTCGGCGTCAGCTCACTGGGCTTGAACAGCACGCTGTTGCCCGCCAGCAGTGCCGGCACGATGTGCCCGTTCGGCAGGTGACCGGGGAAATTGTACGGGCCGAACACCGCCACCACGCCGTGAGGCTTGTGCCGCAGCACGGCCGTGGCATCGCCCAGGGGGGCGCTCTTTTCCCCGGTGCGCTCACGGTAGCTCTGGATCGAGATCGCCACCTTGTTGACCATGCTGGTGACTTCGGTGGCCGCTTCCCACAACGGCTTGCCCGTTTCTTCACCGATGCAGCGGGCCAGTTCGTCGGCGCGATTTTTCAGGGTCGCGGCAAAGGCTTCCAACACCTGGATGCGCTCATCCAGCGAACGCCGGGCCCACTCCGGGAACGCCTGGCGCGCCGCCTGCACGGCTGACTCCACTTGCGCCGCCGTGGCGCCCTTGCCTGCCCACAACACCTGCTGGGTCACCGGGTTCAACGACTCGAAGACGTCACCCTGGCCTTCCAGCCAACTGCCTGCGATGTACAGCGAATTCATTATTTCGACTCCCGAGCAGCGGACAACGCAACGGCACGTACCTGGTCGCCGGCGTTGAGTTGAAGGCGTTTGGCGGTCAGCGGATCGACCACCAGGGTGCCCGCGGCGAAGCGCGCCGGGGCTGCCGTGATGCGGCAGTCTTCGCGCTTGCGGTTATGGATGAGGAACGGCGTGGCGTCATCGCCCGGGGTGCCGATGGCGAGCACCAGCGCCTGGCTGTCGCGAATCGCGCGGATCTTGCCGGTCTCGCATTCCACGGCCGGGCCGGCGTCGAAAATGTCGACGTAGCCCTGGTAACTGAAGCCTTCGCTCTTGAGCATCGACAGCGCCGGCTCCGTGTCCGGATGCACCTGGCCAATCACGGCCCGGGCGTCTTCGGACAGGAAGCAGGTGTAGAGCGGGAACTTGGGCATCAGTTCGGCGATGAACGCCTTGTTGCCCACCCCGGTCAGGTAGTCGGCCTGGCTGAATTCCATCTTGAAGAAGTGCCGGCCCAGGCTTTCCCAGAACGGCGAGCGGCCGTGGTCGTCGGACATGCCGCGCATTTCGGCGATGATCTTGTTGCCGAACAGATGCGCGAATTCGGCGATGAACAGCATCCGTGCCTTGGCCAGCAGGCGGCCGTTGAGGCCATTGCGGTAGTCGGCGTGCAGGAACAACGAGCAGAGTTCGGAATTACCGGTCAGGTCGTTGGCCAGGAACAGCGTCGGGATCTCCCGGTAGATGTTCAACTCCTGGGAAGCGCTGACCGTCAGGCCGACCCGGAAGTTGTACCAGGGCTCACGCAGCCCCACGGCACCGGCGATGGCGGAGATCCCCACCACCCGACCGTCGTCGTCTTCGAGCACGAACAGATAGTCCGCGTCACCGCGCCCCGCTTCACCGCGAAAGGTCTTCTCGGCCCAGCCGACCCGATGGGCCAGGCGCTCTTCGTTGGCCGGCAAGGTGGTCAGGCCGGTGCCGGTGCTACGGGCCAGGGCGATCAGAGCGGGTAAATCGCTGCTGCGTACGGGACGAACGATCATGCTATCTCCTCAGACGGGCCGCTCACGCCACCCGCGAAACTCATTAAACCGCCACCAGGCGTACGCTGGCACCTTCGCCGACACCCAGGGCCTCGGCCGCTTCCATGTCCAGCGTCACAGGCTTGCCCGGCGCGTAATCCAGCTCCAGCAGCACAGCGCGGTAATCCTGCAACAGGGCATTGGCCACCAGGTATTGCCGGCCGGCGCCCTTGACCGGTTCGCCGATCTTGACCGGCACCACGCGGCTCTGGGCAATCGAGCGGATCCCCGAGACACGGGCATGCAGGGTCGGGCCGCCATCGAAGATGTCGATGTAGTGATCGGTCTCGAAACCCTCGCGCATCAGGATGTCGAAGGTGATCTGCGCGCGCGGGTGGACCTGGCCCATGGCTTCCTGGGCGGCGTCCGGCAACAGCGGCACGTAGATCGGGTAATGGGGCATCAGCTCGGCGAGGAAGGTGCGGCTTTTCAGCCCGCACAGACGCTCGGCGGCGGCGTAGTTGAGGTCGAAGAAATTGCGCCCGATGGCGTCCCAGAATGGCGAATCACCGTTCTCGTCGCTGTAGCCGACGATCTCGGTCACCACCGAATCGGCGAAGCGCTCCGGGTGGCTGGCGACGAACAGCAGGCGTCCACGGGAGTTGAGTTCCGACCACGGCGAGCCGACCAGTTCCGGGACCACGTAGAAGCTGGTCAGCAGGCTGTTGCCGGTCAGGTCGTGGCACTGGGAGAGCACGTGGATCTTGTTGTGGATCTTCAGCTCACGGGAGGCGTGGACGAAGGTTTCATTGCGAAAGCTGTAGAACGGTTCGGAATAGCCCGCCGACGCGACGATCGCCGAACAGCCCGCCAACTTGCCGGTGGCGGTGTCTTCAAGAACAAAGAAATAGCTCTCCTCGCCGTTGAAACTGACTTCGGCGGCAAACGAGGCTTCGCTCGCGGCGATCTTGTCGCTCAAGCGTTCCACGTCATCCGGCAAGGAAGTGACACCGATCGGACTGTCCGCAGCCAGACGCTGTACCTCGCCCAGATCAGCCATTTGCGCGGGGCGCATCACCAGCATGGTGTCACTCCTTAACTTGAAATAAAGGGTTCGACCGAAAGGATCGATACACAAGAAAAAATACCGGGTTTACTGCCCGTCTGTGACCACCGCCCTCTGTGGGAGCGAGCTTGCTCGCGATGGCGGTGGCACATTCAACATTGATGCAAGCAGGACCACCGCTTTCGCGAGCACGCTCGCTCCCACAGTGGACCCGGTTCAGCTGAAATGGATCAAGCCTGGGTCAGCTTCGCCGCAGCCTTCTCGAAACGGTCCAGGCCGGCGTCGATGTCGGCGTCTTCCACCACCAGGCTCGGGGCGAAACGAATCACGTCCGGGCCGGCTTGCAGGATCATCAGGCCTTCCTGTTCGGCGGCGTTGAAGATGTCCTTGGCCTTGCCTTTCCAGGCATCGTTCAGCACGCAGCCGATCAACAGGCCCAGACCGCGCACCTCGGTGAACAGGCCGTACTTCTGGCCGATCTGCTCCAGGCGGGTCTTGAACTTGTCATGCTTGGCCTTGACGCCGCCGAGCACCTGCGGGGTATTGACCACGTCGATCACCGCTTCGGCCACCGCGCACGCCAACGGGTTGCCGCCGTAGGTGGTGCCGTGGGTGCCAACCACCAGGTGCTTGGCCAGCGCCTCGGTGGTGAGCATCGCCGCGATAGGGAAACCACCGCCCAGGCTCTTGGCGCTGGTGAGGATGTCCG
Source organism: Pseudomonas chlororaphis (assembly GCA_001023535.1). Taxonomy (NCBI): domain Bacteria; kingdom Pseudomonadati; phylum Pseudomonadota; class Gammaproteobacteria; order Pseudomonadales; family Pseudomonadaceae; genus Pseudomonas; species Pseudomonas chlororaphis. Next base: position 2,530,121 of record CP011020.1, read on the forward strand.
GGATCACGCCGTAGTGCATGTAGGCGAACAGCTCGCCGCTGCGGCCCATGCCGGTCTGCACTTCGTCGAACACCAGCAGTGCATTGTGCGCATCGCACAGCTCGCGGGCGCCTTGCAGGTAGGCCAGCTCGGCCGGCAGCACACCGCCCTCGCCCTGGATCGGCTCCAGCACCACGGCGCAGGTCTTGTCCGAAACAGCCGCTTTCAACGCGGCCAAGTCGTTATAAGGAACGTGGGTGATGCCGGTGATTTTAGGCCCGAAACCGTCGGAGTACTTCGACTGCCCGCCGACGTTGACGGTAAACAGCGTGCGGCCATGGAAACTGTTGAGTGCGGCGATGATTTCGTACTTCTCGCTGCCATAGCGATCGAACGCCACGCGACGGGCCAGCTTGAAGGCGGCCTCGTTGGCTTCGGCGCCGGAGTTGCAGAAAAACGCGCGCTCGGCGAAGGTCGCGTCGATCAGCTTGTGGGCCAGGCGCAGGGCCGGCTCATTGGTGAATACGTTGGACACGTGCCACAGCTTGTTGGCCTGCTCGGTCAGTGCACCGACCAGCGCCGGGTGGGCATGCCCCAGCACGTTGACTGCGATACCGCCGGCAAAGTCGATCAGCTCGCGACCAGACTGGTCCCACACGCGCGAACCGGCGCCACGCACAGGTATGAAGGCAGCAGGGGCATAGTTGGGCACCATGACCTGGTCAAAATCGGCGCGTTGTACCGCGGCTTGCTCAACGGACATCGGAGTCTCCTGAAGAGAAACACTCGCCTGGAATGGCGAGCGATGAAGGGATTGTAAGGACAGTTTTCAGCCCGGCCTTGTCGCCAAGCGACAACTTCTTATAGCGCCAACCCACGTTTTCAGCGGGTTTACGGCAATGCGACAAATTGCGTCGCAAAGGCGCAGTTTAAACGTTGCCAGGGGGTTTGAGGCACTCGCTTCCACATTTCCCTTGTCGGGCGCAACTGTAGCTTGGGAGGGGCTTATCTGTGGCGAGGGGATTTATCCCCGCTGGGCTGCGAAGCAGCCCTGAAACAGTCAATCTAATCTGTCTGGCACACCGAGGTGCCGGGTTTTGGGGGCGCTTCGCGCCCCAGCGGGGATAAATCCCCTCGCCACAGAGTAAGCTGCCACCACGAGGACCGCGCCAGTGCTAGCCGCGCTCGGACGGCACCGACGACAATTCGAACGGGCTGCTGCTGCGTCGCTGGTTGCGGTCTTCGCGGGGGGTCGCGCCGAAGAAGTTGCGGTAGGCGCTGGAGAAATGCGGGCCCGAGGAGAACCCGCAGGACAAGCCGATCTGGATGATGGATTTGCTGGTTTGCATCAGCATCTGCCGGGCCTTGTTCAGGCGCAGCTCCAGGTAATACTGGCTGGGTACGCGGTTGAGGTACTGCTTGAAGATCCGCTCCAGTTGCCGTCGGGACACGCACACATGCTGGGCGATTTCGTCGGTGGTCAGCGGCTCTTCGATGTTCGCTTCCATCAGCAACACCGCCTGGGTGAGCTTCGGGTGACTGGAACCGAGGCGGTTCTGCAACGGGATGCGCTGGCGCTCGCCGCCCTCGCGGATGCGCTCGACCACCAGCTCTTCCGACACCGCACCGGCCAGTTCCGCGCCGTGGTCCCGGGCCAGCACCGCCAACAGCAGGTCGAGCACCGACATGCCGCCGCAGGCGGTCAGGCGATCGCGGTCCCAATCGAACAGATGGCTGGTGGCAATGACCTTGGGAAAGCGTTCGGAGAAATCATCCTGCCAGCGCCAGTGCACGGCAGCGCGGTAACCGTCGAGCAGCCCCAATTGGGCCAGGGGATAGACACCGGCGGACAAGCCCCCGATCACGCACCCGGCCCGCACCAACTGCTTGAGGGCGCTGCCCAGGGAAGAGGCGAGCACGGTCGGCGGCTCATCGGCCAGCAGGAACAGCTTCTGGAAGCCTTCGAGCTTGCCGGCCCAGGGTTCGCCGGGCAATTGCCAGGCGCCTTCGACCGCCGGCTCGGCTTGCAGGAACGAGAGCTCGTAGACCACCTCTGGATGCACCCGCTGGGCAACACGCAAGGCCTCCTCGGCCAGCGCCAGCGTCAAGGCTTTCGTGCTGGGCCAAATCAGGAAACCAATTCGATGGGCGGTCATGGCGGGCAATCCAAAGCGAAAACAGTGTTAAAGCCAGAAGCGGCTGCAACCAAGTTAGACCATCTGGCGCGCGGTGCGCAGCATGACCTAAATCGGGTGCGAAACGGGAGCGATTACTTGAGGCTGCCCGAAAGAAATTGCTGCAGGCGCTCCGATTGCGGATTGACCAGCACTTCACGCGGGTTACCGCGCTCTTCGACGATACCCTTGTGCAGGAACACCAACTGGTTCGACACTTCGCGGGCAAAGCCCATTTCGTGGGTCACCACCACCATCGTCCGCCCTTCCTGGGCCAGGGCCTGCATCACCTTGAGCACATCACCCACCAGCTCCGGGTCGAGGGCCGATGTCGGCTCATCGAACAACATCACTTCCGGCTCCATCGCCAGCGCCCGGGCAATCGCCACGCGCTGTTGCTCGCCGCCGGACATGTGGCCCGGGTAGGCGTCCTTGCGATGAGCCACGCCCACTTTGTTCAGGTAGTGCTCGGCCTTCTCGCGGGCCTCGGCCTTGGCAACGCCCAGCACATGCACCGGCGCTTCCATGATGTTTTCCAGGGCGGTCATGTGCGACCACAGGTTGAAATGCTGGAACACCATCGACAGCCGCGAACGCATGCGTTGCAGTTGCTTGGGGTCCGCGGCCTTCATCGCGCCATCCTTGCCCGCCACCAGCTTCAACTCTTCGTTGTTGAGCAGGATCTTGCCGGCATGGGGTTGCTCAAGCAGGTTGATGCAACGCAGGAACGTGCTCTTGCCGGAGCCACTGGAGCCGATGATGCTGATCACATCGCCAGCGGCAGCCTTCAGGGACACGCCCTTGAGCACTTCGTGACTGCCATAGCGTTTATGCAGGTCTTGGACTTCAAGCTTGTACATGCGGTCGGTTCTCACAAAACGTCATTCGTTGAGCAGTCGATCGGATCGATGCGTTATCAGTGCTTGCGCGGGGCCAGGTAAACCAGCCAGCGGCGTTCGGCCAGTTTGAACAGGCGCACCAGGATGAAGGTCAGGCACAGGTAGAAGACACCGGCCGTGATGTAGGCCTCGAACGGCAGGTAATACTGCGCATTGACCGTGCGCGCGGCACCCGTGATGTCGATCAGGGTCACGATGGACGCCAGGCTGGTGGTCTGCAGCATCATGATCACTTCGTTGCTGTATTGCGGCAGCGCCCGGCGCAGGGCCGACGGCAGCAGGATCCGGCGATACAGCGTGAAGCGCGACATGCCCATGGCCTTGGCCGCCTCGATTTCACCGTTGGGCGTGGCCCGCAGGCTGCCGGCGATGATCTCGGCGGTGTAGGCACTGGTGTTGATGGCGAACGCCAGGCACGCGCAGAAGGTCGCACTGGACAGCCAAGGCCAGAGGAAGCTCTCGCGCACGAACTCGAACTGTGCCAGGCCGTAGTAGATCAGGAACAACTGCACCAGCATCGGCGTGCCGCGAATCACGTAGGTGTAGAGCCAGGCGCTCATGTTCACGACCGGCTGCTTGGACACCCGCATCAGCCCCAGGGGCAGCGCCGCCAGCAGGCCGAAGAACAGCGACAGCGCCAGCAGCTTGAGGGTGGTCAGCAAGCCACTGAAATACAGCGGCAAGGCTTCATAGATGACGTTGTAGTCGAAGATCATAGATCAGCCGCCCTTACGCCTACCGAGTAGCGCTTCTCAAGGTGACGCAGTGCCAGCAACGAGACGCTGGTGATCACCAGGTACATCGCCGCCACCGCCAGGAAGAAGGTGAAAGGCTCGCGAGTGGCATCCGCCGCCTGCTTGGCCTTGAACATCATGTCTTGCAGGCCCACCACCGAAATCAGCGCGGTCGCCTTGGTCAACACCAGCCAGTTGTTGGTGAAGCCGGGAATGGCCAGGCGAATCATCTGCGGCACCATCACCCGGAAGAACACCTGCAAGCCGCTCATGCCATATGCCATGCCCGCCTCGGCCTGCCCCTTGGGGATGGCCATGAACGCGCCGCGAAAGGTTTCCGACAGGTACGCACCGAAGATGAACCCCAGGGTGCCGATACCGGCCGCCAGCGGATTGAGGTCGATGTAATCGTCATAACCGAGCATCGGCGCCAAGCGATTGAGCAGGTCCTGGCCGCCGTAGAAAATCAGCAGAATCAGCACCAGGTCGGGAATGCCGCGAATGACCGTGGAATACAGGTCGCCCAGCCACGCCAGCCAGCGCACCGGCGAAAGACGCAACGCGACACCGATCAGCCCCAGGACGATGGCCAGGGCCATGGACGACAAGGCGAGCTGAAGCGTCAACCATGCGCCATCGAGGATGACAGCCCCGTAGCCTTTCAACATGATTCAGGTCCTCGAAAATGGGATGAAAAAATGGCGCAAACCGCAGGGAGCCTGGTGCTTGCGCCATTTCTCACGAGTGGCGGGACGGTGTTACTTGCCGTAGATGTCGAAGGTGAAGTACTTGTCCTGGATCTGCTTGTACTTGCCGTTCTCGCGAATGGCGGCAATCGCACTGTTGATCTTGTCTTTCAGGGCGTCGCCCTTGCGCACCGCGATACCGATACCGTCACCGAAATACTTCTCATCGGTGAAGGCCGGACCAACGAACGCGAAGCCCTTGCCGGCGTCGGTCTTCAGGAAGCCGTCATCCAGCAGCGTTGCGTCGGCCACGGTGCCGTCGAGACGACCGGCAGCGACATCCAGGTAGATTTCGTTCTGCGAGCCGTACGGTTTGATCTCGGCACCCAGCGGGGCCAGGACTTCACGGGCGAAACGCTCGTGGATCGAACCGCGCTGCACGCCGATGTTCTTGCCCTTGAGCTCGGTCAGGCCTTCGCTGACCTGGGTGCCGGCCTTCATGACCAGGCGGGCCGGGGTGTTGTAGTACTTGTTGGTGAAATCAACGGATTTCTTGCGGTCTTCGGTGATCGACATGGACGACAGGATCGCGTCGATCTTGCGGACCTTGAGCGCCGGGATCAGGCCGTCGAACTCTTGCTCGACCCACACGCACTTGACCTTCATCTCTTCGCACAGCGCATTGCCGATGTCGTAGTCGAAACCGACGATGCTGCCGTCCGGGGCTTTCGAGGCGAACGGAGGGTACGCCGCCTCGATACCGATCTTCAGGGGCTTTTCATCAGCGAATGTCGGCAGGGACAGCACGGACAGTGCCAGGGCGCCAAGCAGCACGAGTTTCTTCATCTTGGAACTCCATCGGTAAAGGGCAAAAACGGCAGAGTGAGCAACAGCCCAATATGCGAATGAGTGAAACGAATTCCGGTGCTGCGTCCTAGGAAGCGAACGTTTTATTCAACGCACGCCACGACGAGCGAGTGATCGGCATTCTAACGACAGGCCCGAGGCCGATATTTCTTCAATGCGACAACAAATTACAGAAGCACCGAGAAAGCCTTTCAAGGACATTGACAGCCCCGCAAATTCATGCAAGAGCAAAAGAAGGGAAACCGATCTATGCTGCAAATTGCGGGCCCATTATTCGCAAACCCTTCTAATCCGGCAAGCACAGCGTGTCGGCTAATTTTGTCCACGGGCTGAAAATGCCCTGGAACAGGGCTCGGCGTTTCCCATCGCCTCGGACTGGCGCGTTTGGTTACACATTTCGAAACATCGGTAACGCCTGCAAGCGTCTGACGTTGAAGATCGATATTTATTCATTCCTCCTGTGGCGAGGGAGCTTGCTCCCGCTGGGTTGCGCAGCAGCTCCAAAGCCAGATGCCAGAGTCTTTCGGGCACCGAACCCTTTGGCGAGGGGATTTATCCCCGCAGGGCTGCACAGCAGCCCCAAGACAGGCGGCTCAATCTGTCTGGCAGACCGAGGTGTCAGGGTTTAGGGCCGCTTCGCAGCCCAGCGGGGATAAATCCCCTCGCCACAAAAGCATCCTCGCCACATGGGAATGCGCACATACAAAAAAAGCCCGGAACGGCTCACACCGTTCCGGGCTTTCAGGGATCACAAATCCGCCGTCAGGCGACGTTCATGGTCTTGTGCGTCTCGATCAGATGCGCCACCACGCCTGGGTCGGCCAGGGTGGAAATGTCACCCAGCGCGTCGTATTCCGCCGTGGCGATCTTGCGCAGAATGCGGCGCATGATCTTGCCGGAGCGGGTTTTCGGCAGGCCCGGTGCCCACTGGATGACATCTGGCGAGGCGATCGGACCGATTTCCTTGCGCACCCAGTTCTTCAACTCCAGGCGCAGGGCCTCGCTGCTTTCCTCGCCCGCATTGAGGGTCACGTAGACGTAGATGCCCTGCCCCTTGATGTCGTGCGGCACACCCACCACCGCCGCTTCGGCGACTTTCGGGTGGGCGACCATGGCGCTTTCGATCTCGGCGGTGCCCATGCGGTGGCCGGACACGTTGAGCACGTCGTCCACGCGACCGGTGATCCAGTAGTAGCCGTCCTCGTCTCGACGCGCACCGTCACCGGTGAAGTACATGCCACTGAAGGTCTTGAAGTAGGTGTCGACGAAGCGGTCGTGGTCGCCGTACAGCGTGCGCGCCTGGCCTGGCCACGAATCGAGGATCACCAGGTTGCCTTCGGCGGCGCCTTCGATCAGATTGCCGAGGTTGTCCACCAGCGCCGGCACCACGCCGAAGAATGGACGAGTGGCCGAGCCCGGTTTCAACGCCGTGGCGCCCGGCAACGGACTGATCAACACGCCACCGGTCTCGGTTTGCCACCAGGTGTCGACGATCGGGCAACGTTCCTTGCCGACATTCTTGTAGTACCAGTCCCACGCTTCCGGGTTGATCGGCTCACCCACCGACCCCAACAGGCGCAGGCTGCTGCCATCGGCGCCTTCGACGGCGGCGGTGCCCGACGCCATCATCGCGCGGATCGCGGTCGGCGCGGTGTAGAGGATGCTGACCTTGTGCTTGTCGATGACCTTGGCCACCCGAGTGATGTCCGGGTAGTTCGGTACGCCTTCGAACAGCACCGTGGTCGCGCCATTGGCCAACGGGCCATAGACGATGTAGCTGTGGCCGGTGACCCAACCGACGTCGGCGGTGCACCAGTAGACTTCGCCCGGCTTGTAGTCGAACACGCGCTCGTGGGTCAGGGCCGCGTAGAGCAGGTAGCCGGCCGTGGTGTGTTGCACGCCCTTGGGCTTGCCGGTGGAGCCGGAGGTGTAGAGGATGAACAGCGCTTCTTCGGCGCCCATTTCCTTCGGCGCGCAAACGGTGCCGGCGACTTTCATCAGGTCTTCGTACCAGATATCCCGGTGCTGGTTCCACTTGATGTTGCCCGCGGTGCGCTTGCACACGATGACTTTCTGGATGCTGCTGGTTTCCGGGTTGGTCAGCGCGTCGTCGACGTTGGCCTTGAGCGGGATCTTCTTACCGGCGCGAATGCCTTCGTCGGCGGTGATCACCACTTTGGATTTGCAGTCGATGATCCGGCCGGCCAGGGCCTCGGGGGAGAAGCCACCGAATACCACCGAGTGGATCGCGCCGATCCGGGCACAGGCCAGCATGGCGACCACAGCTTCCGGGATCATGGGCATGTAGATGGTCACCACGTCGCCGCGGTGCACGTCCTGGCCACGCAGGGCGTTGGCGAACTTGCAGACTTCTTCATGCAGTTCGCGATAGGTGATGTTGCGACTCTCGGACGGGTCATCACCCTCCCAGATGATCGCGACCTGGTCGCCACGCTCGGCCAGGTGGCGGTCGAGGCAGTTGTAGGAAACGTTCAAGGTGCCATCGGCAAACCACTTGATGTCGACATGGTGATCGTCAAAGGACGTCTGCTTCACCGTGGTGAAGGGCTTGATCCAGTCCAGGCGCTTGGCCTGCTCGCGCCAGAAGCCATCCGGGTTGACGACTGACTGCTGGTACATCGCCTTGTAGGTCGCCTCGTCAGTCAACGTACTGGCCGCAACCTCGGGGCGAACGGGATACAGAGAAGCCGCACTCATGTTTCTTACCTCGGTGACATAGTTGTTTTTGTATGGTCCCGTTGTAGCCTGGGGCGGGCCTATAGAACCATTCGACGATGGTAGTAACAAGTCCCTACAAAATGTCGGTACTAACGTGCAAGACCACTTTCACAGCCCATTCCTGTGGGAGCGAGCTTGCTCGCGAAGACAACAGCACAGCCAGAACAGATCCAACAGCCAGCCTCCAACATCAGCCGATTATTACCAAATCAACCAAAAGTCTTTATCAAAACCCAGTCTGTTTGCATCCACCCTGCCCCTCTAGAATCAGCCCCGCCAACCGGCAAACACGATTGACGCAACACAGCCCCCACGAAGGCCGTTGATCAAATTTCCAATACTTGCTCCACACGCAACCCCAAAAAGGTTGCGTGACCCCACTCGACCTCAAAAAAGGTGAAATCAGATGAAAGCTTTATGGGTTCTGGTCCTCGGCAGCCTGTGCGCCACCGCGATGGCAGACGAGGCCCCGAGCGATGTCGCCCAGCAAAAACCCGCCGTTGAGGAGTACACCTACTCCACTCACCTGGACATCGCCAAAGTCATTTCCATGAGCGAGATCCCGAATGTCTGCGAAGTAGTCCCGGCGAAGATGGTCTACGACGATTCCAAGGGCCAGCGCCACATCCTGCGCTACAGCGTGATGGGCAACGGTTGCTCCAACGGCTGATCACTACCGGTATTTTCCAGGGCCCGATTTCGATCGGGCCCGGTTGTGTCTGGAGCCGTCGAAAACCCTTTTCAAACACAACATGTAGTGTAAAAAGGCAAAAACAGCTCATTTTTTGAGCAAAAAAGCCTGCCATCCGACCCAGGCAAAAAAAATCTTCGGCAGCCGGATCCGGCCAAAGCCTTGTAAACCCTCGCTCCAACGCGGATGAGCCGTCCGTCAGCTCCTCCGTGGGCGATTTCGCCGCACCACGTAGGCAAAAAAGTCCTTATAATGCCGCCTTAAACGGGCCTGCAATATTCCCTTACAGGGGATCAAGCCAGCCTGAAGCCCACGCCAAGACCCATGACCTCTTCGCGTTCACCGCCGCTTCAGCACGACCCGTACATTTTTCTGTTTATTGCCTGCGTCAGCTGCAACAAACGATTTTTCCAAGATCCACCGCCGCCAGCCGACCTCCCCCGGGTTGCTGGCCCTCACGCAGGAGACGACACGTCATGCTGAGCTGGGACGAATTCGACAAAGAAGACGGCGAAGTCGCTGTAAAAAGCGCCAATGCCGGCCACGCTTCTGAAGCCAACATGGACCGCCTCGACAGCGCCGGCGGTGCCGCCGCGCTCGAAGCCCGCGCCGTGACGGCCAGCGACTCGGCCGCGATCATTCGCGCCAAGGCCGCCCTCGACAAACTCGACATCGCCGAAGGCCTCGCCGAACTCGAAGGCGCCTCCGCCCGTGTCGCCGTCGATGAAAAGCGCATGATCAACTGCCGCGCCGACCTCAACCAGCTCGTGCCCTTCAAATACGACTGGGCCTGGCAGAAGTACCTGGACGGCTGCGCAAACCACTGGATGCCGCAAGAAGTCAACATGACCGCCGACATCGCCCTCTGGAAAAACCCGGAAGGCCTGACCGACGACGAGCGCCGCATCGTAATGCGCAACCTGGGCTTCTTCTCCACCGCCGACTCCCTGGTGGCCAACAACCTGGTCCTGGCCGTGTATCGCCTGATCACCAACCCGGAGTGCCGCCAGTACATCCTGCGCCAGGCGTTCGAAGAGGCGATCCACACCCACGCCTACCAGTACTGCATCGAATCGCTGGCCATGGATGAAGGCGAGATCTTCAACATGTACCACGAGATCCCATCGGTCGCGAAAAAAGCCGCCTGGGGCCTGAAGTACACCCGCTCGATCTCCGATCCGAAGTTCGAAACCGGCACCCCGGAAACCGACAAGGAGTTGCTGCGCAACCTGATCGCCTACTACTGCGTCCTGGAAGGCATCTTCTTCTACTGCGGCTTCACTCAGATCCTCTCCATGGGCCGCCGCAACAAGATGACCGGCGTCGCCGAGCAGTTCCAGTACATCCTGCGCGACGAATCCATGCACCTGAACTTCGGCATCGACGTGATCAACCAGATCAAGATCGAAAACCCGCACCTGTGGGATGCCGAGATGAAGGAAGAAGCGACCCAGATGATCCTGCAGGGTACGCAGCTGGAGATCGAATACGCCCGTGACACCATGCCTCGCGGCGTATTGGGTATGAACGCGGCGATGATGGAGGACTATCTGAAGTTCATCGCCAACCGTCGTCTGTCGCAGATTGGTCTGAAAGAGGAGTATCCAGGCACGACGAACCCGTTCCCTTGGATGAGCGAGATCATGGACTTGAAGAAAGAGAAGAACTTCTTTGAGACGCGCGTGATTGAGTATCAGACGGGTGGGGCTTTGAGCTGGGATTGATAAATCCTAAGTTGAACCTGTCAGTTGACGCTCGACTAAAAACCCCGTGAAAGCGGGGTTTTTTGCATTTAACTGCCATCGGCGGTGTCATCTTGCCAGTGATCGGGAGGCGTTTACCCTGTCGTTGTATCAGAGGGTTGGGCGGCTGATTGCTGAGTGACTACATTTAGTTAAAGAGGGTCTGCTGCGCAGCCCAGCGGGAGCAAGCTCCCTCGCCACGGTGATGGAGCAAGGCTTCAGTCCAACTTCTACTGGAGATAATTGAATGGCTAACGCGTTTAAAAGTGAGGCCTTCGAGTCGATTCACAGTTCGGCAGAAGCACTGCTGAAAATCGGCGCTATCGACGAGGCCGCCATGGGCGAGTTCGACGAGGCCTGCATTGGCGAGGCGCCTGCTGAAATCCCGCCTGCTCAGATTGAGTAAATCTGGCTAGTAGATGAGGAAGGGGCTTTTACTCATCCGGCTGGACCCTTCCACTCAATTGGCTCGCAGAGCAACCACTCCACGGAGCGCAACCCGTCTACTTGCGCCGAGGCTTAGCCCCACGAGTCAGCGTGTAAGTGGCCGGTTTGTGCGGCTCAGGCTGCGGCGCATGAATGGGCTGGAGCGCTGTGGTCAGCCCCAGGCGAAGACCGAATTTCCGCAAGATGGATTCGATGGTGCTGAGGGTCGGATTGCCCTTGTCCTTCTCGATCTGGTACAGGGCTTTGGTCGACATCTTGCACATCAGCGCGAAGGTGTCCTGATCCAGACCGGTTACCTCGAGCCTTAACCGGCGAACAGCGGTTCCGAGGGTTTCATTCCCCAGCGCATGCTGCATCACGATGTCTTCGATGATTTCCTTGCGCCGTTCGGGGGTGTTATCTGTCATCGAAGCCCCCACTCGGCCAGGCGCTTGTCCAGATTGTTCATCGGGATAGACTGAGCGCGCCTCACTTCGTCTGGAAGATCGACCAGCAGATCCGGCAACGCCCGAAACGTCTCAGCCGCTCCGCGCAGACGTTCGAAGAGCACGTCTGTGCTTACCAGGTCCTGAAAGTATCCGCAGATCGTTTTCCAGTCGGGACTTCCCATGTGCTCGGACTCCCATTTAGTGGCTCGCGTAACGCCCTCCGGGTCGAGCACCATCGGCGCGAGGTCGTAGATCGGCGCCAGCTCGAATGTGTTCTGATACCTGAAAATGGCCATGTTGCGTCCATGATTGTCCGAGTTCCCAAGGATGCGGTTAAGCAAGTCACGGCGCAGATACTCGAACACCAAATCCTCAAGCTCTGCGTCCTGCCCGTTCATGCGCCACAGATTCACCAGACGGCGGAGCACGTCCTCATGGTTCATCCTCGAGCCCGGTTCGGTGTTCCCGCACACCGAATAAATCGACTCGACTGGAATCCTTTCTACCTCGCCGTCAGCGACCCGCCGATCAAAACGTGGCATCCACAGGCTCGGCTTGTCGGCTTCCTCAAGCACCAGCCCATCTGTGGCTATCGTGTTCAAACCAAGCTGAGAGATCGCTTTGTAATAATGGTATTCCGTTCGCAGGATGTTCTTGTCGCGTTCAGTGCCCTGGTTGCGAGCAAACTTTACCAGCCAATGACGGCGCGCATGCTCGTCGCAAAGCATGGCGTCGGCATATAGGTCGCCATCCTCTCCCTCGACCATAGTCAGCTTCGGCGCTTCGCCCTGAGCGCCAGTGGCACCGCCTAGGGCAGCGCCGGACTCATAAGCGTATTCGAGAAAATCACTTGTCCTCTCTACGACCTCTTTGCGGGCAAAGGCCTCCTTGCGGGTCTGATCGATTTGCTCGAAAGACTCCTTCACGCGCAAGTGCCCTATGGGCGAAGGGGTGCAGCGGCTCAAAAGGAAAAAGCCCATGTCCATCCCAACCGGTCTTTCTCCACCAAATCGCCGCTGCAACGATTTACGGGCGGCGCCGGCCGGTATGATGTCGTACACAAACGGGGGGTACCCTTTGCTATCGACAGGGTTCCAGCTCAACGGAAGGTTGACGCTGACGGCAGGCTCGAAGAGCGTCTCGAATTTATCGATGAATTCGACCAGGTAACTCTGAGCGTAAGATGCGGCGCAACGCGACTCATCGACCTTTTGAGCGTCCGATACAGAGAGCACCATTGCGTCGTGCCAATGGCCTTTGATATAGGCCTGGATCGTGAGCTGTCCTACCATAGCGCGCCATACAATCGGAATTATGATGCCGACTAATGTGACTCATACAGGCTTTCTCAGCAATATAATTCTGACTAACGACATGCATGTGGAGTTAATCGGCATTTTGATACCGACTCACCTAAGCTCGATAGCCAAATCATTCAGTACTCCCCCACCACCCGCTATTAATACCCTCCCCCCACTCAAGGACCCGAGCCCCTCATGAAATTCGACCTCGCCTACTGCCGCAGCCTCGACGACAAGCTGTCGATCTATGACGTGCGCGATTTGAATTTCGACGAGACGGTGGGCTTCGATTCCGCGAAGGAACAGTTCCAGTGCCCCAACGACGCCTGTCGGGCGGCGTTCGATGCGGCGAATGTGTTGGGGACGTTCAATGCCAAGAATGTGAACTACGTGCGCACGCCGCACTTCAAGAACATTCCCAGCACGCGGCATGTCGAGGGTTGTCCTTATGCGAGCCTGAAAACTCCGACTACCGGCCTGGAGGCGGATGCTGCGCAATTGGATGACGGTCGAGAGGAACACTTCCCTTCGGAGCTATTGCTGACCCGGCGTGAGTATCTGCGTAAGCCGTCCAGCCCGGCAGTGGCGGCAGACGTCATGCGCGAGGAGCGAGTGCCTTCAGCCGGCAATAACGTCGAGCACCCGAGCCGTGATTCAGCGCCGGACAAGACCCATGTGTTCGCCCATCCAGTGGAATGTTTTGTGTCGAACTTCGCCGACAAGGATCTGCTCAAGCGCATGCCGTTGAAGATTGGCGAGCACACGGCGCCCTATGCATCGTTCTTCAAGAAGATCGAATACTTGCTGGACAACAAGGGGCTGATCTACTGGGGCAAGATCAAGAAGATCGAGGATTATCACAGCGCCAGTTTTCGCGTGGACTTCGAGCAGAAGGTCTGGACCCAGCTACCGGGCGAGGCGAAGAAAAAGCCTTATTCGGTCAACGTTTACCTGAGCAAGAAGCTGATCGACAGCTACCGCAAGCGTAAGGCGTTTCTGCAAGAGATCAAGCATGCCGCCGAGAGCGAACGGGATTTGTACTGCTTCTTCTACGGCGTGACGCCGGAGCTGAAGCAGGTGCCGAGCAAGAAAAACCCCGAACAGACGTTCGGGGTGTTCAGCGCCAACATAGAGAACCTGGACCACTTCATTATTCGTGAAGCGCCGGGGTTGGCCGATAACTGATCTCGGCTTGGGCTGACAGCAACCCTACACGCGCCGGTGTTTCAGTTCATAGTCCATCTTGGACAAGCTGCCGCTCAAACGCCCGCATCTCCCGTCTCACTTCCATCCGTCGTTCACGGGCTTTCTGAACGCTGGGCTCATCCAGTCCACCATAACGCCGCAACCAGTGAATAATCATTTCCTCATCTGGGAAGTAATAGTCCTTGTGCCCCTTGCTGCCTCTCGGGGTGTTGTTCATATCACCATCAAAGCGGCCTGCGGAGAATTCATCAGAAGGCAACGTTCCCCACTCAGCGGCGCAATCCTCGAAAACCCAGGAGATTTCATTGATGTGCTTTTGCGCACCGCGATGGCCGCGCTTGTAAAAAACGGACTCATGACAACTTTCCTGGAAGCGGGCCATCATTGGCTCGTCATCGACCCAGTGCAAAAGGTCATATTGCCCGGCGTGGCGCATCAAGCCGTTGATCCAACGCTCGGAAAACCGATGAATAAAACCTTCCACGTCAGCTTTTTTGGCGTCAGCGAAGATCATGCAATAACGGGTTTGCACATGGATGACGAACAACACATGTTTACGTTGGACAGTAATGGCATGGACCAACCACTGTTCTGCGAATCCATCCACCTCATCGTCCTCGATAACGGGTGACGGAGGCTTCTCCACTGGAGTGATTTTCTTGCCTTTGTGCACGCGGCTAAAGAAGTTACAAGCCGCTTCGGTGCAATTGAAGATCAACATGGTGTGCTCTGCTTGAAAAGGACTATGCGTCTGTGGCCCATTCTATTTCATAGGGCTGACGAACAGCGTCGGAAATCCGTTCTCGTAACTCGTCGCTCAGAACCATCAGCTCCTGATCGCTCAGCAGGTCATAGGCGACCATCAGCCTCAAAGATAGGGAAACTTCTTTGCGTCGACGTCCGTTGAAGGCCATCGACAGGTCTTTGTCTCGATTGCGTATGAGACCATACAGCGTTGCGTATCGAGCGTGGGCCGATAAAGTTTCGTTCTGAGCGATCGTCTGGGCATCAGCAAGAACCCCTTTGCAGAAGCGGTCCAGCGCCAGTTCGTAGAGCTCGTTGTAACTTTTCCAGTCACTATCGGAAATAGACATACCACCCCTCCTCCGTTAGACGCCAGGGTACACCGAGCGCTTGGCTGAAGCCGACCACTGGTCACCCATCAAAAAAATGAGATTGATCCGGTTTCAAAACAACTGTACAAAAACACAGTATTTTGAATCCACTGCTTTGGAGCATCCCATGGCCTCTCTCGCACTCAAAACCACCCTGGAACGCATCGCTGTCTATCAATTCACCCCTGCCCACAGCGCGCAAGCCCGCGCCATGCTGGGGTGGAGTGTCGAGGAGTTGTCCCGTCGGTCGGGCGTCTCGGTACCCGCCATCCAACGCTTCGAAGCCGGGGGTGAACTGCTCGATGTAACCCGACTGGCGCTGGCGTTTCGCTTTGAAGCCGAAGGCCTGGTGTTCTTCCCTGGCTTTGCACCGGGGCGTGGCATGAACATCAAGGGTGCTACACCGGACCCGATGGGACGGGCCGACTACGCGATGATCGAATAGCCGGGCCGCTGCGGCGGGCGTCAGGCCGCGCCAGTCTGGTTCTGATAGGCCGACGCCTCTACCTCCAGCCACCAGGCCCGGCCACGGTGCGGATGGGTCAGGGTGAAGGCTTCGCCCATCTGTGGCGTGGTAATGAGCACGTTGCGCTCCCAGGCCAGCGCCAGGATGCGGTCGAAGGGTTCAAACCAGGCATGCATCGCCAGGTCGAATGTACCGTTGTGGATCGGCAGCAGCCAACGCCCACGCAGGTCGATATGAGCCTGCAATGTCTGCTCGGGCTGCATGTGCACGTGAGGCCAGTCGACGTTATAGGCGCCGGTTTCCATCAGGGTCAGGTCAAAGGGGCCGTATCGCTCGCCGATGCGCTTGAAACCGTCGAAGTAACCGGTGTCGCCGCTAAAGAAAATCCGCGCGCCGCCATCGATCATCACCCAGGAAGCCCATAACGTGCTGTTGCCGTTGAACAGCCCGCGACCGGAAAAATGCTGTGATGGTGTGGCGATGAACTCGATACCGTCCACTTCGGTACTTTGCCACCAATCCAGCTGACGCACCTTGCTGGCCTCGATACCCCATTTGACCAGGATGTCACCCACGCCAAGGGGTGTGAGGAAGTGCCGGGTCTTGGCGGCAAGCTTGAGGATGGCCTGATGGTCGAGGTGGTCGTAATGGTCATGAGACAGGATCACCGCCTCGATCGGCGGCAGATCCTCCAGGCTGACGGGCGGCTGGTGGAAACGCTTGGGGCCGGCCCATTGCACGGGCGATGCACGGTCGGAGAACACCGGGTCGGTGATCCAGAACTTGTCGCGCAGTTTGAGCAGAACCGTGGAGTGGCCGAGACGGAACACACTCTGGTTCGGTGCTGCCAGCAGCTCGGCGCGGGTCAGCGGCTGGACGGTGATGGCCCCTGCCGGACGGGTGGTACGGGGCTTGTGGAGGAGCATGTTCCAGATGATGCGCAGCATCTGGCCAAACCCTTCTCGCGGTGTATGGGCGTGATTGTGATACTTCCCTTGTTCGTGTCGGGAGGCCGGGTTGGCAGCTGCGTTATCGGTCGTGGAAGAAGGAATACTCATGGTGCGATAACTCCAGGAACGTCGTCGAATTACGCTTCGTCTTTGTAGGACGTTTGATGGCTGCGACGTGCACGCTCAGCCGTTCGCGACAAAACTACACCACTCGGTGTAGTTTCTAGATTGCATGAATCCCGGGAGCAAGTAAACTGCCGAGTGTAATTTGCCCTTCTCAACCGACGAATGCCCATGACCGTACCGCAGCGCCTCACCGAACGAAAACGCGAAGCCATCCTCCAGGCCGCGATTGCCGAATTCCGCATCAACGGTTTCGAGATCACCAGCATGGACAGGATCGCGGCGACGGCCGGCGTGTCGAAGCGCACGGTGTACAACCACTTTCCGAGCAAGGAAGAGCTGTTTGCCGAAATTCTGAGTCGGCTATGGGAGAGCATCACCGCTGAACAGGAGATGGCCTATGACCCGTTGGAGCCTTTGCGTGAGCAGCTACGTCGGTTGCTGCAAGCCAAGCTACAACTCTTATCGGAGGAAAACTTCCTCGATCTGGCGCGTATCGCCATTGCCGCAACCATTCACTCACCCGAACGTGCCCAAGACATGGTGTCGCGCATGGGCCAGCGTGAAGAGGGCCTCACCACCTGGATTCGCCAAGCCCAGGTCGATGGCCGGCTAAAGCCGGTGGAGCCGGAATTCGCTGCCCAGCAAATGCACGGTTTGATCAAGACCTTCGCCTTCTGGCCACAGATTTCCATGGGGCAACCAAGCCTGACCCATGAGGAGCAAGTGCAGGTGATCGAGTCAGCCCTCGACATGTTCCTGGTTCGCTATCAGGCTTGAGTGCCCACCACCGGGAGTCGCGTCACGAGGGTCATTGCGCCGAGGAAGTGTTCACGAATTTCTGATGCATTTCGGTGGTCAGGCTGTCGATGCGCTCGGTCAGTGCCTTGGTCATTTCCGTCAGGCGGGTGTTCTGCTCCAACAACTCGAGCAACTGCGCCGTATTGTGCGCGGCCTGGGCTTGGCGCTCAGTGTTGGCAATGGCCAGGGCTTCGCGATGTTGCGCATCGGCTTCCGCCTGGGCTTTGTCGCGAGCGGCCTGGCGAGTTTGCGCCAGCAGGATCAGCGGGGCGGCGTAGGCCGACTGCAGACTGAACGCCAGATTGAGCAAGATGAACGGATAAGCGTCGAAATGCACGATGCCCGACAGGTTCAAGCCTACCCAGATCAGCACGATCAGGGTTTGTGCGCCGAGGAACATCGGCGTGCCGAAAAAACGCGCGAACGCCTCCGCTCGCAACGCAAAGCGATCATTCCCGAAGGTGGGTGCCAGATGCGCGTGAGGCCGATGAAAACGCAAGTGATCCACGGGGGCCGCGGGGGTGGATGGGTAAGGGGTCGCCATGATGTTCTCCGCCTGGGGCTGGTGCTGAAGGCACTATAACCGCTGGGCGATCATCATCTATCTCGGCACGCTTGGCTCATGAAACATCAGCGCTGCCGCAAATTACGCCCCAACTCGTCGAACAATGTCACCACCGAACGCAAGGCGCGGCAGTCTGGTCGTGTCAGCAGCCAGAGCGACGTGTCATACCCCGCCAACGGTTCGCCGAAGGGGATCAAGCCCTGGCCTTCACCGATCAGAAAATCCGGCAAGGCGGCGACACCCAGGCCGGCCCGCGCCAACTCGGCGACCGAGAGCATGCTGTTGCAGCGATAGGCTGGCATCACGGCGGGCAGATGTTGTCGGCGCCAGGCCACGGTGGGGTGATCGGGGAGGAAGTCGTCCGGCGCAATCCAGGTCAGGGACGCCAAGTCATCCAGATTCGCGCCGGACAGGAAGACCGGACTCCCGCAGACTCGGTAGACGACACCACCAAGGTGCCGCCCCACCAAATGTTCCGGCGGCGAGCGGGTCAGGCGCAAGGCGATGTCAGCATCGCGACGGCTCAGGTTGGCGAAGTCGTTCGACGTACTCAGGTCCAGGTTCAACGCCGGATACGCGGGCATGAACCGCGCCAGCGCCGGCAACAACAGCACCTGCAGGACCGAGTCGGAGCACGTCAGGCGCACCGTGCCGCTGACGACCTCGCCGCCCTGCTCCACGCCGATGCGTGCCGCCTCCAGGGCCTGTTCGGCGCGCTCAGCCTGCTCGGACAGCGTCTGGGCCAAGCTCGTGGGCAGATACCCGGCACGGCTTTTTTCGAACAGGGGTTGGCCCAGGGCCGCCTCGAGTCGGCGCACCGAACGAAACACGGTGGACACGTCTACGTCCAGCAACCGCGCCGCCCGAGCCAGCGAGCCTCCACGCACCAACGCCAGGATCAGGGAGAGGTCGGGATAGTCCAGTCGATAGTGCGTGGATGCATTGAACACTTGGGTAAACGCCAATATTGATTGCGTGAACGCCAATCTATAGTGGCCGCCAGCAATCAACAAGCGGCGAGATTTCCATGGAAAACCAGCGTCCTTTGCACATCGCCCTGGTCGGCGATCATGACCCACAAATCACGGCCCACCGGGCGATCCCCCTGGCCCTTGAACAGGCCAGCCAGCAAACAGGCCACGGGCTTCGTTTTCAGTGGCTGGCCACCGACCTGATCGAGCACAGCACGCTGATGAACGACTTCGACGGCATCTGGTGCGTACCGGGCAGCCCTTACCGAAATGAAGACGGCGCTTTGCACGCCATTCGGTTTGCCCGTGAACAACGTCGTCCGTTCCTCGGCACCTGCGGCGGTTTCCAGCATGCGGTGTTGGAATACGCGCGCCACGTGATGGGCTGGACCGATGCCGCCCACGGCGAGAACTCCCCCGAGGCTGAACGGCTCGTGGTGACGCCGCTGAGCTGCGCCTTGATCGAAACCCTCGACAGCCTTCAGTTCGACGCGGGGTCACTGATTGCCCGGGCCTATGGACGCCAGACAGCGTTCGAAAGCTATCGCTGCCGCTTCGGGCTCAACCCGGCCTTCGAAAAAGACCTGCTCGGCCAGCGCCTGCACGCCGTCGCCCGGGACTCGACCGGTGACTTGCGCGCGGTGGAACTGCGCGATCATCCGTTCTTTGTCGCGACATTGTTTCAGCCCGAACGAGCCGCGCTGGAAGGCCGCACGCCGCCGCTGGCGAAGGCATTTGTCGAGGCATGCGCCAAGACCCGCGCCTGAGTGTCACCGGGTATCGATCAACTGATCCGTGGGGATCAGCCCTCCACGACCAACTGCCGCACCGCTACGATTTCAGGCAGGTCGGTGCGGGCCATGTAGACCCGCAGCGGATCAGTGAGGTTGATCCGGTCGTCGACATGCTGGTCCAGCAGCAGTTGGATCCGCTCGCGCTTGAGGGCCATGGTGCCGTCTGCCACCGGCCCCCAGACAAATTCACAGGTGGGGATGATGCCGTCGTCGGCCACGTCCATGCCGAAGGCGTCTTCGCTGAAACGCACGATGTACTGGCCGGTCTTGCGGTTCAGGCCGACAAAACCCTTGAGCTGGTCGGCGGCCTGGCAGATGAGTGTCGAAGTGGTGCGCATGGTAAACCTCATGGATGCGTCCCCTGGGGACGGCTGATCGATGGTTTACACGCAGGGCGGCGAATGCTGATTCAAGGTCTCCCTCTGCCGGGGAAACTGGTGCGACCAAGGGTACTGCAAAGCGGTGCGCCAATGCGTGGGAAAAATCTGCTTCGCACGCATTTATGTCGGTATGGCGATAGCGCCGACGGCGTTCAGTTGTTAAAAGATAGGTTTTTGCACACCCACGAAAGGAACTCGAGCATGCCTGTCACCTTCACCCGCAGCGCCTTGATGCTGAGCCTGGTGCTCGGCTTCGGCCAGGCCCACGCCGCCGAAGCGTTGAGCCCCAAGGCCCTGGCAGCTCGCCAGGGCATCCCTCATCCAGCGGTCATCGCCCACCGTGGCGCCTCGTTCGACGCGCCGGAATCCACCGCGGCTTCCTACACGCTGGCTCGCGACCTGGGGGCGGACTACCTGGAACTGGACCTGCAACGCAGCAAGGATGGCGTGTTGTTCGTGCTGCATGACGACAGCCTGCTGCGCACCACGGACGTCGCGAGCAAATTTCCCGAGCGAAAGGACAGCACCGCCAACGCCTTCACCATGGCAGAGCTCAAGACCCTGGACGCCGGCAGCTGGTTCAACACGACCTACCCGGACCGCGCGCGCCCCTCGTTCGCCGGCCTGAAGATCCTGACCCTCGATGAAGTGATCGACATTGCCGAAGGCAACCCGCAGCACAAACCGGGGCTGTACATCGAAACCAAGGAGCCGAAGCTGTTCCCCGGCATCGAGCGTGACCTCAAGGACAAGTTGCAGGACCGTGGCTGGCTGAGTCCGTCCGGGTCCAAGCTTGCCAAGAGCGCCACCGGCGTCGGCCAAGGCAAGGGCAAGGTGGTCTTGCAGACCTTCGAGAAGAGCAGCCTCGAACTGTTGCAAAAAGAGATGCCGAAGGTGCCGAAGATCCTCTTGCTGTGGGTCGGCGAAGGCAACATCGAGCCCAAGTCCAAGGTGCCGTTTGCCGAGTCCGGGGAAACAGACAAGGCGGCCTACTACGCCAAACAGGAACCCAAAGACAAGGCCGAGTTCGAGAAATGGGTCCAGTACGCCAAGGCCCAGGGCGCCATCGGCACCGGGCCGTCCGCCGCACTGACCCATGGCGGTAGCCAGAGTTACGCGGACCTGGTCAAACCCTGGATGAACCAGTACACCCATGACCAGGGCCTGCTGGTGCACGTCTACACCGTGGATGAGGCAGTGGACTTCAAGAAAGTGCTGGATGCCGGCGTCGATGGCATCTTTACCAACCGCGCCAGTGAACTGCTCAAGTACTTCAAGCGTCCCGAGACTGGCAGCGTGGCACAACTGCTGAAAAAGAACGGGTATTGAAACCGAAGAGGCCTTTGGGGAACCACAGGCCTCTGGGTGCATTCCAAGTTATTGCAAATTAAGGGTGAATTAAGTTGCCAGCGTTAGCCTGAACCCACTTAAACGAATCACCCCTTTAATGACACAAGGAAAGCACTTATGAAAACGTTGACTGCCCTCTTTACCGCCGCTGCCCTGACCCTCACCGCCGGCCTGGCACAAGCCGACGTCCGGATCGACCAGATTCCCCAGTTGGTCAAGGAAGGCAAAATCAAGTCCCTTGAGTCGATGAACGCAGAAGCCCTGAAGTTGCACCCGGGCGCGACCATCACCGACACCGACCTGGACAATCACTTCAACGGTTATGAATATGAAGTTGAACTGAAGACCGCTGACGGCAAAGAGTTCGACGTCGACTTCGATGCCACCACTGGCGAAGTTCTGAGCAACAAGCAAGACACTTGATTGACCTGCAAAAAGAGCCGCGCAACTTCCCGTTGCGCGGCTCTTTTTTTTGCCTGGATTTAAACCTGTCGGTCCCCTCACAACTGTCACAAAACCATCAAGAAAGCTTGCGATGATGCCACTCAAGTGAACCTGTAGCCGCGACAGGCACTTCCCGCCAGCGAGCCTTCATGAATCACAGCATCGATCAAAGCCACCGCGATCCGGACCTGTTCGGCCTGCTCTACGGGTTTCGTTTCCGTCCCGGCCAGCGTGGACAGGAAATCGACTCGGCCCAAGCCCTGCGAAGCCTGCAACACCCCCAGGACGCCGATGAGTTCCTCTGGCTGCACCTGAATCTGGCCCATGCCGCGTGCGAGCGCTGGATGAAAAGTCACCTGGCCTTGCCACAGGAATTCTTCGAAGCCCTGCATGAAGGCTCGCGCTCGACCCGCATCGAACACGTGGATTCGGCGTTGCTGGCGGTGGTGAACGACGTGGTGTTCAACCTCAGCAACCTGGTGTCTTCGGACGTCTCCACGTTGTGGGTGTGCGTTCACAGCCGTTTGATCGTCAGCGCCCGCCTGCAACCCCTGCACTCGGTCGACAAGCTGCGCTCCTCGGTCAAGGCCGGCGAATGCTTTCGCTCACCACTGGAGTTGCTCGTGCACCTGCTGCGCGACCAGGGTGAAGTACTGACCCAGATCGTGCGCAAGACCAGCCTAGGCGTCGACCAGATCGAAGATCAGTTGCTGTCTTCGCGCCTGTCCACCAATCGCGCCGAGTTGGGCAGCCAGCGCCGGGTGCTGGTGCGCCTGCAGCGCCTGCTGGCGCTGGAGCCCGGTTCGTTGTTGCGCCTGCTCAACCGCCCGCCGCAATGGTTGCAGAAAGAAGACGTCAAGGAACTGCGCAAATCCACCGAGGAATTCGCCCTGATCATCAACGACCTGACCGCGCTGGGCGAGCGGATCAAGCTGTTGCAGGAAGAGATCGCCGCCAACCTCAATGAACAGAGCAACCGTACCCTGTTCACCCTGACGGTGGTCACGGTGCTGGCCTTGCCCATCAACATCATTGCCGGTTTCTTCGGCATGAACGTCGGCGGCGTGCCATTGGCCACCGATCCCGAAGGTTTCTGGATCCTCGTGGCACTGGTGGCGACCTTCACCCTGATCGCCGGTCGATGGGCGTTTCGCAAGCGACGCGACTATTGAGCCGGTGGCGCGGGCGTTGGCTGCTCGATGCGCCTCTTGATGTTCGCCGGGACGCCTTGTTCACGCGCGATCAACTCACCCAGGATGCCCTGGACGTCGTGCTGGCGTTCCTCGAATGGCTTCATCCGATTGTCGGCGGCCTTTGCAAGCCTGTCGACAAGCTTGCCTTGACCTGTCCAGACAATCCCATCTGTCGGTGCAACAGGATTTAAACGTCTTTTTGTCATTTCTCCTGCTGTATCCTGCCCAGGCTTTTTTAAAAGCGCGGATCTACCAGATCTATCCACAGACTTTGCGAGGAGCGCGATATGCACGAGATCCCTAATCTCCCCTTCCCAAGCCTGCACGACACTGAGCAGACGACCACGCTACAAGCCGGGGGGCCGGCAGACGCCCAGCAACCCGAACCCAAAGAAGCCACTGAACGCCGCCAGGCCGACAGCCAAGACTGATCCACCGCGTAACCAGACCGTGTGGAAAGCGCTAAGATGCGCTTTCCACACTGCCTGAATCCGAGCCCTGCGATGACCGATGACACCTCCCCCTTCAGCGAAGCCCAGGCCAGCGTACTGATCGGCACCGCCGAGAAAATGGTCGAGATCTGGACGCGCTTGTCGCCTGAAAAACAAGCCGCGCTGCTGGCCCGTTTCGGCACCGAGGAAAACGCCCTGGCCGCCCTGGTCACCAGTCACCTGGTCAGCGAACAAGGCACTGACTGAACAAGCCGCCGGGCAAATAGTTTTACTTTTCCGCACCCTGCCCCCACGGTCGCCGTTATCATAAGCAGCCTATCTATTGTTGCTGCTCCGTGGACCCTTTCCCCATGTCAGATTCTCAGCGCCCCCTGGCGGTCACGCTGCAAGTTGTTTCCATCGTCCTATTC
This sequence comes from Pseudomonas chlororaphis, assembly GCA_001023535.1. Taxonomy (NCBI): domain Bacteria; kingdom Pseudomonadati; phylum Pseudomonadota; class Gammaproteobacteria; order Pseudomonadales; family Pseudomonadaceae; genus Pseudomonas; species Pseudomonas chlororaphis. The sequence continues at coordinate 2,554,028 of CP011020.1, forward strand.
ACCTTCATTGGTTACCTGAACGTCGGTATCCCGCTCGCCGTGCTGCCCGGGTACGTCCATGGCGAGCTGGGTTTCGGTGCGGTCATTGCCGGGCTGGTGATCAGCGTCCAGTACCTCGCCACCCTGCTCAGCCGCCCTTACGCGGGCCGGATCATCGATAACCTGGGGAGCAAGCGCGCGGTCATGATCGGCCTGGCCGGTTGCGGGCTGAGCGGGGTGTTCATGCTGGTGTCGGCCTGGACGCCGAGCCTGCCGATGCTCAGCCTGGCCAGCCTGTTCATCGGCCGCCTGGTGCTGGGCAGCGCCGAAAGCCTGGTGGGCTCGGGCTCCATCGGCTGGGGGATTGGCCGGGTCGGCGCGGCGAATACCGCCAAGGTCATCTCCTGGAACGGCATTGCCAGCTACGGTGCGCTGGCGATCGGCGCGCCGCTGGGGGTGTGGCTGGTCAATACGCTGGGACTGTGGAGCATGGGCGTCAGCATTATCCTGCTGGCCTCGTTGGGCCTGGCATTGGCCTGGCCGAAACTGGCCGCGCCCATCGTCGCCGGTGAACGCCTGCCCTTCATGCACGTGCTGGGTCGCGTCCTGCCCCACGGCTGCGGCCTGGCCCTGGGCTCCATCGGATTTGGCACCATCGCCACCTTCATCACCCTGTACTACGCCACCCAGCACTGGGAAAACGCCGTGCTCTGCCTGAGCCTGTTCGGCGCCAGCTTCATCGGTGCGCGGCTGTTGTTCGGCAACCTGATCAACCGCCTCGGTGGCTTTCGCGTGGCGATTGCCTGCCTGTCGGTGGAGGTCCTGGGGCTGTTGCTGCTATGGCTGGCGCCCGATGCCCACTGGGCGTTGGCGGGGGCGGCGTTGAGCGGTTTCGGTTTTTCCCTGGTGTTCCCGGCGTTGGGCGTGGAGGCGGTCAACCTGGTGCCGGCGTCCAGTCGCGGCGCGGCGGTGGGTGCCTATTCGTTGTTCATCGACCTGTCACTGGGGATCACCGGTCCCTTGGCCGGTGCCATTGCCGCAGGCTTTGGCTTCGCGTCGATCTTCCTGTTCGCGGCGCTGGCCGCCTTGGGCGGGTTGGCCCTGAGCGTGTACTTGTACCGGCAAGCGCCAAGGCAGCGCGAGGCACGGACGCGCAACTAGAAATCCACCTTGCCGCGTCCGGCCTTGATCGAGCCGCGCTTGGTCTTGGATTCCAGCCGACGTTTCTTCGAGCCCAGCGTCGGTTTGGTGGGACGCCGCTTCTTCTCGACCTTGGTGGCCCCGAGGATCAGTTCGACCAGGCGCTCCAGCGCATCGGCCCGGTTCTGTTCCTGGGTGCGGTATTGCTGGGCCTTGATGATCAACACACCGTCGCTGGTGATGCGGCTGTCGCGCAGGGCCAGCAACCGTTCCTTGTAGAACTCGGGCAAGGACGAAGCCGGGATGTCGAAGCGCAGGTGCACGGCGCTGGACACCTTGTTGACGTTCTGCCCCCCGGCGCCCTGGGCGCGGATGGCCGTCAGCTCGATCTCGGCGTCGGGAATGTGCACGGTGTTGGAAATCGCCAGCATTGGGAAAAGGTCCGGTATTCAGGCCGCCAAGAATACCCCGAATCGCCAGCGCAACACCCATCCTGCTGTGGCATCGGGCTTGCTGGCGACAGCGCTGTGTCAGTCGACGAAGCATTGAATGTAACGACGCTTTCGCGGGCAAGCCCGCTCCCACAAAGGATCGCGTGAGCCAGAAAAACCAGACCCGGCACGCGGCCGGGTCTGGTGTGTTTCGGGGCGCCTACTTGGCCGCTGCCACAGCCAGTTCCTGACGGGCACTGCGCTTGTTCTTGATCACGTAGCACACCCCCATGAACGCCAGCCACACCGGAATCGCGTACACCGAGACCTGGATGCCGGGGATCAGCAACATCACGCCAAGGATGAACACCACGAACGCCAGGCAGATGTAGTTGCCGTAGGGATACCACAGCGCCTTGAACAGCGGCACCTGGCCGGTCTGGTTCATGTGCTGGCGAAACTTGAAGTGTGAGTAGCTGATCATCGCCCAGTTGATCACCAGGGTCGCGACCACCAGCGACATCAGCAGCTCCAGCGCGTGTTGCGGGATCAGGTAGTTCAACAGCACCGCCACCAGCGTGATCGCCGCCGACGCCAGGATCGAGCGCACCGGCACGCCGCGCTTGTCGATCTTGGCCAGGGCCCGTGGAGCATCGCCCTGCTCGGCCATGCCCAGCAGCATGCGGCTGTTGCAGTAGGTGCCGCTGTTGTACACCGACAGCGCAGCGGTCAGGACCACGAAGTTGAGGATGTGCGCCGCCGTGTTGCTGCCCAGCATCGAGAACACCTGCACGAACGGGCTGCCGCTGTAGGCGTCGCCGGAAGCGTTGAGGGTGCTCAGCAGGCTGTCCCAAGGCGTCAGGGACAACAGCACCACCAGGGCGCCGATGTAGAAAATCAGGATCCGGTAGATCACCTGGTTGATGGCCTTGGGGATCACGGTTTTCGGCTTGTCGGCCTCGGCGGCGGTGAAGCCGAGCATTTCCAGGCCACCGAAGGAGAACATGATGATTGCCATGGCCATCACCAGGCCGCTGACGCCGTTGGGGAAGAACCCGCCGTGCGACCACAGGTTGGTCACCGACGCTTGCGGCCCACCATGGCCGCTGACCAGCAGATAGCTGCCCAGGGCAATCATGCCGACAATCGCCACCACCTTGATGATGGCGAACCAGAACTCGGCCTCGCCGAACACCTTGACGTTGGCCAGGTTGATGGCGTTGATCAGGATGAAGAACGCGGCCGCCGAAGCCCAGGTCGGAATGTCCGGCGCCCAGTAGTGGATGTACTTGCCCACCGCGGTCAGCTCGGACATGCCCACCAGGATGTAGAGGATCCAGCAGTTCCAACCCGACAGGAAGCCGGCGAAACCGCCCCAATACTTGTGGGCAAAGTGACTGAAGGAACCGGCCACCGGCTCTTCGACGATCATTTCGCCCAACTGGCGCATGATCATGAAGGCGATGAAGCCGCAGATGGCGTAGCCGAGGATCATCGACGGACCGGCCGACTTCAGCACCCCGGCCGAACCCAGGAACAGACCGGTACCGATGGCGCCGCCGAGGGCGATCAATTGGATATGGCGATTTTTCAGGCCGCGTTTCAGCTCGCCTGAATGCGAGTTTTGTCCACTCATGAAAAGGGTCTCACGCAAGGTTTGATGATGTTCGTAGGACGTTGCCGCTCAAATGGATTTCAAGCAGCGCCCATCAAACCCCAGCGCAGGCACCAGGAATTCAGCGTATTTACAACGGTCATGCGTCACCTGTTTGTTTTTATCTGTGACGAAATCGAACCCGACACGCTTGTGACGTGGCGGAATGAGCAAGGCGGATAACCTTGAAGGTGCGTGGGTACGCGAAGGGTCACAGTAAAACGCGGCGCATTGTACACCGCCGACCTTTTGCCGCCAGACACCCTCACAAGGCATGGCACGCATCTGACCCTGCCCCAGGAGCGGAAACAAGGCGCCCCATTCCCTGGAAAACTCCGTTTGAAGGGCTTGATGGAAGCTTTTTCTTACATTCGTCGGTACAGGTGTTTGGGATCGACGCGGCACTGGCTTTTCGTCAGCTTTTCTTTACAAGGCGTAACGCATTTTTTCCATGTAGGAAATTTCTGTCATCCGTCTGGAAATTGACGGTAGGAAGCTAGCTAATGAATAAACCTCACAGCCAATTGTTTTACCTCAGCAAAAAAACCCGCCGAAAATGGAACAAAAAGTTCATCTGAAAAAATAAAAATTATTTTTTGCATTCCAAAAAACCCTCGACTAGGTTTTCACCGACTTGCCAAGGCATCGTGCCGACAAGTTTTGCGGTGCCCCCTGCGGCCAGTTTCCACTCGCCGATCGGCCCGCTCATTTCCGTAAAAGTCCTCTAGGAGATTCACTATGCAAACACTGGACAAAGACTTGGAAACCGAACTGCAACTGGACGAATGGTTTGAAGCGCCAACCCATGAAGCCGCTGTTGAAATGATGCAAGCCGACGCGGTCGTTCCGTTCGGCACGGCGATGTGGCCTCTGTAGGCACAGCCCGGCGGAGGCGGTCCGGCCGGTCGACTCCGCCACTTTTTGCCGTTGTCAGGGAAGCCAAATAGATTTGTCAGGGAAGAACAAGCATGGACACACAACGAGCCATCTCACATTTCCTTTACTACCTCGATCACCATCCAGCCCTGGCCGGCATCCAGCCCGCCAAGGTCTTGCTCGGCCACACCGCCGACTACGAGGCACTGACCGGCGCCATCGTCGAACAGGCGGGCAGCGGTTCACCTTTGCAGTTCAGTGCCATGCGCCTGGACCTCGAATCCACGGAGCGCCTGTCCAAGGCCATTGCCGACAGCGATCTGTACATTTTCTTCTACGACTCCTCCACCCTGCCCAACCCCCGCCCGGACGGCCCGGACTTTGTTCGCGCGCTGCAAGGCGTGATGGCGGACAACTGGAGGAAATCGCTGCTGTTCAAGGACTACGGCGATTATTTCTACGACACCTTCAGCGTCATCCCCCAGCGGATCGCCGGGCTCAACAGTCACCTGATCCGGCGCATGTCCCAAGCCACGACGTTGAGCTTCCAGGATGAGCACGGCTCGTATTTCGACACGGCCCTGGACAGCGTGAAGAAGTGGACCGACATCAACGGCGTGGGCAACTACGACCTGGCCCCCGGTGAAATCGCCACTCACAGCGACACCATCAACGGCCGGGTCAAATTCGTCGGCACGTTCCTCAGCACCATCCCGTTTGCGCGCAAGTACGGTGTGCTGCAATCGCCGCTGGAGCTGTGGATCGAAGACTCCACCATTCAGAAAATCGCCACCGACGTGCCGGGCCTGGAACACGACTTCAACAAATACCTGGACGCCAATCCGTCCAACCGTCGCATCGAGGAACTGGGAATCGGCACCAATGAAGGGATCAAGAGCCTGTACGCGCGCAACGCCGGCTTCGAGGAACGTCATTGCGGCCTGCACCTGGGGCTAGGCGGCGGGGCCAAGGGCAGCCATCACCTGGACCTGATTTTCGAAAGTGGTGTGCTGGCGCTGGACAATGAAGCGATGTTCGATGGGCGGTTTGTGCTTTAGAAGCCGCTTTAAGGGCAGCTTCGAGCGGCAAGCGAGGGAGGTCTGGCAAAGAGTGGTTGAGGCGGCTGGCCCCTTCGCGGGCAAGCCCGCTCCCACAGTTGATCTCAGTGAATGGAAGATCTTTGAACGCCGCCGCCCCAATGTGGGAGCGGGCTTGCCCGCGAAAGCGGTTTCATCAGCACCCCACCCCTTAAGCCGAACCCAAAAAAAACGCCAACCCAACGGTTGGCGTTTTTTCTTGCCGCTTGCAGCTAGAACCTCAACGCGGCCTCACTCGGGCTTGCGGCGCCCGAAGCCTGGACGCTGTCCCGAACCGGCCGGTGCCCCACGACGCTTGCCCGAAGGCGCGTCACGGTCCACCAGCGCGATGCCAGGGCGCTTCTTCGGCGCCGGCTTGGCTGGACGCTTGGTGTCGGCCGGGCGATCGGCAACTGGGGTGCCACGACCTGCCGGAGCACTGCGGCCTTCGCCGCGCTCGGCCCGACCGTTAGCCGGACGCGGGCTGCGTGGGCCGCGCTCGCCATCCTGGCGAGGCGCCGGTTTGCGCGCCGGACGCTCGCCTTCGATCTGCGGCTCGCGCGAAGGACGCGGGCCAGGCGCCGCACCTTCGACTGGCGGACGCAGGGTGCGCACGCGTTCGGTCTTGGCCATCGGCCGCGAGGACTTGCGCTGCATCCGCTCCAGCTTGTCCTTGCTCTTGGCGGTCATCTGCGGCATTGCCACGGGCGTGAGGCCCACTTCGGCAGCCAGGATGTCGACTTCGTACTGGCTCATTTCACGCCAGCGGCCCATCGGCAGGTCGGAGTTGAGGAACACCGGGCCAAAACGCACGCGCTTCAGGCGACTGACCACCAGCCCCTGGGATTCCCACAAGCGGCGCACTTCACGGTTACGGCCCTCCATCACCACGCAGTGGTACCAATGGTTGAAACCTTCACCGCCGGGCGCCTGCTTGATGTCGGTGAAACGCGCCGGGCCGTCTTCCAGCACGACGCCGGCCTTCAGGCGCTCGATCATCTCGTCATCGACTTCGCCCCGTACACGCACGGCGTATTCGCGGTCCATTTCGTAGGACGGGTGCATCAAGCGGTTGGCCAGCTCGCCGTCGGTGGTGAACATCAGCAAGCCGGTGGTGTTGATGTCGAGGCGACCGATGTTGATCCAGCGACCTTCCTTGGGACGCGGCATCTTGTCGAACACGGTCGGACGGCCTTCCGGGTCGTCACGGGTGCAGATCTCACCGTCGGGCTTGTTGTACATGATCACGCGGCGCACCGTTTCGGCGGCCTCTTCGCGCTTGATCACCTTGCCATCGATGGTGATGGCGTCATGCATGTCGACACGCAGGCCCAAGGTGGCGTCTTTGCCGTTGACCTTGATGCGGCCCTGAGTGATCCAGGTTTCCACGTCACGGCGCGAACCGACGCCGATACGGGCGAGGACTTTCTGCAGTTTCTCGCCGGCTGGACGGATTTCCTGGCTGTCGTTCTGGTCTTGGTCTTTCATTCTGGGCACCTCCCGGTGTGGTCGGCCAGGCGTGGCCTGACGCGTTGAAAACAGGTCCATGGCGAAGGGATCGCCAAAGGGTCGCGAATCATACGCTCGTTGAGACGTTTGCGCATCAGAGACTAGCTGATCAATGCAGGCCCGGCGCGTTTTCCGCCGATCGGTGATAACGCCGCACCCTCCAATGTGGGAGCGGGCTTGCTCGCGATAGCGTCATTACCCTCACCCTCTTCGTTGACTGACCCACCGCTATCGCGAGCAAGCTCGCTCCCACAAGGGTTCTGTGGGTATTCGGACCCCATGAACACTGAAGATCAATTGTGGGAGCGAGCTTGCTCGCGATGGCGGAGGTCTAATCACCAAAAAATCGGATCAGTCGTCGAACTCGCGCCGTTCGTTTTCGATCGCTTCAGCCAGGGCGCGGGCTTCGGCTTCTTCGTCGCTCAATTCGAGTTCCGGCGGTTGAAGGGCGGCGACGGCGGCCAGCAGTTTTTCCCGGGCTTCGGCCACGCCGAGGATGTCTTCTTCCGGCTCTGGCTCTGGCTCAGGTTCCGACTCGCTGTCAGGCTCAGGCAACTCATCCGTCTCGCCTTCAGGCCCCGGGCCCTCGCGCAGCAGGTCGTCGAAATCGGTCTTCAGGCCCTCCTCCATGGTGTCCAGTTCCAGCAGCAATGAGTGGAAACTGGTCTCCTCCTTGGGCTCCTCCGGCTCGGCGCTGGCATCGGCCAGGTCCTGCAGGCCCTGGGGCACAGGTGCATCGTCGAACTCCAGCACCGGCTCAGGCTCGATTTCCCGAAGCTCGGCCAAGGGCGGCAAGTCATCCAGGTTCTTCAGGTTGAAATGATCGAGGAAGGCCTTGGTGGTGGCGAACATCGCCGGTTTGCCCGGCACGTCGCGATAGCCGACCACGCGGATCCACTCCCGCTCTAGCAGCGTCTTGACGATGTGGCTGTTGACCGCCACCCCCCGCACATCCTCGATCTCACCGCGGGTGATGGGCTGGCGATAGGCAATCAGCGCCATGGTTTCGAGCATGGCCCGGGAATAGCGCTGCGGCCGCTCTTCCCACAGGCGCCCGACCCAGGGGGCGAACTTCTCGCGGATCTGCAGGCGATAGCCGGACGCCACTTCCTTGAGCTCGAAGGCCCGTCCCTCGCAGGATTTACCCAGCAGCGCCAGGGCCTTCTTGAACACGGCCGGCTCTGGCCGCTCGCCTTCCTCGAAAAGCTCGAACAGGCGCTCCATCGATTGCGGCTTTCCCGAAGCCAACAGGAAAGCTTCAAGCAAGGGGGCCAGCTCGCGGGGTTCAGTCAGATTCATTGATTTGCTCGTTATTCGGCTCGTGCCCGCACGTGGATCGCTGCGAACGGCTCATTCTGCACCAGCTCGACCAAGGATTCCTTGACCAATTCCAACACCGCCATGAACGTCACCACCACGCCCAGCCGCCCTTCCTCGGCGGTGAACAGCTCGACGAACGGCACGAAGCCGCCGCCTTTAAGCCGCTCCAGCACGTCGCTCATGCGCTCGCGGGTGGACAGCGCTTCGCGGCTGACCTGGTGACTTTCAAACATATCGCCTCGGCGCAGGACCTCGGCCATGGACATCAGCAGCTCTTCCAGGCTGACATCCGGCAACAACTTGCGCGCCCGGGCCTCGGGCGCATCCAGCTTGGGCACCAGCACGTCGCGGCCGACCCGGCTCAAGCCGTCGATGCCTTCCGCCGCCACCTTGAAGCGCTCGTACTCCTGCAAGCGACGGATCAATTCGGCGCGCGGGTCGTCCTCTTCTTCCTCGACCTCGGCCGAACGCGGCAACAGCATCCGCGACTTGATCTCGGCGAGCATGGCCGCCATCACCAGGTACTCGGCCGCCAACTCCAGGCGCACCGACTGCATCAGCTCGACATACCCCATGTACTGGCGGGTGATTTCCGCCACCGGGATGTCGAGGATGTTGATGTTCTGCTTGCGAATCAGGTACAGCAGCAGGTCGAGCGGGCCCTCGAAGGCTTCGAGGAACACTTCCAGCGCGTCCGGCGGAATGTACAGGTCCAGGGGCATTTCCAGGACCGCCTGGCCGTAGACCATGGCGAACGGCAGCTCCTGTTGCGCACCGGCCTGGCTGTCCGCGCTGTCCACAGGGGTTTGCACAGCCGACATTCAGGCCTCGGCCATGAACGGGGCCGGATCGCCGCAGCCGACCCGCACCACCTGCGGCTCGCTGTCGGCCAGGTTGATCACGGTGGACGCCTTCATGCCGCCGAAGCCACCGTCGATGATCAGCTCGACCTGGTGCTCAAGCAACTGGCGAATCTCGTAGGGGTCGGTCATCGGCTCGGTGTCACCGGGCATGATCAGCGTCACGCTCATCAGCGGCTCGCCCAGCTCGGCCAACAGCGCCAGGGCAATGGGGTGGCTCGGCACCCGCAGGCCGATGGTGCGTTTCTTCGGGTGCAGCAAAAGCCGCGGCACTTCCCGCGTGGCGTTGAGAATGAAGGTGTACGGCCCCGGCAGGTGGGCCTTGAGCAGGCGGAAGGTGCCAGTGTCGATCTTGGCGAACAGGCCCAACTGGGACAGGTTGCTGCAGATCAACGCAAAGTTGTGCTTGTCGTCGAGCTGGCGCAGGCGTCGAACCCGTTCGACGGCGTTCTTGTCACCGATCTGGCAACCGATGGCGTAGGCCGAGTCGGTGGGATAGACCACCACGCCACCGCTACGGATGATCTCGACGGCCTGTTTGATCAGGCGCGGTTGCGGGTTTTCCGGATGAATCTGGAAAAATTGACTCACGTGTTCTACCTGTTCAGACGGCGGCGGTAACGGGATCATGTTTGAATCTACACCATAGTGGTGGCAGATCTTCCGGCAACGGGCGATATTCGCCGATCTCGGACCAGCCCCCAGGGCCATGGAAATCACTTCCGGCGCTCACCAGCAAACCGAATTCACGGGCCAGGATCGCCAGGCTGCCGACCTGCTCGGCCGGTTGGTGACCATTGACCACCTCGATGGCATGGCCCCCTGCTTGAATATAGTCGGCAACCAGGCGGCGACGCTTGCTACGGGTGAAATCATAGTGCCACGGATGCGCCAGGCTGACCCAGGCACCCGCCGCTCGCAGGGTCTGGACGGTCTCTTCCAGGGTCGGCCAATGCTGCTTGACGTCTCCCAGCTTGCCGGCCCCCAGCCATTTGCGAAACGCCTCGGCGCGATCCTTGACGAACCCCTCGCGCACCATCCAGTCGGCAAAGTGCGGCCGGGCCGGCGCGTTACCGCTGTCGCCCAGTTCCTGCTGGATCTGCCGGGCGCCCTCCAGCGCACCGGGCATGCCCTTGAGCTCGAGCTTGCGGCTGATCTCCTGCGCCCGCAGCCAGCGGCCGTCGCGCAGTTGCGCAAGGGCCTCGACCAGCGCTGGCGCATTCACATCGAAACCATAGCCCAGCACGTGAATGGTCGCCCCGCCCCAGGTGCAGGACAGCTCGACCCCGTTGACCAGTTGCATGCCCAACGCCGTGGCGGCGTCGCGGGCCTCATCGAGGCCTTCGAGGGTGTCGTGGTCGGTCAGGGCCAGGACTCGCACGCCGTGCTCGAACGCCCGCGCCACCAGAACCGCAGGCGCCAGGGCGCCATCGGAGGCCGTGCTATGGCAGTGCAAATCAACATTCACGAGAGTTTGTTACCTCAAATCAGCTGGCCCTATCGCGGCCAAGGATGTTTGTTATTATGCCGCCACATCCCGCTCCTGGCTGCCACTGTGAAACAATTCATCGATTTCATCCCGCTGCTGCTGTTTTTCGTCGTCTACAAACTTGATCCGCGCAGCGTCGACATCGCTGGTCAATCCTTGACCGTAGGCGGTATCTACAGCGCCACCGCGGTGCTGATCATCAGTTCCCTGGTGGTCTACGGCGCGCTGTTCATCTCCCAGCGCAAGCTGGAAAAGAGCCAGTGGCTGACCCTGATCGCCTGCCTGGTGTTCGGCAGCCTGACCCTGGCCTTCCACAGCGAAACCTTCCTCAAATGGAAAGCCCCGGTGGTCAACTGGCTGTTCGCCCTGGCCTTCATCGGCAGCCACTTCATCGGCGACCGCCTGCTGATCAAGCGCATCATGGGCCACGCCCTGAGCCTGCCGGACGTGATCTGGACCCGGCTGAACATCGCCTGGATCGCCTTCTTCCTGTTCTGCGGGGCCGCCAACCTGTTCGTGGCGTTCACATTCCAGGACTACTGGGTCGACTTCAAGGTCTTCGGCAGCCTGGGCATGACGCTATTGTTCCTGATTGGCCAGGGCATCTACCTGTCCCGTCACTTGCACGATACCGACACCACCACGCCAAACACCGAGGACTGACATGCTCTACGCAATCATTGCCACCGACGTCGCCAACTCCCTGGAAAAACGCCTGGCCACTCGCCCCGCGCACCTTGAGCGCCTGCAACAGCTCACCGCCGAAGGCCGCGTCGTGCTGGCCGGCCCGCATCCGGCCGTAGACAGCAATGACCCGGGCGCCGCCGGTTTCACCGGCAGCCTGACCGTGGCCGAGTTCGACTCCCTCGCCGACGCGCAAGCCTGGGCCGAGGCCGACCCGTTCGTGAAGGCCGGCGTCTACGCCAGCGTCGTGGTCAAGCCGTTCAAGCAAGTCCTGCCGTAAATCCCCCAGGTGCAATGAGCCTGCACGGCTCATTGCGCTCAATTGCTCATTGTTCTCGTTTGCCTGCCGACAACCTGTCTAATCTCGATTGGAATCCAGGAGTTGCAATGCGCAAAGGTCCGTTGTGCCTGTTGTTGGTCACGTTGGCGATCGGGGCCCCCGCCCATGGCGAGGAAAGCACCGAGGGCAGTCATTCGGCGCCCTTGTCCCTGAGCGCCGGTAGCCAGATCGCCGAGCTGCAACAGCGCTTGAAAGACAGCGAGCGCCAGCGTGAAGAACTGAGCAAACAACTGCAAAACGCCGACGGCGAGCGCGAAAGTGCCTTGCTGGGCCGGTTGCGCCAGGAAAACCAGCGCCTGAAACTGCAACTCAAGGAAGCCCAGGCGAGCCCGCTGCCACGGCTGCTGACCGATCAGCAACAATGGTTCGTGATTGGTGCCGGGGTAGCGCTATTGGCCCTGCTCTGCGGTATCTTTGCCAGCGGTGGACGCAGACGACGTCGGCAATGGCTAAATTGAGTGAGTCATGAGCGAGCTGTTACTGATAGATGATGACCAGGAGCTGTGTGAGCTCCTGGTGAGCTGGCTGGGCCAGGAAGGTTTTCAGGTCCGGGCCTGCCACGATGGCCAGAGTGCCCGCAAGGCGCTGGCCGAGGCCTCCCCCGCGGCGGTCGTGCTGGATGTGATGCTGCCCGATGGCAGCGGCCTGGAACTGCTCAAGCAATTGCGCAACGACCACCCGGAATTGCCGGTGGTGATGCTCTCGGCCCGGGGCGAACCGCTGGACCGCATCCTGGGCCTGGAGCTGGGCGCCGACGATTACCTGGCCAAGCCCTGCGACCCACGTGAACTCACCGCCCGCCTGCGCGCCGTGTTGCGTCGCAGCCACCCGACGGCAGTGTCCAGCCAGATCGAACTGGGCGACCTGACCTTCAGCCCGGTACGCGGCGTGGTCAGCATCGACGAACAGGAACAGACCCTCACCGTTTCCGAAAGCCGCCTGCTCGAAGCCTTGCTCAAGCAACCGGGCGAGCCGCTGGACAAGCAGGAACTGGCGCAGATCGCCCTGGGCCGCAAGCTCACCCTCTACGATCGCAGCCTCGACATGCATGTCAGCAACCTGCGCAAGAAAATCGGCCCCCACCCCGACGGCCGCCCGCGCATCGTGGCGCTGCGCAGCCGGGGTTACTACTACAGCCTCTAGAAAATCCCCGATCCCCTGTGGCGAGGGAGCTTGCTCCCGCTGGGCTACGAAGTAGCCCCAAAATCTCACCCTGTGGCCCATCAGGCCAAACACCGTCATTGCATGGGGAGGGCTTCGCCCTCCAGCGGGAGCAAGCTCCCTCGCCACGGGGTTTGTACCGATCGTTTTGTCAGGATCATCCCAAACCGTCTTTACCCAAGCTTTACCCAGCCCTGACCGCCGCTGACCTTGCTCTGCGTAATCTGCACACATCCGGAACTGACCGGGAACGAGACAAGGAGAAACACCATGCGCAAGACCCTTATCGCTCTGATGTTCGCAGCTGCCCTGCCCACCGTTGCCATGGCCATGCCTGAAGGCCCCGGCCCGATGGGCCCGATGGACGGCCCGCGTCACGGTGGCCAGATGCACGACAAAGGCCCGTACAGCCAACTGGACCTGAGCCGCGAACAGCGCCAGCAGATCCGCAAGATCATGGACGAACAACGCCACGAACGCCGCGAGCTGGTAGAAAAGTACCTGGCCAAGTTGTCGCCCGCCGATCAGAAGGCCATGCAGGACGAAATGGCGGCCCGGCATGAAAAAGTCGACGCCCAGATCCGCGGGCTGCTCAAGCCTGAACAACAGAAAGAGTTCGACGCGATCCAGAAGAAACAGGCCGAGCGTCGCGCCGAATGGGCCGAATTCAAGGCCTGGAAAGCGCAACAGCCGCAAAAAGCGCAATAATGCGCTGAAGTCATCCAGCCCAACGGCAAACCGCCGTTGGGCTTTCTTTGTTTTCGAGGATTTACCGTGCGTTCATTGTTCTGGCGCATCCTGGCCAGTTTCTGGCTGGCCATCGCCCTGGTTGCCGGGCTGTCTATTCTCATGGGCCACATGCTGAACCAGGACGCATGGATCCTCAGTCGCCACCCGGGGCTCAACACCCTGGCTGAAGAATGGACGCAAACCTATGAAAGCCAGGGCGAGGACGCCGCGCAGGAGATCCTGCAACAGCGCAAGCGCCAGTACCACATCGACGTCCAGGTGCTCAACGAAAGCGGCGACCCGGTGGTGCGCGGCACCTTCCCGCGTCGCGCCGCGGCGTTCGAGGCCCGGCAGAACAACGACGACCGGCGCCTGCCCTGGCGGCGGCTGACCGACGAATTCACCAGCGCCAAGAGCGGCGACACGTACCTGTTCATCTATCGCATTCCCCACCCCGAACTGGATGCCTGGCACCGTGGAAGCCTGCTCTGGCCCCTCAGTGCCCTGGGAATCGCGCTGGTGGTGCTGACCTTGTTCAGCCTGCTGGTGACGCTCTCCATCACTCGCCCATTGAGCCGCCTGCGGGGCGCAGTGCACGACCTCGGCCAGGCCACCTACCAACAGAACAGCCTGGCCAAGCTGGCCGCCCGGCGAGACGAGTTCGGCGTGCTGGCCACCGACTTCAACCGCATGGGGGCCCGCTTGCAAAGCCTGATCGGCAGCCAGCGGCAACTGTTGCGCGACGTATCCCACGAGTTGCGTTCGCCCCTGGCGCGACTGCGCATTGCCCTGGCGCTGGCGGAACGGGCAAGCCCCGAGGAGCGCGAAAAACTCTGGCCGCGCCTGACCCGCGAATGCGACCGCCTGGAAGCGCTGATCAGTGAAATCCTGGTCCTGGCCCGGGTCGATGCCGACAACGCCAGCGCCGAGGACATCGAGCTGAACAGCCTGTTGGTCAACCTGCAAAAAGATGCGCAGTTGGCGTCGACAGAACAAAGCGTGCAGTTGAACGCTGAGCCGAACCTGAACCTCAAGGGCTGGCCGACCATGATCGAACGGGCCGTGGACAACCTGCTGCGCAACGCCCAGCGCTTCAACCCCGTCGGCCAGCCGATCGAAATGCGCGCGCTGCGCCAGGGGGAGCGGATCATCATCAGCGTGCGTGACCATGGGCCGGGGGTGGAAGCCGAACACCTGGGCCAGTTGGGCGAACCGTTCTACCGCGCGCCCGGGCAGACCGCCGCCGGCCACGGCCTGGGCCTGGCCATCGCCCGCCGCGCCGCCGAGCGTCACGGTGGCGCGCTGGTGCTGGCCAATCACCCTGGGGGCGGCTTCATCGCCAGCCTGGAGCTGCCATTGGTGCCCGGCGCGGTCGTTCAGCCTTAAGCGATTGGCTACGCTGCTCCACACAGGGCCTGCGGCGAACGCGGCGCCCTGTGGGAGCGGGCTCGCTCGCGAAGACACCAGCGCAGCCAGCATCCACGCAACCTGACCCACCGATTTCGCGAGCAAGCCGCCCCCACATGAAACCGTGTCCGTCGCACTGAACCAAACGATAATCCCTCTTATTCAAACTGCCCCGCCCTGTTAGACTCTGCGCCCTCGTTTCATTCATCTCCCAGGTTGCCCGATGCCGTCGTTGCCTCTTCGTCTATGCGCACTGTTCATGGCCCTGGGCCTGAGTGCCTGCGACGATGCCCCGCGTTTTACCCAGGCCGAGCCCGGTGAAGCGCGGTCCGGTGGCGCAGCGACGGTCCGCAAGACCGACCAGAACGCCTTCTCCCTGCCCTCGGCCAACCTGCCGCCGTCGAGACGTGTGGATTTCAGCGTCGGCAACAGCTTCTTCCGCAGCCCCTGGGTGATCGCCCCGTCGACCACCACCGCCCGCGATGGCCTCGGGCCGTTGTTCAACACCAACGCCTGCCAGAACTGCCACATCAAGGACGGTCGCGGTCATCCACCCGCGCCGGACGCCACCACGGCGGTGTCCATGCTGGTGCGCCTGTCGATTCCCGACGCGCCGCCCTACGCCAAGGTCATCGAACAGTTGGGGGTGGTGCCCGAACCGGTCTATGGCGGCCAGTTGCAGGACATGTCCGTGCCCGGCGTGGTGCCCGAAGGCAAGGTGCGGGTCGACTACAGCCCCGTCCCGGTACGCTTCAAGGACGGCACCCTGGTCGAACTGCGCAAGCCCACCCTGCAGATCACCCAGCTCGGCTACGGGCCGATGCACCCGGACACGCGTTTCTCCGCCCGCGTCGCACCGCCGATGATCGGCCTTGGGTTGCTGGAGGCCATCCCCGAGCAAGCCATCCTGGCGAACGCCGAGGCCCAGGCGCAGGCGAAGAACGGCATCGCGGGCCGCCCCAACCAGGTCTGGGACGATGCCCAGCAGAAAACCGTCCTGGGGCGATTCGGCTGGAAGGCCGGGCAACCCAACCTCAACCAGCAGAATGTCCACGCCTTCTCGGGCGACATGGGCCTGACCACCCGCCTGCGTCCCTTCGACGACTGCACCGAACCCCAGGTCGATTGCCGGCGAGCGCCCAATGGCAACGGCCCGGACGGTGAGCCGGAGGTCAGCGACAACATCCTTCGGCTGGTGCTGTTCTACAGCCGCAACCTCGCCGTGCCAGCCCGCCGCGAGGTGAATTCGCCCGACGTGCTGGCGGGCAAGAATCTGTTTTTCCAGGCCGGCTGCCAGTCCTGCCACACACCCAAATACACCACGTCCGCCAATGCGGCCGAGCCGGAGCTGGCCAACCAGGTCATCCGCCCCTACACCGACTTGCTGTTGCACGACATGGGTGAGGGCCTGGCTGACAACCGCAGCGAATTCAAGGCCGGTGGCCGCGACTGGCGCACGCCGCCGTTGTGGGGAATCGGCCTGACCGAAACCGTCAACGGCCATACCCAGTTCCTGCATGACGGGCGCGCCCGCAACCTGCTCGAAGCCGTGCTGTGGCATGGCGGCGAAGCACAAGCGGCGCAGCGCCAGGTTCTATCGTTCGATGCCGGGCAACGCGCCGCGTTGCTGGCCTTCCTGAATTCCCTTTAAACGTATTCTCCGACCACGGGAGCCCGACATGTTCCGTCCCAAGCTGTTGTTCACCAGCCTCGCCGCCCTGGCCCTCGGCGCCTGCTCGCCCCAGGACCCGCAAGCGGTCACCTCGGCGGCCATCGCCAAGCAAGTGATCCTGCCGACCTACAGCCGCTGGGTCGACGCCGACCGGCAGTTGGCGAGCAGCGCCCTGGCGTTCTGCCAAGGCAAGGAAACCCTGGAAACCGCCCGCGCCGATTTCCTCAAGGCGCAAAAAGCCTGGGCCGAGCTGCAACCGCTGCTCATCGGCCCGCTGGCCGAAGGCAACCGTGCCTGGCAGGTCCAGTTCTGGCCGGACAAGAAAAACCTGGTGGGCCGTCAGGTCGAGCAACTGATCAACAGCGAACCGCAGATCGACGCCGCCGGCCTGGCCAAGTCCAGTGTCGTAGTCCAGGGCCTGTCGGCCTACGAGTACCTGCTGTTCGACGCCAAGATCGACATGGCCGACGCCGCGCAAAAGGCCAAGTACTGCCCGTTGCTGATCGCCATCGGCGAACGCCAGAAACAACTGGCCGAAGAGATCCTGTCGCGCTGGAACACCAACGACGGCATGCTCGCCCAGATGAGCAAGTTCCCGAACCAGCGTTACGCCGACTCCCATGAAGCCATCGCCGATCTGCTGCGGGTCCAGGTCACCGCCCTCGACACCCTGAAGAAAAAACTCGGCACGCCAATGGGCCGCCAGAGCAAAGGGGTGCCGCAACCGTTCCAGGCCGACGCCTGGCGCAGCCAGTCCTCGCTGCAAGGCCTGGAAGCCAGCCTGAGCGCGGCCCGGACCGTCTGGGCAGGCGTGGACAACAAGGGTCTGCGCGGCCTGTTGCCCAGCGAGCAGAAGCCACTGGCCGACAAGATCGATGCCGCCTACGATGCCTCACTGAAACTGTTCGCCAGCAGCCAGCGTTCGCTGACCGAAATGCTCAACGACGACGCCGGACGCCAGCAACTCAACGATTTGTACGACAGCCTCAACGTCGTCCACCGCCTGCACGAAGGCGAACTGGCCAAGGCGTTGGGCGTTCAACTGGGCTTCAACGCCAACGACGGTGACTGATCATGCTTCGACGTCAGGCCCTGGCCCTGGGCAGCTTGCTGCTCGGCGCCGTTACCCTGGGTGGCTGGACGCTGTTCAAGCAAAAGGACAAGCAACCGCTGCTGCTTTCGGCGCGGGACGATGGTGATGGCCGGCATTACGCCGTGGGCTATCGACTGGACGGCACTCGGGCGTTCGCCACCCAGGTCGGCCAGCGCTGCCACGACATCATCAACCACCCCACCCGGCCGATCGCCTTGTTCGTCGCCCGTCGCCCAGGCACCGAAAGCTACCTGATCGACCTGCGCGACGGTACGCTGCTGCAAACCGTCACCTCGCTGCCCGACCGGCATTTCTATGGTCACGCAGTGATCCACCGCGGCGGCGAGTGGTTGTACGCCACCGAGAACGATACCCGCGATCCGGGGCGCGGCCTGTTGGGCGTGTACCGATTCGAAGGCGAACGGCTGGTCCACAGCGGCGAAATCCCCACCCACGGCATCGGCCCGCACCAGGTGTCCTGGATGCCCGACGGCGAGACCCTGGTGGTGGCGAACGGTGGCATCCGGACCGAAGCCGAGAGCCGGGTCGAGATGAACCTCGATGCCATGGAACCGAGCCTGGTGCTGATGCAGCGTGACGGCACGCTGCTGAGCAAGGAAACCCTGCCCCAGTCGATGAACAGCGTGCGGCACCTGGGCATCGCCAGCGACGGCACCATCGTTTCCGGCCAGCAGTTCATGGGCGATGCCCACGAGTCTTCGCAACTGGTGGCGATCAAGCGACCGGGCGAGCCGTTCCAGGCCTTCCCGGTGCCCGAGCAGCAATTGCAGGCGATGGGGCACTACACCGCCAGTGTCGCCGTGCACAGCGAGCTGCGCCTGGTAGCCCTGACCGCACCCCGTGGCAACCGTTTCTTCATCTGGGACCTGGACACCGGTGAAGCGCGCCTGGATGCCCCCCTGCCAGACTGCGCGGGCGTGGGCGCCGTGGCCGACGGTTTCGTCGTCACGTCGGGCCAGGGGCGTTGCCGCTACTACGATTGTCGGCAGACACAACTGGTTGCAAAGCCGCTCGATCTGCCCGCGGGGCTCTGGGACAACCATTTGCATCTGGTCTGAAGCCAATGTGCAGCTTACGGGCGCCAAGCGCCCGTAAATCCAGGAATAATCCCACACGACACAGCGCCCATGTCCGTCTGGAAACCCCGCCGCACTCGGAGTAATGTGCCCGCCTGATTGTCTTTTCTCTCGGTTCTTTCCAAGGAAGTGGAACATGCTGCGACGCCGCATGCTGATCATGTTGGGTGTTGTCCTGCTGGTGGTGCTGTTGCTGGCCGGCTACAAGGCCTTCTCCGTCTACCAGCAGATCCAGATGTTTTCTGCGCCGAAACCACCGGTCAGCGTGGCCGTGGCCACGGCTACCGAGCAGCCCTGGCAGGCCCGCCTGCCCGCCGTCGGCAGCCTAAAGGCCCTGCAAGGCGTCGACCTGAGCCTGGAAAATTCCGGGACCGTGCAGAAGGTGCTGTTCCAGTCCGGCCAGAAGGTCAAGGTCGGCCAACCGCTCCTGCAACTCGACAGCGACGTCGAAAGTGCCTTGCTGCAAACCGCCGAGGCCGATCTTGGCCTGTCGCAACTGGACTTCGGACGCGGCCGACAACTGGTCGGCAGCCAGGCGATTTCCAAGGGCGAGTTCGACCGACTCTCGGCGCAAATGAAAAAGAACCAGGCCACGGTCAATCAACTCAAGGCCTCGCTGGCCAAGAAACAGATCCTCGCGCCCTTCAACGGCACCATCGGCATTCGCCGGGTGGACGTCGGCGACTATCTGGCCAGCGGCACGGTCATCGCCACCCTGCAAGACCTCAGCAGCCTGTATGTGGATTTCTACGTGCCCGAGCAAACGGTGCCCAGGCTTGCCGTTGCCCAGCCGGTCAATGTCACCGTAGCGGCCTATCCCGGGCAAACCTTCGTCGGCGCCATCAGCGCGATCAACCCCAAGGTCGAGGACAGCACCCGCAACGTGCTGGTGCGCGCGACCCTGGCCAACCCCGATGGCAAGCTGCTGCCGGGCATGTTCGCCGACCTGCAGGTGATCCTGCCGGAGGTGGCCAATGCTGTCGTCGTGCCGGAAAGCGCCGTGACCTACACCCTCTATGGCAACTCCATGTACGTGGTCACGCAAAAGAAGGCCGCCGATGGCAGCGTCGAGAAGGATGACAAGGACCAGCCGGTGCTGATCGCCGAGCGGCGCTTCGTCGAGACCGGTGAGCGCCGTGATGGAAAGGTCCTGGTTTCCAAGGGCGTGCAGAGCGGTGAACAGGTCGTGATCGCCGGCCAGATCAAGCTCGACAACGGTACGACCATCGCCATCGGCGACGACAAGACCCTGACCGAACAGAACAGCCCGCCGCGCGCGGACTGATCAAGGAATCCCCATGGCTTTTACCGATCCGTTCATCCGCCGCCCGGTGCTCGCCACCGTGGTCAGCCTGTTGATCGTGCTGCTGGGCTTCCAGGCCTGGAGCAAGTTGCCCTTGCGCCAGTACCCGCAGATGGAAAACGCCCTGATCACGGTGACCACCGCCTACCCCGGGGCCAACGCCGAGACCATCCAGGGCTACATCACCCAGCCGATGCAGCAAAGCCTGGCCAGTGCCGAAGGCATCGACTACATGACCTCGGTCAGTCGCCAGAACTTCTCGGTGATCTCGGTCTACGCCCGCATCGGTTCCAACAGCGACCGGCTCTTCACCGAACTGCTGGCCAAGGCCAACGAGGTCAAGAACCAGTTACCCCAGGACGCCGAGGACCCGGTACTCAGCCGTGAGGCCGCCGACGCCTCCGCGCTGATGTACATCAGCTTCTTCAGCAAGGAACTGAACAACCCGCAGATCACCGACTACCTGTCACGGGTGATCCAGCCCAAGCTGGCGACGTTGCCGGGCATGGCCGAAGCCGAGATCCTCGGCAACCAGGTCTTCGCCATGCGCCTGTGGCTCGATCCCGTCAAGCTCGCCGGTTTCGGCCTGACCGCCACCGACGTGACCAATGCCGTGCGCCAGCAGAACTTCCTCTCCGCCGCCGGCGAGGTAAAAGGCGAGTACGTGGTCACCAGCATCAACGCCAACACCGAACTCAAGTCAGCCGAGGCCTTCGCCGCGATCCCACTCAAGACCGAGGGCGACAGCCGCGTGTTGCTGCGGGATGTGGCGCGGGTGGAAATGGGCGCCGAGAACTACGACACCATCAGCTCCTTCGGCGGTACGCCGTCGGTGTACATCGGGATCAAGGCCACGCCGGGCGCGAACCCGCTGGACGTGATCAAGGAGGTGCGCAAGCTCATGCCGGAGCTGGAGGCCCAGCTACCGACCAACCTCAAGGCCGAGATCGCCTACGACGCCACCCTGTTCATCCAGGCCTCCATCGACGAAGTGGTGAAGACCCTGTTCGAGGCGGTGCTGATCGTCATCGTCGTGGTGTTCCTGTTCCTGGGCGCCCTGCGCTCGGTGCTGATCCCGGTGGTGACCATCCCGCTGTCGATGATCGGCGTGATGTTCTTCATGCAGTTGATGGGCTACTCGATGAACCTGCTGACGCTGCTGGCCATGGTGCTTGCCATCGGTCTGGTGGTGGACGATGCCATTGTGGTGGTGGAAAACATCCACCGGCACATCGAGGAAGGCAAGAGCCCCTTCGACGCCGCATTGGAAGGTGCACGGGAAATCGCCATGCCGGTGGTCTCGATGACCATCACCCTGGCGGCGGTGTATGCGCCGATCGGCCTGCTCGAAGGGCTGACGGGGGCCTTGTTCAAGGAGTTCGCCCTCACCCTGGCCGGGGCGGTGGTGATTTCCGGGATCGTCGCCCTGACGCTGTCGCCCATGATGTGCGCAATGCTGCTGCGCCACGACGAAAACCCCACGGGGTTGGCCCACCGCCTGGACATGGTCTTCGAACGCCTGAAGGGCCGCTACCAGCGCATGCTCCATGGCACCCTCGATGCGCGCCCGGTGGTGCTGGTGTTCGCCGTGATCATCCTGCTCCTGATCCCGGTGCTGATCATGTTCACCAAGTCCGAACTGGCCCCCGACGAGGACCAGGGCATCATCTTCATGATGGCCAACTCCCCGAAGACGACCAACCTCGACTACCTGAACGCCTACACCGATCACTTCATCACGATCTTCAAGGAGTTCCCCGAGTACTACTCCTCGTTCCAGATCAACGGCTACAACGGCGTACAGTCCGGCATCGGCGGCTTCCTGCTCAAGCCCTGGAACGAGCGCAGCCGCACCCAGATGGAAATCCTGCCCGAGGTCCAGGCCAAGCTCGAAAGCATCCCCGGCTTGCAGATCTTCGGCTTCAACCTGCCATCGCTGCCGGGCACCGGCGAAGGCCTGCCGTTCGCCTTCGTCATCAACTCTCCGAAGGATTACGCCACCCTGCTGCAAATCGCCGAACGGGTGAAGAACCGCGCGATGGCGTCCGGCAAGTTCGCCTTCATGGACATCGACCTGGCGTTCGACAAACCTGAAGTCGTGGTCGATATCGACCGCGCCAAGGCGGCCCAGATGGGCGTCTCGATGCAGGACCTGGGCGGCACCCTCGCGACCCTGCTGGGGGAAGCCGAGATCAACCGCTTCACCCTCGAAGGACGCAGCTACAAGGTCATCGCCCAGGTTGAACGGCCGTTTCGCGACAACCCCGACTGGCTGAACAACTACTACGTGAAGAACACCCAGGGCGAACTGCTGCCGCTGTCGACCCTGATCAAGGTCAGCGACCGGGCACGGCCACGGCAGTTGAACCAGTTCCAGCAGCTCAATGCGGTCACGATCTCGGGCTTTCCCGTCGTGAGCATGGGCGAAGCCATCGAGACGGTCCGCCAGATCGCCCGGGAAGAAGCGCCGGCAGGGTTCGCCTTCGATTACGCCGGGGCTTCGCGACAGTTCGTACAGGAAGGCAGCGCCCTGTGGGTCACCTTTGGCCTGGCCCTGGCGATCATCTTCCTGGTGCTGGCCGCCCAGTTCGAAAGCTTCCGCGACCCGCTGGTGATCCTGGTGACGGTGCCTCTGTCGATTTGCGGCGCCTTGATTCCGCTCTTCCTGGGCTGGTCAAGCATGAACATCTACACCCAGGTGGGCCTGGTGACGCTGATCGGCCTGATCAGCAAGCACGGCATCCTGATCGTCGAGTTTGCCAACCAGTTGCGCAAGGAACAGGGCCTGAGCCCAAGGGAAGCCGTGGAACAGGCCGCCTCGATCCGTCTACGGCCGGTGCTGATGACCACCGCGGCAATGGTATTCGGCATGGTACCGCTCATCCTCGCGACAGGCGCCGGGGCGGTGAGCCGCTTCGACATCGGCACGGTCATCGCCACCGGGATGTCGATTGGCACCTTGTTCACCCTGTTCGTGCTGCCCTGCGTCTACACGCTGCTGGCCAAACCGGACAAGAACCGAGAACACGCCAGTCTCTGATCTTTTGCGCTGGGGCCTCTAGCTCTTGGCTCTGGCTCTGGCTCTGGCTCTGGCTCTGGCTCTGGCTCTGGCTTTGGCTCTTGTGGCGAGGGAGCTTGCTCCCGCTGGAGCGCGAAGCGGTCCCCTCCGACCAACGGTCTCCCCACGGCAACGGCTTCGCAGCCGAACGGGAGCAAGCTCCCTCGCCACAGGTCCAGCCGTCACGGTTGAAAATCAAACGCCCAAAGATAAAGGCCTCGCATATGCGAGGCCTTTATCTAGACGTCATCATCCTCAACTCTGCGGCCTCATCCCTTGGGAAAGACTGAACATGAACAGCAGCAGATCATTGTCCGGCCGGGTCACTTCGCTGACCTTTGCCACCCGTGGCAAAGGGCACTGCGCATCCACCTTGGAAACGTTGAGGATCTGCGAGCGTGGCTGCTCCCACACAGCCACCGCCATCGACGCAACTGCCAGGGCTCCAACTAAAAACACACCTCTAGCAATTTCTAGTTTCATCGCTATAAACCTTTGATAGCGCTGCCAAACGCCGTCTCGTAAAAGTAGACGAGTTTTTTCCAGTCGGCGTCGCTGAACGACGAATGGCGCCGCAACTGCTTCATGTCATGGGAGGCCGCCTGCCGGGCCGTCATGCGCCGGCGGCACTTCTCCAGGTCCAGCAGCGCCACCTCCGGCTTGGCCGCCTCGCCCTCCCCAGTCACGCGCACGAAGACGTGCTTGATGTAGATGCAGCTGTGTTGCCAACGCCCCCTGTGCATGCGGGCCAGGTTCCCGGCCAGTTCCTGGAGGATCTGGTCATGCACCGCTTCGCCATGACGCTCGCGACCGCCACCGGCATACCAGTGTTCGATCTCCTCGAAACCTTCGAGCGCACGGGTCACCAATAACGCCCGCCATTTATGCTCGGGGTCCGGCTGGGCTCCACAGAACACCAGCTCGGGCACCCGGACATTGAGTCGAGGCAACGCCAGGAGCGCGTCCTGCTCGCGTAATACCGTCGGACGCCCGAACGGGTGCAGCCAACTGCGATAGATGTGCCCGGTCTGGCGCTTGGCATACAGCAACTCGCCGTCCTTGCTGGTGATCCGTTGTACGCCGCTCTCGCCGCCACGTCGTACGTTGGGCTCCTCCACCCACTCACCCTGCAAGCTCCAAAAATAATCGAAACTGTCGCGGGGGATACCTGATGCCTCTGCTACCTGCACAACCATGCTTTTACCTCTTGCGTAATACATAAACTCGCCACATGGCATAGAGCGGTAGGAAATCCAGTCGTT
The DNA here is from genome assembly GCA_001023535.1 of Pseudomonas chlororaphis. Lineage (NCBI taxonomy): Bacteria > Pseudomonadati > Pseudomonadota > Gammaproteobacteria > Pseudomonadales > Pseudomonadaceae > Pseudomonas > Pseudomonas chlororaphis. The sequence continues at coordinate 2,578,168 of CP011020.1, forward strand.
CCTGAATACGGAACCCAGCCTGGCGAAATTCCTCTTCTACTGTAGCAACCGGTAACACAAATCGATTTTGGTAGTCTTTCTGCCCACGGGTGCGTTCCTGGCGCTTGCGTTTCCAGGCCTTGAAATTACCGTCGACCCACAATGAAACAATCACGCTGTCGCGGCTGACCCGCTCGAATTCCTTGAGGATCGCCAGGCGGTGCGCGGATTCACCGATGTGGTGCAGCAGCCGCATGCAAAAAATGCTGTCGACGGCGTTATCAGGCAAGGCAATGTCGAACGCAGATGTGTGCAAGGGTTGTACCCGTTTCACCACATCGGCCGGTTGAGATGTCATGGCCGTCTTGAGCATGGCCTCGGAATTGTCGGCGCCGATGATCACCCGGTTCGGTTTTTCGGCCAGCAAAGGCCAGAAACGCCCGGCACCGCAAGGCAGGTCCAACACCAGCCCCGGATCGCCGACAAGCGCCAACGCTCGGCGAGCCAGCTGTTGATCCCGCTGGTTGGACAGGCGACGGCTCATGCCGCTGCGATGCTTATGGAAATATTTGCGAGCATGCTGCTCGTCGTATTTCTCGGAAAAATCCAGCTTGATGGGTTTGGACATTGAGGGGGCCTCCATTACAGATGGGCCCCACCTTATGAATCGGCATGTCATCTCTTTGTGAAAACAAAGTCATGTTGATGCCACCAATAGTTACAAGATTTGTCCACAAGCCCCCTTATCCCGTCGGGTTCAACTGCACTTCAAAACGGCAGCCGTTAGGCTCCATCGTGCTGAGGCTCACGGTCCAGCCCTGGTTTTCGCAGATCCGCTGCACCAGCGACAGCCCCAGTCCCAAGCCCTCGCCGCGCTGCTCGTTACCGCGCACGAACGGCTCGAACATCGCCTCGCGCTTCTCTTCGGGGATGCCCACGCCGCTGTCTTCCACCACGAAACCGGTGGCGGTCAGCGAAAGACGGATAAACCCCTGGTCGGTGTAGTGCAGGGCGTTGCGTAGCAGGTTTCCCATCACGGCGGTCAGGAAGGTGGCGTTGTAGAGCGTCTCAAGGGTCTGCCCCGGTTCGAAGATCAGCGTCAGGCCCTTGGATTCGATGGGCGCGCGCCACACCCCGAGAAGGTTCTCGGCCACCTGCGCGAGGGTCGCCCGAGGTGACATGCCGTTGTCTTCGCGCCGAGCCCTGGCGAGCATCAGGAAGGTCTGGACCAACTCTCGCATTTCCTCACTGGCGCGGTTGATCCGCTCGACCTGGGTGCGACCGCGCTGATCCAGCGCCGGGTTTTCCAGCAACAGTTCGCACGAGGTCGCCAGGACCATCAACGGCGTACGCAACTCGTGGCTCACATCACTGGTGAACAAACGCTCGCGGGTCAGGGCCTGGCGTAGCTGGCCCAGCGTGGCGTCGAACGCCACGGCCAGTTCGCCCACTTCATCGGCCGCGTAATCCGGCGCCAGCGGTGGGGCCAGACCAAGCAACTGGTCGCGGTGCCGCACTTGCCGGGCCAGGCGAACCACAGGCGCCATGACCCGACGGGCCAGGACCCACCCCAGGAACACCGCCAGCGCCAGGCTGAGCACAAAGCCCACCAGCACCACGGCGAACAGCACCCGTTCGCGCTCTTCGAAGTCGCTCTGGTCCTGGAGCAGGACGTAGTGGCGGCCGTCCACGATCTCGACCATGGCGTGATAGGACAGCTGTTCGCGAAACACTTCGTGGAACCCGCGCTCCAGATGGCGCAGGTCCTTGGGCAGCTCGAAATCCCCGGGGCCGCCGCTGAAATAGAACAACTGGTCGGGTTCCGGGCGATGGTTCCAGTCCGAGACGCTGTCCATCAACAACAGGCGCTGCAGGTCGCCACCGAGCCCGGCGGAAATCAGTTTTTCTTCAACCAGGTGGACCGTCGCCACGATCCCCATGGCGAACGCCCCTGCCACCAATGCGCTCATCAACGCAAAGGCGATGATGATCCGCTGGGCAAGGCTTTGCTTAAACTCCATCGCGCCCCTCGGCCAAGCGATAACCGACGCCGTGCACAGTGTGCAGCAAGGGTTTTTCGAACGGTTTGTCGATCACCTGGCGCAGTTGATGGACATGGCTGCGCAGGCTGTCGCTGTCCGGACAATCATCGCCCCAGAGCGCTTCTTCGAGGATTTCCCGGCGCAACACATGGGGGCTTTTCTGCATCAGCACCGCCAGCAGCTTCAGGCCGACCGGGTTGAGCTTGAGCAGCTTGCCTTCGCGGGTCACTTCCAGGGTGTCGAGGTCGTAGCTCAGGTCACCGACCTGCAACGCCCGCCGTCCACCCCCCTGGGCCCGGCGCATGACCGCCTCGATCCGCGCAGCCAGTTCCGACAGGGCAAAAGGCTTGATCAGGTAATCGTCGGCCCCGGACTTGAAGCCTTGCAGGCGATCGTCCAACTGGTCCCGGGCGGTGAGCATGATCACCGGCGTGTCGCGGCGGGCGTCTTCACGCAGGCGCTTGCACAAGGTGTAGCCGTCGATGCCCGGCAGCATGATGTCGAGCACGATCAGGTCGTAGTGCTCGGTCGCCGCCAGGTGCAACCCCGACAGACCGTCCTGGGCACAATCGACGGTGTAGCCCTTGAGCCCCAGGTAGTCGGCCAGGTTGGCCAGGATGTCGCGGTTGTCTTCGACCAATAGAATTCGCATGGGCACCTCTGCGTATACGGGGAACGGCCGTCTTGGCCCGCGCAGCTTACGGCCAAGTGTGGCTCACCGCTAGGATTGTGTCTGCTCGTGTCTTCACTGGACCGCTCCCGAACACAGCCTTGGGCAAGCCTTGACGACTTTTTCACCCAACCTTCACACCCCTCCCACGCAACACCGGTCAGACTGCGCGAAACGCGCTGTTCATCGAAGACTCCCAGAAAGGTACTTTCATGGTTTCCACCGCCATCCGCCCTGCTTCCAGGCCGCTTAACCTGCGGATCGCCCTGGGGCTGCCCGCCGCCGTCGCGGTCATCCTGGTGCTATTGGAACTGACCACCCTGGACATGGGTCTGGCCCACTTGTTCTATGACGCCACCGGTGGCGGGTTCATTGGCCGTCACAGTTACTTTTTGGAAGACATCCTCCACGACCGTGCCAAGGAGGTAGTCATCGCCTTTTCCGTGGTGGCGGTCCTGGGGTTTATCGCCACGTTCTTCAACGCTCGACTCAAGCCGTTCAAACGCGAACTCGGCTGCCTGGTCCTGTCCCTGGCGCTGGCCACGTCGTTCGTCACACCGATGAAGGCCGTGACGGCCGTGCAATGCCCCTGGAGCCTCAAGGAGTTCGGCGGCAAGGAAACCTACAGCGAATTGCTGAGCCCGCGACCGGCCACCGACAAGCCTGGGCGATGCTGGCCCGGCGGCCATGCCGCGACCGGCTTCACCCTGTTTGCCCTGTTCTTCGTCCTGCGTGACCGCCGGCCACGCCTGGCCAGACGCGCGTTCGTCCTGGCCCTCGGCCTGGGCACGGTGTTTTCCATCGGCAGGATGATGCAGGGGGCGCACTTCTTTTCCCACAACGTCTGGACCGCGGTGTTCTGCTGGCTGATTTGCCTGGGTTGCTACTACTTCATTCTTTACCGACCCGCCGCCACGACGGATCGCGTAGCCCTGCCCGCCCCCGCCCGGGGCTGAGGATCTTTCAGAGGGGGGCGAGCCTGCGATAACGATGCTGGGGCTGCTGGCCCTTCGCGAGCAAGCCCGCTTCCACAGGGGACCAGGGTGGGCGCAAATCCGGTGATCGCCCAAGATCACCTGTGGGAGCGAGCTTGCTCGCGAAAGCGGCGTAACGCTCGCTCCCCAATAAGCGGCAATAAAAAACCCCGCCTGCTTTCGCAGGCGGGGTTTTTCGCTACAGGGTAAGGCTGGCTTACATCATGCCGCCCATGCCACCCATGCCGCCCATGTCTGGCATACCGCCGCCAGCTGCACCTTCTTTCTTCGGTGCGTCAGCCACGGCTGCTTCGGTGGTCAGGATCAGACCGCCGATGGAAGCCGCTGCCTGCAGGGCCGAACGGGTGACCTTGGTTGGGTCCAGGATACCCATTTCGATCATGTCGCCGTACTCGCCCGACGCAGCGTTGTAGCCGAAGCTGCCTTGGCCGTTCTTGACCTTGTCGACCACGACGCTTGGCTCGTCGCCGGAGTTGGCAACGATCTGACGCAGCGGCGCTTCAACAGCGCGACGCAGAACAGCGATGCCCACGTTCTGGTCAGCGTTGTCGCCCTTGAGTTCGGTCAGGGCTTCCAGTGCGCGGATCAGCGCAACGCCACCGCCAGGTACCACGCCTTCTTCAACGGCTGCACGGGTAGCGTGCAGGGCGTCTTCAACGCGGGCTTTCTTCTCTTTCATTTCGACTTCGGAACCGGCGCCAACCTTGATCACCGCAACGCCGCCGGACAGCTTGGCCAGGCGCTCTTGCAGTTTTTCACGGTCGTAGTCCGAGGAAGTTTCGGCAACCTGGGCACGGATCTGGCTAATGCGCGCTTCGATGTCACCTTGAACGCCAGCACCGTCGACGATGATGGTGTTTTCCTTGGACAGGGTGACGCGCTTGGCGTTACCCAGGTGCTCCAGGGTGGTGCTTTCCAGGCTCAGGCCGATCTCTTCGGAGATCACGGTACCGCCGGTCAGGACGGCGATGTCCTGCAGCATGGCCTTGCGGCGGTCGCCGAAGCCAGGGGCCTTGACCGCAGCAACCTTGACGATGCCACGCATGTTGTTCACGACCAGGGTCGCCAGGGCTTCGCCTTCAACGTCTTCGGCCACGATCAGCAGAGGACGGCCAGCCTTGGCAACGGCTTCCAGCACCGGCAGCATTTCGCGGATGTTGGAGATTTTCTTGTCGACCAGCAGGATCAGCGGGCCGTCCAGCTCGGCCACCATGGTGTCCGGCTTGTTGACGAAGTACGGCGACAGGTAGCCGCGGTCGAACTGCATGCCTTCGACGACCGACAGTTCGTTTTCCAGGCCCGAGCCTTCTTCAACGGTGATCACGCCTTCTTTACCGACTTTTTCCATGGCTTCGGCAATGATGTCGCCGATGGAGTTGTCGGAGTTGGCGGAGATGGTGCCTACCTGAGCGATGGCCTTGAAGTCAGCGCAAGGCTTGGACAGGCCCTTGAGCTCCTTGACGATGGCGATGGTCGCCTTGTCGATGCCGCGCTTGAGGTCCATCGGGTTCATGCCGGCAGCGACGGCTTTCAGGCCTTCGTTGACGATCGACTGGGCCAGGACGGTGGCGGTGGTGGTGCCGTCGCCGGCGTCATCGTTGGCACGGGAGGCAACGTCTTTGACCAGCTGCGCGCCCATGTTCTCGAAACGGTCTTCCAGTTCGATTTCCTTGGCTACGGAAACGCCGTCCTTGGTGATGGTCGGAGCGCCGAAGCTCTTCTCGATGATCACGTTGCGGCCTTTCGGGCCCAGGGTCGCTTTTACTGCGTCAGCCAGGACGTTGACACCGGTGAGCATTTTCTTGCGGGCGGAATCGCCGAATTTAACTTCTTTAGCAGCCATGATCGATATTCCTTAAATACTGTGTAGTAGCGGGAAAATGAGCGGGGAAATCAGCCTTCGATAACAGCGAGGATCTCGTTCTCGCTCATTACCAACAGGTCTTCGCCGTCGACTTTCACGGTGTTGCTGCCGGAGTAAGGGCCGAACACAACCTTGTCACCCACTTTCACGGCCAGCGCACGCACTTCACCGCTGTCCAGCACGCGGCCGGTACCTACAGCGAGAACTTCACCGTGGTTGGCTTTTTCAGCAGCCGAACCTGGCAGGACGATACCGCCAGCGGTTTTCTTCTCTTCTTCGCTGCGACGGATGACGACGCGGTCATGCAGAGGACGAAGCTTCATTGTCGATCTCTCCTAATTTTGGGTTTTCATCGGCCGGTGTAGTCCCGGCGGGTTTAACAAAGCCGGCGAAGCCGGTTGCGGTTCGTCAGTCGAACCGCGGAAGTCTGTCCGGTGTTGCCACCGGAAACCTTGCGGTGACCCATACATAGGGGCGCGCAAGGCGATTACAAGGGCCGGGTGGAAAAATTTTTACGTCCACGCCTGAACGAACACGGCGCCCGAAGGCGCCGTGCTGAAGGGTTTACTTGGAGTCGCGGTGTTCGAATTCACCTTCGATCACCGTCGGCTCGCGGCCCACCGGCTCTCGTGGGGCCGGGCCGCCACGGGGCTGGAGGTCATCGGCGAACGCGCGCTGACGCATCGCCTGCTCCTCGGCGCGCTGGCGCATCTTGTTGGCGAGCATGCGCCGGGTGAACGGCAGCAGCAGGACCAGGCCCAGCACGTCGCTGATGAAGCCTGGCAGGATCAACAGGCCGCCACCCAGGGCCAGCATCAGGCCTTCGAGCATGGTCTGGGCAGGCAGTTCGCCGCGGTTCAGGCTTTCACGGGCACGCAATGCCGTGGCGAGGCCGGCGATGCGCAGCACGAACACGCCGAGCATCGAGCCGAGAATGACCAGCAGCAGCGCCGGGAAAAACCCGACCGCACCGCTGACCTTGACGAATACGAACAGCTCCAACACCGGGAACAGCAGAAAGAGCAACAAAAAAGGGCGCATCAAAAGGTTCCTCAACGCAAGAATGCCTTGCTATCAAACCCTAAATGACGTCGTCCTTTCGTGAATTCAAGCGTTCGCCTCTGCATTTTTCGGCCATTGCTCGGCGTGAGCCAGGTAAACCAAGGCTTCGCGCACTTGTGTCGGCGTGTTGCAAGGACTGGGAAACGCCAGCCAGTACAGCCCCTGGCCAATGCGCAGGTGCATGCCTTCGCTGTCGATGCCGACCATCTGTGCCGGCTCGCAGTCCGGCAGTCCGGCCAGTGTCACGTAATGGGCGATGGCCTTGGCGTGATCGGCGTTCATGTGTTCGATCATGCTCGCCTCGGCCTGGCCGGCAAAGGGATTGGCCAGGGTGACCTGGTCGATCCAATGAATCGCACCGAAGCCGCCGATGTAGCGATGACGCACCGGGTCGAGCACCCAGAAGTCGAAATCGTGGGCCTTGTGGTAGTTCTGCGATTCGGGGAAATAACGGTAATAGCGCTCGGCAGCGGCCTCGATGGCGGCGCTGTCCTGGAGTTTGCGTGCCTGTGCCATGCATGTCAGGCGCCCCACGGCCTGCACGTCTTGCGCCCCTCGCTCGCCCACCAGCATCGAACACTTGGGGTCTTTCTGCAGATTGTGGGTGTGCTGGGCAATGCGGCTGATCAGGATCAGCGGCTGGCCCTGCGCATCCAGGCAATACGGCACGACGGAGCCGAACGGGAAGCCGGGCATGGATTTGGAATGGGTGGATAACACTCCACGGTATTCCTTGAGCAGCAGCTCTCGGGCAAGCTTGGCAGCTTCAACGCTCAATTTATGACTCCTTCGACTAAATTCGTCTTGAATACGATCAGGCAGCTGGACTATGTTTCCAGGTGCCATCGGGCAACTCTATGCCGCGCTCCAGCCGCTACAGAAGAGAGGCCCGCAACCGAACTCCCTCAACCGCTCCGCCATCCCGGGACACGCACATGCAACTCACTGACAAAGTAATCATTATCACTGGCGGTTGCCAGGGCCTGGGGCGCTCCATGGCCGAGTACCTGGCGGGCAGGGGCGCGAAGCTTGCCCTGGTCGACCTCAATCAGGAGAAGCTCGACCAGGCCGTGGCCGCGTGCGTGGCCAAGGGCGTCGAGGCCCGGGCGTACCTGTGCAACGTGGCCAATGAAGAACAGGTGAGCGACATGGTCGCCCGAGTGGCCGAGGATTTCGGCGCGATCCATGGTCTGATCAACAATGCCGGGATCCTGCGCGACGGCCTGCTGCTCAAGGTCAAGGACGGCGAAATAAGCAAGATGAGCCTGGCCCAATGGCAAGCCGTGATCGACGTCAACCTCACCGGCGTGTTCCTGTGCACCCGCGAAGTGGCGGCGAAAATGGTCGAGCTGAAGAACAGCGGCGCGATCATCAACATTTCCTCGATTTCCCGCGCCGGCAACGTCGGCCAGACCAACTACTCCGCCGCCAAGGCCGGCGTGGCCGCCGCCACCGTGACCTGGGCCAAGGAACTGGCGCGCTACGGCATTCGTGTCGCCGGCATTGCCCCGGGCTTCATCGAGACTGAAATGACCCTGGGCATGAAACCCGAGGCCCTGGAAAAAATGACCTCGGGCATCCCGCTCAAACGCATGGGCAGGCCCGAGGAAATCGCCCATTCGGCGGCGTACATCTTCGAGAACGACTACTACACCGGCCGGATCCTGGAAATGGATGGCGGGTTGCGGATCTAAGGTCACCGCAACCCAAATGTGGGAGCGAGCTTGCTCGCGATAGCGTCAGTTCAGTCAGCCTTGATGCGACTGATACGCCGCTATCGCGAGCAAGCTCGCTCCCACAGTGGGTAGGGTTTCACTCTATCAGTCGTCGCTGATGGTGATGTTCGGCATCGCCGGCATGGCGGCTTCCTGCAACACGATCCGCGCGCCTACGTGGCGAGCCAGTTCCTGGTAGACCATAGCGATCTGGCTGTCCGGCTCGGCGCTCACGGTGGGCTTGCCGCCGTCGGCCTGCTCACGGATCAGCATCGACAGCGGCAGCGAGGCCAGCAGTTCGACGCCGTACTGGGTCGCCAGTTTTTCCCCGCCGCCTTCGCCGAACAGATGCTCGGCGTGCCCGCAGTTAGAGCAGATGTGCACGGCCATGTTTTCCACCACGCCCAGCACCGGGATGTTGACCTTGCGGAACATCTCCACGCCCTTGCGCGCATCCAGCAGGGCCAGGTCCTGGGGCGTGGTGACGATCACCGCGCCGGCCACCGGGACTTTCTGCGCCAGGGTCAGCTGGATATCGCCGGTGCCTGGCGGCATGTCGATCACCAGGTAATCCAGGTCGCCCCAGGCGGTCTGCGTCACCAGTTGCAGCAAGGCGCCAGACACCATCGGCCCGCGCCAGACCATCGGCGTGTTGTCATCGGTCAGGAACGCCATGGACATGACTTCCACGCCATGGGACTTGAGCGGCACGAACCATTTCTGGTCCTTGACCTGCGGCCGGGTACCTTCGGCGATACCGAACATGATGCCCTGGCTCGGGCCATAGATATCGGCGTCGAGGATCCCCACCCTGGCCCCTTCACGGGCCAGCGCCAAGGCCAGGTTGGCGGCGGTGGTGGATTTGCCCACGCCGCCCTTGCCGGAGGCCACGGCGATCACGTTCTTGACGTTCGCCAGCCCCGGCACCTGGGCCTGGGCCTTGTGGGCGGCGATCACGCTGGTGATGTCGACTTGGGCGGCCGCCACGCCATCCAGGCCTTCGATCGCCATCTGCAGCATTTGCGCCCAGCCCTTCTTGAACAGGTCGGCGGCGTAGCCGATTTCCAACTGGACGTGGACGCGATCGCCCTGGACATCGATGGCACGCACGCATCCGGCGCTGACCGGGTCCTGGTTCAGGTAGGGGTCGGTGTACTGGCGAAGGACGGCTTCCACCGCTGCGCGATTGACGGCGCTCATGGGCAACTCCGATAGCAAGACTGGAAAAACAGGCGGCTATCCTACGCCGCCCATTCTTTTGTGGCGACCCAAACACTGCTGTGTGAATGTCCCTCTGGCGAGGGAGCTCGCTCCCGCTCGACTGCGCAGCAGTCGCACCAAGGCTGACGTTGTCAGGGTACACAACCTTTTTAAGGGCGGCTTCGCCACCCAGCGGGAGCAAGCTCCCTCGCCACACAGGCCCTGCCAGCATCCGGAAACAGGCTCATAGGGTGAAAAAAAGCCGCCGGCGCTTTATAGTGGCCGACCTCCGTTTCATCAAGTAGCCGAGCCCCATGTCCGAGCCACGCAAGATCCTCGTCACCAGCGCCCTGCCCTATGCCAATGGTTCGATTCACCTCGGCCATATGCTGGAATACATCCAGACCGATATGTGGGTGCGCTTCCAGAAGCATCGCGGCAACCAATGCATCTATGTCTGCGCCGACGACGCCCACGGCTCGGCCATCATGCTGCGCGCGGAAAAGGAAGGCATCACCCCGGAACAACTGATCGCCAACGTCCAGGCCGAACACAGCGCCGACTTTGCCGAGTTCCTGGTGGACTTCGACAACTTCCACTCCACGCACGCCGAGGAAAACCGCGAGCTGTCGAGTCAGGTCTACCTCAAGCTGCGTGATGCCGGGCACATCGCGACCCGCTCGATCACCCAGTATTTCGACCCGGAAAAGAAAATGTTCCTGGCCGACCGCTTCATCAAGGGTACCTGCCCGAAATGCGGCACCGAGGACCAGTACGGCGACAACTGCGAAAAGTGCGGCGCCACCTATGCACCCACTGACCTGAAAGACCCGAAGTCGGCGATTTCCGGGGCCACGCCGGTGCTCAAGGATTCCCAGCACTTCTTCTTCAAGCTGCCGGATTTCCAGCAGATGCTGCAAGCCTGGACCCGCAGCGGCACCCTGCAGGACGCCGTCGCCAACAAGATCGCCGAATGGCTCGACGCCGGCCTGCAACAGTGGGACATCTCCCGCGATGCGCCGTATTTCGGCTTCGAGATCCCGGATGAGCCCGGCAAGTACTTCTACGTCTGGCTGGATGCGCCAATCGGCTACATGGCCAGCTTCAAGAACCTGTGCAACCGCACGCCGGAGCTGGACTTCGACGCGTTCTGGGGCAAGGACTCCACCGCCGAGCTGTACCACTTCATCGGCAAGGACATCGTCAACTTCCACGCCCTGTTCTGGCCCGCAATGCTCGAAGGCGCGGGTTTTCGCAAGCCGACCGGCATCAACGTCCATGGCTACCTGACCGTCAACGGCCAGAAAATGTCCAAGTCCCGCGGCACCTTCATCAAGGCCCGGACATACCTGGACCACCTGTCCCCGGAATACCTGCGCTACTACTACGCGGCCAAGCTGGGCCGTGGCGTCGATGACCTGGACCTGAACCTCGACGACTTCGTGCAGAAGGTCAATTCCGACCTGGTGGGCAAAGTCGTCAACATCGCCAGCCGCTGCGCCGGTTTCATCCACAAGGGCAATGCCGGCGTGCTGGTGGCAGGCAATGCGGCACCAGAGCTGACCGAAGCGTTCCTGGCCGCCGCGCCGAGCATCGCCGAAGCCTACGAGGCTCGCGACTTTGCCCGGGCCATGCGCGAGATCATGGCCCTGGCCGACCGCGCCAACGCCTGGATCGCCGACAAGGCGCCGTGGTCGCTGAACAAACAGGAAGGCAAGCAGGAAGAAGTCCAGGCGATCTGCGCCCTGGGCGTGAACCTGTTCCGCCAACTGGTGATTTTCCTCAAGCCGGTGCTGCCGTTGCTGGCCGCCGACGCCGAGGCGTTCCTCAATGTCGCGCCGCTGACCTGGAACGATCACCAGACCCTGCTGAGCAACCATCAACTGAACGAGTTCAAGCCGTTGATGACCCGCATCGACGCCGCCAAGGTGCAAGCCATGACCGACGCCTCCAAGGAAGACCTGGCCGCCAGCCAGACCGACACCGGCGCCCTGACCGGCAATGGCGAACTGGCCAAGGATCCGCTGTCGCCGGAAATCGAGTTCGACGCCTTTGCCGCCGTGGACCTGCGCGTCGCGCTGATCGTCAAGGCCGAAGCCGTCGAGGGTGCCGACAAACTGCTGCGCCTGACCCTGGACATCGGCGATGAACAGCGCAACGTGTTCTCCGGCATCAAGAGTGCCTATCCGGACCCTGCCAAGCTCGAAGGCCGGCTGACGATGATGATCGCCAACCTCAAGCCGCGCAAAATGCGCTTCGGCGTGTCCGAAGGCATGGTGATGGCGGCGGGCCCTGGTGGCGAGGAAATCTACCTGCTGAGCCCCGACAGCGGCGCCAAGCCAGGCCAGCGGATCAAGTAACGCGACCGCACGCTGCACCGATCCCACAGTCGCTTTGCAGGCGGCTGTGGGATTTTCATATCTGGCCCGCCCTGCCCGCGTGGCGGATAATGCCTCATCGTGTAACAGGCCCTTTCACCCATACGCCCATGACCGACCTCCTTCTTACATTGTTCAGCGCGGCCCTGATCAACAACCTGGTGTTGCATTGGCCGCTGGGCGTCGATCCGCTGCTGACGACCGATGGCAGGCGGCGGGTGCACGCCCTGGGGCTGGCGACGACGTGCCTGATGCTGGTGGTCGGCACCCTGGGCTATCTGCTCGATCACTGGTTGCTGGCGCTGGCCCAACTGACGGCGTTGCGCCTGCTGGTCTGGCTGCCCTTAAGCGTATTGCTCATCGCCCCCCTGCTGCGCGGGCTGGCACGTTGGCGGCCGACATGGCCGTTCGACGGCTTGTGGCCATTGCTGCTGGGCAATGCCGGCGTCCTCGGCGTGACGCTGCTCAATGGCGAGGACGACCAGGGCCTGGGCCACGCCGTCGCCCTGAGCCTGGGCGCCGGGCTGGGCTTCTGGCTGGTGCTGGGCCTGTTCGAGGACCTGCGCCAGCGCACCTTCACTCACGCTATTGCCCTGCCCTTCCGCGGGCTGCCGATTCAGTTGATCAGCGCCGGACTGATGGCGGTGGCCTTTCTTGGATTGCGCGGGCTGGTCAAGACATGAGCCTGATTCAACGTATCGACGCGCTGCTGCCGCAAACCCAATGCGGCAAATGCGGGCACCCGGGGTGCAAGCCTTACGCCGAGGGCATTGCCCAGGGCGAGCCGATCAACAAGTGCCCACCCGGCGGCCAGGAAACCATCGCGGCCCTGGCCGAGCTGATGAAAGTACCGGTGCTGGAATTGGACACCAGCCGCGGCGCGGCCCCGGCGCAAATCGCCTTTATCCGTGAAGCCGAATGCATCGGCTGCACCAAGTGCATCCAGGCCTGCCCGGTGGACGCGATAGTCGGCGCGGCAAAGCTGATGCACACCGTCCTCATCGACGAATGCACCGGTTGCGACCTGTGTGTAGCGCCTTGCCCCGTCGATTGCATCGAGATGCGACCCCTGCCGACAGCCAGCGTGCTGCCGATTATCGGCGGCCTGACCTCAAGCCTTGAGGAGCAACAAGCGCGCGCGGCCAAACGCAACCATGCCCGACGGCGCTTCGAGCAACGCAACGCCCGTTTGCGGCGTGAAGAAGAGCAGCGCCAGGCCGAACGCCTGGCCCGCACCCAACGCGCCGCCCAGGCCCCGGCTCAACCCCAGGCGCTCGACCCGGTTCAAGCCGCGCTGGAACGGGTGCGCGCGCAGAAAGCCGCCAACGCCGATGCCGCCCTGAAAAAGGCCAAGGTCGACCTGGCCATGAGCCGGGCGCAATTGAACAAATCCTTGAAGGCCTTCGGTCATCCGCCGACCTTCGAGCAACAATCGCAACTGATCGTGCTGCAACGCCAGTTCGAAGCGGCCGAGCAAGCCCTGATACAACTGGAAAGCGCCGCACCGCAAACCGCGCCAGCGCCAGCCCCGGCACCCGCGCCGAACGCCGAGCTGAAACGGGCCAAGATCCAATTGGCCATGCGCCGCGCCGAGCTCAGCAAGGCCCGCGCGGCGGCGGCCCCGGACGACCAGGTGTTGGCATTGGAGCAAGCGGTGAAGGACGCCGAGCGCCAGGTGGACGCCCATGTCACGCCCTGAGCCCATGGACGAACGACTGCGCCAGGCCATGCAGCGCGTGCTGCTGGCGACGCTGCCGGGGGCGCTGGCGCTGCTGTGGTTCCAGGGCTGGGGCATTTTGCTGAACCTGGCGCTGGCGGGGCTCACCGCAATGGCGATCGAAGCCGCGGTGCTGCGCCTGCGCCGCCGATCACTCGCCCCCGAGCTGTTCGATGGCAGTGCGCTGGTCAGCGCCACCCTGCTGGCCCTGGCCTTGCCAGCGTACGGTCCCTGGTGGCTGACCGTCACGGCGGTGGCCTGCGCCCTGCTCTTTGGCAAACACCTGTGGGGGGGCGTCGGCAGCAACCCATTCAACCCGGCCATGCTCGGCTATGCCCTGGCCCTGGTGGCGTTTCCTGCCCACATGAGTCAATGGCCTGCGCCCCACGCCGTGGGCTTGCTGGAAGGCCTGCAACACGTGTTCGGCACACCGCCAGCACCCGACGCCTGGGCCGGGGCGACCGCGCTGGACAGCCTGCGGCTCAACCGAAGCCTGACCATCGACGAGTTGTTCGCCCACAACCCGGCGTTTGGCCATTTCGGTGGTCGGGGCGCTGAATGGGTCAACCTGGCGTTCCTGGCCGGCGGCCTGTTTCTGCTGCAACAACGGGTGTTCAGTTGGCACGCACCGGTGGGCATGCTGGCCAGCCTGTTCCTCATCAGCCTGATCGGCTGGAACGGCTCAGGCTCCGATTCCCATGGCTCTCCGCTGTTTCATCTGCTCGCCGGCGCAACCATGCTCGGGGCGTTCTTCATCGTGACCGAACCGGTTTCGGGCGCCAAGGCGCCACTCGCTCGACTGCTGTTCGGGGTCGGCGTGGGACTGCTGACTTACACCATACGCACCTGGGGCGGTTACCCCGACGGCGTGGCATTTGCGGTGTTGCTGATGAACCTTGGCGTCCCCGCACTGGAGCGCCTGGCCGCTGCACGGCAACGGCGGCAACCGGCATGAACAATCCCGGCGGCGTGGCCCTCCTGATCGCACTGGTTGCCCTCGGCAGCGGTGCCACTTACCTCACGCACCTGAGCACGACCGGGCGCATCGAGGCGCAACGACAAGCACAGCAGACCCGCGCCCTGCTCGACGTATTGCCCGTCGAGCGCTACGACAATCAGCCATTGGCGCAGCCGGTGATGACGACCGCCGTGCCCCTGGCCCATAGCTCGTTGCTACAGGCCTACCGGGCCACTCGCGCCGGCCAACCCAGCGCGGTGCTGCTACGCAGCCAGACAACGGGGTATGAAGGCAGCATCGAACTGCTGATCGCAATCGACGTGCAAGGCCGCCTGCTGGGCGTGAAAACCCTGCATCAGTCCGAGACCCCCGGACTGGGCGCGGCGATTGCCGGTTGGCCAAATGCCTGGCTGCAAACCTTCACCGGCCAATCACGCCAGCAGACTGACGACAGCGCCTGGGCCCTGAAAAAGGACGGCGGACGATTCGACCAATTGGCCGGCGCGACCGTGACCTCCCGAGCCGTCCTGGAGGCGGTTCACGATACGCTGCGTTACTTCGACGAGCACCAGGCTCAACTGACCGGAGTGGTCGCGGATGAATAAGCCATGGGCCCTGACGCGCGGGCTGTTGCTCGTCCCATTGGTCGGCGCGAGCGACTCGCTGGCCGGTGCGCTGGGGGTATGGTTGGCCTGGGCATTGATCGTCGTTGCGCAAGACGCGGCGATGGGAAGTGTCCGACATCGCCTGAGCGCGTATCAACGCGTGCTCGCCTGTGCCGTGCTGGCGGCTACCCTGGCCGCTTGCACAGGCTTCGTGCTCCAGGCCTGGGCGCCGCAGCCGTTCCGGGTGTCGAGCCTTTACCTGGGCTGGATCGCCTTGAGCGGCGTGGTGCTGGAACAACAAGACGCCCTCGTTGAGCGGCGTCTGTCCGCTCGCCTCAGGCTTGCTGGCCTGTTCGGCCTCTGGATGCTTGGCCTGGGCGCCCTGCGCGAGCTGATCGCCAGCGCCCTGCCCCTGGCCGCGCTGGCCCCGGGCGGGTTCATCCTGCTCGGCTTGCTGCTGGCGGCCCGCCAGGCCTGGACGGCCGCCAGCCCTCATTCACCTACCAAGGACACGCCGCGCCCATGAACGCCGCCAAACGCCTGGAAATATTTCGTCGCCTTCACGAAGACAACCCGGAACCGAAAACCGAACTGGCCTACTCCTCGCCGTTCGAGCTGTTGATCGCGGTGATTCTGTCGGCCCAGTCCACCGACGTCGGCGTCAACAAGGCCACGGCCAAGCTGTTTCCGGTGGCCAATACGCCGGAGGCGATCTACGCCCTGGGCGTCGAAGGGCTGTCCGAGTACATCAAGACCATCGGGCTGTACAACAGCAAGGCCAAGAACGTCATCGAAACCTGTCGCCTGCTGATCGAGCGCCATGACAGCGAGGTCCCGCAGACCCGCGAAGCCCTGGAAGCGCTTCCGGGCGTCGGCCGCAAGACCGCCAACGTGGTGCTCAATACCGCGTTCCGGCAACTGACCATGGCGGTCGACACGCACATCTTCCGCGTCAGCAACCGCACCGGGTTGGCGCCCGGCAAGAACGTGGTGGAAGTGGAGAACAAGCTGATGAAGTTCGTGCCCAAGGCGTTCCTCCTGGATTCCCACCACTGGCTCATTCTTCACGGGCGCTACGTGTGTCTGGCACGCAAGCCCCGGTGCGGCAGCTGTCGGATCGAAGATTTATGCGAATACAAGCACAAGACCTCCGACGATTGAGGCGCTATTGGTTTTATTGATCTGTCGATTGAAAAAATCTTTTTTACCCGCCCGTGGTTTATCGATATAAGGAGCGCCAATGGCAGTCTTAGCCTGGAGTCGAACCCATGAGTACTGGCAAAGAACAACTGGATGTAGAAGACGAATTCATCGCCGTTGAGTCCGACGACGCGGAACCCGTGGTCGTGGAAGTGGCGAAAACCAATCTGAGCAAACGCCGCACCATTGATAATCTGCTGGAAGAACGCCGCTTGCAGAAGCAGTTGGCCGATTACGACTTTGACCTTTGACCGCTTGCCCCCAAACACCTAAAAGCCTCCCCGATGGAGGCTTTTTTATTGGCTATGGGTGACCGCCTGACTCACACCAACCCATTGCGTTGTGCCAGCTCGATCAGATCGACCAGCGAACGCGCGTTGAGCTTCAACAATAAACGCGTCTTGTAGGTACTGACCGTCTTGTTGCTCAGAAACATCCCATCGGCAATTTCCTTATTGGTTTTTCCGCGCGCCAGTTGTTGCAGCACCATCATTTCCCGTCCGGACAAACGATCGACCATGTCCGACTCGCTGGCGTTACCCAGGCTGGAGCGCACGGTATGCAGCGCCTGGTTGGGGAAATAACTGTAGCCGGACAATACGGCCTTGATCGCGCTCAACAACTCGGTCAAGTCCTGTTGCTTGCACACATACCCGGCCGCTCCCGTCTGCATGCAGCGCATGGAGAAATGCCCGGGCGACTGGGACGTCAGCACCAAGACTTTCATTGCCGAGGGAATGGCGCTCAGGCGGGCAATAACCTCCAGGCCATCCAACTTCGGAATACCGATATCGAGAATGACGATATCGGGCATAAGTTCCCGCGCAAGTTGCAACGCATCGACGCCGTTATCCGTTTCGGCCACAACTTCATAACCATGACGCTCCATCAGCAGACGTACAGCAAGACGAATGACGGGGTGATCATCCACGATCAGCACTTTATTCATGGGCAAATCCAACTTCGCTGTTCGAATTTTTAGAGCACGCACAATAGCCTAGTCATTTCTACCTTGGCATGCCGCCCCCCCCTGGCCGCTCGCAGCGAAAGACGAAACCTACAAGCTATACAGAAAAATCCTACAAATTCACCCGAAAAAAATGTGTCATGAATTTTTCGACGGCCCGCAAGCGACCTTTCTTAACCTCCCGGTAACCTCTGGACAAATCGTATTACGCCACGCTTCCACCCCGAGGCCGGTGGTTCAAGGCATGTGGCTAATAGGATCGTTAAAGCCTTGGTTAAATAGCCTCGCATCGAAGTGCCAGGCGCGTTCAATATAAAAAAACAGAAATCAAGGCAGCGTCCATTCACGCCTTGCCAGCGCCGCGGTATTGGACTAGTTATTAATAACCCTATCCATCAACTGACTCACCGAGCATATTGTATGAGCAACCCATATGAACAAACCCTTGAAGACCATTACCAACCCCATGACCCTCATCGCTGTATTTGCCACGCTATCGGAAACTTCCGCGGCCATCTCCCTGCCGTTTCTGGATGATGACGATCGCGAATACTATCTTTGGTTTTTGATCAGTTTTCCGTTTTATCTGTTATTGCTGTTTTTTACCACCCTGAACTTCAACTACCGCTCGCTGTATTCACCTTCCGACTTTCCCAAGGGCAAACATTTCCTCAAGACCCTGGATGATTCGCTCGGCCGGCGTAAACGGACGTTGCGCCGGACAAACAAACACCAGGCGTTGCCGACGCAATGTCATCGCCCCGGACGCAAGCGGCGGCGCCCTGGGTGCGTGGTGTGCGGGCAATCGCAACGCCCACGGTCCAAACGCGACAGACAAGCCACCCGCATCATCGTCTACGTCATTTACCGGGGCGCAGGCGAGGCCACGGCCAGGCAGGATGGATAATCCCTGCACAGAAAAGGGAGCCCCCAAAAAAAACGGCCTGCGCAGGGCAGGCCGTTTTTTACACAGGCAGGGTCAGAACAGCTTGCGACCCTTGTTCGCCGCAATGCGCATGCGCAGGGCGTTGAGCTTGATGAAACCGGCCGCGTCGGCCTGGTTGTAGGCACCGCCGTCTTCTTCGAAGGTCGCGATGTTGGCATCGAACAGCGAGTCGTCGGACTTGCGCCCGGTCACGATCACATTGCCCTTGTACAGCTTCAGGCGCACGACACCGTTCACGTTGACCTGGGAAGCATCGATCATCTGTTGCAGCATCAGACGCTCAGGGCTCCACCAGTAGCCGGTGTAGATCAGGCTGGCGTACTTGGGCATCAGCTCATCCTTGAGGTGAGCGACTTCACGGTCCAGGGTGATCGATTCGATGGCGCGGTGGGCGCGCAGCATGATGGTGCCGCCCGGGGTTTCGTAGCAACCACGGGACTTCATGCCGACGTAGCGGTTCTCGACGATGTCCAGACGGCCGATGCCGTGCTCGCCACCGATACGGTTGAGGGTCGCCAGCACGGTGGCCGGGCTCATTTCCACGCCGTCCAGGGCGACGATATCGCCATTGCGGTAGGTCAGTTCCAGGTATTGCGGGGTATCCGGGGCCTTCTCCGGGGAGACGGTCCAGCGCCACATGTCTTCTTCGTGCTCGGTCCAGGTGTCTTCCAGCACGCCACCTTCATAGGAGATGTGCAGCAGGTTGGCGTCCATCGAGTACGGCGACTTCTTCTTGCCGTGACGCTCGATCGGGATCGCGTGCTTCTCGGCGTAGTCCATCAGTTTTTCGCGGGACAGCAGGTCCCATTCGCGCCACGGGGCGATGACTTTAACGCCTGGCTTGAGGGCGTAGGCGCCCAGTTCGAAACGAACCTGGTCGTTGCCTTTGCCGGTGGCGCCGTGGGAAATGGCATCGGCGCCGGTTTCGTTGGCGATTTCGATCAGGCGCTTGGCGATCAGCGGACGGGCGATGGAAGTACCCAGCAGGTACTCGCCTTCGTAGACGGTGTTGGCGCGGAACATCGGGAACACGAAGTCGCGGACGAACTCTTCGCGCAGGTCATCGATGTAGATCTCTTTGACGCCCATGGCCTGAGCCTTGGCGCGTGCAGGCTCGACTTCTTCGCCCTGCCCCAGGTCAGCGGTGAAGGTCACCACTTCGCAGTTATAAGTGTCCTGCAGCCACTTGAGGATCACCGAAGTGTCCAGGCCGCCGGAATACGCCAGAACGACCTTGTTTACGTCCGCCATGCCATCACTCCACGGGTTCTACGGAAAGCCGTGAAGTCTAACGTCCAACGCGGATAATTTACAGGGGCGCGACAGCTTATGACGACGAAGCGACAGATTATGTCGAACGCGCGACGACCACGCGGGATCAGGACGTGCGCGCAGTGGCCCCGGCAGGCGCCTTGGCCGGCGCAGCGGCGGGGGCCGGAACCTTGGCAGGCGCGGCGGCCGGTGCGGGTGGCGCAGGGGCCGGTTGCGCAGCCGGCACCGGTGCTGGTGTCGGTGCCTGGGCAGGCTCCACACGCGCCAGTTGCACGACCACGCGACGGTTCTTGGCCCGGTTGGCGGCGGTGGTGTTGGGTGCCAGAGGGTAACGCTCACCGTGGAAACGCACGGTGATCTGCGATTCCTGGAAACCGTTGGCCTTGAAGAATTCCTGCACGGCCAGGGCCCGGCGGCGCGACAGCTCACGGTTGGTCAGGCGGTTGCCGCTGTTGTCGGAATGACCGTCAAGCTCGACATGATTGACGCTCGGGTCGGCCTTGATGAAGTCGAGCATCACCTGCAGTTGCGCCTTGGCACGGGCATCGAGCTCGATGGACTCACCGGGAAATGCGATCTGGGTCTGCTTGATCTGTTCGAAGTTCTTTGGCAACAGTTTGGCCACGCAGCCTTGATAGTCATTGAAGGCCTTGTTGAAGCGCACCGGCAGCAAGCGGACTTCCGAGACGCGCCCGTCCTCGCTGTTGCGGCGTACCACAGGGCTGCGACCTTCCATCAGCCCGCTGATCAGTCGCCCGGCCTGGACCTGAGAACTGTTGAACAGCACGTCGCCGCTGCCGATCCTCACCGAACCCAGGTTGATGTCTCCGCGTCCCGGCTGCCAGGGTGAGGCCGCCGCCAGCAAGGTGGCGGAACCGCCGCCCAGCATTGGGTTGTAGGCCTTGAGACGGAACGTGGCCTGCTCGCCCGCCCGGCGCACGAATTCGCCGCTGCCGAAATCGGTGATCGGCTGGCTCAGCCGGCACTCGAACTTGTCGCCTTCGACCGTCCACTCAATGCTCTCCAGACGGGTCTGGAAAGTGAGCGCCATCGCGGGAAGGCTGGCAAACACACTGAGCAAGGCTAGATAACGCTGGCGCACGGGAGGCTCCACTGGCTTTATTACAAAGTTCGACACCTACTGAGAGTCTGACGCAGGTCCCAGGCACCCCACGGATTCGTGGCACACCTGTAGGGGCTATCGGTCGCCGGCGCCAGAACTTGATAGCGGGTGCCTGAATCGGTCTTTTCCGGTAGCATTCCCCAGAGTTTGACCCGCCTGGAAGCCCCCCAATGTCCGACCGCCTGACCCTGCTGCGTCCCGACGACTGGCATATTCATCTTCGCGATGGTGCTGTGTTGACCCATACCGTCGCCGATGTCGCGCGCACCTTCGGGCGCGCAATCATCATGCCTAACCTGGTTCCGCCGGTGCGCAACGCCGCCGAGGCCGATGGCTATCGCCAGCGCATCCTCGCGGCGCGCCCGGCTGGCAGCCGCTTCGAACCGCTGATGGTGCTGTACCTCACCGACCGCACCCAGCCCGAAGAGATCCGTGACGCCAAGGCCAGTGGCTTTGTCCACGCCGCCAAGCTGTACCCGGCCGGCGCGACCACCAACTCGGACTCCGGCGTCACCCGCATCGACACGATCTTCCCGGTGCTGGAGGCCATGGCCGAAGTCGGCATGCCGCTGCTGATCCACGGCGAAGTGACCCGCGGCGACATCGACGTCTTCGACCGCGAGAAAATCTTTATCGACGAGCACATGCGCCGCGTCGTGGAACGCTTCCCGACCCTCAAGGTGGTGTTCGAACACATCACCACCGGCGACGCCGTGCAGTTCGTCAACGAAGCGCCGGCCAACGTGGGCGCGACCATTACCGCGCATCACCTGCTGTACAACCGCAACCACATGCTGGTGGGCGGGATCCGGCCGCACTTCTATTGCCTGCCGATCCTCAAGCGCAACACTCATCAGCAAGCCTTGCTCGACGCCGCCACCAGCGGCAGCGCCAAGTTCTTCCTCGGCACGGACTCGGCGCCCCACGCCCGCCACGCCAAGGAAGCCGCCTGCGGTTGCGCCGGCTGCTACACCGCGTACGCCGCCATCGAGATGTATGCCGAGGCATTCGAGCAGCGCAATGCGCTGGACAAGCTCGAAGGCTTCGCCAGCCTGCACGGTCCGCGCTTCTACGGCCTGCCGGTGAACACCGATCGCATTACCCTGGTCCGCGACGAATGGACCGCCCCCGTCAGCCTGCCGTTCGGCGAGCAGACCGTCATCCCGCTGCGCGCCGGTGAAAAACTGCGCTGGCGCCTGCTGGAGGAAAACGCGTGAGTGAAGATCATTTCGACGACGAACTGGACGGCAATGGTGGTTCGGGCGGTGCCCGTCACCCGATGGCAGCCCGGTTCCGCGGCTACCTGCCGGTTGTCGTCGACGTAGAAACCGGCGGCTTCAACTCCGCCACCGATGCCCTGCTGGAAATCGCCGCGACGACCATCGGCATGGATGAAAAAGGCTTCGTGTTCCCGGATCACACCTATTTCTTCCGCGTCGAACCGTTCGAAGGTGCCAACGTCGAAGCCGCGGCCCTGGAGTTCACCGGGATCAAGCTTGACCACCCGTTGCGCATGGCCGTCAGCGAAGAGACGGCCCTGACCGACATCTTCCGCGGCGTGCGCAAGGCGTTGAAGGCCAACGGCTGCAAGCGCGCGATCCT
The DNA here is from genome assembly GCA_001023535.1 of Pseudomonas chlororaphis. Lineage (NCBI taxonomy): Bacteria > Pseudomonadati > Pseudomonadota > Gammaproteobacteria > Pseudomonadales > Pseudomonadaceae > Pseudomonas > Pseudomonas chlororaphis. The sequence continues at coordinate 2,600,463 of CP011020.1, forward strand.
GGTCGGGCATAACAGCAGCTTCGACCTGGGCTTCCTCAATGCCGCCGTCGCGCGCCTGGACATGAAGCGCAACCCGTTCCACCCGTTCTCCAGTTTCGACACGGCCACCCTCGCCGGCCTGGCGTACGGCCAGACCGTCCTGGCGAAAGCCTGCCAGGCCGCCGACATCGACTTCGATGGCCGCGAGGCCCACTCGGCCCGCTACGACACCGAGAAGACCGCCGAGCTGTTCTGCGGCATCGTCAATCGGTGGAAAGAGATGGGTGGCTGGCAGGATTTCGACGACTGACATCCGCCTGGCTTGGCTCTCTTGTGGCGAGGGGATTTATCCCCGTTGGACTGCGCAGCAGTCCCAGAAGGATGAGCCAGGCAAACTCAATTGGCAGGTTTGGGGGCCGCTTCGCGGCCCATCGGGGATAAATCCCCTCGCCACAGGATTGTGCTCTGCTTTAGAACACCCCCCAAAAAAAACCGGCCCATCAAGGGCCGGTTTTTTATGCCAGGTTCGCTTACAGCTTGTCGCTGTGCTCGCCCAGGTAAGCGGCAACGCCTTCAGGCGATGCGGTCATGCCCTTGTCGCCTTTTTTCCAGTTGGCTGGGCAGACTTCGCCGTGCTCTTCGTGGAATTGCAGAGCGTCGACCAGACGGATCAGCTCTTCCATGTTACGGCCCAGTGGCAGGTCGTTGATGATCTGCGAACGAACCACGCCTTTGTCGTCGATCAGGAACGCACCACGGAAAGCCACGCCACCTTCGGACTCAACGTCGTAGGCCTTGGCGATCTCGTGCTTCATGTCGGCAGCCATGGTGTATTTCACCTGGCCGATACCGCCATTGTTGATCGGGGTGTTGCGCCAGGCGTTGTGGGTGAAGTGCGAGTCGATCGAGACAGCGATCACTTCGACGTTGCGCGCCTTGAAGTCGTCCATGCGGTGATCCAGTGCGATCAGCTCGGACGGGCAGACGAAGGTGAAGTCCAGTGGGTAAAAGAACACCAGGCCGTATTTGCCTTTGATGGCCGAGGACAGGGTGAAGCTGTCGACGATTTCGCCGTTGCCGAGGACGGCTGGAACGGTGAAGTCAGGGGCTTGTTTGCCTACGAGTACGCTCATTGGATATCTCCTGGTGTAGTAACGTGAAAACAAGGTCCGGGCCAGCCTGTCACCCTCAGGCGACAGCCCTGTGACACGAACCCGCTTTGCAAGGACCGACCATCATACACCGGGCATTTGGACTGTCTTCAACGGTTTTTCCGCGACATTGAAAAATCAATGTTTCGCCTCATGATCGTGCAATGATCCTCGCGCAGAACCGTTCGTCAGGCAGGCACCGCTCTGGCCCGAGGGTTTCAGAAACCACTTTGACAATCATTCTCGTTAACATTAAGATCCGTCTCAATTGAGTCACAACCAGCGACGGTTCTCACTTATGTATGTATGCCTCTGCACTGGCGTCACCGACGGACAAATCCGCGAAGCAATCTACGAAGGTTGCTGCAGCTATCGCGAAGTCCGCCAGGCCACCGGCGTAGCCAGCCAATGCGGCAAATGTGCCTGCCTGGCCAAGGAAGTGGTACGTGAAACCCTCGCCAAGGTGCAGACGGCACAAGCCGCCATTCCCTACCCGGTAGAATTTACCGCCGCGTAATAAACAGCACTTCAAGGAACCGGACACCATGTCCGGTTTTTTTATGCCTGTAAATCAATTGGTTAGCGTCAAGACGCGGAACACAAACATTCTTATTCCGATTAATTTTCATTTATTATTCAATAACTTAGGTTTGACACTGGTCAATACGCGGCTCAAACTCTGCCCCATACACAGCTATTACAGGGCAGGCCTCATCATGAAAGGCGACATTACAGTCATCCAGCATCTCAACAAGATCCTTGCCAATGAACTGGTCGCGATCAACCAATACTTCCTGCATGCGCGCATGTACGAAGATTGGGGCCTGAACAAGCTGGGCAAGCACGAGTACCACGAATCCATCGACGAGATGAAGCACGCGGACAAGCTGATCAAGCGCATCCTGTTTCTCGAAGGCCTGCCGAACGTCCAGGACCTGGGCAAACTGCACATCGGTGAACACACCCAGGAAATGCTGGAGTGCGACCTGCGCATCGAGCGCACCGGCCACGCCGATCTGAAAGCCGCCATCGCCCATTGTGAAAGCGTTGGCGACTTCGGTAGCCGTGAACTTTTGGAAGACATCCTCGAATCCGAGGAAGAGCACATCGACTGGCTGGAAACCCAATTGGGCCTGATCGATAAAGTGGGCCTTGAGAACTACCTGCAATCGCAGATGGGCGAAGAGTAACTTCCCCCCACCTGCCACTAAAAAGCCCCGCCCTCTTGTGAGAGGCGGGGCTTTTTATTGCCTGGACTTCCAGGCATGCCAAATCCAATGTGGGAGCGGGCTTGCTCGCGAAAACGCCATATCAGATAAACAAACGCTGACTGACCCTCCGCATTCGCGAGCAAGCCCGCTCCCACAAGGTTTCGTGTTCACCACAACCAGTGTGGTGAACAGACGTCCATAATCAGGCTTCGGTCTTGTTCGCTGCTTTTTCCACAGCGGCCTTGATGGTGGCCTGCAGCGAACCGTCAGCCGCCATCTCGGTCATGATGTCGCTGCCGCCAATCAACTCGCCACCCACCCACAGTTGCGGGAAGGTAGGCCAGTTGGCGTACTTCGGCAGGTTGGCACGAATTTCCGGGTTCTGCAGGATGTCTACGTAGGCGAACTTCTCGCCACATGCCATCACCGCCTGGGCAGCCTTGGCCGAGAAGCCGCATTGCGGAGCATTCGGCGCGCCTTTCATGTAGAGCAGGACGGTGTTGTTGGCAATCTGGTCTTTGATCGTTTCGATGATATCCATGGAGCACCTCGGCTTGAACTTCTGCGACTTAAGTCGTCGACACGGTGACGCATTGTAACGGAAAGCCGAGCACGCTGTCCCAGGGACAAATTCACGCAGCCGCGACCTTCACCGGTACGCCATTGAGTGCCGCGTTGCCGGACAACTCATCCAACTGGCACTCATCCGTCAGGTCGTTGGCACTGGAGCCCGGCTGGCCGCTGGCGATGCTCATCTGCACGCCTGGCCGGGCATGACCCCAACCGTGTGGCAGGCTGACCACGCCTTTCATCATGTCCGCGCTGCCCTGGACTTCCACTTCGATGGTGCCCACCCGGGAGCTGACTTTCACCCGCTGGCCATCGACCAGGCTGCGGCTGGCCAGGTCATCCGGGTGCATCAGCAGTTGATGACGTGGTTTGCCTTTCACCAGCCGATGGAAGTTGTGCATCCACGAATTATTGCTGCGCACATGACGACGGCCAATCATCAGCAACTCGTCCGGTGCGGGCGCCTGCACGGCGGCAAAGCGCTCGATATCGGCCAGGATCACGGCCGGCGCGGCCTGCACGCGCTGGTTTTCGGTCTTCAGCCGCCCCGCCAGGTTCGGCTTGAGCGCACCCAGGTCGATGCCATGGGGATGATCGAACAGCGTTGCCAGGGACAGCTTGTGTGGCGACGCATCGCCATACGCCCCCGCCCGCAAGCCGAAATCGATCATTTGCGCCGGCGGCAGGGTGGGCTTGAGTTCCTTGCCGGTCCTGGCGGCGAAGGCCTTGGCCAGGCCGACGAAAATTTCCCAATCGTGCAACGCGCCTTCGGGCTTGGGCAGGATCGCCCGGTTGAAACGGGTCACGTTGCGCACCGCGAACACATTGAACGTGGTGTCGTAATGGTCGTTTTCCAGCGCCGACGTCGAGGGCAGGATCAGGTCCGCGTACCGCGTGGTTTCGTTGATGTACAAGTCGACGCTGACCATGAACTCCAGGCCGTCGAGCGCCTGCTCCAATTGACGCCCGTTCGGCGTGGACAGCACCGGGTTGCCGGCCACGGTGACCAGCGCACGCACCTGGCCCTCCCCTTCGGTGAGCATCTCTTCGGCCAGGGCCGACACCGGCAACTCCCCGGCGTACTCGGGGCGCCCGGACACCCGGCTCTGCCAGCGATTGAAATGCCCGCCCGACGTGGTCGCCACCAGATCCACCGCAGGCTCGGTGCACAAGGCCCCGCCCACGCGGTCAAGGTTGCCGGTGACCAGGTTGATCACCTGGATCAGCCACTGGCACAGCGTACCGAAGGCCTGGGTCGAAACGCCCATCCGCCCGTAGCAGACCGCTGATGGCGCGGCGGCGAAGTCCCGGGCCAACTGCCGGATCTGCGCCGCCGGCACCGCGCAGAGCGGGCTCATCGCTTGCGCCGTGAACCGCTCGACGGCTTCACGCACCCGATGAAGGTCGTCTACCGGCAGATGGCTGTCGCGGGTCAGGCCTTCATCGAACAAGGTATTGAGCAAGCCCAGCAACAACGCAGCGTCGCCACCGGGGCGTACGAAGACATGCTGGTCGGCAATGGCGGCCGTCTCGCTGCGGCGTGGATCGACCACCACCACCTTGCCGCCACGGGCCTGGATGGCCTTGAGGCGTTTTTCCACGTCCGGTACGGTCATGATGCTGCCGTTGGACGCCAGCGGGTTGCCGCCCAGGATCAGCATGAAGTCGGTGTGGTCGATGTCCGGGATCGGGATCAGCAAGCCATGGCCGTACATCAGATGGCTGGTCAAGTGATGGGGCAACTGGTCTACCGACGTCGCCGAGAAACGGCTGCGGGTCTTCAACAGGCCGAGGAAATAGTTGCTGTGGGTCATCAGCCCGTAATTGTGCACGCTGGGGTTGCCCTGGTAGACCGCCACCGCGTTCTGGCCATGACGTGCCTGGATGTCCGCCAGGCGCTCGGCGACCAGGGCGAAGGCCGCGTCCCAGGCAATGGGCTGCCATTCGTTGCCGACCCGCTGCATGGGCTGGCGCAAGCGGTCCGGATCATTCTGGATATCCTGCAGGGCCACCGCCTTGGGGCAGATATGGCCCCGGCTGAAGCTGTCCAGCGCATCCCCCTTGATCGAGGTGATCGCCAGGCCCTGGCCTTCGGTTTCGGTGGTTTCGAGGGTCAAGCCACAAATGGCTTCGCACAGATGGCACGCACGGTGGTGAAGAGTCTTGGTCATGGCCAGCCTCTGTTTTATTCGTAGCGGGCACTGTCGGCCGCGGGAACAAAACTATGGCGCGTGATCCCCGGCGGCGCCAGCGACGTTCGTCCTGTGAATTGGCGGGCATCAGGCCCGCCGATGAAGTGCCGTCAAGACCGGTCGGGCGGCGGTGCCAGCAACTGGATCTCCTCGACGGTTTCCACCAGTTCCTGAGTGATCGGGTCGCCGGTCAACTCGCCAATCAGCCGCCAGTGTTCATCGATGCCGCCGCTGATGGTGGCCATGCGATCGATCATTCGACGGGCCGCCGCCTTGGTTACCTCATCCTCGCTGCGCAGCAACTCGAATGACATGGACGTCACCGAAGCGGTCAGGTGCGTCAGCGTGCGTGCCGTCAGCCCTAGCAATTCCATCAGTTGCTGCTCTTTCGAATCCATTTCGGGGCTCCTGTGTCACGCGGGGTTCATTTATAACCCAGGCCCTTGCATTAGGAAATGTTTCACAGCCACCGGTGGGCGGGTGGGCGCCTGCCCGGGGCGGCGAAACGCTCTTCCGGGTCGCCCAAGCCCCGTCCCGCTTGATTGCCAAGCGACGCGACGGCAGTGTACAAAGAGGCGCTGCTGTCAGGAAAACGGCCCCCAACCCGCCATCGCAACCCCGGCGATGGCCTCGCTGAATCCCCAAAAACCGTAGCCCTATTGGTAAGACGCGACATTTAATGTCAATATCGCGCCTTCCCCTATTTTCGTCGCCCCGTGCGGCTTTTGCCGCAGGTCTCGCCCGTTTTTCCCTAAACAAGGCTTTGAGCATCTGCGGTCAGTAACAAAAAGGTAGTCAATCATGAGCGCAAGGCACTTTCTCTCCCTGATGGATTTCACGCCCGACGAGTTGCTCGGCGTGATCCGTCGAGGCGTGGAGCTCAAGGACCTGCGTAACCGCGGCGTACTGTTCGAGCCCTTGAAAAACCGCGTGCTGGGGATGATCTTCGAGAAATCATCGACCCGCACCCGCATCTCTTTCGAAGCTGGCATGATCCAACTCGGCGGCCAGGCGATCTTCCTGTCGCCGCGTGACACTCAACTGGGCCGTGGCGAACCCATCAGCGATTGCGCCATCGTCATGTCGAGCATGCTGGATGCGGTGATGATCCGCACCTTTGCCCACAGCACCCTGACCGAGTTCGCGGCCCATTCCCGCGTGCCGGTGATCAACGGTCTGTCCGATGACCTGCACCCCTGCCAACTGCTGGCCGACATGCAGACCTTCCTCGAGCACCGTGGCTCGATCCAGGGCAAGACCGTGGCCTGGATCGGCGATGGCAACAACATGTGCAACAGCTATATAGAAGCGGCGCTGCAATTCGACTTCCAACTGCGCATTGCCTGCCCCGAAGGCTACGATCCCGACGCCAGGCTGGTCGCCAAGGCCGGGGACCGGGTGACAATTGTCCGCGATCCGAAACTGGCCGTGGCCGGCGCGCACCTGGTGAGCACCGACGTCTGGACCTCCATGGGCCAGGAAGAAGAAACCGCCAAGCGCCTGGAGCTGTTCGCGCCGCTGCAGGTCAACCGCGCCCTGCTCGACCTGGCGGATGCCGACGTGCTGTTTATGCATTGCCTGCCGGCCCACCGTGGCGAAGAAATCAGCGTCGACCTGCTGGACGACCCGCGCTCGGTGGCCTGGGACCAGGCAGAGAACCGCCTTCATGCACAGAAGGCCCTGCTGGAGTTCCTGGTCGAGCCGGCGTACCGCCACGCATGAGCCAGCCCCTGCTACTGAATCTGCACAACCTGGCGTGTGGTTACCAGGACCAACGGGTTGTGCAGAACCTCAACCTGCACCTCAATGCCGGTGACATCGGTTGCCTGCTCGGTTCGTCTGGCTGCGGCAAGACCACCACGTTGCGGGCCATTGCCGGTTTCGAGCCGGTGCACGAAGGCGAGATCCAACTGGCCGGGCAAACCCTCTCCCGCGCCGGTTTCACCCTCGCCCCGGAAAAACGCCGCATCGGCATGGTGTTCCAGGACTATGCGTTGTTCCCCCACCTGAGTGTGAGCGAGAACATTGCCTTTGGCATTTGCAAGCATCCGAGCAAGGCGCGGGTAGTGGAGGAACTGCTGGAGTTGGTGAACCTGAAGAACCTAGGCGGGCGTTTTCCCCATGAGCTCTCCGGCGGCCAGCAACAGCGCGTCGCCCTGGCCCGCGCGCTGGCACCCGAGCCACAGCTGCTGTTGCTCGACGAACCGTTCTCCAACCTCGACGGCGAGTTGCGACGCAAACTCAGCCATGAGGTCCGGGCCATCCTCAAGGCCCGCGGCACCAGCGCGATCCTGGTCACCCACGATCAGGAAGAAGCGTTTGCCGTGAGCGACCATGTCGGGGTGTTCAAGGAAGGTCGACTGGAACAGTGGGACACGCCCTACAACCTCTATCACGAACCCCTGACGCCCTTCGTGGCCAGCTTCATCGGACAGGGTTATTTCATCCGTGGCCGCCTCGAAAGCCCCGAGTCGGTGCAGACCGAGCTGGGCATCCTGCGCGGTAACCGGGCCTACACCTGGCCGATTGGCGCCGCGGTGGACGCATTGCTGCGACCGGACGACATCGTCTACGCCCCGGACAGCCCGCTCACCGCCCAGATCGTCGACAAGACATTCCTGGGCGCATCGACCTTGTATCGTCTGCAATTACCGACGGGCGCCCAACTGGAGTCGATCTTCCCGAGCCATGCCGACCACCAGGTCGGCGCCCGTGTCGGTATCCGCGTGGCGGCAGAGCACCTGGTGCTATTCCAGGCCTCGGGCAGCACGGCGGCGCATCTGCCTGCGGTGGAAAGCGGCGTGCGGCGGTACAGCGCAGCCCATTGATCATCGATTGTTTGGATGGCTTTGTGGCGAGGGAGCTTGCTCCCGCTGGGGCGCGTAGCGACCCCAAAAAACATGCAAGCGCTGCACACTCGAGCGCGAGCTTGCTCCCTCGCCACGCAAGCGCCTTCGCGCTGATCAGCCCAGTGAAAGGGTCCCGCTGGCCACCAACCTCGCGTCGCCGCCAATCCGCACCCGCTCCCCTTCCAGCCGGCAGAACAGGGCCCCGCCCCGGGCCGAACACTGGTAGGCCGTCAGCCCCCGCTTGCCCAGGCGCTTGGACCAGTAGGGAATCAGGCTGCAATGGGTCGAACCGGTCACCGGGTCTTCGTTGATGCCGATCGCCGGGGCGAAATAGCGCGAGACGAAATCATGCTTGCTGCCCGGCGCGGTCACGATCGCACCCGGCCAAGGCAGTTTTGCCAGGGCGGCCATGTCCGGCTTGCAATCGAGCACCGCCTGCTCCGACTCCAGCACCACGAACAGCTCATTGGAGCTCAGCACGTCCACCGCTTCGACGTTCAGCGCGCTCTGGACCGCCAGGGACACACCCAGCTCGGTAGGCACGATGGCCGGGAAGTCCAGCCATAAGCGGCCCTGGTCGCGGGTGACACTCAATGGACCGGACCGGCAAGTGAACTCCAGGCGCTCTGCGGTTTCGTGGTAGACCTCGAACAGCACATGGGCACTGGCCAGCGTCGCGTGCCCGCACAGTGGGACTTCCGTGGTGGGCGTGAACCAGCGGATATGCCACTGCTGGCCTTCACGCACCACAAACGCGGTTTCCGCCAGGTTGTGCTCGGCGGCGATCTTTTGCATCAAATCATCGGCGAGCCAGGCGTCGAGCCGATAGACCATCGCCGGGTTACCGCCAAACGGGCGATCACTGAACGCATCGACCTGATGAAACGCAAGCTGCATGGCCCTTCCCCTTTTTTATTGATGCGCCAGCATGAAGGGCGGCAACGGTGGTATCCAGTGACAGATCAGCAGAATTTTCACCCTACACCGCATGCGCCCCTGACAAGCAGGCTAGCCTCCGCTTGGACGCTGTGCTCATCCTGGAATCAGGCGCGGCCGATCTCGGCGAACTTCGCCCCGGTGTGTTCTGCCAGCACCGAAGGCGCCAGCTCCACTTCCAGCCCGCGCCTGCCAGCACTGACGAAGATGCTGTCGAACTGTTCAGCAGACGTATCGATGAACGTGCGCAGGCGCTTCTTCTGCCCCAGCGGGCTAATGCCTCCGAGCAAATACCCGGTCGAACGCTGTGCCGCCGCCGGGTCGGCCATCTCCACTTTCTTCACGCCTGCCGCGTGGGCCAGGCCTTTCAGGTCCAGGCTGCCTGCCACCGGCACAACCGCCACCAGCAGCTCACCTTTTTCACTGGCGGCCAGCAATGTCTTGAACACCTGGGCCGGCTCCAGTCCAAGTTTTTCCGCCGCTTCCAGGCCGTAGGACGCTGCCTTGGGGTCGTGTTCATAACTGTGGATACGATGTTCGGCGCGCACTTTCTTCAACAGATCCAACGCGGGGGTCATGACCGCTCCTGACAGGGAAATCAAAAAGAGTGGATGGATTCTAAGCCATCACTGGCCAAAAGGCTGTGGGCCGCAGTGTCGCTGTCGATGAGGGCTTGGCAAAGAAGCAGACATTCACGCCACGAATAGTTGAAATATGACCGACGGTTCACTTTCGACCTTTGACACCAGCGTTTCTTGTCTATATTTTTTCGAAACTGAAAGCCATAACGCCTGTCTCAAGCAACAACCCGAGGCCAAGGACTGCATCCTGCCTCGGCGGAAATCGCGCTGTAGAGCTTGCTCGAACGCGCCCGGAAAAAAACAAAAACCGAGGTTCGAATGACCATTGCTTCACAACAGCCGTCCCTTTCCAGCCAATGCCTGGCCGAATTCCTGGGGACAGCGCTATTGATCTTCTTCGGGACCGGTTGCGTTGCAGCGCTCAAGGTCGCGGGTGCGAGTTTCGGCTTGTGGGAAATCAGCATCATCTGGGGCGTCGGCGTCAGCATGGCGATCTACCTCAGCGCAGGCATCTCCGGCGCGCACCTGAACCCTGCCGTCAGCGTCGCCCTGTGCCTCTTCACTGACTTCGAAAAGCGCAAGCTGCCCTTCTATATCATCTGCCAGGTCGCCGGCGCCTTCTGCGGCGCGTTGCTGGTGTACACGCTGTACAGCAACCTGTTCTTCGATTTCGAACAGTCGCGACACATGATCCGTGGCACCGAGGCGAGCCTCGAGTTGGCGTCGGTATTCTCCACTTATCCACATCCGGCCCTCTCCACTGGCCAGGCCTTCGTGGTGGAAATGATCATCACCGCCATCCTGATGGGGGTGATCATGTCCCTCACCGATGATAACAATGGCTTGCCCCGCGGCCCGCTGGCGCCGTTGTTGATCGGCCTGTTGATTGCGGTGATCGGCAGTTCGATGGGGCCGTTGACCGGCTTCGCGATGAACCCGGCTCGGGACTTCGGCCCTAAACTGATGACTTTCGTCACAGGCTGGGGTGAAATTTCCCTCACCGGTGGGCGCGACATCCCATACTTCCTGGTTCCGATTTTTGCACCGCTGCTGGGTGCATGCCTGGGTGCTGCGGCCTATCGCGGGCTGATTGCCCGCCATCTGCCCAGCACCACGACAGCTATAAAGGATGCAGAACCGGCCATTGACGGCAAGCCCAGAACATCCTGAAAACAGTCGGCGCACGCTCCTGCCCGTTCGAGCGTGCGCCATGGCCTCAGCCCTTATTTTCGTCCCAAGGCAATCGACATGACCGACCTCCAGAACAAGAACTACATCATTGCCCTCGACCAGGGTACGACCAGCTCGCGCGCGATCATTTTCGACCGTGACGCCAACGTGGTCTGCATCGCCCAGCGCGAATTCGCCCAGCACTACCCCCAGGCCGGCTGGGTCGAACACGACCCGATGGAAATCTTCGCCACCCAGAGCGGCGTGATGGTCGAAGCCCTGGCCCAGGCCGGCCTGCACCATGACCAGGTAGCTGCCATCGGCATCACCAACCAGCGCGAGACGACAGTGGTCTGGGACAAGACCACCGGCCGGCCGATCTACAACGCCGTCGTCTGGCAATGCCGTCGCAGCACTGAAATCTGCCAGCAGCTCAAGCGCGACGGCCACGAGCAATACATCAGCGACACCACCGGCCTGGTGACCGACCCGTACTTCTCCGGCACCAAACTCAAGTGGATCCTGGACAACGTCGAAGGCAGCCGCGAGCGTGCCCGCAACGGCGAGTTGCTGTTCGGCACCGTCGACAGCTGGCTCATCTGGAAATTCACCGGCGGCAAGGTCCACGTCACCGACTACACCAACGCCTCGCGCACCATGCTCTTCAACATCCATACGCTGGAGTGGGATGCGAAGATGCTCGAGATCCTCGACATCCCCCGGGAAATGCTCCCGGAAGTGAAGTCGTCCTCAGAGATCTACGGCCGCACCAAGAGTGGCATCGCCATCGGCGGTATCGCCGGCGACCAGCAGGCCGCCCTCTTCGGCCAGATGTGCGTGGAGCCGGGCCAGGCGAAAAACACCTACGGCACCGGCTGCTTCTTGCTGATGAACACCGGGAACAAGGCGGTCAAGTCCAATCACGGCATGCTTACCACCATCGGTTGCGGCCCACGCGGCGAGGTCGCCTACGCCCTCGAAGGCGCGGTGTTCAATGGCGGCTCCACGGTGCAGTGGTTGCGCGATGAGCTGAAAATCATCAACGACGCCCTGGACACCGAATACTTTGCCAACAAGGTCAAGGACAGCAACGGTGTGTACCTGGTGCCGGCCTTCACCGGCCTGGGCGCGCCGTACTGGGACCCCTATGCCCGGGGCGCGTTGTTTGGCCTGACCCGGGGCGTGCGGGTCGATCACATCATCCGTGCGGCGCTGGAGTCCATCGCCTACCAGACGCGCGACGTGCTCGATGCCATGCAACAGGACTCCGGTGAGCGTCTCAAGGCCCTACGTGTCGACGGCGGCGCGGTGGCGAACAACTTCCTGATGCAGTTCCAGGCCGACATCCTGGGCACACGGGTCGAGCGTCCGAAAATGCGCGAAACCACCGCTTTGGGCGCGGCCTACCTGGCCGGCCTGGCGTGCGGTTTCTGGGGCAGCCTGGAAGAGCTGCGCGGCAAGGCAGTGATCGAGCGCGAGTTCGAACCGCAACTGGACGAACCGGCGAAGGAAAAGCTCTACGCCGGCTGGCAGAAAGCGGTCAGCCGCACCCGCGACTGGGAACCCCACGAAGACGCCGAATAAGCCGACCCTGAGCAACACCTGGGTCTGAACTGGTCGGGAGCAGATTCCTGCGGCATCATGGGCATATTTCGGCAGCCCAAAGGACGCCCATGAATCTGCCTCCCCGTCAGCAGCAAATCCTCGAACTGGTCCGCGAACGCGGCTACGTCAGCATTGAGGAAATGGCGCAGTTGTTCGTTGTAACCCCGCAAACCATCCGCCGAGACATCAATCAACTGGCGGAGGCCAACCTGTTGCGCCGCTACCACGGCGGCGCCGCCTACGATTCCAGCGTGGAAAACACCGCCTACGCCATGCGCGCCGACCAGATGCGCGACGAGAAGCAGCGCATCGCCGAAGCCATTGCCGCCCAGATCCCCGATCACGCCTCGCTGTTCATCAACATCGGCACCACCACCGAATCCATCGCCCGGGCACTGCTCAATCACAACCACTTGAAGGTCATCACCAACAACCTGCACGTGGCATCGATCCTCAGTGCCAAGGACGATTTCGAAGTCCTGGTCGCCGGCGGCAACGTGCGACGAGACGGTGGCGTAGTGGGCCAGGCCAGCGTCGATTTCATCAACCAGTTCAAGGTCGATTTCGCCTTGGTGGGCATCAGCGGCATCGATGAGGATGGCAGCCTGCTGGATTTCGATTACCAGGAAGTGCGGGTGTCCCAGGCGATCATCGCCAACGCCCGGCAAGTGCTGCTGGCGGCCGACTCCAGCAAGTTTGGGCGCAATGCCATGGTGCGCCTGGGCCCGATCAGCCTCATCGACTGCCTGGTGACCGACCAGCAACCGGTGCCAGCCCTGGTGCAGTTGCTGAGCCAGCACAAGATTCGACTGGAAGTGGTTTAACCCCTCCCCCAATACCCTGTGGCGAGGGGATTTATCCCCGTTGGGCTGCGCAGCAGCCCCCTTCAGTCATTCAGCTTGTCTGAGATACCGAATCGCCGGGTTTAGGCCTGATTCGCGAGCCAGCGGGGATAAATCCCCTCGCCACAAGTGCACGCCGCGCCTTAAGCGTTATTTTTATGTTCGAAAATTTTCCTTTCAGCTTCCCTTGATCAGTTTTTTCAATCGAAATCGACTGGCCGTTGCTGTCCTTATGGGCTAGTATTTTCGCAAATGAACATTAATGTTCGAATTCAAATATTACGAAAAAAAGCCCGAGGCCAGCCGATGCCCACTTCTACCTTGCCTACGCCCCCTCTCGCCGAGGTTTACGATGTCGCCGTGATTGGCGGCGGTATCAACGGCGTGGGGATTGCCGCGGACGCTGCCGGTCGCGGTCTTTCGGTGTTCCTTTGCGAAAAGGACGATCTGGCCAGCCACACGTCGTCGGCCAGCAGTAAATTGATTCATGGCGGCCTGCGCTACCTCGAACACTACGAGTTCCGCCTGGTGCGCGAGGCACTGGCCGAACGCGAGGTGCTGCTGGCCAAGGCGCCGCACATCGTCAAGCAAATGCGCTTCGTGCTGCCCCACCGCCCGCACTTGCGTCCGGCGTGGATGATTCGCGCCGGCCTGTTCCTCTACGATCACCTCGGCAAGCGTGAACAGCTCGCCGGCTCCAAGAGCTTGAAATTCGGTGCCGACAGCGCGCTGAAAAGCGAGATCACCAAAGGCTTCGAATACTCCGACTGCTGGGTCGACGACGCCCGATTGGTAGTGCTCAACGCCATGGCCGCCCGGGAAAAAGGCGCCCATATCCACACCCGCACTCGTTGCGTGAACGCCCGTCGCAGCAAAGGCCTTTGGCACCTGCACCTGGAACGTGCCGACGGCAGCCTGTTTTCGATTCGCGCCAAGGCACTGGTGAATGCCGCTGGCCCGTGGGTGGCCAAGTTCATTCGCGATGACCTGAAGATGGAATCGCCCTACGGCATCCGCCTGATCCAGGGCAGCCACCTGATCGTGCCGAAACTCTATGAAGGCGAACATGCGCACATTCTTCAAAACGAAGACCAACGCATCGTGTTCACCATTCCGTACCTGAACCAGTTCACCCTGATCGGCACCACCGATCGCGAATACACCGGCGATCCGGCCAAAGTGGCCATCACTGAAGGCGAAACCGATTACCTGCTGAAAGTGGTCAACGCCCACTTCAAGAAACAGCTCAGCCGCGACGACATCCTGCACAGCTATTCCGGCGTGCGTCCGCTGTGCAACGACGAATCCGACAACCCGTCGGCCGTGACCCGGGACTACACCCTGGCGCTCTCCGGCGGCGGCGAAGAAGCCCCCTTGCTCTCGGTGTTCGGTGGCAAGCTGACCACCTACCGCAAGCTGGCCGAGTCGGCCATGGCGCAACTGGCTCCGTACTTCACCCAGATGCGCCCGAGCTGGACCGCCGTCGCCACGCTTCCTGGCGGCGAAAACATGACCACCCCGCAAGCGCTGTGCTCGGCCATCCGCGACAAGTTCGACTGGCTGCCCACCGACATCGCCCGGCGCTGGGCCACCACCTATGGCAGCCGCACCTGGCGCATGCTGGAAGGCGTGCAGACGCTCGCCGACCTGGGCGAACACCTCGGCGGCGGCCTCTATACCCGCGAAGTCGACTATCTGTGCAGCGATGAGTGGGCCGTCGACGCCCAGGACATCCTTTGGCGTCGTAGCAAGCTGGGCCTGTTCACCACTGCGGCCGAACAGCAAAAGCTTCAGCAATACCTGGAAAAGGTCGAGCACAACCGCCGCAAAATCGAAGCGGCCTGAAGGCAAGACTGCCTGACCCAAGCCCCTGAATCGTGCGATTCAGGGGCTTTTTGCTATCTGGCGTCCACCAATGCCCCTGTGGGAGCGAGCTTGCCCGCGATGACGCCTGCACATTCAACATCTATATGACTGGCACACCGCATTCGCGAGCAAGCTCGCTCCCACAATGGATTAATGCGACCTCAGGGCATTCGGTTTTCCGAACAAGACCCATCAGTCAGTTCGGCCAGCCGGATAAACAACCGGCAAATAAACCTGAAACAAAACATTAATTACTTTATAAAACATATAGTTAACCTGTATCGACTGGCCTGGCACGAGTCATGCTCTACACTCCTTCGAGACGAATGCCTGCATGCCAACACAACAGGAGCTGCCAGGCGTTTCGAAGCACTCAGGGCCGACGTACCGGCTGAAATAAAAAAAACAATGTCGAGGAAACATCGATGCGCATCGTTCCCCATCTTCTGGGCGCAGCCATTGCTGCCGCTCTGATCAGCACCCCGGTTTTCGCCGCCGAACTGACCGGCACGCTGAAAAAGATCAAAGAGTCCGGCGTCATCACGCTTGGGCATCGCGACGCTTCCATTCCGTTCTCCTACATCGCAGACGCTTCCGGCAAGCCGGTGGGCTACTCCCACGACATCCAGCTGAAAGTCGTCGAAGCACTGAAAAAAGACCTGGACCTGCCGAACCTGCAGGTCAAGTACAACCTGGTGACCTCGCAAACCCGCATCCCGCTGGTGCAGAACGGCACCGTGGACCTGGAGTGCGGCTCCACCACCAACAACGTCGAGCGTCAGCAACAGGTTGATTTCTCCGTCGGCATCTTCGAGATCGGCACCCGCCTGCTCTCCAAGAAAGACTCCAAGTACAAGGATTTCGACGATCTGAAGGGCAAGAACGTCGTGACCACCGCCGGCACCACCTCCGAGCGCCTGCTCAAGGCAATGAACGCCGACAAGCAGATGGGCATGAACGTCATCTCTGCCAAGGACCACGGCGAGTCCTTCCAGATGCTGGAATCGGGCCGTGCCGTCGCGTTCATGATGGATGACGCCCTGCTGGCCGGCGAAGCGGCCAAGGCCAAGAAGGCCGACGACTGGGCCGTCACCGGTACACCACAGTCCTACGAGATCTACGGCTGCATGATGCGCAAGGGCGACGAGCCGTTCAAGAAAGCGGTCGACGACGCCATCAAGGCGACCTATGCCTCGGGCGAGATCAACAAGATCTACGACAAGTGGTTCACCCAGCCCATCCCACCGAAAAACCTGAACCTGAACTTCCCGATGAGCGATGAGCTCAAGGCATTGATCGCCAATCCGACCGACAAAGCGGCTGACGACAAGAAGTCCTGATTTTTCTGACTAACCTTATCTCCTGAAGGGGCCCCGCCCTTTCAGGGGATGGTCACTCCCTGCTGGCATATCTGGAAACACTCGAGGCGGTGGTTGTCGAGCCGATCGCGTGTGCCTGGCCTTTACAGGCCAGGACGGGAACGGAGCTTCCCCAGGCGGGCATTTGCACATCGAACGATCTGAGGGGAGACCCTAATGAATTACAACTGGGACTGGGGCGTGTTCTTCAAGTCCACCGGCGTGGGCAGCGAGACTTATCTCGACTGGTACATCGCCGGCCTGGGCTGGACCATCGCCATCGCCGTCGTCGCCTGGATCATCGCCCTGATGCTGGGCTCTATCCTGGGCGTGATGCGCACCGTGCCGAACCGGCTGGTGTCGGGCATCGCCACCTGCTACGTGGAGCTTTTCCGCAACGTGCCGCTGCTGGTTCAGCTGTTCATCTGGTACTTCCTGGTGCCCGACCTGCTGCCCGAAAACCTGCAGGAGTGGTACAAGCAGGACCTGAACCCGACCACCTCGGCCTACCTGAGCGTCGTCGTGTGCCTGGGGCTGTTTACCGCCGCCCGGGTCTGCGAACAGGTGCGCACCGGTATCCAGGCGCTGCCGCGCGGCCAGGAATCCGCTGCCCGCGCCATGGGCTTCAAGCTGCCGCAGATCTACTGGAACGTGCTGCTGCCCCAGGCGTATCGGATCATCATTCCGCCGCTGACCTCGGAATTCCTCAACGTCTTCAAGAACTCCTCCGTGGCCTCGCTGATCGGCCTGATGGAATTGCTCGCGCAGACCAAGCAGACCGCCGAGTTCTCCGCCAACCTGTTCGAAGCCTTTACCCTGGCGACGCTGATCTACTTCACCTTGAACATGAGCCTGATGCTGCTCATGCGCATGGTCGAGAAGAAAGTCGCGGTGCCCGGCCTGATCTCCGTGGGGGGTAAATGATGGAATTCGATTTCAGCGGTGTCGTCCCGGCCATTCCCGGCCTGTGGAATGGCATGGTGATGACCTTGAAACTGATGGCCCTGGGTGTCGTCGGCGGGATCATCCTGGGGACGATCCTGGCGTTGATGCGCCTGTCCCACAACAAACTGATCTCCAACATCGCCGGCGCGTACGTCAACTACTTCCGCTCGATCCCGCTGCTGCTGGTCATCACCTGGTTCTACCTGGCGGTGCCGTTCGTGCTGCGCTGGATCACCGGCGAAGACACGCCGATCGGGGCCTTCGGCTCCTGCGTCGTGGCCTTCATGATGTTCGAGGCGGCGTACTTCTGCGAAATCGTGCGCGCCGGCGTGCAGTCGATCCCCAAGGGCCAGATGGGTGCGGCCCAGGCCCTGGGCATGAACTATGGCCAGACCATGCGCCTGATCATCCTGCCCCAGGCGTTCCGCAAGATGACCCCGCTGCTGCTGCAGCAGAGCATCATCCTGTTTCAGGACACCTCGCTGGTCTACACGGTCGGCCTGGTGGACTTCCTCAATGCTTCGCGGGCCAATGGCGACATCATCGGCCGCTCCAATGAGTTCCTGATCGTCGCAGGTCTCGTGTACTTCACAATCAGCTTTGCCGCCTCGCTGCTGGTCAAGCGTCTGCAAAAAAGGTTCGCCGTATGATCTCTATCAAGAACATCAACAAGTGGTATGGGGACTTCCAGGTACTGACCAATTGCAGCACCGAGGTCAGCAAGGGTGAGGTCGTGGTGGTGTGCGGCCCTTCGGGTTCGGGCAAGTCCACGCTGATCAAGTGCGTGAACGCCTTGGAGCCATTCCAGAAAGGCGACATCGTGGTCGACGGCACCTCCATCGCCGACCCGAAGACCAACCTGCCGAAATTGCGTTCGCGGGTGGGCATGGTGTTCCAGCACTTCGAGCTGTTCCCGCACCTGACCATCACCGAAAACCTGACCATCGCGCAGATCAAGGTGCTGGGCCGCAGCAAGGAAGAAGCCACCAAGAAAGGCCTGCAACTGCTCGAGCGCGTCGGCCTGTCGGCCCATGCCCATAAGCACCCGGGCCAGCTCTCCGGCGGCCAACAGCAGCGCGTGGCGATCGCCCGGGCCCTGGCGATGGACCCGGTGGTGATGCTGTTCGACGAACCCACCTCGGCCCTCGACCCGGAAATGGTCAACGAAGTGCTCGACGTGATGGTGCAACTGGCCCACGAAGGCATGACCATGATGTGCGTGACCCACGAAATGGGCTTCGCCCGCAAAGTGGCGAACCGGGTGATCTTCATGGACCAGGGCCAGATCATCGAAGACTGCAAGAAAGAAGAGTTCTTCGGCGACATCAGCGCCCGCTCCGAACGTGCGCAGCACTTCCTTGAGAAAATCCTGCAGCACTAAGCGTCGCCTTCTTTTAGACGCACTTGCTCTTGTGGCAAGGGAGCTTGCTCCCGCTGGGTCGCGCAGCGACCCCAAACCGGTAAATGCATTGCATCTGGCACACCGCACGAACCGTTTTGCGACTGCTTCGCAGCCGAGCGGGAGCAAGCTCCCTCGCCACAGAGCCGCGTTCGAAGGACGACCGCAGCACACTGGTTGACCCAAGGCTTCTGTGATGAAATGCGACCCCACCCTCTATCGCGCCGCGCCGCCATCACTTGCCGTGAAACCTCGCCTGATCCGCCACCTGTTCCTACCGCCGCTGATCATCGCGTTGATGATCGGCCTGGGCTATCTCGGCTTCTGGATCAGCGAACACTATGGCGTGCGTGGCCTTGCCGAGAACGGCGAGCGCCAGCTGGAGCTGCATGCCCGGGCGGTGGAGAGTGAAATCAGCAAGTACACCTACTTGCCGAGCCTGCTGGAGCTTGAATCGAGTGTCTCGACGCTGCTCGACGACCCGACACCCGAACACCGCAAGACCGTCAACGAATACCTCGAAGGCCTGAACCGGCGCAGCCGCAGCCGGGCCATCTACGTGATGGACACGACCGGCCGCGTCATGGCCACCAGCAACTGGCGCGACGTCGACAGTTACCTGGGTGAAGACCTGTCCTTTCGCGCCTATTTCCAGAACGCCGTGCGCGGCCAGCCGGGTCGCTTCTATGGCATTGGCAGCACCAACGGCGAACCCGGCTACTACCTGGCCCACGGCCTGGAAGAACAGGGCAAGATCATTGGCGTCGCCGTGGTCAAGGTGCGCCTCGAAGCCCTGGAGGAACGCTGGCAGCGGGCACGCCTGGAAGCGTTCGTCAGCGATGAAAACGGCATCATCATCTTGTCCAGCGACCCGGCGCGGCGGCTCAAGTCCGTGCGTCCCTTGAGCGACGAGACCAAGGAACGCCTGGCCCGCAGCCTGCAATACTACTGGTTCCCGCTGAACGAACTGGTGCCCCTGGCCCGGGAACGCCTGGCCGAAGGCATGGAGAAACTGACCTTCCCGGCCAACACCGAACTGGTGTCCGACGAACGCGCCATCAGCTATTTGTCGCAGACCCGGCCACTGAGCGACACACCGTGGAACTTCACCCTGTTGACGCCGCTGGAAGACCTGCGCCGCCAGGCGATCAACCAGGGCATCCTGGTGGCCGTGGCCTTCGCCCTGGTGGCGTTCCTGCTGATCGCCTGGAACGAACGGCGCAAGGTCATCGCCACCCGCCTCGCGGCCCGGGAAGCCTTGCAGGAAGCCAACAGCCAGCTCGAACGTCGGATTACCGAACGCACCACCGACCTGCGCGCCAGCAACGAACGGCTCAAGAGCCAGATCCGTGAGCGTCGACAGGCCGAAGAGACCCTGCGCCGGGCCCAGGACGAACTGGTCCAGGCCGGTAAGCTGGCGGCCATCGGCCAGATGTCCACCAGCATCGCCCATGAACTCAACCAACCGCTGGCGGCCTTGCGCACGTTGTCTGGCAATACCGTGCGCTTTCTCGAACGCGGGCAACTGGACATCGCCAGCACCAACCTCAAGACCATCAACGAATTGATCGACCGCATGGGGCGCATCACCGCCAGCCTGCGCGCCTTTGCCCGACGGGGCGACGATCAGGGCCGGGCGAGCCTGGGCAAGGCCGTCGAGGCCGCGCTGCAATTGCTGGGCGGGCGCCTGGAAAACCGCAACATCCAGATCCACAACGGCTACGCCGACGTCCAGTTGCAAATCGACCAGACGCGCCTGGAGCAGATCCTGGTGAACCTGATCGGCAACGCCCTGGATGCCATGCAGACGCAGCCCGAGCCACAACTATGGCTCGACGGTGAAAGCAGCCACGGCAAGTACCGCCTGCGGGTGCGGGACAACGGCCATGGCATCGACCCCGAAGCCCGCAAGCATTTGTTCGAACCCTTCTTCACCACCAAGCCCGGCGAACAGGGCCTGGGCCTGGGACTGACGCTCTCGGCGAGCCTGGCCGCCGCCGCGGGCGGACACCTGGGCGTCGAATTCCCGGTCGAACGTGGCACCACCTTCGTCCTCAGTTTACCGTTGGTAAGCCTTCCCCCAGCCGAGCAACCATGAACAACGACCTGAGCGTACTGATCGTCGAAGACGACCCCCACGTCCTGCTGGGTTGCCAGCAGGCCCTGAGCCTGGAAGACATCCCGTGCATCGGCGTGGGCAGCGCCGAAGAAGCCCTGGAACAGGTGGGCGATGATTTTGCCGGCATCGTCATCAGCGACATTCGCCTGCCGGGCATCGACGGCCTGGAACTGCTGACCCGTCTCAAGGCTCGGGACAGTCGCTTGCCGGTGGTGTTGATCACCGGCCACGGCGACATTTCCATGGCCGTCGGCGCCATGCAGAAAGGCGCCTATGACTTCATGGAGAAACCCTTCTCCCCCGAACGCCTGGTGGACGTCGCCCGGCGCGCCCTGGAACAGCGCAGCCTGGCCCGCGAAGTGTCATCGCTGCGCCGCCAGTTGGCCGAGCGCGACTCCCTGGAAGGCCGTATCATCGGCCGCTCGCCGGCCATGCAGCACCTGCGCGAACTGATCGCCAATGTCGCCGACACCTCGGCCAACGTGCTGATCGAAGGCGAGACCGGCACCGGCAAGGAACTGGTCGCCCGCTGCCTGCATGACTTCAGCCGGCGCCACGGCAAACAGTTCGTCGCGCTCAACTGCGGGGGCCTGCCGGAAAACCTGTTCGAAAGCGAGATTTTCGGCCATGAAGCCAATGCCTTCACTGGCGCCGGCAAGCGCCGGATCGGCAAGATCGAGCATGCCGATGGCGGTACGCTGTTTCTCGATGAAGTGGAAAGCATGCCCCTGCCCCTGCAAATCAAGTTGCTGCGGGTGTTGCAGGAACGCACCCTCGAACGGCTGGGCTCGAACCAGAGCGTGGCGGTGGACTGCCGGGTGATTGCCGCGACCAAGTCCGACCTGGACGAAATGGGCCGCGCCGGCCAGTTTCGCAGCGACCTGTATTACCGCCTCAACGTGGTGACGCTGGAACTGCCGCCCCTGCGCGAGCGGCGCGAAGACATCCTGCAACTGTTCGAACATTTCCTCCAGCAATCGTCCCTGCGTTTCGACCGCACAGTGCCGCAGCTGGATAACCAGACCCTGTCGAACCTGATGAGCCATGATTGGCCGGGCAACGTGCGCGAATTGCGCAACGTCGCCGAGCGCTATGCCCTCGGCCTGCCTGCCTTCAAGAAAACCGGTGCCAGCAGCGGCGGCCAGGGCCTGGCCTTCGCCGAAGCGGTGGAAGCGTTCGAACGCAACCTGTTGGTGGACGCCCTGCAACGCAGCGGCGGCAACCTGACCCAGGCCAGCCAGGAACTGGGGATGGCCAAGACCACCCTGTTCGACAAAGTCAAAAAATATGGCCTGAGCCATTAACAACGGGGCAATGACCTGTGGACCTGATTTTCAAGGCGGCGCTGGGGGCTGCCGTGGTGGTGATCCTGGCGATGCTCGCCAAGACCCGCAATTACTACATCGCCGGGCTGGTGCCGCTGTTTCCCACCTTTGCCTTGATCGCCCACTACATCGTCGGCAAGGGCCGCTCGGTGGACGACCTAAAGACCACCATCGTGTTTGGCATGTGGTCGATCATTCCGTATTTCGTGTACCTGGCGACCCTGTATGTCATGGTCGACCGGATGCGCCTGGAAGCATCTCTGGCGGTGGCGGCGGTGGCATGGCTGATGGCCGCCACGGTGCTGGTCAGCGTCTGGGTAAGGGTTCACGGCTAAGGGCACAAGCGTGCCTTATCTCCCCTGTGGGAGCGAGCTTGCTCGCGAAAGCCGGGGGATCAGTCGACGCATCTGTTGGACAGGCCCGGCCTCTTCGCGGGCAAGCCCGCTCCCACACATTGATCGTTGGCGAGCACAGGATGTGTGTTCACCGTAGATCCCTTGTGGGAGCGAGCTTGCTCGCGAAAGCGGTGTATCAGTCGACGCATCTGTTGGACAGGCCCGGCCTCTTCGCGGGCAAGCCCGCTCCCACACATTGATCGTTGGCGGGCACAGGATGTGTGTTCACCGTAGATCCCTTGTGGGAGCGGCGAATCAATAGCCGACGGTGAACCGCGTCCGCGAAAACTGCGGCGTCTGCACTTCGTCGATCATCGCGATGGCGTAGTCGGCGAAACTGATCCAACTGCGGCCTGCCTCGTCGAACAGCAAGTGATCCTTGCCAAGGCGAAAGTGCCCGGTGCGCTCGGTCTCGACGAACTCCGCCGAAGGCGAAAGGAACGTCCAGTCCAGGTCCTGCTCCTGGCGCAGCACATCCAGGAACAAAGCTCCGGCCGTGGCTTCGGCGAGGTATTCCTCGGGGAAACCATCGCTGTCGATCACCCGGCTGTTGTCCGGCAGCAGCAGCGAGCCGGCCCCACCCACCACCAGCAGGCGCTTGACCCCCGCCGCTTTCAACGGCGCGATGATCTTGTCGGCCGGTACGGTGGCAAAGTGCGCGGCACTGATCACGGCATCGTGACCGGCGACGGCGGCAGTCAGCGCTTCGCTGTCCAACACATCCAGTGACTGGCTGACCACGCCAGGCCTGTCACCGATGCTTGCAGTGTTGCGGGCAATGGCCGTCACGCTGTGGCCACGACGCAGGGCTTCTTCCAACAGTTGGCTGCCAGCACGACCGGTGGCGCCGATGATTGCGATCTTGCTCATGATGTTCTCCAGTGATTACTCATAGATACCGGGCATGCAACCCCTTGTAGCGAGGCAGCCAAGCTGATTGATTGCGGCAAAGGTGTCATCGGCCGTCAGGCACTCACCACTTCATTTCCCCCTTGGCCACCTTGGCACTGAGCTCGAGCGAGCTGTCTTCGCCCAGGTCCGGGTAGCGTTGTTTCATGGCGGCGATCAGGGCGGCGGCGTCTTTGGCGCGAGCGGTTTCTTCGTCGAAAGCCTTGATGTAGCCGGCGGTGAACTTGACCGACGCCACGGAGCGGGTGCTCTCGCCCAGGTAATGGCCGGGGATCACGCTGCGCGGCTGCAGCTTCTCGATGCTGTCCAGGGTCGCCAGCCAATCCTGATGGGACTGCGGCGTCTGGGTGTCGGCCATCCAGACATGGATGTTCTCGGCCACCACCACGCCCCCGACCACGGCCTTGATCGATGGTATCCAGACGAAACTGCGCTCCGGTTGCGGGCCATCCAGGCCGATGACCTGCAAGCGCTTGCCCTCCAGGGTCAGGCTGTCGCCCTTGAGCACCTGGGGCACGATGGCGTTGTCGGGTGCATCAGCCTTCAGGATCGGCCCCCAATATTTCAGCTTGCCGTCCATCGTGTGCTTGATGTGTTCGACGGTCGGCTGGGTGGCCAGCACCTTGGCCTCGGGGAAAGCGGCCGTCAGGGTCTGCAAACCAAAATAGTAGTCGGGATCGCCGTGGCTGATGTAAATCGTGGTCAGTCGCTTTCCGCTGGCGCGGATTTTTTCCACGACCTGCTCGGCCTGGGATTTACCGAACTGGGCGTCGACCAGGATGGCGTCGTGCTCGCCACTGACCAACACCGAGGACACCGGAAAGACCGCCGCGGCGCCAGGGTTGTAGACATCGAGTGTCAAGTCGGCTGCCCAGCTATGGGCCGCGAACGCCAGGGATGCGGTCGCCAGCAACAGGCGCTTGAGTGGGGTGAATCCGGTCATGCTGTACTCCGTTGTCCAAAAGCCCGTAGGCATTGAGACGAAGCTTAGTAGTCTGACTCGTCCTAAAAAATGCGATGATTCAACATAGTTTGTTTCTGAAAACGGGCAAATCATGGATCGTCTTCAAGCAATGCAGGTGTTCGTCACCGTGGTGGACCTGGGCAGCCAGTCGGCGGCGGCCGAGCACCTGGACCTGTCGCGACCGGTGGTGTCGCGGTATCTGGCGGAGCTGGAAGACTGGGTCGGCGCCCGACTGATGCACCGCACCACCCGCAAGCTGAGCCTGACAGCCGCCGGCACGGAAATCCTGCCGCGCTGCCGGCAGATGCTGGAGCTGTCCGGCGACCTGCAAGCGGCTGTCAGCAAGCCGGACGACGCACCACGGGGCCTGCTGCGCATCAGCACCAGCACCTCCTTTGGCCAGGCCCAACTGACCAAGGCCATGGCCGAGTACGTCAAGCGCTACCCCGGGGTGAGCGTCGACCTGCAGATGCTCGATCGCACCGTGAACCTGGTGGACGAGCGCATCGACCTGGCGATCCGCATGAGCAACGACCTGGACCCGAACCTGATCGCCCGCCGCCTTACGGTGTGCCGCTCGGTGATCTGCGCCTCGCCCGGTTACTTGCAGGAACACCCGACACCCCAGCGGGTCGAGGACCTGAGCCAGCACAACTGCCTGACCCACGCCTACGTGGGCAAGAGCCTCTGGCATTTCGAGCAGGACGGCGAGCAGGTCTCGGTGCCGGTGCAGGGCAATATTAGCAGCAACGAAGCCACCACCCTGTTGCAGGCGGCCATGGCAGGCGCCGGCGTGGCCATGCTGCCCAGCTATCAGGCCGGCCCCCACATCAGGCGCGGCGAGCTGGTACGCCTGGTGCCCCATGCCGAGCCGCGGCAAATGAACATGTACGCGGTCTACGCCTCACGCAAGCACATGCCCTCGGCACTGCGCAGCCTGCTGGATTTCCTGGTGCAGAAATTTCCCGAGACGCCGGAGTGGGATGTGGGGTTGTAAGCCGTGTCAGCTTCACCGAACACGTTGTGGGAGCGGGCTTGCTCGCGAAGGCGTCGTATCCGCAAAACATAGGTTGACTGATACGCCGCTTTCGCGAGCAAGCCCGCTCCCACAGGGGCCCGGTACGCCTCAAGTGCCGCGGCAGGATTCCACCAACCGCCCGCCCCAAGGCATACTTGCCACCCTCCATACGCCAGAACCCTAAGCCGCCCCATGCGTATCCACGTCAGTTTCATCGACCGCGTCGGCATCACCCAGGAAGTCCTGGCCTTGCTCGGTGGACGCAATCTCAACCTGGATGCCGTGGAGATGGTGCCGCCCAACGTCTACATCGACGCACCGACCCTCAGCCCGCAAGTGCTGGACGAATTGCGTGACGCCTTGTTCAGCGTGCGGGGCGTGCAGGCGGTGACGGTGGTGGACATCCTGCCGGGCCAGCGCCGGCACTTGCAGCTCGATGCCCTGCTGGCGGCCATGACCGACCCGGTGCTGGCCCTGGACAGCGCCGGCAATGTGCTGCTGGCCAACCCCGCGCTGATTGCCCTGTACGGTCGGGAGCCGGCGGGGGAAAGCGTGACCGAGCTGTTCGGCGACGAGGCGCTGCTCAGCACGTTGCTGGAGAACGGTTTTCGCCTGCCACTGCGGGAAATCACCCTCAATGGCCAGACCCTGCTGTTGGACGCCACCCCTATCACCGACGCCGGCGCCCTGCTGACGCTCTATCCGCCGAACCGCATCGGCGAACGCTTGTCGGCGCTGCATCACGACCACGCCGAAGGTTTCGACGCATTGCTCGGCGAATCCCCGGCAATCCGCACCCTCAAGGCCCGGGCCCAACGGGTCGCGGCCCTCGACGCACCGTTGCTGATCCAGGGCGAAACCGGAACCGGCAAGGAACTGGTGGCCCGCGCCTGCCACGCCATCAGCGCCCGTCACAGTGCTCCATTCCTGGCCCTGAACTGCGCCGCGTTGCCGGAGAACCTGGCCGAGAGCGAACTGTTCGGCTATGCCCCCGGAGCCTTCACCGGGGCGCAACGGGGCGGCAAGCCGGGGCTGATGGAACTGGCGAACCAGGGCACGGTGTTTCTCGACGAAATCGGCGAGATGTCACCGTACCTGCAAGCCAAGTTGCTGCGGTTCCTCAACGACGGCAGCTTTCGCCGGGTGGGGGGCGATCGCGAGATCAAGGTCAACGTGCGGATCCTCAGCGCCACTCACCGCAACCTGGAAAAAATGGTCAGTGAAGGCTCGTTCCGCGAGGACCTGTTCTATCGCCTCAACGTGCTCAACGTCGAAGTCCCGCCGCTGCGAGAGCGCGGCCAGGACATCCTGCTGCTGGCCCGTTACTTCATGCAGCAAGCCTGTGCCCAGATCCAGCGCCCGGTCTGCCGCCTCGCCCCCGGCACGTACCCGGCGCTGCTGGGCAATCGCTGGCCGGGCAACGTGCGGCAATTGCAGAACGTGATCTTCCGCGCCGCCGCCATCTGCGAAAGCAGCCTGGTGGACATTGGCGACCTGGACATCGCCGGCACCTCTGTCGCGCGCCAGGGCGACGTGGAGGTCGAGAGCCTGGAACAAGCCATGGAAGCCTTCGAGAAACACCTGCTCGAAAGCCTCTACGTCAACTACCCTTCGACCCGCCAGCTCGCCAGCCGCTTGCAAACCTCCCACACCGCGATCGCCCACCGGTTGCGCAAGTACGGGATTTCCAACAAGCCCTAGCTTGACTCGGTCCCTGTGGGAGCGGGCTTGCCCGCGAAAGCGGTGTGTCAGTCGACGTCAACCTGGCTGGCACACCGTCTTCGCGAACAAGCCCGCTCCCACAGGGTTCTGAGTCGTGGTCGAAATTGCGCCAAAAGCGACCTCTACCTGTACTGAAAGCGCTACAGTGGAACGATATCGCTACATCAAGCGGTAAGCTGCGCTGGATAAGGCTTTGATCCGGCAATGATTTTATCCAGGCATGCTGCTGTAGCGATTTCGCTACAGCGTCACCGCTCAACGCCGCCTCAATCCTCCTCAACTCATTGATCCATAAGCCCTTTTAAACATTGGCCGCATTCTTGCTATGGGTATAGCCATTCGGCCGGGCCAAGTCCCGCGCCTTTCTTCGCGTCCACCAGACGAATCTGGCCCCAGGAGTTTCCATGAGCGAGTTGCGTTTCACTGAAGATCACGAATGGCTGCGCACCGAAGCCGACGGCAGCGTTACAGTCGGCATCACCGCGTTTGCCCAGAACGCCTTGGGCGATGTGGTCTATGTTCAGTTACCGGAACTGCAAACCTACGCCAAGGGGGCTGAAGCCTCGACCGTGGAATCGGTGAAGGCCGCCAGCGGTGTCTACATGCCATTGGACGGTGACGTGCTGGAAGTCAACCCGGCCCTGGAAAGCAATCCGGAACTGGTCAACGAAGATCCGCTGGGCGAAGGCTGGTTTTTCCGCTTCACGCCGGCCAATCCCGCTGAAGTTGGCCAACTGTTGGATCAGGATGCCTACGACCGCCTGATCAAAGCCAACGCCCAAGCCTGAGGAGCGCCACATGACCGTTAATCTGGGCACCGCCAACGAATTCATCGCCCGTCACATCGGCCCACGGGCCAGCGACGAGCAAGCCATGCTAGAGCGCCTGGGCTACGACTCCCTGCAAGCCCTGAGCGCCAGCGTGATCCCTGAAAGCATCAAGGGCACCAGCGTGCTGGACATGGGGGACGGCCAGAGCGAAGCCGACGCACTGGCGTCGATCAAGGCCATCGCCAGCAAGAACCAACTGTTCAAGACCTACATCGGCCAGGGCTACTACAACTGCCACACGCCGGCACCGATCCTGCGCAACCTGCTGGAAAACCCGGCCTGGTACACCGCCTACACCCCGTACCAGCCAGAAATCTCCCAGGGCCGCCTCGAAGCACTGCTGAACTTCCAGACCCTGATCAGCGACCTCACCGGCCTGCCGATCGCCAACGCTTCCCTGTTGGACGAAGCCACTGCCGCCGCCGAAGCGATGACCTTCTGCAAGCGCCTGAGCAAAAACAAGGGCAGCAACGCCTTCTTCGCCTCCGTACACAGCCACCCGCAAACCCTCGACGTGTTGCGCACCCGTGCCGAGCCCCTGGGCATCGACGTGGTGGTCGGCGACGAACGCGAACTGAGCGACACCAGCCAATTCTTCGGTGCGCTGTTGCAATACCCGGCCAGCAACGGTGACGTGTTCGACTACCGCGCCCTGACCGAGCGTTTCCACGCCAGCAACGCCCTGGTCGCCGTCGCGGCCGACCTGCTGGCCCTGACGCTGCTGACCCCGCCGGGTGAATTCGGCGCCGACGTCGCCATCGGCAGCGCCCAGCGCTTTGGCGTGCCCCTGGGCTTCGGTGGCCCACACGCGGCCTATTTCTCCACCAAGGACGCTTTCAAGCGCGACATGCCGGGCCGTCTGGTCGGCGTTTCCGTGGACCGTTTCGGCAAGCCGGCCCTGCGCCTGGCGATGCAGACCCGCGAACAACACATCCGCCGCGAGAAAGCCACGAGCAACATCTGCACCGCCCAGGTGCTGCTGGCCAACATCGCCAGCATGTACGCCGTGTACCACGGTCCCAAGGGCCTGGTGCAAATTGCCAATCGCATCCACCACCTGACCGCAATCCTCGCCAAAGGCCTGGGCGCGCTAGAGCTGAGCGTTGAGCAAGAGAGCTTCTTCGACACCCTGACCTTGCGCACCGGCGCGCAAACCGCAGCCCTGCACGACAAGGCCCGCGCACAGCGCATCAACCTGCGCGTGGTGGACGCGCAGCGCCTGGGCCTGTCCCTGGACGAAACCACCAGCCAGGCGGATGTCGAAGCACTGTGGAACCTGTTGGCCGACGGCAAGGCCCTGCCGGACTTCGCCGCACTGGCCGCCAGCGTGCAAAGCCGCATCCCGGCCGAGCTGGTGCGCCAATCGGCGATCCTCAGCCACCCAGTGTTCAACCGCTACCATTCCGAAACCGAGCTGATGCGCTACCTGCGCAAGCTCGCCGACAAGGACCTGGCCCTGGATCGCACCATGATCCCCCTGGGTTCCTGCACCATGAAACTCAACGCCGCCAGCGAGATGATCCCGGTGACCTGGGCCGAGTTCGGCGCCCTGCATCCGTTCGCCCCGGCCGAGCAGAGTGCCGGTTACCAGCAACTGACCGATGAACTGGAAGCCATGCTGTGCGCCGCCACCGGTTACGACGCGGTGTCGCTGCAACCCAACGCCGGTTCCCAGGGTGAGTACGCCGGCCTGCTGGCGATCCGGGCCTATCACCAGAGCCGTGGCGAAGAGCGCCGCGACATCTGCCTGATCCCATCCTCGGCCCACGGCACCAACCCGGCCACTGCCAACATGGCGGGCATGCGCGTGGTGGTCACCGCGTGCGATGCCCGTGGCAACGTCGACATCGAAGACCTGCGCGCCAAGGCCATCGAACACCGCGAACACCTGGCCGCGCTGATGATCACGTACCCGTCCACCCACGGCGTGTTCGAGGAAGGCATCCGCGAAATCTGCGGCATCATCCATGACAACGGCGGCCAGGTGTACATCGACGGCGCCAACATGAACGCCATGGTCGGCCTTTGTGCACCGGGCAAGTTCGGTGGCGACGTGTCGCACCTCAACCTGCACAAGACCTTCTGTATTCCTCACGGCGGTGGCGGCCCAGGTGTCGGCCCGATCGGCGTCAAGTCGCACCTGGCGCCGTTCCTGCCGGGCCACGCGAACATGGACCGCAAGGAAGGCGCGGTGTGCGCGGCGCCGTTCGGCAGCGCGAGCATCCTGCCGATCACCTGGATGTACATTCGCATGATGGGTGGCGCCGGCCTCAAGCGCGCTTCGCAGCTGGCGATCCTCAACGCCAACTACATTGCCCGCCGCCTGGAAGAGCACTACCCGGTGCTCTACACCGGCAGCAACGGCCTGGTGGCCCACGAATGCATCCTCGACCTGCGCCCGCTCAAGGACAGCAGCGGCATCAGCGTCGATGACGTGGCCAAGCGCCTGATCGACTTCGGCTTCCACGCCCCGACCATGTCGTTCCCGGTGGCCGGCACGCTGATGATCGAACCGACCGAAAGCGAATCCAAGGAAGAGCTGGACCGCTTCTGCGACGCCATGATCTGCATCCGCGAAGAAATCCGCGCCGTGGAAAATGGCAGCCTGGACAAGGACGACAACCCGCTGAAGAACGCCCCGCACACCGCGGCGGAGCTGGTCGGCGAGTGGACCCACCCCTACAGCCGCGAGCAAGCGGTGTACCCGGTGGCCTCGTTGATCGAAGGCAAATACTGGCCGCCCGTGGGCCGGGTCGACAACGTGTTCGGCGACCGCAACCTGGTGTGCGCTTGCCCGTCGATCGAAAGCTACGCTTAAGAAGCAGCGACAAGTGACAAGCCGCAAGCTGCAAGTAAGAGCCACTCGGCTTTTAACTTGCAGCCTGTAGCTTGAAGCTCGTAGCTGCTCCCCCAGGAGCCCCCTATGTCGTTAAGCGTGTTCGACCTGTTCAAGATCGGTATCGGCCCTTCGAGCTCCCATACGGTCGGCCCCATGCGTGCCGCTGCCCGTTTTGTCGAGGGGCTGCGCCGTGATGATTTGCTTGAAAGCATCACCAGCGTCAAGGTCGAGCTCTATGGTTCCCTCGGCGCCACCGGCAAGGGCCACGGCAGCGACAAGGCCGTGCTGCTGGGCCTGGAAGGTGAGCACCCGGACACCGTGGACACCGAGACCGTCACCGCCCGCCTGCAGGACATCCGCAGCAACGGACGCCTGAATCTGCTCGGCCAACACCCCATCGAATTCAATGAAAAGCTGCACCTGGCGATGATTCGCAAGCCGCTGGCCTTCCACCCCAACGGCATGATCTTCCGCGCGTTCGACGCCGCCGGGTTGCAAGTGCGCAGCCGCGAGTACTATTCGATCGGCGGCGGTTTTGTCGTGGATGAAGGCGCCGCCGGCGCCGACCGGATCGTCGAGGACGCCACGCCCCTGACCTTCCCGTTCAAGAGTGCCAAGGACCTGCTGGGCCATTGCAGCACCTATGGCCTGTCCATCAGCCAGGTCATGTTGACCAACGAAAGTGCCTGGCGCCCCGAAGCCGAAACCCGCGCCGGCCTGCTGAAGATCTGGCAAGTGATGCAGGATTGCGTGGCGGCCGGTTGTCGCAACGAAGGAATCCTGCCCGGTGGGTTGAAGGTCAAGCGGCGGGCAGCGGCGCTGCACCGTCAACTGTGCAAGAACCCGGAAGCGTCCCTGCGCGACCCACTGTCGGTGCTGGACTGGGTCAACCTGTACGCCCTGGCGGTCAACGAAGAAAACGCCTACGGCGGACGCGTGGTCACTGCACCCACCAACGGTGCGGCGGGGATCATCCCGGCCGTGCTGCATTACTACATGCGCTTCATTCCGGGTGCCAACGAAGACGGCGTGGTGCGATTCCTGCTGACCGCCGCCGCCATCGGCATCCTGTACAAGGAAAACGCATCCATCTCCGGGGCCGAAGTCGGTTGCCAGGGTGAAGTCGGCGTCGCCTGCTCCATGGCCGCCGGGGCGCTCTGCGAAGTGCTGGGCGGCACCGTGCAGCAGGTGGAAAACGCCGCCGAAATCGGCATGGAACACAACCTCGGCCTGACCTGCGACCCCATCGGTGGCCTGGTGCAGGTGCCGTGCATCGAGCGCAACGCCATGGGCTCGGTGAAAGCCATCAACGCGGTGCGCATGGCGATGCGCGGCGACGGGCACCACTTCGTCTCCCTCGACAAGGTCATCCGCACCATGCGCCAGACCGGCGCCGACATGAAAAGCAAATACAAGGAGACCGCCCGCGGCGGTCTGGCGGTCAACATCATCGAATGCTGACGCGTGCTTCCCTGCCCTCTACCTCTTCCAGGAGCTGATATGTCCACCGAACCACTGCGCAAGACCCCGCTGCACGCGCTGCACCTCGAACTCGGCGCCCGTATGGTGCCGTTCGCCGGCTACGACATGCCGGTCCAGTACCCGTTGGGCGTGATGAAAGAACACCAGCACACCCGCGACCAGGCCGGGTTGTTCGACGTGTCCCACATGGGCCAGATCCGCCTGAGCGGCGCGGGTGCCGCCAAGGCCTTGGAGACCCTGGTGCCGGTGGACATCATCGACCTGCCGGTGGGCATGCAGCGCTACGCCATGTTCA
The DNA here is from genome assembly GCA_001023535.1 of Pseudomonas chlororaphis. NCBI lineage: Bacteria > Pseudomonadati > Pseudomonadota > Gammaproteobacteria > Pseudomonadales > Pseudomonadaceae > Pseudomonas > Pseudomonas chlororaphis. The sequence continues at coordinate 2,633,015 of CP011020.1, forward strand.
CCAACGAGCAAGGTGGGATCCTCGACGACCTGATGGTGGCCAACCTGGGCAACGACGAACTGTTCCTGGTGGTCAACGCGGCCTGCAAGGACCAGGACCTGGCCCACCTGCGCAACCATATCGGCAACCAATGCACCATCGAGCCTTTGTTCGAAGCGCGCGCCTTGCTCGCTCTGCAAGGCCCCGCCGCCGTCACCGTGCTCGCACGCCTGGCGCCAGACGTGGCGAAGATGACCTTCATGCAATTTCAGCGTGTCACGCTGCTGGGCGTGGAGTGCTTCGTCAGCCGTTCCGGCTACACCGGTGAAGACGGCTTCGAGATCTCCGTACCCGTCGCCGACGTGGAAACCCTGGCCCGCGCCCTGCTGGCCGAGCCGGAAGTCGCCGCCATCGGCCTCGGCGCCCGTGACTCCCTGCGCCTGGAAGCCGGCCTGTGCCTTTACGGCCATGACATGAACACCGAGACCACCCCGATCGAGGCGAGCCTGCTGTGGGCCATTTCCAAGGTTCGACGTGCCGATGGCGCCCGTGCCGGTGGCTTCCCCGGCGCTGAGACCGTGTTTGCCCAACAACAGGGCACAGTGAAGCGTAAACGCGTGGGCCTGCTGCCCCAGGAACGCACACCGGTGCGCGAAGGCGCTGAGATCGTCAACGAGGCGGGCGAGACGATCGGAACCGTATGCAGCGGCGGTTTCGGCCCGACCTTGGGCGGCCCGTTGGCCATGGGTTACCTGGACAGTGCCTATGTCGCGCTGGAGACGCCTGTCTGGGCCATTGTTCGTGGGAAAAAGGTGCCTTTGCTTGTAAGCAAAATGCCATTTGTTGCACAACGCTACTATCGCGGATGATTGACTGTTTCTATAAGTAACGCGATTGCGTTATACGTGCACTAATGTGTAACGCAATCGCCATAAAAAGGTGCATCTAATTGTCGCGGGCATCTTGCTTATAACAGTCAAGAAGTACCCAACTCGCCTTTCGAATAAGCCCACGCCAGCGAAGCGCTTAAATGCCAGCAACGTGAGCAAATACGGGCCCCTCAGGGGGGTTGTTTTTTTGTTGGTGGTTGGCGTAGAGTTTGGCCACTGTGTTTGCATGGGTCGCTTGGAATCGTGACCTGGGCAGTAGCTTATGAAGTTCGCTACATCCCGCTCGACGTCTCTTACTTTCCTGCAACCCAGCCCCAGTACTCTTTCATATGAAAGAGGCTGTCATCAATTTTAGCGTCAAGGAAATAAGAAAATGTCGAATCGTCAGAGCGGTACCGTCAAGTGGTTCAACGACGAAAAGGGTTTTGGTTTTATCACCCCTGAAAGCGGTCCGGATCTGTTCGTGCACTTTCGCGCGATCCAGGGCAACGGCTTCAAGACCCTGAAAGAAGGCCAGAAGGTCACTTTCGTTGCGGTGCAAGGCCAGAAAGGCATGCAGGCTGACGAAGTACAAGCAGAAAGCTAATTTTCTGAAATGAAAAAGCCCCTGATTGATATCAGGGGCTTTTTTATGGGCGCAATTCCGTAGAATGCCTTCTTTTTTTCCGAGGCCACCATGCCCAAGCACCTGCTCAATCCCCAGGGCGACTTCCCTCCCGTCGGCCTGGGCCGTCGCCTGGCGGCGATGTTCTATGACTTCCTGCTGTGCACGGCGCTGTTGATCGTCACCAGTGGCGCCTACAAGATGATCCAGATGGCAATCATCGGCGAAGAGAAGATGCGCGCCCTGACCGAAGCCGGCGCGCTGGACGGTGACCCGTTGCTGTCTACCGTGCTGCTGTTCGTATTGTTCGGTTTCTTCGCCAAGTTCTGGACCCACAACGGCCAGACCCTGGGCATGCAGGTATGGTGCATTCGCGTGCAGAACGCCGATGGCACGGCTATCAGCCTGTGGCAGGCACTGTTGCGCTTCGTGGTGTCGATTGCGTCATGGCTGCCGCTGGGGCTGGGCTTCATCTGGGCGCTGTTCGACAAGCGCAAGCGCAGTTGGCATGACATCTACTCGGACACGCAACTGGTGCGGATTCCGAAGAAGACCCGGTAACAGCGGCGCTTTGTCAGGGGAGCCCCATTGTGGCGAGGGGATTTATCCCCGCTGGGCTGCGAAGCAGCCCCAAACAGTCAACTCGATTGTCCTGGCGTACCGAATCGGCTGGCTTTAGGGGCGCTTCGCGCCCCAACGGGGATAAATCCCCTCGCCACAGATAAATCCCCTCGCCACAGATAACCCCCTCGCCATAGGAGACAGCTCCGCTCAGGCGTTCCCCGCCAATTTCATCCGCGCCGCCTGGGTAAAGTCCAGCATGCGCTTGAGCGGGCGAATGGCCTGGGGAATCAGGGCCGGGTCGACGAAGATCTCGTTGGCACCTTCCTGCAAGCTCTTGAGCGTGCGCTCCAGGGTGTTCATCGCCATCCACGGGCAATGCGCGCAACTGCGGCACGCCGCGCCGTTACCGGCGGTTGGGGCCTCGATGAAGACCTTGTCCGGGCACAGCTGCTGCATCTTGTAGAAGATGCCGCGGTCGGTGGCGACGATCAGCGTCTTGTTCGGCAGGCTCTGGGCCGCAGCGATCAACTGACTGGTGGAACCCACTGCGTCCGCCAGCTCAATCACCGATGTCGGCGACTCCGGGTGCACCAGGATCGCAGCGTCCGGATACAGCGCCTTCATGTCCTCCAACTGCTTGGACTTGAACTCCTCGTGGACGATGCAGGCACCGTCCCAGAGCAGCATGTCGGCTCCGGTCTTGCGCTGGATGTAGGTCCCCAGGTGCTTGTCCGGGCCCCAGATGATCGTCTCGCCGTTGTCCATCAGACTCTCGACGATCTCCAGCGCGCAGCTGGATGTCACCACCCAGTCAGCTCGGGCCTTGACCGCCGCCGAGGTGTTGGCATACACCACCACCGTGCGCTCCGGGTGCTGGTCGCAGAACGCCGAGAACTCGTCCACCGGGCAACCCAGGTCCAGGGAGCAGGTGGCTTCCAGGGTCGGCATCAACACGCGTTTTTCCGGGTTGAGGATCTTGGCGGTCTCGCCCATGAACTTGACCCCGGCAACGACCACGGTCTTGGCCGGGTGGGCATTGCCAAAGCGGGCCATCTCCAGGGAGTCGGACACGCAGCCGCCGGTTTCCTCGGCCAGGGCCTGGATGATCGGATCACAGTAGAAATGCGCGACCAGTACCGCGTCCTGAGCCTTGAGCTCGGCGGCGATGGCGGCGCGGTACCAGGCTTCCTGTTCGGCGGACAGCGGCTTGGGCTGCTTGGCGTCAAGGTGGGCCTGGACCAGAAGGCGTTCAGAAATTTGCGTCATGTTCGCAAGACCTGCAAGCGCGTTTAGCGCGAAAGTCGAGTATACACCCGGCTCCGGACCACTCGGGTACCGCCGGGAAAGTGGGTATCAATCAGGCACGGGACAGCGTGAAGCCGGCAAGGCTACAGAATATCCCGGCGATGCAAAAGATCATTCTGACCTGTGCCCGACCTCAGCCCCGAACGCGATCCACCGTGGCGAGGGAGCTTACTCCCGCTGGGCTGCGAAGCAGCCCCAAACATGGCCGGCTCAAATCGACCGCCAACTTGCGTTCCCCTCAAGCTGACTGAAATGTAATCACTCGCCCCACTCGCCTGTGTCATCTTTTCGTTCAAACCTGCCAAGGAGATTGCTCCGGGCACGTGGCGAATCGACTGACGGACCTCCATCGTATGCAAACCAAAACTTCCCGGCGCACCTTCGTAAAGGGTCTGACTGCCGGCGGCATCCTCGGCGGCCTGGGCTTGTGGCGCGCGCCTGTCTGGGCGGTCACCGGCCCCGGCCAGCCCAACGTCCTGAGCGGCACCGAGTTCGATCTGTTCATTGGCGAAAGCCCGGTCAACTTCACCGGCACCCCACGTACCGCCCAGACCATCAACGGCGGCATTCCCGGCCCGCTGCTGCGCTGGCGTGAAGGCGACACCGTCACCCTGCGGGTGCGCAATCGCTTGAAGGATACAACCTCCATCCACTGGCACGGCATCCTGCTGCCAGCCAACATGGACGGCGTTCCGGGGTTGAGCTTCAAGGGCATCGAACCCGACGGCATGTATGTGTATCAGTTCAAGGTCCGGCAAAACGGCACCTACTGGTACCACAGCCATTCAGGCTTCCAGGAGCAATCCGGGGTCTACGGCCCGCTGGTGATCGACGCCAGGGAACCGGAGCCCTTCCAATACGAACGGGACTATGTGGTGATGCTCACCGACTGGACCGATGAAGACCCCGGCAACATCCTTCGCAAGCTCAAGAAACAGTCGGACTACTACAACTACAACAAACGCACCGTCGGCGACTTCATTGACGATGTGGGCAAGAACGGCTGGGCCAGCACTGTGGCCGATCGCAAGATGTGGGCCGAGATGAAGATGAACCCCACGGACCTGGCCGACGTCAGCGGTGCCACCTACACCTACCTCATGAACGGCCAGGCGCCGGACATGAACTGGACCGGCCTGTTCAAGCCTGGCGAACGTCTTCGCCTGCGCTTTATCAACGGCTCGGCCATGAGCTATTTCGACGTGCGCATTCCCGGCTTGAAGATGACGGTGGTGGCGTCCGACGGCCAATACGTCAAACCGGTGAGTGTCGATGAGTTTCGGATCGCCGTGGCCGAAACCTATGACGTCATCGTCGAACCGACCCAAGAGGCCTACACCCTGTTCGCCCAGTCCATGGACCGCACCGGCTATGCCCGCGGCACCCTCGCGGCCAGGGCCGGGTTGTCGGCACCGGTGCCGCCCCTGGACCCGCGGCCATTGGTGACCATGGACGACATGGGCATGGGCGGCATGGACCACGGCTCGATGCAGGGCATGGCCGGGATGGACCACAGCCAGATGCAGGGCATGGATCATAGCCAGATGCAGGGCATGGGCGACATGTCCGGTATGGATCACGGTGCCATGCAAGGCACGGACGGCATGCTGTCGCACCCCGACACCGAGAAAGACAACCCCCTGGTAGACATGCAGGCCATGAGCGTCAAGCCCAAGCTCGACGACCCGGGCATGGGGCTGCGCGACAACGGCCGCAAAGTGCTGACCTACTCAGACCTGCGCAGCACCTTCCCCGACCCCGACGGCCGCGAACCGGGCCGTACGATCGAGCTGCACCTGACCGGGCACATGGAAAAATTCGCCTGGTCATTCAACGGCGTGAAATTTTCCGACGCCGCGCCGCTGCTGCTCAAGTACGGCGAGCGACTGCGCATCGTGCTGATCAACGACACCATGATGACCCACCCCATCCACCTGCACGGCATGTGGAGCGATCTGGAGGACGAGAACGGCCAGTTCATGGTGCGCAAGCACACCCTCGACGTACCACCGGGCGCCAGGCGCAGCTACCGCGTCACCGCCGATGCCCTCGGGCGTTGGGCGTATCACTGCCACCTGCTGTACCACATGGAGATGGGGATGTTCCGTGAAGTTCGGGTGCAGGAATGAGGAGCCGAGCATGACCACTGTTTTTCAATACCCCCTGGCACTCATGGCCAGCCTGACCCTCGGCGCCACCTCGGCCTGGGCGGCGGGCAACGACATGCAAGGCATGGATCACAGCCAGATGCACGGGATGGACCATAGCCAGATGCACGGGATGGACCATAGCCAGATGCAAGGTATGGATTCGATGCAAGGCATGGACTCGATGCAGGGCATGGAACCCATGCAATCAGCGCCGACCACCAGCCGCACGCCGATCCCGGAACTGACAGCCGCCGATCGCGCCGCCGTCTACGAGGATCACGGCGGACACGCGGTGCATGACAGTGCAATCAATTCGTTTTTCCTCATTGACCAACTGGAGTGGCAAGACGCCGATGACGGCAGCGCCCTGAGCTGGGATGCCTCCGGCTGGATCGGTGGCGACATCGACCGTTTGTGGCTGCGCTCCGAAGGTGAACGCCTCAACGGCAAGACCGAAGAGGCGGAACTTCAGGCCCTGTGGGGCCACGCCATCAGTCCTTGGTGGGACGTGGTGGCCGGCGTACGCCAGGACTTCAAGCCGGGCGATGCGCAAACCTGGGCCGCCTTCGGCGTGCAAGGCATGGCGTTGTACAACTTCGAAGCCCAAGCCACCGCGTTCATCGGCGAAGGTGGCCAGAGCGCGGCGCGACTGGAAGGTGACTACGACATCTTGCTGACCAATCGGTTGATCCTGCAGCCCACCGCCGAGGTCAACTTCTATGGCAAGAACGACCCCGCCCGCGGTGTCGGCTCAGGGCTGTCGGACACCGAACTCGGCGTACGGCTGCGTTATGAAATACGCCGCGAGTTCGCGCCCTACATGGGTGTTACCTGGAATCGGGTCTATGGCAACACCGCCGACTACGCTCGCGAAGAGGGCGAAGACCACAGCGAAGCCCGTCTGGTGTTGGGCGTGCGCATGTGGTTCTGAGCCATTGACCTGTTTCACAAAAAAACTAAAAAACCGAGCTGTAGGAGTCCTTGCATGTCACTCATCAAAACTGCTGTTGTTGCTGTCGCCTTGTCCACCGGCCTGTTGGTCAGTGGCCTGGCCCAGGCGCATCCGAAACTGCTGTCCTCTACCCCCGCCGAGGGCGCCGAAGGTGCGGCACCGCCAAGGATCGAGCTGCACTTTTCCGAAAACCTGATGACCCAGTTTTCCGGAGCCAAGCTGATGATGACCGAGATGCCCGGCATGGCGGCGCATTCGCCCATGCCCATGCCAGCCAAGGTCTCCGGCAGCGATGACCCGAAAACCATGGTCATTGTCCCAAATGGCCCTCTCACCGCCGGCACCTATCAGGTCCAGTGGCGCGCGGTGTCGTCTGACACTCACCCGATCACCGGTAACGTCACGTTCAAGGTGAAGTGAGTTGATGAGCGACTCGATCAACATCGCCCTGCGTTTTGCCCTGTATTTGGATCTGATGTTGCTGTTAGGCCTGGCCGCGTTCGGGCTCTATAGCCTGCGAGGCCAGGAGCGGGTGTCGGGCGCGCAGTTGCCGTTCACACTACTGCTAGTGACCACGGCGGTGTTGGGCGTGCTGCTCTCCTTCGCCGCCATGGCGTGCATGGCCTGGGCCATGAGCGGAGTTTCAGACTGGGCCGAACTGTGGCCGCACATTGAAATGATGGTGTTGGAGACCGACTTCGGCTCGAGTTGGACACTGCGGATAGCGGCGCTGCTGCTGGCCGGGGTCGCCGTGACGCTCAATAAACGTTGGCCGACTGCCAGCCTGGGCCTGGTCATGCTCGGTGGGGCCGTGGCCTTGGCGACGCTGGCCTGGGCGGGGCACGGCGCAATGGACGAAGGCACACGCCGCAACTGGCACTTCAGCACCGACTTCCTGCACTTGTGGGCGGCGGGAGGCTGGGTCGGGGCCTTGGCCGCGTTTGCCCTGCTGCTTCGCCAGGCCGAACCGCAGCTGGCGGTACTGGCCCGGACGTTGACCGGGTTTGAAACCGCCGGGGCGGTGATCGTGGCGGTCATCAGCGTGACGGGGGTGGTGAATTATCTGTTCATCGCCGGCCCAAGCGTCGAAGGGCTGCTGGACAGTACCTACGGTCAGTTGCTGGCGCTCAAGCTCATCTTGTTCGCCGCCATGCTGGTGTTCGCCGCGTTGAACCGCTTTCACCTGAGCCCACTGCTGGAGCGGGCTCGACAGAGCGGCGAGCACAAAATCGCGGTGAATGCCCTACGGCGCAGCATGGTCCTTGAGTTCGCTGTGGCGGTGATCATTCTGGGATTGGTGGCGTGGCTGGGGACGCTGAGCCCGGAGATGGAATAACCGACTAGCGCCCCACTGAATCCGTGGCGAGAGAACTTGCCCCCTCGCCACAAAAGCGAGCAGCATTTAATTATTAAATAAGCCTCACCAGTTTTCAGTTTGCCCATCGCAAGGTGCCCTGGCCTAAATGGGGCTTTATCCAGCCAAGGCCCTGTTATGGAAAGCATTCGAACCTCAACCACCCACGCCATCTGGCTGATGGTCAGCATCGTTTTGGTAGCGCTGAACCTGAGGCCTTCGATGGCAGCGGTCGGGCCGTTGTTATCGGCCATTCGCGGCGAGGTTCCCTTGAGTTTCAGTACCGCCTCGCTGCTGACCATGTTGCCCGTCATGGCGATGGGCCTGGCGATGTTCCAGGGCATGCGCATCGCCCTGCGCATTGGTGAACACCGCACCATCGTGCTGTCGTTGTTGATCATTGGCATCGCCACGGCCTCGCGCTTGTATCTGGACAGCGCCGCCGGGTTGATCGCCAGTGCGATCGTGGCCGGGCTTGGGATCGCGTTGATCCAGGCAGTGATGCCGGCACTGATCAAGTCACGCTTCGCCGACAACGTCTCTCTGTTCATGGGCTTGTACGTCACCGCCATCATGGGCGGGGCGGCGATTGCCGCGTCGTTTTCACCCTTTGTCCTGACGCAAACGGGCAGTTGGCGCGTCGGCCTGGCGATCTGGGCATTGTTGGCGCTGGTCGCCTTGGGCTGCTGGTACGCCCAGCGATCGAACATCACGCCCTTGTCCGAAACAGCGCCCCGGCATCACGAAGCGTTCTCCAGCAACGCCCGGGCCTGGCTCCTGGCGATTTTCTTTGGCCTGGGCACCGCTTCCTACACCTGCGTGCTGGCCTGGCTGGCACCGTACTACGTGGAAAAGGGCTGGAGCGAACAGCACGCTGGCCTGCTGCTGGGGTTCCTCACGGCAATGGAAGTGTTATCCGGCCTGGTCACCCCGGCGATTGCCAACCGCAGCCGGGATAAACGCCTGGTCCTGAGCGTCCTGCTGGCCCTGATCATCGGCGGCTTCTGTGGCCTGATCCTCAGTCCGGAACGCTTCAGCCTGCTCTGGGCCTGCCTGCTGGGGCTGGGTATCGGCGGCCTGTTCCCCATGAGCCTGATCGTATCCCTCGACCACCTGGACAACCCACGCCGGGCCGGTGGCCTTACTGCGTTCGTGCAGGGTGTCGGCTATCTCATCGCCGGCCTCTCGCCATTGATTGCCGGGATGATCCGCGACCAACTGGGGAGTTTTGAGTGGGCCTGGTGGTCGCTCATGGCGATCATGGCGTTGATGATGGTGATGGGATTGCGCCTGGACCCGAAACATTACGGACAGCACATCCGCTGAGTTTCCAGTAGGAGGACTTGATAGGTTGAAGATTTAGCGGGTGCGACTTGACGTTACTATACCTGCCAGGATTTTTACCTCGTAAGGGAGCTACGCCTTGTCCGTCATTCCTGACAGAACCTTCGCTGAAGTGCTCAAGCACACCGTCAAACGCATTCTTTCCTATTGGACCCAGATCACCGTCACGTTAGGCCTGCTCGCGACAGGGCTAGGGTTCATCACGTTGTACCTGTATACCCGGACGATTGGACGAATCGATCTGTTCATGCCGTCCATCGATGTGAAGTCTGCACTGTTGGTCTGGGTCGTGCTCGTCCTGCTGCTGATGCTGTCGTATCTGTTCATCCTGGGGGCAACAACGTGGATGTTCGGCTGGTCGGTTTCGCTTTTTTCAAACATGAAGGACAACCAACCGAAGATTGTTTTCTATCTGGTGTTCCCCACGGTTGTGGGATTTAGCGCGTTCATCGGCGCCACTTTCTTTCTGTCCACATTGAACACCTGGATGATATTCGTGGCGTTACTCCTGATCGTCTTCGTTGCGTGCTTTCTCATGTACGCGCTCACGCCGTTCAAAAGAATCATCAGGAAAAGCACACTGGTCCAAGCCAGGCTGGAGCGAGCCCGCTTGAAACGCCTGGCAGCCCATCAACAAATAAAGCAGAAAAAGCTGCAGAAAAATAAGCCTGCCCGCCCCAAGAAGGCCTGCCTGCAAAAATGGCTCACCTATTGGCAGGCGTTCAAAGACAAGACGACGCCAACGTGGCTGCAGCTAAAAGAAAAATGGCAGCGGCTACAGTCGTGGGTAAGGGCTCGCAAAGCGTTCTGGCTCGTCACCCTGGTCTCGATCTTCATATTTGTCACCGTGATCTTCGCCGCCTTTCCAATCCTGCTGACGATACGTTCATACATGGAGAAAGAAACCCCTGACACCGTCCCCTACGTGGCGGGCCTGTCCTGGCTGACACTCATCTTCACCCTGTTACCGGTCGTCGTATTTTATTGTTTCAAGGGGGATATCTACCGGCGGACCTTCAATGGCCTGATCGCAATGATCCTGGCCTTCTGCGCCTTCACAATGCTCTCGCCGGGCAGTCTGAGCCAGATCACCTACATCGCAGCACAAGGCTTATCCGTTCGCCAACAAACGGCGGAGCGATACGCCTTGCCAGAAGAGATAAAACTGCAAGACCTGAGCGCGACCCTGTGGAAAACACGTCAGGTTGCTGCGCAAAAAATAGAAGTCGAGGCCTTCCAGTTGTATTCCTTTGGGGACGTATTGTTACTGTGCCCAAAAGACATGCTGTCACTTGAACTCAAAGAACTGAAAAACTACTCGAAGTTCTGTATCAGCACGCTCAATAGCAAGGTTGTGCGCAAACCGCCGTTACCGGTATTCGCCAGGAAATTACAGAAAGATTGGGCTTGCCGGGTGCCCTCATGGCAGATCCAGGCAGGACGCTGGCTCGCTTGGGAAGCGCTGGTTCCAGGCGTTTACCGCTCCGCGTCGGGCGAGAAAAAGGGCTGAAGGCCCTGGCAGTCGTGAGCATGGCGACTGCGCCACGACAGAACGGCTGACTCCCTGCCCTTGGGCGGGGGGACACTTAATTTCAGGCAAAAAAAAATCTGGAAATCCTCACTTTCGTGGGCCTTCCAGACTTTTAAAACTGCTAAAAATGGTGGGTCGTGTGGGATTCGAACCTACGACCAATTGGTTAAAAGCCAACTGCTCTACCAACTGAGCTAACGACCCGCTGTGTGGTGGCGCGTATAATACTGATTTCTAAGGACTATTCAACACCTAATTTGAAATAAATCAAAAATAAGGTGTTGGGTCGCTCACGCCCGCCGCTGCGAAGCCTTCGGCACGCAGGCGGCAGCTGTCGCATTTGCCGCAGGCACGGCCCTGATCGTCGGCCTGATAGCAGGAAACGGTCAGTCCATAGTCCACGCCAAGCTTTACACCCGCCTTGACGATGTCGGCCTTGCTCAGGTTCTGCAAAGGCGCCTGTATGCGGAACCCCAGCCCTTCCACGCCGGCCTTGGTCGCCAGGTTAGCCATGCGCTCGAACGCCTCGACGAACTCCGGACGACAATCCGGGTAGCCGGAATAATCCACGGCATTGACGCCGATGAAGATGTCACGGGCGCCCAGCACCTCGGCCCAACCCAGGGCAAGAGACAGGAACACCGTGTTGCGGGCCGGTACATACGTCACCGGGATCCCTTCGCTCGGCGCTTCGGGCACGTCGATGGAACTGTCGGTCAGGGCCGAACCGCCGATCCCGTTGAGGTTCAGGCCGATCACCTTGTGCTCTACCACCCCCAGGTCCCGGGCAACCCGCTCGGCGGCCTGAAGCTCGGCGCGGTGACGCTGGCCGTAATCGAAGCTCATGGTGTAGCAGCGGTAGCCTTCGGCCCGGGCCATGGCCACGACCGTCGCCGAGTCCAGGCCACCGGACAACAGGATGACCGCGCGTTTTTCTGTAATGTTCGTCTGTTCAGTCATCTCAGCGCCCCGGCTCGTCGTTCCAAAGATATTTGTGCAACTGCAATTGCAGGCGCACCGGCAGGTTATCCGCCACCACCCAATCCGCCAGGTCACGGGCATTCAAGTCATGATGGCTGGGCGACACCAAAACCTCCCCGGCCCGCTCGTCAAGCCGATACTGGATCAACTTGGACACGGCCCAGTCGTAATCTTCCCGCGAGCAAATGACGAACTTGACTTGGTCGTTGGGCGTCAGCAGTTCGATGTTCTCATAACGGTTGCGATGCGCTTCCTTTGAACCTGGGGTTTTCAAATCCACGACGCGGCTGACACGCGGGTCGACGGCCGAGATGTCCAAGGCGCCACTGGTCTCCAACGAGACCTCGTAGCCGGCATCGCATAGCTGCTTGAGCAAAGGAATGGCATTGGGTTGTGCCAGTGGTTCGCCGCCCGTGACGCAGACATAGCGCGGGCGGTAGCCGGCGACTTGCTCAAGGATGTCGTCGAGGGTGCGCAAGGTGCCGCCACTGAAGGCGTAGGCGCTGTCACAGTATTGGCAACGCAACGGACAACCGGTGAGGCGCACAAATACCGTGGGCAGCCCGGCCGTTCGTGTTTCACCCTGTAACGAGTAAAAAACTTCGGTGATTCTCAATGTGTCTTGCATAGTCGCCACGGGCGTAACAGCTAAACAGGCTGTCCGCCTCCGTCAGGCACTTCAAGAAACCCCGCCAACGCGTAGATCCCAGGAAGCGTGTTTCAGAAAAAGGGCGTGAATTCTAACGAAAAAACCCGCGACAGGCGCGGGTTTCTTCAATACGGGCTCAAACCGGCTTACATGCGCTGCAGATCGCGCTGAGCCAGTTGGGCGGCGGAGGTGCCCGGGTACTGGGCCACCACTTGCTGCAAGATGCCCTTGACCTTGTCGGTGTGACCGAGGCGGCGCTCTACGTCAGCCAGCTTGTACAGCGAATCCGGCACCTTGGCGTGCTTGGGATACAGCTGGGAGACCTTGGCGAACGCCTGTCCAGCGCCTTGCAGGTCGCCTTTGGCCAGGTTCACTTCGCCCAGCCAGTATTGAGCATTGCCCGCGTACTGGCTGTTGGGGTACTTGCGCAGGAAAGCGGCGAAGGCCTGGCTGGCCTTGTCGAAATCCTTGGCCTTGATCAGGTCGAAGGCGGCATCGTAGTAGAGCTTTTCCTTCGCCGGGTCAGCCGGTTCGCCGCTGGCGGCAGGTGCCGGAGCGGCTGCCCCAGCGCCTGCGGCAGGTGTTGCACCGGGGGCGTTCAAGTCGCCACCGGTACCAGAATTCTCAGGAGTGGCGGCAGGTGCGACGCCGGTTCCTATGCGCCGATCAAGATCCTGGTATCGCTCCAGGTTTTCCTGCTTCATGCGCGAAATATCATTCTGCAGAACTTCGATCACGCCTTGCTGGCGCGACAGTTGATCCTGCATTTGCTGGAGCTGGTTGAACAGCTCGCCCTGTGCCGAGACAGGGGCCGAAACCCCTCCCCCGGCATAGGCGCCGTTCGTACCGTAACCTGCAGGCGGATTACTGCTCCCGCTATTGCTATAGCCGGCATCGTTATCGACCACAGGAACCGCAGCCCACGCCGCAAGCGGCGCGAGGCTGAGAGCCAGAACAGTTACAGCACGACGGCACGTTCGCATGACGAATTACTTACGCAGTTCGACGCGACGGTTTTGAGCCCAGGACTGCTCGTCGTTGCCGGTAGCAACTGGACGCTCTTCGCCGTAGGAAACCAGTTCCAGCTGAGCTGGGGAAACACCTTGCAGTACCAGGTAGCGTTGAACGGCTTTCGCACGACGCTCGCCCAGTGCCATGTTGTACTCACGAGTACCACGTTCGTCGGTGTTGCCTTCCAGAACAACGCGAGCGCCGTTTGCTTTCAGGTCCTTGGCATGAACGTCCAGAGCGCGCATGGCTTCTGGCTTCAGGTCCGAGCTGTCGTATTCGAAGTAGAAGGTGGTGATTGCGCGCAGAGCAGCTTCTTCGCTCAGGGAGCCATCAACTGCACCAGTGTTAGCGCCGTAACCAGCGTTTGGATCAACAGCGCCTTCACCGGCGTTGTCGCCGCCTTTGGACGAGCAACCTACAGCTACAGCCATGGCCAGAGCCAGCGCAGCAAATTTACCAAACTTCAGCATTTCCATCGTGAAACTCCTAATGAACCCCAGTGTGTTAAGTAAAACGTATTGCGCCGCGTCAGTTCAGGTAAGGGGACCAGGACGGTTCTCTGACTTCGCCTTGTGCGGTAGGAAGCGGGAGCCTCACGCGTCCATTAATGGACACGAGCATCAAGACTCCCCGGCCCTGCTGGCGGGTGGCGTAGATTACCATGGTGCCGTTGGGCGCAACAGTAGGTGACTCGTCCAGAGTGCTATCAGTGAGGATTTTTACGCTACCGCGCTGCAAATCCTGGGCCGCCACCTTGAAATTGGTGAAACCGTCCTGGCGATGGATCATCACCAGGGTCTTTTCATCTGCCGACAGTTTAGGGTTGGCGTTGTAGTTACCCACGAACGTCACGCGTTCAGCACCGCCGCCGCCAGCACTGGTCTTGTAGATCTGAGGCTTGCCACCGCGGTCGGAGGTGAAGTAGATGGTCGAGCCATCCTTGCCCCAGAACGGTTCGGTGTTGATGCCCGGGCCATTGGTGACGCGGGAGATCGAGCGCGAGGCCAGGTTCATCACGTAGATGTCAGGGTTGCCGTCCTTGGACAGCACGAACGCCAGGCGCGAACCGTCCGGCGACCACGACGGCGCGCCATTGAGGCCTTCGAAGTTGGTGATCTGCTCACGACGACCGGTGTCGATGTGCTGCACGAAGATCCGAGGACGCTTCTGCTCGAACGAAACATAGGCGATGCGCTTGCCATCGGGGGCAAAACGCGGCGACAGGATCGGCTCGCGCGATTGCAGCAGGGTCACCGCGCGGGCGCCGTCATAGTCGGAGCGCTGCAGGGTGTAACGGGTGTTGTTCTCGGAGAAGCGCTCGGCGGTCACGTAGAGCATGCGCGTGGAGAACGCGCCCTTGATGCCGGTGAGTTTCTCGAAGGACTGGTCGGCGATGTAGTGCGCCATGTCGCGCAATTGATCGACGCCGCCCGACACGCTGCCGGTCAGCACTTGCTGCTCGGTGGCGACGTTGAACAGGGCGTACTGCACCTGCAGGCGACCGCCGGCCGGGACAATGCTGCCCACCATGATGTACTGGGCGCCCAGGGCCTTCCAGTCACGGTAGATGACTTCGCTGGCCTGGGTCGGCAGGCTGATCATGTTCTGTTTCGGAATCGGCGCGTAGTAACCCGAGTTGCGCAGGTCGTTGCCGATGATCTCCGCCATGTCGTCCGGCAGGACGCTACCGCCCTGCCAGCCGAACGGTACGACGGCGATCGGGGTCGCCCGGTCGCTGCCGCTGGTGACCAGAATGTTCTTTTCCTCTGCTACCGCCATCCCTGCCAGGCAGCAGATAACGACAAGCATTGATCGAAGAATGTTTCTCACAAGGCTAGATCCTCAGGTGTGAATGTCATCTTGAACGAACGATAGGGAGCAAAGTCGCTCGGTTTCATTCCTTGCATTTCCGTCAGTCGTCCAATGTTCTTGACCGCCGCGACCGCCGAAGCGTCGAACGGACCGTCACCGCTGGACTTGGCGACGCTGACCGAGGTAACCGTACCGTCGGGCAACATGCCGATTTGCAATACTACCGTCATGCCTTTGCGCGCCGAAGGTGGACGGGCCCAACCTTCTGCCGCCCGGGCACGAATCAGATCATCGAAACTGCCGGCGACTTCATCGCCCTGCTCGTCGGCCAAGGCCTGCTGGCGCTCCGGCTTGTCGGAAAGCAGGTCTGCCAAGGCCTGGGCCTTCTTGTCTTCGGCAGATTTACGCGCTGCGTCCTGGGCCTTTTTCTTGGCGGCGTCGGCGGCGGCTTTCTTCTTCGCTTCTTCGGCGACCTTTTTCTTCGCCTCTTCAGCTTCGGCTTTCTTCTTGGCGTCTTCGGCCGCTTTCTTCTTCGCGTCCTCGACAATCTTTTTCTTCGCTTCTTCAGCGGCCGCTTTCTTGGCCTCTTCTTCGGCGGCTTTCTTGGCTTCTTCCTCGGCCTTCTTCTTGGCTATATCAGCCAATTGTTTCTCTTCTGCCTTCTTGGCCTCGGCCGCCTTCTTCGCGTCGTCGGCTTTCTTGGCTTCATCAGCCTTTTTCGCCTCGTCCGCTTTCTTCGCCTCATCGGCCTTCTTGGCTTCCTCGGCCTTTTGAGCCGCTTCCTCTTTCTTTTGTTCCGCGGCCTTGATCGCTTCCTGCTCGACCTTTTTCTGCTCCATCTGCTCGACTTCGGTCTGGCGCGCGGCGGATTTCTTCGCCTCGCCCGCAAGCTTCTGGTTGGTCTGGGTGGTGGCCTGGCTTTTGGACTTGAGCTGGTACAACGTCGCCTGCACGATCGGCTTGGCCGGTGGCAGCTCCGGTGTCATGGCAAAACTGACGAACAGCATGCCGAACACCAGCACGTGCAGGCCGACGGCCAGGACAGTGGGCCAGAAGTAGCTTTCCGAGGCGGACGGCTCTCGCTGTTGCTGCATCAGGGGGCCTCGGTGATCAAGCCAACATTACCGACCCCGGCTTTCTGCAGACCGCCCATGGCGCCCATCACGGCACCGTAGTCGACGGTCTTGTCGCCGCGAATGAAGACCTGCGTACGCTTGCCGGCGTCATTGCCGACACGAATGATCTTGGTCACCGCATCGGTCATCTGCGGCAGGGTCATGGCCCGGTCCTGCTGCTTCTCGGTGTCGACTTCGCTGCCAAGGTTCCAGTAGTAGGTCTTGTCAGCCTTGATCGAAATGGTCAGGACCTGGGTGTTGTTGTCCTGCGGCAAGGCTTCGCTGGAAACCTTGGGCAGATCAACCTTCACGCCCTGGTTGAGCATCGGCGCGGTCACCATGAAGATGACCAGCAGCACCAGCATCACGTCGATGTAGGGCACCACGTTCATCTCGGCAACCGGCTTGCGCTTGTTTCGGGCTCGAGCGATTAAAGCCATCGGGAAATACCTGCTTATTCTTCGCTGGTGTGCACTTTGCGGTGCAGGATCGCCTGGAACTCATCGGCGAAGGTGTAGTAACGGCCGATCAGCGTTTCGCTGCGGGCAGCGAAGCGGTTATAGGCAATGACGGCCGGGATGGCCGCGAACAGGCCGATGGCGGTGGCAACCAGGGCCTCGGCGATGCCCGGGGCCACGGTGGCCAGGGTCGCTTGCTGGGCCGATGCCAGGCCACGGAAGGAGTTCATGATCCCCCACACGGTGCCGAACAGACCGATGTACGGGCTGACCGAACCGACGGTGGCGAGGAACGGCAGGCTCTGCTCGAGCTTCTCTTCCTCGCGGGAAATGGCCACGCGCATGGCACGGGCCACGCCTTCCATCACCGCTTCAGGGTCGACGCCCGGCTGCTGGCGCAAGCGGGAGAACTCCTTGAAGCCGGCGCGAAAGATCTGCTCGACGCCCGAGTCCGGGTCCGGGTTGCTGCCCGCCTGGCGGTACAGCTTGGACAGGTCGATGCCCGACCAGAAGCGCTCTTCAAAGCTCTCCAGGGCTCGGCGACCGGCGCGCAGCAGGTTGCTGCGCTGAAAAATCATGATCCATGAGGTCACCGATGCGGCTACCAGGGTCAGCATTACCAGTTGCACCACGACGCTGGCATTGCTGACCAGGCTCCACATGGAGGTATGGTCGACGACGTTAGCTTCCACGCTTTATCTCCTGCTCTGAGTGTGTACCCGCGCCGCTCACGCCGGCAAAGGCCGCACGTAGAGCTTCGGGAATGGCCCGGGGTTTCAAACTATGGGTGCGCACACAGGCCACCAGGAACTGCCCTTCACAGAGCAGCACATTATCCGTAGCCCGCCTGACCTGCTGCTTGAAGCGCAGGCTGACACGGTTCAACTCGATGACATCGGCACTTACCACCAGCTCGTCGTCCAGTCGCGCCGGCGCGTGGTAGCGCGCTTCGCTGGAATGCACGACGAATAACAGGTCCTCCCCTGCCAGCGCGGATTGGGCGAAACCCAGTTCCCGCAGCCGTTCGGTTCGAGCCCGTTCCATAAACTTGAGGTAATTGACGTAGTAAACGATGCCGCCGGCATCGGTGTCCTCGTAATAAACGCGACAGCGATGTGCGAACGACTCCAGCCCGTTTTGCGCGCGCATACTCTAGTGCTTACTCCTCAGGTTGCCAATCGGCCAGGCAACTGTTTTTTCATTCTCGAATGCATTGACGCTCCAGACGTCGTCTGGGACAGCACGAGCCGGAAAAAAGTCAGCCTATCGAGCGCGTTCAATCGTCCACGGCATCGAGGAATTCGTCTACTACCGGCATCTCGCCCATTCGTGTCGGGATGTTTAAGCCAAAGTGCAGGTAAGCATGGCGGGTTACCACGCGCCCGCGGGGGGTACGCATGATGTAGCCCTGCTGGATCAGGTACGGCTCCAGCACATCCTCGATGGTGTGACGCTCTTCGCTGATGGCGGCGGCCAGGCTGTCGACGCCCACCGGGCCACCGTCGAACTTCTCGATCATGGTCAGGAGCAAACGCCGGTCCTGATGGTCGAAGCCACGCTCGTCAATGTCCAGCAGGTTCAACGCCAGGTCGGCAATCGGCTTGGTGATGTGGCCCTTGGCACGGACCTCGGCAAAGTCCCGGACCCGCCTCAGCAGTCGATTGGCGATCCGCGGCGTGCCTCGCGCCCGACGGGCGACTTCGTACGCGCCGTCCGGGTCCAGCGGCAATCCGAGGATGCCCGCCGAGCGGCTGACAATCGTCGCCAGGTCGGCATTGCTGTAGAACTCCAGGCGCTGGACGATGCCGAAACGGTCCCGCAGCGGGTTGGTCAGCATGCCGGCCCGGGTGGTCGCCCCCACCAGGGTGAACGGCGGCAAATCCAGCTTGATGGAACGCGCCGCCGGACCTTCGCCGATCATGATGTCGAGCTGGAAATCTTCCATGGCCGGGTACAGCACTTCTTCGACGATCGGCGACAGACGGTGGATTTCGTCGATGAACAATACGTCATGGGGTTCGAGATTGGTCAGCAACGCCGCCAGGTCGCCCGGCCGCTCGAGAACCGGCCCCGAGGTACTCTTGATCGACACACCCATTTCCTGGGCAATGATGTTGGCCAGGGTGGTCTTGCCCAGGCCCGGCGGGCCGAAGATCAAGGTGTGGTCCAGCGACTCGCTGCGCCCACGGGCCGCCTGGATGAACAACTCCATCTGCTCGCGCACGGTCGGTTGGCCAATGTAGTCGGCCAGGCTGACGGGGCGAATCGCGCGGTCCTGGATTTCCTCGCGGTCACGGGGCGCACCCGTGGCGGCGATCAGACGGTCAGCTTCAATCACTTAGATCATTCCCTTCAGGGCACGGCGGATCATGTCTTCAGTGCTCAGGCCTTTTTCCTTGATGGCGGAAATCGCCTTGCTGGCTTCCTGCGGCTTGTAACCCAGGGAAATCAGCGCGGTAACCGCATCGTTCTCGGCGCTGACCGCCGGGGCCGGCGCGTCCGGCTGGTTTGGCACCAGGGCGAACATGGCCGGCACCGTTTCCCAGGCCTTGAAGCGGTCCTTGAGTTCCACCAGCAGGCGCTCGGCGGTCTTCTTGCCAACCCCGGGCACCTTGGTCAGTGCCGAGGTGTCCTGGGACTGCACGCAGCGCACCAGTTCATCGACCTCCAGGCTCGACATCAAGGCCAGGGCCAACTTCGGGCCGACGCCATTGAGGCGGATCAGCTCACGGAAGAAATCCCGTTCGCGCTTGCCAATGAAGCCATAGAGTAACTGCGCATCCTCGCGCACGACCAAATGGGTGTGCAGTGTCAGCGGCTCGCCGACCGACGGCAGGCGATACAGCGTGGTCATGGGCACTTCGAGCTCATAACCGAGCCCGTTCACATCCAGAATCAGGTGCGGCGGCTGTTTTTCAGCCAGGGTGCCGCGCAAGCGTCCAATCACGTTTCAGATCCTTGGGCGTTGGCCAGCCGTGGGCTGGCGAATAACGGCCCGGCATAAGGGCCGACGACGCGGCGCACCCTACCCGGGTTCACGAATGAGTGCGCTGATGCTATCAGAGACGCAGGCGCCCGCCACGACTGCGTGCAGTGCCCAAGCCGTGCGGCAGCAGGCTGGAGCGGGTATGCGCATGGCAAATGGCGATGGCCAGGGCGTCGGAGGCGTCGATCTGCGGCTTGCTGACCAGTTTCAACAGGTGCATCACCATCATTTGCACCTGTTCCTTGTTCGCCGCGCCCGTTCCGACGACCGCCTGCTTGACCTGGGTAGCGGTGTATTCGGCGATTTCCAGGCTTTCCTCGGCACCGGCAACAATGGCCGCGCCCCGGGCCTGGCCCAGCTTCAGGGCCGAATCGGCGTTACGGGCCATGAACACTTTTTCGATGCCCATGGTGACCGGCCCGTAGGTCTGGATGACCTCCCGCACGCCGCGATAAACAATCTGCAGGCGCTCGTGCAACTCGCCCGCCCCCGTGCGGATACAACCGGAAGCCACGTACACGCAGCCACGCCCGGTATCACGAACCACGCCGTAGCCGGTGATGCGTGAACCGGGGTCGATGCCAAGGATTAAAGTCATAACGCCTGCGAAAAAAAGTGCGATGGCAAGAAGGTACAACTCATCAAAGGCCTGCAGTGAACCCGTGGCGAGAGAGCTTACTCCCGCTGGGCTGCGTAGCAGACCTTTTTTGGGAGCGCTTCGCACTCCAGCGGGAGCAAGCTCCCTCGCCACAATGGTTTCAAACAAACCTTAAGTGAGCAGCATTACACCTGTCAGCCCAGTTGCTCTGCCACCGACTCTGGAATGTCAGCATTGGAATAGACATTCTGCACGTCATCCAGGTCTTCGAGCATGTCGATCAGCTTGAGCACTTTCTCGGCGCCGTCCAGGTCCAGCTCGGCGCTGGTGGTCGGCTGCATGACGATTTCCGCGTCGGCCGGCTTGAACCCGGCCGCTTCCAGGGCATTGCGCACGGCATAGAAGCTGGCGAACGAGGTGAACACGTCGAACGATCCGTCTTCATGGCTGACCACGTCGTCGGCGTCGGCTTCCAGGGCGGCTTCGGTCAAGGCGTCTTCATCCAGGCCCGGCGCGAAGCTGATCTGCCCCTTGCGCTCGAACAGGTATGCCACCGAACCGTCGGTGCCCAGGTTGCCACCGCATTTGCTGAAGGCGTGACGCACGGCCGCCGCGGTACGGTTACGGTTGTCGGTCATGCATTCGACCATGACCGCCACGCCGCCTGGGCCATAACCTTCGTAGGTCAGTTCTTCAACGTTGTCGGCCTCGGTCGCACCGGCGCCACGGGCGATGGCCCGGTCGATGATGTCGCGGCTCATGTTGGCACCCAGTGCCTTGTCCAGGGCCAGGCGCAGGCGCGGATTGGAACCCGGATCGCCGCCACCCTGGCGGGCCGCGACCGTCAGCTCACGGATCCACTTGGTGAAGATCTTGCCCCTCTTGGCATCCTGACGTTCTTTGCGGTGCTTGATGTTCGCCCACTTGGAATGACCTGCCATAACTCGCTCCGGTTTTTCTTGAAACGTTGCCCGCCCTGCACCGATGCAGCGGCAGGCAAGCAGAAATATCGACACCAACGAAAAGGCGCATCCGAAGATGCGCCTTCAGGTGTCAGCCTTACTCAGCCTTGGGCTGTTCACGCAGACGGATGTGCAGCTCGCGCAGTGCCTTGGCATCCACCACACCCGGAGCCTGGGTCATGACATCGGCCGCGCTCTGGGTTTTCGGGAAAGCGATCACTTCACGGATCGACTGGGCGCCGGTCATCAGCATCACCAGGCGATCCAGGCCGAAGGCCAGGCCACCGTGAGGCGGTGCGCCGAACTTCAGGGCGTCGAGCAGGAAGCCGAACTTCTCTTCCTGTTCCGCTTCGTCGATGCCCAGCAGGCGGAACACCGCCTGTTGCATTTCCTTGCGGTGGATACGGATCGAACCGCCACCCAGCTCGGTGCCGTTCAGGACCATGTCGTAGGCACGCGACAGCGCAGTAGCCGGGTTGGCCTCCAACTCCTGCGGGGTGCATTTCGGCGCGGTGAACGGGTGATGCAGCGCGGTGAAGCTGCCATCTTCGTTTTCTTCGAACATCGGGAAGTCAACGACCCACAGCGGCGCCCACTCGCTGGTCAGCAGCTCAAGATCGTGACCGACCTTGATGCGCAATGCGCCCAGGGCTTCGCTGACGATCTTGGCCTTGTCGGCGCCGAAGAACACGATGTCGCCATCGACCGCGCCAACGCGATCGAGGATCACGTTCAGGTTGGCCTCAGGGATGTTCTTGACGATCGGCGATTGCAGGCCTTCGACGCCCTTGGCGCGCTCGTTGACCTTGATGTACGCCAGGCCCTTAGCACCGTAGATGCCGACGAACTTGGTGTAGTCGTCGATCTTGCTGCGCGGCATGCTCGCGGCGCCCGGCACGCGCAGGGCGGCAACGCGGCACTTCGGATCGTTGGCCGGCCCGCTGAAGACCTTGAATTCGACGTCCTTGAGCTGGTCGGCCACGTCCACCAGTTCCAGCGGGATACGCAGGTCCGGCTTGTCGGAACCGTAGCGGCGCATAGCCTCGTCCCAGGTCATGTGCGGGAAGTCGCCGAATTCCAGACCCAGCACTTCCTTGAACAGGTTGCGGATCATGCCTTCGGTCAGGCCCATGATGTCTTTTTCGTCGAGGAAGCTGGTCTCGATGTCGATCTGAGTGAACTCAGGCTGACGGTCGGCACGCAGGTCTTCGTCGCGGAAGCACTTGGCGATCTGGTAGTAGCGGTCGAAGCCGGCCACCATCAGCAGTTGCTTGAACAACTGCGGCGATTGCGGCAGGGCAAAGAAGCTGCCGGGGTGGGTGCGGCTCGGCACCAGGTAGTCGCGGGCGCCTTCCGGCGTGGCGCGGGTCAGGATCGGCGTCTCGACGTCGAGGAAACCGTTCTCGTCCAGGTAGCGACGGATGCTGGTGGTCATGCGCGAACGCAGGCGCAGCTTCTCGGCCATTTCCGGACGGCGCAGGTCGATGAAGCGGTAGCGCAGGCGGGTTTCTTCGCCCACGTCGGAAAATTCGTTGAGCGGGAACGGTGGGGTTTCCGCTTCGTTGAGCACTTCCAGCTCGTGGCCCAGCACTTCGATCATGCCGGACGCCATGTTGGCGTTGCCAGCACCGGCCGGACGCAGGCGCACCTTGCCGGTGATCTTGACCACGTATTCGCTGCGCACGCGGTCGGCGGTGGCGAAGGTTTCAGCGCGGTCCGGATCGAACACCACCTGGGCCAGGCCTTCACGATCACGGATATCGAGGAAAATCACCCCGCCATGGTCACGGCGACGATGAACCCATCCGCAAAGAGTAACTTCCTGACCTTCCAGGCTTTCGTTCAGTTGGCCGCAATAATGGCTGCGCATCATGGTAGTGGTTTCACTTCTCGTAATTCGACATTCGGTTGGAGGCCCTGCCCATGCAAGAACTCGCGCGTATTCAACTCAGTCTGCTTTGTCGCCACCGGCCAGGTTCTTCTTGGCGCCGGTTTTGAAGTCGGTTTCATACCAGCCCGTACCGCCGAGGCGGAAACCAGGCATGGACAGCATCTTTTTCAGTTCTGGCGCCTGGCAGGCAGGGCAGTCGACCAGCGGTGCCTCGCTGATCTTTTGAATGACTTCCATCTGATGACCACAGGAAGCACATTGATAGTCGTACATCGGCATGGGGTTGTCTCGGCGATCAGGTTACTCGCGCAAAGGCGGGCTTTGCGGCAAAGGGCGAGATTATATCCATTAAATGCAGCCTGTGCAGCCGTAAGACCGCACAGGCCGCTCCCGGCCCGTTTCAAGCACTGGCCTGGGCCTCAGTGCCGTCCGACGACCTCCAGCCCGGTTTCCTTCAGACTGTGCACAACGCAGACCACGCGCACCAGGCCACTGAAATTGCGCACGCCACCATGGCGCAAGTGCACCTCCCGGTCCACATGGGACAGCAAGGTGCTGATGGAACAGCGGTTGAGCCGGGCCATGTCGGCGAGGATATCCCAATAGACCTGCTCCAGACGCAGACACGTGGCAAAGCCATTCAGGCGGATGGACCGGGCCCAGGGCCGAGCCAATTGCATGTCGAAGCCCCTGACGAACGGATCGACGTGGATGGGCTGACAGCGCCCGCGCGCGCCCTCGCCGGGTTCTTTTCCTTGAATCATACCGTTGACACTCCTTTGCCAGACGAACCTTTCAGGTGGAACACTCCACCTGTGGCGCTTATTGGAAGCTCAACGGCATCGGCAGATCCAGACGACTTTATGGCCATCGACGTAGGACAAGCCGACAGCCGGCAGGCGACGAATTACGCCGTCCTACCCGCTGCCTACAAATCCCGGCGCCCTGCTCCCGGAGAGCAAGGGCTCGGCAGCCCTGCCAGGCTTATTTATCTTCCAACAGCGAGCGCAGCATCCATGCGGTCTTTTCATGAACCTGCATGCGCTGGGTCAGCAGATCGGCGGTGGGCTCGTCGCTGACCTTGTCCAGGAGGGGAAAGATGCCACGGGCGGTACGCGTCACCGCTTCCTGCCCTTCCACCAGTTGCCGGATCATATCCTCGGCACCGGGCACGCCCTCTTCTTCCTTGATGGAAGACAAGCGCGCGTACACCGAGTAGGCACCCGGCGCCGGGAAACCGAGGGCACGGATGCGCTCGGCGATCAGGTCCACCGCCAGCGCCAGTTCGTTGTATTGCTCCTCGAACATCAGGTGCAGGGTGCGAAACATCGGCCCGGTGACGTTCCAGTGGAAATTGTGGGTCTTGAGGTAGAGCACATAAGTGTCCGAAAGCAGGCGTGAAAGCCCGTCGACGATGGACTTGCGGTCTTCTTCACTGATACCGATATCAATGGCCATGTTGATTGATCTCCTGACGGTGATGAATGAGACAGCGGCTCCTCCACTGTAGTGGTTTTTGCCGCCGGCAGCCTGCGACAGATCGCCGGCCCTCCTGAACCGACAAGCCGGGACGCCGGGCGGTTCCGACACACGGGCCCCTTCAACGGCGCTCGCCTGGCCCCTGCAAGCGTCCACCGGGTGGCTGGCCGACGAACAGCGCGGTATGGGTCCGCGACGCGTTTGAGAAGGCCAAGGCTTTACTGTTAAATAGGCAGTGTGTCGCTACGCCTATTTTCCAGGACGTGGCGCATAGGCTGGTTCGAATACGTGTCCAACGCCTCTCCATTTTTCCGAAGCGAACCGTCCTCGACCCGCTCTTCCTTGTGATCTGTCTTAACCGTGAGCCAATTAAAATGTTGAAAATCGTCCACTTGCTAATGGGCGCAGCTGCCTTGCTGCTGTCCTTCATCCCTAGCCTGGGTTCCGAAGCCACACCTTACCTGCAACATCCCGATGCACTGTACCTGGCCTTTTTCGGCCTGCTCAACCTGACCCTCGCGCCCGTCATTCCTTACTGGAATAAAGGCCCCCGTCATCAACTGCAAAACCTCGTCAGCGTCCTGCTGGTACTGGCCGTCGCCCTGCAAACCCTGGCGTTGCTGGCCCCCATGCCGGAAATCGCCGGCCAACCGGCCATTGCGTTCAGCCTTGGCTGTGCGTTGCTGGCCGTGGCCGTGCACCTGGGCGTCAGCTTCTACAAGAAGTCGTCGCCCGCTGCTGCCTCGCAGAACTACGACATGTCCAACCGCGATACCGGCACCGTGAAGTGGTTCAACACTTCCAAAGGCTTCGGCTTTATCTCCCGCGATTCCGGCGATGACATTTTCGTGCATTTCCGGGCCATCCGTGGCGAAGGCCATCGCGTCCTGGTGGAAGGCCAGCGCGTAGAGTTTTCCGTGATGAACCGCGACAAGGGCCTGCAGGCCGAAGACGTGATCGCTGCGCTGCCGCGCCGCTGATACTGCCGTAAAAAAACCGCGATGCAGCCTCGCTGCTCGCGGTTTTTTTTGGGCCTGGCACTCGGTGCCGGTCAGTAATGAGGAGGCGGTGCCTCTTCTTCGAAGGATTCGAACTGCCCAGCCATCTCTTCCTGGCGCTTGAGCAACGCCGCCATCTGCAACTGCAGCCGCTCGACCACGCGCTGCTGCTCCACCAACACATCATTCAATGCCTGGATGGTGTCATCCTGAAACGCCAGGCGACTTTCCAGATCGGTTACACGGTCTTCAAGGTTCATGGTTTCAGCCCTCCAGAAACTTGAAATCATCGGTCAATGCCACGCGCAAGCGTTCGCGAATGGCCTTCACTTGCACGTCATTATAAGGCTGTGCCGGGTGTTTGCCCCAGACCGGTGCCGGCCACGCGGCATCATCGCGTTTGCGCACGATGACATGCATGTGCAATTGACTGACAACGTTACCCAACGTCGCGACGTTCA
The DNA here is from genome assembly GCA_001023535.1 of Pseudomonas chlororaphis. Taxonomy (NCBI): domain Bacteria; kingdom Pseudomonadati; phylum Pseudomonadota; class Gammaproteobacteria; order Pseudomonadales; family Pseudomonadaceae; genus Pseudomonas; species Pseudomonas chlororaphis. Next base: position 2,659,089 of record CP011020.1, read on the forward strand.
GCTTATCGGCGTCGAACGAGTCCTTGAGCGTTTCGGCCAGGGCCGTGGTTTCTTTCCACAGTTGCTGCTGGTCCATGTCATCCAATTGAAATAATTCGCTGATATTTTCCCGCCGCGGTACGAGTATGAACCACGGATAGTTGGAATCATTGGACAAGAGCAACCGACACAGCGGGAAATCGCCGATCGGCAATGTGTCTTGTTGCAGTCGTGGATCTAAGGCAAACACCGCGCGCACTCCTGATGGTTGATCGGTCCGGTTTCCGGGCACAGGCCGCGCCGGACACAGACCGGCAGCATACCTGCGAATGCCGGAGGGTTCACGGGGCACTCGTTCGACACGCCTGCATCGCCTTTTTGTTCACCGCTCTTTCAAGAACCGGTATGAACGAGGGCGGGCGTTGCACCAACACGGCGCAGGGTCCAGGGTGCAGTCCGACAGCAGCGTCCCAGGGCCTGGCAAATGCACCGGAGCTGTCAGATTTTCGTACAGCTTGAAAATTTTTTGCACCAAAACAGCACAGTGGGTCTACGCTCAGTGCACGAAGCATCCGGGATTTACTCACTCGATGGGGTGAACCGGTAACGTTTTTGGTTGTCGCGCACCGTTTCAAGACGTTCAACACGAGGGCCGCGCAGCCGTCAACCCTATTTAAAACAAGGCCTTTGGAGCCCGGTTTCATGAGGTTTCACCGCGTCAACCGGTAGAATGTGAAAAAAATGTAAACGAAATTCGGGTTTGTGCATGCTTGTTGCATTCATCCGCACATCGTCCAAGGGCTTCGCCGGAAGCGAAAACCCGCAGACCTATAAATTAAAGTGGCAAGGCTGCCCTCAGGAGCTTCAAGCGCGGTAATGACGGACTCTTTACACCAATGCCGGAGAGAAAAAACAACCTTAGAAGTTGTGAATCCGATTGCGTTGGTTCAGCCGAAATACGACATGGATCGAGCCATTGGCGACACGGTCGTAAAGAAGCTGAAAGGTTGTATGGGCAAGTATCGCCAATAGGGTCGGCGTGATATAAGTTTGCGCCGACACAAAAAGAAAGAGCCGCCCAGATAATAAAACAGGTGGGACGGCAGTACTCTTCTAAAACCAAAGGAGCAAATCACGATGCGCGTGATGAAGTGGAGCATGATCGCACTGGCCGTTGCTGCAGCAGCCAGTACTCAAATGGCTACGGCCGCACCTTTCGTAAGTGACCAAGCTGAAGCCAAGGGCTTTGTCGAAGACGCCAAGTTCGACTTGCTGCTGCGCAACTATTACTTCAACCGTGACCGCAAAAACGGTTCAAACGACCAGAAAGACTGGACTCAGGGTTTCTGGGGCAACTTCAGCTCCGGTTACACCCAAGGCACGGTAGGGGTCGGTGTTGATGCATTCGGTTATCTGGGCATCAAACTGGACGGCGGCGACGGCACGGCAGGTTCGGGCAACATGAGCCGCAACTCCCAAGGCCACAACGAAGACGACTTTGGTAAGGCCGGTGCAGCCGTCAAGCTGCGTATCTCCAAAACCGAACTGAAATTCGGTCAAATGCAGCCTAGCACCTCCCCAGTGTTCGCTGTCGGCGGTTCCCGCCTGTTGCCTCAAACCGCTACCGGTTTCCAACTGCAAAGCAGCGAAATCAAGAACCTGGATCTGGAAGCAGGTCACTTCTACTCGGCCTCCAGCCAGGACGAGATGAACAGTGACGGTGAGCTGCACGCTACATACGCATCCGGCGACAGCATTGCCGTTACCGGCAAGACCATGGATTACGTTGGTGGCAAATACGGCATCTCCGACGATCTGAGCGTTTCGCTCTACGGCTCCAAATTCGAAGATATTTGGGACCAGTACTACGCCAACGTGAACTACACCATCCCTATGGGTAACGACCAGTCGCTCAATCTGGATGGTAACATCTACCGCACCGTCGATACCGGTAGCGCCAGAGCGGGTGATATCAGCAACACCACGTTCTCGCTGGCAGCTGCGTATTCGTTCCTGAAAGCGCACACCGTTACCGTGGCCTTCCAGAAAGTGGACGGCGACACTCCATTCGACTACGTCGGTGTGGGTGACAACAACCGTGGCGGCGACTCGATCTTCCTCGCCAACTCCATCCAGTACTCTGACTTCAACGCCCCTAACGAGAAGTCTGCTCAGGTTCGTTACGACCTGAAGATGGCTGAGTACGGCGTACCAGGCCTGAGCTTCATGGCCCGTTACGTTAAAGGCTGGGATATCGACGGTACCAAGATGGATGCCTCCAGCCCATACAACCAATACGGCTATGGTGAAGATGGCAAGCATCACGAAACCAACGTCGAAGCCAAGTACGTGGTTCAGAGCGGCCCTGCCAAGGACCTGTCGTTCCGCGTTCGTCAAGCATGGCACCGCGCCAACACCGACCAGGCTGAGGGCGATATCAACGAGTTCCGCCTGATCGTCGACTACCCGATCTCGGTTCTGTAATTGCCGAAAGTTAGTTCGCGGTAATCAAAAAAAGGCCCATCTTCGGATGGGCCTTTTTCATTGCTGGCTATTCATGAATAGTCTGACCAACAGGTCAAACAGACTCCTGAACCACCCGAATCACACGTTGTGGGAACGGAATATCGATCCCCGCATCCTTCAACCGGTCCCGAGCCTGTTCATTCAACATGAACATCACGCTCCAGTAATCGGCCGTCTTCACCCAGATCCGCAACGACACTGTGATCGAACTGTCACCCAAGGTGGAAATCACTGCTTCAGGCGCCGGATCAGCCAACACGCGCTCATCCTTCGCCAGGTCCAGCAACACCTGCCGGGCCTTCTGCAGATCCGCCTGGTAATCCACACCCACGTCGAATACCACTTTGCGGGTCGGCTGGCGGTTGGTATTGGTGATGATGCCGTTCGACAGGTTGCCGTTGGGCACGATGACCGTCTTGTTGTCGCCGGTGCGCAGTACGGTGTGGAAGATCTGGATCGCATCGACCGTACCGGCAACGCCCTGGGCCTCGATCCAGTCACCGATGCGGAACGGGCGGAACAGCAGGATCAGCACGCCACCGGCGAAATTCGCCAGGCTGCCCTGCAATGCCAGGCCAATCGCCAGGCCGGCCGCACCGATGGCCGCGACGAACGAGGTGGTTTCCACGCCGATCATCGACGCCACGCTGACGATCAGCAGCACTTTCAGAATGATGTTCGCCAGGGTGCTGATAAACCCTTGCAGCGCCAGGTCCGCGTTGCGCAGGGCCAACAGCGCGCCCAGTTTCTGCGTGACCTTGTTGATCAGCCACCAGCCGATGGCCAGGGTGATGATCGCCAGCAGCACCCGGCTGCCGTACTCCATGATCATCGGGATCCAGGCCTGGGAAGCCTTGACCAGGTGGTCCACTTCAGCGTTCAAGTCCATCGTTGTCTCCTTTTCCTGTTACACGCGGCATTGTGGTGAGGGAGGATGCTCGCGCTTGGGTGCGTAGCGCTCACCGATAAGGGGCTGCTAAGCAGCCAGCGGGAGCGAGCGCCCTCGCCACAGGGTCTCCAAGCGACTGAAATATCAGTCGCGGAAGTTGTTGAATTGCAACGGCATGCCGAATTCCTTGCCGCGCAGTGCCGCAATGGCCTCTTGCAAGTCGTCACGTTTCTTGCCGGTCACCCGCACCTGCTCGCCCTGGATGGCGGCCTGAACCTTGAGCTTGGCGTCCTTGATGTGGGCAACGATCTTCTTCGCCAGTTCCTTGTCGATGCCTTCCTTGAGCACGGCTTCCTGCTTCATCAGCTTGCCCGAGGCGAAAGCGTCCTTGACCTCGAGGCACTGTACGTCGATCTTGCGCTTGACCAGCGCGAGCTTGAGGATCTCGATCATCGCCTCGAGCTGGAAATCGGCTTCGGCGGTCAGGTTGACGGTCAGGTCCTTTTCCTTGAACTCGAAACTGCCCTTGCCCTTGAGGTCATAGCGACGGTCGAGTTCCTTGACGGCGTTTTCAACGGCGTTGGTGACTTCGTGTTTGTCCAGTTCGGATACCACGTCGAATGACGGCATGTAGTGTTCTCCAATAAAAAGGCGCGCCGGTAACAAAGGCGCGCGCTTGGCTTGTGGTTAAAATCGGGCTCATTATAACGGGTCTTTCCCCACTGACACTGCGAGCTCCCGGATGCCTGCGACAAACCGAGTAAAAAACTGATGCCCACCACCTGGCATGTCCTGGGGGCCGGCAGCCTCGGCACGTTGTGGGCCGCGCGCCTGGCCCGGGCCGGCCTGCCAGTGAGGTTGGTACTGCGCAATGCAGACCGCCTGCAAGCCTATCAAGCCGCCGGCGGGCTGACGCTGGTGGAACAGGGCCAGGCGCAGTGTTACCCGGTCCCCGGCGAAACGGCGGACCACCACGAGCCGATCAAGCGCCTGTTGCTGGCCTGCAAGGCCTATGACGCCGAGGCCGCCGTCAGCTCGGTGACCCACCGCCTGGATGCCGACTCGGAACTGATCCTGCTGCAGAACGGCCTCGGCAGCCAGGACGCAGTGGCCAACCGCGTGCCCCTGGCCCGTTGCATCAGTGCCTCCAGTACCGAAGGGGCGTTTCGCGACGGTGACTGGCGCGTGGTGTTCGCCGGCCATGGCTACACCTGGCTCGGCGATCCGGCGCACCCGGTGGCCCCGTTCTGGCTGGACGACCTGGTGGCCGCAGGCATTCCCCACGAATGGAGCGCCGATATCCTCACCCGCCTCTGGCGCAAACTGGCGCTCAACTGTGCGATCAATCCACTGACGGTGCTGCACCACTGCAAGAACGGCGGCTTGCAAAGCCACCACTGCGAAGTCGCCACCCTGTGCGCGGAACTCACCGATCTGCTCGAACACTGCGGCCAGCCCGCCGCCGCCGAAGACCTGCAACCGGAGGTCGAGCGGGTGATCCAGGCCACCGCTACCAACTACTCCTCGATGTACCAGGATGTCAGTAACCGGCGCCGCACCGAGATCAGCTACCTGCTCGGCCACGCCTGCAAGGTGGCCCAGCGGCACCGGTTGGCGGTACCGCACCTGGAACAACTGCGCCAGCGACTGATTGTCCACTTGGACAACCTCGGATTGCCCAGCGACTGAGCAGCGGCTACGCTGGCCCTCGTGTTCCTTTTTAGCGACCAGTCTGATGCCATTGCGCCAGCGCCTTGAGAACCTCCCGGTCGGCCAGAAGCTGCTGGCCGCCCTGTTGGTGTTATTGACCACTGTCCTGCTGGTGGCCAACCTGACCTTTATCAGTGCCGCCTACTACATCTCCCAGGAGAGCATGGCGCCCCAGGCCTTGCAGACCATTGGCCGGCTGGTGGCAAACCCGAGCCTGATCTCCGATGCCGTGCAGTCGCCGCAGAGCGCCAAGCGCCTGCTCGACGAACTCAACAGCTACGCACCGCTTCGGGCGGCGGCCCTGTACGACGGCCAGGGCGAACGCCTGGCACAACTGCAACAAGGCGAAAAGCTCAAGCTGCCGGACCACTTTCGCAAGATGCAGGCCTGGCAGGCCGGTGAGTTTCGCAGCAACCAGGTCATCACCCTGCCCCGTCCCGGCATGGAGCCCGGCCATCTGCTCCTGGTGGCCAGCAGCGAACTGCCGACCGCGTTCTACACCGGCACGCTGACCGCCAGCCTGGGCATCCTGATCTTCAGCGTGCTGCTGTGGCTGGTCATCGCCCAGCAGATCAAGCGCCTGATTACCCAGCCGATCCACCAACTCGAAGAGCTGTCACGCCAGGTCACCCGCGAGGAAAACTATGCCCTGCGCGCCGCCAGGGGCAACCACGATGAAATCGGCAGCCTGGCCGAGGCGTTCAACACCATGCTGTCGCGGATCGAAGCCCGGGAGCAACAACTCAAGCGCGCCCGGGACGATTCCCAGGCCGCCTACGACCAGGCCCAGGGCCTGGCGGAAGAAACTCGTCACACCAACCGCAAGCTGGAGCTGGAAGTCCAGGTGCGCAGCAAGATCGAGAAGAAGCTCACCGGCTTCCAGAACTACCTCAACAGCATCATCGACTCCATGCCGTCGGCGCTGATCGCCCTCGACGAACAGCTCTACGTCACCCAGTGGAACCAGGAGGCCAGCGCCCTTTCCGGCACGCGCCTGGATGAAGCCCTGAACCAGCCGATCTTCCTCGCCTTCGAACCGCTCAAGCCCTACCTGCCCCAACTCAAGCAGACCGTCGAGCAGCACACCGTGGCCAAGATCGAACGCGTCACCTGGACCAAGGACGACGAGGCTCGCCACTACGCCCTGACCTTCTATCCGCTGATGGGCGGCGCCGGCCGCGGGGTGGTGATCCGCATCGACGACATCACCCAGCGCCTGTCGCTGGAGGAAATGATGGTGCAATCGGAGAAGATGCTCTCGGTCGGCGGCCTCGCGGCGGGCATGGCCCACGAAATCAACAACCCCTTGGGGGCGATCCTGCACAATGTGCAGAACATCCGCCGACGCCTGTCGCCGGACCTGCCGAAGAACCTCGAACAGGCCGAGCAACTGGGCATCGAGCTGCAGGTGGTCAATCGCTACCTGGAAGGCCGGGAGATCCCGCAGTTGCTGGACGGCATCCAGCAGGCCGGCGCCCGGGCCGCGAAGATCGTCACCCACATGCTCAGTTTCAGCCGCCGCAGCACGCGGCAGATGGCGCCTTGCGACCTGCCCGCGCTGATCGACCAGGCAGTGGAAATCGCCGGCAACGACTTCGACCTGGCGATCGGTTTCGACTTCAAGGGCCAGGCGATCATCCGTCAGTTCGACCCGAACCTGGGCCCGGTCCCCGGCACCGCCAACGAGCTGGAACAGGTGCTGCTCAACCTGTTGAAAAACGCCGCCCAGGCGATCCACCAACGCCAGGACGACAGCGAGCCGGGGCGTATCATCCTGCGCACGCGGCTGAACCCGCCGTGGGCCGAGATCCAGGTCGAGGACAACGGCATCGGCATGAGTGAGAACGTGCGCAAGCGCACCTTCGAGCCGTTTTTCACCACCAAGGAAATCGGCCAGGGCACGGGCCTTGGGCTATCCGTGTCGTACTTCATCATCACCAACAACCACAAGGGCCAGATGGAAGTGCAATCGGCACCGGGCCAGGGCACCTGCTTCACCTTGCGCCTGCCCTTGGCCGGCACGTCCCTCACCCAGCAGGAAAACATACAACTGGAGCGCTGAGCATGGGCTTTCGCCTGTCGAAGATTTACACCCGCACCGGCGACACCGGTGAAACCGGGTTGGGCGATGGTCGCCGCGTGGCGAAGGACCACCCACGGGTCGAGGCCATCGGCGAAGTGGATACCCTGAACAGCCAACTGGGGTTGCTATTGGCTGGACTTGCCGCCGAAACCACGCACTACCCGGCGCTGAAGGAAGTCAGTGACGTGCTGGCACCCTGTCAGCACCGGCTGTTCGACCTGGGCGGCGAACTGGCGATGCCGGCCTATCAGGCGTTGAATGCGGCAGAAGTCGAGCGACTGGAAACGGCGATCGATGTCTGGAACGAGGAATTGGGACCGTTGGAAAACTTCATCCTGCCCGGTGGCTCGACGCTGATTGCCCAGGCCCACATCTGTCGCAGCCTGGCCCGCGGTGCCGAGCGTCGTTGCCAGCAGTTGAACGCCGTGGAACCGCTGGCGGGGCCGGGGCTGGCTTATATCAATCGGTTGTCGGACCTGTTGTTCGTGGCGGCGCGAATCATCGCCCGGCGGCAAGGGATAGCAGAGGTGCTGTGGGAGGCGGCGGCCAAGCCTGGGGGGTGATCAAAAGAGATGTATCGCCGGTCAGGCCGCCTTCGCGGGCAAGCCCGCTCCCACAAGGTGATCGGTTGTGCCCTCTGACTTTATGTCTGACGCAGATCCAATGTGGGAGCGGGCTTGCCCGCGAAGGGGCCAGCAGCCCCACCACAAAAATCATGCCCCAGGCCAGAACGCCCGAATCCCCGCCACACCCTGAGCCCCAGCCTCCCAGGCCTGCCGCCGTTCAGCGGGCCCTACCCCACCCAACAGATAGACCGGCTTGTTGAAGCCCTCGATCAGCCGGGCCGCCTCGTCCCAACCCAACGGCTGGGCCTCGGGGTGGGTCTGGGTCGGCTGGACAGGCGAGAGCGTCACGAAGTCCACGTCCATCTGCTGCGCCAGGGACAACTCCTCGGCGTTATGGCAGGAAGCCGCCAGCCAGCGATCCTTGCCGAACGGACGACCGGCCGCCGCATGCTTGCGCAACTGCGCGGCGGTGATGTGCCAGCCAGCGGACGGGAAATCCCCCAGCCATTCGAACGGGCCCTTGAGCATCAATTGCGCCTTGCCGGCGCACAGCCCCACCGCATCCACCGCCAGGTCGCGGTACTGCGGATCGTAGCCGTTGGGCGCGCGCAGCTGGACCAGCTTGACCCCACCGGCAATCGCCTTCTGCAGGCCGCGCAACAAGGCCGGTGTTTCCAGGCCATCGGGGGTGATCAGGTATTCGCCAGGCAAACGGGCGGCGGCCACGATCGGCTGATTGGCCGCCGGAAATTCATAGCCCGTCAGCTCGCGTGCCGTCACCCAGGCCAATGGCTGTCCTTCGGCACCGTGGGGTTCGCCGGTGAACGCCGAGACTTCCCAGACGTCCAGCAACACCTGTTTGTCCGGGTAATCGTGGCGCACCTTGATCAGCGGCCGGGCGGCGCCGACCACAATGCCCAGCTCTTCATGAAGCTCCCGGGCCAGGGCCGCCTCGACGGACTCATCCGCCTCGACCTTGCCGCCGGGAAACTCCCACAGGCCACCCTGGTGCTGGGTGTCGGCCCGACGGGCGATCAGGATCCTGCCGTCGGCGTCGCGAATGACCGCCGCCGCTACGTGTACTCGTTTCACCGCGCTGCTTCCTCCAGGCCGGCCTGTTGCCAGGTCTTGAAGGCCGGCCATTGGTAAAGGGTTTCAACATAGGCCGCATCGATCGCCGGCAGTTCCACCTGGTAGGTGCGCAGGCGCACGGCAACCGGCAGGAAAAACGCATCCGCCAGGCCCAAGGTGCCGAACAGGTAAGGCCCGGCGTCGGTCGCCGCAGCCCGGCATTCGGCCCACAGCGCCAGCATCCGTTCGATTTCCGCCTGGACATCGGCCGGCATGGGCGACAACGGCGCATCATGGGCCAGGTCAAACGGCATGTGGGTGCGAAGGGCGAAGAAACCGCTGTGCATTTGCGCACATGCCGACCGCGCCTGGGCCCGGGCCGCTACATCCCTGGGCCAGAGGCCCGCCTCGGGGAACTGCTCGGCCAGGTACTCGGCGATCGCCAGGGAATCGGCAATGACGCCCGATTCGGTCTTGAGCAGCGGGACCTTGGCGGTGGCCGAATACTTGAGCAGCTTCTGCCGCGTGTCGGGTTGATAGAGCCTGACCAGTTCTTCAGTGTACTTCGCGCCAGTCAGCGTCAACGCCAACCAGGCACGCAGGGACCAGGAAGAGATTTTCTTGTCGCCGATGATCAGGTGCAGGCTCATGTCTGGAATCCGTTCTTAGGGGTACAGAAATTGGCTGTTGTCTATCAGGCCGCCTTCGCGAGCAAGCCCGCTCCCACAACGGCATCCCGTAAACGCCTGTGGGAGCGGGCTCGCTCGCGAAGAGGACGGCTCGATGTTAAGTCCGGTACTCGGCGTTGATCTTCACATACTCGTGGGACAGGTCGGTGGTCCAGATCGTCTCGCTGCACTCACCACGGCCCAACTCGATACGGATGGTGATCTCTTCCTGCTGCATCACCGCCGCCCCCTGGGCCTCGGTGTAGCTCGCGGCACGAGCGCCCTGGCTGGCGATGCAGACGTCGCCGAGGAACACGTCGATCTTGCTCACATCCAGGTCTGGCACGCCGGCACGGCCGACGGCGGCGAGGATCCGGCCCCAGTTCGGGTCGGACGCGAACAGCGCGGTCTTGATCAGCGGCGAGTGGGCCACGGTGTAGCCAACATCCAGGCACTCCTGGTGATTGCCACCGCCATTGACCTGCACGGTCACGAACTTGGTCGCGCCTTCGCCGTCACGGACAATGGCCTGGGCCACTTCCATGCACACCTCGAACACGGCTTGCTTGAGCGCGGCGAACAGCGGGCCGCTGGCTTCAGTGATCGGCGGCAGGTTGGCCTTGCCGGTGGCGATCAGCATGCAGCAATCGTTGGTGGACGTGTCACCGTCGATGGTGATGCGGTTGAACGACTTGTTGGCGCCGTCGAGCATCAGGTCTTGCAGCACTTGCCGGGAGACATTGGCGTCGGTGGCGATGTAGCCGAGCATGGTCGCCATGTTCGGGCGAATCATGCCGGCGCCCTTGCTGATGCCCGTCACGGTGACGGTCACGCCGTCATGCTCGAACTGGCGGCTCGCGCCCTTGGGCAGGGTGTCGGTGGTCATGATGCCGGTGGCGGCAGCGGCCCAGTTGTTTTCCGACAGGTCATCGAGGGCGGCCTGCAGCGCGCCTTCGATCTTCTCGACCGGCAGCGGCTCGCCGATCACACCGGTGGAATACGGCAGCACCTGGCTGGCGTCCACGCCCGTCAACTCCGCCAGCTTGGCGCAGGTACGCTCGGCGGCAGCCAGGCCTGGCGCGCCGGTACCGGCGTTGGCATTGCCGGTGTTGGTCAACAGGTAGCGCACCGGCCCCTGCACGCGTTGCTTGGCCAGGATGACCGGAGCGGCGCAGAAGGCGTTGAGGGTGAAGACACCGGCAACCGTCGAGCCCTCGGCGCAACGCATCACCACGACATCCTTGCGCCCGGGACGCTTGATGCCCGCCGAAGCGATACCGAGTTCAAAACCGGCAACCGGGTGCAACGTTGGCAACGGACCAAGACCAACAGCCATGAATGCGCTCCTTAAATAAAATGTATGTCTGAATCAAATGGCAAAACGCCGCGACGGTCGGAAACCGGTCGCGGCGCGGGTCGTTCAGCGTTGGAAACGGGTGTTACTGGATCTGCCCGTGACAATGCTTGTATTTTTTGCCCGAACCGCAGTAGCACAGTTCGTTACGGCCCAGCTTCTGCTCGTTGCGCACTGGCGCGGTCGCCAGGGCAACATCCACGTCGACGCCCTCTTCGGCGACAACGTCCAGGCCAGGGGCTTCGGCGTGTTCGAACTGCATGCGCGCGGCCAGGGCCTCGGCTTCCTGACGCAGGCGCGCCTCTTCCTCGGCCGGGTCTTCGCGGCGGACTTGAACGTGGGACAGCACACGGATCGAGTCGCGCTTGATCGAATCCAGCAGGTCGGAGAACAGCGTATAGGACTCGCGCTTGTACTCCTGCTTCGGGTTCTTCTGGGCGTAACCGCGCAAATGGATGCCGTGGCGCAGGTGGTCCATGGTCGACAGGTGGTCTTTCCACAAGTCGTCCAGGACCCGCAGCACGATCTGCTTCTCGAAGGAGCGCAGCGCTTCGGCACCGGCCTGGTCTTCCTTCTCGTTGTACGCGGCGATCAGTTCGGCGAGCAGCTTCTCGCGCAGGGTCTCTTCGTACAGGTGATCGTCTTCGTCGAGCCACTGCTGGATCGGCAACGACACGCCGAAGTCACTGCGCAAGGCCGCTTCCAGGCCAGCGATGTCCCACTGCTCCGGCAGCGATTGCGGCGGGATGTGGGCGCTGACGGTCGCGTTGAGCACTTCCTGGCGGAAATCGGCGATGGTGTCACCGATGTTGTCGGCGGCCAACAAGCTGTTACGCATGTGATAGATCACTTTGCGCTGCTCGTTGTTGACGTCGTCGAACTCCAGCAATTGCTTGCGGATATCGAAGTTGCGGCCTTCGACCTTGCGCTGGGCCTTCTCGATGGCGTTGGTCACCATGCGGTGCTCGATCGCCTCGCCCGGCTGCATGCCCAGGGCCTTCATGAAGTTCTTCACCCGATCAGAGGCGAAGATGCGCATCAGGCTGTCTTCCAGAGACAGGTAGAAACGGCTGGAGCCGGCGTCACCCTGGCGACCGGCACGGCCACGCAGTTGGTTGTCGATACGGCGCGACTCGTGACGCTCGGAGGCGATCACCTGCAAGCCACCGGACTCGAGCACCTGCTGGTGACGCTTCTGCCAGTCGGCCTTGATCTGCGCGATCTGCTCGGGGGTCGGGTTTTCCAAGGAGGCGACTTCCACTTCCCAGTTGCCGCCCAGCAGGATGTCGGTACCCCGACCGGCCATGTTGGTGGCGATGGTCAATGCACCTGGGCGACCGGCCTGGGCAATGATCTCGGCTTCCTTCTCGTGGAACTTGGCGTTGAGGACCTTGTGCTCGATGCCTTCCTTGTTCAGCAAGGCGGACATGTGCTCGGACGTCTCGATGGTGGCGGTACCCACCAGGATAGGACGGCCCTGGGCCATGCCTTCCTTGATGTCGTTGATGATCGCCGCGTACTTCTCTTCGGCGGTCAGGAACACCAGGTCGTTGTAGTCCTTACGGGCCAGCGGCTTGTTGGTCGGGATCACCACCACTTGCAGGCCGTAGATCTGGTGGAACTCGAACGCTTCGGTGTCAGCGGTACCGGTCATGCCGGACAGCTTGTTGTACAGGCGGAAGTAGTTCTGGAAGGTGGTCGAGGCCAGGGTCTGGCTCTCGGCCTGGATGTTCAGGCCTTCCTTGGCTTCGATGGCCTGGTGCAGGCCCTCGGACAGGCGACGGCCCGGCATGGTACGGCCGGTGTGCTCGTCCACCAGCACGACCTGGCCGTCCTGCACGATGTATTCGACATTGCGATGGAACAGCTTGTGGGCGCGCAGGCCGGCATAGACGTGGGTCAGCAGGCCCAGGTTATGCGCCGAGTACAGGCTCTCGCCCTCGGCCAGCAAGCCGACGCGGGTCAGCATGTCTTCGATGAACTGGTGACCGGCTTCGTTGAGTTCGACCTGGCGGGTCTTCTCGTCGATGGTGTAGTGACCGGCCTGGGTGACCTGGCCCTCGACCTCCTCGACGTGCAACTTGAGCTGCGGGATCAGTTTGTTGATCTCGGTGTACAGCTTGGAGCTGTCCTCGGCCTGACCGGAAATGATCAGCGGGGTACGGGCTTCGTCGATGAGGATGGAGTCGACTTCGTCGATCACGGCGAAATTGAGTTCACGCTGGAATTTTTCTTCCATGCTGAACGCCATGTTGTCGCGCAGGTAATCGAAACCGAATTCGTTGTTGGTGCCGTAGGTGATATCGGCGGCGTAGGCGGCACGCTTCTCTTCCGGCGGCTGGAACGGCGTGACGACGCCGACGGTCAGGCCGAGGAACTCATAGAGCGGACGCATCCAGTTGGCGTCGCGGCGGGCCAGGTAGTCGTTGACCGTCACCACGTGCACGCCCTTGCCGGACAATGCGTTGAGGTAGACGCCCAGGGTTGCCACGAGGGTCTTGCCCTCACCGGTGCGCATTTCGGCGATCTTGCCTTCGTGCAAGGTCATGCCGCCGATCAACTGGACGTCGAAGTGACGCATGCCCATGACCCGCTTACCGGCTTCGCGGGCAACCGCAAAGGCTTCGGGCAGGAGCTGGTCGAGGGTTTCTCCCTTGGCGATGCGGTCCTTGAATTCGGCAGTCTTGGCGCGTAACTGATCGTCCGAAAGGGCCACCATTTGCTCTTCGAAGGCATTGACAGTCTGTACCGTCTTGAGCATGCGCTTGACTTCACGCTCGTTCTTGCTTCCAAAGAGTTTCTTTAACAAAGGCGCAAACATATCGGCAGGATCTTCCACACTAAAGGGATGGAGGGCGGCCCCGTGAGTCGCCCGTGCAGCCCTCATGGCCGCATGCGAACGAGCATTCTACCCGGAAACGATGGAGAGGAAAGTGGCGTTATTCCACGATGCTGGCACAGCGCTGTGACGGGGCTTGCTTAAAATAAGGGCTTTTGCGCGAACTTCAACCCACAAAACGCAGAAGTTAAGCGTTGATTGCTCAGGTAAAACGCCCCGGACCACCGGGCCCAGGCGCCTGCGATGCTTTCTGTTACCATGGCGCCTCTGTCACTTGCGGTATTCATTCATGGCCTTTCGCCCCCTTACCGCCAAGGCGCCCGCCATCCTGCTGCGCGAAGCCAAGCCGCTGAAAGCCATCTTCGGCCATGCCAGGCGCCTGGGCCACCTGCAGCGGCTGCTGGACAGCCAACTGCAACCTGCCGCTCGCGAGCATTGTCACGTGGCGTCCTGGCGCGAAGGCAGTTTGTTGCTGATTGTCACCGACGGCCACTGGGCCACGCGCCTGCGCTACCAGCAAAAACGCCTGCTGCGCCAGTTGCAGGCGTTCGAAGAGTTCGCCGGCCTGGTGCGGATCCAGTTCAAGGTCCAGCCGCCTACCGTGCAGGTCGGTGCCAAGGGGCACACGCTGGACCTGTCCCAGGATGCCGCCGCGACCATCCAGTCCACGGCCGAGGGCATCAGCGATCCCAACCTGCGGGCGGCGCTGGAGCGCCTGGCGGCGCACGCGCGCCCCAAGACTTGAGACGTTGTTTCGTCCAGTCGATCGCCTTCGCGAGCAAGCTCGCTCCCACAAGAGTTTTCAGCGGCCACAAAAATTGTGTTCACCTCGGCTCTTCTGTGGGAGTGGGCTTGCCCGCGAAAGCGGTCTGTCATTTAAGAATAAGTGGCTGACCCAGCGCCTTCGCGAGCAAGCTCGCTCCCACAAGGGATTGCGTCGAGCAAAAATCCTGTGTCGGCAAAATTCCCCTGCTGGCGAAGGGCGCGACTCGGCCCTGACTACCGGCGGCGCTTGCTGCCGCCCAGCAATGAGCCCATCAACCCGCGCACCAGTTGACGGCCCAACTGGTTGGCCGCCTGACGCATTGCCGACTTGAGCGCCTGCCCCGCTGCCGTGCCGAGGAACTCCCCGGCCCTGTCAGCAAGGCTCGGCTGTTCAGCCGCCGGTTTGTCCGACGCGGCCTCGGCTTCAGGCTCCAGCCCTTTGCGCCCCATCAACACTTCATAGGCCGACTCGCGATCAATGGGCTTGTCGTAGCGCCCTTGGAGTGGCGAGCGGGCGATCAACGCGGCGCGCTCGGCCTCGCTCAACGGCCCGATGCGCGATTGCGGTGGTGCCACCAGCACGCGCTGGACCATTTCCGGCGTACCTTTTTCCTGCAGGGTGCCCACCAGGGCTTCGCCGATGCCCAGCTCGGTCAGCACCGCCAAGGCATCGAACTGCGGGTTCGGGCGGAAACCGTCCGCCACCGCCCGCAGGGATTTCTGCTCCTTGGCGGTGAAAGCCCGCAGGCCGTGCTGGATACGCAAGCCCAGTTGCGCCAGTACATCGTCTGGCAAATCGCCCGGCGACTGGGTCACGAAATACACCCCGACACCCTTGGAACGGATCAGCCGCACCACTTGTTCCAGGCGTTCCTGCAAGGCCTTGGGCGTGCCGGCGAACAACAGGTGCGCCTCGTCGAAAAACAGCGCCAATAGCGGTTTGTCCGCATCGCCGCGCTCGGGCAACTGTTCGAACAACTCGGCCAGCAGCCACAGCAGGAAGGTCGCGTAGACTTTCGGCGCCTCATGGACCAGCCGACTGGCGTCCAGCAGGTGGATGCGTCCCCGGCCATCGCTGGCCGGTTGCAAGATGTCTTCGAGCTGCAAGGCCGGCTCGCCGAACAACGCTTCCGCACCTTGCTGCTCCAGGCTGGACAAGCGTCTTAGCAAGGCCTGGCTGGAACCGGTGGTCATCAGCGCCGCGTCGTCCCCCAGCAACTCGGGGTTGTCCCTGAGGTGGTTGAGCAACGCCTTGAGGTCCTTGAGGTCAAGCAGCAACAGCCCTTCACGGTCAGCCACCTTGAACGCGGCGTACAGCGCCGACTGCTGGCTGTCGGTGAGCTCCAGCAGGCTGCCGATCAGCAACGGGCCCATTTCACTCAAGGTGGTGCGCAGTGGATGACCGGATTGGCCGTGGATGTCCCACAACGTCACCGGATAGGCCTGGGGCGTGTGGCCGAGCCAAGGCATGCCGGCGATCCGCTCGGCCACTTTGCCCTGGGGGTTGCCGGCAGCGCCGAGGCCGCACAGGTCGCCCTTGATGTCCGCCGCGAACACCGCCACACCCGCATCGCTGAACGCTTCGGCCAGGCGCTGCAAGGTCACGGTCTTGCCGGTGCCGGTGGCGCCCGCCACCAAGCCGTGGCGGTTCGCCAGGCGCATCGCCTGGGAGAGGGGTTGGCCGGTCGGGTCGGCGCCGATAACAAGCTTGAGTGAGTCAGGCATTTCGTCACCTGTGGTTAATCTGTGGCCCTGCTTGGCCGATACCTGGAATGACAGACCCTACTGAAAACAAGGTCGGATAATTCCCAGGGAGATGGAAATATCAGCTTTTTTCAATACGGCGATATTTAGCGAACTTTCCATATAAAAGCACGCCCAGAGCCATAAGACTCAGCGGAACCTCGAACCATGAAGAAAAACCTGCGTTTCAGCCATAAAATCCTCCTTGCCGCCGCCCTGATCGTCGTTGCCGCCTTCGCCTCCTTCACGTCATACAACGATTACCTGCAACGCAACGCCATCCGCGACGACCTCGACGGCTACCTGCATGAAATGGCCGAGGTCACCGCGAGCAACATCCAGACCTGGCTCAGCGGGCGGATCCTGCTCATCGAAAACCTGGCCCAGAACATTGCCGCCAGCCCGGACTCCGCCAGCGTCACCCGGCTGCTGGAGCAGAAAGCACTGACCGCAACCTTCATGGCTTCCTACCTGGGCGACGCCCAGGGCAGCTTCATCATTCGCCCCGACGCGAAGATGCCCGACGGCTTCGACCCTCGCGTACGCCCCTGGTACAAGGGCGCGCAGAGCAGCAGCACCTCGACCCTGACCGAACCGTACATCGACGCCGCCAGTGGCGGGCTGATCATCTCCATTGCCAGTGCTGCCCGGAACGCCACACAGACCGTCGGCGTCGTGGGGGGTGACCTGAGCCTGCAAGCCATTGTCGACAACCTCAAGACCGTGGACTTCGATGGCATGGGCTATGCCTACCTGGTCAGCGCCGATGGCAAGATCCTGGTGCACCCGGACAAGGCCCTGGTCATGAAAACCCTGGCCGAAGCCTACCCAGGCAACACGCCGAAAATCAGCGAACAGATCACCGAAGTCGAGGTGGACGGCCACTCGCGCATTGTCACTTTCGTGCCGATCAAGGGCCTGCCTTCGGTGAACTGGTACGTCGGGGTCTCGGTGGATAAAGACCTGGCCTACGCGATGCTCAGCGATTTCCGTACCTCGGCAGTCGTGGCGACGATCATTGCCGTGATCTTCATCATCGCGCTGTTGAGCATGCTGATCCGCCTGCTGATCCAGCCGCTGCACACCATGACCCGGGCCATGGAGGACATCGCCGACGGTGAAGGCGACCTGACCAAGCGCCTGACGATCCAGAACCAGGACGAATTCGGCATTCTGGGCATCGCTTTCAACCGTTTCGTCGAGCGCATCCACGGTTCGATCCGCGAAGTGTCCTCCGCCACCGAACACGTCAATGAAGTCGCCCTGCGCGTGGTGAGCGCGTCGAACTCGTCAATGGTCAACTCCGACGAACAATCGAGCCGCACCAACAGCGTGGCCGCCGCGATCAACCAACTGGGCGCCGCCGCCCAGGAGATCGCCCGCAATGCCGCCCAGGCGTCCCATCAGGCCAGCGACGCCCGTGGCCTGGCCGAGGACGGCCAGCACGTGGTAGACCGCAGCATTGCCGCGATGAATCGCCTTTCCGAGCTGCTGAGCACGTCGAGCAACAACGTCGAGACGTTGAACAGCAAAACCGTGAACATTGGCCAGATCCTGGAGGTGATCACCAGCATTTCCCAGCAGACCAACCTGCTGGCCCTCAACGCCGCGATCGAGGCCGCTCGGGCCGGTGAAGCCGGACGCGGGTTTGCCGTGGTGGCGGACGAGGTGCGCAACCTCGCCCACCGCACCCAGGAATCGGCACAACAAGTGCAGACCATGATCGAGGAACTGCAGGTCGGCGCCCGGGATTCGGTCATGACCATGAACGACAGCCAGCGCCACAGCCAGGAAAGCGTGGAGATCGCCAACCTGGCCGGCGAGCGCCTGAACAGCGTGACCCAGCGCATCGGTGAAATCGACGGCATGAACCAGTCCGTGGCCACCGCCACGGAAGAGCAGACGGCCGTGGTGGAATCGATCAACGTCGACATCACCGAGATCAACACGCTGAACCAGGAAGGGGTGGAGAACCTGCAATCGACCTTGCGCGCCTGTGCCGACCTGGAGCGGCAGGCGGCGCGGCTCAAGCAGTTGGTGGGCAGTTTCAGGATCTAAAGCGCCTGAACTGGCCTCATCGCGAGCAAGCTCGCTCCCACGGGGATTTGCGCTAACCCTGTGGAAGCTCGCTCGCGATGAGGGCCTGTCAAATCAAGCAACACTCCACTGACACCCCCGCCCCACCGCAACCCAACCGAACATCTATTCTTCATAAAGGTCAACAAAGGAGAACACAGACCGGAGGGATGTTCATCGTGCATATAGCGGACATAACCATGTTCTACGCCCCTGCCAGCGGCGGCGTGCGCACTTACCTGGATGCCAAGCACCGGCGCCTGGGCGATCGGCCCGGTATTCGCCACAGCCTGCTGATTCCCGGCGCACATTTGAGCGAGCACGACGGGGTCTACAAGGTCCCAGCCCCGGCGCTGCCTTTCGGCAAGGGCTACCGCTTCCCCCTGCGCCTGGCGCCCTGGCGCAATGTCCTGCGTGATCTGCAACCGGACCTGATCGAAGTCGGCGACCCCTACCTCACCGCCTGGGCCGCCCTGGATGCCCGCCGCCAGCTCGACGTGCCCGTCATTGGTTTCTATCACTCCGACCTGCCACTGCTGGTGAGCAACCGCATGGGCAACTGGTTCACCCCCAATATCGAAGCGTATGTCAGCAAGCTGTATGGCAACTTCGACCGGGTCCTGGCGCCCAGCCAGGTCATGGCCGACAAGCTGACCGGGCTGGGGGTCAGGAATGTCCACGTGCAACCCCTGGGCGTGGATCTGCAAACCTTCACCCCCGCCGCCCGTGACCCGGAGCTGCGGGCGGAACTGGGGATCGCCGAAGACACCCGCCTGCTGATCTTCGCCGGTCGCGGCTCCAAGGAAAAAAACCTGCCGGTGCTGCTCAAGTGCATGAAGCGCCTGGGCGAGCGCTATCACCTGCTGCTGGTGGGCTCATCGATGCCGGCGCTGGTGCCGGACAACGTCACCGTGGTGGATGAGTTCTGCCCGGCACCGCAAGTCGCGCGGCTCATGGCCAGCGCCGACGCGCTGTTGCATGCCGGCGACCAGGAAACCTTCGGCCTGGTGATCCTCGAGGCGATGGCCAGCGGCATCCCCGTGGTGGCCGTGGCAGCCGGCGCCTTCACCGAAATCGTCCATGAAGACTGCGGCCTGCTGTGCACACCGAACAATCCACAAGCCATGGCCAACGCCGTGCGGCAACTGTTCGCCGAGGGCTGCCAGCGCCGTGGCGTGCTGGCGCGCCGGCACGTGGAGCGTTATTACGCCTGGGATTCAGTGGTCAACAACCTGCTGGGGCATTACTACGCGGTGCTCGGCGAGCAGATGCCACTGCTGGCCAATGGTTGAAACGAGGACCGTGCCGATGAATACCTCGCCCAGCGTGCTTTTGGTGCTGCACGACGTAGCGCCGCAAACCTGGCCCGACTACCAGCCCTTCGTCGAAGCCGTCGACGCCCTGGGCGATGTGCCGATGACCTGGCTGGTGGTGCCGGATTTCCACCACACCAATGCATTGCAGGACCACCCCGACTTCCGGCGCCTGCTCGACCGACGCGTGGAGCGCGGCGACGAACTGGTGTTGCACGGCTATTACCATTGCGACGATGGGCCGGCGGCTCGCCACCCCAAGGACTGGTTCATGCGCCGGGTCTACACCCATGAAGGCGAGTTCTACAGCCTGGACGAAGAAGCCGCCCTCGCCCGCCTGCGCGCCGGCATCGAAACCTTCGAGCGCTACCAATGGCCGCTGGAAGGCTTCGTCGCCCCGGCCTGGCTGATGAGCGAAGGCACGCGCCGGGCCTTGCGTCAGTTACCGCTGAGCTACACCAGCGACACCCAGCACCTGTATCGCCTGCCCGACTTTACTCCGCTCGACGCTCCCGGGCTGGTGTGGAGCGCCCGCAGCGCCTGGCGCCGGGGGCTGTCGAAAGTCCTCAGCGACCAACGTGAACAGCGCTGGCGCCAGGCACCGGTGATTCGGCTGGGCCTGCACCCAGTGGACATGCGCCATCGGTTTTCCCGGGACTACTGGCTGCAGACCCTCGAACGCCTGCTCAATGAAGGCCGCGTGCCAATGACCAAGGTCGACTGGCTGGCCACCCAGGGCCTGCGGGTCAGCAGCGCGGCATGAAGCGGCTGCTCTGGCTGGCCGCCGCGCTGCTCATGGCCTTGCTGGTCCCGCTGTTGGTGGGCGGCACGGACATGTGGGCACGGGTACAGCGCTTTCCCTTGTCCTTGCTGCTGATCATGCTCGGCATGATCGTGCTGTGCTGGGCCCTGAACTCGCTGCGCCTGCGCCTGTTGCTGGGTGAGCACCGGGGGCGCCTGGGCCGGTTCAAGAGCCTGGGGGTGGTGATGTCCACCGAGTTCGCCATGTGCGCGACACCCGGCGGCAGTGGCGGGCCACTGACCTTGATGGCCCTGCTGGCGCGCAATGGCGTACGGCCGGCCCACAGCAGCGCCGTATTCGCCATGGACCAGTTGAGCGACCTGCTGTTCTTTCTCTGCGCCCTGGTGGGCATCCTGTTCTACGCGCTGTTCCAGAACCTCAGCCAGCGCATGGAATGGATGCTGGCCGTGAGCGCTGTTTCATTGTTTGGCGGGCTGTTCGGCTGCGTGCTGGTGGCGCGCTATCACCGCCGGTTGATCCTGCTGGGCGCGCGCCTGCTGCGGCATCTGCGAGTGAAGACCGCCACCCGCCATCGCTGGGGACGCAAGATCCTGCATTTTCTCGCAGCGTTCACCGACACCCTGAAACTGCCACGCCAGACGCTGTTCCAGGTATTCGGCCTGACTTGCCTGCATTGGGCGTTGCGTTACAGCGTGCTGTACCTGGCCTTGAAGGGGCTGGGGGCGGACTTGCAATGGGCCTGGAGTTTCCTGATCCAGATGCTGTCCTTGAGTGCCGGGCAATTCAGCCTGCTGCCGGGCGGTGCGGGGGCGGCAGAACTGACCTCGGCGGCGCTGCTCGCGCCGATGGTGGGCAAATCCACCGCGGCCGCGGCCATCCTGATCTGGCGGGCGGTCACCTATTATTTTTATCTGGTGGCCGGTGGGCCGGTGTTCTTGCTGATGGTCGGGCGACCATTGATCAAGAAGCTGATCAGCCTGCGTCAGGCGTGAGGGCTGGCTGCTCGGGATCGGGATGATCTTCGGGATGGGTCTGTTTCCACAGTTCGGCGGCGTCGGGAAACTCCGTACCGTCTTCCGGGCCCAGCTCCTCGGGATCGTAGCGGCTCAGGCAACCCTCACCGAGGGTGGCCGGCGCCTTCGAAGTGGCTTTGTCCAGTGGATCGGTCATGGTGCACCTTCGGTAAACATCTGGCGGGCATGCTGTGGTGAGGGCGCTTGATCCCCCACCACGATGGCCGTTCGGTCAGAACACCACAGTCTTGTTGCCATGCACCAGCACCCGGTCTTCCAGGTGATAACGCAAGCCTCGCGCCAGGACCATTTTCTCCACATCACGCCCGAAACGCACCATGTCTTCGATGCTATCGCTGTGGCTGACGCGGACCACGTCCTGCTCGATGATCGGACCGGCGTCCAGCTCCTCGGTGACGTAATGGCAAGTGGCGCCAATCAGCTTCACGCCGCGCATCGAGGCCTGGTGGTACGGCTTGGCACCGACGAAGGACGGCAGGAAGCTGTGGTGGATATTGATGACCTTGTGCGCGTATTCGCTGCACAGGGCCGGCGGCAGGATTTGCATGTAGCGGGCCAGCACCACCACCTCGGCATCGTGCTGCTTGACCAGGCGCGAGACTTCGGCGAATGCCGGCTGCTTGTCCTGCGGGTTGACCGGTACGTGGTAGTACGGGATGCCGTGCCACTCGACCATGCTACGCAGGTCGTCGTGGTTGGAAATCACACAGGCGATATCGCAGTCGAGCTCATCGCTGTGCCAGCGGTGCAGCAAGTCTGCTAGGCAGTGGGACTCGCGGCTGGCCATCAGCACCACGCGTTTTTTCTGCGCGGTGTCGGTGATGCGCCAGTCCATCGAGAACTCTTCGGCAATCGGCGCGAAAGCCTCGCGAAAAGCCTCGATGCCAAAGGGCAGCGAGTCGGCACGAATCTCGTGACGCATGAAAAACCAGCCGCTCTGATTGTCCGAGTGATGGCTTGCTTCAGTGATCCAGCCGTTATGGGACGCCAGAAAGTTACTGACTTTAGCAACGATACCGACGCGGTCCGGGCAAGCAATCACCAGCCGAAAAGTGCGCATTAGGGGAACTCCAGAACTTCGCAAAGGCGGCTATTCTAGCCATTGCGCGGCAAAACTGCAGTATCGATCAAGCAATCGGTGCCCCACGCGCCCCTGAGCCGCGCAAGGCGCAGCTCAGGGCGGCTAGCTATATGTGTGAACGGGCGTGAAGTCGGCGGGACGGTATTTAACTGCAATAGCGATTTTTGTGGCACAGCACTAATTAATTAAATAAAACATCGGTTAAATGTTTACTTGATGAAACTGTCTGATTACTATTGCCGCACTGTGCCCTTGTCACCCCAAGCCCTACATAAGGTAGTCCACATGTCCCTGATCAATGAATACCGTGCCACCGAAGAAGCCATCAAAGAACTGCAAGCCCGTCTGAAAAACCTGTCCCAGGACGACAAGCTGCAGACCGAGCTGGAATTCGAAGGCAAACTGCGCACGTTGATGGGCGAATACTCCAAGTCCCTGCGCGACATCATTGCCCTGCTGGATCCGGATGCCAAGTCGAGCAAGGCTCCACGTGGCGCCGTCAAAACTACCGGCACCAAACGTGCTCGCAAAGTTAAGCAATACAAAAACCCGCACAACGGCGAAGTCATCGAAACCAAAGGTGGCAACCACAAGACGCTGAAAGAGTGGAAAGCCAAGTGGGGCGGTGACGTGGTTGAAGGCTGGGCAACCCTGCTGGGTTAAGCCTCACCGGCTCGCACCGTTCCTTGCGAAAAAAAAACGCCAGCATTGCTGGCGTTTTTTTATGCCTGTCATCTTGCTTACTTCACGACAAATCAAGGCTTAAACGTTTACGCAATTGCTGGCTGTAGCCTTGCCATTGCATGAGTACTTCTCGCTGTAAGGGTGTCGCCAGGGACAGCCACTCTGCCATTGCCACATCAAAACTTTCCAGGGTATTAGGCGCGCCCCATTGCGGGGAAGACAGGCGTTGTTGACAGAAAACTCTCCAACGCTGCTGCTCTTCAGCATTCAATGTGTCCGGGAAGTTGCGCGCACGATAACGGAACAGTAGTTCCGGTAAACGCTCATCGTCGAACGGCCAGCGCTCTTGTGCCAATTGTGCCGGATCGGCCAGTCGGACTTGTTCACATAAACGCCGGTCACGATCGCCAATGAAGCCTGCGTATAACTGTTGCTCGGGATCGTCGCTGGCGGCGAAATCCTCCCGTGCGTAAATGGCCTGAAGTTTGTCCTGCCAAACTTGTTGCGCGTCCGTCAGTTGTAACGCCCGCTGCTGGTAGCCGGCCATGTCCAGTTGCAAGCGCTGCTGGTCCTCGGCCCGCAGCACCGAGAGCGGCGCGACCACCGGGCATTTGTTGATGTGGATGAGCTTGAGCGGCACCGGCAGCTCGCCTTCGAGCAGCGCTTCGCGGCGGGTGTACAGACGCTGGCGCAGGGTTTCGGCGTCGTGGTCCAGCAACCCCTGGGGATCAAGGTGCAAGTCGCAGACAATCAGCGCGTTGCGGTTTTTCGGATGCCAGGCCAGCGGCAGCACCACACCGATAAAATTTCGCGCGGCCGAGAAGCGCCCGGAAATGTGCACCATCGGCTGTAACAGGCGCACCTGGTCCATCACCTTCTGTTTGCTGCGCAGCTGGAACAGCCAATCGTAGAGCCGGGGTTGCCGCTGGCGAATCAGGCGGGCCAGGGCGATGGTGGCGCGCACGTCCGACAACGCATCATGGGCCTGGCCATGATCGATGCCATTGGCGGCGGTCAGGCGCTCGAGCTTGAGAGTGACGCGGCCATCTTCCTCCGGCCAGACGATGCCGTCCGGGCGCAGGGCATAGGCGGCGCGCACCAGGTCGATCAGGTCCCAGCGGCTGTTGCCGCCCTGCCACTCACGGGCATACGGGTCGAAGAAATTGCGATAGAGGCTGTAGCGGGTCATCTCGTCGTCGAAGCGCAGGGTGTTGTAACCGGCGCCACAGGTACCCGGCGCGGCCAGTTGGGCATGGACGCGGGTCATGAAGTCGGCTTCGCTCAAGCCGTTTTCCGCCAGGCAGTCCGGGGTGATCCCGGTGATCGCACAGGCCGCCGGATGAGGCAGGATGTCGTCGCTGGGCCGGCAATACAGGTTCACCGGCGCGTCGATTTCATTGAGTTCGAAATCGGTACGGATCCCCGCCACCTGCAAGGGCCGGTCGCAACGCGGGTTGATGCCGGTGGTTTCGTAGTCGTACCAGAAGATGGAAGTCACGGGCTGTTCCTGAACTGTAGACGGGCGAAGTCTAGGCGCTCGACCCTACCGCCGGCCAGCACTGTGCCTGTTTTGGAAACACTTCCGAGGGGCGCGAGCCTGCTCGCGAAGGCAGCGCCACCATCCGCCTCGACATCACCCGCCTCACCGCGTTCGCGAGCAGGCTCGCGCCCACCGTTTTCTGCTAGCATCGACGCCGACATCGACCGTTCGACCCGGCCCATCACTCAGGTTGCCCATGCTCGAGACACCAGCACTGCAAAGGACCGCGACGCTGCCACCGCCATTGGACACGCGGTATCAGGTCGAGACGCCCGAAGGCATCGACCTGCCATTGCGCCCGGCGGGGTTGATGCCCCGTTCACTGGCGTTTGCCATCGACCTGGCGATACGCGGCCTGGTGCTGGGCCTGCTGTTCATCATCCTGGCGTTCTTCGGTGAGCTGGGGATTGGCTTGGGCTCCATCCTGCTGTTCGTCATCAGTTGGTGGTACATGGTGCTGTTCGAAGTGCTGCACCAGGGCCGCTCCCCCGGCAAACAGATCATGGGCCTGCGCGTGGTGCAGGACGACGGCCGGCCCATCGGCTGGTCGGCGTCGCTGATCCGCAACCTGCTGCGCTTTGTCGACATGCTGCCCTTCGGCTATACCTTCGGCGCGATCAGTTGCCTGCAGCATCCGACCTTCAAACGCCTGGGCGACCTGGCGGCCGGCACGCTGGTGGTGTATCGCGAGCAACCGGTCAAGCGCCCGGCGCTGCCCATGGCAACGCCGATCCGCCCGCCTTTTGCCCTGAGTGTCGATGAGCAACGTACCGTGCTCGGTTTCGCCGAACGCCAGGCCGAACTGTCCCAGGCACGGGTCAGCGAGCTGGCCGCTATCCTGGCCGAGCCCTTGAATGTCCAGCCGCCACGGGCCGTGGCCGAACTCAACGGCATTGCCCGTGGCCTGCTGGGGCCTACATGAAGCAAAGTCTTTTCGAAAGCCGTCACCAAGAGGAATGGGACCGCCTGTCCCGGCAGCTCGACCAACTGGAACGCAACCGCCGCGTGCCCCAGGACAGCGACTTCCCGCCCGCCTACCGACGGCTCTGCCATCATTTGGCGCTGGCCCAGGCCCGGGGCTACAGCAGCTTGTTGGTGGATACCCTGCAACAACTGGCGTTGCGCGGCCACCAGCAACTCTACCGGGACCGCAGCCGACCGTCGGCGAGCCTTTCGGACTTTATCCTGGCCGGTTTCCCGCGACTGGTCCGCGCGCAATGGCGCTTCGTGCTGGCGGCGAGCGTAATGTTCCTCGGCAGCCTGATCGGCATCGGGCTGCTGGTGTACCTGTTTCCCGACCTGGTCTACAGCATCCTGGGCGCCGAGGAAGTCAGCCAGGTGCGCGGCATGTACGATCCGGCCGCCGGACACCTGGGACGCTCCGTCGAGCGCGCCTCCAGCGAAGATTGGATCATGTTCGGCTACTACATCATGCATAACATCGGCATCGCCTTTCAGACGTTCGCCAGTGGCTTGATGTTTGGCTTGGGCAGCGCGTTCTTCCTGTTTTTCAACGGACTGACCATCGGCGCAATCGCCGGTCACCTGACCGAGATCGGTTCCGGCGGGACGTTCTGGCCCTTCGTGATCGGCCACGGCGCGTTCGAACTGACCGCCATCGCCCTGGCAGGCGCCGCCGGCCTGCAATTGGGCTGGGCGTTGATCGCCCCGGGCCGCCTCACCCGGGGCGAGGCGCTGCGGCTCGCCGCCGGCAAGAGCGTGCAGATCATTGCCGGGGTCATCCTGTTCCTGCTCATCGCCGCGTTCATCGAGGCCTATTGGTCTTCCAGCGCCGTGACGCCCGCCACCAAGTACACGGTCGGCGCACTGCTGTGGCTGCTGGTGATCAGCTACCTGTCGCTTGCCGGACGAGCCCGCCATGCGCCTGAGTGACGCCACCGTCGTGATCCGCCCCCGCACCACCTGGGAAGCCATGGACCTGGGCGTGCTGATGAGCCAGCAGCATCGACGGCTGCTGATGACCAGTTGGGCCATCAGCACCCTGCCCGTGTATGCGTTGCTGACGCTGTTGTTGTGGAAGTCACCAAACCTGGTGATGTTCCTGTTCTGGTGGCTGAAGCCGGCCTTCGACCGCCTGCCGTTGTACATTCTGTCCAAGGCGCTGTTTGGCGAAACCCCGACATTGCGCCAGGCCTTGCGCCAATGGCCAGCGCTGCTCAAGCCACAGTTGCTGGCAAGCCTGACCTGGCGTCGGCTGAGCCTGAGCCGCAGCTTCCTGATGCCCGTGGTGCAATTGGAGGGCCTGGCCGGCGAGGCCCGGGAGCAGCGCTTGCGGGTGTTGTTGCAACGCAATGGCGGCGCCGCGCAATGGTTGACCGTCATCGGCGTGCATTTGGAGACCGCCCTGTGGTTCGGCCTGATGGTCCTGTTCTATCTGTTCGTGCCGCAACAGGTCGAACTGGAATGGGACTGGCAGAAGCTGATAACCGCGACCGAACAGGACTGGTTGTGGTTCGAGCACCTGGTCAACGTTCTTTATCCCCTGCTGCTGATCGTCTGGGAGCCGATCTATGTCGCCTGCGGCTTCAGCCTCTACCTGAACCGGCGCACGATCCTCGAGGCCTGGGACATCGAACTGGTGTTCCGACGCCTGCGCCAGCGCCTGCTCGGCGTCGCGCCATTGCTGCTGTTGCTGGCCTTGACGCTCGCGCCCATGCCCCCTGCGGCCTGGGCCGACGAAGACAGCAACGCTCCCGAGCGCCCACGCCTGCTCAACCAGCCCCTCACTAGCGAAGCCTCCAGGGACAGCATCAAGACGATCCTGCAAGCACCGCCGTTCAAGAACCCGGAAACGATCACCCGCTATCGCTTTGGCGAAGAGAAAAGCCAATCGCCCGAGGCCGAGGCCAATCCGGACTGGCTCAAAGGGTTGTTCAAATGGATGGCCGGCCAGCGTTTCGACCTCGCCGCCGGGCTGATCCAAATCCTGCTCTGGGCCTGCCTGGCGAGCGCGATCGTCTGGCTGGTCTGGCGCTATCGGGAACGACTCAACCTGTTGATGGTTCGCCGCCCGGCCAAACAGCCCCACCTGGACCGACCGGCTCCGACGCAGATGTTCGGCCTGGATATCCGCGAAGAAAGCTTGCCGGTGGATGTCGCGGCCAGCGCCGAGCAACTGTGGTCGGCCCATCCCCGGGAAGCGCTGGGCCTGCTCTACCGGGCGCTGCTCAGCCGCTTGCACCATGACTTCAAGGTGCCCTTGAAAGCCGCCGACACCGAAGGCCAGGTGCTGCACCGGGTCGAACAGCTCGAAAATGAACGCCTGCTGGGGTTCAGCAAACGCCTGACCCTGCATTGGCAGAACATCGCCTATGGGCACCGGGCACCGCCGCCCGACCTGCAACAGCAACTGTGTGACGACTGGCGTGGGCTGTTCGGCCCGGGAGCCACCCCATGAGCCGGCGCGCCGCTTGGCTGACCCTGGCCCTGGTGGCCGCGCTGCTCGCGGCGCTGGTGAGTTACCTCAGCGCCAAGGCCGTGCCGTACCAGGAAACCGTCGATCACGGCCCGTCCCCTGAAGCCCAGGCCAACCCCTACCTGGCCGCCGAACAGTTCTTGCGCCAGCAAGGCATCAACGTCGCGCACGCCAACAACCTGGATGGGCTACCGGCCCTGGAACCGCGCCAGAACAGCCTGCTGTTGCTGGGCGAACGCACCAACATGACACCCCGCCAGGTCGAGCAACTGCTGAACTGGACCCGGGCCGGTGGCCGCCTGTTGTTTGTCGCCGAGGCCCTTTGGGATGACAGCACCGGCAGCAGCGGCGATCTGCTGCTGGACCGCGTGCGCCTGCGCCAGTCCTTGAGCAAGGACCTCAAGCAAGCGCCACCCGAACTCATCAAAGACCGCTATCCCGAGCTGACCAAGCTGTACCTGGAGGACGAAGAGGCCCCGGCGTATGTCGGCTTCGACACCGACTTCCACCTCGAAGACCCGCACAACCTGGCCCAGGCCTGGGCGAACAGCGCACAGTCCACCCACATGATGCAACTGAACCATGGCCTGGGTTCGATCACGGTGATCACCGACGCCGAGTTGTGGAAGAACGATCAGATCGAGCAGTACGACAACGCCTGGCTGCTCTGGTATCTGACTGCCGACACCGATGTCACGCTGCTGTTCAACACGGACCACGACAGCCTGCTGACCTTGCTGCTGCGCTATTTCCCCCAGGCGCTGGTGGCACTGCTCGCACTGGTTGCGCTGTGGCTCTGGCGCTCGGCGGTACGCCTGGGCCCGATCCAGCCGCCGGCGTCCAAGGCCCGGCGTCAGCTGGAAGAGCACTTGCAGGCCAGCGCCGGCTTCCACATGCGCCACAATGGCCGGCAGTACTTGCTGCAGGCCTTGCAGCAGGATGTGTTGCGCCGCGCCAGGCATCTTCATCCGGGCTTCGAACAACTGGCGGTTGCCGACCAATGGCAGGTGCTCGCCCGCTTGACCCGCCAGCCCACGCGAGCCATCAGCCAAGCCTTGAGCCCGCGGCCGAAACAGCGCCTGTCCAACGCGGAGTTCTGCCGTCAGGTCGCCCATTTGCAAACCCTCAGGAATGCCCTATGACTGAACAGAACGAACCTGTCGACGGCCAGGCCCACGCCGTCCAACAGCGCCAGCGCGCCAGTCAGTTGGCCCAGGCCATCCGCACCGAACTGCACAAGGCGGTGGTCGGCCAGGCGGCGGTGATCGACGATGTGCTCACGGCGTTGATCGCCGGCGGTCATGTCCTGCTCGAAGGTGTTCCGGGCCTTGGCAAGACCTTGCTGGTGCGTGCGCTGGCCCGCTGTTTCGGTGGCGAGTTCGCGCGCATCCAGTTCACCCCCGACCTGATGCCCAGCGATGTCACCGGTCATGCGGTGTACGACTTGCAGACCGAGCAATTCAAGCTGCGCAAGGGGCCGGTGTTCACCAACCTGCTGCTGGCCGACGAGATCAACCGCGCGCCGGCCAAGACCCAGGCCGCGCTGCTCGAAGCCATGCAGGAACGCCAGGTCACCCTCGAAGGCCGCGCCCTGCCCATCGCCCAGCCGTTCATGGTGCTCGCCACCCAGAACCCCATCGAACAGGAAGGCACCTACCCGCTGCCGGAAGCCGAGCTCGACCGCTTCATGCTCAAGGTGCGGATGGACTACCCCGACGCGGAGCGGGAGTTGGACATGGTTCGCCAGGTCAGCCGCTCGACCCGTGCCGACATGCTCGACGTGCAGCCGCTGCGCACGGTGTTGCAGGCCAAGGACGTGCAGGTGCTGCAACGTATCGCCAGCGACCTGCCGATGGACGATCAGGTGCTCGACTACGCCGTGCGCCTGGCCCGCACCACCCGCAGTTGGCCGGGCCTGACCCTTGGTGCCGGACCTCGCGCCTCGATCGCGCTGGTGCGCTGTGCCCGGGCCCGAGCATTGTTGCGTGGGGGCGAATTCGTGGTGCCGGACGACATCAAGGGCTGCGCCCTGGCCGTGTTGCGTCATCGGGTACGGCTGGCACCGGAGCTGGACATCGAAGGGCTCTCGGTGGACCAGGTGCTCGGGCAACTGCTGGACCAAGTGCCGGCGCCGCGGTTGTGAGTCACACCAACATGATCAGGAACACCTTTGTGGCGAGGGGATTTATCCCCGTTGGGCTGCGAAGCGGCCCCCGGATTCCGACTGATACACCGCAAAGGGCCGCTTCGCGGCCAGCGGGGATAAATCCCCTCGCCACAAAAGCTCGCTCTGCATTTCTTTCGCAGGAAACGTTCCGATGAAACCCTCCCGCCTGCTGCTGACCTGGCTCGCCGTCCTGCTGGCCGTGAGCATCCTGCTGGGTGCATTGCGGGCATTGGGCGTGGCGCTGCCGGCGACGCTGCTGTCGATCGACTGGGGCTTGATGCTGGCCCTGTTGGCCCTGGCGCTGATCGACGCCGTGCGCCTCAAGCGCTTGCCCTCGCCGCGGGTGCAACGGCAGATGCCGGGCAGTCTGGCGCTGGGACGCTGGGGTGAAGTCCGGTTGGACATTACCCATGATTTTGCCCAGCCCTTGCAGATTCAGCTTTTCGACCACGTACCGGACGGCCTGGATTTCGACAACCTGCCGCTGTCGGTCGAGCTTCAACCCGGCCAACGCAGTCAGATCGGCTACCGCCTGCGCCCGCTCAAGCGCGGCCATTTCAGCTTCGAACACTGCGAGGTCAGCCTGCCGAGCCCACTGGATCTGTGGTCTGACCGGCGCCTGCTGGACGCCCTCGACGCCACCCGCGTCTACCCCGATTTCGCCCGACTCTACGACGGCCAGTTACTGGCGGTAGACAACTGGCTCAGCCAGCTCGGCATACGCCAACGCCAGCGGCGGGGCCAGGGCCAGGAATTCCATCAACTGCGGGAATTTCGCGAAGGCGACAGCCTGCGGCAGATCGACTGGAAAGCCACCGCCCGCCATCGCACGCCGATTGCCCGGGAGTATGAGGACGAGCGCGACCAGCAGATCATCTTCATGCTCGATTGCGGCCGCCGCATGCGCAGCCAGGACGGCGAACTGTCGCATTTCGATCACGCGCTCAACGCCTGCCTGCTGCTCAGCTACACCGCGCTGCGCCAGGGCGACGCCGTGGGCCTGAGCACCTTCGCCAGCGACCAGGCTCGCTACCTCGCCCCGGTCAAGGGCAGCGGCCAGCTCAATGTCCTGCTCAACGCCGTGTACGACCTCGACAGCAGCCAGCGTCCCGCCGACTACCAGGCAGCCGTCACTCAACTGCTGGCCCGGCAAAAGCGCCGGGCGCTGGTGGTGCTGGTGACCAACCTGCGCGATGAAGACGACGAAGAACTGCTGGCCGCGGTGAAACGGCTGGGCCAACAGCATCGGGTCCTGGTGGCCAGCCTGCGTGAAGAAGCCCTCGACCGATTGCGTCAGGCGCCGGTGCAGACCCTGCCCGAAGCCCTGGCCTATTGCGGCACGGTGGATTATTTGAATGCGCGGGCCCAATTGCACCAGCAGTTGAGCGCCCACGCCATTCCCACGCTGGACGCCCGCCCCAGTGAGCTGGGCGCGCAACTGGTGACCCAGTACCTGGCCTGGAAGAAGGCCGGAACCGCTTAGACCGGATCTGTAAGAAAGGTCCGGGCGACTACTGCGCCGTGCGCAACGGACTACAGACCCGCCAGAATCCGCCGACTTGTGCGCCTTGGCCTTGCCCCGTAACTTGATTCGCGTCGCTGATTTCCAGCGATCGGGTTTAGTCGCCCGGTGGTAAAGGTGATGCGCACAGGCTTCATCCAGTCGGGTCCCCCTATCCCCGCACTTGATGGTGTCTGTTCGCAGGGCGCCCTCGGGCGCGCCGGGCTTTCGCTTTTCCACCGGTCGACTAACCTGCGTTCAGCCGCCACAACTCGTTTAGTCGCGAGTGTCTGGCAGCCCACCACGCGAAGGTCCAGCGCTGACTTGCAAAACTGGAGAACGATGAAGGACCTGTGGGAGCGGGCTTGCTCGCGAAGGCGGCGTGCCAGGCAATACATGTGCAGTTGCCCCACCGCCTTCGCGAACAAGCCTGCTCCCACAAGGGGTCGCCTGTGACCGCTAAACCCATGACGATTCCCTCGTTGGCTCAGGTATGGATCAGGCCGACGCTGGCAACGTGTGGAAACTGAAATACTGGCGCAACGCATTGACCAGTTGGCTGTACTCCGGCGGCGCCCAATGCAGGCTGAAGCCGGCGTCGAAGTGTTGCGGCGTCACGTCTTCGTGGCACCACAGGCAGGTGGCTTTCAACTTAATGTTCAGCGACGGCCCCTCATCGGCCGGCAGCTTGAGGAGCAAGTCAAAGTCGGCCCCCACCATCAACGGCAGATGGCTGATCAACATCAGGCCATCCTGAGAGACATTACCCAGGAATCCGAGGGGCTTGTCATTGACGCCGTTAAACACTTTCAGGAAGTACGGCAGCTGTTGCCGTTCGATACGCCTCTTTTTGTACATGTCTTGTATCGCTTTTTGGACGACCCCGCGCAGGGGCTACCGATACTTCGGAACGAGCCAAAGGACCTGCTCGCTCTCCCCGATCCCGGTGCCAGACGCTCGCCAGCGCCTAAGCCTAGTTATTGCCGGTCACAGGTGCCCCTTGTTTTAGAGGGTTAGCTCTAATGCGACTTGTACAACTATAGCTGAAGGTTCCGACGCAGCCAGTACACACGCCATGTTTAATGTAGGACAACACGACAACGCGCAAGTGGCCGGGAATTTCGCCGGCCATGCGCCAGGGGCAGGAATCAGGACGCAGGACGGATCGCCGCGGCACTGCGCGTCGGGTAATGCCCCAGGCTCTGCAAGGTTTCAAGACGGGCGCGGGCGCGGAATGCATATTCGCTGTAAGGGTACTGCGCAATGATGAACTGATACGTTTGCGCCGCATCGATGAACAGCTTCTGGCGCTCCAGGCACTGGCCACGCAGCATCGAGACTTCCGGCTGCATGTAGCGGCGGGCACGGCTGGCGCGGTCGACCTGGGACAGCTCGAGCATCACCTGCTCGCAATTGCCACGGTCATAGGCCTTGTAGGCCAGGTTCATGTGATGGTTCATCGACCAACGGGTGCAGCCCGTGATACTCAGGGCCAGGGCAATAAAAAGCACGAATCGCATGGGGAGGTTCTCCTGTCTTGAGTTCTTTATCGACCTGGGCAAGAAAATCTTCAGCCTCAAAACGTCTACCTTAGGTAAATGCAAATCCCGTGGCGAGGGAGCTTGCTCCCTCGCCACAACAGCAATGTTCGGCCTTCGTGCTTAACAGGCGCAAAAATTTTCAGGAATGTTCATTTCGAAAAAGAAACGAATAAGTAGTGCATATGAACAATGACTACACCCAAAGAGCATAGTAGCCTTCGCTGGCGCTTGAACCTGAGGAGTCTTGCATGTCCGTCCGTCGCACCAAAATCGTCGCTACCCTTGGCCCGGCCAGTCACTCGCCGGAAGTTCTCGAACAGCTGATTCTGGCTGGCCTGGACGTCGCCCGCCTGAACTTTTCCCACGGCACCCCCGACGAGCACAAGGCTCGTGCCAAGCTGGTGCGCGACCTCGCCGCCAAGCACGGCCGCTTCGTTGCCCTGCTGGGTGACCTGCAAGGCCC
Source organism: Pseudomonas chlororaphis (assembly GCA_001023535.1). Lineage (NCBI taxonomy): Bacteria > Pseudomonadati > Pseudomonadota > Gammaproteobacteria > Pseudomonadales > Pseudomonadaceae > Pseudomonas > Pseudomonas chlororaphis. The sequence goes on from CP011020.1 coordinate 2,692,881, forward strand.
CAAGATCCGTATCGCCAAATTCGCCAACAAGCGCATCGAGCTGAAGATCGGTGACACCTTCACCTTCTCCACCAGCCATCCGCTGACCGAAGGCAACCAGCAGGTGGTGGGTATCGACTACCCGGACCTGGTCAAGGACTGCGGCGTGGGCGACGAGCTGCTGCTCGACGACGGTCGCGTGGTGATGCGCGTCGATACCGCCACGGCCACCGAACTGGTCTGCACCGTGATCATCGGCGGCCCGCTGTCGGACCATAAAGGCATCAACCGTCGCGGCGGTGGCCTGACGGCGCCGGCCCTGACCGAAAAAGACAAGGCCGACATCAAGCTGGCCGCGGAAATGGAAGTCGACTACCTCGCCGTGTCCTTCCCTCGTGACGCTGCCGACATGGAATATGCCCGTCAACTGCGCGACGAGGCCGGTGGCACCGCCTGGCTGGTGGCGAAGATCGAACGCGCCGAAGCCGTGGCCGACGACGACACCCTCGACGGCCTGATCAAGGCATCCGACGCCGTGATGGTGGCCCGTGGCGACCTCGGCGTGGAAATCGGTGACGCCGAGCTGGTGGGCATCCAGAAGAAAATCATCCTGCACGCACGCCGCCACAACAAAGCGGTGATCGTGGCGACCCAGATGATGGAGTCGATGATCCAGAACCCGATGCCGACCCGCGCCGAAGTCTCCGACGTAGCCAACGCCGTGCTCGACTACACGGACGCCGTGATGCTCTCGGCCGAAAGCGCCGCCGGCCTCTACCCGCTCGAAGCGGTGCAGGCCATGGCCCGTATCTGCCTGGGCGCCGAGAAGCACCCGACCAGCAAGACCTCCAGCCACCGCATCGGCAAGACCTTCGAGCGGTGTGACGAGAGCATCGCCCTGGCGACGATGTACACCGCCAACCACTTCCCGGGCGTGAAGGCGATCATCGCCCTGACCGAAAGTGGCTACACCCCGCTGATCATGTCGCGCATCCGTTCCTCGGTGCCGATCTACGCGTTCTCCCCCCATCGCGAAACCCAGGCCCGTGCCGCCATGTTCCGTGGCGTCTACACCGTGCCCTTCGACCCGGCCGCCCTGCAACCGGGCGAAGTCAGCCAGGCGGCGGTGGATGAACTGGTCAAGCGCGGCGTGGTGCAGACCGGCGATTGGGTGATCCTGACCAAAGGCGACAGCTACCACACCATCGGCGGCACCAACGGGATGAAAATCCTCCATGTTGGCGACCCGATGGTCTGAGTGACCGGCTGAAAAACAAAAGCCCTGCCATGTGAATGGCGGGGCTTTTTGGTTTTCGGCCTTGGAAATATGTCGCTCCCACTGGCGTTTTCGCGAGCAAGCTCGCTCCCACAAAGGTTATGCATACGCAGGCTTTTGTGGGAGCGAGCTTGCTCGCGAAGGCGTCGACCCAGGCGCCGGAGAGCTCAACGCCGCTCGATAAACCCCGACAACGCCGCCATCGCTTCCGGCGAGCGCAGTCGCTGGATGAACAAGGCACCCTCCTCCTCGATCGCCCGGCGCAACGATTCGCGACCCGGTGCCTTCATCAACTGCTTGCTGATGCGCACGGCTTCAGGCGGCAGCGACTCGAACCTCAGCCCCACCTCACGCGCCTTGGCCAAGGCCGCGTCCCCCGTGTCCAACGCCTCGGTGGCCAGGCCCCAGGCGACCGCCTGTTCACCACTGAAGCCCTCGCCCAGCAACAACAATTGCGCCGCCCTGGCCTGGCCCAGCAATCGCGGCAGGATCAGGCTGGAGCCGAACTCCGGACACAGCCCCAGGTTGACGAACGGCATCCGCAGCCGCGCATCCCGGCTGACGTAGACCAGGTCGCAATGCAGCAACAGCGTGGTGCCGATGCCGACCGCCGGCCCAGCGACGGCGGCAATCACCGGCTTGCGGCACTCCAGCAGGGCGAGCATGAACTGGAACACCGGGTTATCGAGATCGTCCGGCGGCTGTTCGAGGAAGTCGACGATGTCGTTACCGGCGGTGAAGCAGTCGCTGGAACCGGTCAGCAGGACCGCGCGAATCTTCGGGTCGGCGTCGGCCGTCGCCAGGGCCTGGGCCAATTGACTGTACATGGCCCGGGTCAGGGCGTTTTTCTTGTCCGCACGGTTCAGCCGCATCGTCAGCAAGCCGCGCTCGCGGTCAAGTAACAGGGTTTCGCTCATGGTCGGTCTCGCGTCTGGAAATCAGCGCTCAACCACGGGGCAGGAAGACGTCGGCCAGCAGTTGATTGCGCGGCAGGCCGGCCAGGTACAGGCGCTTGGCAAAGGCCTCGACCCGGTCGGGATGGCCGCAGAGTAAGGCTTGGGTTTGCCGGGAAACAAGCCGCAGTTGCGTCAACACGGATGGCGCCTCGGTCGCGGTCAGAAGCTCCACGTCCAGGTTTGCATGCTTGGACGCCAGTGCGGCCAAGGGTTTGGCCAAATAGTGCCCGGCTTCATCATGAGCCACGTGAATAAGGCGGATGGCGCCCTGGTGATGCTGGCGCAAGGCTTCGCGAAGCAGGCCGAACAGCGGCGCCAGCCCGGTGCCGGCGGCGAGCAACCAGAGCGGCTTGTCGGTCCAGTCGGGGTCATAGTGCAGGGCGCCGCCACGCAGTTCGCCGAGGCGGATCGGGTCACCGACCTTCAACTGTCGAGCCGCATCGACAAACTGGCCGGGCTCGCGACAATCAAGGTGAAACTCCAGGAAACGGTCTTCCTCCGGCAGGCTCGCCAGGGAATACGGCCGTGCCACCTCGCCGGCCCACAGCACCAGGTGCTGGCCGGCACGGTAGCGCAGTGGTCGCTCGGGGGTGATCCGCAGGCGCAACACATCGGCGCCCAGCCAATCCACCGCCGCTACCTGAGCCGCGCGACCGTCGCGTTGCGGGTCGAAGGTGTGGACCTGCACATCCTCGACCACCTGGCACTGACAGGCCAGCCGCCAGCCCTGATCACGCTGGGTCGGGCTCAGGGCATCGGGCCGGCTGTCACGCACATCGCCGCTCAGGCATTGCACCAGGCACGCATGGCAACTGCCCGCCCGGCAACTGTAGGGCACCGCCACACCGGACGCATTCAATGCGTCCAACAGGTTACTGCCCACCGCCACCGTCCATTGCCGGCCAGCGACTGTCAGTTCAGGCATCGACGCTCTCCCAAGCGGCAGCGCAACGATTGCGGCCGTCTCGCTTGGCACGGTACAGGGCCTGGTCGGCGCGTTGCAACGCGTTGTCCAGGTCATCGCCCATTTCCAGCATCGTCATGCCCGCCGACAAGCTCAGCGCCCCGACCTGCAGCCCGACCAACTCGACCTCGGTGAACGCCAGGCGCAATCGCTCGCAGCAGGCCGTCAGACGCGACGGGTCGCAGGCAGGCAGGAGCATGACGAACTCCTCGCCGCCGTAACGGGCCAGCACATCGCCTTCGCGCAGGCAGGCCGTGGCGACACTGGCGAACGCTTGGAGCACCTGGTCGCCGGCGGCGTGGCCGTGCAGATCGTTGATGCGCTTGAAATGGTCGAGGTCGATCAACGCCAGGCCATGGGCAACGCCGGGCCGCAGGGTGTTGAGCTCGCGGGACGCCAGGCGCAGGAAATGCCGGCGGTTGAACAACCCGGTGAGCTCATCGGTGGCCACCAGGTCTTCGAGCTGGCGCATCATGCCGCGCAACGTGTCCTGGTGCGCCTGCAAGGCAAACCGTCGCTGGCGCATGCGCTGGCGCGAGGTCTGGACGTAGCGCGCGTAGAACACCAGCCACACCAGCACCATGAACAGCACGCACACCTGCAACCCGGCCAGCGTGGGGTCGGGGAGCCGGAAGAAATAGCCATCCCAGAGGGTAATGCCGGTAAAGCTGAAGAACACCAGCATCGCGCAGCGCACGAAGACCCGGCGTGTCAGGTGGAACAGGCCGAACAGCAGGATGAGCACGTAGAACACCAGGAACACGCCTCGGGCCTGGTCCAGGTGCGCCATCATCCAGGTCTGCCAGCCGAGGCCGATCAACACTTGTATTTCGGTCAGGCTGGGGTCCGCGAAGCGCAGGTTGCGACCGGTGATGAACAACGCGAACAACCCTGCCTGGCACACCACCACGAGCAAGCTGCCGATGACGACACCGCGCAACGAATCGAGGTAGTGACCACTGAAAAATGCCAGCCACAACAACACCAGTGCCAGCGCGTAAGTCGCAGCCGCCAGAGCGAAGCGTTTCAGCAAAAGACGTTGGATGGCGTTATGGGTCAATCGTTGACTCACCATGGGAAAGAGAAACTGACAGGAGGCGTCCTACGCTACAGGCCAGACGCCACTTTAGTGGCGTGCAGGCCAAATGACCATTCAATTCTGGAGCAGAAAAATGGCGTCAAAGCAATGGCCTAGATTGACGCATTTGTTTGCTGCCCCCTCGCCACAGGTTTTCTCCCACACACCTGTTCAATCCGTCGCTATCGCGAGCAAGCTCCCCCACAGGGTGCCTGCCTGCGATATACTGCCGCGCCTTTTTAGCGTCGCGCCAGCATGCCCGACGAAAGCTTCGAGCCCCAAGCGGCAAGCTGCAAGCTGTGCGTATTGCTTCAACTTGCCGCTTGAAGCTCCAAGCTTGAAGCTGCCCCATAGAATGTTCCCGTCTTTTAGAGGAGCGCGACTCATGACCGTGATCAAGCAAGACGACCTGATTCAGAGCGTTGCCGACGCCCTGCAATTCATTTCCTACTACCACCCCGTGGACTTCATCCAGGCGATGCACGAGGCCTACCTGCGCGAAGAATCGCCGGCGGCCCGTGACTCCATGGCGCAGATCCTGATCAACTCGCGCATGTGCGCCACCGGCCACCGGCCGATCTGCCAGGACACCGGCATCGTGACCGTGTTCGTGCGCGTGGGCATGGACGTGCGTTGGGATGGCGCGACCATGAGCCTGGACGACATGATCAACGAGGGCGTACGTCGCGCCTACAACCTGCCGGAAAACGTCCTGCGCGCATCGATCCTCGCCGACCCGGCAGGCGCCCGCAAGAACACCAAGGACAACACGCCAGCGGTCATCCACTACTCCATCGTCCCGGGCAACACCGTGGAAGTGGACGTGGCGGCCAAGGGCGGCGGCTCCGAGAACAAGTCCAAGATGGCCATGCTCAACCCGTCCGACTCCATCGTCGACTGGGTACTCAAGACCGTTCCGACCATGGGTGCCGGCTGGTGCCCGCCGGGCATGCTGGGCATCGGCATCGGCGGTACCGCCGAGAAAGCCGCCGTCATGGCCAAGGAAGTGTTGATGGAATCCATCGACATCCACGAGCTGAAGGCGCGCGGCCCGCAGAATCGCATCGAAGAAATGCGCCTGGAGCTGTTCGAGAAGGTCAACCAGCTGGGCATCGGCGCCCAGGGCCTGGGTGGCCTGACCACCGTGCTCGACGTGAAGATCATGGACTACCCGACCCACGCCGCCTCCCTGCCGGTGTGCATGATCCCCAACTGCGCCGCCACCCGTCACGCCCACTTCGTGCTCGACGGCTCGGGCCCGGCGGAGCTGGAAGCGCCACCGCTGGACGCCTACCCGGAAATCGTCTGGGAAGCCGGCCCTTCGGCTCGCCGCGTTAACCTCGATACCCTGACCCCGGAAGAAGTGCAGAGCTGGAAGCCGGGCGAAACCGTGCTGCTCAACGGCAAGATGCTCACCGGTCGCGACGCGGCGCACAAGCGCATGGTCGAGATGCTGAACAAAGGTGAAACCTTGCCGGTGGACCTCAAGGGCCGCTTCATCTACTACGTCGGCCCGGTCGACCCGGTGGGTGACGAAGTCGTGGGCCCGGCAGGCCCGACCACCGCCACGCGGATGGACAAGTTCACCCGCCAGATCCTCGAACAGACCGGCCTGCTGGGCATGATCGGCAAATCCGAGCGCGGTCCGACCGCCATCGAAGCGATCAAGGACAACAAGGCCGTGTACCTGATGGCCGTCGGCGGCGCCGCTTACCTGGTGGCCCAGGCGATCCGCAAATCCAAGGTCCTGGCGTTCGCCGAGCTGGGCATGGAAGCGATCTACGAGTTCGAGGTCAAGGACATGCCGGTGACGGTCGCCGTGGACAGCCAGGGTGAGTCGGTGCACATCACCGGCCCGGCCATCTGGCAAAAGAAAATCAGCGACAGCCTGGCGGTAGAAGTGCAGTAACACGCCCTTCGATGCGCTGAAAAAGGCCGGTGAGCTCAATGCCCACCGGCCTTTTTCGTACCCGGATACCGCCTTGAACCCTGTGGGAGCGGGCTTGCTCGCGAAGGCGGTGCATCAGTGGACATCGTGGTTAACCGCTACACCGCCTTCGCGAGCAAGCCCACTCCCACAAGGGTTTTTGGTTGTCTGCGAAAACGGTGTTCAAGCCATGCTATGGTGCCCGCCCGACTTTCAATCTGTTCACGCCAGCATGTTGCCAACCACCCGCACCTTGCGCCTGTCGCTGTACACCTTGCTGATCCTTGCCGGCGCGGCAGTCGCCGCCACCCTCGCCATGCGCCACGCCGAGCGTGCCGCCCTGGAAGAGGACGCTCACCGAGCGAGCCAGCAATTGGCGCTGTACGCCAACTCCCTGCACACCCTGATCGAACGCTACCGCGCCCTGCCCGCCGTGCTGGCGCTGGACCCCGAGTTGCGCTCGGCCCTCAAGGGGCCGGTCGAGGGCGCGCAGCAGGACGCCTTGAATCGCAAGCTGGAGCAGATCAACGGTGCCGCCCAATCGTCCACCTTGGAGTTGCTCGACCATAACGGCCTGGCCGTCGCGGCCAGCAACTGGCAACTGCCCAGCAGCTATGTCGGACACAACTACGGGTTCCGGCCCTACTTCATCCAGACCCGCACCCAGGGCACCGGGCGCTTTTATGCGGTGGGCGTCACCAGCGGCATACCGGGCTATTTCCTCTCCAGCGCGGTGACCGGCGACCACGGCGAATTCCTCGGCGCCATGGTGGTGAAACTGGAGTTTCCAGAGCTTGAACGCGAATGGCGCCAGGGCAGCGACACCCTGCTGGTCAGTGATGCCCGGGGTATCGTGTTCATCGCCAATCGGCCGGGCTGGCGCTATCGCCACTTGCAGCCGTTGACCGACAGCGACCGCGCCGAACTCAAGACTACCCGCCAGTACGACAAGCAACCGCTGCAACCGTTGGCCATCGAATCGCTACGACGCTTTGACGACAACAGCCATCTGGCCCGTGTCGCCGCCCCCAACGGCACTGCCGACTACCTTTGGGAGTCCCTGCCGTTGAGCGCCGAAGGCTGGACGCTGCACCTGCTGCGCCACCCGCAGATCGCCTTCGAGGACCTGCGCAACGCCGGGCTTGCCGCCGCCGGATCATGGCTGGCGCTGGTGTTCCTGCTGCTGTTTCTCAACCAGCGCTGGCGCCTGGCCAAACTTCGCCAGCGCAGTCGCGAAGAGCTTGAGCGGCTGGTGGAAGTCCGTACCCGAGACCTGCGCACGGCCCAGGACGGCCTGGTGCAATCGGCCAAGCTGGCGGCCCTGGGGCAGATGTCCGCGGCCCTGGCCCACGAGATCAACCAGCCACTGACCGCCCAGCGCATGCAACTGGCCACGTTGCGCCTGCTGCTGGACCATGGCCGGGTCGACGATGCCTATAAGGCCCTCAAGCCGGTGGACGACATGCTGACCCGCATGGCCGCCCTCACCGGCCACCTGAAAACCTTCGCCCGCAAGAGCCCCAGCGGCCTGCGCGAACGGCTCGACCTGGCGGCGGTGGTGGACCAGGCCCTGCAATTGCTGGACACCCGTCTACGGGACGAACAGGTCAGCACCGTGCTGCACCTGACGCGTCCGGCATGGGTGCGTGGCGATGCGATCCGCCTCGAACAGGTATTGATCAACCTTCTGCGCAACGCCCTCGACGCCATGGCCGGGCAGCCCCTCAAGCGCCTGGAAGTACGCCTGGAGGCCGATGAACAACTGTGGCGCCTGTGCGTGAGCGACAGCGGCTGCGGGATCGCCGAGGAGCACCTGGCCCAGGTGTTCGACCCGTTCTTCACCACCAAGGCAGTGGGCGACGGCCTGGGGCTGGGGCTGGCGGTGTCGTTTGCGATCATTCATGAGTCGGGTGGGCGCCTGACAGCGGACAACCATGAACACGGCGCGGTATTCTGCGTGACCTTGCCCATCGACCAGGAGGCGCAGTTGCATGCTTGATTCAGTCATGGTCGTGGATGACGAAGGCAGCATCCGCAGTGCCGTCGAGCAATGGTTGAGCCTGTCGGGGTTCCAGGTGCAGTTGTTCAGTCGCGCCGAAGACTGCCTGGCGCAATTGCCGGAGCACTACCCCGGGGTGATCCTCAGCGATGTGCGCATGCCCGGCCTCAGCGGCCTGGAACTGCTGGCCGAAGTGCGCCGCCGCGACCCGGACCTGCCAGTGATCCTGTTGACCGGCCACGGTGACGTGCCGATGGCCGTGGAAGCCATGCGCGACGGCGCCTACGACTTCCTGGAAAAGCCCTTCAGCCCCGAAGCCCTGCTCGGCAGCCTGCGCCGGGCCCTGGACAAGCGCACCCTGGTCCTGGAGAACCGTCGCCTGCACGAACAGGCCGACGCCAGGGCCCGCCTCGACGGGACGCTGCTGGGCGTGTCCCGCGCCTTGCAGAACCTGCGCCGCCAGGTGCTGGACTTGGCCGCGTTGCCGGTCAACGTCCTGATCCGCGGCGAAACCGGCAGCGGCAAGGAATTGGTCGCCCGTTGCCTGCACGACTTCGGCCCGAGGGCGAGCAAGCCTTTTGTCGCACTGAATTGCGCGGCCATTCCCGAACCGTTGTTCGAGGCGGAGCTGTTCGGCCATGAAAGCGGCGCGTTCACCGGCGCCCAGGGCAAGCGTATCGGCAAGCTCGAATACGCTCACGGCGGCACGTTGTTCCTCGATGAAATCGAGAGCATGCCCCTGGCCCAGCAGGTCAAGCTGCTGCGGGTGCTGCAGGAACAGAAGCTCGAACGGCTGGGCTCGAACCAGAGCATCCACGTCGACCTGCGGATCATCGCCGCGACCAAGCCCGACCTGTTGGATGAGGCCCGGGCCGGGCGCTTTCGCGAAGACCTTGCCTATCGCCTGAACATCGCCGAGCTGCGCTTGCCACCGCTACGGGAACGGCGCGAGGACATCCCGCTGCTGTTCGAACACTTCACCCACAGCGCCGCCGAGCGCCTGGGCCGCACCGCCGCGCCCCTGAGCGGCCCGCAGTTGAATCACCTGCTCAGCCATGCCTGGCCGGGCAACGTGCGTGAACTGGCCAACGTCGCCGAACGCCAGGTACTGGGGCTGGACCAGCCGCACACCCTGGACAGCGAGCCCGGGCAGTCACTGGCCGCCCAGCAGGAGGCCTTCGAAGCCCAATGCCTGCGCGCCGCCCTGACACGGCACAAGGGCGACGTGAAAGCGGTGCTCGAAGAGTTGCAACTGCCGCGCCGCACCTTCAATGAAAAGCTGCAGCGCCATGGGTTGAACCGGGAAATGTTTTTGCAGGACAACTGATGGCAGGTCGACCGGGCCGACGCCTTCGCGAGCAAGCTCGCGCCCACATTGGACTGTGTACACAGCTTCCTGTGGGAGCGAGCTTGCTCGCGAAGCGGGTTAACTGGAACAGAACATCCCCGGTACTGGCGTAATACCGTTCACTTGAGGTTCATCACTTATCGTGGCGAGGGAGCTTGCTCCCGCTGGAACGCGCAGCGGTCCCAACCTTTTAGGGCTGCTACGCAGCCCAGCGGGAGCAAGCTCCCTCGCCACGGAGCGGTGACGTCCTTATACGGTACTAGCGGCGATGCGCCCAACGCTGGCGCAGCCACTCCAGGTCTTCAGGGCGGGTGATCTCCCACATTGGACTGTGTACACAGCTTCCTGGGGGAGCGAGCTTGCTCGCGAAGCGGGTTAACTGGAACAGAACATCCCCGGTACTGGCGTGATGCTGTTCACTTGAGGTTCATCACTTGTCGTGGCGAGGGAGCTTGCTCCCGCTGGAGCGCGCAGCGGTCCCAAGCTCTTGGGGCTGCTACGCAGCCCAGCGGGAGCAAGCTCCCTCGCCACGGAGCGGTGACGTCCTTATACGGGACTAGCGGCGATGCGCCCAACGCTGGCGCAGCCACTCCAGGTCTTCAGGGCGGGTGATCTCCCACATTGGACTGTGTACACAGCTTCCTGTGGGAGCGAGCTTGCTCGCGAAGCGGGTTAACTGGAACAGAACATCCCCGGTACTGGCGTAATACCGTTCACTTGAGGTTCATCACTTATCGTGGCGAGGGAGCTTGCTCCCGCTGGAACGCGCAGCGGTCCCAACCTTTTAGGGCTGCTACGCAGCCCAGCGGGAGCAAGCTCCCTCGCCACGGAGCGGTGACGTCCTTATACGGTACTAACGGCGATGCACCCAACGCTGGCGCAGCCACTCCAGGTCTTCAGGGCGGGTGATCTTGATGTTGTCGGAACGCCCCTCGATCAAGCGAGGCGCCTGCCCCGCCCACTCCATGGCCGAAGCTTCATCGGTAATGAGCGCATCCGCCACCAGGCTGTCGGCAAGGGCCCGGTGCAGCGCGCCGAGGCGAAACATCTGGGGCGTGTAGGCTTGCCAGATCACGCTGCGATCCACGGTTTCCACTACGCGGCCGTGTTTGTCGACGCGCTTTAAGGTGTCCCGGGCCGGAACCGCCAGCAGGCCCCCGACCGGATCGTTCACCAACTCGCCGAGCAAGGTGTCCAGGTCATCGCGGGACAGGTTGGGCCGCGCCGCATCGTGCACCAGCACCCAGTCATGATCGTCGGCGCCCTGCCCGTGCAGATGCAACAAGGCATTGAGCACGGAGTCCGCACGCTGCTCGCCGCCGTCCACGCGCTGGATGCGCGGATCGCTGGCGCAAGCCAGGCTCGGCCAGTAGGGATCATCATGGGCAATGCTCACCACCACGCCCTTGACGGTGGGGTGATCGAGGAAACAGCCAAGGCTGTGTTCAAGAATTGTGCGTCCACCCAGTTGCAGGTACTGCTTGGGTCGGTCCGCGGCCATCCGGGCACCCACGCCCGCGGCAGGAATCACGGCCCAGAAGGCCGGCAAACGAATACTCATTGGGCCAACTGGTAGAGGGTTTCACCCTCCTTGACCATGCCCAATTCATGGCGAGCCCGCTCTTCGACGGTCTCCATGCCTTTTTTCAACTCTGTGACTTCGGCGTCCATTACCCGATTACGCTCCAGCAACGCCTCGTTTTCGGCATGCTGGTCGGCAATCTGCTGAGTCAGGTCGGCCACTTGCGCCAGGCTGCCATTACCCACCCAGAGGCGGTACTGCAAGCCGGCCAGCAACAGGAGCAAGACAAGAAACAACCAATTGGGACTGCGCATCGAATATCAGTATCCAGTGAAAAAAGACCGCCATGCCAAACTTTGCAGCGTCTGATAGCACGAAGCCTGGAAAACCCAGGCTTGTGCTTGATAAGGCATCAGATTAGAGGGAAAAGCGCCGCATGGGCGACTTTTCCGACATAACCCGCTGTCTTTTTACCATCTACCGCTTAACCGCGAAACTCGGCGCGACCGTTGTACTTGGCCTTGCCGTTCAACTGCTCTTCGATACGCAGCAGTTGGTTGTACTTGGAAACGCGGTCGGAACGGCACAGCGAACCGGTCTTGATCTGGCCTGCCGCGGTGCCCACGGCCAGGTCGGCAATGGTCGAATCTTCGGTTTCACCGGAACGGTGGGAGATCACGGCGGTGTAGCCGGCGGCCTTGGCCATCTGGATGGCTTCCAGGGTTTCGGTCAGGGTGCCGATCTGGTTGAACTTGATCAGGATCGAGTTGGCGATCTTCTTGTCGATGCCTTCCTTCAGGATCTTGGTGTTGGTCACGAACAGGTCGTCACCCACCAGCTGGGTCTTCTCGCCGATCTTGTCGGTGAGGATCTTCCAGCCCGCCCAATCGGACTCGTCCAGGCCGTCTTCGATGGAGATGATCGGATAGCGCTCGGTCAGGCCCTTGAGGTAGTCGGCGAAACCTTCGGCGGTGAACACCTGGCCTTCGCCGGACAGGTTGTACTTGCCGTCTTCGAAGAACTCACTGGCGGCGCAGTCCAGGGCCAGGGTCACGTCGGTGCCCAGCGTGTAGCCGGCGTTGGCCACGGCTTCGGAGATCACTTTCAGCGCGTCTTCGTTGGACGCCAGGTTCGGGGCGAAACCACCTTCGTCGCCAACGGCGGTGCTCAGGCCACGGGCCTTCAGCACAGCCTTGAGGTGATGGAAAATCTCGGTGCCCATGCGCAGGCCTTCGGAGAAGGACTTGGCGCCCACCGGCTGCACCATGAACTCCTGGATGTCGACGTTGTTGTCGGCATGTTCGCCGCCGTTGATGATGTTCATCATCGGCACCGGCATCGAATAGACGCCCGGCGTACCGTTGAGGTTGGCGATGTGGGCGTACAGTGGCAGGTCCTGGTCCTGGGCGGCGGCCTTGGCGGCAGCCAGGGACACGGCGAGGATCGCGTTGGCGCCCAGGGTAGCTTTGTTCTCGGTACCGTCGAGCTTGATCATCGCCTGATCGAGGGCTTTCTGGTCGGCAGGGTCCTTGCCCAGCAACAGGTCACGGATCGGACCGTTGATGTTGGCGACGGCTTTCAGCACGCCCTTGCCCAGGTAACGGCCCTTGTCGCCATCACGCAGCTCCAGCGCTTCGCGCGAGCCAGTGGAAGCACCGGACGGCGCGCAGGCGCTGCCGATGATGCCGTTGTCGAGAAGCACGTCCGCTTCAACAGTGGGGTTGCCACGGGAGTCGAGAACCTCACGACCTTTGATGTCGACGATTTTTGCCATTGTTGTAAACACTCCAAAGTTGACTAGAACGTTGCAGAAAACTTGCTCACCCTCAGCTGCGATTCAGCCAAAAGAGACCGAATGGGAGCGCTTCGCACTCCAGCGGGAGCAAGCTCCCTCGCCACAAGAGCACGGCTTGTCGGCGATGGGGGCCTCAAGGGCGCCATCGCTGGCAAACCATGCTCCCACAAGAGCAGTGCGGCCCACAGGCCAGAGCGATAAACGAGCGGTACTTTACCGGAGAAAACCGCCTTACGCGGTTTCTATCGTCGCAAAACCCTTGACCAGCTCGTCCAACGCCTTGAGCTGAGACAGGAATGGTTCCAGCTTGTTCAAGCGCAGGGCGCAAGGACCGTCGCACTTGGCGTTGTCCGGGTCCGGGTGGGCTTCCAGGAACAGGCCCGCCAGGGACTGGCTCATGCCCGCCTTGGCCAGGTCCGTGACCTGGGCACGACGACCACCGGCGGAGTCGGAACGGCCGCCAGGCATCTGCAAGGCGTGCGTCACGTCGAAGAACACCGGGTATTCGAACTGCTTCATGATGCCAAAGCCGAGCATGTCCACCACCAGGTTGTTGTAGCCGAAGCTCGAACCCCGCTCGCAGAGGATCAACTGGTCATTGCCGGCCTCCTCGCACTTGCTCAGGATGTGTTTCATTTCCTGGGGCGCGAGGAACTGGGCCTTCTTGATGTTGATCACCGCGCCGGTCTTGGCCATCGCGACCACCAGGTCGGTCTGGCGCGACAGGAAGGCCGGCAGTTGGATGATGTCGCAGACCTCGGCCACGACCGCCGCCTGGGCAGGCTCGTGGACGTCGGTGATGATCGGCACGCCGAAGGCTTGCTTGATGTCCTGGAAGATCCGCATGCCCTCTTCCAGGCCCGGGCCACGGTAGGAAGTCACGGACGAACGGTTGGCCTTGTCGAAGCTGGCCTTGAAGACGTAGGGGATCCCCAGTTTCTGGGTGACCTTGACGTACTCCTCGCAGACCTGCATCGCCATGTCACGGCTTTCCAGCACGTTCATGCCGCCGAACAGCACCATGGGCTTGTCGTTGGCAATCTCGATGTCACCGACGCGGATGATCTTCTGGGCCATCGTCTTATGCCTTTTTCTGGTGTTGGGCCAAAGCGGCTTTCACAAAACCGCTGAACAGCGGATGACCGTCCCGTGGCGTCGAGGTGAACTCGGGGTGGAACTGGCAAGCCACGAACCATGGGTGATCCGGCGACTCGACCACCTCGACCAGCGCGCCGTCACCGGAGCGGCCGGAGATCTTCAGGCCAGCCTCGATCAGTTGCGGCAGCAGGTTGTTGTTCACTTCGTAGCGATGGCGGTGACGCTCGACGATCACGTCCTTGGCGTAGCACTCGTGCACCAGGGAACCGGCTTCGAGCAGGCATTCCTGGGCACCGAGGCGCATGGTGCCGCCCAGGTCGGAAGATTCGGTGCGCACTTCAACGGCGCCGGTGGCGTCTTCCCACTCGGTGATCAGGCCCACGACCGGGTGGCCGCTGGCGCGATCGAATTCGGTGGAGTTGGCGTCTTTCCAGCCCAGCACGTTACGGGCGAACTCGATGACCGCCACTTGCATGCCCAGGCAGATCCCCAGGTAAGGCACCTTGTTTTCGCGAGCGTATTGCACGGCGGTGATCTTGCCTTCCACGCCCCGCAGGCCGAAGCCGCCCGGCACGAGGATCGCGTCGGCGCCTTCGAGCAGGCCAGTGCCCTGGTTCTCGATGTCTTCGGAATCGATGTAGCGCAGGTTGACCTTGGTGCGGTTGCTGATACCGGCGTGGCTCATCGCTTCGATCAGCGACTTGTAGGCGTCCAGCAGCTCCATGTACTTGCCGACCATGGCGATGGTGACTTCGTGCTCAGGGTTGAGCTTGGCATCGACCACGGCGTCCCACTCGGACAGGTCGGCACCGGCGCACTGCAGGCCGAAACGCTCGACGACGAAATCGTCCAGGCCCTGGGAGTGCAGGATGCCGGGGATCTTGTAGATGGTGTCGGCGTCTTCCAGGCCGATCACCGCACGCTCTTCAACGTTGGTGAACTGGGCGATCTTGCGACGCGACGACAGGTCGATCGGGTGATCGGAGCGGCAGATCAGCACGTCCGGTTGCAGACCGATGGAGCGCAGCTCCTTGACCGAGTGCTGGGTTGGCTTGGTCTTGGTTTCGCCAGCGGTGGCGATGTACGGGACCAGGGTCAGGTGCATCAACATCGCGCGCTTGGCGCCGATTTCGAAACGCAACTGGCGGATGGCCTCGAGGAACGGCTGGGACTCGATGTCGCCCACGGTGCCGCCGATCTCGACCATCGCCACGTCGGCGTCGCCAGCACCCTTGATGATGCGGCGCTTGATTTCGTCGGTGATGTGCGGGATGACCTGGATGGTCGCGCCCAGGTAGTCACCACGACGCTCCTTGCGCAGCACGTGCTCGTAGACGCGGCCGGTGGTGAAGTTGTTGTTCTGGGTCATGGTCGTGCGGATGAACCGCTCGTAGTGGCCCAGGTCCAGGTCGGTCTCGGCGCCGTCATGGGTGACGAACACTTCACCGTGCTGGAACGGGCTCATGGTGCCCGGGTCGACGTTGATGTACGGGTCCAGCTTGAGCATGGTGACCTTAAGTCCCCGCGCCTCCAGGATGGCCGCCAATGAAGCCGAGGCAATGCCTTTCCCCAATGAAGAAACAACACCGCCCGTGACGAATATGTAGCGCGTCATGAAAAACCCTAGAAGTCTGCGTTAAAGCGGTCCGAGCCGCCGGGGAAAGCGAAGGAAGGCCGAAGCCCCCGATCACCTGCATTAATCACAGTGCACCTTTCAAAAAAACCGCCGCGTTGGGACAGACCGGAAGTGAAATCACCGGTACGTTGCTCGCTACACATTTTTTGGAATCGCCCAGCAAAGACTGCTTGGTAATCGGCAACTCCTGCAATTCAGGCGAATCCACAGAAGTTGTATCAAGAAGGGAGCGTAGTCTACCGGAAAGCCCCTTTCAGCTCAAACCCCGATCTTGGCTTCCTGGCTGCCAGACCAATTGCCAACTGCCATCTGCCGCGCAGTCGAGCCCGCCCAGATTAGCCACCGCCAGCAATCGCTGGCCCTGGTACAGCAGCGGCAATCGGCCGCGAACGAAGGCCGGCACCGCGCGCTCATTGAGCAAACGCTTGAGGTCGCGATGCCCACGGCCCGGCAATTGCAGCACCTCGCCACCTTGACGATAGCGGATCCACAGGGGCCCCGCCGGCCGCTGGCCGTTGAGCGTGACCCGGCCATTGCCCGGCAAGTACAACGCGGCCGTGGGATCCGGCCATTGAACAGCGCCGGCGACCGGGCGCAGCCAGTGGTCGGATAACCACCAGGCTCGCCCGCCACCACGGTGTAACTCACCTCCGGCCAGGCGCCAGATCGGCCGGGCGTCGTGCGCCGCATCGCGCAACGCGTCCCAGCCGGACCAGTGATCGCTGTCGGGCAACAGGGTCAGCGCCGCCAGCCAATGGCTCAATGCGTTGCGCTGGCGCGCCGCAGACAGGGCCTGCAAGGGCGCCAGTTCAAGCGACGGCACACCCAGCCAGTCGAACGCGTCCGGGCTCGCGGCAGCGGCCAGGTCGAGCCGCGCCAGGTCGCTCAGCAAATCCTGGGCTTCGCTCATGTGTGCGGCGCTGCGAGCCAGGCTCATGGACGCCCGAGGCCAGTGCTCGGCCAGCAGCGGAAACACCCGCCGGCGCAAGTAATTGCGCGAATACCGCAGGTCGTCGTTGGAGGGGTCCTCGATCCAGTTCAAGCCCTGCTGCGTCGCGTAGGCCTCCAACGCCGCCCGGGATACCTCGAGCAGCGGGCGCAACAAATACCCGTGCCCGAGGGGACGCTGCCGGGGCATCGCCGACAAACCGCGCACGCCCGCCCCGCGCAGCAAGCGGAACAACAGGGTTTCGGCCTGATCATCCTGGTGCTGGGCGGTGAGCAGCACTTCGTCGGCCTGGAGCGTTGCAGCAAAGGCCGCGTAGCGCGCCTCCCGGGCAGCGCGTTCGAGGCTGGCACCCAGGCAAACCTCAACGCTCACCACGTGCAACGGCACGCCCAGTGCCTCACACACCCGACGGCAATGTTCCGGCCAGGCATCGGCCGCAGCCTGGAGCCCGTGATGGACGTGCAGCGCCCGGATCGGGGGCAGGGTGTGATGTTTGGACAGCGAAACGAGCAGGTGCAGCAGCACGGTGGAGTCGAGGCCGCCGGAGAAGGCGATGTGCCAGGCGGTAGCGTTGCGCCAGGGGGACAGTTGGGTGAGGAGCCCGGTGGGGAGATCAATCCTGGATTGATTCATAGGAATTGGCCTTCACACAAATCAATGTGGGAGCGAGCTTGCTCGCGATGACGGTGTATCAATCAACTTATCTGTTGAAGGTAAACCGCTATCGCGAGCAAGCCCGCTCCCACAGGGTACTGCCGTCAGATCAGAGACCGTAGCTCATCAGACGATCGTAGCGACGGGTCAGCAATGTGTCGTGGTCGAGTTTCTTCAGCATCGACAATTGCGAACTCAGTTCGGCACGAATCAGCGCGGCGGCAGCGGCCGGGTCGCGGTGGGCGCCGCCCACGGGCTCGTTGATCACCTTGTCCACGATGCCCAGGCCCTTGAGGCGCTCGGCGGTGATGCCCATGGCTTCAGCGGCGTCCGGGGCCTTCTCGGCGGTTTTCCACAGGATCGAGGCGCAGCCTTCCGGCGAGATCACCGCGTAGGTGGAATATTGCAGCATGTTCAGCTGGTCGCAGACACCAATGGCCAGCGCACCACCGGAACCGCCTTCGCCGATGACGGTGGCGATGATCGGGGTTTTCAGGCGTGCCATGACCCGCAGGTTCCAGGCGATCGCTTCGCTCTGGTTGCGCTCCTCGGCGTCGATGCCCGGGTAGGCGCCCGGCGTGTCGATGAAGGTCAGGATCGGCATCTTGAAGCGCTCGGCCATTTCCATCAGGCGGCAAGCCTTGCGGTAGCCTTCAGGACGCGGCATGCCGAAGTTGCGACGCACCTTCTCGCGCACTTCACGGCCCTTCTGATGGCCGATGACCATCACCGGCTGGTCTTCCAGGCGAGCCACACCGCCCACGATCGCGGCGTCGTCGGAGAAGTGACGGTCGCCGTGCAGTTCGTCGAACTCGGTGAAGATGTGCTCGATGTAGTCCAGGGTGTAGGGACGACGCGGATGACGCGCCAGGCGCGCGATCTGCCAGCTGGTCAGCTTGCCGAAGATGTCTTCGGTCAGCGTACGGCTCTTGTCCTGCAGACGAGAGATTTCATCGCCGATATTCAGCGAATTGTCATTACCGACCAAGCGCAACTCTTCGATCTTGGCTTGCAGGTCGGCGATCGGCTGTTCGAAATCTAGAAAATTCGGGTTCATAGGCGTCCGTCTTGGGTCGACGTCCAAGAGAGCTTGGGCCGGCCGGTTGTCTATTCGCGCCTACCTTAAGGGAGAGGCGCGTTCAGGTCGAGATTAAAAATCCGGGTCGAGATCAGGGGGCACTCGGGTTTGCGAGGTGGCCCCTGGCCGTCAACGGTATTGGAGGAAGACGTTGTCTTTGCCGAACTGGTCACGCAAGGCTTGAATCAACGCATCCGCCGGGTCGATCCGCCAGCCCTCGCCAAACTGCAACACCGCCTTGGCGTCGGGCCGCATGTACTCCATGGTGATCGGACAGGCGCCGCGATGGCGCTTGAACAATTCGCCCAGCCAGCGCAACTGGTCGCCCTTGAGGTCCTGGGTCTGCAGCTTCAGGCGCAGGCTCTCGGCCAGGTTGGTCCGAGCGTCCTCCATGCTCATCACCCGCTTGACCCGCAGCCGCAGACCACCGGAGAAGTCATCGTTGCTGACCTCGCCTTCGACCACCACCATCGCGTCGGTCTGCAACAGCGATTGGGCCGAATGGAATGCATCGGCGAACAAGGAGGCCTCGATACGCCCGGAGCGGTCGTCGAGGGTGATGAAGCCCATCTTGTCGCCCTTTTTGTTCTTCATCACCCGCAGGGCAATGATCATACCGGCGACGGTCTGGGTGTCCCGGGCCGGCTTGAGGTCGATGATGCGCTGACGGGCAAAACGGCGGATCTCGCCTTCATACTCGTCGATCGGGTGCCCGGTGAGGTACAGGCCCAAGGTGTCTTTTTCACCCTTGAGGCGTTCCTTGAGGGTCAGTTCCTTGGCCTTGCGATGATTGCCGTAGACGTCGGCGTCCTCCTCGACGAACAGCCCGCCAAACAGGTCGGCGTGGCCACTGTCGTGGGTGCGGGCGGTCTGTTCGGCCGCCTTGATGGCTTCTTCCATGGCCGCCAGCAACACCGCGCGGTTGCGGTCGATGTTGGCCTGGTAGGCCTTGGGTTCATCATGGAAATAGGGGCCGAGCCGGTCCAGCGCGCCGCTGCGGATCAAGCCATCGAGGGTGCGCTTGTTGATGCGCTTGAGGTCGACCCGGGCGCAGAAGTCGAACAGGTCCTTGAACGGCCCGTCCTGGCGCGCCTCGGTGATCGCTTCCACCGGCCCCTCGCCCACGCCCTTGATCGCGCCAAGGCCGTAGATGATGCGGCCCTCTTCGTTCACCGTGAACTTGAACTCCGAGGCGTTCACGTCCGGCGCGTCGAGGCGCAGCTTCATGGTCCGTACTTCTTCGATCAAGGTCACGACCTTGTCGGTGTTGTGCATATCCGCCGAGAGCACGGCGGCCATGAACGGCGCCGGGTAATGCGCCTTCAGCCAGGCGGTCTGGTACGACACCAGGCCGTACGCGGCGGAGTGGGATTTGTTGAAGCCGTAACCAGCGAATTTTTCCACCAGGTCGAAGATGTTACCGGCCAGGTCCGCATCAATGCCGTTGTTCGCACAACCTTCGATGAAGCCGCCGCGCTGCTTGGCCATTTCCTCGGGCTTTTTCTTACCCATCGCCCGACGCAGCATGTCCGCGCCGCCAAGGGTGTAGCCGGCCATCACCTGGGCGATCTGCATCACCTGTTCCTGGTACAGGATGATGCCGTAGGTCGGTGCCAGCACCGGCTTGAGGCCGTCGTACTGGTAGTCCGGGTGCGGGTAGGCCAGTTCGGCGCGACCGTGCTTACGGTTGATGAAGTCGTCCACCATGCCCGATTGCAGCGGCCCCGGACGGAACAGGGCCACCAGTGCGATCAAGTCTTCCAGGCAGTCGGGCTTGAGCTTTTTGATCAGCTCCTTCATGCCCCGGGATTCAAGCTGGAACACCGCCGTGGTTTCGGCTTTCTGCAACAGGCTGTAGGTCGGTTTGTCGTCCAACGGAATGAACGCGATGTCCAGCGGTTCTTCGCCGGCCTTGGCCCGGTCGCGGTTGATGGTCTTCAGCGCCCAGTCGATGATGGTCAGGGTCCGCAGGCCGAGGAAGTCGAACTTCACCAGGCCCGCCGCCTCGACGTCATCCTTGTCGAACTGGGTGACCAGGCCGTCGCCCTCTTCATCGCAATAAATCGGCGAGAAGTCGGTCAGCTTGGTCGGCGCGATGACCACGCCACCGGCGTGCTTGCCGACGTTACGCACCACGCCTTCGAGCTTGCGGGCCATCTCCCAGATTTCCGCGGCCTCTTCGTCGACCTTGATGAAGTCCCGCAGGATCTCTTCCTGCTCGTAGGCTTTTTCCAGGGTCATGCCGACTTCGAACGGGATCATTTTCGACAAGCGGTCCGCCAGGCCGTAGGACTTGCCTTGCACCCGCGCCACGTCCCGCACCACCGCCTTGGCGGCCATGGAACCGAAGGTGATGATCTGGCTCACCGCGTTGCGGCCGTACTTCTCGGCCACGTAGTCGATCACCCGGTCGCGACCGTCCATGCAGAAGTCGACGTCGAAGTCGGGCATGGAGACCCGTTCCGGGTTGAGGAAACGTTCGAAGAGCAGGTCATATTCCAGCGGGTCGAGGTCGGTGATCTTCTGCACGTAGGCCACCAGCGACCCGGCACCCGACCCCCGGCCCGGACCGACCGGCACGCCGTTGTTCTTGGCCCACTGGATGAAGTCCATCACGATCAGGAAGTAACCGGGGAAGCCCATCTGGATGATGATATCCAGCTCGAAATTCAGCCGGTCGATGTAGACCTGGCGCTTGGCTTCGTAATCCTCGGTGGTGTCCTTGGGCAACAGGACGCTGAGGCGCTCTTCCAGGCCATCAAACGACACCTTGCGGAAATATTCGTCGATGGTCATGCCATCGGGAATCGGGAAGTTGGGCAGAAAGTGCTTGCCCAGCTTGACCTCGATGTTGCAACGCTTGGCGATCTCGACGGTGTTTTCCAGCGCCTCAGGCAGGTCGCTGAACAACTCGGCCATTTCCTCGGCGCTCTTGAGGTATTGCTGGTCGCTGTAGTTCTTCGAGCGGCGCGGGTCGTCAAGGGCACGGCCTTCGCCGATGCAGACGCGGGTTTCGTGGGCCTCGAAATCCTCCGGCTTGATAAAGCGCACGTCGTTGGTGGCCACCAGCGGCGCGCCGAGCTTGTCGGCCAGGGCCACGGCGGCGTGCAGGTGCTCTTCGTCATTGGGCCGATTGGTGCGCTGCACCTCGATGTAGAAGCGATCGGGAAACACCGCCATCCAGTCCCGGGCCAATGCCTCGGCCTCCTCGGGGTTGCCGCTGAGCAGGGCCAAGCCGATCTCACCCTCCTTGGCCGCCGACAGCATGATCAGGCCTTCGCTGGCCTCGGCCACCCACTCGCGTTCGATGATGATCGAACCGTTGCGCTGGCCATCGATGAAGCCCCGGGAAATCAGCTCGGTGAGGTTGCGATACCCCACCGCATTCATGACCAGCAGGCTGATGCGGCTCAACGGCGCATCCGGGTCCTTGTTCGACAACCACAGGTCGGCACCGCAGATCGGCTTGATCCCGGCGCCCATGGAGGCCTTGTAGAACTTGACCAGCGAACACATGTTGTTCTGGTCGGTGACCGCCACGGCAGGCATGTTCATGCCCACCAGGGTCTTGACCAGTGGCTTGATCCGCACCAGACCGTCGACCAGGGAATATTCAGTGTGCAGGCGTAGATGAACGAATGAAGCCGGCATAGTGATCCTGCGTTAAGTCATGAAAACAACAAGGCCCGGATTGTACCGGGCCTGGGGTAAAACATCAGCCATGAGTGTCCGACCTTGAACATACGAACACGGCCTTTGTGGCGAGGGGATTTATCCCCGCTGGGGCGCGAAGCGGCCCTTAAACCTGACAACCCGTTGCGTCTGACAGACTTCGGGACTGCTTCCCAGTCCAACGGGGATAAATCCCCTCGCCACAAAAGCAGCGTTTGTCTCAAGAAACAGGGTACTGACTGTTTATGATCAACCCTTCACGCGCCTCATAAGCCAGCCGCACCGGAGCGAACGAGCGCCGGTGGATCGGCGTTGGCCCGAGGCGTGCCAAGGCTTCCAGGTGCACGGGGGTCGGGTAGCCCTTGTGGCCGCCGATGCCGTAGCCCGGATAAATCAGTTCGAAGGCGCTCATTTCCCGATCGCGGCTGACCTTGGCCAGAATCGATGCGGCCGCGATGGCGGGCACCTTCGCGTCGCCCTGGACCACCGCCTCGGCGCGCATCGACAGTTTCGGGCAGCGATTGCCGTCGATCATCGCCAGCTTCGGCGTGATGTGCAGGCCCTGCACCGCGCGCTGCATGGCCAACATGGTAGCGTGGAGGATGTTCAGCTCATCGATCTCTTCGACCTCGGCCCGGGCAATGCACCAGCTCAGGGCTTTCTCGCAAATCTCGTCGTAGAGCTTTTCGCGACGGGCCTCGGTGAGCTTCTTGGAATCGTTGAGGCCCAGGATCGGCCGGTTCGGATCGAGAATGACCGCGGCCGTTACCACGGCGCCGCACAACGGGCCACGGCCCACCTCGTCGACACCGGCGACCAATTCTTCCACTTCGGCGACCAGATTGAAGTCCAGGCCCATCTGCAGTTTCGAGTGGCTCATGATTGTGCGCCGATCAGGGTCAGCACCGCGTCAGCCGCCTGATTGGAGGCGTCGCGGCGCAGGGTCCGGTGGATTTCGTCGAAGCCGCGGGTCTGCTCCTCGCCGCCGTCGATCAACGGCGCAAGTGTATTGGCCAGGGCGTCGGCCGTGGCCTCGTCCTGCAGCAACTCCGGCACCAGCAGGCGCTGGGCCAACAGGTTCGGCAGGGACACGTAGGGGCTCTTGACCATGCGCTTGAGGATCCAGAACGTCAGCGGCGCCAGGCGATAGGCAACCACCATCGGGCGTTTGTACAGCAACGCCTCAAGGGTAGCAGTGCCGGAGGCAATCAACACGGCGTCACAGGCAGCCAGCGCGTCATGGGAGCGACCGTCGAGCAGCGTGACCGGCAGATCGCGCCCCGCCAGCAGCGCTTCAAGCTGCTCCCGGCGCTGCGGGCTGGCGCACGGCAGGACAAAACGCACGTCGGGGCGCATCGCCCGGAGGCGTTCGGCGGCGTCGAAAAACAAGCCACCCAGCCGACTCACTTCACCGCCACGGCTGCCGGGCATCAATGCCACCAGCGGCCCATCGACCAGGCCCAGCGCCTGGCGAGCCGCCTGGCGATCGGCCTGCAGGGGAATGGTGTCGGCCAGGGTATGCCCGACAAACCGCACCGGCACGCCCTTCTCTTCGTAGAAGCGGGCTTCGAACGGCAGCAGCGTCAACATCAGGTCGCAGCCTTCGCGAATCTTGAGCACCCGCTTCTGCCGCCAGGCCCAGACCGACGGGCTGACGTAATGCACGGTCTTGATCCCGGCCTGACGCAACTTGAGCTCGATGTTGAGGGTGAAATCCGGGGCGTCGATGCCGATGAACACATCCGGCTTTTCGTCGATCAGGGTCTCGATCAGCTTCTTGCGCCGGGCCAGCAACTCTCGAAGGCGCCCGAGCACCTCCACCAGCCCCATCACCGACAGGCGTTCCATCGGAAAATAGGAGACCAGCCCTTCGGCCTGCATCAACGGGCCGCCAACCCCCATGAATTCCACCGCGGGATGCTGCGCCTTGAGCGCACGCATCAGACCGGCGCCCAGAATGTCGCCGGAAGCCTCTCCGGCCACCAGCGCAATACGCAGATTAGCCATGGTTAACGGGTGATGCCGCGAGTCGAAGACTGGATGGAATCGCGGAACGTCGCGACTTCCGGGTACTGCGCCGAGGCCTCGGCCAGTTCGGCGAGTGCCTGCTCGACGGTCAGGCCCTGGCGATACACGACCTTGTAGGCACGCCGCAACGCGGTGATCGCCTCTTCGCTGAAGCCCCGACGGCGCATGCCCTCGAAGTTCATGCTGCGGGCTTCGGCCGGGTTGCCGAACACCGTGACATAGGCGGGAACGTCCTTGCCAATGGCCGTGCCCATGCCGGAGAAGCTGTGGGCGCCGATGTGGCAGTACTGGTGCACCAGGGTAAAACCGGAGAGGATCGCCCAGTCATCCACGTGCACATGACCGGCCAACGCGGTGTTGTTGACCAGGATGCAATGGTTGCCGATCACGCTGTCATGGCCGATGTGGGCGTAGGCCATGATCAGGTTGTGGTCGCCCAGGGTCGTTTCGGAGCGATCCTGGATGGTACCGCGGTGAATGGTCACGCCTTCGCGGATCACGTTGTGATCGCCGATGACCAGGCGGGTTTCTTCACCTTTGTACTTGAGATCGGGCGTGTCCTCGCCTACCGAGGAAAACTGGTAGATGCGATTGTGACGGCCGATCCGGGTCGGCCCCTTGAGAATTACGTGGGGGCCGATCACCGTACCCTCGCCGATTTCCACACCTGCGCCGATGATCGACCACGGGCCGACCTCGACATCGGCGGCCAGGACGGCCGTCGGATCGATGATTGCGCGAGGGTCAATCAAACTCATAGCTTGCGTTCCGCACAGATGATTTCAGCGGAGCAGACTGGCTTGCCGTCGACCGAAGCCTGGCATTCGAACTTCCAGATCTGGCGCTTGCAACTGATGAACTTGGCTTCGAGGATCAACTGATCGCCCGGAGTGACCGGCTGGCGGAAACGCAGCTTGTCGGAGCCCACGAAGTAGTAGAGCGTGCCGTCGGCAGGCTTTACGTCGAGCATTTTGAAACCAAGGATCCCGGCAGCCTGGGCCATCGCCTCGATGATCAGCACGCCCGGCATGATTGGGTGCGCGGGGAAGTGACCATTGAAGAACGGCTCGTTGATGCTGACATTCTTGTAGGCGCGAATGCGCTTGCCTTCAACATCCAGGTCCACCACCCGGTCCACCAGCAGGAACGGGTAACGGTGAGGCAGGTATTCGCGAATCTCGTTGATGTCCATCATTTCGGGAGGAAGCCTATGTAAAGATTGGGAGCGCACGGGCAACGCGCACTCCGCTAGCAAATCAAGGAGCCCTAACGGCTGTGCACACTTGATATGGAAATGGTATCAGCCATCTGATGAAGCATTACCGTCAGGGGTCACGTCCCCTACACGCTTTTCCACCTGGCGCAGACGTCGCGCGATGTCGTCGAGCTGACGGATACGGGCCGCGCTCTTGCGCCATTCGGCCGCCGGTTGCATCGCCGTACCGGAAGAATAGGCGCCCGGCTCGGTAATCGAGTGGGTCACCATGGTCATCCCGGTCAGGAATACGTTGTCACAGATATCGATATGGCCCACCAGGCCGACGCCGCCGGCGAGCATACAGTGCTTGCCGATCTTGGTGCTGCCGGAAATGCCCACGCAGGCGGCCATGGCGGTGTGGTCACCGACCTGGACGTTGTGGGCGATCTGGATCTGGTTGTCGAGCTTGACGCCATTGCCGATGACCGTATCGGCCAGGGCACCCCGGTCGATCGCGGTGTTGACGCCGATCTCGACGTCATCGCCGAGGGTGACGCCACCGATCTGGGCGATCTTTTGCCAGACGCCCTTCTCGTTGGCGAAACCGAAGCCTTCACCGCCCAGCACCGCGCCGGACTGAATCACCACCCGCTTGCCGATGCGCACGTCGTGGTACAGGGTCACGCGCGGAGCCAGCCAGCCACCTTCGCCGACCTCGCTGCGCGCACCAATGACGCAATGAGCGCCCAGGGTGACACCGGCACCAATGCGGGCGCCGCTTTCGATCACCACGAAGGGACCGACGCTGGCCGTGGGATCCACCACCGCATCCGCCGCGATCACCGCACTGGGATGAATACCCGCAGCCGCCTTGGGCTTGGGATCGAACAAGTGGGAAATGCGCGCATAGGCCAGGTACGGGTCGGGCACGATCAAGGCGTCGCCGGCAAACCCTTCGGCATCGGCGGCCTTGAGCAACAACGCGGCAGCCCGGCTGTCAGCCAGGTACTTGCGGTATTGGGGATTTGCCAGAAAGCTCAACTGAGCTGGGCCAGCCTCTTGCAAAGTGGCTAGCCCAGTAATTGCCCTCTCCGGGTCGCCACGCAGGGTGGCGCCGAGGAACTCGGCCAACTGGCCGAGCTTGATAGTCGCTGTCATGGATTACTTCAGCTGATTCATGCGCTCGATCACCTGGCGCGTGATGTCGTACTGAGGCTTGACATCGATCACGGCGCCACGCTCGAACACCAGGTCAAAACCACCTTTCTTGATGACTTCTTCCACGGCGCTGTCGAGCTTGGGCTTGAGCTGCTTGAGCATTTCACGGTCGGCAACGGCTTTCGCTTCGTTCAGTTCCTTGGACTGGAACTGGAAGTCACGAGCCTTCTGCTTGAATTCCAGCTCCAGGCGTTCACGCTCGCCCTGGGCCATTTTGTCGCCACCGGCGACCAGACGATCCTGGATACCCTTGGCGCTGCTTTCCAGGCCCTTGAGCTTGGTCAATTGCGGGCCGAACTTCTTCTCGGCATCCACGGCGTATTTCTTGGCCGCGTCGGATTCCAGCAGGGCCATCTGATAGTTCAGCACGGCAATCTTCATGTCGGCGAACGCCGGGCCTGCGACCAGTACGGTCGCCAGGAGAACCAATTGAGTCAACTTACGCACGATGCACTCCTACAAAATCCATTGTCGTTGTCATGGGACAGACGCTTAGAACGTCTGGCCGAGGGAGAATTGGAACACTTGGGTTTCAGCGTCATCCGGTTTCTTGATCGGCATCGCCAACGCGAAGCTCAAAGGACCCAGCGCGGTCACCCAGGTCACGCCCAGACCGACGGAACTGGCCATGTTGCTCAGGCTGATGTCGTTGCACTTGGCGTTCGAGTTGGTGCCATTGGTGTTGGTCGTATTATCGCAGCTAGAGTCGAAAACGTTGCCCACGTCCCAGAATACCGAAGTACGCAGCGAGCGCTGGTCCTTGACGAACGGCATCGGGAACAGGACCTCGACACCCCCCTGGATCAATACGTTGCCACCGAACGGCAGCGGATCCTGGTCTGGGTCGGCCAATGTACCTGCGTTACCGGTGGCAGCCGCGCCACGGCTCGGCGTACTGCGCGGGCCAAGGGTGCTGTCCTTGAAGCCACGCACCGAGTTGAAACCACCAGCGTAGTAGTTCTCGTAGAACGGCAGGCCGTCGGTCGAACCGTAGCCATCGCCATAGCCCAGCTCGGTGTGCAGGCGCATGGTGTAGGTGTCAGTCAACGGCTGGAACAGCTGGCCACGGTAGTCGAGCTTGAAGAACGACAGGTCGCTGCCAGGAATGGTGCTTTCCAGCACCAGGCTCTGGGAATGGCCACGGGTCGCCAGCACGCCCTTGTTCAAGGTCGACTCGGACCAGCCGGCAGACGCCTTGAAGTTCAGGTAGCTGTCGCCTTCCCGTTTAACGAAGTCGAAGATCTCGTCGACGGTGTAGCGACCGGTGTTGATCTTGTCCTGCTGGGCGGTGAGGCCGAAGGTCAGGCGCGACGTCTCACTGATCGGGTAGCCGATGTTGGCACCCACACCGTAGCTGTCCACCGCATAGCTGGAGATGTCCGAGTCGAGCTCGTCATAGTCGGTGGTGCGATAGAAGGCGTTATAGCCCAGGCTCACACCGTCGGCCGTCCAGTAGGGGTCCACGAAACCGAAGTTATAGCGGGTCTGGTATTCACTGCGGGTCAGGCCAATGCTGACCTTGTTACCGGTACCCAGGAAGTTGTTCTGGGTGATCGAGCCACCGAGGATCAGGCCGGCGCTCTGGGCGAAGCCGACGCTGGCGGTGATCGAGCCGGACGCCTGCTCTTCAACGCTGTAGTTCACGTCGACCTGGTCATCGACACCCGGTACGGCCGGTGTCTCGACGTTGACTTCCTTGAAGAAGCCCAGGCGCTCGAGGCGGGTCTTGGACTGATCGATCAGGTAGGTCGAAGCCCAGCCACCTTCCATCTGGCGCATTTCACGGCGCAGCACTTCGTCCTCGGACTTGGTGTTGCCACGGAAGTTGATGCGGTTGACGTAGGCACGCTTGCCCGGATCCACGGCGAAGGTGATGTCGACGGTATGGTCGTCATCGTGGGGCTGCGGCACGCCGTTGACGTTGGCGAAGGTGTAGCCCTCGTTACCCAGGCGACGGGTGATCAGTTCGGAGGTGGTGGTCATCAGCTTGCGCGAGAACACCTGGCCCTTCTGCACCAGCAGCAGCGACTTGACCTGGTCTTCCGGCACCTTCAGGTCACCGCTGAGCTTGACGTCACGAACGGTGTATTTCTCGCCTTCGTTGACGTTGACGGTGATGTAGACGTGCTTCTTGTCCGGGGTGATGGACACCTGGGTCGAAGCGATGTCCATGTTGATGTAGCCACGGTCCAGGTAGTAGGAACGCAGGCGCTCCAGGTCACCGGAGAGTTTTTCACGGGCGTACTTGTCGTCGTTCTTGAAAAACGACAGCCAGTTGGTGGTCTTGAGTTCGAACAGGTCGATCAGGTCTTCGTCCGGGAAAACCGTGTTGCCCACCACGTTGATGTGCTGGATGGCCGCCACGGTACCTTCGTTGATGTTGACCTTCAGGCCGACGCGGTTGCGCGGTTGCGGCACCACTTCGGTGTCGACGGTGGCCGAGTAGCGGCCCTGGGCGACGTACTGGCGTTGCAGTTCGTTACGCACGCCTTCGAGGGTGGCACGCTGGAAGATCTCGCCCTCGGCCAGGCCGGATTGCTTGAGGCCTTTCATGAGGTCTTCGGTGGAGATCGCCTTGTTGCCTTCGATCTCGATACTGGCAACCGACGGGCGCTCGACTACCGTGATGACCAGGACGTTGCCGTCACGGCCCAGTTGGATATCTTGAAAGAAGCCGGTCTTGAACAGCGCACGCGTGGATTCCACCAGGCGCCGATCATCCGCCTGCTCGCCGACGTTCAACGGCAAGGCACCAAAGACGCTACCCGCGGAGACCCGCTGGAGGCCGTTGACGCGAATATCAGAGATAGTGAAGGACTCGGCGTGAACTTCGGCGATCATCAATACGGTGAGAACCGCAGTTAGCAGCAGACGTTTCATGAAGTCCTTTCTTATTCCAACTGGCAATAAACAAACTGCCGCAAAATGCGGCAGATTCGCAATTCGGCGAAGCGTTACAAACGACCCAGATCGTTGACGAGGGCAAGCAGCATGACCCCGACCACCAAGCTGATACCGATCTGTATCCCCCAACCTTGCACCCGATCCGACAAGGGACGACCACGCGCCCACTCGATCAGATAAAACAGCAGATGCCCCCCATCCAGTACCGGAATGGGCAGCAAATTCAGAACCCCCAGGCTAATGCTCAGATAAGCAAGGAAATTCAGGAAATCAGCAACGCCCGACTGGGCAGAAGCGCCCGCCACTTTAGCAATGGTTATCGGTCCACTCAAGTTTTTTACCGAGAGCTCGCCGAACAACATTTTCTTCAGTGAGTCGAGGGTCAGGACACTCATGGTCCAGGTACGACGCGCACCCTCGCCAATGGCCGCCACCGGACCGAAACTGACTTCGCGGATCATTTCCGGCGGCCAGTCGACGGCCTTGACGCCCGCCCCCAGGTAACCGGTCTGCGCCTTGCTTTCGCCACGGGCACCCAAGGTGACCGGGACGTCGATTGGAGCACCGTCGCGCTCCACGCGCAGCACAATTTTGGTATCAGGACGTACACGAACCGAATCGACCACCTGTTGCCAGTCGCTGACCGACTGGCCGTCGAGGGCAAGCAAACGGTCGCCGGTCTTCAGGCCTGCGGCCTGGGCCGGGCCTTTCGGATCGAGTTCGGTAAGCACCGGCGGCAGCGCCGGACGCCATGGGCGGATGCCCAGGGACCGGATCGGGTCCGGCTCGTCGGCGCCCTTGAGCCAGTTGTCCAGCACCAGCTCACGGGGCGAGTCGACGGTGGAGCCCTGCTCGCGCACCCTCAACTGCAGCGAACCGCTTTCACCCAGCCGACGCACCAACTGCAAATTGACCGCCGCCCAGCCCGACGTCGGCTCACCGTCGATCGCAACGATTTCCTGGCCCGCACCAAGCCCGGCCCGGGCGGCAACGCTACCGGCCTCCACAGAACCGATGACCGGTCGCACCTGGTCGCTGCCAAGCATGGCCAACGCCCAGAAAAACACCATGGCCAGCAGGAAGTTGGCGATCGGCCCCGCCGCCACGATGGCGATACGTTGGCGAACACTCTTGCGATTGAAGGACTGGTCGAGCTGGTCGGCGGGAACCTCGCCCTCGCGCTC
This sequence comes from Pseudomonas chlororaphis, assembly GCA_001023535.1. Lineage (NCBI taxonomy): Bacteria > Pseudomonadati > Pseudomonadota > Gammaproteobacteria > Pseudomonadales > Pseudomonadaceae > Pseudomonas > Pseudomonas chlororaphis. The sequence goes on from CP011020.1 coordinate 2,723,344, forward strand.
GTCGAGCATCTTCACGTAGCCGCCCAGCGGGATCGCCGCCACGACGAACTCGGTGCCCTGCTTGTCGTGCCAGCGCAGCAAAGGCATGCCAAAGCCTACGGAAAAACGCAGCACCTTGACGCCACAGCGACGCGCGACCCAGAAATGACCGAATTCGTGAAAGGTGACCAACACCCCCAGTGCAACCAGGGTGCCGACAATCATATAGAGCGCGCTCATCTGTTTTCTCCGCAATCCTGCCCAGGGCAACCCTGGCTAACGTATCGCAGCGTCAACGCCCGTGGCGCTGCAGCCATTGCCCCGCCAACTCACGGGCCCTGGCATCCGCCGTAAATACCGCGTCGAGGTCATCGACCGAAACCACCGCCTCGAGATTCAAGACTTCCTCGATCATACTCGCGATCTCGGGGTAACGAACACGTCCATCGAGAAACGCGGCGACCGCCACTTCGTTGGCCGCGTTCAACATGGCCGGGGCACTGCCGCCCGCCTCGGCCGCTTGCCGCGCCAGGCGCAGGCAGGGGAAGCGCTGCTCATCCGGCGCCTGGAAATCCAGGCGGGCGATGGCGAACAGGTCCAGCGGGGCGACGCCGGAGTCGATTCGCTCCGGCCACGCCAGGGCATTGGCGATCGGGGTGCGCATGTCCGGGTTACCCAACTGGGCCAGCACCGAACCGTCTACATAGTCCACCAGCGAATGAATCACGCTCTGTGGATGAATCACCACTTCGACCTGGGCCGGCTTGGCGTCGAACAGCCAGCAGGCCTCGATCAACTCCAGCCCCTTGTTCATCATGCTCGCCGAATCCACGGAAATCTTACGCCCCATGGACCAGTTCGGGTGGGCACAGGCCTGCTCGGGCGAAACATGCAGCAACTCTTCCAGCGGCGTCTGACGGAACGGCCCGCCGGAGGCGGTCAGGAGAATCCGCCGGACTCCCACGGCTTCCAGACCGCGGGAAAAATCCCGCGGCATGCACTGAAAGATCGCATTGTGTTCGCTGTCGATGGGCAGCAGCACCGAGCCGCTTTTGCGCACGGCCTGCATGAACAGCGCCCCGGACATCACCAGCGCTTCTTTATTGGCGAGCAGGATCTTCTTGCCGGCCTCCACCGCCGCCAGCGTCGGCCGCAAGCCGGCCGCGCCGACAATCGCCGCCATCACCGCGTCGACATCCGGATCGGACGCCACCTGGCACAGCCCGACCTCCCCCACCAACACCTGCGTGGGCAAACCCGCTGCGCGCAGGTCATCCTGCAACGCCTGCGCCGCACCGACCTCAGGCACCACCGCAAACTTTGGCGCATGGCGAACGCACAGGGCCAACAGCTCACTCAGGCGCGTGAAGCCGCTGAGAGCAAAGACCTGGTAGCGCTCCGGGTGCCGGCCGATAACATCAAGCGTACTGAGACCGATCGAACCGGTCGCCCCCAGGACCGTGATTTGCTGAGGACGACTCACGATGCCGCCATCCACAGCAGCACGGCGAAGATCGGGATCGCGGCGGTGAGGCTGTCGATACGGTCCAGTACGCCACCGTGACCCGGCAGCAGGTTGCTGCTGTCCTTGATCCCGGATTGACGCTTGAACATGCTTTCAGTCAGGTCGCCGACCACGGACACGAAAACGATGAGGGCCGCACCAAACAGCCCCATCAGCAGTTGCGCCACGGTCCAGTCGCGGACGAAGCCGACCACGGCGGTGATCACCAGGCTCAAGGCCAGGCCACCATAGACCCCTTCCCAACTCTTGCCGGGGCTGACTTTTGGCGCGAGCTTGCGCTTGCCAAAGGCCCGACCGGAAAAATAGGCACCGACGTCGGCGCCCCAGACCAGCACCATCACGGCCATGATCTGCCAGTTGCCCAGTGCGCCCTGCTTGATCCAGATCAGGCCTTGCCAGGCCGGCAGGAGGATCAACAGGCCGATCACCAGCTTGGTCGCCGTGTTGGCCCAGTGATGGGTGGTGCGAGGGTAGGTCAACACCAGGAAGGTGGCTGTCGCCCACCACAACACCGATGCTCCCAACACCCAAGGCGCCAGCCCCGGTACCAGGTACATGATGAACAGCATGGCGGCCACGGCCACGGCGTAGGCTATGCGTGCCGACTGTGCGGGAAAACCGGCCAGCCGTGCCCATTCCCACGCCCCCAAGGTCACGACCAGCCCGATGAACAGGGCAAAGTTCGCCCCCTCGAGCAGGAAAAACCCGCACAAGGCGATAGGCAACAGGATCAGGGCAGTGATGATTCGTTGTTTAAGCATTAAACCCGGGCTCCAGCTTCGATCTGCTCGCTCGTTTTACCGAAGCGACGCTGACGGGAAGCGAAATCGGCCAGTGCGGTGCGCATGGCTTCGTGTTTGAAGTCCGGCCAGAACAGGTCGGAGAAGTACAGCTCGGCATAAGCCAACTGCCAGAGCAGGAAGTTGCTGATGCGGTGTTCGCCACCGGTACGGATACACAGGTCCGGCAAAGGCAGATCACCGGTCGCAAGGCAGGTCTGCAGCAGGTCCGGGGTGATGTCCTCCGGGCGCAGGTGGCCGGCCTGGACTTCCCGCGCCAGCCGCTGGGCGGCCTGGGCGATGTCCCACTGGCCACCGTAGTTGGCGGCGATCTGCAAGACAAACCGATCAGCCCCCGCCGTCGCGGCCTCGGCTTCGCGCATCGCGGCTTGCAACTCCGGATGGAAGCGCGAGCGATCGCCAATGATGCGCAGGCTGATCTTGTTCTCGTTGAGGCGCTTGGCCTCGCGGCGCAGGGCCTTGAGGAACAGGTCCATCAAGGCGCTGACTTCATCGGCCGGGCGCTGCCAGTTCTCGCTGGAGAACGCGAACAGAGTCAGCACCTCGACCCCGGCCTCGGCACACACCTCGATGACCGCGCGAACCGCGTCGACCCCGGCCTTATGCCCGGCAACGCCAGGCATGAAGCGTTTCTTGGCCCAACGGTTATTGCCGTCCATGATGATCGCCACGTGGCGCGGCACCGCGAACGGCAAGGCCTGCTTGGTCTTTTCCATGAAAACGGGACCCTTATACGGCCATCAGGTCCGCTTCTTTTTGCTTGGTGGCCGCATCGATGTCAGCCTCGGCCTTATCGGTCAGCTTCTGGATATCGGCCGCTGCGCGACGCTCTTCGTCTTCGCTGATTTCCTTGTCCTTGACCAGCTTCTTCAGCTCGCCCAGGGCATCGCGACGGATGTTGCGCACGGCAACCCGAGCATCTTCGGCCGCGCTGCGCGCCTGCTTGGTGAAGCCCTTGCGGGTTTCTTCGGTCAGGGCAGGCATGGAAATCAGCAGCAACTCGCCCAGGTTGGTCGGGTTGAGGTTCAGGCCGGCGCTCTGGATCGCCTTGTCGACCGCCGCGAGCATGTTGCGCTCGAAGGCCACGACTTGCAGGGTCCGCGAATCCTTGACGGTGATGTTGGCAACGCTGCTGATCGGCGTGTCGGCGCCATAGTAAGGCACCATCACGCTGCCCAGGATGCTCGGGTGCGCCTTGCCGGTACGAATCTGGCCAAACGCGTGGCTCAGAGACTCCAGGGATTTTTGCATACGCGCTTGGGCGTCTTTCTTGATTTCGTTGATCATTGTTGGCCTTCCTCGATCAGAGTCCCTTCCGCGCCGCCGTGTACGATATTCAGCAGGGCGCCGGGCTTGTTCATGTTAAAGACGCGCAGCGGCATCTTGTGGTCGCGGCACAGACAGATGGCCGTCAGGTCCATGACCCCCAGCTTGCGATCCAGTACTTCATCGTAGGTCAGATGATCGAACTTCTCGGCATGCGGGTCCTTGAACGGGTCGGCGGTGTAGACACCATCGACCTTGGTTGCCTTGAGCACGACATCGGCATCGATCTCGATCGCTCGCAGGCAGGCAGCCGAATCCGTGGTGAAGAACGGATTACCGGTACCTGCGGCAAAAATCACCACTTCCTTGGAGTTGAGGTGGCGCATGGCTTTGCGGCGGTCGTAATGATCGGTCACGCCGACCATGGAAATGGCCGACATCACGATGGCCGAGATATTGGCACGCTCCAAGGCATCGCGCATAGCCAGGGCGTTCATCACAGTGGCCAGCATGCCCATGTGGTCGCCCGTGACCCGATCCATGCCGGCCGCGCTCAGCGCCGCACCACGGAACAGGTTGCCGCCGCCGATGACCAGGCCGACCTGGACGCCGATTCCAACCAGTTGGCCAACTTCCAGGGCCATGCGATCCAGTACCTTCGGATCGATCCCGAACTCTTCCGAGCCCATCAGGGCCTCGCCGCTAAGCTTGAGTAGAATGCGTTTATAGCGAGCCTGATAACCACTGCCCTGCTGAGCCATTGCGAATCTCTCCTGCGGCGTATTTACGAAAATTTGCAGATTGTTTGCAGCCTGCACTCACTCAGTGCGCTGAACGAAAAATGCCTGCGGGACTTTTCGTTCAAAGCCTGGCTTGACGCTGACACAGCGCCATCGGAACACGGCTTTGTAAGCCAGTTCCGACAGGAAACCAATAAAAATCGGCATCCTCATCCAAAAAGAGGCTGCGCGCGTGAGCGGGCAGCCTCTTCTGGGCGACAGTTGTAAAAACCTGTCTTATTGCTTGCTGGCAGCAGCTACCTGGGCAGCAACTTCTTCAGCGAAGTTGTCGACCGGCTTCTCGATACCTTCGCCAACCTTGAAGTAGGTGAAGGAAACGATTTCAGCACCGGCTTTCTTGGCCAGGTCACCGACCTTGACTTCAGGGTTCTTGACGAACGCTTGCTCGACCAGGCTGGCTTCAGCCAGGAACTTGGAGATACGACCGGCCACCATCTTCTCGGCGATGTCGGCAGGCTTGCCCTTGAGCTTCTCTTCGTTCAGCTGCAGGAAAACGCCTTTTTCGCGCTCGATCGCTTCGGCCGAAACGTCCGAAGGCAGCAGGAACTCAGGGTTGGTCGCTGCAACGTGCATGGCGATGTCTTTCGCCAGCTCGGTGTCGCCGCCCTTGAGGACAACTGCTACGCCGATCTTGTTGCCGTGCAGGTAAGTGCCGACCACGTCACCTTCAACGCGAACCAGGCGACGGATGTTGACGTTTTCGCCGGTTTTGCCAACCAGGACCAGACGCGCTTGCTCCTGAGCTTCGATCAGCGGGGCTGCGTCGGTCAGTTTGTCAGCGAAGGCTTTCTCGACGCTGGCAGCAACGAATGCCTTGAAGTCATCCTGCAGGGCCAGGAAGTCGGTCTGGGAGTTGACTTCCAGCAGAACGGCGGCTTTACCGTCGTCCTTGATAGCGATGGCGCCTTCAGCGGCCACGTTGCCCGCTTTCTTGGCAGCCTTGATGGCGCCCGAAGCACGCATGTCATCAATGGCTTTCTCGATGTCGCCGCCAGCCTTGGTCAAGGCTTTCTTGCAGTCCATCATGCCTTCGCCGGTACGCTCGCGCAGTTCTTTGACCAACGCTGCAGTAATCTCTGCCATTTCAAAATCCTCTTGGATAGGTTTTCAACCATTCCACCCGATCGAACGGGCGATCAATTCTTCCTGGAAAACCATCGTTTATAGACCGCGGCAAGTTACAAACAGGTAGCTGCGCTGGCGACAAATGGTTTTCGAGGTGGCAAAAAGGGGGCCAAGCCCCCTTTTTGCTTACTGAGTCAACGCCAGGGCGTCAATTACTCAGCGGCTGCTGCCGGAGCTTCTTCAGCGAAGACTTCGGTGCCGCCATTCACGTTGTTGCGACCACGGATAACAGCGTCAGCCATCGAACCCATGTACAGCTGGATGGCGCGGATGGCGTCATCGTTGCCTGGGATGATGTAGTCAACGCCTTCCGGGCTGCTGTTGGTATCGACAACGCCGATGACCGGGATGCCCAGCTTGTTGGCTTCGGTGATCGCGATGCGCTCGTGGTCAACGTCGATCACGAACAGTGCGTCAGGCAGACCGCCCATGTCCTTGATACCGCCCAGGGAGCGGTCCAGCTTCTCAAGATCGCGGGAGCGCATCAGCGCTTCTTTCTTGGTCAGCTTGGCGAAAGTGCCGTCTTCGGACTGGACTTCAAGATCACGCAGACGCTTGATGGAAGCGCGGATGGTCTTGAAGTTGGTCAGCATGCCGCCCAACCAGCGGTGATCGACGTACGGCGAACCGCAACGTGCTGCTTCTTCAGCAACGATCTTGCCAGCGGAACGCTTGGTGCCGACGAACAGAATCTTGTTTTTGCCCTGGGCCAGGCGCTCTACGAAGGTCAGTGCCTCGTTGAACATTGGCAGGGTTTTTTCAAGGTTGATGATGTGGATCTTGTTGCGCGCGCCGAAAATGTACTTGCCCATTTTCGGGTTCCAGTAACGGGTCTGGTGACCGAAGTGCACACCGGCCTTCAGCATATCGCGCATGTTGACTTGGGACATGATAGTTCCTTGATAAGTCGGGTTTGGCCTCCACGTATCCCAATGACCAACCAGCGGCTCATGAGCCAAAGGCACCCAGGTCATCGTGTCGACACGTGTGTGGATTTAAGCTTACGGGGTCATCCCCGGAAAGCGGCGCATTTTATACCACAGCAAGGGCGAAAACGGAACACGGATTCTGCAGGTAGGCAAAACACCTCAAGCCACGGTTTATTTATGGCGCCTGACCGATCTGGTATTGCTGACAGGCGCGGATTGCCAGGATGGTCTGTTAGAATCGCCTCTTTAAGGGCTGCCCGGATCAATATCCGCCGCTCATTTCGTTTTGAACAGCGCCGTCGGGCGCAAAGAGAGCCTGTATGACCGTGACCATCAAGACGCCTGAGGACATCGCGAAAATGCGTGTCGCCGGCAAACTCGCCGCCGACGTGCTGGAAATGATCGCCGACTACGTCAAGCCGGGCGTGACCACCGAAGAGCTGGACCGCATCTGCCACGACTTCATCGTCAACGAGCAGAAGGCCATCCCGGCGCCGCTCAACTATAAAGGCTTCCCGAAGTCGATCTGCACCTCGATCAACCACGTGGTCTGCCATGGCATCCCCAACGAAAAGCCGTTGAAGGACGGCGACACCCTGAACATCGACGTCACCGTCATCAAGGACGGCTACCATGGCGACACCAGCCGCATGTTCCATGTCGGCAACGTGCCGGAGTGGGCCCAGCGCCTGTCGAAGGTCACCCAGGAATGCATGTACATGGCCATCGAACTGGTGAAGCCGGGCTGCCGCCTCGGGGACATCGGCGAAGTGATCCAGAAGCACGCGCAGAAGAACGGTTTTTCGGTGGTGCGCGAGTTCTGCGGCCACGGCATCGGCAAGGTGTTCCACGAAGAGCCGCAGATCTTGCACTACGGCCGCGCCGGTACCGGCATGGAGCTGCAGGCCGGAATGACCTTCACCATCGAGCCGATGATCAACCAGGGCCGCGCCGACACCAAGGTGCTGGGTGACGGCTGGACCGCCATCACCAAGGACCGCAAGCTGTCGGCCCAGTGGGAGCACACCTTGCTGGTGACCGAGACCGGTTACGAGATCTTCACCCTGCGCAGCGATGACACCATCGCCCGCGTTTCCGCCTGATCCGCAACTCGTCTATCGCTCCATAGATATAGAAAGGAAAGCCATTAATGCCGCAGGTGGATCCCGAACTCTTCGACCGCGGCCAGTTCCAGGCAGAACTGGCCCTGAAGGCAAGCCCCATCTCGGCATTCAAGAAGGCGATCCGCCAGGCCCACGAGGTGCTGGACCAGCGCTTTCGCAATGGCCGGGATATCCGCCGGCTGATCGAGGACCGCGCCTGGTTCGTCGACAACATCCTGCAAAAGGCCTGGGAGCAGTTCGACTGGAGCCAGGACGCCGACATCGCCCTGGTGGCCGTCGGCGGCTACGGACGCGGCGAGTTGCACCCCTACTCCGACATCGATTTGCTGATCCTGCTGGACAACGCCGACCATGAGGTCTTTCGCGATTCCATCGAGCGTTTCCTGACACTGCTGTGGGACATCGGCCTGGAAGTCGGCCAGAGCGTGCGCTCGGTGCAGGAGTGCGCCGACGAAGCCCGCGCCGACCTGACCGTCATCACCAACCTGATGGAAAGCCGCACCATTGCCGGCCCCGAGCACCTGCGCCAACGCATGCTCGACGTCACCAGCACCGCGCACATGTGGCCGAGCAAGGATTTCTTCCTCGCCAAGCACGCCGAGCAGAAAGCCCGTCACCACAAGTACAACGACACCGAGTACAACCTGGAGCCCAACGTCAAGGGCTCGCCCGGTGGGCTGCGGGACATCCAGACGATCCTCTGGGTCGCCCGCCGCCAGTACGGCACGCTGAACCTGCGTGCACTGGCCGGCGAAGGTTTCCTGGTGGAAAGCGAAAACGCCTTGCTGGCCTCCTCCCAGGAATTCCTGTGGAAGGTTCGCTATGCCCTGCACATGCTCGCCGGACGCGCCGAAGACCGCCTGTTGTTCGATCACCAGCGCTCCATCGCCGGGCTGCTGGGTTTCGAAGGGCAGGACGCCAAGCAATCCATCGAAAACTTCATGCAACAGTACTACCGGGTGGTGATGAGCATCGCCCAGCTCAGCGAACTGATCATCCAGCACTTCGAGGAAGTCATCCTGGCCCCCGAGGACGAGGAAGCGCCGCTGCCGATCAACTCGCGCTTCCAACTGCACGACGGCTACATCGAGGCCCGCCACCCCAATGTGTTCCGCCGCACGCCGTTCGCCATGCTGGAAATCTTCGTGCTCATGGCCCAGCAGCCGGAAATCAAGGGCGTGCGCGCCGACACCATTCGCCTGCTGCGGGAAAACCGGCACCTGATCGATGACGATTTCCGTCATGACATCCGCAACACCAGCCTGTTCATCGAGCTGTTCAAATGCAAGATCGGCGTGCACCGCAACCTGCGGCGGATGAATCGCTACGGGATCCTCGGGCGCTACCTGCCGGAGTTCGGCTTCATCGTCGGGCAGATGCAGCATGACCTGTTCCACATCTATACGGTCGATGCCCACACACTGAACCTGATCAAGCACCTGCGTAAGCTGCAGTACACCCAGGTGTCCGAGAAATTCCCGCTGGCCAGCAAGCTCATGGGCAAGCTGCCCAAGCCCGAGCTGATCTACATGGCCGGGCTGTACCACGACATCGGCAAGGGGCGCCAGGGCGATCACTCCGAGGTCGGCGCGGTGGATGCCGAGGCGTTCTGCCAGCGACACCAACTGCCGGTGTGGGACAGCCGGTTGATCGTCTGGCTGGTGCAGAACCACCTGGTGATGTCGACCACCGCCCAGCGCAAGGACTTGTCCGACCCGCAGGTGATCCACGACTTCGCCCAGATCGTCGGCGATGAAACCCGCCTGGATTACCTCTACGTGCTGACCGTGGCCGACATCAACGCCACCAACCCAAGCCTGTGGAACTCCTGGCGCGCCAGCCTGTTGCGCCAGCTGTACACCGAGACCAAGCGGGCCTTGCGCCGCGGCCTGGAAAACCCCGTGGACCGCGAAGAGCAGATCCGTCGCACACAAAGCGCCGCCCTGGACATCCTGGTGCGCGGCGGCACCGATCCGGACGACGTCGAACAGCTCTGGGCGCAACTGGGCGATGACTATTTCCTGCGCCACACCGCCGGCGACGTGGCCTGGCACAGCGATGCGATCCTGCAACAACCGGCCGATGGCGGGCCCCTGGTGCTGATCAAAGAAACCACTCAGCGCGAGTTCGAGGGCGGCACGCAGATTTTCATCTACGCGCCGGACCAGCACGACTTCTTCGCCGTGACCGTGGCCGCGATGGACCAGCTCAACCTGAACATCCACGACGCCCGGGTCATCACCTCCAGCAGCCAGTTCACCCTCGACACCTACATCGTGCTCGACACCGACGGCGACTCGATTGGCGACAACCCGGCGCGGATCAAGCAGATCCGCGAAGGCCTGACCGAAGCGCTGCGTAACCCGGCGGACTACCCGACCATCATCCAGCGCCGGGTGCCGCGCCAGCTCAAGCATTTCGCGTTTGCCCCGCAGGTGACGATCCACAACGACGCCCTGCGCCAGGTCACCGTGCTGGAACTCAGCGCCCCGGATCGTCCGGGCCTGCTGGCACGGGTCGGGCACATCTTCCTGGAGTTCGACCTGTCGCTGCAGAACGCCAAGATCGCCACCCTCGGCGAACGCGTGGAAGACGTGTTCTTCATCACCGACGCCCACAACCAGCCATTATCCGACCCGCAGTTGTGCAGCCGCTTGCAGGAAGAGATGGTCCGGCACTTGAGCGTCAACCAGGAACCGGACATCAACCTGACGCGTATCAGTATCTGACCCACTCTATATCCCCTGTGGGAGCGGGCTTGCTCGCGAAAGCGGTGTGTCAGTCAACTGACCATCACCTGACACACCGCTTTCGCGAGCAAGCCCGCTCCCACAAGGCTAGCGCCCCACATTGAACGAGGCCCCCGATGAACAATGCCCTGAACCAGTTGCAGCCCTACCCGTTCGAGAAGCTTCGCGCCCTGCTCGGCAGCGTCACGCCCAACCCGGACAAGCGGCCGATTGCCCTGTCCATCGGCGAACCCAAGCACCGCTCGCCCAGCTTTGTCGCCGAGGCCCTGGCCAGCAACCTGGACCAGATGGCGGTTTATCCGACCACGCTCGGCATCCCGGCCTTGCGTGAAGCCATCACCGGCTGGTGCGAGCGACGCTTTGGTGTGCCGAACGGCTGGCTTGACCCGGCGCGCCACGTGCTGCCGGTCAACGGCACCCGCGAAGCCCTCTTCGCCTTCACCCAGACCGTGGTCAACCGCGGTGACGATGCGCTGGTCGTGAGCCCGAACCCCTTCTACCAGATCTATGAAGGCGCCGCGTTCCTGGCCGGTGCCAAGCCGCACTACCTGCCGTGCCTGGACGAAAACGGTTTCAACCCGGATTTCGACGCCGTCTCGGCGGACATCTGGAAACGCTGCCAGATCCTGTTCCTGTGCTCCCCCGGCAACCCGACCGGCGCACTGATCCCGGTGGATGTGCTGAAAAAACTCATCGCCCTGGCCGACGAACACGACTTCGTGATCGCCGCCGACGAGTGCTACAGCGAGCTGTATTTCGACGAGCAGACGCCGCCACCGGGCCTGCTCAGCGCCTGCGTTGAGCTGGGACGCAAGGATTTCAAGCGTTGCGTGGTGTTCCACAGCCTCTCCAAGCGCTCCAACCTGCCTGGCCTGCGCTCCGGTTTCGTGGCTGGCGACGCGGACATCCTCAAGGGCTTCTTGCTGTACCGCACCTACCACGGCTGCGCGATGCCGGTGCAGACCCAGCTGGCGAGCGTCGCCGCCTGGAACGATGAAGTGCACGTACGCGCCAACCGGGCACTGTACCGGGAGAAATTCGACGCCGTGCTGCAGATCCTCAGCCCGGTGCTGGACGTGCAACGCCCCGACGGCAGTTTCTACTTGTGGCCCAACGTGGCAGGCGATGACGCGGCGTTCTGCCGGGACCTGTTCGAGCAGGAACACGTGACCGTGGTGCCAGGCTCCTACCTCTCCCGCGACGTGGACGGCGTCAACCCGGGCGCCGGCCGCGTGCGCATGGCCCTGGTCGCCCCATTGGCCGAGTGCGTGGAAGCGGCCGAGCGGATCCGCGCGTTCATCCAGCGCCGGGGGTGATGGCTGTATCGGACTGAAGTGGACCGCTGTTGTGGCGAGGGGATTTATCCCCGCTGGGCTGCGCAGCGGCCCCCAAAACAGACAACTCGGTGTGCCAGAACGATTGAGGTCACTGCTTTAGGGTTGCTGCGCAGCCCAACGGGGAAATCCCCTCGCCACAGGTCCAGTGCTTCACAGGTATTTTTGTGTTTGCCTTTCGATTTATCGTGAGCAAGCTTTGCTCCCATAGTATCCGGTATCGATCACAGGTTGTGTGAGCCACACAAGTCCACTGTGGGAGCAAAGCTTGCTCGCGGTGAGGCCGGCACTTACCGCATCAAGTCCGAAGTTCTACCCGATCCAGGCACTTATTCGCCAACAACATCCCCAACTCAATCATCTGGGCCACTCCCAACGCTACATGTCGTCGCGAGCCGTCCTGATCGAAGGCAAGGTCATTGAGCATTGCATTGGCCGACGCCAGGGTTTCGCTGAGGTTGGCCAGCAACACTTCGGTGTCGATACCGTCAGCCACAGTGAATAACTGTACTGAGGGTTTGGGTTCTGGCTCGCTGTCGTCAGGTTTGAGGTATTGATCCAGCACACGGTCAGCCACCTCTTGCAGCTTTTCGGGTGCGTAATCGCCGTAGGGGAAAGTAGAGGCCGGCTTTGGAGGATTCGGCGTTTCTTTGATCATGTTTATAGCTCCTAGAGAATTGGGAGCCGCCACCGAGTCTTCTCACGGACCGGAGGGTGGCAGCCGTACGCGGGGTGAGAATCCGAGACTCTAGGAACCCGGCCATGCCGAAGCATGCCCGCGCACGGCCGCCATAACATAATGCGCAGACGAAAAAGCGCCTGCACTTTATATGGTCGACGCCTGCGCGCCTAGAGGAGTTCGGATTCTCACATCCGGTCACTGAATTGGCAGCGACACCCAGAGGCTAGAGCCCTCGCTTCCGACGGACAACCTTAAAAACTTGTCGGAAACTTCGGTGCGTCTGACAGACCACAATCGATTGCTCAGACAAGAAAAGAAATAAAACGGGCCTATTCAAAGCAAATCATTGATTTTACGGGTTTAACACCTCAGCTTTGGTCTGATACTCGGCGCAGGCCAAAAGATGAGGGTGGCGCAATGGCAACAATCTACTTCGACGAGTCCGGCAACACAGGGCGGCAGTTGGCCGACCTTGATCAGCCATTGTTCATTCTTGGCTCATGTGACTTCAGCGCTGAAGAGTGTGAACAGCTCCTCAGCCCGCTGCGCTCCAGGCAGGCTCCTGAAATCCACTTCAAAAAGCTTCGAAAGTCTGGGCGAGGGCAAGATCGGATCATTGAGCTATTCCAGTCCGACTTGGTGACGCCTGAGCGCTTCAAGGCACAGGTGTTTCACAAGCGGTTCATGCTGCTGACCAAGGTGATCGATGACCTCCTGGAGCCGCTGCTTTACTACCACTTCGACTTCAACCTCTACGAGAACGGCCAGAACATTGCTCTGAGCAACATGCTCTTCGCTTGTCTTCCCCTGGCAGTGGGGGACGCCTGCTTCGATCAATTTCTCTCCGTCTACTACGACATGTGCGGCGAGAAGAGCGAGGAAGCAATCACAGCGTTCTACGAGCATTTGGAGATAGTGAAAGAAGCTGCCGCACAGAGCGCGCTGCCGATGGAGTGGGAGCTCGAAGTGCTGTCCATGACCTCGGTGATTGTCCGGGATGTCCTCGTAGAACTGCCCAAGAGCACCTTCAATCCTGCGATCCCGGCTTTCTTTTCGCTGTGTGTTGAGTGGGGAAGGCAGCACGCCCGGTTCGACGCGATATGCGATGACTCGGAGCCACTAGAACGGCAGGCCGATTTTTTCACGGCAATCGCCGAGCTCGAAGAACAGGCTGAAGAGCAACAAGTGATTGGTTTCGGAAACGCCCAGATTGAGTTGCCCCTGAGGCTGAACACGTTGGCCTTCAGTGCCTCACACGATTCTGATGGTATCCAGCTTACCGACGTGCTCACCAGCGCGCTTTCGTACTATTACACCAAGCGGCAGAAGGGCGAAACGAATGATGAATTTTTCATGAAACTGGATAGGCTGGGATGTCTTCATGATTTCGTTAGCGGCTGTGTCTGGCCCACGACAGATGTCACCCCAGAAGCGCTGGGCAGGGCTGGTGATGAAGATGGGCACAATCCTGCGAATGCCTTCGTGGAATTCTTAATGAAACGCGGCAGATGAACCTGAGGCCTCTAATTTCCCTCAGCGCCTTTTGAACCTTCTGAGTGCCGGACGACCGCTCGCCCTAGCATATAGTGTCGGGTGATCAGGCCGGGGGCTTGGATTGTATTCATGGCCTCCTAAAGTTGCCTGTGTGCGTGTTCACTATCTTTTTCAGCGGTTACATCCGGCAACCAGCCCAATAGAAAAATAATAGCAATAAGCCACTTTGCACCTAAGCTCATAGATTCCCTCCTGAGATAGGTCTGTCATGACGAAGATTGAGATAGAGCCAGTATTAGCTGATGATTTCGAGACGTGGCTGAATGCGCGCCCTAAGTGGTTGCAGACAGCAGCTCGCATGCTTATCGACTCCAAGCGGCAACTGACCCAGGATGAAATCAAAACCCTAGCTAGGCTTTGTAAGCTCGAAGCCAAAGATGAGGCTGATCAAGGATTTTTGACCGTAACCCCCGGAACGTTATCGCATGTAGCTAACAGACCTCAGCTTCGAATTGAAGAGATCCTTGATGTGCATGGGCTGAACGCGATCAAGGCCGGCGCTAATCTGCCATTCGGCAAAAGCAATCTCTCGGTGATCTATGGACAGAATGGAACCGGCAAGAGCGGGTTTGCACGACTGTTAAAGGAGATCTGCGGATCACGATCCAAAGACGAAATACGCAGTAATGTCTTCGATCCAGCACCTACGCCGTGCCGTGCGCATTTCAAGGTGTCAATTGATGGTAAACCGGCGGATGTTCACTGGGACATCCCCAGCGGGCCGCACAAGGCTCTACGACACGCACAAGTGTTCGACAGCAAAGCGGCTCAACAGTACATGGGACGGACTGAGGCATGCTACGAGCCCAGTCGGATGAAATTCGTATCAGCCCTGATCGCCACAGCAGACGCCGTAAGCGCAGAGCTTGCCGGAGAAAAGGCATCACTCAGCAAAGCGCTACCCGCCATTCCAGAAATCCTAAATCACACAGCTGAAACGAAATGGCTTCAGGGCCTGAAAAGTACGACTACTCCCGCGAGCATTGATAAGGAATGTCTGTATACCGACCAGCTTGATCGGGAGCGTATAGAGAGCGAAGCCTTGCTCGCAGAGAAGGACATTGCTGGTCGCCTTTTGGCCATCAACAAAGAGAAAACCACGCTGAAAAGTATTGAAACAGCGATGTCGACACTTCAACTGGGCCTGAACGACGCGACGGCAGGCGAACTAGAAAACCTGAAAAATACCGCCGTCAAAGCAAGGAGCACCTGCGAAGAGGCGGCGGCAGCAATTTTCGGGAAAGCAGAGCTTGAAGGCGTCGGCTCAGCGACCTGGCAGAAAATGTGGGAGCAAGCACGTGCCTACTCCACCGGCACAGCCTACGTCGAAACGGCATTCCCTAACGTCTCAGCTAACTCACGTTGCGTACTTTGCCACCAAAGCCTCAGCGAGGGCGCCAAAGCTCGTCTGGCAGGGTTTGAGAAGTTTGTGACCGACGGCCTCGAAACAACTGCCAAGACGGCTGAAAATAGTTTTGTTGATCGCAAAAAGCGGCTGCCAACTCTTCCAGGACAAGCTGACTGGATCGTTCACATGTCCACTCTAGGCTTTGAAGAAGCCGATGGGATCACTTGGCTTGGTCTGTTGAAAACACGGCTCGATCAAATTGCACTGGGTAGCCCTGTAGGCACCTTGCAACCTTTCGACTGGTCGAGCATAAACGAAGCTGCGAAGACCAAGTCTGCATACCTGATCGAAGAAGAGGTGAGCCTGTCGGCCCTGTTGAAGGATGAACATCGCCAGACAATGCAGAGCCGACTCCAGCAACTCCAAGCCAAGCAATGGCTTTCTCAGAACAAAGCCTCAATCAGCGCTGAAAGGGCAAGGTTGATCGCCGTTGCAGCAATAGACAAAGCTTCACGCTCAGCCGCCACTAACTCCCTGACTACGAAAAAGAATGAGCTGGCGAAGACCGAGCTTGATGCGGGTTATCAGGCGAGATTCCTGCAAGAGTTGAAGCTCCTCGGCGGCCACCGCCTCCCAATAGCTCCGCAAAGTAAATCCGGCGGTAAGGGGAAGATCACCTTCGGCTTGAACCTAGTTGGTGCAAATGGCTCCCATGGGCTGGACTATATCTTGAGCGAGGGCGAAACCAGGATCGCCGCACTTGCCGCGTTCCTTGCGGACACTACGGGGTCAAACCAGTTGGCTCCATTCATTTTTGATGACCCAATATCGTCACTCGACCAAGACTTTGAAGAGAAGGTTGTCGAACGCCTCGTGTCCTTGTCTCAGACGAGGCAGGTCATCATTTTTACTCACCGACTATCTTTAGTGGCATTAGTAGACGCGGTTACGGAAAAATGGAACAAGATGCCAGGGATGCCATCCGTCAAGCCGACACTGACCTCGCTGAGGAGAATGGACAAAGTTGCTGGTATCGTCGCCACCGCTAGCGCTCGAGACCTGAAACCGGAAAGCGCTGTTCGCGGATTGATCGACAACACCATTACGCGTCTGAAAAAACACCAGGAAAGGGCCGAGGTCGACGCTTACGAGACGCTAGGCAAAAGCGCCTGCAGTGATTTCAGGGTGATAGTCGAGAAGACGATTGAGTACATTCTTTTGGCGGATGTCGTAGGCCGCTTCAGACGCGCGATCAATACCCAAGGCAAGCTGCACAAAGTCGCCAAGGTGACAAACGAAGACTGCGTATTCATCGATGACCTGATGACTCGCTACTCAGTGTTCGAACATGCTCAGTCCGATGAAAAGCCCAGCAGCGCTCTGGAACTGGATGTATTTGAAGCCGATGTAACGGCCTTGCAACGCTGGATCACGGATTTTGGATCTAGAGCCAGCTAACATGGATCATTAAACAAGGGTCAGAATCAAGCAGAGCGCTCTGATTTTGACCCGCCCAGTTCCAAGATCCCACGGGATTACAACTCGCCTCAGACTGACATGACAACGTACTTTTGACCCTGTCACTCCTCTTCCTGATGACTCAGGAAATCAAAGGTTGTCAGCGCGTCGCAGTTTAGGCAGTGGTACATGCTCGACGCGTCTTGAAAGTGCATGCCGCAAAAGCTTCCGCAGAAAGGGCAGCATTCGTTCCATTCCAGGTTGCCCCAGCTCCAAACGCCGAGATACTCAGGCACGCCGTCCCGGTCATTGCCGATAACTTCGAAAGAATCGCCAGTCGTACCGACAAACCCATCGATGCCAAAATGCTCAAGGATCGGCAAGATGTCCGCAGGATCCAAGTCGAACCATTCGCCAGTACCACGAAGGTGAGAGAAGTTCTGATGAATCTCCTTCTCCAGCCGCACGTCATCATCGGTTCGGATCCACCCCAAAAGCAAAAGCTTCCGTGGATTCCCGGTTTGAAGGCCTTTTCTGCGCCGCTCGATGTCCTTGGCCCGACCTATCTTCACCTGCTCATTGCTGTCTTCAATGAAGAAGTAGATCATTCCCGCACCCTCCGTACATCCGCCATCCCCTGTCCTTTCAGTAACAGCCAATATATCGTCTGCCCTGATGACGTAACCGTATTCGCCAACCACCACAGATAGCAATCAACTGAAAATGAGTAGCAGGTGACCTCAGGCCACTGATCCGATGCCTCAGTCAGGTCACTGCTTGAACAACTCATCCAGCGGAGCGAATGCAGCGCCCGTCTCTGCCGCCGCCCTTACCTTCCGCTCAATCACCTCAGCGATGGGTATCCGCTTTCCCAGCGCCTTGTAGATGTCTTCGCCGGACATGCAGATCACCTTTCGGCCTCGACCAAACGCATGAAGGCCTTCTTGCGTGAACCCGCCATAGCTGATGAAAACACCACGTGCCCAAGCAGCCTTTTGATCGAGCTTGCCCTGGAACGTGTGTAGCTCAGCTGCTCCAATCGGATCCCTGACCCATTTGGCCTCAATCAAATATGTTTCGTTTCCGAGCTGGAAGCTACCGTCTATTTGCTCACCAACTAGGCTGAACGGCGAACGTGCCTGAAGCTTAGATGAGTCAAAAAGCTCTTTGAGAAATCCTTCGAATTCGTAGCCACGCTTTTGCGGAGGCAGATCACGCAGGTCGTACAACCGCTGCTTCAGGGCATCGAGGATTGGGCCCTGATCAACCACCGCTGCCGCAGAGAATGGATTGCGAACCACAGCAGCGTGCGCACCTGGCGACTCTATTGACTCAAGCAGAGAGAGAAAGCGCCTTTCGGCATTCACGACGTCTTCTTCGGCCTTAGCCTCTTCCCGTAAAGATTGCCGGTACTTCCAGAGGGCCTTGAGCACACGGGCGACCGTAGGTAGGTCGGCGTTTTGAAGTAGGCACCTGACGCGTCTGGCCTTGGACGTGCCATCCTTGGAAAACATCTCGTGGGAGATATCGATCTCAAGCTCCTCCATGAAGAACTCGTCCATCCTGCGGTTGGAGAAATCGAGGACATATCCGCCTCCCATGTCGAAGAGCGAGTCTAGGAACCGCATTTCAGTCGATTTGAAATTCGCCACGCCTGTCCTCAGTCTTCATTTGCCCGGCACTCAGATGCCAAGCCAAGAGAGCGTTGAAAAAGTCAGCTAATAATATGCCCAATCCAACACCGAGGAATATTTTCATGGCCACTGATACCGTGACGGGTGCGGGCGTGGCAGGAGTATGGGTCTCTCTCAGGGTTGACCCAGACACGCAGACGGGCCGGAATAAGCTCAACTGCGTGTCGATTGAAGCCGCCTTCGGGCGGCTTTGCTTTTTATGAGGTTAAGGATGAGTGTCCGGCAGGACTGCAAGCTGTTGCTCGTGAATGCTTGCAAAAGTCCCACCACGGGACTACATTCTCACCCATGAGAATTATCGCCATCAGTCATCTGAAAGCCTTCTGGGAGAAATACCCAGATTCCGAACAGCAGCTTAAGGCTTGGCTTGACGATGTCAAAAAAGCCACTTGGACCAACCCAAACGACATCAAGGCGCAATACGGTAACGCAAGCATTCTCAAGAGTCGCCGCGTGGTGTTCAACATCAAGGGTAACGACTACCGCCTGGTGGTCGCCATTGCCTACCGCTTCGGCGCTGTGTACATCAAGTTTGTCGGCACTCATCGTCGGTACGATGAGATCGACGCAAACATCGTGGAAATGGAGTAATCATCATGAACATTCGCCCAATCCGCACCGATGAAGAATACCGGGTAGTTCTCAAAGAGATCTCTCCCCTGTTTGAGAATGAGCCTGAACCTGGCACCCCGGAAGGCGATGCTTTCGAAGTCATGATCACTCTGATCGAGGCCTACGAAACCAAGAACTTCCCGGTTGATTTGCCTGACCCAATTGAAGCCATCAAGTTTCGCATGGAGCAATCCGGACTCACCGCGGCCGATCTGGCTCCCGCTATCGGAAAAACGAACCGCGTATACGAGGTGCTCAACCGTAAACGCTCGTTAACTCTGCCCATGATCTGGAAGCTTCACGATATGTTCGGCATCCCCGCAGAAAGCCTGATAAAGCCAGTAAAAGCTGCCTGATACTAGCCCGGCCCGCCGGGCTTTTTCAAACCAGCAAGGACAAGAAATGACCTCAACCGAAGAGAAAACATACCAGAGGTCGACCTGGGTGAGTTCGTAAAGCACATGGGGCTTGAGAAATCGGTTCCTGGGCGTTACAGCTTGTTGCTGGCCGCAAATCTTTACGGAGGCGCCCTCTCCGGCACGCAAACCCCGCCAAGATTGTTCGCGAAATGCCTCGGCCCGGAGCATGAAAAGGATCCTTCTAGATCGGTGCATGTTCTATAAGGCAACGCGTGCGGAACACGATCAGATGCTGCTCAAGATTCTAGATCCGTCGGCTGAAGCAATCCAAAAATAGCAGCACAGGATCGCCCACCATTCGTATTTGACTTTACCCATCGCAAGGTGTGTTCATAGAGTTTGTGATCGACCCCAGACTCTTCGGGCGATGAGGCCGATATTATTTACCCAACCCCAAATTCGCCTCCGCCAAATCCAACTCCCCCAGCACTTCACGCAGCACGTCGTCGCCGATCTGGTGATGGCGGCTGAGGCGATACAGTTCCAGGCGCTGGGCTTTCAGGGCCTTGAGGCGCAGGCGGCGCTCCAGCAGGTCCATTTCGAACGCCAGGGCCTGGGCTTCGGCGGAGTCGTTGAACACCTCCAACTGATGGCGGTACTCACTCATCAATCGCGCCTTGACCTCGGTCGCCATGGCCGCCGCTGGCGCACTGGCCGGCTCGGCGGGCTCTTCCACTTCCAGCGCACGGATCGCCGCCTCGGCGGTCTTGCGCCAGGCCTCGCGCACTTCGGTGCGGCGCTTGTCGTCGGGACTTTGCTCGATGCCCCGCAGCAACAGTGGCAAGGCGATGCAGGCGGCGATCAACGATAGCAGGATCACCCCCGCGGCGATGAAGATCAGCAAATCGCGCTCGGGAAACGCTTCCCCGGCGCCCAACAGCAACGGCACCGATAACACGCCCGCCAACGTCACGGCCCCTCTCACTCCACCGAAGGTCAGCAGCCAGCAGGAGCGCGCCGTCGGCACCAAGGTCAACTCCCCCTTGCCACGCCAGCGGCGCAACCACCCGGACAGGCGC
The DNA here is from genome assembly GCA_001023535.1 of Pseudomonas chlororaphis. NCBI lineage: Bacteria > Pseudomonadati > Pseudomonadota > Gammaproteobacteria > Pseudomonadales > Pseudomonadaceae > Pseudomonas > Pseudomonas chlororaphis. The sequence goes on from CP011020.1 coordinate 2,743,762, forward strand.
CAGATGCTTTGCACCCAGACAAACCGCAGCACCAGCAACACCAGAAAGATCGCCATCACCTCCAGGCAGAGGTAGAACAACGTCGGCCACAACGTGGTCTCGTGGCGGGTGACGGCCTTGACGATGTCCGGCAACTGCAAGCCCAGCAGCAGGAAGATCAAGCCGTTGAAGGCGAATTCCAACAGCGACCAGACGCTGCGATTGAGCAGCCGCGTATGGGTCTGGCGCGGCAGCAGATCCAGCCAGCTCTGCATCATCCCGGCCGCCACCGCCGAGAGAATGCCCGAGACGCCCAATCGCTCAGCCACCACATAGGCGGCGAATGGCAGCAATAGCATGAACACCACGTGGGTGGCCGGATCATCCCACCCGCGCGCCACCATCCAGGCCCGCAGACGACCGACCAGCCAGCTCAGGGCCACCCCCACCAACAAGCCTCCGACGGCCACCAACACAAACGCCAGGCTCGCGTTAGCCAGGGAAAACACCCCGGTGATGGCCGCCGCCAGGGCGAACTTGAAGGTCACCAGGCCAGAGGCGTCGTTCATCAGCGCTTCGCCCTGGAGCATGTGCATCAGCGGCTTGGGCAAGCGGTCCCGGGCAATCGCCGACACGGCCACGGCGTCAGTGGGCGACAACACCGCGGCCAGGGCGAAGGCCACCGGCAACGGGATGCTGGGCAACAGCCAATGAATGAAATACCCGGCGCCCACCACCGTGAACAGCACCAGGCCCACCGCCAGTGTCAGGATCGGCCCGCGCAGGCGCCACAGCTCACGCTTGGGCATGCGCCAACCGTCGGAGAACAGCAGCGGGGGCAAGAACAGAAACAGGAACAGTTCGGGATCGAGGGCCACGTGCAGGCCCAGGGATGGCCAGGCCAGCACAGCCCCTGCGCCGATCTGCACCAGCGGCAACGGCAGGGGGATCAACCGCCCGATCAAACGCGAGACACCCACCAGTGTCAGCAGGATCAGGACGGTATAAGCGCTTTGCATAGGGGGTTCCATTGACAGCGACACACATCCGGCAACAGCTTGCCGTTGAAGTGCCATATTAGTCGCTTAGCATGGCGCTGACCGTTACACCTATGTCGCACCCTCTCCAAGGCTTTGGGGCAAATCAACCCAGGCCGCCGCGAAACCGTCCGGTCATGGCATAATCCGTCACCTTTTATTCCCAGCACCTGCAAAGGGGGCAGTTCCTTGACCGATTCAAGCAAAACGTTGCACCTTTTCGGCATCAAAGCCTGTGACACGATGAAAAAAGCGCGCACCTGGCTCGATGAACACGCTGTACGCTACGACTTCCACGACTACAAGAGCGCCGGCATCGACCGTGAACACCTGACCCAATGGTGCGACGAGCATGGCTGGCAAGTGGTGTTGAATCGCGCCGGTACGACCTTTCGCAAGCTCGACGACGAACGCAAAGCCGATCTCGACCAGTCGAAAGCCATCGAACTGATGCTCGCCCAACCCTCGATGATCAAGCGCCCGGTGCTCGATCTCGGCGACCGAACCCTGATTGGCTTCAAGCCAGATATTTATGCGGCAGCGCTCAAGTAAACCTGCCCAGTCCATTTTGTTGAGGTAATGTCCATGTCCACTACCCTGTTCAGCCTGGCCTTCGGTGTCGGCACTCAAAACCGTCAAGGCGCCTGGCTGGAAGTGTTCTACGCACAACCGCTGCTCAACCCGTCGGCGGCCATCGTCAGCGCCATCGCGCCCATCCTTGGCTACAGCGAAGGCAACCAGGCGATCACCTTCACCACCGCCCAGGCCTCGCAACTGGCCGAAGCGCTCAAGGGCGTCGACGCCGCGCAAGCCGCCCTGCTGACCCGCCTGGCCGAGAGCCACAAGCCGCTGGTTGCCACCCTGCTGGCCGAAGACGCCCAATTGAGCTCGACGCCTGAGGCCTACCTCAAGCTGCACCTGCTGTCCCATCGCCTGGTCAAGCCCCATGGCCTGAACCTGGCCGGGATCTTCCCGTTGCTGCCGAACGTCGCCTGGACCAGCCAGGGCGCGATCGACCTGGCCGAACTGGCCGAGCACCAGCTCGAAGCCCGCCTGCGTGGAGAGCTGCTGGAAGTGTTCTCGGTGGACAAGTTCCCGAAAATGACCGACTACGTGGTCCCGGCCGGCGTTCGTATCGCCGACGCCGCGCGGATTCGCCTGGGCGCCTACGTGGGCGAAGGCACTACCGTGATGCACGAAGGCTTCGTCAACTTCAACGCCGGCACCGAAGGCCCGGGCATGATCGAAGGCCGCGTATCGGCGGGCGTGTTCGTCGGCAAGGGGTCGGACCTGGGCGGCGGCTGCTCCACCATGGGCACCCTGTCGGGTGGCGGCAACATCGTGATCAAGGTCGGCGAAGGCTGCCTGATCGGCGCCAACGCCGGTATCGGTATTCCACTGGGTGACCGCAACACCGTGGAGTCGGGCCTGTACGTGACCGCCGGCACCAAGGTCGCACTGCTGGACGAGAACAACCAACTGGTCAAAGTGGTCAAGGCCCGCGAGCTGGCCGGTCAGCCCGACCTGCTGTTCCGCCGCAACTCCGAAACCGGCGCGGTGGAGTGCAAGACCCACAAATCGGCCATCGAGCTGAACGAAGCTCTGCACGCGCACAACTAAGGCGCTTCACACAGTCACCTGTGGGAGCGAACAGCTCCCACAGGGTCCGGCGTAACCCAGCAGGGCCCGAAAGCATGTTGATCCCCTCTCCCTGGCGTGCCGACTTCCCGGCCATCGCCGCCCTGCACCGGCAAGGCCAGACCTACCTGGACAGCGCCGCCACCACGCAAAAACCCCAAGCCTTGCTCGATGCCCTGGTGCACTACTACGCCAACGGCGCGGCCAACGTGCATCGCGCGCAACACCTGCCAGGCGCCCATGCCACCCAGGCCTTCGAAGACAGTCGCCTTAAAGTCGCGCAATGGCTCAACGCAGGCGACAGCGGGCAGATCGTCTTTACCCACGGCGCGACCTGCGCGCTGAATCTTCTGGCCTACGGGCTGGAACACCTGTTCAAGCCGGGCGATGAAATCGTCGTCAGCGCCCTCGAACACCACGCCAACCTGCTGCCGTGGCAACAACTGGCTGAACGCCGTGCGTTGACGCTGGTAGTGCTGCCGCTGGACCCCGACGGGGTCATCGACGTGGACGCCGCCACGCAGTTGATCGGGCCGCGTACGCGCCTGCTGGCGGTGAGTCAGTTGTCCAACGTGCTGGGGGCCTGGCAACCATTGCCGGCGCTGCTGGCCCTGGCCAAGGCCCAAGGCGCGTTGACGGTGATCGATGGCGCCCAGGGCGTGGTTCATGGCCGGCACGACGTACAAGGCCTGGGTTGCGACTTCTATGTGTTCTCCAGCCACAAGCTCTACGGGCCCGACGGGCTGGGCGTGCTGTACGGCCGTCACGAAGCGTTGAGCGAACTGCGTCACTGGCAGTTTGGCGGCGAAATGGTGCAACAGGCCGACTACCACAGCGCCACGTTCCGCCCGGCGCCGCTGGGCTTTGAAGCCGGTACGCCACCGATCGCCAGCGTGATCGGCCTGGGGGCGACCCTGGATTACCTGACCGGCCTCGAGACGCCCGCGGTCATCGAGCATGAGGCGGCGCTGCACGACTACCTGCTCCATGGCTTGCAGGCACGCAAGGGCATACGCCTGGTGGGCCAGCCCCGGCTGGCGCTGGTCAGCTTCGGCGTTGACGGTGTGCATAACGCCGATTTGGCCCACCTGCTGACCGAGCAAGGCATCGCCGTACGCGCCGGGCATCACTGCGCCATGCCGCTGTTCAAGCACCTGAACCTGTCGGGCGCGATCCGGGTGTCGCTGGCGTTGTACAACGATTCGGCCGACCTCGAACGCTTCTTCGAGGCCCTGGACCAGGCCCTGGAGATGCTCCGATGAACCTGCCGGCCGAGGCTGTCACGGCGCGGCAGACCTTTCAGCAGGCCTCGGGCTGGGAACAGCGCGCCCGGCTGCTGATGCAATGGGGCGAGCGCCTGCCGCCGCTGAGCGAGGCCGAGCGATGCGACGCCAACCTGGTCAACGGCTGCGAAAGCCAGGTGTGGCTGATGGGTCGGTTGCAGGACGGGCATTGGCAATTTGCCGCCAGCAGCGAAGCGCGGTTGATTCGCGGGCTGGTGGCGTTGCTGCTGGCGCGGGTCAATGGGTTATCGGCGAACGAGTTGCGCGAGGTCGATCTGCCGGGGTGGTTTGGTGAACTGGGATTGTCGCGCCAGCTATCGCCTTCGCGCAGTAATGGGTTGAATGCGGTGTTGCAGCGGATGATTGCGCTGACTCGCTGATCGTTAAAAGCTTCGCGAGCAAGCCCGCTCCCACAAGGGATCTCATTGAACACAAATCTTGTGATCCCCCTATCCACTGTGGGAGCGGGCTTGCTCGCGAAGAGGCCCTCAGCCCACCCTCAATCCTGAGGCTTGGTCCTGTCAGCCGGCCGCCGCACGCCCGCCACGATCTTGTCCACCGCCTTGGTCGCCGCGACCATGCCAAATGTCGCCGTCACCATCATCACCGCGCCAAACCCGCCGGCGCAGTCGAGCTTCACGCCGTCGCCGACAAAACTCTTCTGCAAGCAAATACTGCCGTCCGGCTTCGGATAACGCAGCTGTTCGGTGGAGAACACGCACGGCACGCTGTAGTGACGGGTCACGGTGCGGGAAAAGCCGTAGTCGCGACGCAGGGTCGAGCGCACTTTGGAGGCCAGCGGATCGTTGAAGGTACGGTTCAGGTCGCACACCTGGATCAGCGTCGGGTCAATCTGCCCGCCCGCGCCGCCGGTGGTGATGATCTGGATCTTGCGGCGCTTGCACCAGGCGATCAGCGCCGCCTTGGCGTTGACGCTGTCGATGCAGTCGATCACGCAATCGATGTGGGGCGTGATGTATTCGGCCATGGTGTCGCGGGTGACGAAGTCGGCCACGGCGTGCACCGTGCAATCGGGGTTGATGCCACGCAGCCGCTCAGCCATGACCTCGACCTTGGGCTTGCCGACGGTGCTGTCCAGGGCATGTAACTGGCGGTTGGCGTTGCTGACGCAGACATCGTCCAGGTCGAACAGCGAAATTTCGCCCACGCCGCACCGGGCGATCGCTTCCGCCGCCCAGGAACCGACCCCGCCCACCCCGACCACCGCCACATGGGCCGCCCGCAGGCGCTCCAGGCCCTCGATGCCATACAAACGGGCGATGCCGGCAAACCGTGGATCTTCTGTACTCATGACCATTACCCCAAAAACCGGCGCGCATTATAGGGCTTTGCCGTGGCAATTCGAGCCGTTCGCGATTTGAATCCCACCAATTCCCCCTTGTGGGAGCGAGCTTGCTCGCGATGGCGTCAGTCCAGTCAATAGAGTATCGACTGATCCACCGCCATCGCGAGCAAGCTCGCTCCCACAGGTTCTGTGTCACACACTGTCGGCATACTTGGGCCAATGACGGTCGTTTTACTATAAGATAACCGCCATTTTGCGCGAGCCAGCCCGCGCCTGCACAAGCCTTGCGTTCACACTATATTCCCGGAGTTTCCATGACGGCCCACGCCGACCTCTCGCCGACCTTGCAACTCGCCTGCGACCTGATCCGCCGTCCGTCCGTGACACCGGTGGACGCCGATTGCCAGAAACTGATGATGCAGCGCCTGGGCAACGCGGGCTTTGCGCTCGAGCCGATGCGCATCGAGGATGTGGATAACTTCTGGGCCCGCCACGGCCAGCATGACGGCCCGGTGCTGTGCTTCGCCGGGCACACCGACGTGGTGCCGACCGGCCCGGTGCAGGCCTGGCAGCTCGACCCGTTCGATGCGGTGATCGATGAACAGGGCATGCTCTGCGGCCGTGGCGCCGCCGACATGAAAGGCAGCCTCGCAGCGATGGTGGTGGCGGCCGAGCGTTTCGTCGCCGACTACCCGGACCACAAGGGTGCGGTGACCTTCCTGATCACCAGCGACGAAGAAGGCCCGGCGCACCACGGCACCAAAGCCGTGGTCGAGCGCCTCAAGGCTCGGCAGGAGCGGCTGGACTGGTGCATCGTCGGCGAGCCGTCGAGCACCACCCTGGTGGGTGACGTGGTCAAGAACGGCCGCCGCGGCTCCCTTGGCGCGACACTGACCGTGCGCGGCAAGCAAGGCCACGTGGCCTACCCGCACCTGGCGAGGAACCCGATCCACCTCGCCGCGCCAGCCTTGGCGGAGCTGGCCGCCGAACATTGGGACCATGGCAACGACTTCTTCCCGCCCACCAGCTTCCAGATCTCCAACCTCAACGCCGGCACCGGCGCGACCAACGTGATCCCGGGTGACCTGGTGGCGGTGTTCAACTTCCGCTTCTCCACCGAATCCACCGTCGAAGGCCTGCAACAGCGCGTCGCCGATATCCTCGACAAGCACCAGTTGGACTGGCACATCGACTGGGCCCTGTCCGGGCTGCCGTTCCTCACCGAACCGGGTGCGCTGCTGGACGCCGTGTCGTCGAGCATCAAGGACGTCACCGGCCGCGAGACCCAGGCGTCCACCAGCGGCGGCACCTCCGACGGCCGCTTCATCGCGACCATGGGCACGCAAGTGGTGGAACTGGGCCCGGTCAACGCGACCATCCACCAGGTCAACGAACGGGTATTGGCAGCCGATCTCGACGTGCTAACCGAGATCTACTACCAGACGCTGATCAAGTTGCTCGCCTGATGCTCGCCTGCCCGATCTGCAGTGAACCGCTGAACGCGGTGGACAACGGCGTGGCCTGCCCGGCCGGCCATCGGTTCGACCGCGCGCGCCAGGGCTACCTGAACCTGTTGCCGGTGCAGCACAAGAACAGCCGCGACCCCGGGGACAACCAGGCCATGGTCGAAGCCCGTCGCGACTTTCTCAACGCCGGGCACTACGCCCCCGTCGCCCGGCGCCTGGCCGAACTGGCGGCTGAGCGCGCGCCGGGGCGCTGGCTGGACATCGGCTGTGGCGAGGGCTACTACACCGCGCAGATCGCCGACGCACTGCCCGACGCCGATGGCTATGCCCTGGACATTTCCCGCGAGGCAGTCAAACGCGCCTGCAAACGCAGCCCGCAACTGACCTGGTTGATCGCCAGCATGGCCCGGGTGCCGCTGGCGGACGGCTGCTGCCAGTTCCTGGCGAGCGTGTTCAGCCCACTGGACTGGCAGGAAGCCAAGCGCCTGCTCAGCCCCGGCGGCGGGTTGATGAAAGTCGGCCCGACCCGCGGTCACCTGATGCAATTGCGTGAACGCCTGTACGACGAAGTGCGCGAATACACCGACGACAAGCACCTGGCCCTGGTGCCTTCGGGGATGGCGCTGGAACACAGCGAAACCCTGGAGTTCACGCTCGTGCTCGAAAGCGGCCGGGACCGCGCCAACCTGCTGGCGATGACGCCCCACGGCTGGCGCGCCAGTGCCGAACGCCGGGCCAGCGTGATCGAGCAGGCTGAACCGTTCGAGGTCACGGTGTCGATGCGCTACGATTATTTCGTTCTTCAATAAACCTTATGATCGGCCCCGGACACCCGTACGGGGCCCGTTAAATCCGCGAATGGATTTTTCAAGACCGCAGTGAGGACATCCATGCGCCAACCCGATATCGAGATTTACCTCAAGGACGCCGACGTCGACCACAAGGCCATCGCCCACTGGCTCGGCCAGGCCCTGGGCCCGTGCAGCGAATGGGTCCAGAAAGGCCAGACCTACAAGTGCAAGGCCGGCGACGTCCCGGTGACCTGGCTGCCGAAGGCCGTCGGCAAATGGAACAGCCTGTACCTGGAAAGCGACCGGACCCCGTGGGAAGACGACATCGCTTGCGCCCGCGCCGCCTACGCCGCACTGAATGTCGAAGTGCGCTGCGCACCCGGCTCGTGGGTGGAAGAAGAAGGCGAGGAATCGGCCGATCGCTGGATTCGCATCAGCGCCGATGGGGAAGAGGAGATCACCTGGAAGACGGCCTGATTCGGCTCCAGGCACACCACAGTTCCAAATGTGGGAGCGGGCTTGCTCGCGAAAGCGGTGCATCAGTCGACATCCATGCCGGCTGGACTGACGCATTCGCGAGCAAGCCCGCTCCCACAGGGGATTGGCGGTGGCTGAAAAAGAATGGCTTACAACCCCACCACATCCTCGGCCTGCAAGCCCTTCTGTCCTTCCACGACCGCGTATTCGACCTGCTGGCCTTCGGTCAGTGAACGGTGGCCTTCACCGCGGATCGCGCGGTAGTGCACGAACACATCGGCCCCACCTTCGCGCTGGATGAAGCCGTAGCCTTTGGCGTCGTTGAACCACTTCACACTGCCGGTCTCGCGTGCAGCCATAATGCTCACTCCCATTTCTTATTGTTAAGTCGGCTTGTCCCGCCTGGCGGCAGGCAGACAAAGCCTGCGGACTCTCACCGCCGCCTGGCCGTCCACGTGAACGTCGGGGCAGTAGCCCGCCGAGTATATGACACCGGGAAAAACTCTCAACTGACTTTACTTCGGTGCTTTTTTGCCGATTTTCGGTGAATCCGGCACACTACCTGCCGCTCAACCCCATCCACTCATGCAGAAGCCGTATGACCCGTTCCCCGTTCCGCCGTCTAGTGTTTGGCACCCTGCGCCGACTGCTGTATCTCTGGGTTCGCTCCGAGACTATCAACCAGTCGTCCTTCACCCTCAACCTCGACCGCAGCCGTCCGGTGTTCTACGTTCTGCAAGACCCTTCGCTGACCGACCTGGCGGTGCTCGACACCGAGTGCACCAAGGCCGGCCTGCCCCGCCCGGTGCTGCCGGTGTCGGTGGGCAACCTGCTGGAGCCGGCGGCGTTCTTCTACCTCACGCCCGCCCCGGACTGGCTGGGCCGCCAGGACAAGCGCGGCGCGCCACCGACCCTGACGCGGCTGGTCGACGCCCTGACCCACAACGCCGCCGAAGACGCCCAGATCATTCCGGTCAGCGTGTTCTGGGGCCAATCGCCCGACAGTGAATCCAGCCCATGGAAGCTGCTGTTCGCCGACAGTTGGGCAGTCACCGGGCGCCTGCGGCGCCTGCTGAGCATCATGATCCTGGGGCGCAAGACCCGCGTGCAGTTCTCGCCACCGATCCACCTGCGCGAACTGATCGAACACGACAAAGGCCACGAACGCACCGTGCGCATGGCCCAACGGGTGCTGCGGGTGCATTTGCGCAACCTGAAGACGGCGGTCATCGGCCCGGACATTTCCCACCGGCGCAACCTGGTCAAGGGCCTGCTGAACCAGCCGCTGGTCAAGCAGGCGATTGCCGACGAGGCCGAGCGGGAAAAGATCTCGGCGGAGAAAGCCAAGGCCCAGGCCCTGTGCTATGGCAACGAAATCGCCTCGGACTACACCTACACCGCGATCCGTTTCCTGGAAGTGGTCCTGAGCTGGTTCTGGAACAAGATCTACGACGGCATCAAGGTCAACAACATCGAAGGCGTACAGGCCATCGCCCCCGGCCACGAAGTCATCTACGTGCCCTGCCACCGCAGCCACATCGACTACCTGCTGCTGTCGTACCTGCTGTTTCGCAACGGCCTGATTCCACCGCACATCGCGGCCGGCATCAACCTCAACATGCCGGTCATCGGCGGCCTGCTGCGCCGGGGTGGGGCATTTTTCATGCGCCGTACCTTCAAGGGCAACCCGCTCTACACCGCTGTGTTCAATGAGTACCTGCACACGCTGTTCACCAAGGGCTTTCCGGTGGAGTACTTCGTCGAGGGTGGACGCTCGCGCACCGGGCGCATGCTGCAACCCAAGACCGGCATGCTCGCCATCACCCTGCGCAGCTTCCTGCGTTCGTCGCGCACGCCCATCGTCTTCGTGCCGGTCTACATCGGCTACGAGCGGGTCCTGGAAGGTCGCACCTACCTGGGGGAACTGCGCGGGGCCAGCAAGAAGAAAGAATCGATCTTCGACATCTTCAAGGTCATCGGCGCCCTCAAGCAACGCTTCGGGCAGGTGGCGGTGAACTTCGGCGAACCGATCAAACTGGCCGACTTCCTCGACGGCGAACAGCCCGGCTGGCGGGAGCAGGAACTGGGGCCGCAGTTCAAACCGGCCTGGCTCAACCCCACCACCCACCGCCTCGGCGAGCGCGTGGCCCGGCACCTGAACGAAGCGGCGGCCATCAACCCGGTCAACCTCGTGGCCCTGGCGCTGCTGTCCACCAGCCGCCTGGCCTTGGACGACCGCGCCATGGCCCGGGTGCTCGACCTGTACCTGGCGCTGCTGCGCAAAGTCCCATACTCGCCCCACACCACCCTGCCCGAAGGCGACGGACGGGCGCTGATCGAGCACGTGAAGGGCATGGACCTGCTCTCGGAACAGAGCGACGCCCTGGGCAAGATCCTGTACCTGGATGAACAGAACGCGGTACTGATGACTTACTACCGCAACAACGTGCTGCACATCTTTGCCTTGCCGGCGTTGCTGGCGAGCTTCTTCCAGAGCACCTCGCGCATGAGCCGCGAGCAGATCCTGCGCTACACCCGCGCGCTGTACCCGTACCTGCAATCGGAGCTGTTCATTCGCTGGTCGCTGGAGGAACTGGACGACGTGGTCGACCAGTGGCTCGAAGCGTTCGTCGAGCAAGGCCTGCTGCGTTTCGAAAAAGACCTGTACCTGCGTCCGGCCCCAAGCTCGCGGCACTTCGTGCTGCTGACCCTGCTGTCCAAAAGCATCGCCCAGACCCTGCAACGCTTCTACATGACCGTCTCACTGCTGCTCAACAGCGGCCAGAACACCGTCAGCGCCGAAGAACTGGAAGACCTTTGCACGGTCATGGCCCAGCGCCTGTCGATCCTGCATGGCCTGAACGCTCCGGAGTTCTTCGACAAGAGCCTGTTCCGCCACTTCATCCAGACCCTGCTGGACCTTGAGGTGCTGCGCCGTGACGAGGCTGGCAAGCTGAGTTACCACCCGCTGCTGGGAGAACTGGCCGAGGGCGCGGCCAAGCGGGTACTGCCGGCGGAAATTCGCCTGTCGATCCGCCAGGTGGCGCTGCATCGCAGCGAAGACGCAGCCGAGGTCGCCCTCAGTCCGGACCTTTGACCTTTGACAAGGCTCGGCCCACTCACCGTGAACAGGGACGTTAGCGGTGAGTCGACGGGGCAATCGACAGCGGTCTCCGACACCCTGGAGCGGCTGAGGCGACATCAAACGAAGAAAAAACCTACAGAAAACCGTGGAGCAGACTTCTAGGATGGACTCGCGTCAATAACGACGTACTGAAAAGGAATTCACCATGAACATCATCACATTGACCCTGCAATTGCCCGATGGCTATCAACTCCCGGAAGCCGGCCGCGCCGAAATCAGTGTGCGAAATGCAGCCGGTGAGCAGATCAGCGCCAGCGGTGGCCAGGGTTCCAACGTGGCATCGCAGGTGCCAGCGGCCAGGCAACCTTGGCAATATCGCTTCCTGATCGACCCCAAGGTAACGCCTGTGGGAGAAGCGCTCTCGGTCAAGGTCCAAATGTACCTGGGCGAGACCGCCCTGTTCCTCGATGCCGAACAGACATTCACCTGGGATGGCAGCAACCAGCACGTTGACATCCCCCTGAACCTGACGCCAGGATCGCTGGCTGAAACGGTCCAGGCACCCGCGTTCGGTTCCTGAACCGTGACGCTACAAGGGCTTGCCTGGACGCCACTTCGCTGAATGTTCGTCGGCGCCCGCCGTGTCGCGGGCGTCGACGCACCAGGTGATCCCGATGAAAAAACTCGTTTTGCTTGCCTCCATGGCTTTACTGGCCGCGTGCCAAGCCACAACCCCACCCACTCCATCCGCCGCGTCCCTGGATGGCGAAGTCTTCTACTTGCAACGTATCGCCCTGCCCCCCAGCGCCACCTTGAGCGTGAGCCTGCAGGACGTCTCCCTGGCCGATGCCCCGGCGGTGGTGCTCGATGAACACAGCGGGCCGGTCAAAGGCCAGGTCCCGCTGCCGTTCCACCTCAGTTATGATCCAGCCCAGGTCAAGCCCGGTCATCGTTATGCCGTGAGCGCCCGCATCGAAGTAGACGGCCAGCTGCTGTTCATCACCACCCAACAGCACGCCGTACACCTGGATGGCAAAGACCCGCAGCCGTTGAAGATCCGCGTCAACCCTGCGCGCTGATTCCGTTTTCCACTTTTTCAAGGATGCCGTCATGCTCCGTTTCCCTCTCCGTTTCACCGGCCTGTGCGCGGGCCTGCTGATCTGCGCCAATGCCATGGCCCTGTCCTTGGGCGACCTGTCGCAAAAGGATGCCACCGGCGGTCTCAAGGACGCCCTGACCCAAGGCGCGCAGGTGGCGGTCCAGCAACTGGGCAAGCCCGGCGGTTTCAACAACAACCCCGAGGTGAAGATCGAGTTGCCGGGCAAGCTCGGCAAGGTCGCCGGCAAGATGAAGGCCTTCGGCATGGGTGACCAGGTCGATCAGCTGGAAACCAGCATGAACCAGGCCGCCGAAGCCGCCGTGGTCCAGGCCCAGCCGATCCTGGTCAATGCCGTGAAGAACATGAGCGTGGACGACGCCAAGGGCATCCTGAGCGGCGGTAACGACTCGGCCACGCAGTACCTGAACAAGAGCAGCCGCGAGCAGATCCGCGCCAAGTTCCTGCCAATCGTCAAGCAAGCCACCGACAAGGTCGGCCTGGCCCAGAAATACAACGCCTTCGCCGGCCAGGCCGCGACGCTCGGCGTACTGGATGCGAAAAGCGCCAACATCGAGAACTACGTGACCGAGCAGGCGCTGGACGGGTTGTTCGAGATGATCGCCAAGCAGGAAGCCACCATTCGCCAGAACCCGGCCGCCGCCGCGACCAGCCTGGCGAAGAAGGTGTTCGGCGCGCTTTAAGACTTAGCGCAAAACCCTGTGGCGAGGGGATTTATCCCCGTTGGGCTGCACAGCAGCCCCTAAACCAGAAAACTCGGTGTGTCAGAAAGATTGAGTTCACTGCTTTAGGGCCGCTTCGCAGCCCAACGGGGATAAATCCCCTCGCCACAGGGCCAGTGTGCACCTGTTGATCAGGCTTTCTTGACCCTGAACCACGCCGCATACAACGCCGGCAGGAACAACAGCGTCAACGCCGTCGCCACGATCAACCCGCCCATGATCGCCACGGCCATCGGGCCGAAGAACAGGCTGCGCGACAGCGGGATCATCGCCAGCACCGCCGCCAGCGCGGTCAGCACAATCGGGCGGAAGCGGCGCACGGTGGCTTCGATGATTGCCTGCCAGGGTGCGAGCCCGGCCTTGATGTCCTGCTCGATCTGGTCCACCAGGATCACCGAGTTACGCATGATCATCCCCGACAGCGCGATGGTCCCCAGCATCGCCACGAAGCCGAACGGCTGACGGAACACCAGCAAAAACAGCGTGACGCCGATCAACCCCAGGGGCGCCGTCAGGAACACCATCGCCGTGCGCGAGAAACTGCGCAGTTGCAGCATCAGCAACGTCAGCACCACCACGATGAACAGCGGCACGCCGGCATTCACCGATTTCTGGCCACGGGCCGAATCCTCCACCGTCCCGCCCACTTCCAGCAGGTAACCGTCTGGCAGTTCAGCGCGGATCGGCTCCAGGGTCGGGAAAATCTGCTGCACCAGGGTGGCCGGCTGCTCCTTGCCGTAGATGTCTGCCCGCACGGTCACGCTCGGCAGGCGATTGCGGTGCCAGATCACACCTTCTTCGAAGCCGTATTCCAGGGTGGCGATCTGCGACAACGCCACACTCTGACCGCTGTCGGTCGGCACGGCCAGGCTTGGCAGCAGCGACAGTTCGGTGCGCTCGTGCACCGTGCCCCGTAGCAGGATCTCGATCAGCTCGTTGTCTTCGCGGTACTGGCTGACACTCGACCCGGTCAGGGAACTGCGCAGGGCGCTGGACAGGTTCGCCGTGCTGACGCCCAGGGCCCGGGCGCGGTCCTGGTCGATATTGAGGTAGACCACCTTGCTCGGTTCTTCCCAATCCAGATGCACGTTGGCCACGTAGGGATTTTCCCGAACCTTGGCCGACACTTTCCGCGCCAAGGCCCGGACTTCCTCGATGTGCTCACCCGTCACGCGAAACTGCACCGGGTAGCCCACCGGCGGCCCGTTTTCCAGGCGGGTCACCCGCGAACGCAGGGTCGGGAACTGTTCGTTCAGGGTGCTGATCAGCCAACTGCGCAGCGGTTCGCGGTCTTCGATGGTCTTGGCCAGCACCACGAACTGAGCAAAGCTGGACGCGGGCAGTTGCTGATCCAGCGGCAGGTAGAAACGCGGCGATCCGGTACCGACGTAGGCCACATAGTTGTCGATGCCGGCGTGGTCCTTGAGCAGCGCTTCAAGGCGCTTGACCTGCTCGGCGGTGTTGCTCAGGGAGGCGCCTTCCTCCAGTTTGAGGTCGACCATCAGCTCCAACCGCCCGGAGGCTGGGAAGAACTGCTGAGGCACAAAACGGAACAACACCACCGAGCCGATAAACAGCAGCACGGTCAGCGCGATGACGGTTTTGCGCCGACGCACGCACCAGCCCACCAGCCGCCGCACGCGTTGATAGAACGGCGTGCCGTAAGGGTCGAATTCACCGTCGGCGGTGCCGTGTTTGGCGGCATGAATTTTCGCCAGGTCTGGTAGGAGTCTTTCCCCCAGATACGGCACGAACACCACCGCGGCCACCCAGGACGCCAGCAATGCCAAGGTCACCACCTGGAAGATCGAGCGGGTGTATTCACCCGTGCCCGACTGCGCCGTGGCGATCGGCAGGAAGCCCGCCGCCGTGATCAGCGTACCGGTGAGCATGGGGAAGGCGGTGCTGGTCCAGGCATAACTGGCGGCCTTGATGCGGTCGAAGCCCTGCTCCATCTTGATCGCCATCATCTCCACCGCAATGATCGCGTCGTCCACCAGCAGCCCCAATGCCAGCACCAGCGCGCCAAGGGAGATCTTGTGCAGGCCGATTCCCAGGTAATACATCGCGGCGAAGGTCATCGCCAGCACCAGCGGGATCACCAGCGCCACGACCATCCCGGTGCGCAGTCCCAGGGAGAAGAAACTCACCAGCAACACGATCGCCAGGGCCTCCACCAGCACCTGGACGAACTCGCCGACGCCCGTCTTCACCGCCGCCGGCTGGTCCGACACCTTACGCAGTTGCATGCCGGCCGGCAGGTTGTTCTGGATCCGGGCGAACTCGGCTTCCAGCGCCTTGCCCAGGACCAGGATGTCGCCACCGTCCTTCATCGCCACGGCCAGGCCGATGGCATCTTCGCCCATGAAGCGCATGCGCGGCGCCGGTGGGTCGTTGAAGCCACGACGCACGTCCGCCAGGTCGCTGATGCGAAAGGTTCGGTCGGCCACCCGGATCGGAAAGTTGCGGATCTCTTCGACCGTCTGGAAATTGCCCGACACCCGCAACTGCAAGCGCTCGCTGCCGGTCTCGAAGAAGCCTGCGGTCGATACCGCGTTCTGCTCCTCAAGGGCCTGCTGCACCGCCGCCAAGGGCAGGCCGAGGGTCGCCAGCTTGACGTTCGACAGCTCGATCCAGATTTTCTCGTCCTGCAAGCCGAGCAGCTCGACCTTGCCCACGTCCTTGACCCGTTGCAGCTGGATCTGGATGCGATCGGCGTAGTCCTTGAGCACGGCGTAGTCGAAACCGTCACCGGTCAACGCGTAAATGTTGCCGAAGGTGGTGCCGAATTCATCGTTGAAGAACGGTCCCTGGATGCCCGGCGGCAAGGTATGGCGGATGTCGCTGACTTTCTTGCGGATCTGGTACCACAGCTCGGGGATCTGCGCCGAATGCAGGGAGTCGCGCGCCATGAAGGTGACCTGGGACTCGCCCGGCCGGGAGAACGAGACGATACGCTCGTAATCGCCGGTCTCCATCAGCTTCTTCTCGATGCGTTCGGTGACCTGGCGCGAAACCTCCTCGGCCGTCGCACCCGGCCAGAGGGTGCGAATCACCATGGCCTTGAACGTGAACGGCGGGTCTTCGCTCTGGCCCAGCTTGGTGTAGGAAAGCGCACCGACGATGGCCAGCAGGAGCATCAGGAACAGTACGATCTGGCGATTACGCAGCGCCCATTCGGAAAGATTGAAACCCATCGGGGATTACTCCTTGGCCGCCAGGTTGACCACGCGGTTGGAGCGATCCACCGGCCGCACCTGCTGGCCGTCGAGAAGCACATGGACGCCGGCCGCCACCACCCAGTCATCCGGGCTCAGGCCTTCCAGCACCGGGACGGTTTTTTCGCCGAACGCGCCGACCCGCACCGGGACCTTTTTCAGGGTGTTGTTGGCGTTGACCACCCAGACGTAGGTCGCGCCGTTCTCGGCCGTCAGGGCCGACAAAGGCACCGCCAGCGACACCTTGTCGGCCGTCTGGATGAACACCCGGGCACTTTGGCCCAACTCGGCCGGAACGCTGCCGGCGGTGAACGCCACGCGAGCGGCGAAGGTACGGGACCTGGGGTCGGCGGCCGGCGACAATTCGCGAATGCGGCCACTGAAACGCTGGTCAGGCTGGCTCCACAACTCGACCGAAACCGGCTGGCCGACCTTGAAGCGACCAAAACCCTGTTCCGGCAAGCTGATCAGCACTTCACGCTCACCGTCGGTGGCCAGGGTGAAGACCGTCTGTCCGGCCGAAACCACTTGCCCGACTTCCACCGCACGCCTGGCAACGACGCCGTCCTGGGGTGCCCGTAACACCGAATAGCTGGCCTGGTTGTTGGCCACGTCGAACTCAGCCTTGATCTGCTTGAGCCGCGCGGCGCCGGAGCGATAGAGGTTTTCGGCATTGTCGTACTGGGAGCGGCTGACCATCTGCCGCTCCATCAGCGTCTTGTAGCGGTCACGCTCGGCACGCACCAGGTTCAGGTTCGCCTCGGCGGCGGCCACCTGGGCCCGGGTCGCTTCCAGTTGCAGACGTACGTCCTCGGGGTCGAGCTCGGCCAGGGGCTGGTTGGCCTTGACCCGCTGCCCCTCTTCGACCAGCCGTCGGCTCACCTTGCCGCCAATGCGAAAGGCCAGGTCGGGCTCGAAACGCGCTCGCACCTCACCAGGATAGCTTTCCATGGCCTGGGCCGAAGGCTCTGGCTTGACCACCATGGCCGGGCGCACGGCGACGGGCGCCGGCTCGTCATGACCACACGCAGACAATAAAAAAGCCAGGCAGACTGGCATGGCGAGGGGCAAGGCAGAGCGGAACATGGCGGCTGACCTTTCGCGAATGGTGCTTGGAATAATTATACTGGCCAGTATGTTATTAATAGCAAACTCACCAGTCCAGTATTAAAGCGGAAAAATGTCGAACAATCTTGCATCTCCCAGCGGCCCCGGCCGTCCCAAGGACCTGGCCAAGCGCCAGGCCATTCTCGACGCCGCGAAACGCCTGTTCGTGAACATGGGCTACGCCAATACCAGCATGGACACCGTGGCCACCGAGGCCGGGGTTTCCAAGCTGACGGTCTACAGCCACTTCAACGACAAGGAAACGCTGTTCTCCGCCGCGGTGATCGCCAAGTGCGAAGAGCAGGTGCCGCCGCTGTTCTTCGAATGGCCCGAAGGCGTGGCGATCGAGGAAGTATTGCTGAACATCGCCCGCGGCTTTCACCAACTGGTCAGCAGCGAGGAATCGGTGAACCTGCACCGAGTGATCATGGCGCTGGGCAGCCAGGACCCGAAGCTCTCGACGATTTTCTTCGAGGCCGGTCCGCAGCGGATGTTGTCAGGGATGGAACGCCTGTTGAGCAAGGTCAACCAGAGCGGCGCCTTGAGCATCGATAAACCGCGCAACGCGGCGGAACACTTCTTTTGCCTGATCAAGGGCGCGGCGAATTTCCGGCTGCTGTATGGCTGCGGCGCGCCGTTGGAGCCAGAAGCCGCCGAAGCCCATGTGCGAGAAGTGGTGGGGTTGTTTGTGCGGGCTTATCGGCCTTAGATCATCCGGCAGAGCTTCGCTGGCGGGGCGGGCCTCTTCGCGGGCAAGCCCGCTCCCACAATGGATCGTGGGTGTGCTCGAAATCCACATCCGCCGCTGGCCCCTGTGGGAGCGGGCTTGCCCGCGAAGACGTCGCAATATTCAGCATCTGCTCCCACTGACCCATCGCCATCGCGAGCAAGCTCGCTCCCACAATGGATCGTGGGTGTACTCGAAATCCACATCCGCCGCTGGCCACTGTGGGAGCGGGCTTGCCCGCGAAGGGGCCGGTACATTCAGCATCTGCTCCCACTGACCCATCGCCATCGCGAGCAAGCTCGCTCCCACAATGGATCGTGGGTGTACTCGAAATCCACATCCGCCGCTGGCCACTGTGGGAGCGGGCTTGCCCGCGAAGGGGCCGGAACATTCAGCATCTGCACCCACTGACCCACCGCCATCGCGAGCAAGCCCGCGATGGGCCCGACGCGGTTTCAGGCCTTGAGCGCTTTCTTGGGGTAGATATCGTACCGACTGGACTTGCCATCGAGCCCATGGCTCGGCTTCGGCCCCTCGATGCACGGCGCCTTGCGCGGGCGCTTGACCACCACCCGGTGGGTTGCCAGGGCCAAGGCCGCGGCCAGCAGCGCCGGCGCGTCCGGATCGTCGCCGACCAAGGGCCGGAACAGACGCATCTCCTTCTTCACCAGAGCGGTTTTTTCCCGATGAGGGAACATCGGGTCCAGGTAGATCACCTGGGGCGGCTCGCCTTCCCAGTTGCGCATCACCTCGATGGAGTTGCCCTTGAGCAGGCGCATCCGCGCGACGATCGGCGCCACGTCGAAATCCTCCGCCCCACGGGCCAGGCCATCCTCAAGCAAGGCGCCGATCAGCGGCTGGCGCTCGATCAGGCTCATTTCACAACCCAGGCTCGCCAGCACGAACGCATCCTTGCCCAACCCGGCCGTGGCATCCAGCACCCTTGGACGCACGCCCTGGGCAATACCGACCGCCTTGGCGATCATCTGGCCGCTGCCGCCGCCGTACAACCGGCGATGGGCCGCACCACCCTCGACGAAGTCGACACGCACCGGGCCCGGCGCGTCCGGGCCCAGTTGCTGCAATTGCAGCCCTTGCTCGCCGACCTGCAAGGCGAACTCGCCGTCGTCCACCTGCCGGGGCAGGTCGAGGCGCTCGGCCCATGCTTGCGCTTGCGACTCGAAGGCCGGGGCCAAGGCCTCGACGTGGATGCGGCAGGCCGCGGGTTGCTCAATCATGAAAACACGCTCAAAAAATTAAGGATCGGCAAAAACCGCCGATAACAACAGTGAACGGCATTTTGCCAGAGCTGAGCGTCGACCGAGAAAAATGTCAGACATTCAATCCACATCGATAGGCGTGATCTCCCCGTACGGGGATTACCGCCTGCGCAACACCCAAGCACTGAGCGGCGTCAGTCACCTGTGGCAGGATTTCTTTGCCCAGGCCCTGGCCGATCAACTGGGTGATGCCGCGCCGGCGCCGGGCAGCTACCAGCCCGTCGCCCTCGATGAGGCCGTTGAACCGACCCTCGGCGCCGAACTGCTGGACCACATCGTCAGCCAGCGCACCTGTGACGTGAAAGACACCCCGATCGCACCGCCGGAGCCGCTGTTCCTGCCGATCGCCGAATTCGAGCTAGACCTGCTGGACAAGCCCTTCCCGCCGTTCCCGGAAGACGAAATCGTCGCCCAGCAAAAGCAGCAGGATTTCGAGAGCCACTGGGTTCGCCCGCTCGTCCTTACCGCCGGCCAACCGCTGCCAGAACCGGGCCCGGCACCGCAACCACGGCCCTTGCACCTGCCGATTGCCGAGTTGGAACTCGACTTGCTGGACAAGCCGTTCCCGCCGTTCCCGGAAGACGACATCGTGGCCCAGCAGAAAGCACTGGACTTCGACACGCGCTGGGCTCGCCCTATCGTGCTGCAGAACCTGCGCATCGCCGCCTGATCAGCGACAGATCCACCAGGGCCCCACATCCAGATGGAAATGGTTGCGGTGCGCCGCGTTGTAGTCCGGGCTCAGGACCACACTGAACATGTCGCAGGCACCGTCGCGCACCTGTCGCAGGAACTGCGCATCGGCGTTGTTCCGGGGCCAGTCCTTGAGCACGCTGACCGCGCGGCCATCGGCCAGGCGAAACCCGGCAATGTCCAGGGCGCTGGCCGTGGCATGCTGGCTGCGTGCGCCACTTTCACGGCCGTACATGTTCCGGCAGGCGAAACTGCCGAGGTGATCGACCCGCGTTACCTTCTGTCCATAGACCGCCGCCGACGCCGGCTGCAACGCATGACGCTCGAACAGCGCGAAAGCCACCGCCAACGGGCAACTGGCGAGGAAACTGCTGCTCAACCCAATCTCGCCGCCCTGCACCCGCAACACATTGGTCAGCGGGCAATCGGCATTGCCAGGGCTGTCGGCCTGCCGAGCGACCCGCAGCCCCGACGTGGCGAGGGCCTGGTCGCACAGTTGCGGGTCGTTGCGCAGGGCCATGAGCTTGTAGCGGGTCAGCAGGTTCGGCGCCAGGTTGACGTCCAGCGGCGCCCAGGGATTCCACTGGGGAGGCAGCGACAGCCAACCGCGCCACACCCCCACCCCGGCCACACCGGCGATCAATCCCAGCCACAGGAAACCTTTCAGGACCCGCACGACATTGCCTCGGCCATCAACCCTTGAACAATTCGTTGGCCTGCTTGAACGGCATCGAGCGCCGAGTGAAGGTGAACGTGCCCTGCTGCTGGATTTCCTCGGCGGCGCGGAAGAACTCGCCATACGCGGCCAGGGCCAGGGCCGAACCGACGCTGATGCGCTTGACGCCCATCTCGCTCAACTGCGCGACGGTCAGGTCCAGCGCCCCGGACATCAACACGTTCACTGGTTTCGGCGCCACGGCCCGGACCACCGCGAGCACTTGCTCGGCCGTATTGAGCCCAGGGGCGTAGAGCACATCGGCACCGGCATCGGCGAACGCCTTCAGGCGTCGAATCGTGTCATCCAAGTCAGGATTGCCATGCAGGAAGTTTTCCGCCCTGGCCGTGAGCAGGAAGGGATACGGCAGGCTGGCCACCGCTTCGGCGGCCGCCTTGACCCGTGCCACGGCCTGTTCGAAACAATAGATCGGGCTGTCTTCACGCCCCGTGGCATCTTCGATCGATCCCCCCACCGCCCCGGCCTCCGCGGCCCGAAGCAGGTTTTGAGCGCAGGCTTCGGGGTCATCGGCAAACCCATTCTCCAGGTCGACCGCCACCGGCAAGTCGGTGGCGGCGACGATGGCCCGCACGTTGGCCAGGGTGGCTTCCAGCCCCAGGCCTCCGTCCGGCCGCGCCAGGGAAAACGCGTGACCGGCACTGGTGGTCGCCAAGGCTTCAAAGCCGAGGGTGGCGAGCATCTTGGCGGAACCGGCATCCCACGGGTTGGGAATGACGAAAGCCCCTTCGCGTGCGTGCAAGGCCTTGAACGCCTGGGCTCGACGGGTTTGCGCATCCATGTAGTTCGCTCCTGAGCAGAAAGGGGTAGGCCTCAGAGCAAACCCAGTTGCTCGGCGGCGGGCTCTCTGTATAGCTCAGGCAGGGCCGGCAAGCCAGGCAATCGACGCATCAATCGCTGGTGAAAGTGCTGCGCGAGTTTGGCCGCCAGCAGGTTATCGGCGGTGTGCAGGAAGACATACGGCGTGCGCCCCTCTTCGATCCAGCCGGCGACTTTCTCCACCCAAGGCGTCAGGAACGGTTCGTTGGCTTCCAGTACCGGATGACCGATGAAGCGCACTTGTGGGCATTGGGTAAAGGCTGTTGGCCGAGGCGGCACCCGAGGCTTTTTCGATTGCGCGTGGAGCACCGAAGGCTCGGTGGAGGTGCAACTGAACAGGGCCCGCGGATCGAGGCAGATGCGCTCGACACCACGGTCGAGCAGCAGGCGATTGAGCTGTCGCTCGGCGTCACCCTTGGCAAAGAACTCATCGTGGCGCACTTCCACGGCCAGTGGCCGCTCGAAGGCGTCGATGAACGCCGCCAGTTCGCCGAGCCGATGCGGGGTGAAGGCCTTGGACAACTGCAACCAGAATGGCGAAACCCGCTCGCCCAAGGGGCTGAGCAACTGCACGAAGGTTTCGGTGGCTGCTAACTGCTCACGCAAATCGCCATTGTGGCTGATGTCACCGGGCAACTTGGCGGTAAAACGAAAGTGTTCGGGCATGGCATCGGCCCAACGCTGCACGATGGCGGCAGACGGGCTGGCGTAGAACGTCGTATTGCCTTCCACGGCATTGAACACTTGGCAGTAGAGGCTGAGGAAATCGGCGCTTTTGGCGTCTTGCGGATAGAGGTAATCACGCCAGGCGTTTTCGCTCCAGGAGGGGCAGCCCAGGTAGTAAGGCAAGCCCATCAGATGTAAAGGTCGAGGCCCAGCACTTCCATATCCCAATCGACGAAACCGGCGGTGCTCAGGTAGCTGGCCAGGGCCGTGGCGACGCTGCGCTTCATGGCGCGGTGATACAGCATGTCTTGCTGGCGGGCGGGAAGGTTGCTCAGGCGCTGCGCGGCGGATTTGGCGGCGCGGGCAGCCAGTTGTTCTTCGGACGGGGAGTCCAGTTCGCCATCGATATCATCGAGCGACTCAGGCTCGACAGCCTTGCCTGCACGCGGCTTGCGCTTGATGGGATAGGACTGTGAGGAAACGCCGTCTATACGCATGACAGAATGCTCGGTATCAATGATGGCAATTTAGCGGCACTTTCGTAGCCGCGCAAATGCGCAAGTGATAACTAGAACACATAAAGCCAAAAAGGTTTAAAAACCGCGGAAAAAAGTGACGACTGGCAATAAAGGGTGTGACTTTTGAGTAGGGAAATGACTTTCGAGCTCTACGCCTGTGGCGAGGGAGAGGATCTAGCGCTCTGCCTTCGGTACCGCCACCTTGTCGCGCAGATACACCGGCTGGGCGTCGTCCGC
Organism: Pseudomonas chlororaphis; assembly: GCA_001023535.1. Classification (NCBI taxonomy): domain Bacteria; kingdom Pseudomonadati; phylum Pseudomonadota; class Gammaproteobacteria; order Pseudomonadales; family Pseudomonadaceae; genus Pseudomonas; species Pseudomonas chlororaphis. The sequence continues at coordinate 2,766,661 of CP011020.1, forward strand.
CGGGACGGCTTCGCCCCGGGCCCAGGCGAAGCGTGCCAGGGTCAGCAGGTCTTCGGCGTGAGGCAACATGGCCGCGTCCTGGCCGCAGAGGTTGACGGCGATCCGCTCGCCGTAGCCCCAACCGGTCCCGGCTCCGAACCACTCGCCAGCGGCTTCGCCTGGTAAAGCCGCGACCTGCGGCGGCAACACGGCTTCTGCACCCACCAGGCGCATCTCGCCGTCGGTTTCGCGGTAGCAGCCCCAGTACACTTCGTCCATGCGGGCGTCGATGGCGGCAGCGACCTGCCGTGCACCGTGCTCGCGCAACGCACGCTGGGCCAGCACCGCCAGATTGGACACCGGCAACACCGGACGCTCCAGCGCGAACGCCAGCCCCTGGACCACGCCGATGGCGATGCGCACGCCGGTGAACGCCCCGGGCCCACGCCCGAAGGCAATGGCGTCCACCGCTTGCAAAGTTGTCCCGGCGTCGCTGAGCAACTGCTGGATCATCGGCAACAGCTTCTGGGCATGCAGGCGCGGAATCACCTCGTAATGGCTCGTGACCTTGCCGTCGTGCAGCAAGGCAACGGAGCAAGCTTCAGTCGCGGTGTCCAGGGCCAGCAAGGTGCTCATCGATGTGTCCGAATCAGGTGGAGGAAAAAGGGCGCCAGTATAAACAACTACGGCCCGCAAGCGGGCCGTAGTTGTCACAGCGAATCAGACTTTTCAGCTGAGCGCTTCGAGCACCTTGCCGGTGATCGCATCGACCGAGCCAACGCCCGGGATGTGGCTGTACTTCGGCTTGCCCTTGGCGGCCGACAGGTTCTGGTAGAACGCCACCAGCGGCTTGGTCTGGGAATGGTAGACCGACAGGCGATGACGCACGGTTTCTTCGGTGTCGTCCTTGCGCTGCACCAGCTCTTCGCCGGTGATGTCGTCCTTGCCGGCCAGTTTCGGCGGGTTGTAGACGGTGTGGTAGACACGACCGGACGGCTCATGGACGCGGCGACCGGCGATGCGCTGGACGATCTCTTCGTCGTCGACAGCGATCTCGACCACGTGATCGAGTTCCACGCCAGCTTCTACCAGCGCTTCAGCCTGGGGAATGGTGCGTGGGAAACCATCGAACAGGAAGCCCTTGGCGCAATCGGCCTGAGCGATGCGATCCTTGACCAGGGCGATGATCAGGTCATCCGACACCAGGCCACCGGCATCCATGATGCTCTTGGCCTTGATGCCCAGCTCGGTGCCCGCCTTGACCGCGGCACGCAGCATGTCGCCCGTGGAGATTTGCGGGATACCGAATTTCTCGGTGATGAACTTTGCCTGAGTACCTTTACCGGCCCCGGGAGCTCCCAGCAGAATGACGCGCATCGATGTGCTCCTCAATTTTTTATGTAAAACGCTCGGATTCGCCTCGTGGGGCCAATCTCGGAAAATCTGGAATCGTGACCGCCCAAACGGCCAAAGGCTGATCAAGATACACAGCAGGCCCGACCCACACAAGCCGCCAAAAGTCGGAGGAACCGGCGCCTGATGCGACCTTTGGCGGAGGTGGCGAGAGTCGCAACCGAACAACAAACTGTCGCCTGGTCGACCTCTTCCCTCCCCCCGCGGCCGACGTCCGGGAACCCCGGACGGGCCGTTTCGGTGCGCTGCTGGAGCTTAGCCGGTATTGCGCAAACCGGCGGCAATCCCTGCCACAGACACCAGCAACGCCTGTTCCACGGGGCTGCCCTGGGCGACCTCGGGTTGCCGCGAGCGGGCCAGCAGTTCGGCTTGCAACAGGTGCAGCGGGTCGAGGTAGGTGTTGCGCAAGCGGATGAATTCCAGCGTGTCTGGGCTATGTGCCAGCAGCTGCGACTGACCGGTCAACCCCAGCACCACCGAACAGGCCTGCGACAATAGGTCGCGTAAATGCGCACCCAATGGCAGCAACTCAGGTTCCACCAGACGTTCGTCGTAGGAGCGCGCGATATCGGCGTCGGCCTTGGCCAGCACCATCTCCAGCATATCGATGCGGGTACGGAAGAATGGCCACTGCTCGCGCATCTGGCCGAGCAATTGCCCTTCACCCCGCTCCAGCGCCTTGCCCAGGGCGGTTTCCCAACCGAGCCAGGCCGGCAACATCAGGCGGGTCTGGGTCCAGCCAAAGATCCAGGGGATCGCCCGCAGGCTTTCGATCCCGCCGGCCCGACGCTTGGCCGGACGACTGCCCAACGGCAGGCGACCCAGTTCCTGCTCGGGCGTGGACTGGCGGAAATACTCGACGAATTGCGGGTTCTCCCGCACCACCGCGCGGTAGGCGTTGACACCGTCGGCGGCCAGTTCGTCCATCAGGTGCCGCCACTCGGGGGTCGGCGGTGGTGGCGGCAACAGAGTCGCTTCCAGTACGGCGGCGAGGTACAGGTTGAGGTTCTGCTCGGCGATGTCCGGCAGACCGAATTTGAAACGAATCATTTCGCCCTGCTCGGTGGTGCGGAAACGCCCGGCCACCGAGCCCGGCGGCTGGGACAGGATCGCCGCGTGGGCCGGACCGCCGCCACGCCCGACCGTGCCGCCGCGACCGTGGAACAACAGCAGTTCGACCTGCTGCTCGCGACAGATGTCCACCAGCCGCTCCTGGGCCCGGTACTGTGCCCACGCCGCCGCCGTGGTGCCGGCATCCTTGGCGGAGTCGGAATAGCCGATCATCACTTCCTGGGGGCCTTGCAGCCGAGAGCGATAGCCCGGCAACCGCAGCAGCCGCTCGATCACCGGCCCGGCGTTGTCCAGGTCGGCCAGGGTTTCGAACAGCGGCACCACCCGCATCGGGCGCAGCACGCCGGACTCTTTCAACAACAGTTGCACCGCCAGCACGTCGGAAGCCGCGCCGGCCATGGAGATCACGTAGGAGCCCAGGGACGCCGCAGGTGCCGCCGCCACTTCACGGCACGTGGCCAACACTTCGGCCGTGTCAGCCGATGGTTTGAAATGGGCAGGCAACAGCGGGCGCCGGTTGTTCAGCTCTTCCAGCAGGAAACTGATGCGCTGTTCCTCGTTCCAGTCCTCGTAGCGACCCAGGCCCAGGTAGTCGGTGATTTCAGTCATGGCCGAGCAATGGCGGGTCGAGTCCTGGCGCACGTCCAGGCGCACCAGGAACAGGCCGAAGGTGACTGCCCGGCGCAGGCAATCGAGCAACGGCCCGTCGGCGATCACGCCCATGCCGCACTCATGCAGCGACTGGTAGCACAGCTCCAGCGGGTCCAGCAGTTCGCGGTTGCTCTGCAGCACATCGGCGGACGCTGGCGTGGCACCTTTCAAGGCCGCGTGGGCCCAGTTGCGGGTGGCCCGCAGGCGCTCGCGCAACTGCTTGAGCACGGCGCGATAGGGTTCGGCGCTGTCACCCGCCAGGGCACGCAAGACGTCGCTGGCGTTCTGCATGGACAGCTCGGCGGCCAGGTGATCGACGTCACGCAAGTACAGGTCCGCCGCCATCCACCGCGCCAGCAACAGCACTTCGCGCGTTACCGCCGCCGTGACGTTCGGGTTGCCGTCCCGGTCGCCGCCCATCCACGAAGCAAAACGGATCGGCGCGGCCTCCAGCGGCAGGCGCAGCCCGGTGGCCGCGTGCAGGGCCTGATCGGCCTTGCGCAGGTAATTGGGGATGGCCTGCCACAGCGAATGCTCGATCACCGCGAAGCCCCACTTGGCCTCGTCCACGGGGGTCGGGCGGGTGCGACGGATTTCCTCGGTATGCCAGGCCTCGGCGATCAAGCGTTGCAGGCGCTCATGAATCTGCGCCCGCTCGGCGCTGGTCAGGTCGCGGTGGTCCTGGGCCGCCAGTTGCGCGGCGATGGCGTCGTATTTCTGGATCAGCGTACGCCGGGCCACTTCCGTGGGGTGGGCCGTCAGCACCAGCTCGATCTCCAGCCGTCCCAATTGCCGCGCCAGGGCCTCGGCGCCGTGGCCCTCGGCCCGCAACCGGGCGAGCAGCTCGGGCAACACCCGGGCCTCGAAGGGAGCCGGCTGCGACTCTTCGCGGCGGTGGATGAGCTGGTACTGCTCGGCGATGTTGGCAAGGTTGAGAAACTGGTTGAATGCCCGCGCCACGGGCAGCAGCTCGTCTTCGCTCAACGCGTTGAGGCTGGCACTGAGTTCGGCATCCGCCGAGCCGCGCCGATCGGCCTTGGCGCCCTTGCGGATCTGCTCGATCTTGTCGAGGAACGTGTCGCCGTACTGCTCGCGAATGGTATTGCCCAGCAGCTCGCCGAGCAGGTGGACGTCCTCGCGCAAGCGGGCATCGATATCGGTCATCAGCAGTTCTCCAGCAAAAGGTCCGGACAGCGAACGGGGTAGACGCGTTGCCATAGAGAGTGCCGATGCCGGTCGTTTATGACAAGCGACGAAGGGTCTTTAAACCTTGTAGGACAAAGCTAGTCTGATGAATAGGCCACACAACGGCTTGCCACTCACCACGCCTGCCATAAGCAGACTTATTGAGGCCATCATGAAAATCCGTGAGCTTGCCCAGCATTGGGAAGAAAACGCCAAGGGTCGCCTGACCCAGACCGGCTACACGATTCACCTGGACGTCGAAGCCGCGGCACGACTGGCGGCAATCTGTGACATGTACCCCAAGCGCCAGCCCGAGGAACTGCTGGGCGAACTGATCGGGGCCGCGCTGGAAGAACTCGAAGCGAGCTTCCCGTACGTCAAGGGGCAGCAGGTGGTCGCCACCGATGAAGAAGGTGACCCGCTGTACGAAGACGTCGGCCCGACGCCGAGATTCCTCGCCTTGTCGCGTAGGCATCTGCATGAGCTTTCCTCGCAGAACGACAAGCCGAAACACTGACTCCCTTCCCGCTCGTGGTCTCCCGGACGCCATGACTGGCGCCGGGAATACCGCTGCACGCCTTGAAAGTTCAGCTTTTTTGCCATTGACCAATCAGTCAGCAATTCTTTTGGCGAATGGCCACCTCCGCTGAACTTTTGAAAAAAGCTTCGGGTCACACCGAATAACCATACTGGAACGGCCGTTTTAATAAACGCGCCCTGGCCTCCGCGCCTAAACAGACGTCACGGTTTCGGTCCCAGCATGGATTTGTAGTTTTTTTCAGGAGTTTTCCAATGGAGTTGAAGCCTATGAATACCTGCACTGCGAAACCCTCATCCGCGGGCCTGCGCGGCCTCAAGCTGGCTGCCCTGGCCATCGGTAGCAGCTTCATCCTGGCCGGTTGCGCGGGCAACCCACCTTCGGAGCAGTACGCGGTGACCCAATCGGCGGTCAACAGCGCCGTGACGGCCGGTGGTACCGAATTCGCCGCGGTGGAAATGAAATCGGCCCAGGACAAGCTCAAGCAAGCCGAACTGGCCATGCACGACAAGAAATACGACGAAGCCAAGCGTCTGGCCGAACAGGCCGAATGGGATGCTCGCGTCGCCGAGCGCAAGGCCCAGGCCGCCAAAGCGGAACAAGCACTCAAGGATTCCCAGAAAGGGGTTCAGGAACTGCGTCAGGAAGGCATGAACAAGATTCAGTAATCGGTTCAGGCCACGACGTACTTCTCATTGATAAAAGGACGACAGACTATGATGCACAAACACTTGATGATGCCCGCCCTGCTCGCTGCCTGCGTAGCCCTGGCCGCTTGCTCCCATGACCCGAACGCGAACCTGGAACAGGCCCGCACCAACTACAACGGCCTGCAGGCTGACCCAGCGGCGACCAAGGTGGCAGCCCTGGAAACCAAGGACGCAGCCGATTTCCTGGCCAAGGCCGACAAGGCTTACCTGGACCGGGAAGACGAAGCCAAGGTCGACCAACTGGCCTACCTGACCAACCAGCGTGTTGAAGTGGCCAAGCAGACCATCGCCCTGCGCAACGCCGAGGCCGCGCTGAAAAACGCCGGTGACGAACGCGCCCGTGCGCTGCTCGATGCCCGCAATGCGCAGATCAAGCAACTGCAGGACAGCCTGAACGCCAAGCAGACCGAACGCGGTACGCTGGTGACTTTCGGTGACGTGCTGTTCGCCACCAACAAGTCCGACCTGCGCTCCAGCGGCCTGGTCAACGTGAACAAACTGGCACAGTTCCTCCAGGAAAACCCGGACCGCAAGGTGATCGTCGAAGGCTACACCGACAGCACCGGTTCGGACTCCTACAACCAATCGCTGTCCGAGCGCCGTGCCAGCTCCGTGCGCACTGCCCTGGTGAAAATGGGCGTCGATCCGGCCCGCATCGTGACCCAGGGTTATGGCAAGGAATTCCCGGTCGCCGACAACAACAGCGTTTCGGGCCGTGCCATGAACCGTCGCGTGGAGGTGACCATCTCCAACGACAACCAACCCGTCGCCCCGCGTTCGAGCATGAGCGCCAACTGATCGGTTGACGGCAATGAAAAAGCCCCGCCTGACCCAGTCAGGCGGGGCTTTTTCATTGCTGAACACTTCCCCACATGAGGGAGCGGGCTTGCTCGCGAAAGCGGTGTGTCAGTGACCTGTGCATCGACTGACACATGGTGTTCGCGAGCAAGCCCGCTCCCACAGGAGATCACTGGAAGTCATGGATTATTTCAAGGCTGCAGCTTCTGCGGCGTCTCCTGGCCCATGCAGCGCACGGCGCGTTTCTTTTCGTTGACCAGCACACCGGTCAGGCCTTTCTGCTCGGTGTCAAACAGCACCAACACACCGTCGATGCATTGGGCCACTTGGGGCGCGGGCTCCAGGGAGACTTTGTAGTCTTCGCCCGGCACGGTCTTGAGCATGGTGAATTCGTTGAGCAGCAACGCGTCCTCGGGCTTGGCGAAGTGCAGGTAACCGTAGTACCACAACACCGCGACAGTGCCGAGGATGCTGCAGATACCGGTGATGATCAGGGGGATGGCGTTACGTTCTTCGCTCATTGCGGACTCTCTGGGGATTGATCGGGTGATTTCGGATAATTCGGCACTTCGCCCAGGCGACGCAGGCCGTCGAAATGCGTGGGGTCGTCGAGGTAGCGCAACATCACGGTTCGCCAGGTCGGGTCGGCGAATGTCTGTACATGCCCGCCACGGGTCAATTGCAGGACCCTGGGCGGCGGCGCAGCTTGGTACAGGCGGATGCCGTTGGAAAGGGGCACGATCGGGTCGTCCAGGCTGTGATAGATCAGTTTCGGCACGCCGGTCAATTGCGCCATCGAGCTGATCGCGCTGTCACCGTCCGGCACCAGCCAGGACAACGGCACCTGGAACGGCCAGGTCAACCACGAGGTGCTCAGGGCAAACCGCCCGACATCGCGATAGCTGGCCGGCACGCCGTCGAGCACCAGCGCCTTGAGCTGTCGCTGGCGCTGCGGATGCTCCACCAGGTAACGCACCGCCAACGCGCCTCCCAGGCTCTGGCCGAGCAACACCAGTGGCTTGCCTTGGACATCGGCGGAACGGTCGAGCCATTGGAACGCGGCGTCGATGTCCTGGTAGATCGCTGGCAGGCTCGGCTCGCCCTCGGACACGCCATACCCCCGGTAGTCGACCATCAGCACCTGGTAGCCCTGCTCCGGCAGCCACCAGCTCCCGCCCAAGTGCCAGGCCAGGTTGCCGCCGTTGCCGTGCAGATGCAGCACCGTGCCCTTGACCTCGACACCCGGCTTGACCGGTAGCCACCAGCCCCGCAGCTTGAGGCCGTCGGCGGTGACCAGGGTCACGTCGCGGTAGTCGAGCTTGGCCCGCTCCGGGGTGAACGGCAGGCCCCGCTCAGGGTAGAACAGCAGCGAGCTGCAACCGCTCAGGGCCAGCAACAGGCAAAAGATGCCGAGGGTTCGCATCCGGTGAAGCCTCGCAAAAAAATCAGAGTTGGAACACCCTCCTGTGGGAGCGGGCTCGCTCACGAAGGCGATGTGTCAGCTAATGATCCTGTCGACTGACACACCGCTTTCGCGAGCAAGCCCGCTCCCACAGAGGTTGGGTGTTGTATTCAAAGGATATTGGAATAATCCGCTTCGATCCGATCCAGGCTCAGGTGGTTCAGGAAGTTGGAAAAGCACATCCAGGCCGAGAGTGCATTCATGTCGCGGAACTGCTCGGGCAGGTACTTGGGCGGCACGACCAGGCCCTCGTCCACCAGTTGCCGCAGGGTGCGCATATCCTCCAGGGTGGTCTTGCCGCAGAACAGCAGCGGCACCTGCTCCAGCTTGCCTTTGCGCACGGCCAGCTGAATGTAGTTGTAAACCATGATGAAGCCCTTGAGGTAGGACAAATCTTTGGTGAATGGCAGGCCGGTCGGCACCGAGCCACGGAACACTCGGCTGGCGTTGCCGTAGCTTTCCGCCATCTCAAAGCCCTGCTCGCGGAAGAATTCGAAGACCTGCAGGAAGTCGGCGCCCTCCTCCACCATGTGGATGGCGCGGGTGCGGTTGGTGAGCTTGCGCAGCCGGCTCGGATAGGAAGCGAAGGTGATGATCTCCATCAGGATCGCCAGGCCTTCCTGGGTCACCGTCGACGAGGGCGGGCCCTTGGACAGGAAGGTGCAGATCGGCTGGTTCAGCCCGTTGAGGGTGGTGCCGACATGCACCAGCCCTTCGTGGACCTCCAACGCCCGCACATCCCGCTCATTGAACATCGCATCGGTGCGGATCTTGATGTAGTCCGCGCCCGCCGCCGCGTCGGCGACGATCCCATCGGACTCGAACACGCGGATGGTTTCCTCGGCCTCGCCGAACACCCGGTTGAGCCGGTGTTGCAGCAGGCTGACGGCGTCCTGGGCGCTGAGGATCTTCGGCTCGTCCTTCAGGTCGCCACGGCCGTCGATGTTGTTCAGGTAGTCGGACAGCATCAGGCCCAGGTCGGCCAGCGTCGGGTCGCCGGCGTGGAAGGCGTCGGAGGCCGCGCCGTAGAGCTCCTGGGAAATCAGCCCGAAATCCTCGGTGCCCCGGGCTTCGAGCATGCGCACCACCATGCGGTACTCCTTGCACATGCGGCGCATGATCTGGCCCACCGGGTTGAACTGCCCGAGCTGGCGGGTGATGTCGCGCTCGATGTTCTGGAACTCCAGCTTCACCTTGCTGGAATCGAAGGACAGCGGTCGATTGAGGTAATAGTCGCGGTCCACGGCGGGCATTTCCTTGCCCTTGGCCTTGAGAAACCCTTTGCGGATGTTCTCGTCCCACTTCACCGCATCGAGGACGCGGATCGGCGTTTGCGCCAGCACAATGCGATCGGACAAGGTGCGTATCGTCTGCTGGTAATCGTCCACCCGTAACTCCTGTGAAAAGACATCTGCCTGCTGCGATTATTGGGATCTGGCCTGCCGCTGGTAGCGCACGGCCTCCGAGAACACGTCGGAATTGGCCGGATCGTCGAGGTAACTGAAGACCTTGTCCATGTCGCTGTCCACCAGCACGCCGTCACCGGCCTCGCTCTGGTTCACCTGGCCGCTGAGAATCTTCTGGTCGATGGCCTGGTTGACCTGCTCCAGGTCCAGGTTGTAGACCACCAGCTCGTGCTTGTCGGTGAGTTCGAAGCCGGCGATCACGAAATGACCGCCATAACGGGCCGGCACCTTGGCCGACAGGTACCAGCGGCTGCCATGGCGCGAGACCGTGAGCGGGATGGCTTCGCGTTCCTGGGGCCTGGCCCTGAAGTAGCTGATGGCCTGGTAGCGGTGCTTGCCGACCTTCGTCAGTTCCAGGTTCAGCGGCTCGCCCCAGGCATTGGTGCTGGTCCACTGGCCGAGCAGGCCCTTGGGCGCCGCCTCGGCGTCGGGCAGCGGCGTCTTGAACGACACCAGGCAGCCACTTAGCAGCAGCAACGACACGGCCAGTACAACGGCACGCCAGGTTTTCATTGGAACTCCCTATGGTAGACGCCCGGTCCCTGTGGCGAGGGAGCTTGCTCCCGCTGGGCTGCGCAGCGGCCCCATTTTGTGAGTGCTGCGCACTCAAGCGGGAGCAAGCTCCCTCGCCACAGGACAATGGTGCCCCCCAAGATGGGTTACACCGACGCCAATACCAGGTGCATGTAGCGGGTCAGGATACCGAGCATATCTTCACCGGCGACCGGCTCGGCGCCATTGAGCAAGCCCTGATATTCCATCCGTCCGATAATCGCCGTCAACACTTTGGCATCCTGTTGCGGTTCGCGGGAGCCCAATACCTGGAAAAACTGACAGGTGCCGTGCAGCAGGATCTGCTGGTGGGAACGCACCAGTTGCGCCAGGCGCGGGTTGAGCAGTGCTTCCTGGCGAAACGCCTGCTCGGCCATCAGGTACTCGCGACGGCTGTCCAGTTGGTGTTGCACGTAGTCGGCGGTCATCCGGGCAATGTCGTCCGCCAACTGCGAGCGGGACTCGGCGCTGCCGTCACCGTAGGCGACCATTTCACGCAAGAGGCCTTCGTTGCTGGTCCACAGCTTGGCCATGAACGCCGCGCTGCGTTCCACGTACTGGGCGAAGGTATCGGTGAGCAGGTCATCGATGTCCTTGAAATAATACGTCGTGGCCGACAGCGGCACGCCCGCCTCGGCGGCCACGGCGCGGTGGCGAACCGCACGCACGCCATCGCGCACCACAATGCGCATAGCTGCGTCGAGAATCTCCTGGCGCCGCTGCTCACTGCCCTGTCGGCTGGCCTTGCGGCCCTGGTACTGAACACTTTCAGCGACAGCCGTGGCGACGCCCGCGGCACCTTCTGAAGCCATTGCACGATTCACGACAGGTCTTTCCTCGCTCTTTCAAAAGTAACCAATTGATACGTTTGTACCAGACAGGCAATAAAAAGCCGCCCTTCCAGGCGGCTTTTTATTTGAAACCCTTACGCTTGCGGCCGCATGTGCGGGAAGAGGATGACATCCCGGATCGACGGCGAGTTGGTCAGCAACATCACCAGGCGATCGATGCCGATGCCTTCACCGGCGGTCGGCGGCATGCCGTACTCCAGGGCACGCACGAAGTCAGCGTCGTAGTGCATGGCTTCGTCGTCGCCGGCGTCCTTGTCGGCCACCTGGGCCATGAAGCGCTCGGCCTGGTCTTGCGCGTCATTGAGCTCGGAGTAGGCGTTGGCGATTTCGCGGCCACCGATGAACAGCTCGAAGCGGTCGGTCACGCTTGGGTCTTCGTCGTTGCGACGGGCCAGCGGCGACACTTCGAACGGGTACTGGGTGATGAAGTGCGGCTGCTCGAGCTTGTGCTCGACCAGCTCTTCGAAAATCATCACCTGCAGCTTGCCCAGGCCTTCGAAGCCGAGCACCTTGGCACCGGCTTTCTTGGCGATGGCACGGGCCTTGTCGATGTCCCGCAGGTCGTCAGCGCTGATGTCCGGGTTGTACTTGAGGATCGAGTCGAACACCGACAGGCGCACGAACGGCTCGCCGAAGTGGAACACCTTGTCGCCGTACGGCACGTCGGTGGTGCCGAGCACCAGCTGCGCCAGCTCGCGGAACAGTTCCTCGGTCAGGTCCATGTTGTCTTCGTAGTCGGCGTAGGCCTGGTAGAACTCGAGCATGGTGAACTCGGGGTTGTGCCGGGTCGAAACGCCTTCGTTACGGAAGTTGCGGTTGATCTCGAAGACTTTTTCGAAGCCACCGACCACCAGGCGCTTGAGGTACAGCTCGGGGGCGATACGCAGGAACATTTCCATGTCCAGGGCGTTGTGATGGGTCTCGAACGGCTTGGCCGCCGCACCGCCAGGGATGGTCTGCAACATCGGCGTCTCGACTTCGAGGAAGTCGCGCTTCATCAGGAAGCTGCGGATGTGGGCGATGACCTGCGAGCGTACGCGGAACGTCTGGCGCACCTCTTCGTTGACGATCAGGTCGACGTAGCGCTGGCGATAGCGCTGTTCGGTGTCGGTCAGGCCGTGGTGCTTGTCCGGCAGCGGGCGCAGGGACTTGGTCAGCAGGCGCACGTGGGTCATTTCAACGTACAAGTCGCCTTTGCCGGAGCGAGCCAGGGTTCCTTCGGCGGCAATGATGTCGCCCAGGTCCCAGGTCTTGACGGCGGCCAGGGTTTCTTCCGGCAGGGTCTTGCGGTTGACGTAGACCTGGATGCGCCCGGTCATGTCCTGGATCACCATGAACGACCCACGGTTGAGCATGATGCGACCGGCCACCTTGACTGGAATCGCCGCCTCGGCCAGTTCTTCCTTGGTCTTGTCCGCGTATGTCTTCTGCAGCACGTCGCAATACGCGTCGCGGCGGAAGTCATTCGGGAAAGGCTGGCCCTTGGCGCGCTCGGCAGCCAGCTTTTCCTTGCGCAGGGCGATCAGGGCGTTTTCTTCCTGTTGCAGGGCTTGCGGGTCGAGTTCTAGGTCGCTCATGTCTTTAAGGTTTCCATCACAGGTTCGTTGCCTCCAGCGCCGGGCCGGAGTGGGCGGGCAAGCCTCGCGCCTCTCTTGGGAGCGGGCCTGCCCGGCGCATGGGTGTCGCGTTACAGGCCTTGCTTGAGGCTCGCTTCCAGGTATTCGTCGATGTCGCCGTCGAGCACCTTGTCGCAGTCGCTGCGTTCGATGTTGGTGCGCAGGTCCTTGATGCGCGAGGCATCGAGCACGTACGAACGGATCTGGTGACCCCAGCCGATGTCCGACTTGCTGTCTTCCAGGGCCTGGGACGCCGCGTTGCGCTTCTGGATCTCCTGCTCGTACAGGCGGGCCCGGAGCATTTTCATCGCGGTGTCTTTGTTGGCGTGCTGGGAACGTTCGTTCTGGCAGCTGACCACGGTGTTGGTCGGTACGTGGGTAATCCGCACGGCCGAGTCGGTGGTGTTGACGTGCTGGCCACCGGCACCCGAGGAGCGATAGGTGTCGATGCGCAGGTCCGCCGGGTTGATCTCGATCTCGACCTTGTCGTCGATTTCGGGCGACACGAACACCGCCGAGAACGAGGTGTGGCGACGGTTGCCGGAGTCGAACGGGCTCTTGCGCACCAGGCGATGCACGCCGATCTCGGTGCGCAGCCAGCCAAAGGCGTATTCACCCTTGATGTGCACGGTGGCGCCCTTGATCCCGGCGACCTCGCCGGCCGACAGTTCCATGATCGTCGCGTCGAAACCGCGCTTGTCGGCCCAGCGCAGGTACATGCGCAGCAGGATGTTGGCCCAGTCCTGGGCTTCGGTGCCGCCGGAACCGGCCTGGATGTCCAGGTAGGCGTTGTTCATGTCCATCTCGCCGCTGAACATGCGGCGGAATTCCAGCTTGGCCAGGGATTCTTCCAGGCGGGCCAGTTCGGCGACGACATCGCCGACCGCGCCTTCGTCGTTTTCCTCGACGGCCATGTCCAGCAGGTCGCGGCAATCGCTCAGGCCGCTGGCCAGTTCGTCCAGGGTCTCGACGATCTGCGCCAGCGCAGAACGCTCGCGACCCAGTTCCTGGGCGTATTCAGGTTTGTTCCAGACACTCGGATCTTCAAGCTCGCGATTGACTTCGGTCAGGCGCTCATGCTTTTGATCGTAGTCAAAGATACCCCCGAATAGTTTCGGAGCGCTCGGACAGGTCCTTGATGGTGTTCAGGATCGGGTTGATTTCCATGGCGGGCAGCACTCGTTGGCGAACTTTTGAAAGCCGGCGAGTATAACGTAATCACGCGCCAGCGGCAGCCCGCCTGGCGGCTTTGGAGGAAGGAGATTCAGAGTAAGGGCCAGACTCCGGCCCTTGTGGCGAGGGGATTTATCCCCGCTGGGTTGCGAAGCAGCCCCAAAGCAGCCAAGTCGGCTCACCTGACTTACCCGCTAGTCGCTCTTACAGGGCCGCTACGCAGCCCGACGGGGATAAATCCCCTCGCCACAAAAATCCCCCTGTTGCCTTGGGCGTTATTCGATACCCACCCGGTTGCGCCCATTGTGCTTGGCCATGTACAGGCCCTTGTCCGCCGCCGAGATCAGTTGCCGGCTGTCGCCGCCCTGCTGCGGAGTGACGGTGGAGACGCCGATGCTGACGGTCAGGTTCGCGCCGCCGTCGGGGGTGTTGTGGGGGATGTTCAGGGCGACCACGCTCTGGCGCAGCTTTTCGGCCATCAACCGGGCGCCGCCAGGCGAAGTGCCAGGCAGGACCAGGGCGAATTCTTCGCCACCGTAGCGGGCCGGCAGGTCGGAGGGGCGACTGCAGGCATCGCGGATCGCCGTGGCGACCTTGCGCAGGGCTTCGTCGCCCTCCACGTGGCCGAAGTTATCGTTGTAGGACTTGAAGTAATCCACATCGATCATCAGCAGCGACAGCTGGCTCTGGTCGCGCATCGCCCGGCGCCATTCCAGCTCCAGGTACTCGTCGAAATGCCGCCGGTTCGACAGCCCGGTCAGGCCGTCGGAGTTCATCAGCCGTTGCAGCACCAGGTTGGTGTCGAGCAATTGCTGCTGGCTGATGCGCAGGGCGCGATAGGCCGCGTCGCGTTGCAACAGCATCATGTAGGAGCGCGAGTGGTAGCGGATGCGCGCCACCAGTTCGATGTTGTCGGGCAACTTGACCAGATAGTCGTTGGCCCCCGCGGCGAATGCCGCGCTCTTGACCAGCGGGTCTTCCTTGGTGGACAGGACAATGATCGGGATATCGCGGGTGGCCGGATGGTTGCGGTATTCGCGCACCAGGCTCAGGCCATCGAGGCCGGGCATCACCAGATCCTGGAGAATCACCGTCGGCTTGATGCGGATTGCATGGGCGATGGCCTGGTGCGGGTCCGAGCAGAAGTGGAAGTCGATGTTTTCTTCATTCGATAGCCCGCGCCGCACCGCCTCGCCGATCATCGCCTGGTCGTCGACGAGCAGGACCATCGCGGCGTTCTCGTCGCTCTTGAATTCGTCGAGCTGTAAATCATGCATGGGGGCTTACCTGAATACGGCCTGAGGCAAGACGGCCGGGGGTCGTCATGGGGCAAAAATCTCCAACAGCCTTGGCGCTATGCGGTCCAGGGCAAGTATATGGGCGGCAGCATCGATGGCGGCGGCGGCCTTTGGCATACCGTAGACCGCGCTGCTGCTCTGGTCCTGGGCGATGGTCACGCAACCCTGCTGGCGCATCAGTTTAAGCCCTTGCGCGCCATCGCGCCCCATGCCGGTGAGCAATACACCCACTGCGTCACCACTCCAGAAGTGCGCGACGCTCTCGAAAAACACGTCGATGGAAGGGCGGTAGATCTCGTGCACCGGCTCGGCGGTGTAGGCCAGGGTGCCGTCCTTCAACAGCCGCAGGTGATGGTTGGTCCCGGCCAGCAGCACCGTGCCGCCCTGGGGTGTCTCGCCTTCCCGGGCCAGGCGAACGGTGTGCCCCGAGGCACTGCTCAGCCACTCGGCCATGCCCGCGGCAAATACCTCGTCCACGTGCTGGACCAGCACGATGGCCGGGGCAAAGTCGCGCGGCAAACCCTTGAGCAGGATCTCCAGGGCCGCCGGGCCGCCGGCCGACGAGCCGATGGCCACCAGGCGCTTGCGCGATACCGCCGCACGCTGCGACGCCGGCGCCGAGCGCTCGCGGTTGCCGCGCTCACCGATCAACCAGCCGATGTTGGCGATCTTGCGCAACAAGGGCGCCGCCGCATCGGCCGGGTTGCCGACGCCCAGGGCCGGCGTGTCGACCACGTCCAGCGCCCCGTGCCCCATGGCCTCGAACACGCGGTGGACGTTCTGCTGACTGTCACCGGTGACGATCACGATCGCGCACGGCGTGTCGGCCATGATCCGCCGGGTCGCCTCCACGCCGTCCATGATCGGCATGAACAGGTCCATCAGGATCAGGTCCGGGGTGTATTCGGCGCAGCGCTGCACCGCCTCGGCGCCATTGGCGGCCACCCAGACCAACTGGTGCGCCGGTTCTAATGCCAGGGCGCGGCGCAGGGCCTCGACCGCCAGGGGCATGTCATTGACGATGGCGACCTTCAAGCGCGTGCTCCTCCGATCAATTCGACCACGGCGTCGAGCAAGGCGTCGTCATGGAAGCTCGCCTTGGCTAGATAATAGTCGGCGCCGGCGTCCAGGCCACGACGGCGATCTTCTTCGCGGTCCTTGTAGGACACCACCATCACCGGCAGCGATTGCAGACGGTTGTCGCGCCGCAGCAGGGAGACCAGCTCGATGCCGTCCATGCGCGGCATGTCGATGTCGGTGATCAGCAGGTCGAAGTCTTCCGAACGCAAGGCGTTCCAGCCGTCCATGCCGTCCACCGCCACCGCCACGTCGTAACCGCGCCCCAGCAGCAGCTTGCGTTGCAGCTCGCGCACGGTCAGCGAATCGTCCACCACCAGGATGCGCTTGCGCGGGGCCTGGGCCTGGTCCTGCCGGGCAATGCGCTCCAGGCGCCCGGTGTCGAGCAGCTTGTCCACCGAACGCAACAGGTCTTCGACGTCGACGATCAACACCACCGAGCCGTCGTCCAGCAGGGCCCCGGCGGAAATGTCCTGGACCTTGCCCAGGCGTTCGTCCAGGGGCAGGACCACCAGGGTCCGCTCGCCAATGAAACGCTCCACCGCCACGCCATAGATCGCCTCACGCTCGCGGATCACCACCACTTTGAGGGTCTGTTGGTTGTTCTGCGTCGCCGGGCGATTGAGCAATTGGGTGGCCGCCACCAAGCCGACGTGCCGACCTTCGTACCAGAAATGCTGGCGTCCTTCGACCTGGACGATGTCTTCCGGCGCCAGGTCGCACATCCGCTCGATGTGGGCCAGGGGAAAGGCATAGGCCTCGTTGCCGACATCCACCACCAGGCTGCGCACCACCGACAGCGTCAACGGCACTTCGAGGTGGAAACGGCTGCCCTCGCCCGCCGTCTGCTCCAGCACCACCGACCCGCGCAACTGCCGGACCATGTGCTGGACGGCGTCCAGGCCGACACCGCGCCCGGACACTTCGGTGACTTTGTCGCGCAGACTGAAACCGGGCAGGAACAGGAACGTCAGCAGCTCCTCTTCGCTCAGGCTGGCGGCCGTCTGCTCAAGGGACAGGCCGCGCTCGACGATGCTGCGACGGACCCGCTCCAGGTCCACGCCGGCACCGTCGTCGGCCAGCTCCAGGACCAGCAACCCGGCCTGGTGAGAGGCCCGCAGGCGAATCAGGCCTTCGGCGGGCTTGCCGGCCAGTTGCCGTTGCTCCGGGGTTTCGATGCCATGGTCCACGGCGTTGCGCAAGAGGTGGGTCAGCGGCGCCTCGAGCTTCTCCAGCACATCGCGGTCGACCTGGGTTTTCTCGCCTTCGATTTCCAGGCGCACTTGCTTGCCCAGGCTGCGCCCCAGGTCGCGCACCATGCGCACCTGGCCGGAGAGCACATCGGCGAACGGGCGCATGCGGCAGGCCAGCGCCGTGTCATACAGCACTTGCGCCCGCTGACCGGCCTGCCAAGCGAATTCGTCCAGCTCGGCGGTTTTCTGCGCCAACAGTTGCTGGGTCTCGGCCAATAAGCGCCGCGCATCGTCGAGGGCTTCCTGGGCTTGCAGGCTCAGGGCGTGCTCCTTGAGGTGCACGTTCAACGCCTCAAGGGCACGCAAGCCATTGCCCTGTTGGCGCTTGAGCCGTTGCAGGGTCGCCAGCCAGGGCTTGAGGCGCTGGGTTTCCACCAGGGACTTGCTCGACAGGTCGAGCAAGCCGTTGAGACGCTCGGCGGTCACCCGCAGGACCCGCTCGCCACCTTCGATGACCCGCTTGCCCTTGGTGGCCGGCTCCGCGGGCTGCGGGGCTTGCGGCTCGGGCAACTCGACGCGGACCGGCGCCACCGGCACCTCGATCCTGGCCGGCGTCACCAACGCGTCCTGCACGACGCTGGGATCCAGCCAACGCCCCATCAGGCTGACATAGGCCTCGATCTCCGCGGCGCCCACGTCGTTGCCCGGCGTGGCGATGCGCGTCAGCAGGTCGGTGCCTTGCAGCAAGGCGTCGATGTGCTCGGCCGTCAGCACCAGGCGCCGTTCCTGGGCGCTGACCAGGCAATCCTCCATCACGTGGGCCACGCTGACCCCGGCGTCCACCCCGACGATCCGCGCCGCGCCCTTGAGCGAGTGCGCGGCGCGCATGCATGACTCCAGGTGATCGGCCTGGGTCGGGTCACGTTCCAGGGCCAGCAGCCCGGCACTCAGCACCTGGGTCTGGGCTTCGGCCTCCAGGCTGAACAACTCCAGCAGCGACGCGTCGCGCATCTGGTCAGGGGTCATGACAGGCTCCGGGTCACGGCAGACAACAACTGTTCTTCGTCCAGCCAGCGCAGGCTGCGCCCCTTGTAGGGCAACACGCCACGGGTGTACTTGCCGGCGGACGGCGAAGCGTTCGCCAGGATGCGTTCGTCGATGGCATGAATACCGTCCACCTCGTCCACCGGTACCACCACCGCCCCGCCCTTGGCGGCGACGATGAGCATGCGCGGCTGGCTCCGGGCGCCGGACGCCGTGATGCCGCCGGGTTCCAGGTCCAACAGCTCCGCCAGCGACAGGCAGGCCACCAACGCCCCGCGCACGTTCGCCACGCCCAGCAAGGCCCGCGAACGCTGGTGCGGCAACGAATGGATCGGCTGCAACGGCGCGACCTCCACCAGGCTGCGGGTGGTCAGGCCCAGCCACTCTTCACCCAGGCGAAACATCAGCAACGAGCGGGTGACAAGGTCGCTGTCCACCGGCGCCTGGACCCGCGCCCGGTCATCCTGCTGCAAGGCGTAGCGGTCGAGCAGCCGGGTAGCGGCGGCCGAATACACCGCGCAATTGCGGCAGTGGATGTGCTCGACCAATAGCGGGCAGGACTTGTCGCCATGGATCCCGATACGGTTCCAGCAATCGTCGATTGCCTGGGCCTCGTCATGGATGACGTGGTAAGAAGCCGGACCGCTCATTGTTTACGCTCACTGTCTGCCGCGCGCCCACTGCGCGCGGCGCGTTCCTGCAATCGACGCGCGCCAGCCGCGTCTCCCTGGGAAGCCAGCAGCGCCGCCAGGTGCACCAGGGCCTCGGCGTGCTGCGGTTCAAGATAAAGCGCCTTGCGGTAGAAACCCTGGGCCTGGAGTGCGTCGCCGGCCATGTCGCTGAGCAACCCCAGCCAATAGAACACCTGGGCCACCGGCGCGTGGTTGCGCAGATACTGTTCGCACGCCGCACGGGCCTCGGCACTTTTGCCACCGTTGGCCAGGGCCGCGATCTGCGCCAGCAAGGCGTCAGCCTCGCGGTTTCCTGGCTCGGCAACCGGCGCCACCGTTGGGGCGAACGGCCGGGGCCTCGCCACCGGGGGGACAACCCGCGGTGGCGGCTGGCGCACCGGTGGCGGGGTCGGCGCCAAGGCCGGCAACGGTTGTGGCTCGGCGACGCCCTGGCGGCTGAAGGCGAACGATTGGGGCACGCCGATTGAACGCATGCCCAGCCGCCCCAGCAGGCTGCCTTCGGCCGGGCCGATAAACAGCACGCCGTCCTGGTGGGTCAGGCGCTTGAGCACCTCGAACACCCGCTGCTGGATCGGTTGGTCGAAATAGATCAGCAGATTGCGGCAAAACACAAAGTCATAAGGCGCCTCGTTCACCAGCAACGCCGGATCCAGCAGGTTGCCCACTTGCAGGCGCACCTGCTCGCGCACCCGTTCGTCGAGGCGATAGCCGTCATCTTCAGCGACGAAATACCGCTCGCGAAAACCCAAGTCCGCCCCACGGAAGGAGTTCCTGTAGTAGCGCGCCCCCCTGGCCCGCTCCACCGACAGCGGGCTGACGTCCAGGCCATCGACCTTGAACTGATGGGGCTTGAGGCCCGCGTCGAACAAGGCCATGGCGATGGAATAGGGCTCCTCGCCGGTGGAGCACGGCAGGCTGAGGACGCGCAACGCACGCAGGTGGTTGATCTCGGCCAGGCGTTTGATGGCCAGCCTGGCCAGGGTGGCGAACGACTCCGGATAGCGAAAGAACCAGGTCTCCGGGACGATCACCGCTTCGATCAGCGCCTGCTGTTCCTGGGTCGAATGCTGCAGGGTTTGCCAGTATTCATCGGCGGTTCGTCCTACCACGGCCAGGATGCGCTGGCGCACGGCCCGCTCGATGATGGCGGTGCCAACAGACGTCACGTCGAGGCCGATGCGCGCCTTGAGGAAGTCGAAAAAGCGTTGGTCACTGCTCATGGCCGCGCCTCGAAATCATGCGGGTTGAGCGGCGGAGTGGGGAACAACATGGCGTGAACCGACGCGTCGAGCAGGTCATTGACCCGCACCCATTGCAGCAACCCCTGGGCGTCTTCGCGCACAGGGCCCAGGTACGGCGCCTGCCGGTTCTCCAGGCCATAGGGTTGGAAGTCCGCCGGATCGCAACGCAAGGTGTCGGTGGCCTGTTCCAGGATCAGCCCCAGCACATGCCCCGCTTGGCCGCTGTCGGGCCGGTAATGGACCAGCACCAAGCGCGTGCTGGTGCGGGCCTCGGCGTCCTGGCCGAATGTCAGGGCGCACAGGTCGATCACCGGCACCACCGTACCGCGCCAGGCAAACACGCCCGCCACCCAGGCCGGCGCTCGCGCAATGGGCTTGAGGGGCAGGCGCGGCAGTACCTCCACCACATCGATGGCCTGCAACGCATAACGTTCGTTGCCGATGCGAAACACCAGGAACAGCGCCTGGCGGGCCGTCGGCGCGGTGCCATGCCGGGTCTCGAATTCGCCCATCAGACTTTGAAACGCGAGACGCCACTGCGCAGCCCTACGGCCACCTGGCTCAGTTCATCGATCGCGGAACTGGCCTGGCGCAAGGACTCCACGGTCTGGCTGCTGGCGTCGCCCAGTTGCACCAGGGCATGGTTGATCTGCTCGGCCCCCGTGGCCTGGGCCTGCATGCCTTCGTTGACCATCAACACCCGCGGTGCCAGCGCCTGGACCTGATGGATGATCTGTGACAGCTGCTCGCCGACCTGCTGCACCTCGGCCATGCCTCGACGCACTTCTTCGGAGAACTTGTCCATGCCCATCACGCCGGCCGATACGGCGGACTGGATCTCGCGCACCATTTGCTCGATGTCGTAGGTCGCCACGGCGGTCTGGTCGGCCAGGCGACGCACTTCGGTGGCCACCACGGCGAAGCCGCGCCCGTATTCACCGGCCTTCTCGGCCTCGATGGCGGCGTTGAGGGACAACAGGTTGGTCTGGTCCGCCACCTTGACGATGGTCACCACCACCTGATTGATGTTGCCAGCCTTCTCGTTGAGGATCGCCAGCTTGGCGTTCACCAGGTCGGCGGCGCCCATCACCGAATGCATGGTGTCTTCCATGCGCGCCAGGCCTTGCTGGCCGGAGCCGGCGGCCACCGAGGCCTGGTCGGCAGCGGTGGAAACCTCGGTCATGGTGCGCACCAGGTCGCGGGACGTGGCGGCGATTTCCCGGGACGTCGCGCCGATCTCGGTGGTGGTGGCGGCGGTTTCAGTGGCCGTGGCCTGTTGCTGCCGTGACGTGGCGGCGATCTCGGTCACCGACGTGGTGACCTGCACCGACGAACGCTGGGCCTGGGCCACCAGCGATGTCAGTTCGGCCATCATGTCGTTGAAGCCGGTTTCCACCGCGCCGAATTCGTCCTTGCGCGCCAGGTTCAGGCGTCCGCTCAGGTCGCCGCTGCGCATGACGTCTAGGATCTCCACGATGCGGTTCATCGGCGCCATGATCGCGCGCATCAGCAACAGCCCGCACAGCAGCGCGATGATGAGCGCGACGAGAAATGACAGGCCCATGGCCACCTTGGCCGCCGTCACCGCATCGCCGATGGTCTGGGTGGCGTTTTGCGCGAGCTCGCGATTGCGTTCGATGATGCGGTTCAGGTGCCCGCGGCCGCCGATCCAGGCCGGCGTCAGCTCCTTGTCCAGGATCTGCCGCGCGCCTTCGTAGTCCTTGCGCTGGTACAAGTCCAGGACCTTGGCCATGGCTTGGTTGAACGCCTGGTGGTTGGCCTCGAACTCGTCGAAAGACGCCTGGTCGGCGGGGTTCTGGATCAGTTTTTCATAGTTCTCTATTTCTTCGCGCAGGTGCTGCTCGAAGCCCTGGTAGCGGGCCTTGTCCTCGGCGGTGAGCTCGCGGTTTCCGGAAAGGCCGACGATCTGCTGGGTCAGGACGTAGTTGTCGACCCAGCCACCGCGAATCATGGAGCTGTAGTACACCCCCGGCACCGCATCGGCACGCACCCGTTCTTCACTGTCCTGGATCTTCAGCAACCGCGAGTACGAGACAACCACCATGAGCAGCATGATGGCGATGATCACCGCGAAACTCGCCAGGATGCGTTGGCGCAATGTCCAGTTCTTCACAGTAAAACCTCAGGCACTTTGAAAATGCTGGGGAGTATAGCTGAGGGCCGGGGAACGGCTGTATGGGCGCGCCCTGCAAAAAACTGTGGGAGCGAGCCTGCTCGCTCCCACAGGAGGTGTTTTCTGAAGGGGTATTTGCGTGGGGGATCAGGCGGCCTGGCGCACCTGTTTCTCCAGCTCAGCCCTCAATCCCGGCTCCAGCTTGAGCTGGCGGGCCAGTTCGTCGAGGTAGGACTTCTCCATGAAGTTTTCCTCGTCCACCAGCATCACGCTGGCGACGTACATTTCCGCGGCGATTTCCGGGGTGCCGGCGGCGCGGGCGACATCGGTGGGGTCCAGGGGCTTGTTGAGTTCGGCGTGCAGCCAGTGTTGCAGTTCCTGGTCGTTGTCGAGCTTGGTGAACTCGCCTTCGATCAGCTCGCGCTCACGCTCATCCACATGGCCGTCGGCCTTGGCGGCCGCCACCAGGGCCTTGAGGATCGCCTGGCTGTGCTGCTCGACCTGCGCCGGGGGCACGCGGTCCAGGGTCTGCGGTTCGGTTTGCGGGGCGCGGCCCTGCTGGGCCTGCCAGTTGCCATAGGCCTTGTAGGCGATCACGCCCAGCGCGGCCAAGCCGCCATAGGCCAAGGCCTTGCCGCCGAAGTGGCGGGCTTTCTTGTTTCCCAGCAGCAGCCCCATGGCCCCGGCGGCCAGGGCCCCCTTGCCGGAGAGCATTGCGCCCAGGTTGCCGGAGCCCCCGAGCAAGCCGCCCAAGCCACCGGACGCCTTGTCTTGTGAGCCGCCGGCCTTGTTCTGCAACATCTCCTGGCCAGACTTGAGGAGTTGATCGAGCAATCCACGGGTGTTCATTTACCACCTCCACGCATTCGGGTTAACCGGATCATTAAGGCCACCAGCCTAGATCGAAAGTGCCCTTGTACAGCGGCAAGTTTGCTTCCAGATGTTGCCTGACTACGCTAATAGCTAGCCATCCATGGCGTATCGCCCCGTTCCGACACTGCCCCGACCACAATTAAAGCAAGAGGGATTCCCATGTACGCGCACAAGACCGTATTGCTCAGCGCAATGACCACGGCGCTGCTGACCGGTGTCAGCCTCCAGGCCGCCGAGCTGCCCAAGGCGATTGGCGCTGGCGAAGGCCAGCTGGATATCGTGGCCTGGCCGGGCTACATCGAACGCGGCGAAAGCGACAAGGCCTACGATTGGGTGAGCGGTTTCGAGCAGGAAACCGGTTGCAAGGTGAACGTGAAGACCGCGGCGACCTCCGACGAAATGGTCAGCCTGATGACCAAGGGTGGCTACGACCTGGTCACCGCCTCGGGCGATGCCTCGCTGCGCTTGATTGCCGGCAAGCGGGTGCAGCCGATCAACACGGCGCTGATCCCCAACTGGCAGAACCTCGACCCACGCCTCAAGGATGCGCCGTGGTACGTGGTCAACCAGCAGACCTACGGCACACCGTACCAGTGGGGCCCGAACGTACTGATGTACAACACCGAGGTGTTCAAGCAGGCGCCGACCAGCTGGGGCGTGCTGTTCAACGCCCAGGACCTGCCCGACGGCAAACCGAACAAGGGGCGCGTGCAAGCCTACGACGGTCCGATCTACATCGCCGACGCAGCGCTCTACCTCAAGACCGCCAAGCCTGAGCTGGGCATCAAGGACCCTTATCAGCTCGACGAGGCGCAATACAAGGCCGTGCTGCAATTGCTGCGAGCGCAGCAACCGTTGATCCACCGCTACTGGCACGACACCACCGTGCAGATGAGTGACTTCAAGAACGAGGGTGTCGTGGCGTCCGGGGCCTGGCCGTACCAGGTCAACGGCCTGATGAACGAGAAACAGCCGATCGCCTCGACCGTCCCGAAAGAAGGCGCCACCGGTTGGGCCGATACCACGATGCTCCACGCCGATGCCAAGCACCCCAACTGCGCCTACAAATGGATGGACTGGTCGCTGCAACCGAAAGTCCAGGGTGACGTGGCCGCCTGGTTCGGATCCCTGCCGGCGGTGCCGGCGGCGTGCAAAGGCAGCGAACTGCTCGGCGCCGAAGGCTGCAAGACCAACGGCTTCGATCAGTTCGACAAGATCGCCTTCTGGAAAACCCCGCAGGCCGAGGGGGGCAAGTACGTGCCCTACAGCCGCTGGACCCAGGACTACATTGCGATCATGGGTGGGCGATAAGGCCCGGTACATAAATGGGAGCAGCCCCTGTGGCGAGGGAGCTTGCTCCCGCTGGCGTGCGAAGCGCGCCCAAAACCGAGCGACGCGGTATTAGCTGACACACCGCATCGCCTGGTTTTAGGGCGGCTGCGCCACCCAGCGGGAGCAAGCTCCCTCGCCACGGGGTCGCGTGCCAATCATTGAAGGTTCATACCCGCCCCGCTTTTTGGAGCCCCGCACCATGACGCTTGCAGTCCAATTCACCCAGGTATCCCGTCAGTTCGGCGATGTGAAAGCCGTTGACCGGGTTTCAATCGATATCCAGGACGGCGAGTTCTTTTCCATGCTGGGCCCCTCCGGTTCGGGCAAGACCACCTGCCTGCGCCTGATCGCCGGGTTCGAGCAGCCCAGTGAAGGCTCGATCCGCATCCACGGCGAG
The DNA here is from genome assembly GCA_001023535.1 of Pseudomonas chlororaphis. Lineage (NCBI taxonomy): Bacteria > Pseudomonadati > Pseudomonadota > Gammaproteobacteria > Pseudomonadales > Pseudomonadaceae > Pseudomonas > Pseudomonas chlororaphis. The sequence goes on from CP011020.1 coordinate 2,791,407, forward strand.
GAAGCCACGGGACTGGCGCCCTACCAGCGGGACGTCAACACGGTGTTCCAGGACTACGCCCTCTTCCCGCACATGAACGTGCGCGACAACGTGGCCTACGGCTTGAAGGTCAAGGGCGTGGCCAAGGCCGAGCGCATCAAGCGCGCCGAAGACGCCCTGGAGATGGTCGCCCTGGGCGGCTACGGCGAGCGCAAGCCGGCCCAGCTCTCCGGCGGCCAGCGCCAACGCGTGGCCCTGGCCCGCGCGCTGGTCAATCGCCCGCGGGTGCTGCTGCTGGACGAGCCCCTGGGGGCTCTGGACCTGAAGCTGCGGGAACAGATGCAGGGCGAGCTGAAAAAACTGCAACGCCAGTTGGGCATCACGTTCATCTTCGTCACCCATGACCAGACCGAAGCGCTGTCGATGTCCGACCGCGTGGCGGTGTTCAACAAGGGGCGCATCGAACAGGTCGACACCCCGCGCAATTTGTACATGAAGCCGGCGACCACCTTCGTCGCCGAGTTCGTCGGCACCTCCAACGTGATCCGTGGCGAGCTGGCGCAAACCCTGAGCGGTTATCCACAGCCCTTCTCGATCCGCCCCGAACACCTGCGGTTTGCCGACGGCCCGCTGGCCGCGCATGAGATCGAAGTCCACGGCCTGCTCCACGACATCCAGTACCAGGGCAGCGCCACGCGCTACGAGTTGAAGCTTGCCAACGGCCAGGTCCTGAACCTCAGCCAGGCCAACACCCAATGGGACGACCCGGGGACCCGCCACCAGGCCGGCCAGCACCTGGCCGTGCGCTGGGCCCGCGAGGCGATGATCCCCCTGCACGACAGCGTCCCGGGCGAGGCGTGACATGAACACACCGGCCTTGCGCTCCGCCACCGCATCGGGCTCGCTGCGACGGTTCTCCAACCTGTTGTACCGACGCCCCAACCTCTACCTGTCGATGTTACTGGTGCCGCCGCTGATCTGGTTCGGCGCGGTCTACCTGGGTTCGCTGCTGACCCTGTTGTGGCAGGGGTTCTACACCTTCGACGACTTCACCATGGCCGTCACGCCGGACCTGACCCTGGCGAACTTCGTCGCCCTGTTCCAACCCTCGAATGTCGACATCATCCTGCGCACCGTGAGCATGGCCATCGTCGTGTCCATCGCCAGCGCGATCGTCGCGTTCCCGATTGCCTACTACATGGCGCGCTACACCCGAGGCAAGACCAAGGCGTTTTTCTACATCGCGGTGATGCTGCCGATGTGGGCCAGCTACATCGTCAAGGCCTATGCCTGGACGCTCCTGCTGGCCAAGGGCGGCGTGGCGCAGTGGTTCATCCAGCAACTGGGCCTGGGACCGTCGCTGCAGTTCGTGCTTGGCGTCCCCGGCGTCGGGGGCAGCACGCTTTCCACCTCGCACCTGGGGCGCTTCCTGGTGTTTGTCTACATCTGGCTGCCCTTCATGATCCTGCCGATCCAGGCCTCCCTCGAACGCCTGCCGCCGTCGCTGCTGCAAGCCTCGGCAGACCTGGGCGCCAAACCGCGCCAGACGTTCATGCAGGTGATTGTGCCGCTGTCGATCCCAGGCATCGCCGCCGGCTCGATCTTCACGTTTTCACTCACCCTGGGGGATTTCATCGTGCCCCAACTGATGGGGCCGCCGGGCTACTTCGTCGGCAGCATGGTCTACGCCCAGCAAGGGGCCATCGGCAACATGCCCATGGCGGCCGCCTTCACGCTGGTGCCCATCGTGCTGATCGCCGTGTACCTGTCCATCGTCAAGCGCCTGGGGGCTTTCGATGCACTCTGACTCCTTGTCCCGAGCGTCCTGGGGGCTGCGTCTTGCGGCATGGGGCGGGCTGGTATTCCTGCACTTTCCGATCCTGATCATCGTCCTCTACGCGTTCAACACCGAGGACGCGGCGTTCAGCTTTCCGCCCAAGGGCCTGACCCTGAAGTGGTTCAGCGTCGCCTTCGCACGCCCCGACGTGCTGGAAGCGATCAAGTTGTCGCTGCAGGTCGCGGCCATCGCCACGCTGATCGCCATGGTGCTTGGCACGTTGGCCTCGGCGGCGCTGTACCGGCGTGAATTCTTCGGCAAGCAGGCCATTTCATTGATGCTGATCCTGCCGATCGCCCTGCCGGGGATCATCACCGGCATCGCGTTGCTGGCGACGTTCAAGAGCCTGGGGATCGAGCCGGGGATGTTCACCATCGTCGTCGGCCATGCAACCTTTTGCGTGGTGATCGTCTATAACAATGTCATCGCGCGCCTGCGCCGCACTGCCCACAGCCTGATCGAGGCGTCGATGGACCTGGGGGCCGACGGCTGGCAGACGTTCCGCTACATCATCCTGCCCAACCTGGGCTCGGCGTTGCTGGCCGGCGGAATGCTGGCGTTTGCGCTGTCGTTCGACGAAATTATCGTCACCACCTTCACCGCCGGCCACGAACGCACGCTGCCGCTGTGGCTGCTCAATCAACTCAGCCGGCCCCGCGACGTGCCGGTGACCAACGTGGTAGCGATGCTGGTGATGCTGGTGACCATGCTGCCGATACTGGGGGCCTATTACCTGACCCGAGGAGGCGAAAGCGTGGCGGGCAGCGGGGGAAAATGAATCAGCCACTGACGACTATCCAGTGAGGGAGCGATCGGCTCTCTGCCACAAAAAACAAAACAGCGAGAGGAGGACAGGGAGATGCAAACCAAACTACTGATCAACGGCCATCTGGTGGACGGCGAAGGGCCTGGTCAAGCCGTGTTCAACCCTGCGCTGGGCCGGGTGCTGGTGGAAATCAACGAGGCCAGCGAAGCCCAGGTGGACGCTGCCGTGCGCGCTGCCGACAGTGCGTTCGACAGCTGGTCCCAGGTGGCCCCCAAGGACCGCTCCTTGCTGCTGCTTCGGCTGGCCGACGCCATCGAGGCCCACGGCGAGGAGCTGGCAAAGCTGGAGTCGGACAATTGCGGCAAGCCCCTGAGCGCCGCGCTGAACGATGAGATCCCGGCGATCGCCGACGTGTTCCGCTTCTTTGCCGGCGCCAGCCGCTGCATGAACGGTTCGGCCGGCGGCGAGTACCTGCCGGGGCACACCTCGATGATCCGTCGCGACCCGGTGGGCGTCGTCGCCTCCATCGCACCGTGGAACTACCCGCTGATGATGGTCGCCTGGAAAATCGCCCCGGCCCTGGCCGCCGGCAATACCGTGGTGCTCAAGCCATCGGAACAGACCCCGCTGACGGCGTTGCGCCTGGCGCAACTGGCGTCAGAGATCTTCCCGGCCGGCGTGCTCAACGTGGTGTTCGGTCGCGGGCCGACCGTTGGCCAGCCCCTGGTGACCCACCCAAAAGTGCGCATGGTCTCGTTGACCGGCTCCATTGCCACCGGCTCGAACATCATTTCCAGCACCGCCGACAGCGTCAAGCGCACGCACATGGAACTGGGCGGCAAGGCCCCGGTGATCATCTTCGACGACGCCGACATCGACGCCGCGGTGGAAGGCATCCGCACCTTCGGCTTCTACAACGCCGGCCAGGATTGCACCGCCGCCTGCCGTATCTATGCCCAGCAAGGCATCTATGACACTTTTGTCGAAAAACTCGGCGCGGCGGTCAGCAGCATCAAGTACGGCCTGCAAACCGCCGCCGACACCGAGATGGGCCCGCTGATCACCGCCCAGCATCGCGACCGCGTGGCCGGGTTCGTCGAGCGCGCCATCGCCCAGGCGCATATTCGCCTGGTCACCGGCGGCAAGGCCGTGGAGGGCAACGGGTTCTTCTTCGAGCCGACCGTGCTGGCCGATGCCCAGCAGGATGACGAAATCGTCCGCCGGGAAGTCTTCGGGCCGGTGGTTTCCGTCACACCGTTCCTCGATGAAGCGCAAGTGCTGGCCTGGGCCAACGATTCGGACTACGGCCTGGCATCCTCGGTATGGACCGCCGACGTCGGTCGCGCCCATCGCCTGGCGGCACGCCTGCAATACGGCTGCACCTGGGTCAACACCCACTTCATGCTCGTCAGCGAAATGCCCCATGGCGGTCAGAAACGCTCCGGCTACGGCAAGGACATGTCCATGTATGGGCTGGAGGATTACACGGTGGTGCGCCATGTGATGTTCAAGCACTGAGTCAAGACAACGTTGGCAACACATGCCCACGGTTGCCGGGTCGAGGTCCTGCTAAGGTTTTCGTCGATCGATGCACGTTCGCCGGTTGACGGAAATCCTGGCAGAACCTAGGGTGTCTACAACGTATACACCCTAGGAGATCAGCCATGGCCTCGCCCGTTTTATCCTTTCGCGTGGAAGAAGGTCTGGCCCAACAGCTGGATTTGTTGGCCATCGCCACCGACCGCGATCGTCAATACCACCTCAAGCGTGCACTGGTCCGATATGTGGAGGCCGAATCCTGGCATCTGCAAGCCATCAGCGAAGGCGTGGCAGATGCCGACGCTGGAAACCTGACCGACCTGGACGCCGTGAAGGCTAAGTGGGCAAAGCGTGCCGAGCATCGTACTGACCAACAAAGCACAGAGTGACCTCGACTCGATTCACGAACACTACCAAGCTGCCCTCGGCAAGAACGGCGCAGATGCCGCCATCATCACGATCCTGGAAACCTTGCAACGCCTGCAGCGTTTTCCGGGTTCGGGCCGCCCCTCGATCGCACCCGATATCCGAGAGCTGGTGCTGACACGCTACCCGTTCGTTATCCCCTACCGTATGGTGCATGCACAAGTGCAGATTCTGCGGATATTGCACCAACGCAACGAGCGTCCACAGGACTGGTCGCCGGAATGACATCGGTGATGCCCGTCCACTCCGGCCGCCGATCCTGCCCTTAGAACCTCGAAACACTCCTCATTGCATCCACCAGGTAGCGCATGGCGATCCGGTCGCTTTCCGACAGTTCCCGATAGCGCTCCACCAGTTTCAGTTCTTCCAGGCTCAAGCGCCGCGACCTGCGCCCATGAGTCAGGTTTGGAAAGATCCCCAGTATTTCAGCGATGCCCTGTATTTTCGTCATGAGCGTATGTCCTTCTGTACGTCGAATGTAACTGATAGCGCGTGTGGATCCCGGCGTGGATCGCCTGTCACGCTAGAGAATAGGGAGGTTTCCAACCGGGAGAAGGGAGTTTTAGAGTAATTAGTCAAAAAATGCCGCAATCCTTATAAAAAAAGAAATAACTGTAAGAAATTTTGACTTAGCCCCGCTTTCCGTTCTCCCGGCACCCGCTCATCCCCTATGATTTTGCGCCTCGGTGAACCGATCCAGCTCTCAGGCATCTGTTCTAACGTTCGTCGCGTTTGGCCAAAGGCATGTCCGAACTCCTTCATCAGTCTTCTGTTGCCAGGATGGGCACGGGATTGTTTCGAGAAAGGTTGTATTTATGCACCGCAGGAACCTGCTCAAGGCCTCCATGGCCTTTGCCGCCTACACCGGGCTGTCAGCCTCAGGGCTCATGGCCGCGCGCGCCTGGGCTGCTGATCAGACCGCCGACGGCGAAGCCCGTCCCTTCGATTTCGATTCACTGAAAGACCAGGCCCGCAAACTGGCCGCCAGCCGCTACGTCGACACCAAGCAAGTCTTGCCGCCGACCCTGGCGCAGATGTCGCCCTTGCAGTTCAACGCCATTCAGTACGACGCCAATCACTCCCTGTGGAATGAGCTGGAAGGTCGGCAACTGGACGCGCAGTTCTTCCACGTCGGCATGGGCTTCAAGCAGCCAGTGCGCATGTACAGCCTCGACCCGAAGACCCGCATGGCCCGTGAGGTGCACTTCCGCCCGGAGCTGTTCAACTACGAGAAAACCACGGTCAACACCTCGCAACTGACGGGTGACCTGGGCTTCGCCGGCTTTCGCGTGTTCAAGGCGCCAGAACTGGCCCGCCACGACATCGTGTCGTTCCTGGGGGCCAGTTATTTCCGCGCCGTCGATGCCAGCGGCCAGTACGGGCTGTCGGCTCGCGGCCTGGCCATCGACACCTACGCCAAGAAACGCGAGGAATTCCCGGACTTCACCAAGTTCTGGTTCGAAACCCCGGACAAGAACAGCACCCGCTTCGTGGTCTACGCCTTGCTCGACTCCCCCAGCGCCACCGGTGCCTATCGGTTCGACATCGATTGTCAACCGACCCGTGTGGTGATGGAAATCGATGCGCACATCAACGCCCGCACCGCCATCGAACAACTGGGTATCGCGCCGATGACCAGCATGTTCAGTTGCGGCACCGTCGAGCGGCGCATGTGCGACACCATCCATCCGCAAATCCATGACTCCGACCGGCTGGCCATGTGGCGCGGCAACGGCGAGTGGGTCTGCCGTCCGTTGAACAACCCCGCCACCCTGCAATTCAACGCCTTTGCCGACAACAATCCGAAAGGTTTCGGCCTGGTACAGACCGACCATGACTTCGCCAGCTACCAGGACACCGTGGACTGGTACAGCAAGCGCCCGAGCCTGTGGGTCGAGCCGACGACGGCCTGGGGCGAGGGCTCGGTCGACCTGCTGGAAATTCCTACGACCGGCGAAACCCTGGATAACATCGTCGCGTTCTGGACACCGAAGAAACCGGTGGCCGCCGGCGACTCGCTGAACTACGGCTACAAACTCTACTGGAGCGCCCTGCCCCCGGTCAGCACGGACCTGGCCCATGTCGATGCAACCCGTTCGGGCATGGGCGGCTTCATCGAAGGCTGGGCGCCGGGCGAACACTACCCGACCGTCTGGGCCCGCCGCTTCGCCGTGGACTTCAGCGGCGGCGGTCTCGACCAGTTGCCACCGGGCACTGGCATCGAACCGGTGGTGACCTGCTCCCATGGCGAGGTGAAGGATTTCAACGTACTGGTGCTGGACGCGATCAAGGGCTACCGCATCACCTTCGACTGGTACCCGACCGACGACCGCGTCGACCCGGTGCAGATGCGCCTGTTCATCCGCACCAAGGACCGGACCTTGAGCGAGACCTGGCTGTACCAGTACTTCCCGCCAGCGCCGGACAAGCGCAAGTATCCCTGAGCCCTGCTGCGTCAGGGATGACGCCTTCGCGAGCAAGCCCGCTCCCATAGATTACGTGTGAACAACCCGAATCCACTGTGGGAGCGAGCTTGCTCGCGAAGACGGCAGTACCAACACTCACGATTTCAGATAAGCAAAAAGCCCCGGCCAATGACGACCGGGGCTTTTTTGTTTTACCAAACACTCAATCGCGCAAATCCGATTCATGAATCGGCTGGTCCCGATGCGTCGCCCGCTGGTACTGCGCCGGCCACACGGCCTTGCGCCCGCCCAGGTCATCGTCGGCGTGCAAGGCCCAGTACGGATCACGCAACAATTCGCGGGCCAGGAAGATGATGTCTGCCTGGCAGGTCCGCAGGATGTGTTCGGCCTGGGCCGGTTCGGTGATCATGCCCACCGTACCGGTGGCGATTTCCGATTCCTTGCGCACCCGTTCGGCAAAGCGGGTCTGGTAGCCAGGGCCGGTGGGGATCTCGGCGTTGGCGGCGGTGCCACCCGAGGACACGTCGATCAGGTCCACCCCCAACGCCCTGAGGCGCCGTGCCAGCTCCACGGTTTCATCCGGGTTCCAGCCGTCCTCGACCCAGTCGGTGGCGGAAACGCGCACGAACACCGGCAGCTCTTCAGGCCAGACCGCCCGGACCGCTTCGGTGACTTGCAGCACCAGGCGGATGCGGTTTTCGAACGAACCGCCATATTGATCGCGGCGCTGATTGCTCAAGGGCGACAGGAATTGATGCAGCAGGTAACCGTGGGCGGCGTGGACCTCGACCACCTTGAACCCGGCGGTGAGGGCGCGCTTGGCCGAATCGACGAACGCCTGGATCAGGCCGGCGATCTGCCCCTCGTCCAACTGGACCGGCTGGGTGTGTTGTGGGTCGAAGGCGATCGGCGACGGACCGACCGGCACCCAGCCGCCATCCGCCGGCTTCACGCTGCCGTGGTTGCCCAGCCAGGGGCGCCAGGTACTGGCCTTGCGTCCGGCGTGGGCCAACTGGATACCCGGCACAGCCCCCTGGGCGGTGATGAAACGGGTAATGCGTTGCAGCGGTTCGATCTGTTCATCGTTCCACAGCCCCAGGTCCTGGGCGGTGATACGGCCGTCAGCCGTGACGGCGGTGGCTTCGGTGAACACCAGGCCGGCGCCACCAACGGCGCGGCTTCCCAGGTGGACCAAATGCCAGTCGTTGGCCAGGCCATCGACGCTCGAATATTGGCACATCGGTGAGACCGCGATGCGATTGGGCAGGGTCAGTTGACGAAGGGTATAGGGTTCCAGCAGCAGACTCATGGGGCACCTCTCGAATCAGTGGGCAGGCTCCAGGGTTCTGTTTGAACAGTCGACGAGTGACAAAAGCGCAACACCCGCCCCCGCGGGCAACGAAAATCGACAAGACGTCACAAGGGCTATCAAGCAGTGCTTAGAGCCTAGTCGACAACGTGGGATAAGGCAGGGTTCAGAATCTAAAACAAGCTACTGTGGCGAGGGGAGTTATCCCCGCTGGGCTGCGCAGCAGCCCCAAAACCTGGCATCGAGGTGTACCTGGCATACCTCGTCAGCCAATTTGCGGCTGCTGTGCAGCCGAACGGGGATAAATCCCCTCGCCACAGGGAGATCATCGCCTTGGGAATCTGTGTGTTTACCGCGGCTCGATATGAGCAATCATCAACTGCACGGTTTCCTGGCCGCGGAACTCGTTGAGGTCGAGCTTATAGGCCAGTTCCACCCAGCGCACGGTAGGGTTGGGCCAGATCTCGCGGTCGATGCCAAAGGCGATGCCATCAAGCTTCACCGAGCCGCACTCGCTCTTGAGGACCACCTTCAAGTGCCGTTCGCCCACCACCCGCTGTTCCACCAACTGAAACACGCCGTGGAACATCGGCTCGGGGAAATGCTGGCCCCAGGGCCCGGCATGACGCAGCGCCCGGGCCAGTTCCAGGTGGAACTCCTCGACCGCCAACGTGCCGTCCGACAACAGCCGCCCGGTCAGGTCTTCGTCGCGCAGTTGCCTGCGCACTTCAGCGTCGAACGCCTCGGCAAACAACGGGAAATTCGCTTCCGGCAACGTCAGCCCCGCCGCCATGGCGTGGCCGCCGTACTTGCTGATCAGGGTCGGATGCTGCGCCGCCACCACGCTCAGCGCATCGCGAATGTGGAACCCCGGCACCGAGCGTCCCGAGCCCTTGAGTAAGCCGTCACCGGCGTCGGCAAAGGCGATGGTCGGTCGGAAATAGCGCTCTTTCATCCGCGAGGCGAGAATCCCGATCACCCCTTGGTGCCACTGCGGGTCGAACAGGCACAAGCCGAACGGCATCGACTCCACAGGCAGCTCCTTGAGCTGGGCCAGGGCTTCGCGCTGCATGCCTTGCTCGATGGATTTGCGGTCCTGGTTCATGCCATCCAGTTGCGCGGCCATTTCCCGCGCCAGGGCCGGGTCGTCGGTGAGCAGGCATTCAATGCCCAGGCTCATGTCATCCAGGCGCCCCGCCGCATTCAGGCGCGGCCCAAGGATAAACCCGAGGTCCGTGGAGGTGATGCGCGAAGGGTCGCGCTTGGCCACTTCCAGGATGGCCTTGATGCCTGGGCGGGCGCGCCCGGCACGAATCCGCTCCAGCCCCTGGTGCACCAGGATGCGGTTGTTGGCGTCCAGGGGCACCACGTCGGCGACGCTGCCCAGGGCCACCAGGTCGAGCAACTCGCCAATGTTCGGTTGCGGCGTGCTGGCGTACCACCCCAGGCTGCGCAGGCGGGCCCGCAGCGCCATCAGCACGTAGAAGATCACCCCGACCCCGGCCAGCGCCTTGCTCGGAAACTCACAGCCAGGCTGGTTCGGGTTGACGATGGCATCGGCCGCCGGCAGTTCGAGGCCCGGCAAGTGGTGGTCGGTGACCAGCACCTTGAGCCCCGCGGCCTTCGCCGCCGCCACGCCTTCCACGCTGGAAATCCCGTTGTCGACGGTGATCAGCAACTGCGGCTCGCGAGCCAGCGCGACTTCGACGATTTCCGGGGTCAGGCCATAGCCATACTCGAAGCGGTTGGGCACCAGGTAGTCGACATGGGCCGCACCAAGCAGGCGCAGCCCCAGCATGCCGACGGTGCTGGCGGTCGCGCCATCGGCGTCGAAGTCGCCGACGATCAGGATCCGCTGGCGCTGCTCCAGCGCCACCACCAACAGGTCAACCGCCGCGTCGATGCCCTTGAGCTGCTGGAACGGAATCAGGCGCGCCAGGCTCTTGTCCAGCTCGGCCTCGGACTGCACGCCACGGGCGGCGTACAGGCGAGTCAACAAGGGCGGCAGGTCCCCCAGAAACGGCAGGGTGTCGGGTAGCTGGCGGGGTTCTATGCGCATGGAGTGACGGACATTTCTCTATAAAGCTGTGGAATTTTGATGACTTGTGGCGAGGGAGCTTGATGCCGTGGTGGCTCAACCACGCTCGCCCAGCAACCATTGCAACTGGACTTCATGCTGACCGCGGTCATCGGTCACGAACACCGTGCCCTCGCTTATCATCACGTCCCACTTGATCACCCGGGGCATGTCCTGGGCCAGGGTTTCGAGCACTTCTTGGGGCACCGCGGCGATGTTGACGTTCTTCAGGTTCTTGATCGCCGGAATCACCTTGCCTTCCCAGACGCGCAAGCTGCCGTAGGCCAGCAGGCTGGTGCGCTCGGTGCGGCGCGAGCACCAGGTCAGGCGATCGGCATCGGGCTGACCGACTTCGATCCAGTGCAGCACACGGTCATCCAGGCTTTTTTCCCACAACGCTGGCTCATCGACATCCGACAGACCACGTCCAAAAGACAGCAGCTCGTTGTACCAGAGCGCGTAGGCCAGCAGACGCACGGTCATGCGTTCCTCGGTCTCCGAAGGGTGGCGGGCGATGGTCTGCTTCACGTTCTCGTAGACATTACGGTCGAGGTCGGTGAGGTTCAGTTCAAACTTGTAGGTCGTGGACGGCTGGGCCATGAACAGGGCTTCTTGATACGGGGAAAGGCGGCAAGTCTAACCGATGACGCGGGCAATCCACGAATTGCCGACCATCAACCTGCGGCGACTGACCCTGGCCTATGATAAAACGCTCTATTCGTTCTGCCTTGTCCTACAGGATCCGCCATGTCGCTCACTGCCAAACCCCTTGCCGGCGTCAAAGTCATCGAACTGGGCACCCTGATCGCCGGGCCCTTCGCTTCGCGAATCTGCGGTGAATTCGGCGCCGAGGTGATCAAGGTCGAATCGCCGGATGGCGGCGATCCGCTGCGCAAGTGGCGCAAGCTGTATGAAGGCACGTCCCTGTGGTGGTTCGTCCAGGCGCGCAACAAGCAATCCCTGACCCTGAACCTGAAACACCCCGAAGGCCTGCAGATCCTGAAAAAACTGATCGGCGAAGCCGACATCCTGATCGAGAACTTCCGGCCCGGCGTGCTGGAAAAACTCGGCCTGGGCTGGGACGTCCTGCACGCGCTCAACCCCAGGCTGGTGATGGTGCGGCTGTCGGGTTTCGGCCAGACCGGGCCGATGAAAGACCAGCCAGGGTTTGGCGCGGTGGGTGAATCCATGGGAGGCCTGCGCTACATCACCGGCTTCGAAGACCGTCCGCCCGTGCGCACCGGGATTTCCATCGGCGACTCCATCGCCGCACTCTGGGGCGTGATCGGCGCGCTCATGGCCCTGCGCCACCGCGAAGTCAACGGCGGCACCGGCCAGGTGGTGGACGTGGCGTTGTACGAGGCGATCTTCGCCATGATGGAAAGCATGGTGCCGGAGTTCGACGTGTTCGGTTTCATCCGTGAGCGCACCGGCAATATCATGCCCGGCATCACACCGTCGTCGATCCACACCAGCGCCGACGGCAAGCACGTGCAGATCGGCGCCAACGGTGACGCGATCTTCAAGCGCTTCATGCAGCTCATCGGTCGCGACGACCTGGCCAATGACCCGCAACTGGCCAGCAACGATGGCCGTGACGCCCGCCGTGACGAGTTGTATGGCGTCATCGACCGCTGGGTCAATTCACTGCCCCTCGATGTCGTCATCGAACAGTTGAACCAGGCCGGCGTGCCGGCCAGCCGGATATTCAGCGCCGAGGACATGTTCAACGACCCGCAATTCCTCGCCCGGGAAATGTTCCTGCAGGCCAAGTTGCCAGACGGCAAGGGGTTCAAGATGCCCGGTATCGTCCCGAAACTGTCGGACACGCCGGGCACTTGCGACTGGGTCGGGCCGACGTTGGGGGAACACAACGCACAAGTGCTCGGCGAGCTTGGCTACGATGCACAGCAGATCGCCAAGCTGCGCACCGACGGCGCTATTTGACACACCACAGCGGGCCGTCACTGAAGATCAAGTTGTGGGAGCAAGCTTGCTCCCACAAAGGTTGCGCGCTAAAACACAAACGCCAGGCAAAAAGAAACCCCGAGCAGTGGGGAGACAACTCGGGGTTAAACGTAACCATTCATGGTTAGTACAACAAGCGACGAGCACCGGAGCACAATGCTCGCTCTTGTTGGTAAAAGGTCTGACTCACCAAAGCGTAGGAAGGTTCCCACGAACTCGGGTCAATTCGGGGCAACCATGACCTTGTCGCCCGCCAGGTTACGCAGCGCCGCTATCACACAGGGCTCCAGGCGCCCCTCGGCAATCAGTACATCGCGGTGCAGGCCGTCGACCACGTCCGTCAGCTGACGCTTGTCGGTCAATTGGGCTTGGTTGAACACTCGTTCGACCATAATGGCCCCGGAGGCATTCTTCAGCGTCACCAGGCATTCGCCCTTGGCGCCAGAGGGAGTCAGCGAGACCTGATACGGGCTCAAAGCCTCACCCAGCAATAGGCTGATACTTTCCATTCGCTCACCCTTCAATAGTCCGAAAACAACTGCGTGTACCCAGTAAATGACCGTGGGCCGCAACAGAAAGTTCGCCAGCGCAGCGAGGCGGCACACCTGGGCCTCGTTCAACCGAGCATGCGCGTGCAATGTGACAGGCAAACAACAGGCCGGCGCATCGCGAACGCTGCGGGATCAGGCCAGCAAGCCATCGGAACGACACCACCGGCGCCCTGCGTCCTTCCAGCCGCCCAGCAGCCCGCGCAACTGCCCATCGGCCCCGTAGAACGGCACCGACCAATGGTAGATATTGCGCAAACCGCCATTGAACAGCAGTTGCCGGTCGGCAAATCGGGATTGTCCGGTGCGCAACTGCTCCATCATTTCGCCATGCAGCTGTTCGGCGGTGGCCGGGGGGAAAACGCTGGAATCCGTCAATCGCGTGCCCCGCAGCTTTTCGAAACGCGTCGCCAACAGGTCTTCGTAACTTTTGTTGCACATGATCAGGCGCCCTTCCAGGTCGCGGATGAAGATCGGATCGGGAATCGCGTCCATCAAGGCCCGCTGCAACATCAACTGGTCCTTGAGCACGGCCTCGGCCTGGAGGCGCTGATCGATCTGGATCTGCAGGCGACGGTTCCACAGCACGGACAACAGGCCGAACAGCGCGACCGTGATCACGCACCAGTACCCCCACGTCGACACGCGCTGCCACAGCGAAGGCGCAGGGCTGGGGAGCGTGCCCGTCAGCCACTTGGCACGCAGTGCGCGCATGTCCTCGGCCGGAAACCCTTCCAGCGCCTTGTTCAGGATCCCCAGCAAGGGGGTGAGGTCCTGGCGCACCGCCAGGTAGTCCGGTTCCCAGCGCCCCTCAAGGCTGGCGCCGACCTGCAACTGCCCCGCCGGGTAGAGGTGCACGCTGGTTTCGTTCTCGATGGTGGCGAAGGCCTCCCGGCTTTCCACCAACGCCCGCGCCTCCCCATACGTCTTGACCGTGCGCAACTCGATGGTCGGGTAGTCGCGCCGGATCTCCGCCTCCAGGGCATGCCGGGCGGGCAACGCCAGGACCTTGCCCTTGAGCTGCTCCAGCGAATGGAGCACCGTCTCCCCGGCCCGGCCGACCAATACCCAGCCGAAGCCGCCAAATGCATGGCTGAAATGGAGGAAGTCCCGGCGTTCGTCATTCATCGCCAGATTAGCGGTCATGTCCGCCTCGCCATTCTCCAGCATGGTCAATAACTGGCCAGGGGAAAACGACTCCCGGTGCACGAACTCAAGGCCGGTCATCAGCGCAATGCGCTGGAGAATGTCGTGGTTCAAGCCGTCCCACTGCCCCAGCTCATTCTTGAACAGGTACAGCGGAAACTGCATCGAGGCCACCACGACCCGCGGGTTTTCCCTGATCCACTTCAATTCCCGGGCATCCAGTACCAGCCGTTCGCCAGGGTTGAGCGGTGGCGCCTGGACGGTGGCCAACGGCGTCGCCCCGCCCCACGGCGCCCAGTACATCAACGCCAGGCCTGCCACCCAACTGCGCAAGGGTTCGGATTTGATAAAAAACAACATCTGCACTTTCCTTCGAGATGACTCGCTCGTCCCTCCCAGGGCCGAAAACCCGATCAGTTTGGCATGCAGAAACAAGAAAGCCCGTCAGGAGACGGGCTTCAAAATGTGACAGGTTCAGCCGGTCAGAGTGGCTTTCCGCGGTTGCCATGCTGACTGACAAAGGCCTGCACGGCAGCCAGGTCGTTGGGCAACACGGTGCAACGCTCATCTCTCTCAAACAAATCAGAAAGATGTGCAGGCAGTTCCAGCGCTTTTCCTACACCCGCTTGCTCCACGGCTTCCGGGAACTTGACCGGATGGGCCGTCCCCAGGACCACCATCGGGATGTCCAGGCTGCGACGGCACTCACGGGCGGCCTTGACGCCGATGGCGGTGTGCGGGTCGAGCAACTCGCCGCATTGGCTGAAGACCTCGGCGATGGTTTCGCAGGTTTGCGCGTCATCCACGGCCAGGGAATCGAAGAGCTTGCGGGCTTCGGTCCAGCGCTCGGGCTCGACGCTGAAGCCGCCGCCCTGCTTGAAGCTGTCCATCAGGCCGGCGATGGCCGCGCCATTGCGACCGTGCAGGTCGAACAGCAAGCGTTCGAAGTTCGACGAGACCATGATGTCCATCGACGGCGACAACGTGGCGTGCAGGGTTTCCTTGACGTACTGGTTGCCGCTCATGAAGCGGTGCAGGATGTCGTTGCGGTTGGTGGCGACGATCAACTGGTTGATCGGCAGGCCCATGTTGCGCGCCAGGTAGCCGGCGAAGATATCGCCAAAGTTGCCGGTGGGTACCGAGAACGCCACGGAACGGGCCGGGCCGCCCAGTTGCAGGGCTGCGTGGAAGTAATAAACGATCTGGGCCATGATCCGTGCCCAGTTGATCGAATTCACCGCCACCAGCCGGGTGCCCTTGAGGAAACCCTGATCGGCGAAACTGGCCTTGACCATTTCCTGGCAGTCGTCGAAGTTGCCTTCGATGGCGATGTTGTGGATGTTATCGCCGAAGATGGTCGTCATCTGCCGACGCTGCACTTCCGAGACACGGTTGTGCGGGTGCAGGATGAAGATGTCGACGTTCTCGCAATGCTTGCAGCCTTCGATGGCGGCCGAGCCGGTGTCGCCGGAGGTGGCGCCCACGATCACCACGCGCTCGCCACGTTTTTGCAACACGTAGTCCAGCAGGCGGCCGAGCAATTGCAGGGCGAAGTCCTTGAACGCCAGGGTCGGGCCGTGGAACAGCTCCATCACCCACTCGTTACCGTTGAGCTGACGCAGCGGTGCGATAGCGTTGTGGGAAAAGACCCCGTAGGTCTCTTCGAGAATCTTTTTGAAATCGGCGTCCGGGATGCTGCCGGTGACGAACGGGCGCATGACCCGGAACGCCAGCTCGTGGTACGGCAGGCCGGCCCAGGAGGCGATTTCTTCCTGGGTGAAACGGGGCAGGTTTTCCGGCACATAGAGGCCGCCGTCCGTGGCCAGGCCGGCCAGCAGGACATCTTCGAAATTCAGGGCCGGTGCCTGGCCGCGGGTGCTGATATAGCGCATGGGGGCAAACCTTTGGTTTGAGCTTCGAGCTTCGAGCTGCAAGCTACAAGTTGACAGCGGATCGGCTTTTACTTGGAGCTTGCAGCTTGCGGCTTGCAGCTTTGATTAATTCAGATGCTCAACGCGGATCCGGACAACAGGGCCTACCACGCCCTGGAGCGCTTCGAGCGCGGCAATCGCGTCGTTGATGCGCTGCTCGACCACACGGTGGGTCAGCAGGATCATCGGCACCAGGCCGTCGTGTTCCTCGACTTCCTTCTGCATGATCGACTCGATGTTGATCCCCCGCTCGGACAGGATACTCGCCACCTGGGCCAGTACGCCCGGGTGGTCCTTGGCCTGGATCCGTAGGTAGTAGGAGCTTTCGCACGCCTCGATCGGAAGAATCGGGTGGGCCGACAACGAATCCGGCTGGAAGGCCAGGTGCGGTACACGGTTTTCCGGGTCGGAGGTCATGGCGCGGACCACGTCCACCAGGTCGGCGACCACCGAGGAAGCCGTCGGCTCCATGCCGGCACCGGCGCCGTAGAACAGCGTCGAACCGGACGCGTCGCCGTTGACCATCACCGCGTTCATCACGCCGTTGACGTTGGCGATCAGGCGATCGGCCGGGATCAGCGTCGGGTGCACGCGCAGCTCGATGCCGCTGGCGGTGCTGCGTGCCACGCCCAGGTGCTTGATGCGGTAGCCCAGCGCTTCGGCGTAGTTCACGTCAGCGGTGGTCAGCTTGGTGATGCCTTCGGTGTAGGCCTTGTCGAACTGCAACGGGATACCGAACGCGATGGACGCCAGGATCGTCAGCTTGTGCGCGGCGTCGATGCCTTCCACGTCGAAGGTCGGATCGGCCTCGGCGTAACCCAGGGCCTGGGCCTCGGCCAGGACGTCTTCGAAGGTGCGACCCTTCTCGCGCATCTCGGTGAGGATGAAGTTGCCGGTACCGTTGATGATCCCCGCCACCCAGTTGATACGGTTGGCCGACAGGCCTTCACGGATCGCCTTGATTACCGGGATGCCACCGGCCACGGCGGCTTCGAACGCCACGATCACACCCTTCTCGCGGGCCTTGGCGAAAATTTCATTACCGTGAACGGCGATGAGCGCCTTGTTCGCGGTGACCACATGCTTGCCATTCTCGATGGCCTTGAGTACCAACTCGCGGGCAACGGTATAGCCGCCCACCAGCTCTACGACGATGTCGATCTCAGGGTTCGTGGCCACTTCGAAGACATCGTTGGTAATCGCAATACCGGTCGTCTGGAACTGAGGCTTTGGCGTGCGCATGGCAATTTGTGCCACTTCGATTCCACGCCCGGCACGACGAGCAATTTCCTCGGCGTTGCGCTGAAGTACGTTGAAGGTGCCGCCACCGACGGTACCTAACCCACAGATGCCTACTTTGACCGGATTCACTCTTGACTCCCCATGAAACGGCCGACGCAAGGGTCGGCCGTGAATACAGCCGCGCAGCAACGCGGCTTTGTGTTTAACGGCCCGACGAAGGTTTTCGCCGAGCCGTGACCTTCAAAAACGGATCATTCATGATCATTTGGCACCAAGGGCCAGTTTGGCGACTTGTGGCGCCGGCTGGTAGCCCGGAATCACCTGGCCGTCGGCCAAAACGATGGCCGGTGTGCCGTTCACGCCGATGGACTGGCCGAGGGCGAACTGTTTGGAAACCGGGTTCTCGCACTTGGCGGCCTTGATTTCCTTGCCATCGACCATCTTGTCCATGGCCGCCTTCTTGTCCTTGGAGCACCAGACCGCCTGCAACTGCTCGTCACCCGGCGAACCCAAGCCCTGGCGCGGGAACGCCACGTAGCGCACTTCGATGCCGCGCTTGTTCAGCTCCGGCACTTCGGCGTGCAACTTATGGCAATACGGGCAGGTGGTGTCGGTGAACACGGTGATATGGGACTTGGTTTCGCCAACGGCCGGGTAGACCACGGTTTCCGCAACCGGAATGCCGTTGATCAGCTTGGAGATGCCCTGGCGTTCGGTGATCTCGGTGAGATTGACCGGCTTGCCGTCCTTGAGCTCGAACAGGTTGCCCTGGACGATGTACTGCCCGTCGGCGCTGGCATAGAGCACGCGGCTGCCCTTGAGCTTGACTTCATACAGACCGGACATCGGGCTGGCCGAAATGGCTTCGATCGGCACTTCGAGCTGAAGGTTTTCCAGGCTCTTGCGGATAGCCTTGTCGGCCGCGTCATCGGCGATGGCAAAGGTACTGGCCAGCGCGATGGCGGCGGCGGTGAACATCTGGATCAAGCGCATGAGGACTCCTGAGGCGAACAAATGGGACGGGGAAACGCCGACCTTGGATTCGGGTTCCAGCCGCCCACTGTGCAAACCGGCAAAGCCTACCACATAAGGCCCGCGTGGCCGAATGCCGGTGATGCAAGACGCTTAGAGGATTGATGCAGGCTGACACACCGCCATCGCGAGCAAGCTCGCTCCCACACTTTGGTCGGTGCCGGTCCGCAATTACGCATCCACCACCAATCCCTGTGGGAGCGAGCTTGCTCGCGATGGCGGCAGCACTGACAACATCGCGGCAGATTTCAACCCCGCGGATGGTGCTTGGCATGCAAGTCTTGCAGCCGTGCCCGAGCGACGTGAGTGTAGATCTGGGTGGTGGACAGGTCGCTGTGGCCCAACAACATCTGCACCACCCGCAGGTCAGCGCCGTGGTTGAGCAGGTGCGTGGCGAAGGCGTGGCGCAAGGTGTGGGGCGAGAGGGATTTGCCGATGCCGGCGACCTTGGCCTGATGCTTGATACGGTGCCAGAAGGTCTGGCGGGTCATCTGGTCGCCATTACGACTGGGGAACAGCACGTCACTGGGACGCCCGCCCAACAGTTCGTGGCGGGCCTCGCGCAGGTAGCGCTCGACCCAGACAATCGCTTCTTCGCCCATCGGCACCAGGCGTTCCTTGCTGCCCTTGCCCATCACCCGCAACACGCCCTGGCGCAGGTTCACCTGTTCCAGGGTCAGGCTGATCAGCTCGGTGACGCGCAGGCCGCAGGCATACAAGACCTCCAGCATGGCCCGGTCGCGCTGGCCGATGGCTTCACTGAGGTCAGGCGCCGCCAGCAACGCTTCCACGTCGGCTTCCGACAGGGACTTAGGCAGCGGGCGCCCCAGTTGCGGCATCTCCACCCGCAGGGTCGGGTCCACCGCGATCAGCTTTTCCCTCAACAGATAGCGATAAAACCCACGCAAACCGGAGAGAAATCGTGCGGTTGAGCGTGGCTTATAGGCCTGCTCCAGGCGCCACGCCAGGTGATCGAGGATCAGTTCCCGACCGGCATTGATCAATTCCAGGTTCTGTTCCTGCAGCCAGCCGTTGAACAGGGCCAGGTCGCTGCGGTAGGCCTGGCGGGTGTTGTCGGACAGTCCCTTCTCCAACCACAAGGCGTCGAGGAACTGGTCTATCAAGGGATGATCGATGGCTGGCATAAAGACTCGTGAAAAATGCAGGCTTACGCAGGGTGCTCAAAGACCTAATCGCAGGCAACAAAAAAGCAGCCCGTAGGCTGCTTTTTTTGCATCGGAAGCTGGACTTAAGCCAGTTTTTCCTTGATGCGAGCTGCTTTACCCGACAGGTCGCGCAGGTAGTACAGCTTGGCTTTACGTACGTCACCGCGACGCTTGACAGCCATGCTGTCGATTTGCGGGCTGTAGGTCTGGAAAGTACGCTCTACGCCAACACCGTTGGAGATTTTACGAACGGTGAAAGCACTGTTCACGCCACGGTTACGCTTGGCGATAACGACGCCTTCGAACGCTTGCAGACGGGAACGATCACCTTCCTTCACTTTCACCTGAACGACAATGGTGTCGCCCGGGGCAAAGGTAGGGATCTCTTTGGTCATCTGCTCTGCTTCGAGTGCAAGGATGATTTTGTTAGTCATGCTGTGCTCCTAAGGCAAGTCTCGGACTTACCATCGATACGTTGTTAACTATCGTCCCGCTCGCGGATGTATTCCTCGAGCAGCTTCTTCTCTTCTCCAGAAAGCGAGCGGCTTTCCAGAAGATCGGCGCGTCGTTCATAGGTCCGACCAAGGGACTGCTGTAAACGCCAACGCCGGATGTGCGCGTGGTTGCCACTTAGCAACACGTCGGGAACACGCTGATCCGCATACACCTCCGGTCGGGTGTAGTGCGGGCAATCCAGCAGACCATCCGTAAAGGAATCTTCCTCAGCGGAATCCACATGCCCTAAAGCTCCAGGCAGCAGTCGTGTAACCGCATCGATCAGGACCATCGCCGGCAGCTCGCCGCCAGACAGTACATAGTCGCCAATCGACCACTCTTCATCGACATGAGCTTCAATGAAACGCTCGTCAATGCCTTCATAACGGCCGGCAATCAGGATCAATGCATCCGAATTCGCCAGCTCGCGTACCGCCGACTGAGTCAGCTGGCGGCCTTGGGGCGACAGGTAGATCACCTTCGCACCTTCCCCGGCTGCCGCCCTGGCCTGAACCAGTGCATCTTCCAGGGGCTTGATCTTCATCACCATGCCCGGACCCCCGCCAAACGGGCGATCGTCCACAGTGTGATGCCGATCCGTGGTGTAGTCCCGCGGATTCCAACAAGTGAGCTGCAACAGCTCCTGTTTCACCGCGCGGCTGGTTATGCCGTACTCGCTGATGGCGGAAAACATCTCGGGAAACAATGTGATGACTTCAACGCGCAAGTTAGCCACGTTCAGAAATCCGCATCCCATTCCACCTTCATCTCGCCTGCCGCAAGGTCGACGGCCAACACGCATTGCTCGGTATAGGGCAACAGGCGTTCACGATCATCCAGGCTGCCGACGCAAGGCTTGACCACCAGTACATCGTTCGAACCGGTCTCGAGCAGGTGATCGATCTTTCCGAGCAGTTGCCCGAGTGAATCGATAACCTTCAGACCTACCAGCTGGTACCAGTAGTACTCGCCGTCGGTCAGTTCAGGGAACAGGTTGCGTGGCACGCAGATCTCATAACCGGCCAGAAGACGCGCTTCTTCACGATCATCGAGACCCTTGAGCTTCGCGACCAGGAACTTGTCGTTCCCACGTCCGCTGACCAGCTCCACCTGTTTCACGCTGCCTTCGCGCTTGAGCGTCCAGGCTTTGTAGTCCAACAGGTTCTTGATCGGATCAGTAAAGGAATACACCTTCACTTCGCCGCGAACGCCATGAACAGAATAAATCTTGCCGACAACGATCAGGTCATCAGCCGCTTTTGGCGTCGCGTTCATATTGCTCAGGCCGCAGCCTTAGCCGATTCCTTCAACAACTGAGCAACACGCTCAGAAGGTTGTGCACCAACGCTCAGCCAGTAGGCTACGCGCTCTTGGTTCACGGACAGACGAACTTCCTGACCACGGGCGATAGGGTTGAAGAAACCAACCTGCTCTTTGTGGGAACCGTCACGCGGGTTGCGGCTGTCGGTTACGGTCAGGTGGTAAAACGGGCGCTTTTTGGAGCCGCCAAGGGCAAGACGGATTGTTAGCATGTGAACATCGTTCCTGTAGTCGGTGCTGCAAATCTAAATGCACAGCGGGCATGGGTGCCCGAAAGGCCGCATATTCTAAGGAATATCCAGACTTTTGCAAATGACTTTTTCCGGCGAGTGCCGGCCTGCCATTCAGATCTGCCGCGGTCAGCGCCCGCCGGCGGCGGGTTGGCTGGAGATCCCACGTCCCCGTGGGCAGCGCCGGCATCACCGCCGGCGCGTGGATCCTTAGAGCTTGGGCATGCCGCCGCCGGGCAACATACCGCCCATGCCGCGCATCATCTTGGCCATCCCGCCCTTGGCGGAGAATTTCTTCATCATCTTCTGCATCTGCTTGTGCTGCTTGATCAAGCGACCGATGTCCTGCACCTGGGTGCCCGAACCCATGGCGATACGGCGCTTGCGCGAACCGCTGATCAGCTCGGGGTCGCGGCGCTCGGCCGGGGTCATGGAGTTGATGATGGCTTCCATCTGCTTGAACTGCTTTTCAGCCGCGCCCTGGGCATTGCCCATCTGCGCCAGGTTCACGCCACCGATGTTCGGCAGTTTGTCCATGAGGCCGCCCAGGCCGCCCATGTTCTTCATTTGTTGCAACTGGTCGCGGAAGTCTTCGAGGTCGAAGCCCTTGCCCTTCTTCAGCTTCTTGGCCAGCTTGTCGGCCTTTTCCTTGTCGAGGGTCTGCTCGGCCTGCTCGATCAGGCTGAGCACGTCGCCCATGCCCAGGATGCGCGAAGCGATACGCTCGGGGTGGAACGGTTCGAGCGCTTCGCTCTTCTCGCCCATGCCGATGAACTTGATCGGTTTGCCGGTGATGGCGCGGACCGACAGCGCGGCACCGCCACGGGCATCGCCGTCGACCTTGGTCAGGATCACGCCGGTCAGCGGCAACGCATCGCCGAACGCCTTGGCGGTGTTGGCCGCGTCCTGGCCGGTCATGGCATCGACCACGAACAGGGTTTCCACCGGGTTGATCGCGGCATGCAAGGCCTTGATCTCGCCCATCATCTCGTCATCGATGTGCAGGCGACCGGCGGTGTCGACGATGACCACGTCGATGAACTTGAGCTTGGCTTCCTTTATAGCGGCCTGGGCGATGTCCACCGGTTTCTGGCTCAGGTCGGACGGGAAGAAGGTCACGCCGATGTCGTTGGCCAGGGTTTCCAGCTGCTTGATCGCCGCCGGGCGGTAGATGTCCGCGGACACCACCATCACCGACTTCTTCTTGCGCTCCTTGAGCAGGCGCGCCAGTTTGCCGGCGGTGGTGGTCTTGCCCGCGCCCTGCAGGCCGGCCATCAACACCACGGCAGGCGGGACGGCGCTCAGGTTCAGGTCTTCGTTGGCGGCGCCCATCAGGCTTTCGAGTTCGGCCTGGACGATCTTCACGAACGCCTGGCCCGGCGTCAGGCTGCGCGACACTTCGGTGCCGACGGCGCGTTCCTTGACCGAGTTGACGAAGTCCTTGACCACCGGCAGGGCGACGTCGGCTTCGAGCAACGCCATGCGCACTTCGCGCAGGGTGTCTTTGATGTTGTCCTCGGTCAGTTTCGCCTTGCCGGTGACATGGCGCAGCGTCTGCGAGAGACGGTCGGTTAGGTTTTCAAACATGCGCGATCCTTTCAGGCCCAGATGAGACCGGGATAATGGCGGCCCAGACCGTGAAAAATGTGCTCGGCGAGCCTGCGGCGTGGGCAGGTCGCGGATTATAGCGAAGAAGCGTGCAACGTACACCTGCCGGTCTTTCGTGTGGCGGGGGTTCTATGCCAAACTCAGCGACTTTCGGGCCTGCTTAACAGGATTTATGCTCCCCTTGCCACCCAGCTTGCTTGCCACACTCGCCGCCGCCTGCCTCTACGCCGCTGCGACCCTCTATCAAGGCACTCGCCTGGCCTCCGGCGCCAAGGCGAACAAACGCCTGCTGGTCACGCTTGGCGTGCTGGCGGTGCTCGGCCACGCGGCCAGCCTTTATACCCACCTGATGACGCCAATTGGCCTGGGCCTGGACTTTTTCAACGCCGCCAGCCTGATCGCCGTGGCCGTGATCGCCCTGACGCTGCTGGCCTGCTCGCGCATCCCGGTGGAAAACCTGCTGGTGCTGCTGTTCCCGCTGGGACTGACGACGGTGCTGCTGGCGCAGTTCGCGCCGTCGGGCACGGTGCAGGTCATCGACGAGGAGCCCGGCATCCTGGCCCACATCCTGCTGTCGATCCTGGCCTACGGCCTGTTCACCATCGCGGTCTTCCAGGCCTTGCTGCTGCTGGTGCAGGACCACCAGCTCAAGAACAAGCACCCGTCCGGGCTGATCCGCAACTTCCCGCCGCTGCAAACCATGGAAAGCCTGCTGTTCGGCTTCCTCTGGGCCGGCTGGACGCTGTTGTCGCTGTCGCTGATCTCCGGTTGGCTGTTCGTCGAGAACCTGTTCGCCCAGCACCTGGTGCACAAGACCCTGCTGGCCTGCCTGGCGTGGGTGGTGTTCAGCGTATTGCTGTGGGGCCGCAACCGCCTGGGCTGGCGCGGCCACAAGGCCATTCGCTGGACCCTCGCCGGTTTCTGCCTGCTGATGCTCGCGTACTTCGGCAGCAAGCTGGTCCGCGAATACATCCTGCATGTGTGACGGACGGCACTGATGGATACGTTGCCCGTGGCGCCACTGCTCGCCGTGTGGGTCGTGCTGATCCTCTGGTCGGCCCTGTTCACCGCCATCGAAGCCGCCCAGCAACACCTGCTGGCCCAGCGCAAAGCCTCCCGGGCCACTGACAAACCGCTCGCGACGCTGAACTTCGCGCTGATCAGCCTGGTTCTGTGCAACACCTTTTGTCGCACCCTGGCCGTGGTCATCGGCACCTTGCTGGCGATTTTCGCCTGGCTGGAGAACGGCCCCTGGGCCGCCTGGCTCGGCACCAGCGTAGCCCTGCTGGTGTTCGCCGACTACCTGCCGCGCTCACTGGCCAGCCGCCACCCCGATTCGGTGCTGGGGGTCGGCAACGCCTTGCTGGGCGTGCCATTGAAGATCGTTTACCCGTTAGCCTGGTTGCTCAACGCCATCAGCCAGTTGCTCCTGCGCCCGTTTGCCCGCAAGGCCAGCGTGGTGGTGCAGAGCGACGACGAAATGCCCACGCCCCCGCGCAACGAGCACGAACCCGAGCACAGCGGCGGCCGGCTGCACCCGATTTCCGGCATCCATGCCCTGGACAACATCACCGTCAACGACATCCTAGTGCCACGCAGCGAGGTCGATGGTATCAACCTCGACGACCCGATCGGCGAGATCATCGAGCAACTGCGCCTGAACCGACGCACCCGCCTGCCGGTGTTCCACAGCGACATCAACCAGGTCGAGGCGGTCCTCAACACCCGCCAGATCCGTCATCTGCTGGCGGATGCCAGCCTGACCCAGGAAGCCCTGCTGGCCGCCTCCCACGAACCCTACTTCGTACCGGAAAGCACGCCATTGCAATTGCAACTGCTGAATTTCCACAAGCAGCAACGGCGCCTGGGCATGGTGGTGGACGAATACGGCGAAGTGCTGGGTATCGTCACCCTGGAAGACATCCTCGAAGAAATCGTCGGCGAATTCGAAAGCGAACACAGCCTCGACAACCCCCATGTGCATCCCCAGCCCGACGGCCGCCTGATGATCGACGGCGCGGCGTCGATCCGCGAGCTGAACCGCACCCTCGGCTGGCACCTGCCTTGCGACGGCCCCAAGACCCTCAACGGGCTGGTGACCGAAGCGCTGGAAACCATTCCCGAAAGCCCGGTGTGCCTGAAGATCGGCCGCTACCGGCTGGAAATCATCGAAACCGTGGACAACCGCGTCAGCCAGGTGCTGGCGTGGCATAACAGTTCGGTGCCTGCGGCGCTCTAACCCCCCAATAACCTCTAAGTGAAATACAGTTGTGGCGAGGGGATTTATCCCCGTTGGGTCGCGCAGCGACCCCAAACTGTTAGTCAGTTGCTTAAGATTCGGCGCAACGTCTTTTGGGGACCGCTTCGCAGTCCAACGGGGATAAATCCCCTCGCCACAAAAGCTCGTTTCGGCGTCAATAGGTATTGTTGATTCGTTAGCCTCCTTCCTATACTCAACCCGCTTATCCAGCCCTCGCCCGAACCCCGTGCCTACCCAGCACCCGGCAGGTTCCGGCCAGATCATCGGCAAAATCCGCATCAGCCCCAGGACTGTTCCTACCCGAAACAGCGACGGGATACCCGCCCACATCCCTGGGTGTTCGACCATAATAATTCGCTCCCACGGAGCACATGACTGTCAGGGATAACTGCATGACCACCACGACCTGCAACGACGCCGTGCTTGCCCAGCCGACGAACTCCGCCACACGCGTGGCCACCGCGAGTTTCATCGGCACCGCCATCGAGTTCTACGACTTCTACGTCTACGCCACCGCCGCCGCCCTGGTGATCGGGCCGGTGTTCTTCCCGCAAACCTCCGGCACGGCGCAGATGCTGTCGTCGTTCCTGACCTTCGGCATCGCCTTTCTCGCCCGCCCGCTGGGCTCGGCGCTGTTTGGCCACTTCGGCGACCGGATCGGGCGCAAGTCCACGCTAGTGGCATCGTTGCTGCTGATGGGCGTGTGCACCACCCTGATCGGTGTGTTGCCCGGCTATGCCAGCATCGGCGCCTGGGCCCCGATCCTCTTGTGCCTGCTGCGTTTTGGCCAAGGCCTGGGTCTGGGCGGTGAATGGGGCGGCGCGGCGCTGCTCGCCACCGAGAATGCGCCAAAAGGCAAGCGCGCCTGGTTCGGCATGTTCCCGCAATTGGGGCCGTCCATCGGCTTCCTGGCGGCCAACGGGCTGTTCCTGAGCCTGGCCATGACCCTGGACGACGAGCAATTTCGCGCCTGGGGCTGGCGCATTCCGTTCCTGCTCAGCGCGGTGCTGGTGATCGTCGGCCTCTACGTGCGCCTGAAGCTGCACGAAACCCCGGTGTTCGCCAACGCCGTGGCCCGCCAGGAACGGGTAAAGGTGCCGCTGGTCGAGCTGTTCAGTCAGTACTGGGCGCCTACCTTGCTGGGCGCCGCGGCAATGGTGGTGTGTTACGCGCTGTTCTACATCTCGACTGTATTTTCCCTGAGCTACGGGGTGTCCACCCTCGGCTACAGCCGCGAGACCTTCCTCGGCCTGCTGTGCTTTGCCGTGCTGTTCATGGCCGCTGCCACGCCCCTCTCGGCCTGGGCCAGCGATCGCTTCGGGCGCAAGCCGGTGCTGATCGGCGGCGGCCTGCTGGCCATTGCCTCGGGCTTTCTCATGGAACCCCTGCTGACCCAAGGCTCGACCGCCGGCGTGGCGTTGTTCCTGTGCATCGAACTGTTCCTGATGGGCGTGACCTTCGCCCCCATGGGCGCCTTGCTGCCAGAGCTGTTCCCCACCCACGTGCGCTACACCGGCGCCTCGGCGGCCTACAACCTGGGCGGGATCGTCGGGGCCTCGGCCGCGCCGTTCTTCGCTCAGAAACTGGTAGCCATGGGTGGCCTGAGCTACGTCGGCGGCTACGTATCGGCCGCTGCCGTGCTCAGCGTGATCGCGGTGCTGTGCCTGAAGGAAACCCGCCACAACGACCTGAACCGGGTCGCCTGAACCCCTCACACCCGCACTGTGGCGAGGGCAGTCCCCCGCCACAGCAACCTGTCACAACGTTGAACAGCTTCCACGAAATAGCTGCTAACAATCACCGGCCATTGAAACCACCCCCCACCTGCCCCATCTAAGACCCATACTCCATTGCGCAGGTGCCCCATGAGCGACCAGCACTCTACTGAAGCCGCGAACGATTACGCAGACGCCGAACACATCGAACATTCCGCCTCCGGCACTGGCCTGGCCCTGCCCGGCCAGAACCTGCCGGACAAGGTCTACATCATCCCCATCCACAATCGTCCGTTCTTCCCGGCCCAGGTGTTGCCGGTCATCGTCAATGAAGAACCGTGGGCCGAAACCCTGGAACTGGTCGCCAAGTCCGAGCACCACTCGCTGGCGCTGTTCTTCATGGACACGCCCCAGGAAGACCCGCGCCATTTCGATACCTCGGCGCTGCCGCTGTACGGCACCCTGGTCAAGGTCCACCACGCCAGTCGCGAAGGCGGCAAATTGCAGTTCGTCGCCCAGGGCCTGACCCGCGTGCGCATCCGCACCTGGCTCAAGCATCATCGCCCGCCCTATCTGGTGGAAGTCGAATACCCGCACCAGCCCAGCGAACCGACCGACGAGGTCAAGGCCTACGGCATGGCGCTGATCAATGCCATCAAGGAATTGCTGCCGCTCAACCCGCTGTACAGCGAAGAACTGAAAAACTACCTCAACCG
Source organism: Pseudomonas chlororaphis (assembly GCA_001023535.1). Classification (NCBI taxonomy): domain Bacteria; kingdom Pseudomonadati; phylum Pseudomonadota; class Gammaproteobacteria; order Pseudomonadales; family Pseudomonadaceae; genus Pseudomonas; species Pseudomonas chlororaphis. The sequence goes on from CP011020.1 coordinate 2,819,143, forward strand.
CTTCAGCCCCAACGACCCGTCGCCGCTGACCGACTTTGCCGCCGCCCTCACCTCCGCCACCGGCAGTGAGTTGCAGGAAGTGCTCGACTGCGTGCCCATGCTCAAGCGCATGGAAAAAGTCCTGCCGATGCTGCGTAAGGAAGTCGAGGTGGCCCGGCTGCAGAAAGAGATTTCCGCCGAGGTCAACAACAAGATCGGCGAACATCAGCGCCAGTTCTTCCTCAAGGAACAGCTCAAGGTCATCCAGCAGGAGCTGGGCCTGACCAAGGACGACCGCAGCGCCGACCTCGAACAGTTCGAGCAGCGCCTGGAAGGCAAGACGCTGTCGATCCAGGCGCAGAAGCGCATCGAAGAGGAAATGAACAAGCTCTCGATCCTGGAGACCGGTTCGCCGGAATACGCCGTCACCCGCAATTACCTGGACTGGGCGACATCGGTGCCATGGGGCGTGTACGGCCAGGACAAACTCGACCTGAAACATGCGCGCAAGGTACTCGACCAGCACCACGCCGGGCTGGACGACATCAAGGACCGCATCCTGGAGTTCCTCGCGGTCGGCGCCTACAAGGGCGAGATCAGTGGCTCCATCGTCCTGCTGGTAGGCCCGCCGGGCGTGGGCAAGACCAGCGTTGGCAAGTCCATTGCCGAATCCCTGGGGCGACCGTTCTACCGCTTCAGCGTCGGCGGCATGCGCGACGAAGCCGAGATCAAGGGGCATCGGCGCACCTACATTGGCGCCCAGCCGGGCAAGCTGGTGCAGGCGCTCAAGGATGTCGAAGTGATGAACCCGGTGATCATGCTCGACGAAATCGACAAGATGGGCCAGAGCTATCAGGGCGACCCGGCGTCCGCCTTGCTGGAAACCCTCGACCCGGAACAGAACGTCGAATTTCTCGATCACTACCTGGACATGCGCCTGGACCTGTCCAAGGTGCTGTTCGTCTGCACCGCCAACACCCTGGACTCGATCCCCGGCCCGCTGCTGGACCGGATGGAAGTCATTCGCCTGTCGGGCTACATCACCGAAGAAAAGGTCGCCATCGCCAAGCGGCATCTGTGGCCCAAGCAACTGGCCAAGGCCGGTGTCGCCAAGGGCAGCCTGAGCATCAGCGACAGCGCCCTCAAGGCCCTGATCGACGGTTACGCCCGTGAAGCCGGGGTGCGCCAGTTGGAGAAACAACTGGGCAAGCTGGTGCGCAAGGCCGTGATCAAGTTGATCGATGAACCGAAGGCGGTGATCAAGCTCGGTCCGAAAGACCTCGAGGCATCCCTGGGCAAACCGGTGTTTCGCAATGAACAGGTGCTGTCCGGTGTCGGCGTGATCACCGGCCTGGCCTGGACCAGCATGGGCGGCGCGACCCTGCCGATCGAAGCGACGCGCATCCACACCCTCAATCGCGGCTTCAAGCTGACCGGGCAACTGGGCGAGGTGATGAAAGAGTCGGCGGAAATTGCCTACAGCTACGTCAGCTCGCACCTCAAGCAATTCGGCGGTGACCCGAAGTTCTTCGACGAAGCCTTCGTGCATTTGCACGTACCGGAAGGCGCCACGCCCAAGGACGGGCCGAGTGCAGGCGTGACCATGGCCAGCGCCCTGCTGTCCCTGGCCCGCAACCAACCGCCGAAGAAAGGCGTGGCGATGACCGGCGAACTGACCCTGACCGGGCACGTGCTGCCGATTGGCGGGGTCCGCGAGAAGGTGATCGCGGCACGCCGGCAGAAAATCAACGAACTGATCCTGCCGGACGCCAACCGGGGCAACTTCGAAGAACTGCCGGACTATCTCAAGGACGGCATGACGGTGCATTTCGCCAAGCGGTTCGCGGATGTGGCGAAGGTGTTGTTCTGAGGATCCTGTAGCGCCTGCACTGCTGTCTTCGCGAGCAAGCCCGCTCCCACAAGGACCAGGTCGTGCACAGAATCTGTGCACGGCGATGATCCAGTGTGGGAGCGGGCTTGCTCGCGAATGGATCATCTGAAACAACACCCCCCCACCTGACACACCCGGTAGCATCTTCGGTTATGCTCGCCATTCGTCGTGAATGCCGGAGCCCTTATGTCCCCCACTCGCCTGCTTGTCCCTTTGAGCCTCGCGCTGTTGAGTGCCTGCGCCACGCAATCGAAACACAACGTGACCGTGGAAAAACTCAGCCAATGCCCGGTGCGGCTCGATAGCGGGCAAAACCTGATCCTGAGTCTGCCCAGCAACCCCACCACCGGGTACCGCTGGACGATCCAGGACTCGGCAGGCGGCGTGCTGAAAAGCCTTGGCCCCGAGGTTTACCGTAACCCGGAAGACGCGGGCATCGTCGGCGCTGCCGGTGTGTCCACCTGGCGCTTCCAGGCGTTCACCGCGGGCACCGGACGCTTGCGCCTGACGTACCAGCAACCCTGGGCACCGGAAGTGCCGCCGGTGGAAACCTTCGACTGCGCCATTTCGGTGAACTGACCGTGGGTTGGCTGATCCTGGCGTTGATGGGCGCGGCCACCTACCTCTATGGCCTGGCCATGCACGCCACGCTGTTGTGCCTGCTGGTCAAGCCCATGCCGGTGCTGGCCCTGCTGGGCTGGCTGCACGATGCGCCGCCTGGCGAATACCGGCGCTGGATCAGCCTGGGGTTGATGTTCTCGCTGGTGGGCGACGTATTGCTGGCCTGGCCTGGGGACCTGTTCGTGTTCGGCCTGGGTGCGTTTCTGCTGGCGCACCTGGCCTACCTGAAGGCCTACCTCAGCGACACTCGTCGCCCGGCGCTGCTACCGTTGGCGCTGGCGCTGGGCATCGGCGCGCTGTTGCTGGGCCTGCTCGTGTCCGGCGGACTCGGGCCGTTGTTGGTGCCGGTGATCGTGTATGGCCTGGTCATCAGCGCCATGCTCTGGCGAGCGCTGGCGCGCCTGGGCAGCCAGGTTCCCCGGCGCTCGGCCTGGCTGGCCGCCGCGGGGGCGCTGGCCTTCGTCGTGTCCGATAGCATGATCGGCATCAACCGCTTCGTCGCGCCCTTCCATGCCGCGCCTTACCTGATCATCCTCAGCTATTGGCTGGGCCAGTGGGGCATCACGGCGTCAGCCTTTACCCGACGGCCCGTCTGAGGCCAGGATCGATGCGCGCGCCCAGCGTCCACAAAGGCTCGCGCCCAGCGGTTTTTTGGTTAAAATGCCGGCCTTTTCACCCTCCATTCCCCTGGAACCCCCGTGAGCAAAGAGCCCGATCGCCTATTCGCCCAACCCTTGGCCCAAGTGCCTGACTTCGCCTTCAACGAGGACGTGGTGCGGGTGTTTCCGGACATGATCAAGCGTTCGGTGCCGGGTTACCCGACCATTGTCGAAAACCTCGGTGTGCTCGCCGCGCAGTTCGCCCAACCGGGCAGCGTGCTCTACGACCTGGGTTCGTCCCTGGGCGCGGTGACCCAGGCGCTGCGCCGTCATGTGCGCACCGACGGCTGCCGGGTGATTGCCGTGGACAACTCGGCGGCCATGGTCGAGCGCTGCCGTGAATACCTGAACGGCCAGGACTCGATGTTCCAGGAGTTGCTCCCGGTGGAGGTGATCGAAGGCGACATCCTCGCCCTGGACTTCCAGCCGGCCTCGGTGGTGGCGCTGAACTTCACCCTGCAATTCATCGCCCCGCAAGAGCGCACCGCTTTATTGGGGCGCATCCGTCAGTCGCTGCTGCCCGGTGGCGCGCTGATCCTGTCGGAAAAACTGCGTTTCAACGATGTCCAGGAGCACGCGCTGCTCACCGACCTGCACGTGGCGTTCAAGCGCGCCAACGGCTACAGCGAACTGGAAATCGCCCAGAAACGCAGCGCCATCGAAAACGTCATGAAGCCCGACAGCCTCGAAGAACACCGCGAGCGCCTGCTGGCGGCCGGGTTCTCGAAAGTCGTGCCGTGGTTCCAATGCCTTAACTTCGCCTCGTTGATTGCCCTGCCATGATTGACCTGTCCCCCCTCGCCCGCCATCTGGCCGGCACCCCCTTGGCCGCCTGGGCCGCGATGCTGCAGACGCAACTCGACCGCAAAATGGAAAAGGGCCACGGCGACCTGGAACGCTGGCAAAGCGCCCTCGATGCCTTGCCCGTCCTGCAGCCAAGCAAAATCGACTTGCTCAACGGCCTGACGCTGGACACCGATTGCAGTGACGAAACCCGCGCGCAGATGCGTACGGCACTGATGGGCCTGTCGCCGTGGCGCAAAGGCCCGTTCGACCTGTTTGGCGTGCACGTGGACACCGAATGGCGCTCGGACTGGAAGTGGTCGCGGGTCGCGCCGCACCTTGACCTCAAGGGTAAGCGCATCCTCGACGTGGGCTGCGGCAATGGCTATTACATGTGGCGGATGCTCGGGGCCGGGGCCGACACCGTGATCGGCGTCGATCCCAACTGGCTGTTCTTCTGCCAGTTCCAGGCGGTGCAGCGCTACCTGTCGCAGCCCAATGCCTGGCACCTGCCGTTCCCGTTCGAAGACCTGCCGCCAGACCTCGAAGGGTTCGATACGGTGTTTTCCATGGGTGTGTTCTATCACCGCCGCTCGCCGATCGAACACTTGCTGGCCCTCAAGGACTGCCTGGTCAAGGGCGGTGAACTGGTGCTCGAAACCCTGGTGATCGAAGGCGACGAACATCAGGTGCTGGTGCCCGAGGACCGCTACGCGCAGATGCGTAACGTGTGGTTCCTGCCCTCGGTGCCGGCCCTGGAACGCTGGCTGCGGCGTGCCGGGTTCAGCGACGTGCGCTGCGTGGACGTGAGCCTGACGAGCGTCGAGGAACAGCGCAGCACCGAGTGGATGAAGTACCAGTCATTGAGTGACTTCCTCGATCCTGCGGACCACGGCAAAACCATCGAAGGCCTGCCGGCGCCGATGCGGGCGGTAATTGTGGCGCGTAAATAGATAGATTGTCCCCTTATGTGAGCCAGTCCATGTTCACTTTAGGGCTGCCAATCATTGTGGCGAGGGAGCTTGCTCCCGCTCGGCTGCACAGCAGCCGTAAAATCCGCCAACTGGTTTTTCCTGAGGCACTGTGTTGAATGGTTTGGGGCCGCTGCGCAGCCCAGCGGGAGCAAGCTCCCTCGCCACAGGGCTATGTATTCAACCTTGCGATTTGACCCTGCGCGCCTTGAAGAACTCGCTCAACACCGTGCTGCATTCCTCCGCGAGCACCCCACCCTCGAACATCACCCGATGGTTCAAGAAGCCCTGGCTGAAAAACTGCCCCTGACTCTGGACGATGCCGGCCTTGGGTTCCAGGGCGCCGTAGACGACCCGGGCGATGCGCGAGTGGACGATGAGGCCGGCGCACATGCTGCACGGCTCCAGCGTGACGTAGAGGGTGCTGCCCGGCAGGCGATAGTTGCTCACGGCCTGGGCCGCGGCACGAATGGCGACCATTTCGGCGTGGGCACTGGGGTCGTGGCCGCTGATCGGGCAGTTGAAGCCGCGCCCGATGATCTCGCCGTCCTGCACCAGCACCGCGCCCACCGGCACTTCGCCCAAGGCCGCGCCTTGGGCGGCGAGGGCCAGGGCTTCGCGCATGAAATCCTGGTCACGGCTGCGGTCGATGATCCGCGCGGGACGAATCTGGCGCATCACGCCACCTCGATGGCGGCCATCAGGCCGGTTTCCATGTGGTCGATCACATGGCAGTGGAACATCCATACCCCCGGATTATCCGCCACCAGCGCCACCTGGGCCCGCTCGTTCTTGCCCAGCAGGTAGGTGTCGGTGAAGTACGGGACAACCTTGTGCCGGTTGGAGGCGATCACCTTGAAGCTCATGCCGTGCAAGTGGATCGGATGCTGGTACTGGGTCATGTTCTTCAGTTCGAAAATATAGCTCTGGCCTTTTTTCAGCGTGGCAATCGGCCGGTCGGCGCAGGTCTTGTCGGTGATGTCCCAGGCCTTGCCGTTGATCTGCCACAGGCTCGGCGGCTTGCCGTTGTCCACGTTGACTGACACCGAACCGACCCATTCGAAATTGAAGTTGAGTTTCTCGGCATTGGCCAGGTCCGGCTCGGCGACCGGGTTGGCGGGCAGCGCGGGAGGCCACTGGGTGGGCGCATCGTTGTTGGCCACCGAGCGCAAGGTGCCCAGGCGCACCGGGCCGTTGCGCAACGACAGCTCCTCCCCGGCCGGCGGCGCCTTGATCGCCAGGCAGATGCGCATGCCCGGTCCCAGCCAGTATTCCTTGCCCAGCGGGCGCGGCTCGACGGGATTGCCGTCCAGTGCGTAGATCTGCGCTTCGGCGCCCGGAATATTGATCCGGTAGGTCAGGGTGTTATCCAGGTTGAGCAAGCGCACCCGGGTGATCTGCCCGGCCGGCAGGTCGATGACCGCCTGCGACACGCCGTTGATGGTCGACAGCCGCCCCGCCGTTCCGCCACGGGCCGCTTCGCGGGGCACGCTGAAGGCCACGAACTCGCCCTGCTCGTCCACGTGCCAACTCTTGAGGCTCAGGGTCTGTTCGTACTTGAAGCCGGTGGGCTCGCGCTCCTCGACGATCAACGGCCCCACGAGGCCACGACCAAGCTCCTCGCTGCTGTTGACGTGAGGGTGATACCAATAGCTGCCGGCGTCCGGCACACGGAATTTGTAATCGAAGTACTCGCCCGGCAGCACCGGCAACTGCGAGACATACGGCACGCCGTCCATCTCCAGCGGCAGGCGGATGCCGTGCCAATGGATGGTGGTGGCGACCGGCAGGTGGTTGATGAACCGCACCCGCAACCATTCACCCTGGCGTACCCGCAGCTCGGTGCCCGGCGCCGACGGGCCGAAGGCCCAGGCCTGGGTCTTGTGCCCGGCCACCAGTTCCACGTCCAGGGGCGCGGCGATCAATTCATAGTCGTGCCCAGCCTGGGCATCCGCCCGCTTGCCCAACCAATACCGCGATGCGCCTCCCGCGCCAACGCCCACGACAACAAGACCGGCCAGGCCACCGAGAATTTGGCGACGGGTAAACGACATGAAGGCAACCACCTATTGAATCCGCGCGAACCGGTAGGCCCGCAAAAGGCGAATACGATACACCCGCAATTGAGAAAGATTAAGTGAAGGATTGTCGCGCAGGCCTGCCAGAGGCGACGAGAGGGCCTGGGGGTGCCCCTCCCCCCAGGTTATCAGCCAACCAAAGCCTCCCAGTCCTCGAAAATCATTCCTGGTAAGCGTCGGCCTTCCTTCGCAACGTTGACCTGCAAGGCTGCCAGGGCAACATCCAACACATTTTTGGTAAGCGAATAACTGCCCTTGCTCTGCAGCCAGCTCAGCACGTCCGCCAAGTGCCAGATAGACGCACTGCCCTCGTGTACGGGCGTCGGGAAGCTGCTCGGGTGGGCCAACATCAACTTGCGCATGTTCTGCCGAGACACGCCGACGATCTCGGCCACATCGGTGAGCCCGACCAGATCAGGAGCAACCTCGATCAGCCGGGCCGCTGGTACCGCACGGCGTACGTCGCCCAAAGCGCTGAGCACGGCCTTAATCGCGTCAGGGGCATCGCGCGTGAATTCGAGAGCCAACCGTCCCGGCTGTCCTATGCCTACCAAGGCATCGTCGCAACCGGACGCACCCAGCCGCTCCAACAGTTCATCCGAGGTACGGTCGTCGTCAGCAAGCTGATATTTCAGGGTAAAGGTATATTCCACTGTCTTACTCCTCAGCATCGTCATCAGCCTCGCAACGACTGCGATGGGTCGTGCAATTGTCTACAACGCGTTGTAGCGCTCGCGCATGATTGCCAGGGTTTCTCGGCGAGCTCCATATCGATGTGATGCAGAACTCACCGCAACGGCACGCTTCGTCGTTATACGGACAATAAGCGCGTCCCCAGGCATGACTGCCGCCGACCTCTATGCGCCACCCCCACGCTTCGGCATGCCTCAGCGCGTCTTCAACCTCTTTTTTCGGATGCGAGGGACGAATCATCAAGGCTCACCAGTATTCGCATGGCCTGCCTGGTTGTCAAATGACAACCTTATCCTTCCTTGGAGGATAGGCATTCCCGGCGCAACGCTGAGGGCCGAATCGTAGCGAAAGGTGACAGTGCCGGACGGCTTCTGCGTCGAGGGCCAAAACAGCGCAAGGGAAAAACGGCAAGGGCATCAAAACAAAAGCCCTGCAGAGATTATCCACAGGGCTTTTCAGATGCTCCGCGACGCAAGGATCACCCCGCCAACAACCGCGCCTTCTCCCCACGGGGTGTGAAGAACGCCAGCGCCGCCGCGACGACGAACAGCGCGGGCACGTCGCCGAGCAGATGGCCGTAATGGCTCATGCCGTCCATGCCGACGCCAAAGGACTGCACGGCCATGATCGCGCCATGCACGATGCTCGACCACACCGTAAACCAGATCAGGCTCAAGTGCCTCATCGGATCACGCGAAGCCCTGAGCAGGAACACACCTAGCGTGGCATAGAGGCCCACGATCATCAGCGGATAGTCGGAATAGCCGCTGTGCCACGTCCAACCGGACGGCCACAGGATCATCAGCGGCCAGATCGCAAACACGGAGATCAGGCCCACCCCGATCAAAACCATGCGCAAGGCGGCGAGTTTTTGGGTGTCGTTCATGGCGCTCTCCTTATTGCGGCGCAGCGGGCGCCGAAACGGGACGCGGTTGAGTATAGAAGGCCCCTTGGTTTGTAGTGCGTCGCTGAAACAAAAAAGCCGCGTGAATGCAGGTTCACACGGCTTTTTATTTGCCGTTTATCGGCTACGGAACGAAATCAAAGTGCCATCACTCATAGAGACTGAAGAAACCCGAGGATCAGCCGACACGATCCTATAAGAGCAGTGTTTAGCCCTGCTTGGCCCAGGCTGGAAAGGATAACCCGTTCGGTTATTCATCTGGTTGTATTCTCAGAGCGTCGCCTGATGAAAAAAACCCTGCTCGGCATGCGAGCGTTGATGTCCGTTCCCAAGGACAATCCCGGTCTGGTCAAGGCGCAATACATCGCGCTGTCTCGCCAGTTGCCCATGATGTATTTCATCCTGCTGACCAATACCCTGATGCTGGCGGGCACCCACTTTGCGGTCGCGCCGCGCTGGCTGGTGGTGTATTGCCCGTTGATCATGAGTTTGTTCGGCGTGATTCGTGCGGTGGAATGGATACGCACACGCAAGCAGACGCGCAGCCCGGCGCAGATGCTCACGGAGCTCAAGCGCACCAACATGCTCGCACCCTTTGTCGCCGTGGCGTTCACTGCCTGGTCACTGGCGCTGTTTCCCTACGGCACGAGCTATACCCAGGCGCATGTCGCCTTTTACATGGCGATCACCGTCATCGGCTGCATTTTTTGCATGATGCACCTGCTGCCAGCAGCCCTGGCCACCACAGCCGTGGTCAACACCGCCTTCGTGGTGTTCTTCGCCTCCACCAATATCATTACCTTCATTGCCACTGCGATTGACGTCCTGCTGGTGTCCATCGCCATGCTGATCATTCTCAAGGCACAGTACGCCGACTTCACCCGACTGGTGAACATGCAGGCGCATACGGCAAAACTCAGCGAGGAAAACCTTCAACTGGCCAATCAGGACAGCCTGACCGGCCTGGCCAATCGGCGGCAGTTCTTTTCCCGCCTCGATACGCTGCTGTCCCGCGCCAGCGAGCAGGCGATTCGCCTGCCCGTGGGGCTGATCGATCTGGATGGTTTCAAGCCGGTCAACGATCTGTATGGCCATAGCATTGGCGACAAGCTGCTCTATCAGGTGGGTCAGCGCCTGACCGGGCTGCTCGATGAAGATGTACACCTGGCCCGGCTGGGGGGTGACGAGTTCGGCCTGATCATCACTCGGGTCATGAGCGATGACCAATTGCGGGTGTTTGGCGAGAAAATCTGCGCCAGCATGCGCGAGCCGTTTCTGCTGGTGGACATCCCTATTCAGATCAGCGCGTCACTGGGCATCGCCACCTTCCCGGATCAGGCATCCAGCGCCACCCAAGTGTATGAATACGCCGACTATGCCTTGTATCAGAGCAAGCGCCACCGTCCCGGCACGGTCTGCCTGTTCAGCGCGGCTCATCGCCAGCAGCTCAATCGCGAAGGGTTGACCGAACAGGCCCTGCGCAGGGCCGATCTGGAGGGTGAGTTTAACGTGGTATTCCAGCCCATCATGGATATTCGCAGTGAGCAAACCGCCGCGTTCGAGGCACTGGCACGCTGGGAAAGCCCAGAGTTGGGTAACGTGCCGCCCAGTGAGTTCATCCCGATTGCCGAGCGCGTCGGCATGGTCAATCGCCTCACGGTGCCGTTGCTGAGCAAGGCGCTGGACGCGGCCGCAAGCTGGCCCGCGGGGATGCGCCTGTCATTCAACCTGTCCGCCCACGACTGTGGTTCGGAGGACGCCGCCCAGCAGATCGTCGAGCTGATCAAGAGCAGCCGGTTCGACCCGGCCTGTCTCGATTTGGAAATCACCGAAACCGCGGCCATCCAGGATCTACCGCAGACCCAGCGAGCGATCGGCCGTTTTCGCGAACTGGGCTGCGGCATCTCCCTCGACGATTTCGGCACCGGCTATTCCAGCCTGAGCCAGATCCACGCGCTGTCGCTGACCAAACTGAAGGTGGACCGCACCTTCGTCACCAACATCCACCTCGACCCGGCCAGCTTCAAGATCGTCAAGTCGCTGATTGCCATGTGCCAGGACATGCAGCTGGAATGCATCGTCGAAGGCGTGGAAACCGCCGCAGAACTCGACGCCCTGAAAAACCTCGGCTGCGCCTGGGCCCAGGGCTACCTATTCTCCAAACCCATGCGCGCCAGCGACATCAGCGCCTGGCTTGAAGGCGAAAAAATGACCAAGGTGCAAGCGGTTTAATCCGCCGCCAGGGCAAGGCGCAATTAGCCGAAAGCCCGCAATTACGCGGGCTTTCGGTGTGTTTCCTACCACTTGATGCCGGGCAGTGCCGGACGCGGGATCATTCCCACTCAATCGTCGCCGGCGGCTTGCTCGACACGTCATAGGTGACGCGGGAGATGCCGTCGATTTCGTTGATGATGCGTCCGGACACGGTTTCCAGCAGCTCGTACGGCAGGTGTGCCCAGCGAGCGGTCATGAAGTCGATGGTTTCCACGGCGCGCAAGGCCACGACCCAGGCGTAGCGACGGCCATCGCCGACCACGCCCACCGATTTCACCGGCTGGAACACCACGAAGGCCTGGCTGACCTTGTGGTACCAGTCGGCCTTGCGCAGTTCTTCGATGAAGATGTGGTCGGCGCGGCGCAGCAGGTCGGCGTATTCCTTCTTCACTTCACCAAGGATCCGCACGCCCAGGCCCGGGCCCGGGAATGGGTGGCGGTAGACCATGTCGTAAGGCAGGCCCAGTTCCAGGCCGAGGCGACGGACCTCGTCCTTGAACAACTCGCGCAGCGGCTCGACCAGCTTGAGGTTCATTTCTTCCGGCAGGCCACCGACGTTGTGGTGGGACTTGATCACGTGGGCCTTGCCGCTCTTGGCGCCGGCCGACTCGATCACGTCGGGGTAGATGGTGCCCTGGGCCAGGTACTTGATGTTGTCCAACTTGCAGGATTCGGCGTCGAACACGTCGATGAAGGTGCGACCGATGATCTTGCGCTTCTTCTCCGGATCGGACTCACCGGCCAGGTTGGTCAGGAACTGTTCTTCGGCATTGGCGCGGATCACCTTGACTCCCATGTTCTCGGCGAACATGGCCATCACTTGCTCGCCTTCGTGCAGGCGCAGCAGGCCGTTGTCGACGAAGACGCAGGTCAGTTGATCACCGATGGCCTTGTGCAGCAGCGCCGCGACCACCGAGGAGTCCACGCCGCCGGACAGGCCCAGCAGCACGTTGTCGGTACCGACCTGGGCACGCACCTGGGCAATGGCGTCTTCGGCGATCTTCGACGGCGTCCACAGGGCTTCGCACTCGCAGATGTCGAGGATGAAGCGCGACAGGATACGACCGCCCTGCTTGGTGTGGGTCACTTCCGGGTGGAACTGCACGCCGTAGTAGCGGCGTTCGTCGCTGAACATGCCGGCAATCGGGCAGCTCGGCGTGCTGGCCAGGATGTGGAAGTCTTCCGGCATCCGGGTGACCTTGTCACCGTGGCTCATCCACACGTCCAGGCCGAACAGGCCGTCGGCGTCGACATGGTCTTCGATACCGTCGAGCAGGCGGCTCTTGCCGACCACATCGACGCGGGCATAACCGAACTCACGCAGGTCGGAACCTTCGACCTTGCCGCCGAGTTGCTCGGCCATGGTCTGCATGCCGTAGCAGATGCCGAAGACCGGCACGCCCAGGTCAAACACCGCCTGCGGGCAGCGCGGGCTGTTGGCTTCGTGCACGGACTCGGGACCGCCGGCGAGGATGACGCCTTTGGGAGCGAACTCGCGAATCGCTTCGTCATCCATGTCGAACGGGTGCAATTCGCAGTACACGCCGATTTCACGCACGCGGCGGGCAATCAGCTGGGTGTACTGGGAACCGAAGTCGAGGATCAGGATGCGGTGAGCGTGAATGTCGAGGGCCATGACTCATTCTCATGTAGTGAATCAGAAACAACTCGGGGCTGAATGAACAGCCCCGGTGATTAACGTTTTGCTGGAAGCCTCAACCTACGCGGTAGTTCGGCGCTTCCTTGGTGATCTGCACGTCGTGGACATGGGACTCGGCCATGCCGGCGCCGGTGATGCGCACGAACTCCGGCCGGGTACGCATCTCTTCGATGTTGGCGCTGCCGGTGTAGCCCATGGAAGACCGCAGGCCGCCCATCAGTTGATGGATGATGGCGCTCAGGGTGCCCTTGTACGGCACACGACCTTCGATGCCTTCCGGTACCAACTTCTCGGCACCCGCGGAGGAGTCCTGGAAGTAACGGTCCGAAGAGCCCTGGGCCTGGGACATGGCGCCCAGCGAACCCATGCCGCGGTAGGCCTTGTAGCTACGACCCTGGAACAGTTCGATCTCGCCTGGCGCTTCTTCGGTACCGGCGAACATCGAACCCATCATCACACAGTAGGCACCGGCGACGATGGCCTTGGACAGGTCACCGGAGAAACGGATACCGCCGTCGGCGATCAACGGCACGCCCGTGCCTTCGAGGGCGGCGGCGACGTTGGCGATGGCGCTGATCTGCGGCACGCCGACACCGGCAACGATACGGGTGGTGCAGATCGAGCCTGGGCCGATACCGACCTTGACCGCGTCGGCGCCAGCGTCGGCCAGGGCCTTGGCGGCTTCGCCGGTGGCGATGTTGCCACCGATCACCTGCACGTCAGGGAAGTTCTGCTTGACCCAGCGAACGCGGTCGATCACGCCTTTGGAATGGCCGTGGGCGGTGTCGACGACAACGACGTCGACGCCGGCATTGACCAGGGCGGCGACACGGTCACCGGTGTCCTTGCCGGTGCCGACTGCCGCGCCTACGCGCAGACGACCCTGGTCGTCCTTGCTGGCCAGCGGGTAGGCCTTGGCTTTTTCGATGTCGTTGACAGTCATCATGCCCTTGAGGGCGAACTTGTCGTCGACGATCAGCACGCGCTCGATGCGGTGTTTGTGCAGCAACTCGCGAACTTCGTCCTTGCTGGTGCCTTCCTTGACCGTGACCAGGCGCTCTTTAGGCGTCATCACTTGGCGGACGGTGGCATCCAGGCGGTTCTCGAAACGCACGTCGCGGGACGTGACGATGCCGACCAGGTCGCCATCGTGCAGCACCGGAACGCCGGAGATGTTGTGCATGCGGGTCAGTTCGAACAGATCACGAACCGTGGCATCGGCCTCGATGGTGATCGGGTCCTTGACCACGCCAGCCTCGAACCGCTTGACCTTGCGCACTTCGGCGGCCTGCTGTTCGATGGTCATGTTCTTGTGGATGATCCCGATACCGCCTTCCTGGGCCATGGCAATGGCCAGACGGGCTTCGGTCACGGTGTCCATGGCAGCGGAAACCAGGGGGATATTCAGTTCGATGCCACGGGTGAGACGGGTTTTGAGACTGACTTCGTTAGGCAGCACCTCGGAATAACCAGGCACTAGGAGAATGTCGTCGAAGGTCAGGGCTTCTTGGCTGATACGCAGCATCGCGGGGGCTCCCGAGCGGGAAAATGGAAGCGCGCCATTATACTCATGCACCCCGCCTGGCTCAATGTAAAACTCTGTCTATTATTGCCGGGGTGATTGATGGGTGAAAACACACTGCTCCCGGCTGTACTCCGAACCGCGTGGCGAGGGGATTTATCCCCGCTGGACTGCATAGCAGTCCCAAAAACAGTCGGCTCAATATGCCTGATGTACCGCATGGCCTGGGTTTAGGGCCGCTTCGCGCCCCAGCGGGGATGAATCCCCTCGCCACAAAAGCAATCTCCAGTGCCCCTCTCTACAACTCCACCTTCACCCAACTCACCGGCTGATCCAGCCAATCGGCGAATTCGTCGAGGAAGTCCTGCTTGAACCCCGCCTCCAGCCAGTTGTTGAAGATGAACCCCAGGTTGGAGAAACCGCAAGGCTGCAGGAACAGGAAGCCGTTGATGTCATCTTCATGGCCACATTCAGGGCAGGTGAAGTTGTCGGTGCGGGCGGGCATCCAGTCTTCCAGACTTTCGAACAGCGCCTCGCCGATCTCCTGGCGGCATTCGGCACAGCCGGCTTCTTCGAGAAAGCCCTTGGCCGGCGTGTAGATGCAGCGCTTGGTGATGATTTCCAACCCGTTGACCGCTTCCCCGAACGGCAAGGCATCGGGGTGCAACACCACGTTGCTCGCGCCAGGTGCAATGGCATGGGCCATGCGATTGCCGGTGCGCCCGCAGGTGGTCAGTTGTTCCTCGACGATGTTCTTGCGCACCAGCCAGCGCACGATCGCCCTGGCCCGGGGTTCGTGGACTGGCAAGGTGGAGATTTTCGGAACGATGATGCTTTGGGAGTTCATGACGAGGCCTGGGGTTTCTCTGGCGGGAGCAATTAAAAGGCCGGCAGCTTAATCCCTGGTCAAGCCAGGTCAAGCACTCAGGTAACGCCCGATCAAGGCAATGCCGCTGGCGAGCACCAGCCAGGTCACCAGGCGCACGAACGCTTCACGCGACATCCTCATGGTCAGGCGACGCCCCACCCACAGTCCCAGCGCCATGGCCGGCAACAAACACAGCGCCAGTACCAGCAAGGGTAGCTCGGCATACACGCCCGCGACAGCGAACAGGCTCAGGCGCACCACGGTGCTGCAACTGATCAAGGCACTCTGGGTCGCCCGGGCCGGCTCCTTGGGCAAGCGGCTGTTCAGGTAGATGGCATACAGAAAGCCGCCGCTGCCGAACAACGCCCCGAACATCCCGCCCACTATGCCCATCGGCACCGACCACAGCGCCGACAACTGAGTCGGCCGGGCCTTGATCAACAGGCTGTAGATCGCATAGCCGCTGATGAACACGCCCATCAACAACAGCAGCACGTCGGACTTGAGGTTAAGCAGGAACATCACCCCCAGGCTGCAGCCCACCGCCATGCACGGCAGCAACCGCAGCAGCTCGGGCCGCGACACGTCCCGTCGCGAGGGCAACAGGTTGCCGAAGGCCGCGACAAAATCCAGCAACACCAGCAACGGTACGATTTTTGACAAGGGCATGAACAGCAACAGGATCGGCGCCGCCACCAGCGCCGTGCCGAACCCGGCGATGCCGAAGACGATGTAGGCCAGGCCGATGGCCAGGCCGATGATCAACCATTCGACGGGGGCGAATGCCCATTGCCCCAACCACGACAGAGGATCCATTGCACAACTTCCTTGATGGCGAAGAGGCGACTTTAGCCAAGTGCCGGGCGGCATATCCAGTATTTGTAGAGACCGCCCTACCGCTTTCGCGGGCGAGCCCGCTCCCACAGTTGATCTTCAGTACGACATAGATCGCCTGTGGGAGCGAGCTTGCTCGCGATGCAGGCAACCCGGTCTAATTGTCTGCACACCATCGGCGAATCCCCTTATCATGCCGCCCATGATTAAAGATCCCTTTGCCCGCCTGGGCCTGGACCGCGAGGTCCTGACTGTCAGCCAGCTCAACGGCCGTGCGCGGGTGTTGCTCGAAGACGTGTTCAGCAACATCTGGGTCGAGGGCGAAATCTCCAACCTCGCCCGTCCGGCCTCCGGCCATGTGTACTTCACCCTCAAGGACAGTGGCGCCCAGGTGCGCTGCGCGCTGTTCCGGCAGAACGCCGCCCGGGTTCGCCAGGCCTTGAAAGACGGGTTGGCGGTGAAGGTGCGCGGCAAGGTCTCGCTGTTCGAGGGGCGTGGCGATTATCAACTGATTCTCGACACCGTCGAGCCGGCCGGCGATGGCGCCCTGCGCCTGGCCTTCGATGCCCTGAAGGAAAAGCTCAGCGCCGAAGGCCTGTTCAGCGCCGAGCGCAAGGTGCCGCTCCCGGCCCATCCACAACGCATCGGCATCATCAGTTCGCCCACTGGCGCCGTGATCCGCGACATCATCAGCGTCTTCCGCCGCCGTGCGCCGCAGATTTCCCTGACGCTGATCCCCACCGCCGTGCAGGGCCGCGAAGCCACCGCGCAGATCGTCCGCGCCCTGAAGCTGGCGGACGCCCGGGGGTTCGATGCCCTGATCCTGGCCCGGGGTGGCGGTTCACTGGAAGACTTGTGGTGTTTCAACGAAGAAGCCGTAGCCCGGGCCGTGGACGCCTGCGTGACACCGATCGTCAGCGCCGTCGGCCATGAAACCGACGTGTCCATCAGCGATTTCGTCGCCGACGTACGCGCCCCGACGCCCTCCGCCGCCGCCGAACTGCTGGCGCCGGATGCCGGCGACCTGGTGCGCCGGGTCGAAAGCCTGCATCGCCGGCTGGTGATGCGCATGCGCGACCGCCTGATGCGCGATCAACTGCGCCTCGAAGGCCTCACCCGGCGCCTGCGCCACCCCGGCGAACGCCTGCGTCAGCAAGCCCAGCGCCTGGACGACCTGGACATGCGCCTGCGCCGCGCCTTCGAACGCAGCCTCAATACTCGCCGTGAACGGCTCATCCGTCTGGAAACCCGCCTGGCCGGACAACATCCAGGCCGGCACCTGGCCTTGCTGCGCCATCGCCTGGACAGCCTTGCCGAACGCCTGCCGCGAGCAATGCGCGAGGGCCTGAAAGCGCGACGCGTGCAGTTGCACAACCAGATGCAGACGCTGCACATCGTCAGCCCCCTGGCGACCCTTGGCCGGGGCTACAGCATCCTGCTCGACGAACGCGGCCATGCGATCCGCAGCGCCGGGCAAACCCACACCGGCCAGCGCCTGAGCGCCAGGCTCGGCGAAGGCGAACTGCTGGTGCGGGTCGAAGACAACCACCTGACACCGGTCACCCTTTCTCTACTGGATTGACTCATGCCGCGACTTTCCCTCTCCGCCCTGGCACCGCTGCTGTTGCTGTGCCTGGCCGCCCAGGCCCACGCCGACAGCTACATCACCCGCCTGTTGAACAAACCGGTGCCCGGCGGCGTGGCCGTGGTGGACCTGGGCAGCGCAGCCCAGGCACCGAAAGCCAGCTATCAGGGCAAGCCGGTGCTGGTGGTCAAGGAACAGAACAACTGGCTGGCGATTGTCGGCATCCCGTTGACCGTCCAACCCGGCACCCAGCAGATCAGCAGCGGCGGGACCACCCAACCGTTCGTGGTCGGCTACAAGAAATACCCCGAACAGCACATCACCCTGGCGAACAAACGCCAGGTCAACCCGAACCCGGCGGACCTCAAGCGCATCGACGCCGAACTGGCCGTGCAATTGAAGGCCTACCGCAGCTTCAGCCCGAACATCCCCAGCAACCTGCTGCTGGACAAACCCGTCAACGGCCCGCTGTCGAGCAAGTTCGGCGTGCGCCGCTTCTTCAACGGCGAAGAACGCAACCCCCACGCGGGCCTCGACTTCGCCGTGCCCGCCGGCACGCCCATCAAGACCCCGGCCGCCGGCAAGGTGATCCTCACCGGCAACTACTTCTTCAATGGCAACACCGTGTTCGTCGACCACGGACAAGGCTTCATCAGCATGTTCTGCCACATGTCGAAGATCGACGTGAAGGTCGGCCAGCAACTGGCACGGGGCACGGTGGTGGGCAAGGTCGGCTCCACGGGCCGGGCGACCGGGCCGCACATGCACTGGAACATCAGCCTGAACGATGCACGGGTGGATCCGGCCATTTTTATCGGGGCGTTTCAGCCCTGAAATGTGCTGAGGCTCCTGGCCTCTTCGCGAGCAAGCCCGCTCCCACATAGGGATCTCCTGCGAACACAACATTTGCAACCCACAGAGATCCCCTGTGGGAGCGAGCTTGCTCGCGGTGACGCCTCCCATCACCACCCTCCCGCAAATTGCCAAGCTCAAAACATCGACGCAATTCCTGATATCCATACCTGACACATGCGCGATTAAATCTCGCAAACCCGCCAAAAATCAGAACTTCTCTCAATTTTTTCCGACTGCTTGCGATCCTCCCCTCACACGGTTAGGGTTGAGGGCATGAAAACCTCTCACACCCTCATCCAGCTTCGCCAGCACCGCAGCCTGTGCCTCGTCAGCGCACGACTGCCGGGCTGAATCGCGGCACCTCGTCCAGGCTATGAAGCCACCCCCGTTCGAACCACCGGCAGGCCGCCTTTTTCCGGCCACGACAACAAAAGGATTCCCCCGATGAGCATGCTCAAAGACCCGTCTTCCAAGTACCGCGCCTTCCCGACCATCAACCTGCCGGATCGCACCTGGCCGTCGAAGACCATCACCGCCGCGCCGATCTGGTGCAGCTCCGACCTGCGTGACGGCAACCAGTCGCTGATCGAGCCGATGGACGCCGCGAAGAAGCTGCGCTTCTGGAAAACCCTGGTCGCCGTCGGCGTGAAGGAAATCGAAGCGTCGTTCCCGGCCGCTTCGCAGACCGACTTCGACTTCGTGCGCACCCTCATCGAAGAAGGCCACATCCCGGACGACACCACCATCCAGGTGCTGACCCAGGCTCGCGAAGACCTTATTGCGCGGACCTTCGAATCCCTGCGCGGGGCGAAGAAAGCCATCGTCCACCTGTATAACGCCACCTGCCCGTCGTTCCGCCGCATCGTGTTCAACCAGGACAAGGAAGGCGTGAAGGAAATCGCGGTGAACGCCGCCAAGCTGTTCGTCAAATACGCCGCGCAGCAACCCGAAACCCAGTGGCAGTTCGAGTACTCGCCGGAAACCTTCAGCGCCACCGAGCTGGAGTTCGCCAAGGAAGTCTGCGACGCGGTGATCGAGGTCTGGAACCCGACGCCCGAGCGCAAGGTGATCCTCAACCTGCCGGCCACCGTGGAAGTCGCCACCCCGAACATCTACGCCGACCAGATCGAATGGTTCGGCCGCCACATCAACCGCCGTGACAGCGTGATCATCAGCCTGCACACCCACAACGACCGTGGCACCGGCGTAGCCGCCACCGAGCTGGGCCTGATGGCCGGCGCCGACCGTGTCGAAGGCTGCCTGTTCGGCAACGGCGAGCGTACCGGCAACGTCGATCTGGTGACCGTGGCACTGAACCTCTACACCCAAGGCATCGACCCTGAGCTGGACTTCTCCGACATCGACGGCGTGCGCAAGGTGGTCGAGGAATGCAACCAGATTCCGGTGCACCCGCGTCACCCGTATGTGGGCGACCTGGTCCACACCGCGTTCTCCGGTTCGCACCAGGACGCCATCCGCAAGGGCTTCGCCCAGCAGAAACCGGACACCCTGTGGGAAGTGCCGTACCTGCCGATCGACCCGGCCGACATCGGTCGCAGCTACGAGGCGGTGATTCGCGTGAACAGTCAATCCGGCAAGGGCGGCATCGCCTACCTGCTGGAACAGGAATACGGCATCAGCCTGCCACGGCGCATGCAGATCGAGTTCAGCCAGGTGGTCCAGCGCGAAACCGATCGCCTCGGCCTGGAGATGACCGCCCAGCAGATCCACGCCCTGCTCCACAGCGAGTACCTGCAAGCCAACACCCCGTATGCGCTGGTCAGCCATCGCCTGCAGGAAGAGAACGGCAACAGCGCGGTGGAAGTCGAAGTGGCCAGCAAGGGCCAGGGCGAGACCAACCTGCATTGGCGCGGCAAGGGCAACGGCGCCCTGGAAGCCCTGGTGGCCGGCCTGCCGGTGCCGGTGGAAATCATGGACTACAACGAACACGCCATCGGCGCCGGGACCAACGCCAAGGCTGCGGCCTACATCGAGCTGCGGGTCAACGGTGAACGCGCGGTGCACGGTGTGGGCATCGATGAAAACATCACCACCGCCAGCTTCAAGGCCCTGTTCAGCGCGCTGAACCGCTCGCTGAGCCAGATAGAAGCCAAAGCGGCCTGATCCTCCGCTGAATACAAAAAGCCCCGGGGTGTGAACCCCGGGGCTTTTTTGTGGGCTGGCATTAACGGACGTTCTGCGTTCGGCTCTTGTAGGAGCGCGCTTGCTCGCGAAGACGGCGGCGGCTCAGCCCCCCAATGTCAAGCATGGGTGTCGACAGGGCCGGCCATCGCCTGCAGCAACGATGCCCGCAAGGTTTGCAAGGCAGCCTGGGTGCCCATGATCTGGGTCTGGATGGCCATCGCCTGCTGGGTCTTCTGTTCGGCGCTGGCCTGGCTCTTCTGCACTCGCGCCAGCTCAGCTTGCTGCTGGGCCAGGAGCTTCTCGGCCTGCTCGATTTGCTTCTTCAACTGCTCGACGACATCGATACCGCCGCTGGAAGGCGCACCGGCCACGTTGGCGCCGCTGGTATCGACTTTCAGTGTTTTCCCCTTCTCATCGCCAGCTTCGGTCGCTGTCGTGGTAGTCGCCGTTTCTTCGCCAGCGCCCTTGATCCGAACGGTGGGGGCCGAAAGCGGATAAGGGTTTACGGTAGTTGCGCTGATAGTGGTCATGGGTACGCCTCCTTGGATGACTTTCTATCGGCCTGCGCCCCCCTTTCTAAAGGGCTGAATCGTTACATTTAGATGAATTCGAAGTCATCTGCATCCAGGTTCGCGGGAAACCGCGTGCGGTACGCGGCCAGGTCGGCTGCGTTCAAGCGCACCGTGAACACACCGTCGGCGTCGCCGGCGCTGAGCAAGGTCTCGCCCTGGAAATCCAGCACCTGGCTGTCGCCGGTGTAGGCGAAGCCCTTGCCATCGGTACCGATGCGGTTCACCGCGGCGACATAACACAGGTTCTCGATCGCCCGGGCCGGCAGGAGCCGGTTCCAATGCTGGCGACGCGCACCTGGCCAGTTGGCGGTGTACAGCAGCAGGTCGGTGTCCTCGGCGTCGCGGCTCCAGACCGGAAAGCGCAGGTCGTAGCAGATCAGCGGACGAACCCGCCAGCCCTTGAGCTCGAATAGCACCTGGCGCTCCCCCGGCGTGTAGTGGTTGTGCTCCCCCGCCATGCGAAACAGATGACGCTTGTCGTAATGCAGCACTTCACCGTCCGGCCGCACCCAGAGCAGGCGGTTGCGGTGGCTACCGTCGGCGGCCTGGACAATCAGGCTGCCGGTGATCACCGCATCGAGCCGCGCCGCCTGGGTGCGAAGCCACACGCTGGTGGGGCCGTGCTCCGGCTCCGCCAGGGTGTGCGACGCCATGGAAAACCCGGTGGTGAACATTTCCGGGAGGATGATCAAGTCCGCCCCGCGGGCCTGTTCCAACAGGCCTTCGAAATGCTCCAGGTTGGCCTGGCGATCGTGCCAGGCCAGCGTGGTCTGGATCAGGGCAATGTCGAGGTTCGGCAACGCGCTCAAATCACGCATAGTTTTTCCGCCGCTTCACGCAGCGTCTCCTCGCGCTTGGCAAAGCACAGGCGCACCAGGCGCTGGCCTTGGGGTGGGTCCTGATAGAACACCGACACCGGAATCGTCGCCACGCCGTGTTCACGGGTCAGCCAGACCGCCATGTCGACGTCGTTCAGGTCCGGGCGGATCTGGCTGTAATCCACCAGCTGAAAGTAAGTCCCGGCCACGCGCTTGAAGCTGAACCGCGACGGAGCCAGCAGATCGCAGAACAGGTCACGCTTGGCCTGGTAGAAGGCCGGCAGCTCATCGACGTGCTCGGGGTGCTCGGCCATGTAGTCGGCCAGGGCGTACTGCAACGGCGTCACACCGCAGAAACTGACGTACTGATGGACCTTGCGCAGCTCCGCGCTCAGAGCCGGCGGTGCCACGACGTAGCCGGTTTTCCAGCCCGTGACGTGATAGGTCTTGCCGAACGAACTGACCACGAAGGCCCGCTGATACAGTTCTTCGTGGGCCAGCACGCTGGCATGGGACACACCGTCGAACACCAGGTGTTCATAGACTTCGTCGCTAACCAGGTAGATATCGCGGTCGCGAATCAACGTCGCCAACCGATCCAGCTCGGCGCGGCTGATCAGCGCGCCGCTGGGGTTGTGCGGGGTGTTGAGGATGATCATGCGGGTACGCGGGCTCAAGGCTTCGCCAAGCTTCTGGAAGTCGATGGCGAAATCTTCCAGGCCCAGTTGCACGTGCACGCAACGCCCACCGGCCAACGTTACGGCGGGCTCGTAGCTGTCATAGCAAGGGTCGAACACGATCACTTCGTCACCACGGTGGACCACGGCGGCAATGGCACAGAAAATCCCCTGGGTCGCACCAGGCGTCACGGTGATCTCCTGGTCGGCATCGACGCTGGCGCCGTAGCTGCGGGTGATTTTCGCGGCGATCTGCTGACGCAAGGCCGGCAGGCCGGTCATGGGCGAATACTGGTTATGGCCTTGGGCAACATGCCGACCGACCGCATCGCGCAAGGCCTGCGGGCCATCGAAATCGGGAAACCCCTGGGACAGGTTCAGCGCGCCGGTCTGCGCGGCAAGCTGGGACATCTGGGTGAAAATGGTGATGCCGACGTTTGGCAACTTGCTGGTGATCATCAACGGTCCCTTGCTCTGCCCCCGGCTCTGGCGCGGCGCGGGAGAGACCGAGAATAGCCCAATCGTCGGGCATGAAAAAGGGTGCCCAGGGGCACCCGATATCACTCAATGACATCACAGCCATCCCGACACAGAACCCTGTGGCGAGGGGATTTATCCCCGCTGGGTTGCGCAGCAACCCCAAAGCAGTGAATTCAATCTACCTGACACACCGAGTTGTGGGTTTTAGGGCTGCTACGCAGCCCAGCGGGGATAAATCCCCTCGCCACAGGTTCTGGATGCTGTCTCTGTGGGCAACGCCCCTCTGAGCAGTCAATCAGCGCTTATCGCGACGCTTCTTGTCGGCCTTCTTGTGGTGCGACATCAAGCGGCGCTTCTTGTTGACCTGGCGGTCGGTGAGCGTGTTCTTGTTGCCTTCGTACGGGTTCTCGCCGCCCTTGAACTCGATGCGGATCGGCGTGCCGACCAGCTTCAGGACGCGGCGATAGGTGTTTTCCAGGTAACGGACGTAGGACTTGGGCACCTTCTCGATCTGGTTACCGTGAATCACGATGATCGGCGGGTTGGCACCACCCAGGTGGGCGTAACGCAGCTTGATCCGACGGTTGTTGACCATCGGTGGCGCGTGCTCGCCGACGGCGTCTTCGAGGATCTGGGTCAGGCGGTTGGTCGGCCAGCGGGTGACCGCCGACTTGAACGAGTTCTGCACCGAGGCGTAGAGGTTGCCCACGCCCGTGCCGTGCAGGGCCGAGATGAAGTGGATGTCGGCGAAGTCGACGAAGAACAGCCGGCGCTGCAATTCGACCTTCACGAAATCCCGCTCGCTGGGCGTCATGCCGTCCCATTTGTTGATCGCGATGACCAATGCGCGACCGGCCTCCAGGGCAAAGCCCAGCAGGTTCAGGTCGTGATCGACCACGCCTTCGCGCGCGTCCATCACGAAGATCACCACGTTGGCGTCCTTGATCGCCTGCAACGTCTTGACCACGGAGAATTTTTCGACTTCTTCGTGGATCTTGCCGCGCTTGCGCACACCAGCGGTGTCGATCAGCGTGTACTTCTCTTCGTTGCGTTCGAAGGGAATGTAGATGCTGTCGCGGGTGGTGCCGGGCTGGTCATACACGATCACCCGGTCTTCACCGAGCATGCGGTTGACCAGGGTCGACTTGCCCACGTTCGGACGACCGATGATGGCGATCTTGATACCGTCTTTTTCGCTCGGGCCCGGAATACGCTTGGCTTCTTCGCCTTCGGCGACGATTTCCTCTTCGCCCTCTTCCGGCTCGTCTTCATCGTCCTTCGGGAAGTCCGCCAGGGCGATTTCCAGCAGTTGGCTGATACCACGGCCGTGGGCACCGGCGATCGGGATCGCCTGGCCCATGCCCAACGGTGCGAATTCGGCGCGGGCCATGTCCGGGTCGATGTTGTCGACCTTGTTGGCCACCACGTGGGAGCGCTTGTTACGTTTGCGCAAATGCTCGGCGATCATCTGGTCGGCGGCGGTAAAACCGGCCTTGGCGTCTACCAGGAACAGCACCACATCGGCTTCTTCGATGGCGAGCAACGACTGCTCGGCCATTTTTTCGTCCATGCCGTGTTCATCACCGGAGATGCCGCCGGTGTCGACCAGGATATAGGTACGCCCTTGCCACTTGGCCTCACCGTATTGGCGATCACGGGTCAGACCGGACAAGTCGCCGACGATGGCGTCGCGAGTCCTGGTCAGGCGATTGAACAAGGTGGACTTGCCGACGTTCGGTCGGCCCACCAGGGCGATTACGGGAACCATGCGGCTCTCCACTTCGTTATTTCAGAAAATACAAAAGCCGCTGCGAGGCAGCGGCTGGTGCTCGGGGCCAATCCTGTGGGAGCGAGCTTGCTCGCGATAGCGGTAGACCAGCGACATGGAAATCGACTGATCCGGCGCTTTCGCGAGCAAGCTCGCTCCCACAAAGTACAGCCGCTTGGGGGATTACCCCCAAGCATAGTCTTACTTGATGGTCAGGGCTTCCAGCTTGCCGCTGTTGCCATACACATAAATCATGTTGCCCACCACCAGCGGACGGGCACGCAGGCCGTCGCTGTCGATGCGCTCACGGCCGACGAAACGGCCGTCTACCTGGCTGAGCAGGTGCAGGTAACCTTCCAGGTCACCCACTGCAACGTAGCTGGAGAACACTTCCGGGGCCGACAACTGGCGGCGGGCCAGGGAATCATTGCTCCACAACGCGGTGGTGGAACGCTCGTCGACGCCTTCGACCGTGCCCGAGGACAGGCTCACGTAGACGCTGCCAAACCCTTGGGCGACACCGGCGTAGCTGGACGCATCGCGTTGCCACAGCGGACGACCGCTTTCCAGGTCCAGTGCGGCCACGCGGCCCTGGTAGCTGGCGACGTACAGTGTACCGCCGGACAACAGCAGGCCGCCGTCGATGTCGACCACGCGCTCCAGTTCCGAACGACCTTGCGGCACAGCAACGCGCTGCTCCCACACCGGCACGCCGTTGGAGATGTCCAGGGCGACCACCTTACCCGTCGACAACCCAGCCACCGCGAGGCGGTTGGTGACGACAGGCGCGCTGGTGCCGCGCAGGGTCAGTACCGCCGGCGTGCTGTCATAGACCCAGCGCTGGTTGCCGGTGGCGGCATCCAGGCCGATCAGACGGTCATCCTGGGTCTGGACCACGACCACGTCACCGTTGGTGGCCGGCGGTGCGAGCACTTCACTGGACACGCGGGCGCGCCATTTCTCTTCACCGCTGCTCGCATCGAGGGCGACGATCTCCCCCTTGAGCGTGCCGATCATGACCAGACCGTAACCCACGCCCACGGCGCCGGACACGGGCAGTTCGAGATCCTTTTCCCACTTGGTGTCGCCGTTCATGCGATCCAGTGCATACACTTCACCAGTGACGTCACCGGCGTAGATCGTGTCGCCATCGATGGCCGGCACCAGCATGTTGTAGGTTTCGCCCTGGCCTTCGCCGATGGAACGGCTCCATTGCTTCTGCAGCACGACTTCTTCTTTGAAATCGGTCAGCTCGGCCGGGGGCAGTTCTTTCTTGCTGTTGCTGCTGCAACCCGCGGCCAGAATGGCCAGGGTCAGCAATGCTGCATGTTTCCAACGGATCACGTCACGCATCCCCTTTGGCCAGGTCGTCCAGCTTGATTTGCAGGCCACCGACTGCGGCTTCATCCGACAGCGCAGCCTTGGCTTTTTGGTAGGCCGCGTGAGCCTCATCGGTGCGGCCCAGCTGTACCAGCAGGTCGCCCTTGAGTTCTTCGCGGGTCGCCAGGAAGGCCTTGTCGGCATCGCCGTCAAGCAACTTCAGGGCGTCTTCGGTCTTGTTCTGTGCCGCCAGCACCTGCGCCAGGCGCTGACGCGCCACTTCGCCCAGGGTCGGGTTGGCCGGCTTGTCGACAATGCCCTTGAGCTCGGTGGCGGCGTCGTCCAGCTTGCCGTTGTCCACCGCTACCTTGGCCACGAACAGGCGACCGTACTGCGCGTACGCGGTGCCGCCGAACTCGCTGTTGAGCTTGCCGGCCAGATCCGCGACACGTGCCGCGTCAGGCTTGCCGTCTGGCGTCAGGGTGGTTTCCAGCAATTGCTGATAGAGCACCGAGGCGCCTTGCGACTGGTTGTTCTGGTATTTCTGGTAGGCCTGCCAGCCGAACACGATGACCAGCGCCAACAGGCCGCCAGTGACCAGCGGCTTGCCATTGCGCGTCCACCAGTCCTTCAAATCCGCCAGCTGTTCATCTTCGGTACTCGACACCCCAATACTCCTTAATCGCTAAATCGGCTGTTTGACAGCTTCAACCCTGCACGACGCAGGTGGCCAGGTGTGCAGCAAGCGCATCCCAGGCAATGCTTTGTTGTTCGCCCTGGCCACGCAGGGGTTTGAAACCTACCACTTGTTGGGCCAGTTCGTCGTCACCAAGGATCAGTGCATACAGCGCACCGCTCTTGTCGGCCTTCTTGAACTGGCTCTTGAAGCTGCCGGCACCGGCGTTGATCTGCAGGCGCAGGTTGGGCAACTGGTCGCGGACCCGCTCACTCAGCGACAATGCCGCCAGCTCGGCCGCTTCGCCGAACGCGCAGAGGTAGACGTCAACCTGACGGGACAGCGCCTGCGGCACCTTGTCCAAGGCCTCGAGCATCAGCACCAGGCGCTCGATGCCCATGGCAAAGCCCACGCCCGGGGTCGGCTTGCCGCCCATCTGTTCCACCAGCCCGTCGTAGCGGCCGCCGGCACACACGGTGCCCTGGGCGCCGAGCTTGTCGGTGACCCATTCGAATACGGTCTTGCTGTAGTAATCCAGGCCACGGACCAGTTTCGGGTTGATCACGTAGGGAATGCCGGCGGCGTCGAGACGAGCCTTGAGCCCTTCGAAGTGCACGCGGGACTCTTCGTCCAGGTAGTCGGCCAGCTTCGGCGCATCCACCAGCACGGCCTGGGTGTCCGGATTCTTGGTATCCAGCACCCGCAGCGGGTTGGTCTTGAGCCGACGCTGGCTGTCTTCGTCCAGGTGCTCGAGGCGGGCCGAGAGGAACTCCACCAACGCGTCACGGTACCGAGCACGGGCTTCGGCGGTGCCGAGGCTGTTGAGCTCCAGCTTGACCGCGTCGCGGATGCCCAGCTCACCCCACAGGCGCCAAGTCAGCACGATCAGCTCGGCGTCGATGTCCGGGCCATCGAGGTTGAACACTTCGCAGCCGATCTGGTGGAACTGGCGATAACGGCCTTTCTGCGGACGCTCGTGACGGAACATCGGGCCGATGTACCAGAGCTTCTGCACCTGGCCGCCACCGGTGATGCCGTGCTCGAGCACCGCACGTACGCACGCCGCCGTGCCTTCGGGGCGCAGGGTCAGGGAATCGCCGTTGCGATCGTCGAAGGTGTACATCTCTTTTTCGACGATGTCGGTCACTTCACCAATCGAGCGCTTGAACAGCTCGGTGAACTCGACGATCGGCATGCGGATCTGCCGGTAACCGTAGTTATCCAGCAAACGCGCCACGGTGCCCTCGAAATAGCGCCACAGGGGCGTCTGCTCGGGCAGGATGTCGTTCATGCCACGAATGGCTTGCAGGGACTTGCTCACAGATTTTCCTTAAATTCGTTCGATCAGCCGCGCGCGATCACCGCTGCGTCGGCCTCGACCTTCTCGGCCGCCTTCTCGCGGATCAGCCGTTCCAGCTCATCCACCAGATTGTCATTCGTCAATTTCTGCGACGGCTTGCCGTCGATGTAAATCAGGTTCGGCGTACCGCCGGTGAGGCCGATATGGGCCTCCTTGGCTTCGCCCGGCCCGTTGACCACGCAGCCAATCACCGCGACATCCAGCGGCACCAGCAGGTCTTCGAGTCGCCCTTCCAGCTCGTTCATGGTCTTGACCACATCGAAGTTCTGCCGCGAGCAGCTCGGGCAGGCGATGAAGTTGATGCCACGGGACCGCAGGTGCAGGGACTTGAGGATGTCGTAGCCGACCTTCACTTCCTCGACCGGGTCCGCCGCCAGCGAGATGCGGATGGTATCGCCAATCCCTTCGGCGAGCAGCATACCGAGGCCGACGGCGGATTTCACCGTGCCCGAACGCAACCCGCCCGCTTCGGTGATGCCCAGGTGCAGCGGCTGGACGATTTCCTTGGCCAGCAGCCGGTAGGCTTCAACGGCCATGAACACATCGGAGGCCTTCACGCTGACCTTGAAGTCCTGGAAGTTCAGGCGTTCGAGGTGCTCGACGTGACGCAGCGCCGACTCGACCAGCGCCGCCGGGGTCGGCTCGCCGTATTTCTTTTGCAGGTCTTTTTCCAGGGAACCGGCGTTCACCCCGATGCGAATCGGGATGCCACGGTCGCGGGCGGCATCCACCACGGCACGCACGCGGTCTTCGCGACCGATGTTGCCGGGGTTGATGCGCAGGCAATCCACACCCAACTCGGCCACGCGCAGGGCGATGCGGTAGTCGAAGTGGATGTCGGCCACCAAGGGGACCTTGACCAGTTGCTTGATCTTGCCGAATGCCTCGGCGGCGTCCATGTCCGGCACCGAAACCCGCACGATGTCGACACCGGCGGCTTCCAGGCGGTTGATCTGCGCGACCGTGGCGGCCACGTCATTGGTGTCGCTGTTGGTCATGCTCTGCACAGCGATAGGAGCATCGCCGCCCACGGGCACGTTGCCGACCCAGATTTTTCGGGATTCGCGACGCTTGATAGGAGATTCGCCGTGCATGACTTATTGACCCAACTTCAGGCGAGCGGTCTCGCCACTGGTGAACGGAGCCACATCGACCGGCTGGCCGTTGTAGCTGACCTGTGCGCCACGGGCATACCCCAGGCGTACGGCGAAAGGCGGCTTGCCATTGATGGACGTGCTGTCGCCCTTGCGCTTGAGGCCACTGAACAGGACCTTGCCGTTGCCGTCGGTGACCTGGGTCCAGCAGTCGGCGGTGAACTGAATCTGGACCTGGCCTTCACCGGCAGCCGGGGCAACCGAGGTCGCCGGAGCGGCTGGGGCGGCCGGGGTGGCTGGAACGGCCGGCACTGCCGGAGCGACTGGAGCGGCGTGGGCGGCAGGCGCAGCCACTGTTGGCGCTGGCGTGCCTGGCGCGGCAGGGGCGGTGGCAATCGGTGCGCCGCCCGTGCTCGGGGCAGCAGGCGTGGTCGGTGCCGGGACAGCTGGCTCAGCGCCGGCCTGGGCGTCGGCATCGTCCGGGCTTTGTGGCAGCGCCAGATTGGTCTCGCCTTCGGCCTGGCCTTCCACGACGGCCTGGTCTTCCGGCTCGTCCAGCGGATGGATCTGGGTCGTGCCGTCGGCGCCTTCGACCTCGACGTGCTCGGAGTTCATCGCCACCGGCTCTTTGTTGCGCTGGGACGTCTGGTCCTGCCACCAGACGAAACCGCCACCGATCACCGCGATCAGCAACAACAGGCTGACAATGCGCAGGATCGTGTGGGAAACACGAACTGGCTCCTCGATGCGTCCCAGGCTGTGCACATTGCTGCCCTGGGCGTCGGAACCGGTGTATTGATCGAACTGCTGGACCAGAACGGTCTGGTCCATGCCGAGCAACTTGGCATAGGCGCGGATATAGCCGCGGGCGAAAGTGTGCCCGGGCAGCTTGTCGAACGCGCCCGCTTCCAGGTTGCTCAGGGAAGTCACGGTGAGATTGAGCTTGTGGGCCACTTCGGCCAGCGACCAACCATTGCTTTCGCGGGCTTGACGCAGGGTCTCACCGGGATTTACGCGAGTCGCTGCTACAACTTCGGGATGCGCCGCTTTCATCATTGCTCCGACAGGTATTGCTGATATTCCGGCGTACCGGGATAGAGTCTTTTGAGTTGCAGGCCATAACTTGCAGCCTTGTCGCGATCTTCAAACACATGTGCCAGCCGAACGCCGAGCAATAGACTACGTGCATTTTGCTCGCTGAGCAGGCTAAAACGCTCGTAGTAGTCACGCGCGGGCACATAATGCCTGTCTTCGTAGGACAACTCAGCCATTTCCAGCAGGGCCCGCGGTTGTTGGCGGTTGAGGCGCAGGGCCTTTTCCAGCTGCTGGCGGGCCAGGTCTCGCTGGCCCAGTTGCGCGGCCGTCATGCCAAGGTTCTCGAATACCCGCGAGCGCTCTGGGTAAAGGGTGTCGGCGGCGGCCTGCTCGAAGCGCTCGTAGGCTTCCTTGTAACGCTTCTGCTCGTAAAGAAAACCGCCGTAGTTGTTCAGGATCCGTGCGTCCTGGGGCCGTGCCGAAAGCGCCTTGCGAAAATGCTGGTCGGCCAGCTCCGACTCCAGTTCGGCCTGGAACACCAGGGCCAGGGCCGCGTTGGCGTCGGCGTCATTGTCGTCCAGGTCCAGGGCTTTCTTGAGCGGGACCTTGGCCCGTTCGGTCATGCCCTGCTGCAAGTAGCCAATGCCCAGCTGTACATAGGCCGCACGCGCCTCATCGCGCCCCTTGCTGGTTTTCATCGGGTTGTAGTCACCCGACAGAACACAACCGGAACACAGCCCGGCCAACAGCAAGATGAGCGCGAAGCGCAGGGACATAGAGTTCCTCTCTTAGTGACTGTTCGCAGCGTTCTGCGCCACATCGTCGGAGGCGTTCAACTCGCGCACGGCAATGTAGCGTTCGCTGCGACGGGTGCGATCCAGCACCTGCCCTACCAATTGGCCACACGCGGCATCGATGTCTTCGCCGCGGGTGGTGCGCACGGTGACGTTGAAGCCAGCGTGGTGAAGCTGATCCTGGAAGCGACGAATCGCATTGTTGCTCGGACGCTCGTAACCGGAATGCGGGAACGGGTTGAACGGGATCAGGTTGATCTTGCACGGGATGTTCTTGAGCAGTTCGATCATCTCGACCGCATGCTCGACTTTGTCGTTCACATCCTTGAGCAAGGTGTACTCGATGGTCAGCACGCGCTTCTCGCCCAGGGCCGACATGTAGCGCTGGCATGACTCGAGCAGCATCTTAAGCGGATACTTCTTGTTGATTGGCACCAATTGGTTACGCAATGCGTCATTGGGTGCGTGCAGCGACAACGCCAGGGAGACGTCGATGTGCTTGGCCAGCTCATCGATCATCGGCACCACGCCGGAGGTGGACAGGGTCACCCGACGCTTGGAAATGCCGTAGCCCAGGTCATCCATCATCAAGTGCATGGCCGAGACGACGTTGTCGAAGTTAAGCAGCGGCTCACCCATGCCCATCATCACCACGTTGGTGATGGCACGGTCGACGGTCGCCGGGACGCTGCCAAAGGATTTGTTGGCAATCCACACCTGGCCGATCACTTCGGCGGCGGTGAGGTTGCTGTTGAAGCCTTGCTTGCCGGTGGAGCAGAAACTGCAATCCAGGGCACAGCCTGCCTGGGACGAAACGCACAAGGTGCCGCGTTTGCCCTGGGGAATGTAGACGGTCTCGACGCAGCTGCCGGACGCCACGCGCACCACCCACTTACGGGTGCCGTCGCTGGAGATGTCCTCGCTGACCACTTCGGGGCCGCGAATCTCGGCAACCGCCTTGAGCTTCTCACGCAAGGCCTTGCCGACATTCGTCATGGCGTCGAAGTCGTCGACGCCGAAGTGGTGAATCCATTTCATCACCTGGCCGGCACGGAAACGCTTCTCCCCGATCGAGTCGAAAAATTTCTCCATTTCCGGCTGGGTCAGGCCCAGCAGGTTGGTTTTGCCGTTCGATGTAGTCATGGATTCACCTTCACTCAAAAGCCTGGGCTTAGCGAGTGGTTACTTCAGTAGCGGAGAAAAAGTAAGCGATTTCGCGAGCAGCAGCGGCTTCGGAGTCCGAACCGTGAACGGCGTTGGCGTCGATGGACTCGGCGAAGTCAGCACGGATGGTGCCGGCAGCCGCTTCTTTAGGGTTGGTGGCGCCCATCAGCTCACGGTTGCGAGCGATGGCGTTTTCGCCTTCCAGAACCTGGACGACAACCGGGCCGGAAGTCATGAAGGCAACCAGTTCACCGAAGAAACCGCGCTCGCTGTGCTCGGCGTAGAAGCCTTCGGCCTCGGCCTTGGACAGTTGCTTCATTTTCGAAGCTACAACGCGCAGGCCAGCGTCTTCGAAGCGGGTAACGATCTTGCCGATGACGTTTTTAGCAACGGCGTCAGGCTTGATGATGGAGAAAGTACGTTGAACAGCCATGGTGTAACTCCAGAAACGATAATTTGTGAAAAATTAAACCCGCGAATTATACGCGGGTTCAGGGGTATTGCCTAACCTGCCGGGTCGATCAGTCGATTTCTTCGATCCAGAGCGTCTGAACCGCCTCCAGGACCTTCTCGCCGCAACGGCCGGAAGCATTGTCGAAGTCGGGCAGCTCCATGATCCATCGCTGCAGATCGACGAAGTTGACCGTCAACGGGTCTACGTCTGGCTTCGCTTCGGCCAATTCCTCAGCGATGCGCCGTACATCATTCCAACCATAGCTCATGACAGTGTCACCATCAGTGCGGCGCTTCGGCCGCATGGTTAAGCGAATATTTCGGGATCTCCACCACCAGGTCCTCGGTGCCGACCTTGGCCTGGCAGGTCAGGCGCGACGTCGGCTCCAGGCCCCAGGCGCGATCCAGGTAGTCTTCTTCGAGCTCATCGGCTTCGTTCAGCGAGTCAAACCCTTCGCGAATGATGCAATGGCACGTGGTGCAGGCACAAACGCCGCCGCAGGCGCTTTCGATCTCGATGTGGTTGTCGTGGGCCACTTCCAGCAGGGATTTGCCGGTTTCGGCCTCGACCACCATACCGTCCGGGCAGTGCTCGGCGTGTGGCAGAAAAATGATCTGCGGCATCAGTTATTCCTCGATTTCATTCAGGTTGCGCCCCGCCAGGGCGGCCTTGACCGTCGAGTCCAGGCGGCGGGCAGCAAAGGCATCGGTGACGCTCGACAGACGCTTAGTCTGCTGCTCGATGGCATGGCCATCGGTGCCCTTGATCAATTCGGACAGTTCCTGCATCTGCAATTCGATGACCATGCGCTCTTCGGCGTCCAGCAGGCGATCGCCATCGGCCTCGAGGGCACCCTGCACCGCTTCGATCAGGCGCTGGGCATCGACTTGTTGCTCGCGCAGCACGCGGGCCACCTTGTCGTCGCCGGCGTACTGGAACGAGTCCTTGAGCATCCGGGCGATTTCGCCGTCGGTCAGGCCATAGGACGGCTTGACCTGGATGCTTGCCTCGACACCCGAACCCAATTCGCGGGCGGTGACGTTGAGCAAGCCGTCGGCATCGACCTGGAAGGTCACGCGGATCTTCGCGGCACCGGCCACCATCGGCGGGATGCCACGCAGTTCGAAGCGCGCCAGGGAACGACAGTCGCTGATCAGCTCACGCTCGCCTTGCAGCACGTGAACCATCATGGCCGACTGGCCGTCCTTGTAAGTGGTGAAGTCCTGGGCGCGGGCGACGGGAATGGTGGTGTTGCGCGGAATCACCTTCTCCATCAGGCCACCCATGGTCTCGAGGCCCAGGGACAGCGGAATCACATCGAGCAGCAGCAGTTCGCCGCCGTCACGCTTGTTGCCGGCCAGGGTGTCGGCCTGGATCGCGGCGCCGATGGCCACCACCTGGTCCGGGTCGATTTCCGTCAGCGGTTGACGGCCAAAGGCTTCGGCCACGGCCTGGCGAACGCGAGGCACACGGGTCGAGCCACCGACCATGACCACGGCCTTGACGTCTTCGAGCTCGACGCCCGAGTCACGCACGGCGCGACGGCAAGCCTTGAGGCTGCGGGCGACCATGGGTTCGATCAATGCATCGAAGGCTTCACGGCTCAGCACAGCGCTCCAGCCTTCGTAGTGCACTTGAACGCTGGCGGCGTCGGTCAGGGCTTCCTTGGCGGCGCAGGCGGTTTGCAGCAGGTGGCGCTGCGCACCCGGATCGAGGTCGGCGGACAGGCCCGCCTGCTCGATGATCCAGCCGGCAATGGCGTGGTCGAAGTCATCACCGCCCAGGGCGCTGTCGCCGCCGGTGGCCAGGACTTCGAAAACACCGCCGGTCAGGCGCAGGATCGAAATATCGAACGTGCCGCCGCCCAGGTCGTAGATCGCGACGAGGCCTTCGGCGTGCTGGTCCAACCCGTAGGCCACCGCCGCGGCAGTCGGCTCGTTGAGCAGGCGCAGCACGTTGAGGCCGGCCAGCTTGGCCGCATCCTTGGTGGCTTGACGCTGGGCGTCGTCGAAGTAGGCCGGAACGGTGATCACCGCACCCACCAGCTCGCCGCCCAATGCGGCTTCGGCACGCACGCGCAGGACCTTGAGGATGTCGGCCGACACCTGCACCGGGCTTTTCGGCCCCTGCACGGTGTCGATGAACGGCATGTGGGATTCGCCGCCAACAAAACGATACGGCAGTTGGTCGCCCAGTTGCTTGACGTCGGCCAGGCCGCGCCCCATCAGGCGCTTGACCGACACAATGGTGTTCAGCGGGTCAGTGGAGGCGGCCAGCTTGGCCGACTCACCCACCTCGACGCGGTCGGCGTGGTAGCGAACGGCGGACGGCAGGATCACCTGCCCCTGCTCGTCCGCCAGCGGTTCGGAGAGACCGCTGCGCAAGGCAGCGACCAGGGAGTTGGTAGTACCCAAGTCGATTCCCACTGCCAGGCGACGCTGGTGGGGTTGTGGACTTTGGCCGGGTTCGGCGATCTGCAGTAGGGCCATCGTAATCAGGACTTATCTGTAATCAGGCGTGCGACCGGAGCGGCACTGGGTTAATCGTCGAGGCGCTCTTCGAGCTGGCGCACTTCGTAGGTGAGCTTGTCGAGGAACTGCATGCGCCGCATCAGGCGTTCGGCCTGTTCGCGTTGCGCGGCATCGTTCCAGCAGGCTGCGAAGCTTTCGTTCAGTGTGTGCTGGGCGTCTTTGAGACGGCGCTTGAAGGCCGCGACACCGGCCAGGTCGGCGCTCTCCTGGAGGTCTTCGAGCTCTTCGCGCCACTGCATCTGCTGCAGAAGAAACTCAGGGTCGTGGACCGTGACTTCCAGGGGCAGCTCATGACCGCTGATGGCGAGCAGGTAGCGCGCGCGCTTGGCCGGATGCTTGAGCGTCTGGTAGGCCTCATTGAGGTTGGCAGACTGCTCCAGCGCCCGGCGCTGCTCGGCTTCGGAGGCATCGGCAAACCGGTCCGGGTGGACACCCCGGGCCAGCTCCAGGTAACGCGCGGACAACTGATCGAGATCCAGCTGGAAAGCAGGCTGCATCTGGAACAAGGCAAAATGACAAGGAGTTCCCACGAGCCGCCTCAGATGTTGAAGCTTTCGCCGCAGCCACACTCACCGCGTACGTTGGGGTTGTTGAACTTGAAGCCTTCGTTCAACCCTTCCTTGACGAAATCCAGCTCGGTGCCGTCCAGGTACGTCAGGCTCTTCGGGTCGATGATCACTTTCTGACCATGACTCTCGAACACCTGGTCGTCTTCGCCCACTTCGTCGACGAATTCGAGCACGTAGGCAAGGCCAGAGCAGCCCGTGGTGCGAACACCCAGGCGGATACCCTCGCCCTTGCCGCGCCCCGCGAGGGAACGCTGCACATGTTTAGCTGCCGCTTCTGTCATCTGGATAGCCATGGAAACTCCTTAGCGGTGCGCGGATCAGATCAAGCCTTTCTTCTGCTTGTAATCGCGAACGGCGGCCTTGATGGCGTCTTCAGCGAGTACCGAGCAGTGGATCTTCACTGGCGGCAGGGCCAGTTCTTCGGCCAGCTGGGTGTTCTTGATGGTTTCGGCTTCATCAAGGGTCTTGCCCTTCATCCACTCGGTGGCCAGGGAGCTGGACGCGATGGCCGAACCGCAGCCATAGGTCTTGAACTTGGCATCTTCGATGATGCCTTGCTCGTTGACCTTGATCTGCAGGCGCATCACGTCGCCGCATGCCGGGGCGCCGACCATGCCGGTGCCGACATCAGGATCCTGCGCGTCCATCTTGCCGACGTTGCGCGGGTTCTCGTAGTGGTCGATGACCTTTTCGCTATATGCCATTTGCTTCAATCCTCATCAGTGAGCCGCTCTGGTGGCGACTTCTTCAGTGCGCAGCCCACTCGATTTTCGAGATGTCGACGCCGTCTTTGTACATGTCCCACAGCGGCGACAAGGCGCGCAGCTTGGTGACGGCCTCGCAGACTTTCTGCGCGGCGTAATCGATTTCCTCTTCGGTGGTGAAGCGGCCGAAGGTGAAGCGAATCGAGCTATGGGCCAGTTCGTCGTTGCGGCCCAGGGCGCGCAGGACGTACGAAGGCTCGAGCGAAGCCGAGGTGCAAGCCGAACCGGACGACACAGCCAGGTCCTTGAGTGCCATGATCAGCGACTCGCCTTCAACGTAGTTGAAGCTCAGGTTCAGGTTGTGCGGGACGCGGGCGGTCATGCTGCCGTTGACGTAGAGTTCTTCGAGGTGCTCGACCTGCTTGAAGAAACGGTCGCTCAGAGCCTTGATGCGGACATTCTCGGCGGCCATGTCTTCCTTGGCGACGCGGAAGGCTTCGCCCATGCCGACGATCTGGTGGGTCGCCAGGGTGCCGGAACGCATGCCACGCTCGTGACCGCCACCGTGCATGGTCGCTTCGATGCGCACACGCGGCTTGCGGCTGACGTACAGCGCGCCGATGCCTTTGGGACCATAGGTCTTGTGGGCCGAGAAGGACATCAGGTCGACCTTGAGCTTCGACAGGTCGATCTCGACCTTGCCGGTGGACTGCGCCGCGTCGACGTGGAACAGCACACCCTTGGAACGGGTCAGCTCGCCAATGGCGGCGATGTCGTTGATGGTGCCGATTTCGTTGTTCACGTGCATGATCGAAACCAGGATGGTGTCGTCGCGCAGCGCGGCTTCAACCATGGCCGGGGTGATCAGGCCGTCTTCACCCGGCTCGATGTAGGTGACTTCGAAGCCTTCACGCTCCAATTGGCGCATGGTGTCCAGGACAGCCTTGTGCTCGACCTTGGAGGTGATCAGGTGCTTGCCCTTGGTGTGATAGAAATGCGCGACACCCTTGATTGCCAGGTTGTCGGACTCGGTGGCACCGGAGGTCCAGACGATTTCACGCGGGTCGGCGTTGACCAGATCGGCGACCTGGCGACGAGCGTTTTCAACCGACTCTTCGGCTTTCCAGCCGAACACGTGGGAACGGGACGCCGGGTTACCGAAGTTTCCGTCGACCAGCAGGCATTCACTCATTTTTTGCGCGACACGCGGATCAACCGGGGTGGTCGCAGAGTAATCAAGGTAAATCGGCAATTTCATGGACTCTCTCCTAAATCAGGCTGGCTGGCGTTCCGCGTGCTCTGCGGCGGTCATTCGACGGCGGACGCTTCAATCTTGTCCAGGTGCGGCGCCCTGCCATTGCAACGGCGCTGGTCCTGACGCTGGGCTACTTCTTGCACCTCACGGCGGGTGACAAGGTCGGCCAAGCTGATACCGCTCAGAAACTCGTGGATCTGCAGGCTCAAGTCGCACCACAGGTGATGGGTCAGGCAAGTATCGCCGCCATGGCAGTCGCCCAGCCCTTGGCATTTGGTCGCATCGACCGATTCGTTCACGGCATCGATCACCTGGGCGACCTGGATGCCTTGCATTTCACGGGACAGCTGGTATCCGCCGCCGGGGCCGCGCACGCTGGAGACCAGGTTGCTGCGGCGCAGCTTGGCGAACAGCTGCTCAAGATAAGACAGGGAAATGCCTTGGCGCTCGGAGATATCGGCCAGGGACACCGGCCCGTGCTGCGCGTGCAATGCCAGATCCAGCATTGCGGTCACGGCGTATCGGCCTTTTGTAGTCAGTCGCATGGACAATTACCACGGAGTTCGGAATGGGGGCGAGTATGCAATTCCCGAGTATTTAAGTCAAGTATAAGACCTAGTGGGTTACTCGGATTTACCCGCGAAAGAGCGCGCGCATGATAGCAA
Organism: Pseudomonas chlororaphis; assembly: GCA_001023535.1. Lineage (NCBI taxonomy): Bacteria > Pseudomonadati > Pseudomonadota > Gammaproteobacteria > Pseudomonadales > Pseudomonadaceae > Pseudomonas > Pseudomonas chlororaphis. The sequence continues at coordinate 2,857,401 of CP011020.1, forward strand.
AGGCTTGGCGGGCAGGACCAGTGATACCGCGTTATCGTTCTTCGCGAGCAAGCTCGCTCCCACAGGGGGTCTGCGTCGTACATGAGTGATGTGCTCGACAGAGATCCCTGTGGGAGCGAGCTTGCTCGCGATGAGGCCAGCAGGGTCTCAGCTGGCCTGGCTTTCATCCTTGTCCTGCACACACGCAAAGTCTTCCTCGCGCAGTTCAGGCAGGTCCTTGGCACAGTAATTACTGCCCAGTTCCTTCAGGGCGCCGCACATCCCCTCCAGGCGACCATCGACGGCCTGCAGGTGATCGAGCAACTGGTTGATCGCGCGGGCCACCGGGTCGGGCATGTCTTCGCCGACGCCGTAGGCATCGAAGCCGATCTTCTCGGCCATGGCTTTGCGCCGGGCATTCTGCTCGTCATCGGACTTGACGATGATCCGCCCCGGAATACCGACCACGGTCGCCCCGGGCGGCACAGCCTTGGTCACCACGGCGTTGGAGCCGACTTTGGCCCCCGCGCCCACTGTGAACGGCCCGAGCACCTTGGCGCCCGCCCCCACCACCACGCCGTCTTCCAGCGTCGGGTGGCGCTTGCCTTTGTTCCAACTGGTGCCGCCGAGGGTCACGCCCTGGTACAGGGTCACGTCATCACCGATCTCGGCGGTTTCGCCGATGACGATGCCCATGCCGTGGTCGATGAAAAACCGCCGACCGACCTTGGCGCCAGGATGGATCTCGATCCCGGTCAACCAGCGTCCGAAGTTCGAGACCAGCCGCGCCAGCCACTTCCAGCCCATGTTCCACAACGCGCCAGACAACCGATGCAGCCAGATGGCGTGCATTCCCGGGTAGCAGGTCAGCACTTCAAAGGCATTGCGCGCCGCCGGATCACGATGGAAAACGCTTTGGATATCTTCACGCAAACGTTCGAACATTTTATTTCTTCCGCTTAATCAGCTCACCACGGGCCGCTTTCTGGGTTTCCGTGAGGATGCCGCGCAATATATTCATCTCCGCCCGGCTGACCGAGCTTCGTCCGTACAACCGACGCAGGCGCGCCATCAAGTGCCTTGGCTTGTCCGGGTCGAGGAACTCGATGTCCACCAGGGTCTGCTCCAGGTGTTCAAAGTATCGTTCCAGCTCATCCATCGTCGCCAGTGTCTCACTGCGCGGCGAGCCGACCTCGGTTTTTTCGACCTTGCTTGGCTGCCCTTCGGCGGCCAGCCAGGCCATGCGCACTTCATAACTCAACACCTGCACCGCCGCCGCGAGGTTCAGGGAACTGAACGTCGGGTCGGAAGGGATATGCACGTGAAAGTGACATCGTTGCAGCTCTTCATTGGTCAGGCCGGAGTCTTCACGGCCGAACACCAGGGCGATCTCGCTGCCCTGCTCCGCTTCCTCGATGACCTTGGTCCCGCACTCGCGGGGGTCGAGCAACGGCCAGGGGATGCGCCGGTCGCGGGCACTGGTGCCGAGCACCAGGTTGCACCCGACCAAGGCGTCTTCCAGGGTGGCGACTACTTGCGCACCGGCCAGGATGTCATCGGCGCCGGACGCCCGGGCGTCGGCTTCGTGATGGGGGAACAGCCGCGGCTCGACCAGCACCAGGCGTGACAGGCCCATGTTCTTCATGGCCCGCGCAGCCCCGCCGATGTTACCCGGATGGCTGGTATTGACCAGGACGACACGAATGTTCTGCAACAAGGGAGGCGCTCTCGAACACGATAAAGGGAGCAAATCTTACATAAGCACCTACCGTTAAGCTATGAAAGCGAACACCAACCTTCTCCTCGGAAAACTTTCTGATAGAATGCGCGGCTTTCTTTAACAACCTTAGGTGACACATCCATGCAGCCCATGCTGAATATCGCGCTGCGCGCCGCCCGCAGCGCCAGTGAACTGATCTTCCGCTCCATCGAGCGCCTGGATACCATCAAGGTCGACGAAAAAGACGCCAAGGACTACGTGTCCGAGGTGGATCGCGCCGCCGAACAGAAGATCGTCGACGCCCTGCGCAAGGCTTACCCGAACCACTCGATCCTGGGTGAAGAGACCGGCATGCACGCCGGCACCGGCATCGAAGGCGAAGAGTACCTGTGGATCATCGACCCACTGGACGGCACCACCAACTTCCTGCGCGGCATTCCTCACTTTGCTGTCAGCATCGCCTGCAAATACCGTGGCCGCCTGGAACACGCTGTCGTGCTGGACCCGGTTCGCCAGGAAGAATTCACCGCCAGCCGTGGCCGTGGCGCCCAGTTGAACGGTCGTCGCCTGCGCGTCAGTGGTCGCACCAGCCTGGACGGCGCCCTGCTGGGCACTGGCTTCCCGTTCCGCGATGACCAAATGGACAACCTGGACAACTACCTGGGCATGTTCCGCGCCCTGGTCGGCCAGACCGCCGGCATCCGCCGCGCTGGCGCCGCCAGCCTGGACCTGGCCTATGTAGCCGCCGGCCGTTTCGATGCATTCTGGGAGTCGGGCCTGTCCGAGTGGGACATGGCCGCAGGCGCCCTGCTGATCCAGGAAGCTGGTGGCTTGGTGAGCGACTTCACCGGCGGCCACGACTTCCTCGAAAAAGGCCACATCGTGGCGGGCAACACCAAATGCTTCAAGGCGGTGCTGACGGCTATCCAGCCACACCTGCCGGCTTCGCTGAAACGCTAAGCGACACAGCCACAGAAAAGCACCCTTCGGGGTGCTTTTTTTGTGCCTCGGTTTTATGGATGAGGCAGATCCTGTGGGAGCGGGCTTGCCCGTGAAGACAATGTCTCATTGGACATGGATGCAAGCTGTTCCACCGCCTTCGCGGGCAAGCCCGCTCCCACACGGGATTGGGGTGGGTCAGGAATACGGCGTAAAAAAAGCACCCCGAAGGGTGCTTTTTCAATTCTTCCGAATTACTGGGCCGGTTCGTTCTGGCCCAGGATCAGTTGGCCTTCCTTGCTCACCGGGATCTGGTTGCCCGGGTCGCGATCCATACGGACTTTGCCTTCCTTGCCGTCGAGCATGTAGCGCACGTCGTAGCCGACGACCTTGTCACTGATGTCGTTGACGGTATTGCAGCGGGTTTGCGTCGTGGTGTACGTGTCACGCTCCTGCATGCCTTCCTGAATCTTGTTACCGGCATAGCCGCCGCCGGCCGCGCCGGCCACGGTGGCGATTTTCTTGCCGGTGCCGCCGCCCACCTGGTTGCCCAGCAGGCCACCGGCCAGGGCGCCGATCACGGTGCCGGCGATCTGGTGCTGGTCCTGGACCGGCTTCTGCCGGGTTACGGTGACGTCCTTGCACACTTCACGCGGGGTCTTGATCTGGGTCTTGACCGGTTCCACGGCCAATACTTGCGCATACTCAGGGCCACTTTTTACCAAGCTGTAGGTCGCGACCGCACCACCGGCAGTCACACCGACAGCACCCAATACCGCACCAACCAGCATCGATTTGTTCACTTGAACCTCCTGACCATCACAAGCGGAATAATCCGCGCTTCTCCCAGCCTTGGAGCATAAAAAAAGGCGCGAGTTCAACTCGCGCCTTTTCGGTCGTGACGGACGGGGACAAGCCTTATGGGCGGTCGTCCACTTCCGTTTCGGTGGCCGCTGGAGGAATGAGGTCCTCGGTGCTCAGGTTCAGCCAGATCAGCACCACGTTGGCGATGTAGATCGACGAGTAGGTACCCGCCAGTACACCGACGAACAGCGCGATGGAGAAACCAAACAGGTTATCGCCACCAAAGAACAGCAGCGCGGCGATCGCCAGCAGCGTGGAGATCGACGTCGCCATGGTCCGCAGCAGGGTCTGGGTGGTCGAGATGTTGATGTTCTCGATCAAGGAGGCCTTGCGCAGCACGCGGAAGTTCTCACGCACCCGGTCGAACACCACGATGGTGTCGTTGAGCGAGTAACCGATGATCGCCAGCACCGCCGCCAGCACCGTCAGGTCGAAGGTGATCTGGAAGAACGACAGGATGCCCACGGTCACGATCACGTCGTGGATCAGCGAGACGATGGCGCCCACCGCGAACTTCCACTGAAAGCGGAAGGCCAGGTAGATCAGGATGCCACCCAGCGCCATCAGCATGCCGAGGCCGCCCTGGTCGCGCAGCTCTTCACCCACCTGCGGGCCGACGAACTCGACGCGCTTGACCTGCGCCGGGTTGTCGCCACCGGCCTTCTGCAAGGCTTCGGCAACCTGGTGACCCAGTTGCGGGTCTTCGCCCGGCATGCGCACCAGCAGGTCGGTGGTCGCACCGAAGCTCTGCACGATGGCTTCGCCGTAGCCCGAGGTCGCCAGTTGCTCACGCACCTTGGTGACGTCGGCCGGACGCTCGTAGGTCAGCTCGATGAGCGTACCGCCAGTGAAGTCCAGGCCGTAGTTCAGGCCCTTGGTGGCCCAGCTGAACAACGCCAGTACGGTAAGAAACAATGTGACGCCGAACGCAACGTTGCGAACGCCCATGAAGTTGATTGTACGTAACATGGCAGCCCCTTAAATCCACAACTTCTTGAAGTCACGACCGCCAAAGATCAGGTTGACCATTGCGCGGGTCACCATGATGGCCGTGAACATCGAGGTAAAGATCCCGAGGGACATGGTCACTGCGAAGCCCTTGACCGGGCCAGTGCCCATGGCGAAGAGAATCCCGCCGACCAGCAACGTGGTCAGGTTGGCGTCGAGAATCGCGGTGAATGCCCGGCCGAAGCCTTCGTTGATTGCCCGCTGGATCGACATGCCCGCGGCGATCTCTTCACGTATCCGCGAGAAGATCAGCACGTTGGCGTCCACCGCCATGCCCATGGTCAATACGATACCGGCGATGCCCGGCAGGGTCAGCGTAGCCCCCAGCAGCGACATCAGGGCCAACAGCATCACCATGTTCACCGCCAGCGCGACCGTGGCAATGATGCCGAAGAAGCGGTAGATGGCGATGATGAACAGCGACACGAACAGCATGCCCCACAGCGAGGCGTCGATACCCTTGGTGATGTTGTCGGCACCCAGGCTCGGGCCGATGGTGCGCTCTTCAGCGAAGTACATCGGCGCGGCCAGGCCACCGGCACGCAGCAGCAGGGCCAGTTCCGAGGCCTCACCCTGGCCGTTCAGGCCGGTGATGCGGAATTGGCTGCCCAGCGGCGACTGGATGGTCGCCAGGCTGATGATCTTCTTCTCTTCCTTGAAGGCCTGCACGGCGACGTCTTTCTCGACGCCGTTTACCACTTGCTTGGTGTAGGTGGTGATCGGCTTCTGCTCGATGAAGATCACCGCCATGCTACGGCCGACGTTGCTGCGCGTGGCGCGGCTCATCAGTTCGCCACCGTGGCCGTCGAGGTGGATGTTCACCTGCGGACGACCGTGCTCGTCGAAGCTCGCCTTGGCGTCGGTCACCTGGTCACCGGTGATGATCAGGCCACGCTCAATCTGCGCCGGTGGACGGTTGCCCTCGCGGAACTCGAAGCTCTCGGAAGTGGCCTTGGACGCGCCCGGCTCGGCACCGAGGCGGAATTCCAGGTTGGCGGTCTTGCCGAGGATACGCTTGGCTTCGGCGGTGTCCTGCACACCCGGCAGCTCGACCACGATGCGGTTGGCGCCCTGGCGCTGCACGATCGGCTCGGCCACACCCAGCTCGTTGACCCGGTTACGCACGGTGGTCAAGTTCTGCTTGATGGAGTATTCGCGGATTTCCGCCAGCTTGGCCGGGGTCATCGCCAGACGCAGCACCGCCTGACCATTGAGGTCGGCCGGTACGATGTCGAAATCGTTGAAGGTCTTGCGGATCAGTGCACGGGCCTGCTCGCGGGTATCTTCATCACTGAAGCCCAGCTGAATGGCACCGTTGAACGCTGGCAGGCTGCGATAGCGCACGCGCTCCTTACGCAACAGGCTCTTGACGTCGCCTTCGTAGACTTTCATCCGCGCGTCGAGGGCTTTTTCCATGTCCACTTCCAGCAGGAAGTGCACACCGCCGGACAAGTCCAGACCCAGCTTCATGGGGTGCGCGCCGAGTTTGCGCAGCCATTGCGGGGTGGTCTGGGCCAGGTTCAGGGCTACGACGTAATCATCGCCGAGCGCCTTGCGCACCACGTCCTTGGCCGGCAATTGATCTTCGGCCTTGACCAGGCGCAACAGGCCGCCCTTGCCACCGCTGGCAACCGACGAAGCCTTGACCTCGATACCGGAAGCCTTGAGCGCTTCGCTCGCACGATCCAGATCCGCCTGGGTGACCTGCAGGGCCGTGCTTGCGCCACTGACCTGAATGGCCGGGTCATCCGGGTAGAGATTGGGAGCGGAATAAATCAGACCGATCGCCAGCACCGCCAGGATCAGTACATATTTCCACAGAGGGTATTTGTTCAGCATCACGCCGCCCGCTTATGACGCGGGGCGCCTTGCGCGCCCCGTCGATTGAAGAGAAGTTTGAAACCTTAGATCGCTTTCAGCGTGCCTTTTGGCAGCGTGGCCGCGATAGCGCCCTTCTGGAACTTCATTTCAACAGTGTCGGACACTTCCAGTACCACGAAATCATCCGCCACTTTGGTGATCTTGCCAGCGATACCGCCGGTGGTGACCACTTCGTCGCCCTTCTGCAAGCTGCCGAGCAGGTTCTTCTGCTCTTTGGCGCGCTTGGCCTGTGGACGCCAGATCATCAGGTAGAAGATAACCAGGAAGCCGACCAGGAAAATCCACTCGAAACCGCCACCCATAGGCGCGGCTGCGGGAGCAGCGGCATCAGCCATGGCGTTAGAGATAAAAAAGCTCATTTAGCACTCCAGTTGCAAGTATTGAATCTTAGGATCGGAAAACTCAGTCCAAGGGCGGAACAGGCAACCCGCGCTTGGCATAGAAGGCCTCGACAAAGGCGGCCAATGTACCCTGTTGAATAGCCTCGCGCAAACCAGCCATAAGCACCTGGTAATGGCGCAAATTGTGGATCGTATTCAGCATGCTACCGAGCATTTCGCCGCACTTGTCCAAATGATGCAGATAAGCGCGGGAGAAGTTCTGGCACGTGTAGCAGTCGCAGGTCGGATCCAGCGGCGAATCATCATGGCGATGAAACGCGTTACGGATCTTCAGCACACCCGTGTCGACGAACAGATGCCCATTGCGGGCATTACGGGTTGGCATCACGCAATCGAACATGTCCACCCCGCGGCGCACACCCTCAACCAGATCTTCCGGTTTGCCAACGCCCATAAGGTAACGAGGTTTGTCAGCGGGCATCTGGCCCGGCAGGTAATCGAGCACCTTGATCATTTCGTGCTTGGGTTCGCCCACCGACAGCCCGCCGATGGCCAGGCCGTCGAAGCCGATCTTGTCGAGGCCTTCGAGCGAACGCATGCGCAGGTCCTGGTGCATGCCGCCCTGGACGATGCCGAACAGCGCCGCCGTGTTGTCGCCATGGGCGTTCTTGGAGCGCTGGGCCCAGCGCAACGACAGCTCCATGGACACCCGCGCAACGTCTTCATCGGCCGGGTACGGCGTGCATTCGTCGAAGATCATCACGATGTCCGAGCCCAGGTCGCGCTGCACCTGCATGGATTCTTCCGGGCCCATGAACACCTTGGAACCGTCCACCGGCGAGGCGAAGGTCACGCCCTCCTCCTTGATCTTGCGCATGGCGCCCAGGCTGAACACCTGGAAGCCGCCGGAGTCGGTCAGGATCGGGCCTTTCCACTGCATGAAATCGTGCAGATCGCCGTGGGCCTTGATCACTTCCATGCCCGGGCGCAGCCACAGGTGGAAGGTGTTACCGAGGATGATTTCAGCGCCAATCGCCTCGATGTCGCGCGGCAGCATGCCCTTGACCGTGCCATAGGTGCCCACGGGCATGAACGCCGGGGTTTCCACCGTGCCACGAGGGAAGGTCAGACGACCGCGACGTGCCTTGCCATCGGTGGCCAGCAACTCGAAGGACATGCGACAGGTGCGACTCATACGGTTTCCTCGGGCCCGCGGGGCGCGGGGTTACGGGTGATGAACATCGCATCACCGTAGCTGAAAAAGCGGTAACCCTGCTCGACGGCGGCCTTATAGGCGGCCATGGCTTCGGGATAACCGGCGAACGCCGAAACCAGCATCAACAGCGTGGATTCGGGCAAATGGAAATTGGTGACCAGGGCATCGACCACATGGAACGGCCGGCCCGGGTAGATGAAGATGTCGGTGTCGCCACTGAACGGCTTGAGCACGCCATCGCGGGCGGCGCTTTCCAGGGAACGCACGCTGGTGGTCCCCACCGCCACCACCCGGCCACCGCGGGCGCGACAGGCCGCCACGGCGTCGACCACGTCCTGGCTCACTTCGAGCCATTCGCTGTGCATGTGGTGGTCTTCGATGCGCTCCACCCGCACCGGCTGGAATGTGCCGGCACCCACGTGCAGTGTCACGAACGTGGTCTCGACGCCTTTGGCGGCAATCGCCTCCAGCAACGGCTGGTCGAAATGCAACCCCGCCGTCGGCGCCGCCACCGCCCCCAGGCGCTCGGCGTACACGGTCTGGTAGCGTTCGCGGTCCGAACCTTCGTCGGGGCGATCTATATAAGGAGGCAACGGCATGTGCCCGACGCGGTCGAGCAGCGGCAGCACTTCTTCGGCAAATTCCAGCTCGAACAACGCGTCATGCCGCGCCACCATCACCGCCTCGCCGCCACCGTCGATCAGGATCGACGAACCCGGCTTGGGCGACTTGCTGGAGCGCACATGGGCCAGCACCCGGTGACTGTCGAGCACCCGCTCCACCAGAATCTCCAGCTTGCCGCCGGAGGCTTTCTGGCCAAACAACCGTGCCGGAATCACCCGGGTATTGTTGAACACCATCAAGTCGCCTGGGCGTAAATGCTCAAGCAAATCAGTGAATTGACGGTGAGCCATGGCTCCGCTGACCCCATCCAGGGTCAACAGTCGACTGGCGCGACGCTCGGCCAGAGGGTGGCGAGCGATCAGCGAATCCGGGAGTTCGAAGGTAAAGTCAGCAACACGCATGATGGGGTTCGTCTAGCAGGGCCGGAAAGTCTAGCGGAAATATCGAAAATTGACCATGAAACGTGATTGACCAACGGTAGGCACCTCTCTATACTTCGCCGCCATTGAGCCCTGATGGCGGAATTGGTAGACGCGGCGGATTCAAAATCCGTTTTCGAAAGGAGTGGGAGTTCGAGTCTCCCTCGGGGCACCATTTGCAGTACATAGACGACTACCAGCGTCTACGTAACACCCCTAAAGCCCGCTAACTGCGGGCTTTTTGGTCTCTGGGGTTCCACCCCCATCTCTTGCAAGCCAGCCTCTTTTTGGTACATTTTCTGTACATATTCCAGTTCGAGAACCGGAGGTGTACAGCGATGCCATTGACCGCCTTGCAAATCAAAGCGTCCAAGCCTGCCGACAGACCGTTCACGTTGAGTGATAGTTCGGGTCTTGCCTTGCTGGTGAAACCCAACGGCAGCAAGTATTGGCACTTCCGGTACACCTATCAGGGGCGGGCGGCGCGCATGTCACTGGGTGTGTATCCGCATATCTCCTTGCAGGAAGCCCGTGAACGAGCTGCAGAATGCCGCAACCTACTCAAGCAAGGCACCAACCCCGGCGCCAAACGCCGCGATGACAAACTGCGACAGCAGGAGGCCGGGCTCAACACCTTCAGGCGAGCCGCGGAGTACTGGTACCAATTCAAATCGGACTCCGGCCGCAGCAGCGCGACGCTGAAGAAGATCCGCGACTATCTCGATAAGGATCTACTGCCCGCTCTCGGCGAGAAGCAACTGGAGCTCATCACGCGAAGCGACTGCGCAAAACTGCAGGCCTGCATCGAAAAACGAGGCGCCTTCAATGTTGCGGACAAGACCCGGACCTGGCTGAAACAGATTTTCAGTCAAGCCATTGCACGCGGCCTGTGCGAACACAATCCAGCCTCCGAACTCCATGCCATTGCGATAGCCCCACCGCCCACTCAACACTACCCACATCTGCACGAACACGAACTACCTGAGTTTCTCCGGGCCTTAAGCAAGACCACCAGCCGGCTACCAGCGAGGATTGCATCATGGATGACAATTCTGACAGCGAGCCGCCCCGGCATGGTTCGCTACGCAAAATGGGAGGAAATCGATTTTGAGGAAGGGATATGGACCATCCCCGCCGCCCGCATGAAGATGCGCAGAGACTACGTCAGCCCTCTACCTCATCAGTTGATCGCCATGCTTACCAAACTGAACCAAAGCACTGGCCGCAGTCGGTATCTATTCCCAGGCAATGGTGAAAAGCAGCCAGTCATCAGTGAAAACACGATCAACCTGGTGTTCGCCAAGATCGGCTACAAAGGACGACTCGTCAGCCATGGCACTCGTCATACCGCAAGCACGCTGCTGCGCGAACATGGCTGGCTGAAGGACCATGTCGAAAGCCAGCTGGCTCACGTCGAGGGCGGCATCTCTGGCGAGTACAATCAAGCCCTATACCTGCCGCAACGTCGGATCATGATGCAGTGGTATGCAGACTATCTCGACGCCCTCAAAGAAGGCATTACAGCCAACCTTCGCGATCAATTTGATACTCGCGTGAATCAGTTCCTCGCACGCCCTTCTGCACCGCTTCTAACAGCATCCCATGCACACAAAGATGATCACCTCCAAAAGTTGCCTATCGAGACAGACTCAACGGCGACTCAGTGATCACGTGACGCCTCACCAATTCGACCCGATCGACGACAACATCATCGCCTTGCAAAACTACCGTGGCGCATTCCAACATTGGTAAGTCGGTGAGATCTCCACAGCCCAGCCTTCCACGCGGGTCCATCCAAACAGGGCTGCAAAGCCGCCCTGCTTGGATGGACCTCACTTAAAAAATCTAAAGCCCATACAGCTGTCTGTGGAAAACTACTGATTTCCACCGGTGGATAATTTCACCCACCGCCGCAGAACTCCGGATAATTCGAGCCTTGACCCGAATTATCCACAGGCGTAAAAAAGATCGGGCAAAGCGCTGTCGTTGACAGCAACTCAGGTAGCCAGAACCTTTAAGGCTACGCCACACCGTGGTGGTTCTCCCAAAGTGCGATGAGCGTCCGGCGGCTCGCACAGTCACAGCGATGTGATGGATGCCTACTTCTACCAGAGTGCCCACTGCGGCAACTCACACCCCTTCGTAGCTGCCCTGCAGCAACCTATCCGCTTGGCCATTTCATTGCGCCAACCTGCGCCCGTCTCTTTCTTCCGGAAAGAGACGGGCGCTCCTACCGCTGCTGCAGCCCATCTCGTACAAGGCTTTGCGGCATTTCCCCTCGTGACAATCGGCGTGACAAACACCGAAGTCACCAGCAACGGCGATGCAGATGATGGTGCCGCAGCCTACGGAATGGACTGCACCTGACTGACAGTCAGGCATGCCCCGGTCATCGCTTCACTGCCTTCACCTGACTCAGGATCTCGCGGCACTGGTCTCGTCAGCCAGTGCAGCCTCCACCCGCCCACCGGTAACGGTGTTCAGGAGGCCAGATCATGAGATGCCCAAGCTCCCGGTCGTAAAGAGCCGACAGTCCCGCGTTAGTGGACACCCCTCACAGGTCGCAGGGGCCTTGATCCCTGATAACACTCAACATTCTTGGCGGGATGACGTGGGGAAAAGCTTCAACGTTTTGACTTCGAGAGGAGTTTGATCATGGCGCTGGTCGGTAAACGGGATGGGCGCAATTTTGGCTATGGCAGGCAATTGAGCTACGCCGGGCCGCAGGCGTTGAAAGACATGTTCGGCGGTGGGCATTACGGCACGGTCAAGGCGCACAGTGATCGCTGGCAGGCGTTTGTACGCTGGTGTCGGTCGGAGGATGGACCAGGGTTTAACGATGCGCGACAAATTGATCGGCAGACCTTGCTGGACTACGCCGGGTATCTGCGCCAGCAAGTTGAACAAGGCGAGCTCGCTATCGCGACTGCGCAAAACCGATTATCCAGTGTGAATCGGACCATGGCCGCGCTGAGAGGTGATCAGTATGTGAAGGTGTCGAGTCCGAGCAAGGCTTTAGGACTGCAGCGCACAACCGTCCGCACAGCAACCCCGCAAGGCCAGGATCGTGAACAGGTGAAGCGGATCGTCGAGGCGCTCTGCGAATACCAACTGCCGCGCGCGGCTGCCATCGTGCAGCTGGCCCGAGCCACAGGCATGCGCTTACGCGAGGCCATTTTGGCCGACCTACCACGCCTAAAACGTGAGGCCGAACAGTACGGCAAGTTCAACATCCAGGATGGCACCAAAGGTGGCCGTTCAGGTGCCTCGGCACCTCGCTGGATTACGGCAGATGATCATATTCGTGACGCACTGAGGTTTGCCGAACAGATCTCGCCCGACGGTAGTCGCAACCTGCTTGCACCGAACGAAAGCTACCTCGATTTCCAACAGCGAATCGTGCGACCCGCACGGGACATCCTCCATAAGCACAACCTCAAAGGCTTCCACGAATTGCGGGCGGCCTATGCTTGCGAGCGCTATGAGCAAATCACCCATCATCCCGCGCCCGTCAACGGTGGCCGTTGCTATCAGCTCGACCGACGGCTAGATAAGGATGCACGAGTGCAAATCAGCGATGAACTCGGACACGGTCGTATCGATGTGGTATCGGCTTACATTGGTGGTCGAGCATGAGTGAGCCATTCGATATGGAGTTGTTCCTGGCGGGCGTCTTGACCGGGTCACACACCACACGCCAACGCCACCTGCGTCAGGCGAAGACTATCCAAACAGCGATCGCTGAGCGCTGGCAATGCGACAATCCATGGACTTGGCAGAGAAAACACCTTGCATGGTTTTTGAATCACCATCTAAACCAGCGCACTGAATCGACGCGCTATTACTATTTGCTGACCATGCAATTACTCACTCATCGTCTAGGAAAATCCTGGCAGTTCACCCCCTAAGCGAAGGTCAGAAAACGGCCAAAAACAGGCGCTTCAGGTAAAGCCAATTCAGGGTGTTGAGGCAAAAATGTTGCTCCTTCTCCACCACCGTGTTGACGCACTGCTAGCATAAAGCAATCACTTTGAGGACGATCATCATGTGTGCTCAGTTGGCACGACCAATTAGGGAAGATATTAAGAACATAGGTCATGGCGGAGACACACCAGAGGTCTTCCCAAGTTTTCGATGCTCTCCTCAAATGAATAAAACTTTCTGATAGTTACGGCGAATACAATGAACAAAACCAGAGATAATCATTTTGTTGCGCAATGGTATCAAAAAGGCTTTATGGATGCTCGAGATAACCAACTCTGCTATCTTACGCGCCGAGATATCGATCTGAAAAATGGTAAAGCCAAGACGGTCTATTCCAAGAGATGGCATACGTCCGCTCAACAATTCTATAAAATAGACCTCTATTCGACATTCTTCGGCACTGAAATTAATGACGATATTGAGCAGAAACTTTTCGGACCTATTGATGATAATGGTTCAAAAGCTGTTCGAGCATTTTTGACTGACGACCAATCGCAATGGCACCATAACTTTCAAAACCTATTCATTTATCTTGATGCACAAAAGCTCCGAACCCCTAAAGGTTTGGAGTGGATTAAGAGTAAATACCCAGAGCTAAGTCAATTGCAACTCATGATGGAGATGCAGTCGTTACGCTCAATACACTGCACTTTATGGGCAGAGGGCGTCCGGGAACTAGTGTCTGCTGAGAACTCTGACATTAAATTTATCGTTTCCGACCATCCCGTCACGATTTACAACTACGCATGTTCTCCCGAGTCAAAGTTGTGCGAGCACCCCAATGATCCGGATGTAGCATTAAAGGGCTCGCAGACAATATTTCCGCTAGACAAGAACCGCTGCCTGATTCTAACAAACCTTGAATACGCGCGAGCCCCTGATGACGTTAATCCACTTGAGCAACGAACCAATGCCATCCGTGTTCGTCAAAGCATGGTCAACACCATTGAGTTTGTTAACTCTCGCAAGCTAACAGCGGGTGAGGTTGTCCAAATTAATCACGTCATCAAGAGCAGAGCCAACTCATCTGTAGCTGCTGGTAAAGAGGAATGGCTTCACCCTGAAAATCAAGTCACTTGTGACTGGGCTGACATACGGCACGTACTATTACCACCAAAAAACAAACTTCATAAATTCGGTGGTGAAATGTATGCCCAATTTGATAATGGCTCCGTCCACTATCAGGATGCGTTTGGTCGGACAACACCACCAAACGAATATTTGAATAAGAGTATTAACGAGGCTCTGATTGGGCGTAACGATTTCTGCGGTTGCGGCAGTGGTCGAAAGTATAAGAATTGCTGTCGAAATACTCCTATTGAGCTTAGAACAACCTGGAGCGTGGCAAGCATTAGAGAACGAAACCTAGCTTTTTGTAACTGCATTCGCGATGTTCTTGGCCTGGACAGCGGTAAAACCTGGGTGGATGTCAGGCGAGAACTATCTGACAATCAGATATCACAAATTTATGAATTTTATTCTGTATTATGGCCTCGTGAAACCGACATTTACTCGTTGCTACCTAAGTCCGATGGGAAATTTCGAGGGCTTTATACGGGAGCATTAGACGTTCGAGTTATTGGTGCACATGCGTTGCCTATGGCATCTGTATTTGACGAGCTTTTAATAGAAACCCCAATAACCAACCCTAATAATGTTAAACCAGAATTCAGCCCAATTAAAGCACCAGAGAAATACAAATATCAGGCATTAAAGGATTTTCTTTTTATGCTTGAGATGGAGCCTTTTATTCGTCTCGGCTTGGTAAATCTCATCCCTAACCCAACTGAGTTTGACCTCGATTTAATGAGCGCCATGATGGAAATGGCTAGCGCCCGATCTGAAACCCGCACTACAGATATAATCACCGAACAAGATCAGCGATTACACTTCAGATTGGCGACCGAGGACTTGCTAAACTCGATAGCAATGATGCCAAGAGAAGCAAAAATACAACTACTAATTCATCAGTTTGGGTTATCTGAAGCAAATGCAAACGACGTCGTCTCCGAATTGGAAGAAAGCGCAGAAAGCTCGCCACTGATGATGCTGCAACAGTTGGGCGTTGGTAAAGGCGGTCAGTTTTTCCAATTTAGGATGGGCCCAAATTATGAAATGGCACTGTTTGTGGCACAGGTCACTGGCTCAGTGTTAGTCACAGACAGTGGTTCGAGATGGCGAGAATTGGTTACAGCACAGCATCGTAATCAAGGAATCATCAACTACCCATGGAACAATGCTTTTAATCATTTAAGTTTGATTCCTATAGACTACCAATTACTGAAAACATTCGAAAAGTCTCAGCATCACTTCGCCACAGCCAGAAATCTTATTAAATCGTTAGATCGTATGATTTTGGATAACAACCGAGACCCTGCCAACTTGTCTCGACTAGCTGATAAAGTTATAAATTTTATCGGTCAGATTGAACAACCAACAGAGCCGATAACGACTAGTACATTGAAGATATTAAGCCCAGATGGTGGGCTCTATGATGCTTATGTCCAACGTTTATTGGTTCGATCGAGTTGCCCGAGATACGACCATCAGGTCAGAGCGATTTATGGCGTTTCTCTTGAAGTTTAATTCGTGGTTTGAATAAGCCTTGCGCCTATAAGCCTTTTACCGGTGAATTCTCTTGGCCAATTTCTGCCTGTGCTGACAGGCAGAAATGGGTCGACTGCGGCCCTTCGTGACTGGCAGCAATCGACTGTGGATGCACCATCCTCCCGGCGTCCTTCCGACCATGCGCAACTCCCTACCGAGGTCAGTAATCCCCCTGCTACGCTGAAAATTTCACGGAGGATTGCACAATGCCAAACTCAGACTTACTCCCTTCCCTGCTATTTAAGATCAACGAAAACCAGCTCGCCCTGGAGGCCGCCATCATGGAGCTTTCGAACTGGGTAGAGATGCGCGGATCGGCGGACGTCGCCGACAATGTTCGGGGCGCCCTGGACACGATCGATCGAAACGAGGAGTTCATCAAGATAACGCTTGCTGTACTCATGACGCCCGACTAATCGCGAAAGTTCGCCATGTGTCGGTTCGGCATTTTTTGGTAGACCAGGGAGTCTATCCGTAACCAGTTTTTTGTAGATATCATTCACAGCTCGTCGGAAATTGGATGGAGAAATCCTATCAAGCTTCCATCCACACCAGTCCTTATTGGAGGCTGGTAAGGTGTACACCTAACGGTACAACGTGGAAGTGTACACATGCAAAAAACCATGTTAATTATATAGTTATGCTATTATTCGAGTCTCCCTCGGGGCACCATCTTAAAGAAAGACCTTGAAATTCAAGGTCTTTTTTTTCGTCTGCAGGAAAGTGCTTAGGTCATGGCTAATCACTCCTTTGTGGCGAGGGGATTCATCCCCGCTGGGCCGCAAAGCGGCCCCAAATCCCAAACCTCTGGCAAGGAAGAATCTGTGGCTACTAGGAACCTGTGGCCAGTAGGAACCTGTGGCGAGGGAGCTTGCTCCCGCTTGAGCGCAAAGCGCTCACAAAAATGTCACACCCCCCATTGATGCTCCGCCGTGCGACACCCAGTTAACCCACCGATGACAAAGGACTCCACCCCATGGAATTGCTGCTGGAAACGGTCGCTCTTTACTCGCTGAAGCTGGCTTATGAGACGGAGGGGCATAGTCCGATTTTGCGGGATGATCCGTTGATGGGCGGGTGTGATCGGGAGGTTTTTGGGTTGTTGGTGCGGCGGGATGATGTGGCTGGGATCCAGGAGAAGATCCAGCAGAGCCTGGCGTTGGCACTGGAGGCCGTTGGAGGTGCCGATACGGTGCTCGGCACCGAACTGCAGCGGCTGACTGCAGAACTCCACGCAGCACAAACAGCCGAACAGCTTAGGGCACCGCTCAGTGCGCTTAAGGGCTATCTGAAAGATATTCTATAAACCCCCCACGTTCAGCGTGAGGATGCATCCAGCGACGCTTCGTCCCCTCCTGCATCCCCTGCGCATCGGCACTTTTCAGGCTTCCATCCCAGTAGCCAAAAGTGCCCTCTGCTCCTGTAAGTGCTTGCGGAACCGGATGGCATAGTCCTCTGCAACGGCCGCCTGAATGCTGGGACGGCCGGCCAGCGCGCGACGCCAGTCAGCCACCCGATGCAATCCATCGAACAACTGATGTTCGGGCTCGAAACCCAATATGTCGAAGTAACGAAAGACGGGAGCCATGGCGATATCGACCAGGCTGAACCTCTCGCCGGCGAAATAAGGTCCGCCGGATATTTCACCGTTGAATCGTTCCAGCTTGGCTCTCAACGCGGCAGATTTGCCAAGGGCTGTCTGCTGGTCGGTGGCGTTCAAAAATCCCCATGCGTCCGCCAATGCAGCAGAGGCGAACTCGACCCATGCACGGTGTTGTGCGCGGACCCACGCACTCGATGGATGCAACGCCGGTTCCGGGTAGATCTCCTCCAGGTATTCACAGATGGCGACGCTCTCGAATAGAACGGATTCGCCTTCATTACTGGCAGGAACCTTGAGCAGTGGAACCTTACCGGCTGGGGATATCGCCAAGAACCAGTCCGGCCTGTCACGAAGGTCTATATCAATACGTTCAAAGGCAAGGCCTTTTTCCAGTAACACGATGGCCACTCGCTGAACGAATGGGCACAAAGGATGGCTGACAAGTGTGAATGGTGACATTGGAATAGGCCCATCGAAAAATAGAAGCCCGCCGCCCGAAAGAGGACGGGCCGTATGAAAGCCACGCCGATGAGAAAGCCCGAGTTGCATTCAGCTTTCAATAAAAGGCAGGAGGCGTTGGCAACTAGAGCGAACGACCACCGTCGACGATGAGTTCCGAGCCAACCGTCCACCGCGACTCGTCCGACGCCAGGTACAACACGGCCTTGGCCACTTCCTCGGGCGTACCGAACCGGCCGAATGGAATGGTCGCGGCGATATCCTGGTTGACCTGTTCACGGTAGGCATCGGGGATACCGAGTTTGTCGTAAAGCGGCGTATCGATCGGGCCGGGGCTGACCGCATTGACACGAATGCCACGCGGGAGAAGTTCGCTAGAAAGCGTCTTCGACATGTTCAGGAATGCAGCCTTGGTCGCGCCATAAACCGATGAACGCGCGTCACCGAGGTGCGCACTCACCGACGTATTGAGCACCACCGACGCAGGGTTCGCGAAGATCGGTAGCAATGCCTGGATCAGGAAGTACGGCCCTTTGACGTTAATGTCGAAAGAGCGATCGAACATTTCTTCCGTCCACTCTTCGATCGGCAGCCAAACGGATACGCCTGCATTGAGAAAGGCAACATCGAGTTGGCCATAGTGAGCCTGAACGGCCTGCGCCAGTTCCTTCTGCGCATCGATGCTGGCCGAGTCAGCACGCAGTACCAATACTTCGCTTCCCAGTTCCGCCTGGGCCTTTGCAATGGACTCCGGATTGACGCCGGTAACAATCACGCGGGCACCTTCGGCGAGGAACTGCTTGGCCGTTTCCAGGCCAATGCCGCTGGTGCCGCCGGTGATGAGAGTACGCTTGCCTTGCAATCGGGACATGTCAGTTTCCTTTACGGTTTTTCACGGTCAGCCGATGGACTGACCTGCCTAAGGGAAACTATGTATTCATACCCTCGCATTGATAAGATGGCCTATTCGAATACATTTCATGCCTAAATTGCATGAATGAGAGGCCCGGATGGATCGACTGCTGTTGATGACCTGCTTTGTTCGCGCTGTCGAGACAGGAAGCTTCTCGGCTGCGGGGCGTGACCTGGGGCTGGGGCAACCCAACGTCAGCCGCTATGTGGCGGCGCTGGAAGATCATCTGCAAACCAGGCTGCTTCACCGATCCACACGCAAGCTTGCCCTCACTCCCGAGGGAGAACGCTACTACGCAGATGTCCGGCGCATTCTCGACGCTGTGGAAGAATCGGAATCGTCCCTCAGGGAAAACATCACCCCGTCCGGATTGCTGCGAGTCGCCTGCCCGACCGCGCTAGCCCATGCATTCGTGGTGCCCCATGTAGCCCGCTTCCTGGCTCGCTATCCCGCGTTGACGCTCGACCTGCAGATCAGTGATCGGTACGTGAATCTGGTCGACGAAGGGGCTGAACTGGCGATACGCATCGGGCACCTGGAAGACAGCGCAATGCGCGCCCGGCCCCTGGGCTGGTTCGAGCGCGTGTGCGTCGCCAGCAACGAATACCTGGCCAAACACGGAAGCCCCACGACCCCCAATGACCTGAGAACGCACGAGTGCCTGATCTATACCTTGCTGTCGACAGGCACCACATGGCGCTTCCGGGATATCGATGTTCCCGTCTCCGGCAGGCTCCGGGTCAGTTCACCTGAGGCCATACGCGAGTGCGTAAACGCGGGGCTGGGGATCGCACAGGGGCCTGAATGGCTTTACGAGGAGGGGCTGAACAATGGCAATCTGCGGGTGTTGCTGAAGGAGCACGCAGCGCCGGCTGTTCCTGTTCAGATCATCTACGTTGCCGACCGGCTTCTTCCCAGGAGGGCTGTTGTTTTTATGGATTTTATTGCTGAGGTGTTTGCGAAGAGTTCTGCGTTTAGGGATCGGCCTGGGGGGGTGTAGGCGCACTGGGTGGGCTTGGTAACAAGGAGACGGACCAGCTCAACCATAGCAATAGAAAAAATAAATCCGTCCCTGAGGGATCCCCACAAATCTACTCCAGTGCCTGCGCCTCTTGATGTACCTCTGCGCGCAGCGCGTGCTCAAGCCTCTCCAAGGTGCTTCGAGAATTTGAGCCGCGTCCGCTGCGCCAGTATTCCAAGCCCAGCCGCCACAGCGATAGCACACGTCGGCGTTTAAGGCTGTTGCTTTGAAATCGGCGCTCATGACCCGCCTGACGGGCCTGCAATCCCGTTAAACAAATGATGTAATTAGCCAGAGCCGAGATCAGCAAAAGCACTTCGATTCGGCGTGGACAGCGACTCCGATGGCGAGTGATGCCTACGCCAAAATACTCACTTTTTACATCCCTGAAGCCTTCTTCTATCTGCATGCGCTGTTTGTAAATGGCCACGATTTTCGATGGGTTCCATTGATCTTCCGGCAGGTTGCTGGCCAACAACCAGGGCTCTCGTTCACGATTGGCCGATTGCCTACTGAGTTTGTTTTTGGCAATTGAGCCGGTGACACGCTGGTGTTTGCGACCCTTTGCCGAATGCCTAACGCAATACAGATGAATGATGTGCGGAGCGCTCTGGGTCATCTCGATCCGTCCCAGTGACTTCGGTGAGGACGATGCCAGAGCGTAGAGGCTTTTAACGGGTACCCAAGTGTCTGCGTCGTTTCGGTAGAGATCCCGATTACGCACACGTCCCACGTAATACCAGCCTTGCGCTTCGACGGCTTTGATCCATGGCCGGCGAAAACCTGCATCAGCCACAAGGATCGGAACGCAGTCTTTGGGGAGTATTTCGGCCAGCGTTTGTAGCAGTCGTTTTTGATATTTCGGACAACCCTCGCGTTCGTGAACACTCTCGTAGATCGGGAACGAACGTCCTGCCAAAGGGATGGCAGCGCGCAACAAAAAGAACTCTCCAGCCGCATCAATAGGTGACCAGTCAACCAGGATCAACGGATGTTTCAGCGAGCTCAGCAATGCTCTCAGCATGACCCAGTAGAACAACGGGCGCTCGGTTTGCAGATGCCGATTACCCAGCAACCGATCCACTCGCTTGATGGTGTGTTTGGGATAGGCTTTGCTCGGCAAGAATCGACCAAGCCCCGTCAGAGTGAGCCGACGTCCTCGGAGTAAAGCGCTGACACAACACATCAACGTTTTCAGACGATGAGAATGAACATCGGGAAGTGCTTGGGCGAGCGCGCTGTGTAAGAATCGGATGGCCTGCATGGGTCGGGATCTTGTTTTGTGTGGTGCAACACAAGCTGCCGATTCATGCAGGTCTCTTCAATATTCCAACTTCTTGATTTTGTGTAAGAAAATTCGGGGATCCCTCAGAATCCGTCCCCTTTTTTTCTTTTTTTACGCCCCTTGCCCTGTTGAGGATTGCGGGTCTTGCTCAATCTCGCCCGTCCCTGAGTTTTGAAGCTGCCCAGCCTCCGCGATTAAAAAATAGCTCTGTCGAATAGCCTCCCAGCTCATGAAATGCCCATGGACAAAGTGCACAAATCTACTTATTAGACTCTTCAGAAAAGGTGCCCTATCGATACTCAACTGCGCTAAATGGTGCAACGCTATCGCCAACCGAAATTCAGCACTCCCGTTACTGGACAAAGCGAGGTAGAGGTTCAGTCCGTGATTGAACACATGAGAGGTGTAGTCCATCCAAGGATTGTAAGTTGAACTAATCGATAGGGCATCCCTCCCAAACAGGCAATCGAGGTGCAGATAAATCGCATTTAGCAGCATCTCAGGACGCCCTTCGGCTGCAAAAATTTCACGGCCGTGAGTTTGAATAATCTTCAGTAGGATAAATCCAGCCAGTGTGCTTGGCGTTCTTGCCAAACAGTAAATATCGTTGAGCGTCAGCGGCAGCGGAAGCGCCCCCATAGCATACAGTACCAATGAGTGCCGTTTTTGCTCGAAGTCAAACCGTGTGCTTGCTATGGCTTTGAGCAAAATAGTTTGAACATTCACCAGCGGATGGCCCTTTACGTTGTGAAGCGCACCAAAGGTCTCGTCCATGCAGAACCATGGAATTTGGTTAGCCATCGACAACTGCATCGCGTCATACACAGTGGCGTCCACACCGTCTTTGATTGAGAAAACCTCAAGCTCCGCATCATGTACAACTGGTCGGACTACAATAGCGTTGTCCAAGATAAGCCTTAATGTTTCGAGGACATGGGCATCTCGCTCACGCAGATCCGATGCTGTCGTTCGGAAAAGCCTGCCGGCGTCTGTAACCCCCAATAGCATGAACCCCTCGTCGGAGATTTCAACGAGGAACTGCTCAAGTGTCTCTTTGGTAGCTGCCGGGACGACGAACGAGACGCCAGTATCCAGCAAACACTTCGCAAGGTTTGTAACAGCCAAATAACCGATACCGTAAGCATCGAGCACGATCGAAGTCGGTTCCGCCTCCCCTAGGTCACACAGCGCAGACTTAGGCATTCGTTGATCAGTCCAGCAATTTATAGCCGCCTTGAAGGCATCTGATGATCGCAATGCATGACCGCGCATGTAGAGCGGAATGGCATCCATTGCCTGCAGATGCTCACGCTGCCGCGTACCCTGCGCCATCTTTTCTTCAAGCAGGGGGATGAACTCGGCTGGATCAGACGGCATCTGCATCATCACGAAGCAATCGCTGCCATCATTGTGGACGTGACGTAACGTCAGGGCGATCCGAAAGCAAGCCACATAAGGCGGAAGGCGCTCTTCCACCTTGTAAGTAGCCATGTTCAGAGTTTCGCTGTCGCCAGGCGAGAGCCTCAGCAACAGTTGCCCTACCTGACTGGAGCCCTTGAGCGTGCACTCGCCACCCATCACCTCATCTTCAATAATGAGCCGAATCAGCGAATCGCGCTCATGGGTGTACTGGATGGCAGCGAGGCATTGCTCCATTGAGGGCGAAACCTCCATGGGTTCACTCTTTCGGGTGCCGAGACCGAAATGGAAATTGACGAGATCCACTGCATGCGCGCGAGGATCCTCAATCATCCACTCAACCCAACGGGATTCTGCACGCTTGAAGCTTCCACCAAGTGCCAGAAAAAAGAGGATACCTTTCACTTCATGTGATGGCGACAATAGCACCGAGTCAGGAACCCGAGGATGGAATGCCTGCTGCTCCTCCAGGCTGCGATAACGGCCAAGGAGATAGCAGTGCCGATACCAGCTATAAGGGAGTTGGGGCGCGAGCTTGATCATCGATTCACTCAACGTGAGCGCTAAGTCAACGTCACCGCCACGTTCGGCTTGCACTGACTGGAAGCTCAGCAGCGTAAAGGTTTGATCGGCGCCTTTGATTCTGGAAATGACTTCATCAAAGGTCTTGTTCTGTCCCGCGTCCAACAAGCAATGCAGATGAGTCAATACGTAGGGCGAAGGCCACAGTTCGTGGCTGGGCATTAAGGGCGTCGTAAGCTTGAGCGCCTTGTGCGGTAGATTGAGAGCGAACAATTTCTCCGCCAATTCGAAGATTCCATTTGGAGTAAGGGCGGGCAGCACCGTCTCCCACTGGGCGGCAAACCGGTCAACTTGCTCACTGATATCATGTCGATGCGCCGCGTTATCGCCCTGGGCCGAACGTTGAAAAATATTCGCGACCAGCCTGATATAGTCCTCCTCCATCTCTGAAGATCCAGTCAGAATGTGCTCGTGACTCAGCCACTCGCCTAGCTCGGTTGGCTTGGCAAGGTGAAGGAAGGGGCCTACCTCCTCAAGAGAGTGAGGACTATCTTCGAGAAACTGCCGACACCATGCCTGGCGTTTTTGCGAATTCTCATAGGCGGCCTGTAAATCCTTTTCTGGCTGAGCAAGCTGAGATGGGTCGCCAGCCAACGCCTTGAATCTGGCAACCTCATCAGAGCGAGTCGAGTCCATATCCTGAACGTGTTTTTTCAGTGATTCGAACAGCTCGCCGGATTGGTAGCCTTGATAGATCTTGAAAATCGAGCAGCCGAGATCATAAACCCGCCCGTCGGCATCAGACTCTTCAAGAAGGCGAACAACCATGTCACGAAGACTATCCATCCGCTCCTTCACCTCTGGCCGGGTCAGCCAAAAATGATGTTCCACCAGAGCCCGGTTTAGCGCGAGGCCAGTGGCCATCGAAAAAAGCACTCTGGTGTTATAGGAGCTATAGAGCGAGTTCAGCCGAGTCGCCAACTCCAACGCTAGGTCTGCTAAATGCAGTCTAAATGCCCCCTCGATAACACCGGTCAATACGCCTTCCGGCGGAAAGCCCTTACCAGCCGCTCGCAGTGCTCCCTCATCCGCATAACAACGCAGATAAGCTTCCTGAGCGTATTCACCTGGAGAGGTCTCAGCCAAATACAGATCTTTTGCCTCCCCCTCACGCGCGGTGCTATAGGACAGCTGCAGCAGAGCTGCTTGGCAAATATCCCTGAGAATGGGATTTGTAGCGCGTGAAACTATCCTCGCGACAGTCGTCCAGGCAGCATCGCGGTCCTGAGCCTCTACGAGCCCTCCATAGATAGAAATTACTTCCACCAGAGCAGCCGACTCTTCTTCGCGCTGTGCGATCGCCTTAAGCATGCCCATCTGGGCCCTGGCTGTTGCCTTATCCTTTTGCCTAAGGCTTTCAAACACCATTTTTATAGGCTTGATGAGGTCTTTCGGGGCAAGCGACCTGATCTGATTGATGATCTTGTCGCCCGCGACGTTGTCCCCATCGCCGTTATGGTATTGCTCAATAGTGGTCACGCACACTCCCCCTACTGCTCAGCTAACAATTTTGTTGCCGCCCACGTTGTCCCCACTACCACTGTGTGTCTGGTTGACAGCTGTGATGGTTGATGGCGCGATCAAGGCGGCCCGTGCATTGATATCGCGGATCAGCGTAGAAATTGCCTGGGATTGATCGATTTGTTGAGAAATAGCCTTTTCGCTAAGCCCATCGTGAAGGTCGAGCTTTGACAGCTCAGACGCGACGGCTTCGGCGATCACATCCTCCTTGAGCCACTGTCCCAAGCGATCCTTGAGCACGCCTGCACTGAGCTTCAGGCCATGCTTTAAAACGTCATATACGGTGCTTGCAATGACACCGGTGGTGATGAAGTCCATTTCGGACACTCCTTCGTATTAGATGAGTTGATGGTAACCGGGGCGGTATGAGCTTGCGATGGCACGTGCTTGAAAATCCTGATGTCGAGGTAAAACCTGTCCCGGCCCCACGCCTACGCCATTTTATGGCTGCTGACGAACAGGAGGTTACACGAGGGATGAGTGAATACTCGGATGGCCACCAAGTCAGGTTTGTCCCTCGATTGCATCGAAAAATTACCGCCCCGTCCATCACTGCAAACGCGCAACCGAGAGCAGCCAATGCTATAGTTTCCGGCATTTTTCAGGATTGATCGCGCACGGAAGCGCAAGGAGAGTATTTATGACGATCTACACTGCGGGCTACGAAGGACTCGCGATCGACGATTTCATAGCGCGGCTTCAGCAGGCCAAGATCGATAAGGTGCTTGATGTTCGGGAATACCCACTGTCTCGCAAAAAAGGCTTCTCAAAAAAAGCCTTTGCCGAATGCCTGAGTGCCGCAGGCATTTCATACGAACACAGCCCGCCACTTGGATGCCCAAAACCGATACGCAATCGATACAAAATAGATGGCGATTGGTCTGCATATTCTCGAGACTTCAGAGCTTACATCCAGACCCAAGACACGATATTAAATGAACTGCTATCCGATGCTACGGAACAGCGAATTTGCATGGTTTGCTACGAGGCTGACGCGAGATTCTGTCACCGCAGCCTGATCGCTGAAGCTGCTCAGGCTTTAGACCGCTCGTTACAAACAAAACATCTCCCTATCAAAACAGAGACATTTGCTGAACTGCTTCGTTCTGTCGCTTAGGAGGATAGATCAAGCTAATGATCAGCCATTGCCCAGGGAAACGGTGAATGGTGCCCATCAAAAAATGCAAATCCTTGCCGGGAAGTTCGATTTCAAGCTTGTCTCGAAACGGGGCTTCCCAGCCATTTACTCCGTGCTGGCGGCGAACGTTTCTGTAGAGCTGGCTAGCCTCCCAGTCAACAATCTTGTGCGTGTATGATTTGATCTCCCCCTCAACCACACACTCATATACATAATGGAAATCAAACGGTACTTTTTCCAGTCGCTTGATGCTCATCCGCTCTTGTTGATCATCGAATAGGCTTGGCTGTCGCTGCATCTGCTCAAGCTTATCGATCTCCTGTGAGGTCCACGCCTCCGAAGCAGCTTTCCGAATAAGCAGCTCTGTTATTCGAGCAGGCTTAACTAGACCCAAAGTAATGTTGCTGTCCACCCTCGCCTTTTCTAAAGCATCAAAGCTATTGTAGACAGGCAGCTTATCCAGCAACACCCGTCGCTCCCTCCAGTCCCCTGCTGATAAAGCTTTGCCCAGTGAAATGGTATCGACTCCAATCCTATGACTCTCAGGTCTCCGATCTCCCGGACTTCTTTCGATATGTGCTTCGATCCACTGCCATTTCGAAAATTGCTGATCACCGGTTACCAGACGGAACGGAACGGGATAGAGCCGTATAAGATTACCGTCTTCGTCCATACCCGCGACACAAGATGTCTCAGCATACTTAGCACTGGGCGAGGGATACGTTTTGCAAAGGATTAGAATCCGAGTTTTCCGTCTCATTTAGCCAGGTCCATTTGGTATTTTTAAAACTGTAACTACGCGGCCTAATAATGGCCAGTTGTCACCACAAAAAATTTTTTGCTGTTCCGTCCGTTATCTATTTCGCAATGGTCGTATGGGTCATAAAAGTACGCGCAAAAGAGCCTCTCTCCCATCGCTCCTGTCGTATCTTCGCCCAACGAAAAAGGTCTTGCACAGCAAGACCTTTTTCGTTGGGCGGCAGCGGATTGATCTACCGCGTCTCAACAATATCCAACGCCCGATTCGCCAACAGCTCACTCACCTCAATCACCTGCAAAATCCCCAACGCAACCCGCCGTCGCGAACCATCCAGATCAAACGCCAGATCACTGATCATCGCATTCGCCGAAGCCAAATTCTCACTCAAATTCGCCAGCAAACACTCAGAATCAACCCCCGGATCAATCCGTAAAATGGAGTCGGACTTGTCAGACGTTTCGCTCTTAGGCTTGGGTTTCAGGTAGTAATCCAACGCTCGCGTGGCAGCGTCGTCGATTTTCTTGTTGCGGGCAGATTGGGCATGGGACGTAGGTTCGTCTGCCGCAGGAGGGTTCGGAGTAATTTTTGCCATCTACTTAGGTTCCTGTAAGTGATGCTGAAGCCACCTCGCGACTAAACGAGGGGCGGCAGCTGTGCGCAGGTTAGTCGACCGGTGAACCTAAGAATCCCGGCGCGCCCGAGGGCGCCCTGCGCACAGCCACCATCGATACAGGAACAGCAAAGCCTGACGGATTGGACGTGATACGCCTTAGGTTGAGACGGGCGACTAAACCCGATCACTGACAATCAGTGACAGGCCCCAAACTACCGACGCAACCCTAGGCGCACAAGCCGGCGGATTCTGGCGTAGTTGTAGGCAAAGGCGCAAGGCGCTGTGGCCTGGCGAGCCTTAGCCGCTGATGTCTGTCGGTCTTTGCTGACAGGACGTCACTCGACTGGTCCGAGCCGATGTTCGATGCCGTGCGATTGAGGCTGTTGGAAGATTTGTGGCGAGGCGTTCATTGGAGGGGCTGCTGCGCAGCCCAGCGGGAGCAAGCTCCCTCGCCACGTTGGTTTACCTGAATGGCATTGCGATTGGAGCCGCTACGCGTTCTCGCTCTTCTCCGATGATTCATCGCTGTGCACCACCACCAGCAACTGTGCCTGGACGTCGCCCACCGAACGCAACCGATGGGGCTTCTGTGCATTGAAATGCAGGGCATCGCCACGGTTCAGCAGCACGCGCTCGTTCATGAAATCCACTTCCACCTGGCCTTCGTGCACGAACAGGAACTCTTCCCCTGTGTGCTCCTTGAAGGCGTGATGCGCCGTGAACTCAGCCGCCGGGTAGAGGATGAAGGGCAGCAGGCTGCGCTCGGACACTTGGTGGGCCAAGACCGCGTATTCGGAGCTACCGCTGCTCGCCGCGAGAGATTGGCGGTCTTCGCTGCGCACCAGGCTGTAGCTGTCGAGGGAGACGTTTTCTTCGGAGAACAGCTCCTCGACTTTCACGCTCAGCGCCTTGGCGAGCTTGAGCGCGGTGGCGATGGAGGGCGTGCTCAAGCCTCGCTCCACCTTGGACAGGTAGCTCTTGGTCATCCCGGTTTTTTCGGCCAGGACGTCCAGTGTCATGCCGAGTTTTTTCCTGAGCAATTTCAAGCGAATGGACATAGGTAACCAACATTTCCAGAGAAACGGACAATCTGCGATTGCAAATGACACTTTGTGTCATATAGTCTATTTAGTGTCATTAGCACCTTCCCTTCACAGCTTCCATGACGCGGATCAAGAACGCTCAAAGAACGAATCAGGAGAACGGATATGAGCAAGACACTGGCAACGCCCAAGGACCAGTTGGTCCAGCATGCTGTTAACCAGATGCAGAAATCACTGCCGGATAATACGTGGACTGTACGACAAAAGCTGGCCCTGACCTGCCGCATCCTGTTCGAGAACGGCCACGACTCAGGGCTGGCCGGGCAGATTACCGCGCGCGGGCCGCAGCCGGGCACCTACTACACCCAACAACTGGGCTTGGGCTTCGACGAGATCACCGCCGGCAACCTGCTGCTAGTCAATGAAGACCTGGAGGTGCTGGAAGGCCACGGCATGCCCAACCCGGCCAACCGCTTCCATACCTGGGTCTACCGTGCTCGGCCGGACGTGAACTGCATCATCCACACCCACCCGACCCACATCGCCGCGCTGTCGATGCTGGAAGTGCCGCTGCAGATTTCCCACATGGACCTCTGCCCGCTGTACGAAGACTGTGCGTTCCTGGAAGGCTGGCCGGGCGTGCCGGTGGGCAATGAGGAAGGCGAATTGATCGCCGGTGCCCTGGGTGACAAGCGCGCCATCCTGCTTTCCCACCACGGCCAGTTGTCCACCGGTGCCACCGTAGAGGAAGCCTGCAACATCGCCCAGTTGATCGAGCGCGCCGCGAAGTTGCAATTGCTGGCCATGGCCGCCGGCGAAGTGAAACCGATCCTGCCGCACCTGGGCCGCGAAGCCCACGACTGGATCGCCCGACCGAAGCGCCACGCGGCCGCCTTCGACTACTACGTCCGGCAGAACCTGCGCCAACACGCCAATTGCCTGAACTGACCCTATTAGGAGCCTCGCCATGTCTACCCCCAATATCCACGGCATCATCGGTTACACCATCACGCCCTTCTCCGCCGACGGCCAGGGCTTGGACCTGGACGCGCTGGGCCAGTCCATCGATCGCCTGATCGACAGCGGCGTCCACGCCATCGCGCCCTTGGGCAGCACGGGCGAAGGCGCCTACCTGAGCGACGCCGAGTGGGACCAGGTCGCCGAGTTCAGCATCGCCCGCGTCGCCGGCCGGGTGCCGACGGTGGTCAGCGTGTCGGACCTGACCACCGCCAAGGCGGTGCGCCGCGCGCGTTTTGCCCAGGCGAAGGGCGCCGATGTGGTGATGGTGTTGCCGGCTTCGTACTGGAAACTGAGTGAGGCGGAAATCCTCGCCCATTACAAAACCATCGGCGCCAGCATCGACCTGCCCATCATGCTTTATAACAACCCGGCCACCAGCGGCATCGACATGTCGGTGGAACTGATCCTGCGGATTTTCAACGCGGTGGAGAACGTCACCCTGGTCAAGGAGAGCACTGGCGACATCCAGCGCATGCACAAGCTGCAAGTGCTGGGCGAAGGCCAGGTGCCGTTCTATAACGGTTGCAATCCGCTGGCGCTGGAAGCCTTTGCCGCCGGCGCCAAGGGCTGGTGCACGGCCGCGCCGAACCTGATCCCGCAGCTCAACCTCGACCTGTACGCTGCCGTGCTGGCCAATGACCTGAACAACGCGCGGGCGTTGTTCTATCGTCAGTTGCCGCTGCTGGATTTCATCCTCAAGGGCGGTTTGCCGGCGACGATCAAGGCCGGTTTGCGCACCTTGGGCCTGGAGGTGGGCGATCCGCGCTTGCCGGTGTTCCCGCTCGATGAAGTGCGCGACGGCCAACTGCGGGCCATGCTGGAACAACTGCGCTGATCGACCCACTGGCCTTGCGATCGACAGGGGGTGTTCAAGCACACCCCCTGTTCGGTCGCTGTCGAGGTAATGAGATGAACACCTATCAACCACTGAACTGCGACCTGCATGATTACCTGGAGATCGCCTGCCTCTACGGCTACACGCTGGACATCGAACTGACTGACGGCCAACGCCTGAACGCCCGGGCGATCACCACGCGGACTGCCCCCACGCGGGAGGAGTTTCTCGATGTGGAAACTGCGGACGGTCGCCTGGAGATTCGTCTTGATCAGTTGCTGGCGATTACGCCGCTGGATCACAGTGCCCGGTTTGGGCGGGTTGTGCTGGCGCTGCGAAATCTGCCGGGGTAGGTGTGATGGCGTTTAGGCTGGGAGTTTTTGGGGCCGCTGCGCAGCCCAACGGGGATAAATCCCCTCGCCACGGGCTGTGTTTTCCTCACCTGATCTCAAACGCCCTCAGCTAAATCATCTGCTGCCACCCACACGTGCGATCCATTCAGATCGAACACCAGATCACGGATCATCCGGCTTTTCCTGCATTAGCGAAAACGGACCAACCATTTCCAGAAACCTCCTACAACCCTCCTCTGGGATCTCGCGTTAGCGTCTGTCCTGCCTTTATCGGACGAGACGCTCAGCGCAGTGACACGCAAACAAGACATCCCCAAGGTCCGAAACCCGCCCGCCGGTGACGGGCATCACATCACTTACAGAGACATGACTGCCAGCGAACTGGCCGCGCGCGAAACCCGACAGCGGGATTATGAAGCCATGCTTGCCCGACAAGCAGCCTATGAACAGGCGCGCTGGGCTCCGGTGGATAACAAACCGCTACCCGAGGTGACCGGGTGCGTGTTTGCCAAGAGCTGCAAGCTGCCCAACGGCATCATTGATTACAGCAACCCCAACGGCTACGTACCGGCGGATCTGGTCAAGCAGTACGGCGACCTGATGTGGCTCGGCGGCCGCAGTGCCGACCCTTCCGGCGCGGTGCCCCTCAAGCGGATCGGCGCGAACACGGTGCCCGTGACGTTGGGCCGGTTCGCGCTGGGCGGTTCGGCAGCGTCTACGGCTGCTGCCGGCAGTACCGTCGGCGCAGCTCTGCTGACGGGCATCATCGCCCTGCTCTGGCCTTCCAGCCTGGGTGACAGCGCACTCTACAGCGAGGGCCAGCTACGCAACCTCAAGCAGGCGCGCAGCCGCATGCGCCTTAACATCGAGCAGCAGGCCGATGGCAGTCTCAAGGGGTATGGGTTCTATACGGGTCAAAATGGCGGCTGGGAGATGGTCGACGTTGTCCAGTTCACTCCGCGGGCCGAGCAGTTCGTCGCCGACCTGGGTGATGGCGTCGAACTGATCTGGACGCCGGCCACCGACCCTTCCGATACCCTCGGCATCCCTGCTCTGGAGGCCGCGCCCCAGGCACCTCCCGTATGGATCTACCCGCCGACACCGATGGCCGACAGCATCATTGTCGACCCGATTTATCCGCCGGAATACAGGGACTTCATTCTGGTGTTTCCGGCGGATTCGGGGGTTCGGCCGGTTTATGTGGTTTTAAGTGTTCCGGGGGATCATAAGTACCACAAACCTCCCTCGCTGCTTCCAGCCTTTCCAGATGCTAAAACTGCTCCATCTAAAACGTTCGTACGTGGTGGCGGTATTAAACGTCGAAGATGGAAGGATCCCGCCGGAAGAATCTATGAGTGGGACTCACAACACGGTGCTGTCGAGCTATATACAAAACAAGGGAAACATCTTGGGGAATACGACCCAATAACTGGCGAACAAACAAAACCCGCCGACCCGACAAGGAGAGTAGAAAAGTGAAACCCATCGTTGAAGTTTTTGACATGGAAACGGAAGAGCTAATACAGACAGTGGAAGTTCCAAGCGTCTATATGGACCAGTTGGCTGTGCTTATGGGCTGGACAACACCGGAAGATTTTTGCTTTGTCTACGAGCTGTTACCGCAGCAGATAAAAACGATAGAAGAGTGGACTCACACAACATTTCATGGCGACAACCGCATCATTCAAATCGTCTGCCTTGAATAACCCTTGGTAATCCTCTCCCGATGGACTACGTCGGGCGGTTTTGGGGCTGCTACGCAGCCCAGCGGGAGCAAGCTCCCTCGCCACGGGGATTGGATTTTCCTTTCGGTCTCGGGCAACCTCCTCCCCTTCCCGAACAACCGATCGCCAATCCCCCCGTTCAACCTGCAAAAAAACTTCAATATTTCCCCTCCCGCAAAGCTTTCATCCGCTCCAGCAAAGTCCTCGCGTATCGCGCCCTTCGATAATCCCCGCTTCGCTTGCACGCCCCTTGCCCGCCACCATGAACCTACACACCTTCATCCGTCACTCCAGGCTCGCCACCGCGGTGCTGATCCGCCTGCATCGAACGTTTTCGTTCATGGCCGGTTACCTGGCGCGGCTGGGCTTCGATTCCGAACGGTGGCCGGTGGCCCGTGACGAGGGCGCCGTGGACAGGTCGGCCGGGGCCATTTGCCCGGAGCTGGCTGCGACCGTGTTCAGCCACGCGCGTGAAGGAGCCATTCTGGTGGACCCATTCGGCCGAGTCATTGCCGTGAACGAGGCGTTCACCCGTCTCACCGGTTACGGGCAAGACGAGGTGCAGGGTCGGGCGCTGAATGCCCACCCCATGGTGCGGCGGCTGCTGGCGTTTTATGCGCCGATGAAGAACGCACTGGATTTCCACGGGCATTGGTCCGGCGAAATCCAGAGCAGCCACAAGGACGGTCGCGAGATGACGTCGCGCATCAGCATCAGTGCCGTGCATGATCGGTACGGCAATGTTCAGCATTACGTGGCGCTGTTCAGTGACATGACGCAAATCAAGCAGCGCCTCCAGTTGCTGGAGCGCGACGCCCGGTATGACGCGCTCACGCAACTGCCTAATCGGTTGCTGTTGGCCGAGCGGATGCGCCAGGCGTTGGGCAAGGCGCGGGCGCACCAGCAAAAGGTGGCCATCGCCTTTATCGACCTCGACGGCTTCAAGGCCCTGAACGACAGTTACGGCCATGACTGGGGCGACCGGGTGTTGCAGATTGTCGCGGCGCGGATCAACGCGACCCTGCGCGAGAGCGACACGCTGGCGCGGCTCGGTGGCGATGAGTTTGTCGCCGGGCTGGTCGGGCTACAGGCGGTGGAAGACAGCGAGCCGTTGCTCAAGCGCATGCTGCAAGCAGCCAACGCACCCATCCTGATCGGCGCGCAGACGGTGGAAATCGCCGCCAGCATCGGCGTGGCGTTTTTCCCCGAGCACGGTCAGGAAATCGATGCGCTGATCAGCAAGGCGGACCAGGCGATGTACCTGTCGAAGAAGGCCGGCGGCAACCGCCTGGCGTTCTGCCCGACGCGGTTCATTTCGGTCAATAGCGAAGCCTGACGGTGGTGCCGAGGGTTCTTTCGCTGCCGGTCATGACGCCGTAGTCGCCGGCGCCGAGCAGTGAATAGACCGCGGTGATGTACTGACGGTCGAAGACGTTGCGCATCCAGCCTTCCACTTCCCACCCACGGTCCTGGCTGCGTAGGCCCAGGCGCAGGTTGGTGAGGCCGTAGCTGGGTTGATAGCTGCCCTTGCCGCCTTCGAGAGTGCCGTAGTAACCGGTGCGCAAGCTGTAGTCGATGCCGCTGTAGACCTCCAGCCCATTCGCCAGCGGATGGCTGTGATCCAGGCCGCTGCTGAGGGTCCATTCCGGCGCGTTGTAGAGACGCTCGCCGCTGAGGTCGCAGGTCCACTGGCCCGAGGCCGGCGGGCACGGGGCGTTGGGGAAGCTGCGGTAGCGCGCGTCGCTCCAGGCCAGGCCCAGGCGCCCGGTGAGTCGGGGCGTCAGTTGCCAGGCCGAGTCCAGCTCGACCCCGCGCAGGCGCACCTTGCCGACGTTGATCAGGTTGTCCCGCAGCGGCGGCGCGAACAGGGAGGTGGGCGGGCTGTAGGTGAGCGCCTGGTAGTTGTCGACGTCGGTCTGGTAGAGCGCGAGATCGAGCAACGCGCGGTCCCCCCAGAACCGCGTCTTCAAGCCCAGTTCCATGGAAGTGGCGCGCTCCGGCTCGAAGGTCGGCGCGGTGAACGGGCCGACCACGTCGAAGTTGATGCCGCCAGCCTTGTAGCCCCGCGACCAACTGACGTAGCCCATCACCGCCTCGCTGAAGCGGTAGCTGGCGCTGAGCAGGCTGGAGACGTTGTGCTCTTCGATCGAATCCTGGCGGTAGTAACCCTCGCCCAGGGCGATGTCGCGCAGCAACTGCCCTCCGGCCTGGAACACCGGTGGCAACCCCGTCAGCGGGGCCAGGTTGCTGACGTCGCGCGAGACCCAGCCGTCCTTGCGCTCGTGGCTGTAGCGCAGGCCGCCGGTGAGTTCCAGCGGGTCGATCGGACGCCAGGATAGCTGGCCGAAAATGGCGCGGCTGTCGCCCTTCTGTTCTCCGTCATAGCGTTGCCGGGCGCCGTCCAGCAGCAGCGCCGGCACCTGCTTCGGATCGGTGAAGGTGATGCCATAGAGTTTCTGCAAGGATTCCAGTTGGTCGCCGACGAACCAGGGCGCGGCGTCCTGGCCGAATTGAACATCGATGTCCCGATCCAGGTGCTGGCGCAGATAGTAGAGCCCGGCGACATAGTCGATGGACGAGCCGGCCGTGCCGGACAAGCGCCACTCCTGGCTGAACTGGCGCTGGCCCAGCTCGGTCTCGGATTGGGCCACCGACAGCGCGGTGCTGTCGCCGTCACGCGTTGCGCGGTAATCCCAGTCTCGGTAGGCGGTGATGCTGGTCAGGCGCATGGCCTCGTCCAGGTCCCAGTTCAATTCCAGTGAAACGCCGTTTTGCAGGGTCCGCGGGCGGCCCGGCGCGTCGATGCGTGCCTCGCGCTTGTAAGGGTCGGGCTCCGACAATGGATAGCCGAGGAACTGGGCGCGCTTGCGGGTCTGCTGGCTGTAGTGATTGACCAGCAGGACGTTGCCGGCTTCGTTTTGCTCGGCATAGTCGGCGATGAGGCGCGCGCTGAAGTCGGTGGTCGGCGTCCACAGCAACTGGCCGCGCAGGCCCTGGCTGTCGGCGTCGCCGAGGCGCGCGCCGTCTTGCAGGTTTTTCACGGTGCCGTCGGTGGTGCTGTGGAAGATATTCAATCGCCCCGCCAGTACGTCGTCCTGCAACGGCCCGGAAATCGTCCCGCGAGACTCCCGCAGGCCGCGCTCGCCGTAGCTGGCTTCAAGGTTGGCTTCGGGCTGGAAGGTCGGCTGGCGGGTGACGATGTTCAGCGCGCCCGCGGTGGTGTTCTTGCCGAACAAGGTGCCCTGGGGCCCGCGCAGCACTTCGATGCGCTCGATGTCCATCAACTCGGTGAAGGCCATGCCCTGACGCGCCAGGTAGACGCCATCGACGTAGGTGCCGACGCTGCCTTCCAGGCCATCGTTGTAGGCCGTCGCGCCGAACCCGCGCAGGCCGAAGCCAGCAAAACGGGCGTCGTGACCGGAGACCACCAGGCCGGGCACTAGTTGTTGGATGTCTTGCAGGCGGTGCAGGCCGGCTTCGTCCAGTTGCTCGCCGTAGAGGACGTTGATCGGGATGGGCACGTGTTGCGGGTCTTCCTCGCGGCGGCGAGCCGTCACGGTGGTTTCGTCGAGTTCCAGTGTGTGGGTCGACACGGCGGGCGCAGCCGTGGCCCACGCCCAAGGCAACACCGAGAAACCCGCGAGCAAGAGCAGTCGATAATCCGAACCCGCCACGTTATCGCTCCCGAGCCGTCGCGCGATACACGGTGTCTGGACAGGCCAGCGCCTTGACGCACGCCAGCAACTCGCGACTGTCAGCGGGCTTGAGCAGTACCGCGTCGAAGGCCAGGTCCTGTGGGTAATCCTGCGGCCTGCGTGGCGGCACCGCCGAATAGAGCATCACCGGAAGATCGGCCCAGCGCTCGCGCACCCGTTGCAACAGTTGCCAGCCGTCCATGCCGGGCATCATCTGGTCGCTGATCAGCAGATCCACCGGCTGCTCGGCCAGGCAGGCCAGGGCCTCTTCACCCTGGGTCGCGATGCTCACGTCAAACCCGTAGCCGGCCAACAGGTCATACAGCCATTCGCTGTTCTGCTCGACATCGTCCACCAGCAACACATGCAGGCCCTGGCCATCCAGCGGTGCGACATGGTTGTCGACGATGCCGTTTTCCAGGTCCTGTTCCTGGGCGTATTTCAACGGCAGCTGAAAACTGAAGTGGCTACCGCCCTGCCCGGTGGCGTGCAGTTCCAGCCGGCTGCCCATGCGCTCCAGCAGTTGCGTGACGATGGACAAGCCCAACCCGCTGCCTTCGTAGCGTTGCGCATTGCGGCCCCGGCGGAACGGTTGCAGCAGTTGTTCGAATTCGTGTGGATCGACGCCGACGCCGGTGTCGATCACGCTCAAGCGCAGTTCCACGCCGTCGGCGCTCGCCCCCGCAGCCGCGCTCACCTCAAAACGGACACGGCCGTTGTGGGTGAATTTCGCGGCGTTGGCCAACAGGTTCATGAGGACCTGCCGCAGCCGTTTGAAATCGGCCTCGACCAGCGGCGGCAGGTCATCGGCCAACACGGCCTCGAACGTATTGCCCTGGCGCGCGGCGAGAAAGCCCGCTTCGTCTGCGATCTCGTTGAGGAAGCCATACAGATAACCCGGCGCCAGAACCAGTTGCATCTGCTCCACTTCCCCCCGGGAGAACTCGAGCATCTCGTCGATCAGTTCCAGTTGCTGGCGGGCATTGCGCTCGATGTTGGTCGGGTAGTCGCGTTGGGCCCCGCCCTGCAGCAGGCGCGCGTAGTCGATGATGCGCACCAGCGGCGAGCGCAAATCGTGGCTGATGCGGGCCATCAAGGCACTGCGGGCCGCCAGCGATTCGCGCAACTGCACCGTGCGCAGCGCCACCGTGCTTTCCAGGCGTTCGTGCTCGGCCTGACGCTGTTGTTCGAGGGTGGCCAGGGCGTGCTTTTCCCGGTGTCGGCCGCGGCTGACCTCCATGATCAAGGTGCACACCAGCAACGCCACGCCCGGCAGGGTCGACGACAGGCTGTATTTGCTTTGCGGCGACTGCCAGGGCAAGTACTCCTGGGGGAAGAACAGGCGCATCAACAGCTGGGCAAACAAGAGCCCCGGCACCAGCCAGGCCATCCAGCTGTAGCTCAGCCGTGCGCGCCAGGCCATGAACAACGTGGCGAGCAGCACGCCGTAGAAACTCAACAGGGACACCTGCACGAGCTCCGCGCCCTGGACCGGGTCGACCATCAACCACCAGAGTCGACCGAGCACACAGCCCAACAGCGGCAGCCAATAGCTCCAGGCAATGACGTTGGGCAGCCGGGCAACCTGCAACAGCACGCGCATGTAGGCGAGGAACAGGACGAACGAGATTGCGCTGACGCCGGTGAGCAGCTCCCGTGTCCAGCCGAGCGCCGCCGGCCAGTAGATCAGGTAGCCATTGAGGATGCAGGTGAGCAGGATGTAGCTCAGGACCGCCCCTGCGTTCACGGTGAGCAGTCGCGAGCGCAGGATCCAACCAACGATGAAACCGAACGGGACGACCAGCAGGACAATGCCGAGGGTGAGTCCGTCACTGAGGTACGTCTGTTGCTGACTGCGCAACAACGCCGGTTCGGACCACAGCTCCGGCTCCAGCAACATCTGGAAGTGACTGGTCACGCGGACGAACACCGTGACGCTCTGCCCTGCCGCCAGCGACACCGCAAACGCCGGTTGGCGCGCCGCTGGCTGAGGCCATTCGGCCAAGGGATAAGCGCTGCCACCGTGGGCATCACGCCCCGGCAGGTAGACGCGAATGTCCTCCAGGCGCGGCGCCCCGATCACCAGCAGGCGCGAACACGCCACAGCGCTTGAGTTGGTGAACTGCCATTTCAGCCAGTAGGCAGAGCGGCTGTAGCCTTGGGTTGGCCAGCGCGGAGTGACGGGGCTGAAACGGGCGTCGGGCAGTTGAGCGACGTCGTCCAGGCTTAACTGTGCCGGGGGGGCTTCGAACAG
This sequence comes from Pseudomonas chlororaphis, assembly GCA_001023535.1. Classification (NCBI taxonomy): domain Bacteria; kingdom Pseudomonadati; phylum Pseudomonadota; class Gammaproteobacteria; order Pseudomonadales; family Pseudomonadaceae; genus Pseudomonas; species Pseudomonas chlororaphis. The sequence continues at coordinate 2,895,221 of CP011020.1, forward strand.
TTGCACGGTGGGCATCAGGTCCAGGTGGTCAGCCTGGCAGATATCCACAGGCGCGGCGTGGAGCAAGCCTGTGGATAACAACCCGATCGCCAGCCATAGGCACCGTAGCAGCCACATCAGGCGCGCCCGGCCGACTCGGCATCGGCACGGCCCTGGGTTTGCTCGCGAAACTGGCTGGGCGTCATGCCGATTCGCTGGCGAAAGGCCGTGGTGAAGTTGCAGGCATTGCGAAAGCCCACCAGTTCGGCAACGTCCTGCACGCTCATGGCGCTTTCAGCGAGCAGGTCTTGGCCACGCCGCAATCGCGCGTCGCGAATGTAGGCGAATACGGTCAGCCCCAGGTGCTCGCGAAAAATCCGCGAGAGGCGTTTCTCGTGGGTGCCCACCTTGTGGGCCAACTGGACCAGGGAAGGCATGTCATCGAGGTGCTCTTCAATCCAGCGCATCGCGGCACGCAGGACGATTTCATCGCCTTCCGGCTCCGGGTCGGCCGGGTTGGCTTCGCGGGGCGGTGGCACGCGCCAGGTCAGTTGCAGGTGGATCCTGATGCGCGCGAGCACTTCCTCGGGGGCGCAGGATTTGGGGATGTAATCGACCCCGCCCACGGTCAGTCCTTCCAGCCGCTCGAACGAGCTGTTGGCCGACGACAGGAACAGAATGGGCGTCTGCCGGGTCGCCGGGGCCTCGCGCAAAAGCCGGCACAGGCTGAACCCGTCCATCTGCGGCATGTGCACATCCAGGACAATCAGATCGGGACGCAGCGCCAGCGCCCGTTGATAGCCCTGGTGCGCATCGCTGGCCAGGGAAATGCGCCAGGACTGCGCCTTGAGCAGGACGAGCGTTGCGCGGATGTCTTCCGGAACATCGTCGATCAGCAGGATATGCGGCTGCGGCTCGGATGACGCCGTCGCGTCGCCCGCCACGGCCACTCGCCTTTCGTATCGTCCGTCGTCCATTCGCTACGTTCTCTTATCGTGCCTTTGCCAGCATCATTGCCGAAATTGCACAGCCAATCGATGGCTCGGTTAAAACTCGTCATAGATAGCGGCCGCGCCAGCGAAGACTTGAAGGCGGCAGGTTCCACCCGCTCGTGCGGCTCAGGACCTATGCTGAAGGGACCTACTCTGACCGGCAGGCTGTTGATGATCCAGTGCAAACGCGCCTATGAAGCCGCAAGCGCCACGGATGGCGTGCGCATCCTGGTTGATCGGCTGTGGCCGCGCAATTGTCCCAAGCAGGCGTTGGTGATCGATGAATGGCGCCCGGAGGTGGCGCCTTCCCATGGGCTGCGCAAGGCATTCAAGGCCGGGTCGGTTTCGTTCGAGGCATTCAAGGTGGCTTATCGCAAGGAGTTGGCCGCCCAGCCGCAAAGTTGGTGGCGATTGGTGGATGTGGCGCGGGACGGGGCCCTGACGCTGGTTTACGCGGCCAGGTCCGTCACCGAGAACAATGCCGTGGTGCTGGCCGAGTGGTTGGAGGATGAGGTGGAGAAGCGTGCGCAGGGGAGTTCGCCGGTGTGTTACCTGGCGGAGTTTCCCGAGATGTGAAGTGGTTGTCGCGTCGCCCGGCGAGAGCAAGCGCCCTCGCCGCGGCATCGAGGGGAGTCAGGGTCGATAGCCCGGTGGCAGCTCGTGCTGGGTCGGGGCCTTTTCTTCGTGGTAGTGGGGTTTGCCGGTCGGGGAGTTCATGAGCGTCGAGTTCGCCAGGATGGTTTCCGTCAGCAGGCTGTCTTCGCCGTCCTTGAACCAGCAGGCCAGCGCCGAATTGCGGTTGCCGTGCATGTCGACCACCACCGGCCAGTTCTCCAGGCCGCGAGCGTCGCTGGGGGGAATGTCGCCATAGTGCTTGGGTGGCAGAACCAGGGCGTCGCCAGGGCGGACCCAGAGGTCGGCCAGGTAGATTTCCCGCGCGGCGGGCCGCCAGCGGGCGACACTGATGACCAACGGCAACCGACCGTAGCGCGAGAAAAACGCGTGGGGGAAGTTGTGGTATTCGAGGTCGGTGGGGTTGTGGGTCAGCAACTCACGCATGCGCGCCGGCCCGAGGTAAGGCGATTGATGGCCGGCCCATTTGCCGTAGGTGTATTGGCCAAGAATCAACTGGTCATAGTCAAACCGCAGGCATTCGCCGTTTCCGAGCAAGGTCATGCCGAACGCCTGTGCCGTTTCCTTCGTGGCCCAGAGCGGCTCATAGCGCACTTGCTTGACGTGAAAGTCGAACGCTTTGATGACGTAGGACCCGGTGCTCGTCGGCACCTCACGGTCCTTCCAACTGATGCCGGAATAGCGGGCACCCAGCAGCAGGTCGGGGTTTTCGGGGCTGAGGGTGATCAAGGCTCCGCGCACCTGGTCGCTCGGCTGCGCCAGGCCGTGGTCGTTGAACAGGTAGGGGAATGTCCGAGCGTCGAGGGGCGTTTCCACACCGTCGCCAAGAAAGGGCACGCTGTTAAAGAGTTGCATTGTCATGGACCACTCATACAAGAAGACAACAGAAAACGCCCAGCCGCCCCGTCAGCGACGGACCGGCTGAACCTGCACGCTATCAACGATACGGACGATGCTGCTCGCGCAGCCAGTCCATGCCGTGGGGTTCGCGCCAAGGGCGCACGGCGGCACGTTTTTCCACCTGGGTGAGGCACAAGGCGTCCATCCAGTAGTAGACCATCAACAGGTGGAACACTTCATCGCCGCGCCGATCCCAGATCACGTCATCCTGCTGGCGACCCGGTTCAATGGCCTTGAGCCGACAGTCGCCCTGGTCGTGCCGACCTTGCAGGCAAGCGCCCGTCTCGTAGTTGATCAGCAGCACAGGATGGTTGATTTCCGGGTAGGGTTTTTCCAGCTCGGGCATGTACCAGAACTGCCCGGGGTTGCGCCTGTCCGGCGTTTGCATGGCGATGCGGGTCTTGTCCTGCGGGTCGGTCGCCAGCGCCGGTTTGTCGCCGGTGTTGTTGCGCAGGATGTACAAGACCGTGCACGGGTCTTCCTCGGTCTTTTCCGTTTGTACCAGCTTAGCCTTGCCGAACGAGTCGTAAGACAGGCGCGCCATGACCTTCACGGTCGGGTTGAGGTCCTTGCCCGGCTGGCCAAAACCGGCAATCAGGCCATCGACCCCCGGCACTTCCAGCTCATTGCCCGCCAGCACATAGGTCAGGCCGGCCATCGGGTTGGGCTGCATGTGGCGGGTCAGGGCGTCCCAGCGCTGGAGTGTCGCCCTGCTGGCGCCGTTGAGCAGCAGCGCCTCACGCATGGCGCTGCTGGGGTAGTAGCGCGCATCGCGGGGCCAGCGTTCGGTGACCATCAGCAATCGCTGCCCCTTTTTCTCTTTGAGCAGCAGGGCCAGGGCATCCCAGAACTGTTCGAACTCGGCCTGGGTAGCCGTCGCGGCCGGCGGGAAGTGCAGGTTTTCCTGGGCCTGCTTGCTGTAGTTATCGATGAACACCACACGCAAGGCCGGGCCTGTCGCCGTGCCGCGCGGTGCGGTTTGACCACCGGAATGGCCGAGCGTGATCACCGATTCCTGCCAGGAGCCTTCGATTTCCGCCTTGTAGCTGGTGTACCACAGGTAAGCCTGTTCCAGGGCGTAGCGCACTTCGCCTTTCTTGACGAAGAGGTACACCGGCGAAAGCTTCAACTCCACGATCTGGGGATCATCGGGCAACGACTCACGCCATTTGCCGAAGTCCGCGTTGCAGTTGCTCGGCTTTTCCGGGGTGAAATCGATCGCGTGCGTGCCGCCCTGGGTGGTCAGGTTGGCCACGCGATGGGCGATGTTTTTCTTCACCGACTCGGAGATCTCGGTGGAAGCGCTGCCTTTGACAAAGGTGCCGTACTCCGCCTCGACCATGGCGCTGAGGGTGTTGTCTTTGCTGAGGAAGGACTTGAGAGACGTCATCGCATAGTTCAGCGCGCCGCCGACGGTGACCTCGCTGACGATGTCGGCGCCGAAATCGACGAAGAAATCGAAAAACGGCTTTGCATCGCGCGGATCGAAGACCTTGGGCAGCTCACCGACGCGCGTCTTGAAGCTCGCGGTCGCGCTGTCGGGGTTGAGCTCCAGGTTCAGTTTCCACAGGCGCACCGTGTGGCTGTAGAGCACGGCGTCACGCTCTTCGAGCTGTTTGATATTGCTGCCGAAGGTGACTTGGAAGCCGGCGGAAAACGCGCCGTATTTACCGGAGCCCTGGACCTTGGACTGGGTATGGCTTTCGTATTCGTCGCGGGAAGTGAAGGTTTCGACGAAGTGATCATCCTTGGCGACTGCCGTGCTCATGGCGACATTCTGGCCAACGTTGTAAGTGGTTTGCCGGTACGGCACGGCGCGTTTGCCCGACTCGGTATCGCCCACTTTCTGGCATTCCTTGCTTTCGCCGGCCCAGTCGAGCCGGTTCAGGCCGCGCCCCAGTAATTGCGAACCGCCGATGTCCCGTGGTTCGTTGCTTGAGCCGCCTATCAATCCATCGTTCATTGCCGTTCTCCCATCGCTCAGGTTGTATCAATTGGTGCCAATTGATGGGGCTCAGTATCGGAACGGGCGGGATCGGCGGACAGTCCAGAACGGTGTCAGTCCGGTATCAGTTCGGTATCAGGCCAATTGCCATCTTTCCGTTAACGCGGGCGATGCAGTGGAGTAGACTCGAACGGTTTTCCAGGCTCGACCTCGCAAGTGCCGGTGATCGACATCGGATTGTGCATTCATTGGCGCGCCGCCCGAAGCGAAGGGGCCGGCCAGGGCTATCGACATGGACTCCAGACAAAGCTCGTTTCCAGCCCTGCCCAAGCCCGACGCCTCCGTATCGGACGGTCGCGTATTGCTGGACGCCGCCTCGTTGAAAGGCCTGCGCAAACAGCACGGCCTGAGCCAGGAAACCCTGGCCGAAGCCTGTCTGAACCGACACCTGTGCGTGTCCATTGCCTCGATCAAGCGCGCCGAAACCGGTAAGCCGGTGCTCTACCGCACGGCCCGTCACCTGGCCACGGCGTTCGATGTCGATGTCAGCGCGCTGCTCGGGCCATCCGCCTCGGCGGCGCTGGTCGACATCGAACAGGCCGTGCTCGCGCTGCACGACCAGGCCTTTGCGCAACACGCGTTGAACCAGGCCGACGAGACCGTCATCCGATATGTGCTGGAGCTGTCCTTCGGTCTCGATACCCAGGGGCTGGGCGACGAGGTCGAGCGGTTGGTGCGCCAGTTCGGCGGTGTCCCGCTCGGGATGACCCAAGGCGTGGTGATCGCCCAGTTCGGTTCCCCCCAGGCGTACCGCAGTGACAGCGAGCGCGGCTTACTCTGCGCGCTGGCGCTGAGCCGGGAGGCGTTCGTCAAGCCGGGGCACGCCTTGTTGCTGCGGCTGGTGCGCTTGAGTGCCGAAAGCCCGGAGCTGCACACCGAGGCGCTTTCGCTGGCCCACCAGCCGCTGCAGGATCGCTACGGGCATGCGCCGGTGTACGTCGCCCAGAACCTGCTCGAACAGCTGGCCTCACGGTTTGAGTTCTACGCCGCCGACGAGGTATTTCCCGCCTATCGAAAATGCCGGCGCCCGCGCAGCCTCGACGAAAACGCGCCCCGCCCGCTGGTGGGCCGGGCGATTGAAGTGTTGCAGTTCAAGGGCGTGATCGAGGCCACCCAGGAATGCCAGGACGGCCATGTGGTGTACGTGCGTGGAATGGCCGGCATCGGCAAGACCCGCCTGGTCAGTGAGTTTGTCGACATCGCCCGACAGAGCGGCTTCGCCTGCCACCGCGGCGATGTGCTGGATTTCGGCATGAACAGCAGCCTCTGGCCGCTGGGACAGTTGCTCCACAGCCTGCTCGGCCTGGGGCCGGTTGGCGCGGGTCAGTTGGAGGAGGCATTGTCGCGCCTGAAAGTCGCGGCCGAGCATCGGATGTTTCTTCACGTGTTGACGGGCATTGGCGCGGCCGAACCGCCCGCTCTCTACGCGGCGATGAGCAACCAGGCCCGCACCCAGGGGTTGTTCCAGGCCATGTGTGAGGTGGTGCTGCGCCTCGCGGTGCACCAGCCCCTGCTGATCTGCCTTGAAGACCTGCACTGGGGCGACAGCGCGCTGTTTGCCATGCTGGCCAAGCTGCTCAACGCCACGGACGAGGCGCCGATCGTCTGGCTGCTGACGTCACGCCCCGAAGGCGACCCGCTGGAAAACCAGATCCGCGCCGGCGCCAGCCACCCCATGAGCCTACTGGACATCGCGCCGATCCGCGCCCGCGAAGCCACCGCCCTGGCGGATCAGTTCACCGACGTCGACCCGCGCTATCGGGCCGACTGTGTCACCCGCGCCCAGGGCAACCCGCTGTACCTGACACAACTGTTGTCGAGTGAGGAAGGCGTGTTCCCCGACAGCCTGCGGCACCTGGTCCAGACCCGCTTCGACAAACTCGCCCCCGACCAGCGCCGCGCCTTGCACTACGCCGCCGTCCTGGGCAACCGCTTCGAACTGACGCTCTGGCGCGAAGCCCTGGGCCAGGCCACTTACCTGCCGACGGCGGACATGCGCCAGGGGCTGTTGCGCGAGGTCGAGCCGGGAAGCTTCGTGTTCGTCCATGACCTGGTCATGCATTGCCTCTACGACGCCATGCCCACCGCCCTGCGCGAACAACTGCACCGCGACGTGGCACGGCTCTACCGCGAGCGCGACCGGACACTCCACGCCCAGCACCTGCTACGGGGCAACGACCCGGCGGCGTTCGACGCATTGCTGGCGGCCATGGACGAAAAGCGCCTCGCCTGCCAGTACGACAGCGTCCTGGCGCTGGCCCGCCAATGCGCGGCCTTCGACGCGCGCACGCGCCACCACTTCCCGTTCGCCCTGTTGTGCGGCCAGGCTTGTGCCGGCCTCGGCCAGACCGCCGAGGCGCGGGAGCATTTCCAGCAGGCGCTGGCCTTGGCGGTACAGCCCCAAGACCGAATCGACGCCGCCCTCGGCCTCGCGGCCGCCCTCAACACCCTGGATTGCCTGGACGAAGAAGAACGCCTGATCGAAGCCACCCTGCCGATCGCCCGCACGCTGCACGCCCACATCGCCCTCGCACAGTTGCATCAATTGCGCGGCAACATCTACTTCCCCCGTGGCGACTACGCCGAATGCCGCCGGCTGCACGAAGAAGCCTTGTCCTATGCGCGCATCGGTCGCCACCTGGAAAGCGAAGCCAAGGCCCTGAGTGGCATCGGCGATTCCTACTACGCACAAGGCCGGATGCAAACCGCCTACGAAGTGTTCGACCAATGCGTACGCCTGTGCGAACGCCATGGGCTGGTCCACGTGGAAGCGAGCAACCGCAGCGCCCGGGGCTCGGCGCAGCTTTACCTGGGCCAACCCGAACCCGCCTTACGCGACGCCGGCGACGCCATCGAATGCAGCCGCAAGATCGGCAACCACCGCGCCGAAGTGTTCTCCCGCCTGACCGCCTCCTGGGGCCTGGTCGCAAGCGGCCAGGCCCAGGCGGCCGAGCAACAACTGAGCGGCGCACTGGAACTGGCCCGCAACCTCGGCGCCAGCCGTTTCGAAGCGATATTGCTCGAAGGCCTGGCGCGCGTGGCGCTGCACCACGGCGATCGCGAGCGAGCACAGGCCCTGATCATCGACGCGGCCGGCCTGGTCGAACGTTTCGAGTTGCAACGCTACATCGGCCCGTGGGTCTACGGCAGCCTGGCGATGATCGTCGACGACTCGCCCCTGAGCGAGCAGGCACTGCTCAAGGGCGAAGCCCAACTCACCCAGGCCTGCCTGGCCCACAACGCCCTGCGCTTTCGCGTGGCGGCGGCGGAAACCTGCCTGCTGGCCGGCGATGTTGAACGGGCGACCTGGCAGGCAGAACAGATGGCCGCGCTGCCGCAGGCCTCGTCGTGCGCCTGGGTCAGTCACCATGTGCAGGTGATTGACGGCGCGGGGCGAGCGTTACGCGGCGAGACCATGCCCAAGGGCCTGTGGGAGGACGGACAGCGGCTGGGGTTTGGCAACACGATGCCTCGCTTGAGGGCGTTGCTGGGCTGATGGCCGAGCGGTTTCATCCCCAGCAAACGCGCACTGGACGCCCTGCCATGGCGAGCGCTTTTTGCTTCGCTGTCCGGCTAGGCTCTGTTTGAAAAGTCTTGAGACGAAGGTCAGGCAAGGCGAAAACCGGCGAGGAACGGCCGGGGTCGCGCTCGACTTTACTGGAGTAAATGAGCATTCCGATCGGACTCGCGCACGAGCCGGTTTTCAACGCAGCATGAACGAGTATCAAGGCTTTTCAGACAGAGCCTAAGATAGGGCTGCTGAAAACCATAGGGACGGCAGGCACGATGCAACTCGGTTTCGATCCGCTGATTCATCTCGACTGGAAAACGCCGGGCGCTGAATGCCTGGGGTTGTTCCAGCATTACTATCCCGACATCGCGGTGTTTACCGGAGCGCCATTCGAAGCGTTGCTGGACGAACTGTCCAACGAAATGCCCGAGGTCTGTTTCCAGGCCCTGGCAACGGCGCTGGCGCGCCACGGCTACGACCTGTGGAACCTCGACGCCGGTGCTGATGACTACCGGCCCGTCATCGTCCCGACCGAACAGCGCGAAGCGTTTGCCCGGCATTGGCAGGACCGGGCGCCCTTCACACCGACACGGATCGAGCAGGCTCGCGCCGCCACCCCGCGCAAATCCACGCCAACCAAACGCAAGCCGTTGAACTGGCTGCCTGAAGTCCATGACTATCCCGGGCCCACCTATGTGCACGAATACAACTACCGCAATGGCTGGGCCGGCATTACTGAACAGGACGACGAGCAGTGGCTGTGCTTCCTGATCGACTACAACCCATGGCCGCCCACCGAGCAGGACATGCTCGAACACCGGACCGACCCAGTCGACGGCGCTGACCTGCAGTTGATCGATGCCGACGACCGGCACAGCCTGTGGCGCCGTCAGGTCGAACGGGGTGCCTACAGCGCCGACGACCGCTACATCTACGAGCGTCGCGAAGGCGAAGACGTACAGCCCTTCGGCCCTGCACAGACACAATGGCCCGCGTTCGAAGAACCCTGCGTGGTGGTCGATGGCCAAGTGTTCGAACGCCAGCGGCTGTACGAGCCCGAACACCTGACGCGCATCTGGCGGATCACCGCCGACAGCAGCCAGGTCATCTTCGAGCATTCGGATGAGTTGAGTATCCTGCCCATCGGCCCGCGCCGCTTGCTGTTCATGCAGGACCACGGTACGCAGTGCTGGATCTGGCACCTGGACGCGCCCCACGAGGCCGTCGCCGCCAAACCGATGCCGGCCGGCGGCGGCAAACTGCGCGCCGCGACCGCCTACCTCGGGGGCGACGAGATCCTGCTGTTCAGCGAAAGCACGCGGCAGAATGTCGAACACTCGGGTTACCAGGAAACCGTGCTGCTGGCGTGGCGCTTCAACTTCATGACCGGCGCCAGGACCCAGGCGTTGCTCGACGGTTTTGGCAGCGAACTGCGCCAGGACACGCGCCTGCTCGTCACCCAGCCCAAGCAGGTCATCACCCTGCGCACCTTCCACGGCAGGCTGCACGTTGGCCGCGGGCACGGCGACTGGTGGGTGTGGAACTACCAGACCCACACCTTCGGCTCACACACCCTGGCGTGGTTCTGGAACCAGGCCACCCATGAGGTGCTGAAACTGTCGACCCGAGACATCCGGCGCATCAAGCCGCACATCCGCTACCTGCCGACGCAGGATCGGTACCTGGCGTTTGAAACAGCGTTCGTGGCGCGGTTGCCGGTGTTTGCGCAGATGGTCGAGGCCAAGGGCGTTGATGTCCTGGCGTTTGAATGAAAACAAAGGCCCGTGTTTGAGAGAGCGAGCGCCATTCAAATACGAAAAACACCAGAAATTTTGCACGCTATCAACACCTCTGATACCGTGCTGAAATCGTGATATGGACACTCACCCAATGACTGCCACCCGCCGCCACCCTGAGTTCATTGAAAGGCCTGATCTTTTCGAACTCAAAGTCTATGTTGAAAGCGTGCTCGGTCTGAAGCTGCGCTTTAAGCCCTGGAAAGAGGTCAAAGTCCTTCCATATGCCCTGCGGGACCGGTACGAGTTTTTCCTTACGGAACTATTCAACGTCGAGTGTCTTATCCTAAAGGAGCGTCCACAGCGTGAGGCCAGCGTCGCGGACGTCGCCAAGCATATACAAGCCATTCGCAACCTACCGGCGTACAACAAGTTACCCGGCACCGGTCATCTGATGATTTTTGTCACCGACACACTTCCGAGCTATGACAGAAAGCGGCTGATAGAGAAGCGTGTCCAATTTATCGTGCCAGGCAATCAACTTTTTCTGCCAGCATTTGGCATGGATTTGCGCGAATACTACAGGCAGCGCCTGGAAAAAACCCAGGCCCTGAGCCCAGCCACTCAAGCCATGCTGATTCAGTGTCTGGTCAAGGGCTGGCAGGACAAGTGGCTGACAACCCGTTCCGCGTTCGAGAAATCCTTTAGCTACGCGAAAATGACCGTCACCCGAGCCATCAAGGAACTGACCGATCTGGATATCGTGCAACCTGGAAAGGAGATGGGCGAGAACGCGATTTTCTTTCACCTGGCACCCAGAGAAACCTGGGAGAGGGCGAAAGAGCACATGCGCACCCCGGTCAAAAAGACACTTTGGCTCAATGCCATACCCGAGGCCTCTGACATTCCGATGCTGCTGGCAGGAGAGTCGGCATTGGCTGAGATGAGCCTTCTCGCCAGCCCAAAAGTACCTGTCTTTGCCATGACGGCAGCACAGTTCGATCACATTCGAGCGCATGCTCAGTTGGAAATGAATGCAGCCCATGGGAAGGACTTCGGCCTTTGGAGCTCAACCTCAACAACGACGAATTCGAAACTGGAAAGCACCGCCCCTTACCGTGAAGTACCGCAAAACCATGCCATATGTTGCATTCAGGTATGGAGCTACGAGCCGGTGCATAGCAACTCAGCCCCGGGCGCTGTCGATTCTTTTTCCCTCTACCTCAGCCTCAAGGATGACCATGATGAGCGCGTGCAAATGTGTCTGGATGAAATGATGGAGAACCTCACATGGTAGTCGGCGTAGAGCGGTTCAAGGAGTATTTCAAGGACTATCAGAACAGTTACATCCTGATTGGCGGCGTGGCGGCTTCGATGGTCATGGACGAGTTGGGAGAGACATTTCGACCGACCAAGGATCTGGATATCGTGCTGGTGGTCGAGGCGCTTGATCGTGCGTTTGTCAGCCAGTTTTACCGCTCAGCCTCCCCCTGTGGATAAACATCGCTGACATTCAATGACAATTGCGCAGCCACCTCATACCCGTCGGCCTTGCTGAAATTCAGCTGGAACTCCTGGTAAGCCGGGCCCGCCAGCCAGCGGTCGACTTGCAGGTCTTGGTGCTTGGAGCTTTCACCCGGGGTGAGTTGCCCGAACAGCGGATACCCGGCATCGGCAAAGAGCCGGTCGGCCTCGAACCAGTCCATCTCCTTGTCGAGGCCCACATGGGGCCCGACGGCCGCCCAGGCATCTGGCGTGACCTTCTGGCCGACGTCCAGGAAGATCACCTTGCTCTCTTTCGCGCCGATCAGGAACGGCAGGTTCATCGGCGCCCCTGTGGAATCGAGCAGCTTGGATTTCATGCCGAGGTATTCTCCCCCACCGTTTTCCCTGCGCTCCCAGATCCGCCAATCGATCACGCTTTCGGGGTTGAAGCTGTTGTTGGTGAGGATGATCTTGTAGCGCTGTTTGAAGAGCACGACCGAGGCATCTTTATAGGGTTTGTAGAAGGACACCTTGGTGTGCTCGGCACCGACCCGGATGATGATCGGGGTTTTGCGGCTGGCGACGCTGTCCCGGTATTGCTGGTAGGTGAAGAAGGCTGAAGCGATGGAGACGATCAAGGCCAGTGTTGCAATGGCGTCCGTACGGGTGAGGGTTCTGAACCAGTTCATCATGGGGTACGCATCCAGGCGTTCGGGGTGGTTGGGCTGATGGCTTCGCGAGCAGGCTCGCCATCGTCTGCACAATGGCCCATTCCCACAAGTCTTTACGGCTTGGTTTCTGCCTGTTCTCCACTAAGGTGATAGGAGCCCTGCCATTCAACGACCCTGAGGCCGCCATGAGGAACTTCACGATTCAGCACATCGATCACATCGTCCTGCGGGTCAAGGACATGGAGCGTAGCCTGGCGTTCTATACGTCGGTGCTCGGCTGCGAACTCAGGAAGCGTCGAGATGACCTTGGCATGCTCCATCTCGGTACAGGCGTCTCGATGATCGATCTGGTGGATGTCGAAGGGCCGCTGGGGCGCCCGGGCGGTCCGGCCGCCGATAAGCAGCGTCGAAATGTCGACCACTTCTGCCTGCGCATCGAGCCCTTCGATGAAGCCGCGATCCTCGCGCATCTGGCGTCCAACGGCGTCGAGGCCGAGAAAGCGCAGGTGCGATACGGCGCGCAAGGCCAGGGCCCGTCGATCTACTGCCTCGACCCGGATGGCAACCAGATCGAATTGAAAGGCCCTGCTCAAGAGCCGTAAAAGGCGCCACTCAAGGTCCCCCTGCGTCGCCCGGCAGCCGACGGTTTTTCTCCTAGACTTGCAGTGTCTCGTTCTTGAACCACCGCGCCGCCCATCACAACGCAAAGGGAACTTCGCAATGCTCAAACGCCTGTGCAAAACACTCGCCTGCATGCTGGCCATCAGTGCGCTGGGCACGGCCATGGCGGCCGAACCGATTGTCATCAAGTTCTCCCACGTGGTGGGCGAACAAACGCCCAAGGGCCAGGGCGCACTGCTGTTCAAGCAGTTGGTGGAGGAGCGATTGCCAGGCAAGGTCCGGGTCGAGGTGTACCCCAATTCCACGCTGTATGGCGATGACAAGGAGATGGAAGCCTTGCTGTTGGGGGATGTGCAGATCATTGCCCGGTCACTGGCGAAGTTCGAGCAGTACACCCGGACCGTGCAGTTGTTCGACTTGCCGTTCCTGTTTGACGACATTGCCGCCGTGGACCGCTTTCAACTGAGCCCCGAGGGCCAGAAGTTGCTCAAGTCCATGGAAAGCAAGAATGTCACCGGCTTGGCCTATTGGCACAACGGCATGAAGCAGTTGTCGGCCAACAAGCCCTTGCGCAGCCCCGACGATGCCCGTGGCTTGATATTCCGGGTGCAGGTTTCAGCGGTGCTGGAAGAACAGTTCAAGGTATTGGGCGCCAAGGCCCAGAAGATGATTTTCTCGGTGGTTTACCAAGCCTTGCGCACGGGCCTGGTCAACGGCACGGAGAATCCTTATTCGAACTTCTACGACCAGAAACTCCATGAAGTGCAGAAGTACGTCACCGAGACCAACCACGGCGTACTTGACTACATGTTGATCACCACCTCCGACTTCTGGAACAACCTGCCGCCGGACATTCGCAGCGAACTGGACAAGATCGTGGTGGAGGTGACGGCCCATGTGAACCAGGAAGCGGACCGGCTGAATCAGCAGGACAAGCAATATGTGCTCGACGCCAAGACCACCGAGATCATTACCCTCACCCCCGAAGAGCGCAACGCCTGGCGCGAACGGTTGAAGCCGGTGTGGGCGACGTTCGAGAAGGCGATCGGGCCAGACCTGATCAAGGCCGCCGAAGCGTCCAATAAGCCGCAGTAACACCATGGCGAAGGCCCTTCGTCCCCAGCGGCAACGAGCGCCTTCGCCACGGAACAATGCTTGTCCTGTCCAGCCGCAAGGCACAGTGCGCTATGATCCCGGCCTTGCCCTGAACAGAGCCTGCGCCACCCATGTTGCCGTCTTCTGCTGACATTGCCTCTTCCCTGCCCCCTGTGCTGGTCGGTCCGCTGTTGCGGCGCCTGGAACCGACGCGGCTGGTGATGTGGCTGGTGGGCACGCGACCGCTGGCGTTGACGCTGCACATCGACGCAGTGGGCGATCTTGAGCTCGACGGGCCGCGTTGCACCGTGGTGCCGGTGGGGCAGCACGCGTTCGTCCATCTGATTGACGTGCCACTCGACAGCCCCCTGCCCCAGGACGTGCCGATCGATTACGACCTGCGGGTGGATGGCGCCCCGATTGCCGAATGGGCGCCGCACCTGTTGTATGGCGAGGCGCAGTGCCCGAACTTCATGCTGCATTCGCGCATCGAGCAACTGGTCCACGGCTCGTGCCGCAAGCCCCATTACCCGGCCAACGACGGCCTGCTGTGTGTCGACCGGCTGTTGGCACAGGACTCGGCACAACGGCCGGCGTTGCTGATGATGAGCGGCGACCAGGTTTACGCCGATGACGTCGCGGGCCCCATGTTGCGGGCGATCCATGCCTTGATCGAGCGCCTGGGCCTGTTCGAGGAATGCCTGGACGGTGCCGTGGTGCAAGACAGCGCCAGGCTCTACCGGCACCCGGCCAGTTATTACCATCGCGCCGATTTACTGCCGGCCCTGGAGAGCAACGAAACCCTGCGCGAGCGCTTCTTTGGCGGGGCGCGCAAACCGATTTTCACCAGCAGCAGCGCCGACAATCACCTGGTGACGTTCGCCGAGGTCATGGCGATGTACCTGCTGGTGTGGTCGCCGGTGCCCTGGACGCTGATCACCGTGGTGCCGCCCGAGCTGACCCCGGAGCGGCGCCAGCGCTATGACCTGGAACAGCAACGCATCGACGCCTTCAAGGCCGGACTGGGTGGCGTGGCGCGGGTGTTTGCGCAGCTGTCGTGCTTGATGATCTTCGACGATCACGACATCACCGACGACTGGAATCTGTCCGCGCAATGGGAGGAAACGGCCTATGGCCATCCGTTCTCCAAGCGCATCATCGGCAACGCCCTGATCGCCTACATGCTCTGCCAGGGTTGGGGCAATAACCCGGACGCCTTTGCCGACGTGCTCCAGCAAACCCTGGCCGTGACCGCCACCGCTCGCGACCGCTACCTCGACAGCGCGCCGCAGGACAAACTGATCGACACGCTGCTGGGCTTCCAGCAGTGGCACTACGTGATGCCGAGCACGCCGGCCCTGGTGGTGCTCGACACCCGCACCCGCCGCTGGCGCAGCGAGAACAACCTCAAGCAACCGTCCGGCCTGCTGGATTGGGAAGCCCTGAGCGAGTTGCAACAGGAACTGCTGGACCATCCTTCGGCGATCATCGTCTCGCCGGCGCCGATCTTCGGGGTGAAGCTGATCGAAACCGTGCAACGGGTGTTCAGTTGGTGCGGTTATCCGCTGTTGGTGGATGCGGAAAACTGGATGGCCCATCGCGGTGCGGCCCAAGTGATCCTGAACATTTTCCGACACTCGCGCACACCCGGTAATTACGTGGTGCTGTCAGGCGATGTGCATTATTCCTTCGTCTACGAGGTGCTTATCCCACACCGCAAGGGCGGCCCGCGCATCTGGCAGATCACCAGCAGCGGCATCAAGAATGAGTTCCCGCCGGCGCTGCTGGAATGGTTCGACCGCCTGAACCGCTGGCTCTACGCTCCGCGCTCGCCCCTGAACTGGTTCACCAAGCGCCGCAGCATGCGCATCGTTCCCCATACCCCGGAACATGCCGAGGCCGGCGAGCGCCTGTGGAACTCAGCGGGGATTGGCCAGGTGTTCTTCAATGAACAGGGACAACCGGCACAGATCTACCAGCACAACGCCAACGGCAAACCGCCAACCCGCATGCAGGCGCCGAAATCGCCGCCGACTTGAAGCCACTCCCCCTGCGGGAACTTGCCCGCGAAGGGGCCGGTACATCCAACATCGTTGCAAGCTGACCCTCCGCTTTCGCGGTGTAGAAACGGACACATCCTTTACAATTGAAACCGGGGACATCGTTTACGTTTCTGTTGGCTTGAAAGGCGGCTTTCGCCGCTTTTCAGCCTACCTAAAAGGTAGCTGCAGAGGTAAATATCCCACACATCATCGTCCACTTCTTTGAGTCCTAGCGCCTCACCGGCCAGAGATTCGCTGACGAAAATCATCTTGCCTTTCCATTTCATCGACCCGTTCTGCCTAACCATACGGATCGTCATGTCCGCCGCGTAATCCGCCTCAGGCACGCGCCCATCGTACTGCCGCTTTGATGGCTCATAGAGGTCCGCAGGAACTTTCATCTCTAGGGCCTTGTGAGGTCGCACGTAATTGAATTCCTGTCGAAACTGTTCGAATGCCAGCTGTTGCTCCACCAGGTTACGTTCAGGTGCATGAAGCAAAGCAGCCTTGAGTGTTCGATGCATGCGTTCGTGACGGCCATTCTGGTCAGGCCGCCCCGGCTGGATTCGCTCCGGATGAATCCCTAAACGTATCCACCACGCGGCCAGACTGGATATGCGTGAAATGCCGGTAGAGGCAAAAGGAGAGCCATTATCTGTACGGATTACGTCAGGTAAACCGTACTCCCGAAACGCCCAGTCAAATCCTTCGCGGGCACCGGCAACGCTGCCTTGTGCTCTGCACAGCAATAGAAATCGGCTGACGTGATCGGTAATGGTCAGAGGGTAACAACGTTGGCCGTTCTGAAGCGCGAAGTCACCTTTGAAGTCTGCGGCCCATGTCTGATTAGGCCCAGTGGCGTCACGCAGCGGATTTTTTCCTGCTGGCGGTCGATTGAGGAAACGGCGCTTTTGCACCAGACCTGCTCGCTTAAGCCACTCGCCTGCCGTGCTGACAGTGGGCCAAGACAGGTTTGGATGGTCGATCTTAAGGTTATGCACCAACTTCTCAGGCCCCCAGCTGTGATGCTCGCGCTTGTACGCGATTAGCAGCTCAAGCACCTCGTCGCTGATTTTGAAAGGGCTCGTATGTGGGCGCCGTGACAGCTCCTTTAGCCCATCAATGCCGTGCGCCTCGTAGCGTGCAAGCCATTTGTCCAAAGTGGGTCGGCTGAGCCCGTAGTGACGGGCCAGCTCGCTCTTGGAGTAGCTGCCTTGCAGCCAGTCGCCTATGAGTTTGATTCGTTGATCCATCGGGGACTCTCGATTCCAGGGCATGGTCAGGCACCTCCTGACCGTATTTATGCACCTGTAAACGATGTCTCCGGTTTAAAACGTAAAGGATGTCCCCGGTTTCTACCCGAGCAAGCCCGCTCCCACAGGGGTAATGCGTTGGCATATCTGATTCCCGCCAGCACCACAAGACCACTGTGGGAGCGAGCTTGCTCGCGAAGGCGTCAGGCCAGCCAACATCTTCGTGACTGATCCGGCACTTTCGCGGGCAAGCCCGCTCCCACAAGGGATGGAAGGTGGACCTGATTCCCGCCAGCACCACAAGACCACTGTGGGAGCGAGCTTGCTCGCGAAGGCGTCAGGCCAGCCAACATCTTCGTGACTGATCCAGCGCTTTCGCGGGCAAGCCCGCTCCCACAAGGGATGGAGGTGGACCTGATTCCGGCCAGCACCACAAGACCACTGTGGGAGCGGGCTTGCTCGCGAAGGCTTTACTGGGCGCGAGCGCTGAGTTGCTGTTGCAGGTGTTGGATCTGCGCTTGCAGGGTGTTGATGTTGCGGGTGACCTGGCCGCGGAAGGCGTCGAATTCGGCGGTGTTGCCGCCGTTGTCCTGCTGGCTCTTGAGAACGATCACGTCCTGTTCCAGCCGTTCGAGGGCCGAGTTGGAGGTGGCTCGCTTAAGCGCCGTGATGTCGGCGCCGATACTCTTGAGCTGGGCATCCAGCGCTCCGCCCTCGCCTTGGTTCTTCAGGGCCGTCATTTCAGTCGACAACGCCTTGACCTGGGCCTGGAGCTCCTTGTTGGCAGCCTGCAACTGGATACTGGTGTTCTGCTGCTCAGTGGCCTGGGCAATGAGCTGGGCCAGCTCCTTGTCCAGGTCGGCGGACGGACCGAACGTGGCCTGCTGGAGTTTGTACTGCTCCTGCAACTTGCTGTCGAACTGCCGAGCCTGGTCCTGGAGCTTGCCTTCCAGCTGCTTGATCTGCAGCTTCAAGGCTTCGCTGTCGCTCATGACATTGGATTGCCCAGCCACCACCTTGCCGGAAATATCCTGCAGCCGCCCTGCCGCATCCTCGCTGATGCGCGCAAAACTTTCCTGGGTCGCCACCAGCTGCTGTTCCATCAGGGAAATCTGCTGGAAGCTCCACCAGGCCAGGAAGCCGAACGCACACACCAAGGCGCCGATCAACGCCCACAACGGCCCGGTGCTGGGGCCCTTGACCTTGGCTGCGGCAACGGCTGCCGGCCGCGCCTGCGCGTGGGCCGGGCGGTGGGTCGGGAAGTCATCGTCATCGGGGATGTCGGCGCGCATCCGCAGGCTCGGTACATCGTCGAAGTCGTCGTTGGCATCGTTACGCATGGGCATGGTTCAACCTTTGGGAAACCGGTGATGACTGGGTGCGGCGAGTATAACCCCCTCGCCCGCCGCACCGATTGACCCCGAACCCGGCACTCGGTTCATGACGGGCCGATCAGCGGGCATCCTGGGCTTTGTACCAGGCACAGAACTCATCGAGCGCGGCCCACAGGCTGACCTGGGGGTCGTAATCGAGATACTGCCGAGCCCGGCTGATGTCCAGGGTGAAGTGCCTGTTCATGACCTGCATCCCCAGACGTGACAGCGTCGGTTCGGGGCGGCCCGGCCATAATCTGCAGAACCCTTCGTTCAGGGCGGCAACACTATAAGCCAACCCGTAGGAACGGTAACGCCTGACCTGTGGGACTTGCATCTGGCGCATCACGTAATTGACCACATCCCACAGCGGCACCGGAGCGCCGTTGCTGATGTTGTAGGCCTTGCCCAAGGCCGAACCGGTGACGAGCAGGCTGCTGAGCAACGCCTCATTGAGGTTCTGCACGCTGGTGAAATCCACTTTGTTCAACCCATTGCCCACAATGGCCAACCGCCCCTTGCGCTGCATCTTCAGCAGGCGCGGGAAAATGCTCATGTCGCCGGCACCGGTGACAAAACGCGGGCGCAGGGCCAGCACTTCGAGGCCGAACTCCTGGGCACCGAACACCTTCTGCTCGGCCAGATACTTGGTGGCGGCATACGGGTGCTTGAAGCGCTTGGGCACTTGCTCTTCCGTCAACCCGAGGTGGTCACGGCCGTCGAAGTAGATGGACGGCGACGACAGGTGGACCAGCCGCCGAACCTTCTGCTTGAGGCAAGCCTCGACGACATTTTCCGTGACCTCGACATTGCCCTGGTGAAAATCCTGGTAACGCCCCCACAGCCCCACAGAGCCGGCGCAATGCACCACGGCCTCGACATCCACGCACAGGTCACGCGCCAGCAGCGGATCGCTCAGGTCTCCCTGGACAAACTGCGCACCGCGACGCACCAGGTGCTCCACGCTCTCGGCCCGGCGACCGTTGACCCGTACATCCAGGCCCTGCTCCAGGGCGAAACGCGCAAAGCGCCCGCCGATGAAGCCGCTCGCGCCGGTAACCAGAATTTTCATGAATGCTCCTTGGAAGGGCGGTTACGAGCGTCAAGCTACAACAACCTGCCAATTTAACTGTGCGTCGCTTGCGACCTGTTGCTTGACGTCTAGGACGGTGCCCAAGGCACCAGCCACTGCCGGGAGGAACGGATCAATTGTTCGGTCAACGCACCGAGCAACTGCCCACCATTGCGCCAATGATGCCAGTACAACGGCACATCGATCGGTTTATCTGCCAGCAAGTTCACCAGCGTGCCCTGGGCCAGTTGTTCACGCACCTGCAATTCCGGCACCAGGCCCCAGCCGAGACCGGCTTCGGCAAGGCGAATGAACCCTTCGGACGACGGGCACAAATGGTGTTCAAAACCGCCTTCGACGCCCAGGGACGCGAGGTAGCGGTGTTGCAGGAAGTCGTCCGGACCGAACACCAAGGCTGGGGTGTGGGCCAGTTGATCGGCGCGCACGCCGTCGGGGAAGTACCGGGCGATGAACGCCGGGCTGGCCAGCGCGCGGTAACGCATGGCACCCAGCAGCACGCTGCGTGCACCGGCCACCGGACGCTCGCTGGCGCAGACGCACGCCGCCACTTCCCCCGCACGCATGCGCTTGAGGCCGACAGTCTGGTCCTCCACCACCAGGTCGAGCAGCACATGCTGCCGGGCGCAGAAATCGCCCAGCGCCGCCGCCCACCAGGTCGCCAGGCTGTCGGCGTTCAAGGCGATGCGCAAGCGCTCGGGCAGGCCTTCTTCATCCAGCGCCGGCACCAGGCTTTGCAGGTCTCGCTCCAACAGACGCACTTGCTGCACGTGGTTGAGCAGGCGCCGGCCGATCTCCGTCGGCGCCGGTGGCGTGGCACGCACCAGGACCGGTTGGCCGACGCGTGCCTCCAGCAACTTGATCCTTTGGGAAATGGCCGATTGCGACAAGCCCAGCACCTGAGCCGCCCGCTCGAAACCGGCCTGCTCGACCACGGCGGCGAGGGCGGAAAGCAATTTGTAGTCGAACATCAGTTTTCCTAATGAGTAATCAGCAGGATTGGTTTTTCTTATACAGCGCCCCACCGGACAATGGCCAGCATCATTTGAAGGAGCGAGCCATGCCTGGCGAAACATCATTGACCACCCTGATCCGCAGCCTGAGCCCGCAGCTCAATCACGGCGACTACGTGTTCTGCTGCCTGCCCGACGGCCAGGTGCCGGCCGGCATCGAGATCATCGGCAGCTTTCTCGAACGCGAGGGGCTGACCGTCATCCTGGAAAAATCCCAGGCACAGCAGGCCGGCCTGGGCTGGGACTACGTCGCCGCCTGGATCACCCTCAACGTGCACTCGGCGCTGCAAGCCGTAGGCCTGACCGCCGCCTTCGCCACGGCCCTGGGCAACGCCGGGATCAGTTGCAACGTGATTGCCGGCTACTACCACGACCATCTGTTCGTCGGCCGTGACGACGCCGCACGGGCCATGGACGTGCTTAGGCAACTGGCCGCCAGCGGGGAGTGACGAACATGTGGCAAAGCTATGTGAACGGATTGTTGATGGCCCTCGGGCTGATCATGGCCATCGGTGCCCAGAATGCATTCGTCCTGGCCCAGAGCCTGCGCCGCGAGCACCACTTGCCGGTGGCCGCCCTGTGCATTACCTGCGATGCGCTGCTGGTCGCGGCAGGCGTCTTCGGCCTGGCAACGCTGCTGGCCCAAAGCCCCTTGCTGCTGTCGATCGCCCGCTGGGGCGGCGCCGCCTTCCTGCTCTGGTATGGCAGCCTGGCGTTGCGCCGGGCCTGTTCGAAACAAAGCCTGCAACACGGTGAGAACCAGGCCGTGCGCTCCTTGCGGGCGGTATTGCTCAGCGCCCTGGCGGTGACGCTGCTCAACCCCCACGTGTACCTCGACACCGTGCTGTTGATCGGCTCCCTCGGTGCCCAGCAGAGCATGCCCGGTGCCTACGTGATCGGCGCGGCGAGTGCGTCGCTGTTGTGGTTCCTCACCCTCGCCTTCGGCGCCGCACGGCTGGCCCCGTGGCTGGCTCGCCCCGCCACCTGGCGGATCCTCGACCTGCTGGTAGCGGCGATGATGTTCACCGTAGCCGGGCAATTGATCGTCAGTGGCTGATTATTCCAAACCGCTCTGGAACCTCTATCCCACACAGTTGTTGCGTGGTTATGCCGCACCCCCGGTGCTATGATCCGACTCCTGCGCCGCAAAGAGTACAAACTCCCCGGCGCAAGTCGGGCCGCCCGTGATCGGCCTTGCGCTCACCGCAACTGACCTGATTAGGAGAATCACCATGGCTTTCGAATTGCCGCCGCTGCCTTACCCACACGATGCACTGCAGCCGCACATCTCCAAAGAAACTCTGGAATACCACCACGACAAGCACCACAACACCTATGTCGTGAACCTGAACAACCTGGTACCTGGCACCGAGTTCGAAGGCAAGACCCTGGAAGAAATCGTCAAGACCTCCTCGGGCGGTATCTTCAACAACGCCGCTCAGGTCTGGAACCACACCTTCTACTGGAACTGCCTGGCGCCAAACGCCGGCGGCGAACCTACCGGCGCACTGGCCGAAGCCATCAACAAGGCCTTCGGTTCGTTCGACAAGTTCAAGGAAGAGTTCAGCAAGACGTCCATCGGCACCTTCGGCTCCGGCTGGGGCTGGCTGGTGAAAAAGGCTGACGGTTCCCTGGCCCTGGCCAGCACCATCGGCGCCGGCAACCCGCTGACCAGCGGCGACACCCCGCTGCTGACCTGCGACGTCTGGGAACACGCCTACTACATCGACTACCGCAACGTTCGTCCGAAATACGTCGAAGCGTTCTGGAACCTGGTCAACTGGAAATTCGTGGCCGAGCAGTTCGAAGGCAAGACCTTCACCGCCTAAGCCCGTAGCCAGACCAAAGAACCCGGCACCTTGCCGGGTTTTTTGTGCCCGGCGCCAATGGCCGGGTATCGATCGGCGCCGGGGACACCGTGCGCCTTGAGCACCAATAAAAATTCCCGCCAGGCCTCAAGTTGCGCTCCCTTGCAACCGACACAATGGGCATAGAGCAATCACTCTGAAAGAACCGTCCATCGGCCATGTTTATCGGCGAAAACCCTGGTGTTTGATTGTCCCTTTGACTGACATCACAGGATTGCCAATACTCATGGCAACTTGACGCTACCGCACGGAACAAGGAACCACTCTTTGAAGCTGGAACTCAAGAACAGCTTGTCTGTGAAGTTGCTCCGGGTCGTGCTCCTCTCGGCATTGATCGTTGGCGTGCTCTTGAGCTGCGCCCAGATCGTGTTCGATGCCTACAAAACCAACCAGGCCGTCGCCAACGACGCCCAGCGTATCCTCGACATGTTCCGCGATCCGTCGACCCAGGCCGTCTACAGCCTGGACCGGGAAATGGGCATGCAGGTGATCGAAGGCCTGTTCCAGGACAAAGCCGTACGCATGGCCTCCATAGGCCATCCCCGCGAAACCATGCTCGCCGAAAAAAGCCGTGCCCTGCAGGCGTCCGAAAGCCGATGGCTGACCGACCTGATCCTGGGCAAGGAGCGCACCTTCACCACGCAACTGGTGGGGCGCGGGCCCTACAGCGAATACTACGGTGACCTGAGCATTACCCTCGACACCGCCACCTATGGCGAGAGCTTCATCGTCAGCTCGGTGATCATCTTCATCTCCGGCATGCTTCGGGCCCTGGCCATGGGCCTGGTGCTGTACCTGGTCTACCACTGGCTGCTGACCAAGCCGTTGTCGCGGATCATCGAGCACCTGACCGAAATCAACCCTGATCGCCCCAGCGCCCACAAGATCCCGCAACTGCGCGGTCACGAACATAACGAGCTGGGGCTGTGGATCAATACCGCCAACCAGTTGCTCGAATCCATCGAGCGCAACACGCACCTGCGCCACGAAGCGGAAGACAGCCTGTTGCGCATGGCCCAGTACGACTTTCTCACCGGTCTGCCCAATCGCCAGCAATTGCAACAGCAACTGGACAAGATCCTGGTGGATGCCGGCCGTCTGCAACGTCGGGTGGCGGTGCTGTGTGTCGGGCTGGATGATTTCAAGGGCATCAACGAGCAGTTCAGCTATCAGACCGGCGACCAGTTGCTGCTCGCCCTCGCCGACCGGCTGCGCGCCCACAGTGGTCGTCTCGGTGCCCTGGCGCGACTAGGGGGCGACCAGTTCGCCCTGGTCCAGGCCGACATCGAACAGCCCTACGAGGCTGCCGAACTGGCCCAGAGCATCCTCGACGACCTGGAGGCGCCGTTCGCCCTCGATGACCACGGGATCCGGCTGCGGGCGACCATCGGCATCACCCTCTTCCCCGAAGACGGCGACAGCACCGAGAAACTGCTGCAAAAAGCCGAGCAGACCATGACCCTGGCCAAGAGCCGCTCTCGCAATCGCTATCAGTTCTACATCGCCAGCGTCGACAGCGAGATGCGCCGCCGCCGCGAACTGGAGAAAGACCTGCGCGAGGCCCTGATCCGCGAGCAGTTCACCCTCGTGTACCAACCGCAAATCAGCTACCGCGACCTGCGGGTAGTGGGCACCGAGGCCCTGATTCGCTGGCACCATCCCGAGCACGGCCTGGTGCCGCCGGACCTCTTTATCCCGCTGGCCGAACAGAACGGCACCATCATCGCCATCGGCGAATGGGTGCTGGACCAGGCATGCCGGCAACTGCGCGAATGGCATGACCAGGGCTTCACCCAACTGCGCATGGCGGTCAACCTGTCGACGGTGCAGTTGCACCATGCGGAGCTGCCGCGGGTGGTCAACAACCTCCTGCAGATGTACCGGCTGCCGCCGCGCAGCCTGGAGCTGGAAGTCACCGAGACCGGCCTGATGGAAGACATCACCACCGCGGCCCAACACCTGCTGAGCCTGCGCCGCTCCGGCGCACTGATCGCCATCGACGACTTCGGGACCGGCTATTCGTCCCTGAGCTACCTCAAGAGCCTGCCGCTGGACAAGATCAAGATCGACAAGAGCTTCGTCCAGGACCTGCTCGAAGACGAAGACGACGCAACCATCGTCCGGGCGATCATCCAGCTCGGCAAGAGCCTGGGCATGCAAGTGATCGCCGAAGGCGTCGAGACGGTCGAGCAGGAAGCCTACATCATCGCCGAGGGCTGCCACGAAGGTCAGGGCTACTACTACAGCAAGCCGCTGCCGGCACGGGAACTGGGCGCTTACCTGAAGCAGGCGGAGCGCAGCAAGGCCTCCATCCTCTGATTCCTTGATCCATCACAGCCTTCAACATTTCCTACAACGGTTCCGCGCCGTTCTGTCGGAGTAGTCCGAGGCTGCGATCGGCATTGATTAAATAAGAAATATTTACAGCCGCAACCCTTTACACATAATGCAAATCTTTCGCATTATGTCGCAGTTTTTGCGCACCCTCGCGCCTGTCCCATCCATTTCCGAAGCAGGATGTTCGCCATGATTCGTATGCCTCTGGCTACCGCCAGTCTGCTGGCCATCGCTATTTCCCTCGCCGGTTGCGGCGAAGGCAAAGACAAGGCCGCCGCGCCGCAAGCGCCAGCGCCTGCCGCCAGCACTGCGGCACCGGTCGCCCCTGCTGCCGCCGGCAAAGTCGATGAAGCCGCCGCCAAGGCCGTTGTCGCGCACTACGCCGACATCGTCTACGCCGTCTACAGCGATGCCGAATCCACGGCCAAGACCCTGCAAACCGCCGTCGACGCGTTCCTGGCCAAGCCGAACGCCGAGACCCTGGGCGCTGCCCGCACTGCCTGGATCGCGGCACGCGTGCCGTACCTGCAGAGCGAAGTGTTCCGCTTCGGCAATACCATCATCGACGACTGGGAAGGCCAGGTGAACGCCTGGCCCCTGGACGAAGGCCTGATCGACTACGTCGACAAGTCCTACGAGCACGCCCTGGGCAACCCGGGCGCCACCGCCAACATCATCGCCAACACTCAAGTCCAGGTGGGTGAAGACAAGGTCGACGTCAAGGACATCACCCCGGAAAAACTCGCCAGCCTGAACGAGCTGGGCGGTTCCGAGGCCAACGTCGCCACCGGCTACCACGCCATCGAATTCCTACTCTGGGGCCAGGACCTCAACGGCACCGGCCCGGGTGCGGGCAACCGTCCGGCGTCCGACTACCTGCAAGGCGCCGGCGCCACCGGTGGCCACAACGACCGCCGTCGTGCCTACCTCAAGTCCGTGACCCAACTGCTGGTCAGCGACCTGGAGGAAATGGTCGGCAACTGGAAGCCGAACGTGGCTGACAACTACCGCGCCACCCTGGAAGCGGAACCGGCCGAGAGCGGCCTGCGCAAGATGCTGTTCGGCATGGGCAGCCTGTCCCTCGGTGAACTGGCGGGCGAGCGCATGAAGGTGTCCCTGGAAGCCAACTCGCCAGAAGACGAGCAGGACTGCTTCAGCGACAACACCCACAACTCGCACTTCTACGACGCCAAGGGCGTGCGTAACGTGTACCTGGGCGAATACACCCGCGTCGACGGCACCAAGATGACTGGCGCCAGCCTGTCGTCCCTGGTCGCCAAGGCCGACCCGGCGGCGGACACCGCGCTGAAGGCCGACCTGGCCGACACCGAGGCCAAGATCCAGGTCATGGTCGATCACGCCAACAAGGGCGAGCACTACGATCAACTGATCGCCGCCGGCAACACCGCCGGTAACCAGATCGTGCGCGACGCCATCGCCGCACTGGTCAAGCAGACCGGTTCGATCGAACAAGCGGCCGGCAAACTGGGCATCAGCGACCTGAACCCGGACAACGCCGATCACGAGTTCTGATCGACGCCGGCAAACTGAAAAGGCGACCTTCGGGTCGCCTTTTTTGCACCTGGAGAAATCGGAGCGACTTGGGGGACTTGCTTGCGACTGCGGTATGCCAGTCAACATCTCGGTCGGCTGGACCACCGCCTTCGCGAGCAAGCCCGCTCCCACAGGGTTCCAAGGTGGACCTGGCATTGGTGATCACCGCAACGCCAACTGTGGGAGCGGGCTTGCTCGCGAAGGCGGTGGCACATTCGACATCGATGGTGACTGATACTGTGCTTTCGCGAGCAAGCTCTCCCACAGGGTTCCAAGGTGGACCTGGCATTGGTGATCACCGCAACGCCAACTGTGGGAGCGGGCTTGCTCGCGAAGGCGGTGGCACATTCGACATCGATGGTGACTGATACTGTGCTTTCGCGAGCAAGCTCTCCCACAGGGTTCCAAGGCGGGGCTGGCATTGGTGATCACCGCTCCCACAATGACCGAGTTAAACCCGACTTTTACCGGGCCGGCTATGGCTTGGCTAATTTCGCAAGTCGCCCTTCGATAAACCGCCGCTCCGGTAACTGTTGCGTCAGTTCAAGGGCGCGCTCGTACGCGGCCCTGGCCTCGTCGTCCCGCCCCAGTTGGCGGCAGAATTCGGCCCGCGCCGAGTGGGCAAGGTGGTAGTCCTGCAGTTCGCCACGGCCCAGGATCGCGTCGATCAAGCACAAGCCTGCCAGCGGGCCATCGCGCTGGGCCAGGGCGGCGGCGCGGTTGAGTTCGATCACGGGGGACGGCATGGCGCGCAACAGCACGTCATAGAGCCCGACGATCTGCGGCCAGTCGGTTTCCCGGGCCGTCGGCGCTTCGGCGTGTACCGCCGCTATCGCCGCTTGCAGGCAATACGGCCCGAACCGTCGGGTGCCCAGCGCCGCTTCCACCAGGGCACAGCCTTCGGCAATCAGTTCGGCATCCCACACCGTGCGGTCCTGCTCGTCCAACAGGATCAACTCCCCGGTCGGCGACGTGCGCGCCAGGCGCCGGGATTCGTGCAGCAGCATTAACGCCAACAGGCCCATGACCTCGGCCTCGGGCAACAATTGCAGGAGCAATCGCCCGAGCCGGATGGCCTCGCGGGTCAGGTCTTCACGGGTCAATTCGGCGCCCATCGAGGCCGAATAACCCTCGTTGAACACCAGGTAAATCACCCGCAGCACGCTGTCCAGCCGCTCGGGCAACTCCGCGCGGGACGGCACCTGATAGGGGATCTTCGCGTCACGGATCTTCGCCTTGGCCCGCACGATGCGCTGGGCAATGGCCGCCGGGGCGGCAAGAAAGGCGCGAGCGATTTGCTCGGTGGTCAGGTCGCAGACTTCTCGCAGCGTCAACGGCACCTGTGCATCGGCGGCCAGGGCCGGATGGCAGCAGGTGAAAATCAGCCGCAAGCGATCGTCTTCCACGTCTTCATCACTCCAGTCGGCCTGCTCCAGCGCCTCCAGTTGAGCGATCAACAGCGGCCGGGACGCGGCAAAGCGCGCGCGCCTGCGCAAGCTGTCGATGGCCTTGAACCGCCCGGCTGACACCAGCCAGGCCCGCGGATTGTCCGGTACGCCGTCGCGCTGCCAGCGTTCGACGGCGATGAAAAAGGCGTCGTGCAAGGCCTCTTCCGCCAGGTCGAAGTCTCCCAGCAGGCGAATCAGCGTGGCGAGGATGCGCCGCGAATCTTGCCGGTACACCTGCTCGACCCGCGCCCGAACCGCCTCGGCCGGCATCAGTCGGGCATGCCTTGGGTGACTAGCGTTTCCAGGCGGTCCAGGCTCTGGCCCCAACCGTCATGGAAACCCATCGCCTCGTGCGCCTGGCGATCCTCCTCGCTCCAGTGCAATGCCCGGGCGGTGTAGCGGGTTTTGTCACCGACCTCTTCGAGCACCACTTCAGCGGTCATGAAAGCCTTGCCCGACGGTATCCAGCCCGGCACGAATGCATCGGTGAACACCAGCCGTCGAGGTGCAAGGATTTCCAGGAACACGCCCATGGTCGGGTACTCACTGCCGTCCGGCGCGCGCATCAAGGTGCGAAACTGGCCACCGACCCACAGGTCCATTTCGCACTCCGGCGTCGTCATGCCGTGGGGGCCCCACCACTGCACCAGCAAGGCCGGCTCGGTCCAGGCGCGGAAAATCTTCTGGCACGGCGCGTCGATCATTCGGCTGATGGACAACGCATGAGGGGCTGGCTTGAGGTTCATGGGTCAAATCCTGTCTTGTGATTGTTGTTCAGGGGTTCAGTTGGCGTACCGGTCGCACTTCGACGCAGCCGACCCGGGCCGCCGGGATATGGCCGGCGACCTGGATGGCTTCGTTCAAGTCCTTCGCGTCGATCAGGTAGAAGCCCGCCAGTTGCTCCTTGGTCTCGGCGAACGGGCCGTCGGTGATCGACAGCTTGCCGCCGCGCATGCGCACCGTGGTGGCCGTCTGCACCGACGCCAGGGCCTCGGCGGCAAGCATCCGCCCGCTGCCCTGGATCGACTCGGCGTAGGCCATGCACTCGGCATCCTCAGGGCTGTCGGGGGCGTTGTGCAGCGTGTGTTCGTTGCTGTAGACCAGGCATAAGTACTTCATGACAAACTCCGCGATCGAACGGATCAACTATGGACGGCAGAAAGACCGTTGGCGAAAAAACCGACGATCAGGGCTGCAAATCGAAGATCGCCGTGCCGGCCATCGGGTCGAACGGTGCCGACCAGTGCTCGTGGGCGATCTTCCATTGCCCGGCCACGCGCCGGTAGCAGGCCGTCACGCGCATCCAGCAGGCCTGTTCCTCACCCTTGTCGTTGGTGCCGCCGCAGTAGGCCAGCCAGTGGGCGAAGGCAATGGCGTCGGCGGGCGTGATCCGGACCTGGTGGAAGTCGAACTTGTGCGGCCCGGGGCACATTTCCATGCACGCCTGCCAGTGCGCCCGGTAGGCGGCCTTGCCCTTGAATTGCAGGGCCTGAATGGCATCGAACGAGACGATGTCCTCGTCATAGAGGGCCATGACTTTTTCGACATCCTTGCTCATGACCGCTTCGCGATAGGTGTCGATCAAGGCCTGGATCTGGGTTTCGGTGGCTTGGGTATTCATGGTGATTCTCCGCAGTTTTTTGTGGAAGACACCCTTTGTCGTCTGGAGAAACGGCGAATCGACAACCCTGGCAAAAATAATTCGAGGCAAAAAATTCGTTAGAATCGCGCCCCTACACTGCCGGCAAACCAAGGACGTTTTTGTGACCGCCCAACTCGTACCCTACGAAGCCCTGACCCCGCAGCAACGCGAACAGGTCGAAGCCATCGAAATCCATCCCGCACAGGTGCAGTACGCCGGTGATATCCACGGTGCACTGCACACGTTGCTGTCCCGGCCCGGCCCCGGGGTCAAGGGCTTTGCCCTGGTGGCCAACGACGTGCCCGTGGCCTTCCTGCTGCTCAAGCGCCCGCCGGTACTGCCCGCCTGGGCCAATGAACACAGCGCCACCCTGCACGCCCTGCAGGTCGATCATCGGGTCCAGGGCCAGGGCTACGGCAAAGCCTGCCTGGAGGCGCTGCCCGCCGTGGCACGGGCGGCCTGGCCGGAAATCAGGGGGCTGGAGCTTTCGGTCGATGCCGATAATGCAGCGGCCATCGGCCTGTACACCCGACTGGGCTGGGTCGACAGCGGCGAGGCGTACAGGGGCCGTATCGGTTATGAGCGGCGGATGGGGTTGATGTTCTAGCCGCCGGTCACGGTTGGAGCGGTATCCAGATCTCCAGGCTGCCCTCGCCGGTCTTTGGGTTGAAATCTTCGCTGTAGCGTTCGAATTCCGGGGCATCCGCAGCAGCATGGCCTGACTGGGGCAACCAGACATCCCAGATGTAGCGGAACGTCTCCGGCAGTTGTTTCAGCGGCCCCTTGTGTTCGAACACCGCGTAACGGGCCGGCTGGATCTCGATCCAGCGGAATTGTTCGGGCAAGTCGTCGAGCCGGCTGATTTCCACGCCGGCGATGTATTCGAACCCGCCCTCCCCGTCCGGGTTGCAACCCACGCCGTAGGTGACTTCATCCTTCTCCCCCGGCACCTTGCCGAGCCAAGGCAGGAATTTCTCCCAGACCAGCGGGATGTCCTGCATCGTGCACGCGGTAAAACGTGCGCCAAAACCGGCAATCAGTAGAAAGCGACCTTGTTCGAGGCGTGGCTCGGCGGCGTAATCGCGTGCGTGCTTTTCCATGCGTCAACACTCCGGAAAAACGTGAAGTCGGGCTTGGCAGTATAGAAAGCCAACACGTGATTGCCAGCACCGTTTCGCTTGTCAGAACCCCGGCAAGGCCGGCATGGCGGTTTTTGCAACGAACTCGTCGTAGCCAGAAACAATTACGTATACGGCGAAATAGCAGAAGATCGCCGCGGATGCCCAGCAGGAGTAGCGCAACAGCTTATCCCCCAGCAATTTGCCGCCCTGGGTCGCCGCCAGGCACAGGCCCGCACTCCATAGCAACCCGGCGCAGAGAAAACCACTGAGAAACAGCGCCGAACTGAGCACCGTCCCGCCGCCCGCACGAGCAATGAGCGTGCCCCCCACCGCCGCGAACCACAAAATGGCGCTGGGTGACGACATGGCCAGGAAGATCCCGCGCAGGAACGCCTGCCGGGAGGATTGACCACGCACTTCGCCGGCCTCGGCCAAGACGGCACTGTGATACATCGCCGCGTGGATCATCTTCGCCGCGAAATACAGCAATAACGCCGAACCGCCGATCCACAGCACCCAGCGCACCGTTTCGTATTGCAACAGCACGGTCATGCCCGCCAGGGCCAGCACCGCATAGATCAGGTCCCCCACGCACGTACCCAGGCCCAGGGCAAACCCCTGGGAATAACCGCGCTGCATGGCCAGGGTGATCATCGCGATGTTGGCGACGCCGATGTCCAGGCACAGGGAGAGGCTCAGCAAAAAACCGCTGGAAAATTCCATCATCGTTCCGTTCGAGTAGGTATGGCGAATTGCGACTGTCCGCACGCGTGCGGCGGGCGGGTCGACAGTGTCGTCGAAAATAGTTGTGGGGCGCCACTGGACAAGCGGCCACGGCGGCCATTATCTTGCGCCGCAGGCCACCGCAGTGGCCAACGTCGCTCGGACGGTTCCGGGCGCTCACGTATCTCGAGGCAACAATGGCCGAACAAGGTTCGCCGCGCCGCTTTGCGCGCATCGATCGACTCCCCCCTTACGTTTTCAATATCACTGCCGAGCTGAAGATGGCTGCGCGTCGGCGCGGCGAAGACATCATCGACTTGAGCATGGGTAACCCCGACGGCGCCACGCCTCCCCACATCGTGGAGAAACTGGTGACCGTCGCCCAGCGGGAAGACACCCACGGCTACTCCACCTCCAAGGGCATCCCGCGCCTGCGCCGCGCCATTTCGCGCTGGTACAAGGACCGCTACGAGGTGGACATCGACCCGGAAAGCGAAGCCATCGTCACCATCGGTTCCAAGGAGGGCCTGGCCCACCTGATGCTGGCGACCCTGGACCAGGGCGACACCGTGCTGGTGCCCAACCCCAGCTACCCGATCCACATCTACGGCGCGGTGATCGCCGGCGCCCAGGTGCGCTCGGTGCCACTGGTGCCGGGCGTGGACTTCTTCGACGAACTGGAACGGGCCATTCGCGGCTCGATCCCGAAGCCGAAGATGATGATCCTGGGCTTCCCGTCCAACCCCACGGCGCAATGCGTCGAGCTGGATTTCTTCGAGCGGGTCATCGCCCTCGCCAAGCAGTACGACGTGCTGGTAATCCACGACCTGGCCTACGCCGACATCGTCTACGACGGCTGGAAAGCCCCGTCGATCATGCAGGTGCCGGGCGCGAAGGACATCGCGGTGGAGTTCTTCACCCTGTCCAAGAGCTACAACATGGCCGGCTGGCGCATCGGCTTCATGGTCGGCAACCCGGAACTGGTCAGCGCCCTGGCGCGGATCAAGAGCTACCACGACTACGGCACCTTCACGCCCTTGCAGGTGGCCGCCATCGCCGCGCTGGAAGGCGACCAGCAATGCGTGCGCGACATCGCCGAGCAGTACCGCCAACGCCGCAACGTGCTGGTCAAGGGCCTGCATGAACTGGGTTGGATGGTGGAAAACCCCAAGGCCTCGATGTACGTCTGGGCCAAGATTCCAGAGGCGTATGCGCACCTGGGCTCGCTGGAGTTCGCCAAGAAGCTGCTGGCCGAAGCCAAGGTCTGCGTCTCGCCAGGGGTGGGGTTCGGTGAATACGGGGATGATCACGTGCGCTTCGCACTGATCGAGAACCAGGACCGGATTCGTCAGGCGGTGCGGGGCATTCGGGCGATGTTCCGGGCCGATGGGTGGGTCGGCAAACCTAACGCCTGACACACAACCAAAATGTGGGAGCGGGCTTGCTCGCGAAAGCGCACTGACCATCAACGAAGATGTTGATGTTCTACCGCCTTCGCGAGCAAGCCCGCTCCCACATTGCTTATGCGCGGCTTAAACCACCAGCGACAACAACAGGATAAAGCCCAGGCCCACCACGGACAGGATGGTCTCCATCGCGGTCCAGGTCTTGAACGTCTCGGCCACGGTCATGTTGAAGTACTGCTTGACCAGCCAGAAACCTGCATCGTTGACGTGGGACAGGATCAACGAACCGGCGCCGGTTGCCAGCACCAGCAACTCGCGGTTCACACCCGGGATCATCCCCACCACAGGGACCACGATGCCAGCACCGGTGATGGTCGCGACGGTGGCCGAACCGGTGGCGATACGAATCACCGCGGCCACCAGCCAGGCCAGCAGGATCGGCGAGATCTGCGCATTCACCGCCATATGGCCGATGACATCACCCACGCCGCTGGTCACCAGCATCTGCTTGAAGCCACCACCGGCACCGATGATCAGGATGATCGCGGCGGTGGGCGCCAGGCTGGCGTCGAGCAACTTCAGGATCTGGTTCGAACCGATGCCCTGGCGATGCCCGAAGGTGTACAGCGACAGCAACAGCGCCAGCAGCAACGCCGAGATCGGGTGGCCGATCAGGTCCATGAACGTGCGAAAGACGTTACCGTCCGGCAGCACCACATCGGCAAAAGTCTTGAGCAGCATCAGGAACACCGGCAGCAGAACGGTAACCAGGGTGATGCTGAAGCTCGGCAGTTCCTTGGCATCGGGTTCGCGGGCCAGTTGGTCAACCAGCTCCTGGTTGGCGTGACCTGGAATGTGCTTGGCGATGAACGTACCGAAAATCGGACCGGCAATGATGGCGGTCGGCAAGGCAACGATCAGCCCATAGAGGATGGTCTTGCCGATGTCGGCGCCGAACACCCCGATGGCCAGCAGCGGCCCCGGGTGTGGCGGTACCAGGCCGTGCACGGCGGACAGGCCGGCGAGCAGCGGGATGCCGATCTTGATGATCGACACGCCGGTGCGCCGGGCCACGATGAACACCAGCGGGATCAACAGCACGAAGCCGATTTCGAAGAACAGCGGAATCCCCACCAGGAACGCGGCGAACATCATGGCCCACTGCACCTTGTCCTTGCCGAACGCGCGGATCAAGGTCTGGGCGATCTGGTCGGCCCCGCCCGACTCGGCCATCATCTTGCCGAGCATCGTGCCCAGCGCCAGGATGATCCCGACAAAGCCCAGCACCCCCCCGAAGCCGTCCTGGAACGCCTTGATGATGGTGCCGATCGGCATGCCCGAGGTCAGGCCGAGAAACGCGGCGGCGATGGTCAGGGCAATGAACGGGTGGAGTTTGAACTGGGTGATGAGGAGGATAAGTCCGATCACCGTGACCACTGCATCGAGCAGTAGGAACGTCTCGTGGGACATGCCAAACATGAGGGGTGTCTCCTGATTTGTTGTTGTTATTGAAGCAGTTAGTTGTAAGCCGTCGGGACAGCGCTATCTTTCTGACGCAAAAACAGTGGGGCTCAGCTCGCCAGCTTCAAGCCGTGTTCCAACCACCAGGCGTAGGCTTGCTGGGCCAGTTCGTCGACGCTGTGGCTGGACGCGTCCAGAGCCAGGGTCAGGGGCTCGCCGACAGGGGACTGGAGGGTGGCAAACTGGCTGTCGATCAGGGTCGACGGCATGAAATGGCCCGGACGATGGGACACGCGGTCGGCGGCCACTTCGGGGGTCAGTTCGAGGAATACGAAGCCCAAGCCCGGCAAGGCGCTGCGCAGACGTTCGCGATAACTGCGCTTGAGGGCCGAACAGGTCAGCACCGGGCGTTCGCCGGTGGCATCGACGCGGCGCAACTCGTCGCACAGGCTGTCGAGCCAGCCGGCACGGTCGTCGTCGTTCAGGGGAATACCGGCGCTCATCTTCTGGATGTTGGCCGCAGGGTGGAAGGTGTCGCCTTCGATGGCGGTGGCGCCGCTCAACTGGCACAGGGCCTGGCTGACACAGGTTTTGCCGCAACCGGCAACGCCCATGATGACCAGGGCGGTGATGGGATTGTTCATGTAACACCTCAGCGCGCAGACAGCGCTACCTTTGCCAGTTATGACACCGCAGCAAAAGCAGAAGTTGCCGACGCCTTCTTGTCATTTTTGTGGTTGCAGCATGTTCGTTCACGACACCCACGCACGAGGTTCAGGCAAACCCCGCTCACGCATTTGCAGCCGCGTCGAGACAGCGCTACCTTAGTGCCTTGATTTTTGTTTGGCAAGCCGCCCTGATGACCGCCCCTAAAAACGATAAGAATCCTCGCACCACCGGCCGCCCTACCCTCAACGAAGTAGCACACCTGGCCGGTGTCAGCCCCATCACCGCTTCCCGCGCCCTGCGCGGCGTCAGCACCGTGGCCACGGAACTGGTGGAAAAAGTCCGCCAGGCCGCGCTGGAACTCAACTACGTGGTCAACCCGGCCGCCCGTGCGCTGGCATCGGCCCAGAGCCATTCGGTGGTGGTGCTGGTCCCGTCGCTGTCCAACCTGCTGTTCATCGACACCCTCGAGGCGATCCATCGTGTGCTGCGGCCCAAGGGCTTCGAAGTGGTGATCGGCAACTACCACTATTCCCGGGACGAAGAAGAAGACCTGTTGCGCAACTACATGGCCTATCAGCCACGAGGTTTGCTGCTGACCGGTTTCGACCGCACCGAGAGCGCCCGGCGCATGATCGAGGCCAGCAACATTCCCTGTGTGTACATGATGGAACTGGACCCCGGCGCGGGCCTCAATTGCGTGGGCTTTTCCCAACTCAAGGCTGGCGAGACGGCCGCCGCGCACCTGATTTCCAAGGGCCGCAAGCGCCTGGCCTACATCGGCGCCCAGCTGGACCAGCGCACCCTGGCGCGTGGTGAAGGCTTCCGCCGCGCGTTGCAGAAGGCCGGGCTGTACGACCCGGACCTGGAACTGCTGACGCCACGCCCGTCCTCGGTGGGGCTGGGCGGCGAGCTGTTTCTGCAATTGCTCGACAGCCACCCGGATGTCGACGCGATCTTCTTCGGCAACGACGACCTGGCCCATGGCGCCTTGTTCGAAGCCCTGCGCTGCGGCATCAGGATCCCCGAGCAGATCTCGGTCCTGGGCTTCAACGACCTGCCCGCCTCCGCCCACATGGTGCCGCGCCTGAGCAGCATCAGCACCCCACGGGAAGCCATCGGCCAGCGCGCCGCTGAGCAGATGCTGACGCTGATGGCGGGCAACCGCATCGCGCAACCGGTGGTGGACATGGGGTTCGAACTCAAAGTACGCGAAAGCACCTGAAGGCCCAGGCGGTCGATCGATGCCGTCCAGCGGCAAGGGTTGGCCGCCCTTCCTAGCGTCCGATGGCGCCGCCCCCTGTAAAACCTGGGGTCGCAGGCCAGGCATGGGAATTGCTCTGGCCCATGGCCCAGCCATTACCTACAGGTGTCCATCATGTTGGTCAGTGCCAAACAACAAGCGATGAATCTGCCCCTCAAACGCCCCGGCGAGGACCTTACCGCCGAGGCGGCCAGCGGCCTGCAAAGCGCCGCATTGCAGGCGCTGCGCGATAACGTCCAGGCCCAAGCCAGCCAGGCCAGCACCCAGGTCCAGGATTCGTTCACCCGCCGCGCCACCCAGCAGGTCAACGCAGCCACCGCCATCAGCGACAAGGTGGACGAGGCGTTCGCCAAGACCCGCGTGCAATTGCAGAGCTCGTCGTCCAAAGACACTGCCGCGGCCGGCAGTTCCGCAATGGAAGCCTTCAAGGACTACATGAGCAAGACGCCGGAGCAACGCCTGCGCGACAGCATTCTTGCGGAGCTGGGCATCACCGAAGAAGAGTTCCAGGCAATGCCGCCCGAGAAGCAGGCCGCCGTCAGCCAGGAGATCGCGCAACGCATGCAGGACAAATCAGCGATAGCCCAGGTTGAAAAGGCCCAGGAAAACCGTACCGATGGCAAAACCCCATTGGCTGATGTGTTCCTCGCCTCTCTCTAAGCTTGATGATGCGCCGGGGCGGCCAGCTATACTGGCGGCCCCTGATTCCCTCCCCGTCCCTGCCATGCCTGAAATCCACTACACGCTGCTCGACGAACCGCTATGGCCGCTGATGAACAAGTTCTACCGCGCCCACCAATCCTCAATGAAGGCGGTGCGTGACGCACAGCTGTGGGTAGCGCGCCAGGACGACATCGTCGCCGCCCTGTGCCTGCGGCAGGTAGCAGGTGGGCATTGGTTGACCGGATTGTTTGTCGACCCGGCCTACCGCGCCCAAGGCATCGCGGCGCGGTTGATCGCCGAGGCGGTGAAGGCCGTGCAAGCGCCGGTGTGGTTGTTCTGCCATCCGGACCTGCGTGAATTTTATGAACGACGCGGATTCAGCTTCGACCCGGCCCTGCCCTATGCGATGGCGGAGCGATTGAGCCGGTATGCGCGCAGCAAGCCGATGATTGCGATGGGGTTGGTGCCTCCTTCTTAATGGCAACACAGGCCAATGTGGGAGCGAGCTTGCTCGCGATGGCGTCGGGTCTGTGATTCGACTGTGACCGACACACCGCTATCGCGAGGAAGCTCGCTCCCACAGAGGGACTGTGTCGGCTCCAGTCAGTCGTCGGCCGCAGGGTCCAGGTCCGGGAACATCACCTCGGTGAAGCCGAACTTGCTGAAGTCGCTGATGCGCGACGGGTACAGGCGCCCGATCAGGTGATCGCACTCATGCTGGACTACCCGCGCGTGAAACCCCGAGGCCGTACGCACGACGGGCTGGCCCTTGGGGTCGAATCCTTCGTAGCGAATGTGCCGATAGCGCTCCACGGCGCCGCGCAGGCCCGGCACGGACAGGCAACCTTCGAAGCCTTCCTCCATCTGCGGGTCCAGCGGGGTGATCAGCGGGTTGATCAGGATCGTTTGCGGCACGGCCTCGGCGTCGGGGTATCGCTCGCTGTGCTCGAAGCCGAAGATCACCAACTGCAGGTCCACGCCGATCTGCGGCGCCGCCAGGCCAACGCCGCCGACACTTTCCATGGTCTGGAACATGTCATCGATCAACTGCCACAGCTGCGGCGAGTCGAACATCTCCGGTGGCACGGGCGGGGCAATGCGCAGCAGGCGCTCGTCCCCCATCTTCAGGATTTCGCGAATCATGGTCGGGCTTCATCGGGGTGGGGGTGAGGGATGGAATGGTCGCGGCCCAGGCCCGACACATGCTGTTTCTCGTGCTCGCCAGGGTGTTTTTCACCCGGGTCCTTGCCCTCGGTGGACATGTGCTCGATGACGGCATTCATTTCCGCCCCAAGCAACAGCACCGCCGAAGAAATGTAGAAGTACAGCAACAGCACGATGATCGCGCCGATGCTGCCGTACATGGCGTTGTAGTTGGCGAAGGTCTTGACGTAGAACGCAAAGCCCAGCGAAGCGATGATCCACACCACCACCGCCAGCACCGACCCCGGCGTGATGAAGCGAAACTCCTGCTTGACGTCAGGCATCACGTAATAGATCAACGCCACCGCCACCATCAGCAAAATCACGATCACCGGCCAGCGCACGATCGTCCAGAGCGTGACGATGAATTCCTCCAGCCCGACCTGGGCCGCGATCCACTCCATCACCTGTGGCCCGAGAACCATCAGCGCCGCCGCAATAAGCAACATGCCGGCGATGCCCACGGTGTAGAAGATCGACAGCGGGAAACGCTTCCAGGCCGGACGGCCTTCCACCACGTCGTAGGCAGCGTTCATGGCGCTCATCATCAGCCGCACGCCCGCCGAGGCGGTCCACAAGGCAATGACAATACCCACCGACAGCAACCCGCCCTTGGATTGCTGGAGCTGGTCGATCACCGGGTTGACCTGCTCCAGGGCCTGGGGCGGCAGCACCAGTTCCGACTGCAGGCGCAGCCAGGAAAAGAAGTCCGGCAGGTGCAGGAAACCGATCAGCGCGATCAGGAAGAGGATGAAGGGAAACAGCGAAAACAGCATCTGATAGGCCAATGCCGACGCATAGGTGGACATCTCGTCGTCGAGAAACTCGGTCACGGTGCGCATCATCACACGATGCAAGGGCAAGCCTTTCATGGCCGGGAACATCATGTGCGTCTCCTTTCGCCGCAAAAAAGGAAGGTCGCTTGGCGACTCATGGGTTGTTATGCCAGACAAAGTAACCTGTTTGGCGACTTTTGGAACAATTTCCCCGGCGCAAGTTCGAGCCGACACGAAAACGGCCACCCGCAGATGGCCGTTCCAATCGTTTTTCCAGCGGGCCGGTTACGCTTTATCGACGCCTTTCTTGAGCGCGTCCTTGGCCTTGCCCACGTTTTGCTGGACCTCGCCCTTCTTCTCCTGGACCACGCCCTCGGCGCGCAGGCGGTCATTGTCGGTGGCCTTGCCGACGCCTTGCTTGATATTGCCGACGGCTTCGTTGGCAACGCCCTTCACTTTATCGCTCGTGCTACCCATGATGTGTCTCCTGTGAACAACGCTACGAAAAGTCATTACATAGGGTTGACCGGGGCCGTTTGCGGGGAGTTTCATTTTTTTCAACGGCACATTTGATCGGCAAATGCAGGTTGCGCTTTATGTTTGCCGAGCAA
Source organism: Pseudomonas chlororaphis (assembly GCA_001023535.1). NCBI lineage: Bacteria > Pseudomonadati > Pseudomonadota > Gammaproteobacteria > Pseudomonadales > Pseudomonadaceae > Pseudomonas > Pseudomonas chlororaphis. Next base: position 2,934,363 of record CP011020.1, read on the forward strand.
CCCCCGAGAATGCCCCACGTATTCAGGCTGCGGCTTGAAGCTCCAACCCCGTAGGAACGTTATGAAACTCGATAAAAAGCAGGCCATTGCCCGCAGGAACCAGGAACTGGGCGGCGCCGTACTGGGCGTCAACAACTGCCACTTCAGCGAATTGAACCGCAACCGCAACATTTTCTGGTTCAACCTCCCGGTGACGCGCCTGGCCATCGGGCAATACGAATGGATCCACCTGCTGCTGCACACCCCGGCCACCGACCAGTTGCTGCACCTGAAAGTGCCGACGGTGTTCCTGCGCGAAAAAATGGAAGGCCTGGAAGTACGCAACCAAGGCAAGCGCAAGGCAGCCCTGAGCCTGGAGTTGAGCGCGGACAAGGATTCGTACCTGCAAGACATGCGGCCGGGGGGCACCAACCTGGATTTTGCGCAGTTCAGGGTGTAGCCAACTGCTGACGAACAACCCATTGTGGCGAGGGGATTTATCCCCGCTGGGGCGCGAAGCGGCCCTCGCTTTTTGGGTCTGCTTCGCAGCCCAGCGGGGATAAATCCCCTCGCCACAACGGCGGTCGACTCCAGATCACCGCCCAATAAAAAACCCCGCTCATGCGGGGCTTTTTGTGTACAAGCTTTTTACTTCTTCACACCCAGTTTCCTGAGCTCTTCATCACGCAGCTCGCGCCGCAGGATCTTGCCCACGTTGGTGGTCGGCAAGGCATCGCGGAACTCCACGGCCCTGGGCACTTTGTAGCCGGTGACGTTGGCGCGCATGTGCTCCATGACCTGCTCCTTGGTCAAGGTGACGCCCGGTCGTGCAACGATGAAGATCTTGATCGCTTCACCGGACTTCTCGTCCGGAATGCCGATGGCCGCGCATTGCAGCACGCCCGGCAGCGTCGCCAGCACGTCTTCCAGCTCGTTGGGGTACACGTTGAAACCGGAGATCAGGATCATGTCCTTCTTGCGATCGACGATGCGCATGTAGCCGTCGGGCTGGATCAGCGCGATGTCACCGGTCTTGAGCCAGCCTTCGCTGTCGAGGATTTCGTCGGTGGCTTCCTGGCGCTGCCAGTAGCCCTTCATCACTTGCGGCCCCTTCACGCACAATTCGCCGATTTCGCCCAACGGCTGTTCGACGCCCGCGTCGTTGATCACCTTGCACAAGGTCGAAGGCACCGGAATACCGATGGTGCCGACCTGGATGTTCTGGATCGGATTCACCGTGGCGACCGGGCTGGTCTCGGTCATGCCATAGCCTTCGCAGATCGGGCATCCGGTCACCGCTTTCCAGCGCTCGGCCGCCGCCAGTTGCAGGGCCATGCCGCCGGACAAGGTGACCTTGAGGGCCGAGAAGTCCAGCTTGCGGAACGCCTCGTTGTTGCACAGCGCCACGAACAGTGTGTTGAGGCCGACGAAGCCGCTGAACTTCCACTTGGACAGTTCCTTGACCATCGCCGGAAGGTCGCGCGGGTTGCTGATCAGGATGTTGTGGTTGCCGATCAGCATCATCGCCATGCAATGGAAGGTGAAGGCATAGATGTGGTACAGCGGCAGCGGCGTGATCAGCACTTCGCAACCTTCGTTGAGGTTCGAGCCCATGAGCGCCTTGCATTGCAACATGTTCGCCACCAGGTTGCGGTGGCTCAGCATCGCGCCCTTGGCCACGCCGGTGGTGCCGCCGGTGTATTGCAGCACCGCCACCTCATCGCTGGAAGGGTTGGCTTCGCTCACCGGCTGGCCGTGGCCCTTGCTCAGCACATCGTTGAACTTGACGGCCTTGGGCAAGTGATAGGCCGGGACCATCTTCTTGACGTACTTGATCACGCTGTTGATCAACAGGCGCTTGAGCGGCGGCAACAGGTCGGCCACTTCGGTGACGATGACGTGCTTGACACTCGTCTTGGGGACCACGGCCTCGGCCAGGTGCGCCATGTTCGCCAGGCACACCAGCGCCTTGGCGCCGGAGTCGTTGAACTGGTGTTCCATCTCCCGCGCGGTGTACAGCGGGTTGGTATTGACCACGATGAGCCCGGCGCGGATCGCACCGAACACGGCCACCGGGTACTGGAGGACGTTGGGCAACTGCACGGCGATTCGATCGCCGGGCTGCAAATCGGTATGCTGTTGCAGGTACGCGGCAAAGGCCCCGGACAACTCGTAGAGTTCACCGTAGGTGATCGTCTTGCCGAGGTTGCTGAATGCCGGCTTGTTGGCGAAGCGTTGGCAGGACTGCTTCAACACCGCCTGAATATTCGGATACTCGTCTGGATTGATGTCGGCAGCAATCCCAGCTGGGTACTTATCCTTCCAAAAGTCTTCGATCATGGAAGCCCACTCCTCAGCAACGCGAATTCTCACCGCATTTGATGCGATTATTATTGGTGTGTGTTTGTTGGTGAATCTGGCTTGAATCAAGGCCGAGAAGTCACAAAAGCGCGCCGAGAGTAGCAGCTTTGCCGAGGGTCGCCTAGGGCCAAAAGTGGCCCCCACAGTCACAAACATGACTCAAGAATATTCAATGGTCATTTTTAGAGTAAAAATTCTAGCCTGAACTGAATCGCCCTGAATACCCAGAAAACGATGGGAGCGAGCTTGCTCGCGATGGCGGTGTATCAGTCAGCATCTCTGTCACTGATATATCGCCATCGCGAGCAGGCTCGCTCCCACAGAGGGCTATTGGGCTTCTCGGGCCTCAGGCGATGTCGCGTAACTCACGACGCAGGATCTTGCCCACCGGCGTCATCGGCAACGACTCACGCAGCACGATGTGCTTGGGGATCTTGTAGCCGGTGAAGTTCTCCTTGCAGTAGGCCTTGAGCTCTTCCAGGCTGACGCCCGCTTCGCGCGCCACCACGAACAGTTTCACCGCCTCCCCCGAACGTTCGTCCGGCACGCCGATCACCGCGCAGTTGGCCACCTTCGGATGGGCCATCACCACGTCTTCGATCTCGTTGGGGTACACGTTGAAACCGGAGACGATGATCATGTCCTTCTTGCGGTCGACGATGCGCACGAATCCGTCCGGGTCGATCACCGCGATATCGCCGGACTTGAACCAGCCTTCGCTGTCCAGCACTTCGGCCGTGGCTTCGGGCTTGTTCCAATAGCCCTTCATGATCTGCGGGCCCTTGATGCACAACTCGCCACGTTCGCCCAAGGGCTGCTCGATGCCGTCGTCGCTGATCACCTTCATCAGCGTGCCTGGCACCGGCAAGCCCACCGTGCCCAGCCGCGACTTGTCGCCATAAGGGTTGGTGCAGGCCACGGGCGAGGTCTCGGTCAGGCCGTAGCCTTCGGTGATGCGGCATCCGGTGAGCTGCGCCCAACGCTCTGCGGTGGCCTTGACCAGCGCGGTGCCACCGGAATTGGTGACCTTGAGGTGGGAGAAATCCAGGGTCTTGAAGTCCGGGTGGTCCATCAACGCCACAAACAGCGTGTTGAGCCCCAGCAGCGCCGAGAATCGCCAGTGCTTCAGCTCTTTGATGAAGCCGCCGATGTCCCGCGGATTGGTGATCAGGACGTTGTGATTGCCGGTGACCATCATGCACATGCAATTGGCCGTGAAGGCATAGATGTGGTACAGCGGCAGCGGCGCGATCATCACCTCCTGGCCTTCGCGCATCAGCGGATGGCCATCGTCGCCGAACTGCCCCAGGCACGCCCGGGCCTGCTGCATGTTCGCCACCAGGTTGCCGTGGGTCAGCATCGCGCCCTTCGCCAGCCCGGTGGTGCCGCCGGTGTATTGCAGCACGGCCACATCATCGAGGCTGACCTTCAGCGGCTTGATCGGCTGGCCGCGTCCCAGGCGCAACGCACTCTTGAACGAAATGGCCTGGGGCAGCGAATAGTCCGGGACCATTTTCTTGACCTTGTTCACCATCAGGTTGACCAGCCAGCCCTTGGCCGCAGGCATCAGGTCGCCCATCCTGGCTTCGATCAGGTATTGCAGGTCGGTATCGGGCAGCACCTCCTGGACCTTCTGCCCGAACAGGTTCATGTACACCAGCGCGCGGGCACCGGAGTCCTTGAACTGATGGCGCATTTCCCGCGGGGTGTACAACGGGTTGGTGTTGACCACGATCAGACCGGCCCGCAAAGCGCCGAACACGGCAATCGGATAATGCAGGACATTGGGCATCTGCACCGCGATGCGATCGCCCGGCGCCAGGTCGGTATGGGCTTGCAGGTAGCCGGCAAACGCCGCGCTGTAGCGCTCGAGCTCGGCATACGTGAGGGTCACCCCCATGTTGCTGAACGCCGGGCGGTCGGCGAACTTCTTGCAGGAACGCTCGAACACCTCGATGACCGACTTGTAGGCGCCGAGGTCGACGTCCTGGGGCACGCCGGCCGGGCGCTTGTCATTCCAGAAATCAGGCTGCATTGTTTTTGTCCTCTTTACCTGAGCGTATCCGGGGACCGCATCTGTATCGCTTGCAGAGGCGGAGCTTCTGGGACACTAGCAGCTATGGTCAATCAGGCAAATATGGCAACCTGCGTCATAGATCGTGTGAATCTTCCTGCCTAGTGGTTTGTGTGGTGAGTTCAGCTTCTGGCGCCGAAGTGACTGACAGAACTGACCACATAGACACGAAAGCGTCGCCTGATCAGGCGAGACGCAACGGATGGGCTATACCATTGAGCAACATCGTGCCAAGGAACCGCCATGATCCACCAAACGTTCTGGCTGACCGCAACCGACCACAGCCGTCTGTTCGTCAACCAGTGGCTGCCCGATGCCGCGCCGGTGGCGGTCATCCTGCTGGCCCATGGCATGGCCGAACACAGCGGCCGCTATGCGCGCCTGGCCCAGGCGCTGTGCGATGAGGGCTATGGCGTCTACGCCCCGGACCTGCGCGGCCACGGACGCACCGCCGACGGAGCGACCCTCGGGCATTACGCGGACCAGGACGGCTGGGCCAAGGTCGTGGGCGACCTGGCGAGCCTCAACCATCACATCGGCCAGCAACATCCAGACACACCAATCGTGCTGCTCGGCCATAGCATGGGCAGCTACATCGCCCAGGGCTACCTGCTGCACCACAGCGCCAGCCTGCATGGGGCGATCCTCAGCGGTTCCAACTTCCAGCCCGTGGCGCTCTACCGCGCCGCGCGCCTGATCGCGCGTTTCGAGCGTCGGCGCCAGGGTGCCACCGGGCGCAGTGCGTTGATCGAGTGGCTGTCGTTCGGCAGTTTCAACAAGCCTTTCAAGCCCACGCGCACCGCTTTCGACTGGCTCAGCCGGGACCCGGCGGAAGTCGACAAGTACGTGCACGACCCCCTGTGCGGCTTTCGCTGCACCAACCAGCTGTGGGTCGATCTGCTCGGCGGGTTGCAGCAAATCAGCAAAGCGTCCAATCTCGCCCAGATCGATCCGGGCTTGCCGCTGCTGGTGATCGGTGGTGAATGTGATCCGGTGAGCCAAGGCAAGCGTCTGAAGGATCTGGCCGACGCTTTGCGCGCCGCAGGCAGCCAGCACCTGCAACTGACGATCTACCCGCAGGCCCGGCACGAACTGTTCAATGAAACCAACCGCGATGAAGTGACCGCCGACGTACTGGCCTGGATTGCCCAGGCCCTCAGCCACAAGCGGCCGCCACGCAGCGAGTAGGTCTCCAGCGTTTTCCTTTACCCGTCACAGGATTCAAGACACATGACCCAGGTTACCAACATCCCTTACGAAGCCCTTGAAGTCGGCCAGACCGCCAGCTACAGCAAGACCGTGGAAGAACGCGATATCCAGCTGTTCGCCGCGATGTCGGGCGACCACAACCCGGTGCACCTGGACGCCGAATTCGCCGCGGCCAGCATGTTCAAGGAACGCATCGCCCACGGCATGTTCAGCGGTGCGCTGATCAGCGCGGCGGTGGCCTGCGAGCTGCCTGGGCCGGGCACCATCTACATCGGCCAGCAGATGAGCTTCCAGAAACCGGTGAAGATCGGCGACACCCTGACCGTGCGCCTGGAGATCCTCGAGAAACTGCCGAAATTCCGCGTGCGCATCGCGACCCGCGTGTTCAATCAGCGTGATGAGCTGGTGGTGGACGGCGAAGCCGAAATCCTCGCCCCGCGCAAGCAACAGACCGTGACCTTGCCGACGCTGCCGGCGATTACTGTCGGTTGATTCGCTGAAGCGATCAGCCCCAGCGGATTGAATGAAGCACCGCATCTCTTGTGGCGAGGTAGCAAGCTCCCTCGCCACAAGGTTCGTGCGCGACGGACTATGGCAGGTCTTCGCGCACTTGCACGCTCGCCGTCATCCCTGCACTCAGGTTCACCCCTTCCGGTACCTTGTCCAACTTGATCCGCACCGGGATCCGCTGGGCCAGGCGCACCCAGTTGAACGTCGGCTCGACCTCCGCCAGCAGTTGCGCATCGGGGTTGGTGTTGCGGTCGGTGATGCCCCGGCTGATGCTCTCGACGTGGCCTTGCAATGCATGGTCGGTGCTCATCAGCCAGACCTTGACCAGATCACCGACGCGAATCCTCGGCAGTTTGGTTTCTTCAAAGTAAGCCTGCACATAGAAGGTCGAGTCATCGATCAACGCCATGACCGGCTGCCCGGCGTTCACGTAGTTGCCCTCGGCCAGGCGCAGGTTGGTGATGTGGCCGCTGCGGGGGGCCAGGACCTGGCTGCGGGCCAGGTTGAGCTCGGCAACCTTGGCTTCGGCCTGGGCTTCGCGCAATTCGCCGCGGGCGATGCCGGCGTTGATCTGGGCGTTTTCCCGCAGCTCGGCGCTGATGGCCTGTGGCCCCAGGGCGGCGCGGCGGCTGGCTTCGTGTTCGCGCAGGCTCAGTTGCTGCTGGCGGGTCTGGACCACCGCATGGGCTTTTTCCACCGCCGCCTCGAAACGCTCGCGGTCGATGCTCAGCAAGAGATCGCCGGCCTTGACCTGCTGGTTATCCACCGCCTTGAGCTCGCGCACCCAACCCGACACGTCGGGCGCAATCACCACCACGTCGGCACGGATCCGCGCATCGCGGGTCCAGGGGGTGAGCATGTAGTACTGCCACAGGTGGAACCCGGCGAAGATCGCCACGGCAACCACGCACAGCGTGACGGCGACACGTACGGAGGTACGCATGTTCAACTCCTATAGCGGCCCGAGGACCACGGTAATGACAGTCAGGACACAGACATAGAGGGCGCAGTCGAACAAGGCTTCATGCCAGATCCAGCGCCCGACCGGCAGCAGGCCGAGCAACAGGCGCAGCGCGCCGGTCACCAGCAGCGCCAACACCAGGTAAATCAGGAACGGACTGAGCAACACCCCGCCAATCGTCCACTCACGCAAGCCCATGGCTGTGCTCCCGTCGTTCAGGTTCATGCTGGCGGCACCAGGCGCGCCAGCTGTTCTGCAATTGCACCACCGCGCCCTGGGCCAGTTTCAGCGCATCACTGGCGGGTTGGGCCGCCAACACCTCAAGAAATTCGGCGCTCGCCGTCGCCAGGGCGTCGGCCCGATCGCCGGCCGGCCCGCGTTCGAGCGTGTGCTCCAAGGCAGCGAAGTAACGTTGCTGCGCCTGCTGCTCGGACACCTGGGCGACGGCCAGGCTCAGGCGCAGGTGCAACAGCTCATCGCCAATGTCCAGGCCCAGCAAGCCGTCGTCCCAACGGCTGCGGGCCTGCACCGGCAACTCCGGGTAATGCCGCGCCAGTTGCAACAGTCGGTCAGCCATGCGCCCGCCGAACCAGCTCTCGGCGCCACGCAGGCTGCGATGGGTCAGACGCACCAGATCATCGAGCGTCGCCGCCAGCAAGCGCCGGCTGTGCCAGGCCGGGTCACGCAGCATCAGCAGGTTGAACGCCAGCACCGCCGCGCCCACGCCGATCATCATCGCCTGGGCGTTGTTGAAGAACGCCGCGACGTCGTACTTCATGGTGTTGAGCGGCGAGACCAACACCACGAAATGCAGGCAGAACGAGGTAGCGGTGGCGAAGATCGGCGGCTTGGCCATGCCCAGTGCGCCGAAAAACAAAGGCACGCCCATGGCCAGGCTGAGCAGGGCGAAACTGCTCCACTGCGGCAGTACGATCTCGCCGATCACGAACGCCGTGGGCACGGCCAGGCAAATACCGCGCAGGAAGCTCATGCCAATCTGCGCACCGTTTTCGCGGCTGGCGAACAGGCTGCACACCACACACGTGAGCACCAGGGCGCCCGAGGCCGCAGGCCAGGCCGTGGCCAGCCAGAAACTGGCCACGGCGAGGAACGCCAGGGCACTGCGCGCGCCAAACACCATCGCCAGGGACAGGTCGCGATGAGGCGCCAGGGTGCGCGGCGGATCCACCGCCGCCTTGCCCTCCTGCACAGCCGTCAGGGCCGCGCAGGCGGCCAGGGCGGTGTCGAGCAACAACGCGATCCTGGCCAGGCAGTAACTCTGTGCCGAACTGATCTGCGGATCGTGGGACGCATCCCACACCCGGGGGCGCAGCGCTTGCAACGTGGCGCTGTCGCCGTCGAGGGCTTGCTGCACGTCGTCCATCCACGGCTGGAGCGCCTGGGCTTCGACGGGATCGAGTTGCCTCCACTGCCGACGCACCGAGCGGGAAATGCGCAGCAGCATCAACAGTTTCTGGCTCAAGCCGCTGATGGCCCGGGCCCGCTGCCGCCCCAGGCGGCCCTCGAACCAGGCGTGTTCACGCTGGGCGTCGACCGCGACAATCTTGCCGAGGATTTCCAGCAAGCCCTTGCGCGCCTGGGCATCGCCCGCCAGGGTGGCACGGGCCGCCTGCATGCCGCTCTGCCAGGCGGCGCGAGCCTGCCCGGCCAGTTGCCGCTCGACCCGCAGCGGCCAGAGCAAGGCACTGGCGGCCGTGGCGCAGATGATCCCCAGGCTGATCTCGGTGCAGCGCGCCACCGCCTGGTCGAACACGGTCAAAGGATGGGAAATGGCCGGCAAGGCGATGATCGCCACGGTGTACCCGGCGAGCACGAATGAGTAAGACCAGGCACTGCGCAGCAACGTCGAACAGGCCGTGCACAAGCCCAGCCACACCGCCAGGGCCAGCAGGAACAACCACGGTGTCTGGGCGAACAGGGCCATGAACACCACGGACATGACCGTGCCCACCAGCGTGCCGAGCAGGCGTGCCAGGCCTTTCTGGACGACCATGCCGGACAACGGCTGCGCGACGATGATCGCCGTCATCAATGCCCACGACGGCTGCTCCAGCCCGAAGCGCAACGCCAGCCACAGGGCCAGTCCGGCGCCGAGCACGGTCTTGATGGCGAACTGCAACGCGAGGCGGTCGGGAGCGAACAGGGCCTGGAAGGTAATGGGCACGCAAAAGACTCTTCTGGGGGAACGTTGTAACGATAGATGGAATGCAGGTAATCGGCAGGCGCAATTATTAGCTGGCTAACTACTTCAGTCCATAGGCGATTACCGTTGATTTTCACAACACACTTTCTCTGACCGGCGACGCTGCGCAAGAGATCCCTTGTCGCCAAACGACGCCCACAAAAAAACGCCAGGCAAGCTGGCGTTTTTTTGGGTCAGGCGTGCGCGTTAGCTGGCAGCACGCGCCTGGTTACGCAGCGCCTTGACCTGATCATGGTTGCGTTGCACACCGTGGTACTGGCGCTCGACCAGATCACGAATGCCCACCAGGTTGTGCTTGTTGATTTTCTCGATGGCTTCGCGATAAGCCTTCAAGGCATGGTCTTCGCCGCGCTCGGCTTCGTTGAGCACTGCCTCTTCGTCCTTGCCAGTGAACATCGACTTCACGTCGACCCAACGGCGGTGCAGGTCACCGGCTACGCTGGTGGAGGTTTCCGGATCGCCGCCCAGGGAACGTACAGCCGCTTGCAGTTCGGCAGCAGCCGTCGCGCAGTCAGTCGAACGCTTCACGAACAGCGCCTTGAGTTCGGGGTGCTTGATGTCTTCTGCGCAGGTCTTGAACCCTTCCTGGCCATCTTTGCTGGTCTCGATCAGGTCGTTCAGGACGGAGATGGATTCTTTGTTGATGTCAGTCATTTTTCAGTTCCTTTGCTGGTGAATAAAACCTGCAAGGACTATTGCATCGGCCGTGCCAGGCCAAAAACAAGATAAATATTCAATAAAATCAATCAGTTAATATTTAACCGGAAATCTGTATCCGCGTTATTTGCATGATCTGTCAATTGGCCTGCATGCAGAATGCCTGTATTTTCCAGGCTGGTTGAAGGAAGACGAATGCCATGAACCCGCAAATGCTCGAACTGCTGGTCACCCGCCAGATGCCCTTCGGCAAATACAAGGGTCGCATCCTGGCCGACCTGCCCGGCCCTTACCTGAATTGGTTCGCCCGCGAAGGTTTTCCCCACGGCGAACTGGGCGGCCTGCTGGCGTTGATGCAGGAAATCGACCACAACGGTTTGTCCGACCTGCTCGACCCGTTGCGCGCCAAACACGGCAAACCCAAGCCCCGCCATTGACCGAGTCTCCCATGCCCGAGAATACGCTGCGCGCCCACGATGAAGCTTTCTGGCAGACCTTTGTCGGTCGCTACGATGTCGATCCTGGTGCACCGCTCAACCTGGAAAACGGTTACTTCGGGCGCATGTCCCGCACCGTTGTCGAGGAATACCAACGCAACATCGAATTCATCAACCGCACAAACTCGGTGTATGTACGCCAGCATTTCGACCTTGAACACAGCGAAGCCATTCGCCGCCAGATCGCGCAGTTGATCCACGCTGCGCCCCAGGCCGTGGCATTGGCCACCAGCGCAGTGGACGCCCTGCAGACGTTGATTCGCAATTACAACGGCCTGAAACCGGGCGACCAGGTGCTGATCAGTGACGTGGAATATGCCTCGGTCAAAAGCGCGATGCGCTGGCTGGCGCGCCAGCGCGGCGTGGAACTGATTGAAATCGTCCACCCGCACCCCGCCAGCTACGAGAGCCTGGTGGGCACTTACCGCCAAGCGTTCACCCAGCACCCTCGCCTCAAATTGATGGCGCTGACCTATGTCAACCACCTCACCGGGCTGGTGATGCCGGTCCAGGCAATTGCCGAGACCGCCCGGGAGTTCGGGGTCGACATCATCCTCGACGGCGCCCACGCCCTGGGCCAGATCAACTTCGACCTGCAGAAGCTCGGAATCGAGTTTGCCGGGTTCAATTTGCAGAAGTGGATCGGCGGTCCGCTGGCCCTGGGGTTCCTGTACATCGCCCCCCATCGGCTGGCCGACATCGACCCGGACATGGACGAAGGGAGCTATCCGGCCAGTGACATCCGCTCGCGCACGCCCCACAGCACGCCCAACATCCCGGCGTTGCTCACCCTGCCCCTGGTGTTCGAGGAGCACCGCGCCCTGGGCGGCGCCTCGGCCAAGGGCGCGCGCCTGTGCCACTTGCGCGACCTGTGGGTGACGGCGGTGCGCGACCTGCCAGGCATCGAAGTCATGACACCGGACGATCGGCGCCTGTATTGCGGCATCACCGCCATGCGCTTCACCGCCCACACCGACCAGCAGGCGATGGCCGATCGATTGCTCGACGAGTACGGGATCTTCACCGTGGTGCGCCAAACCAGCGCCGGGCCTTGCATCCGCATTACCCCAGGGCTGATTACCTTGGCGAGTGATATCGAACGGTTGACCCAAGCGCTGCTTGAACTGAGCCGTACCTAGTGGCGAGGGAGCTTGCTCCCGCTGGGCCGCGAAGCAGCCCCAAAAAGGCACAATGAGATTGACCTGGCGGACCGCAGTGACAGGTTCAGGACTGCTTCGCAGCCCAGCGGGAGCAAGCTCCCTCGCCACAGGAATTTTGTGCGACGATAAAAACCCAGGCAAAAAAAAACGGTGCGCCGACCAAGCGCACCGTAAAACCGTAGAGCACCCAACGAGGTTCGGTCGAATCAGTCCAGCAGCGCCAAGGCCTCGGCGGTGCATTCCTGAATGCGGGCCCAGTCGCCGTTCTTGATCCACTCCGGATCGAGCATCCAACTGCCGCCCACGCACATCACGTTCTTCAATGCCATGTAACTCTTGATATTGGCCGGACCGACGCCGCCGGTCGGGCAGAATTTCACTTCGCCGAAGGGGCCGCCCAGGGCCTTGATGGCCGCGACGCCGCCACTGACTTCCGCCGGGAACAACTTGAAGCGGCGGTAGCCCAGGCCATAGCCTTCCATGATGCCCGAGGCGTTGCTGATGCCCGGCAACAACGGGATCGAGCTGTACACGCTGGCTTCAAGCAGGTCACGAGTAATGCCTGGGGTCACGATGAACTGCGAACCGGCCGCTTCGGCGGCCTCCAGCATATGGCGATCGAGCACCGTACCGGCACCGGTCACCAACTCTGGACGCTGCTCGCGCAGGACCTGGATGGCCTTGAGGCCGAACTGGGAACGCAAGGTCACTTCCAACGCCGTCAGGCCACCGGCAGCCAAGGCGTCGGCCAGCGGCAGGATGTCCTGTTCGCGGGCGATGGTGATCACCGGCAGGATCCGCGCCTTGGCGCAGAGGCTGTCGATCAGGGCAACTTTGTCCGCCATGGAAACGGTCGGGGATGGGTTTGTCATAGCGGCTGATCCTTGGTTCATGGGCACCAGTAAATCTCTAACGTAGGTTGCAAAAACGCACGGATCGGCATTTCGGCGACGTTGTCACCGGCCACCGCGGCGCTCAGGGTGGTCAATTTCGACTGACCGGAAATCGACAGCACTTTGTGTTTCGCAGAGGCCAGCAAGGCACGGCTCATGGTCAGGCGCTGATGCGGCACCGTCGGCGCCAGCATCGGCCAGCAGCGACGCGTGCCCTGGGCATCGAGGGCTTGAGCCAGGTTCGGGCTGTCGGGGAACAACGACGCGGTGTGCCCGTCGTCGCCCATGCCCAAAACCAGCACGTCGATGGACGGCAGTTCGCCCAGCAGGCGATCGGCCTGTTCGGCGGCCGCCTCCAGGTTGGCGCTTGGGCTATAGAGGCTCAGGAACTGGGCCTTGGCCGCAGCGCCTTGCAGCAGGTAGCGCTTGAGCAGGCCGGCATTGCTGTCGGCATGTTCAACCGGCACCCAACGCTCGTCCGCCAGGCTCACCAGCACCTTCGACCAGTCCAGGGTCTGCTTGGCCAGGCTCTGGAAAAAAGCCACCGGGCTACGACCACCCGACACCACCAGCACGGCCGTGCCACGCGCGTCGATCGCCTCGCGCAGTTGCTCGGCCACCTTCAGGGCCAAGCCTTCGGCCAACAACACCGGGCTCTTGAATTCGAGGGCGCTGACGCCCTGGGGCAGTTTCACTTCAGATATCGCCATACCATGACCTCCCATCCCGCGTGATCAGTGCAATGGAGCTCATCGGCCCCCAGGACCCGGCCGCGTACGGCTTGGGCGCATCGCCAGACTTCTTCCACCCGGCGATCAACTGGTCACACCACGTCCACGCGGCTTCGATTTCATCTTTACGGACAAACAGGTTCTGATTGCCATTCATGACTTCCAGCAACAACCGCTCGTAGGCATCGGGAATCCGTGCGCTGCGCCAGGTGTCGGAGAAGTTGAGTTGCAACGGACCGCTGCGCAATTGCATGCCCTTGTCCAGGCCCTGCTCCTTGGTCATCACCCGCAAGGAGATCCCTTCGTCCGGTTGCAGGCGGATGATCAGTTTGTTGCTGATCTGCAAGCGCTGCTCAGGGGCGAAAATGTAGTGGGACGGTTCCTTGAAGTGGATGACGATCTGCGACAGCTTCTGCGGCATGCGCTTGCCGGTACGCAAGTAGAACGGCACGCCGGCCCAGCGCCAGTTGCGGATGTCGGCACGCAGGGCGACGAAGGTTTCGGTGTCGCTCTGGGTGTTGGAATTGGGCTCTTCCAGGTAACCCGGCACAGCCTTGCCTTCGCTGTGGCCGGCGATGTACTGGCCGCGCACCACCTGGGTGGTCAGGCCTTCCGGGCTGATCGGCGCCAGGGCCTTGAGCACCTTGACCTTCTCGTCACGGATGCTGTCGGCCGACAGGTCGGCCGGCGGGTCCATGGCAATCAGGCACAACAGTTGGAGCAAGTGGTTCTGGATCATGTCCCGCAGTTGGCCGGCCTTGTCGAAATAGCCCCAGCGGCCTTCGATACCGACCTTCTCGGCCACGGTGATTTCCACGTGGGAGATGTAGTTCTGGTTCCACTGGGTTTCGAACAGGCTGTTGGCGAACCGCAACGCAATCAGGTTCTGGACCGTTTCCTTGCCCAGGTAGTGGTCGATGCGGTAGGTGCGGTTTTCGGGGAAGAACTGCGCCACCGCGTCGTTGACCTTGCGCGACGACTCCAGGTCCGAGCCGATGGGTTTTTCCAGCACGACGCGGGTGTTTTCGCTCAGGCCAACCTTGGCCAGGTTCTCGCAGATCGCGCCGTACACCGCCGCCGGGGTGGCGAAATAGGCGATGACCTGCTGGGCCGAACCGGCCTGCTCGGCCAGGGCGACGTAATCGTCAGCCTTGAGAAAGTCCACATGCAGGTACGTCAGTCGCGCCAGGAAGCGCTCGACCACGGCTTCGTCCAGGTCCTTGTCGCCCACGTAGCGGCGCAGTTCGGTGGCAATGAAAGCCAGGTGCTGCTGCTCGCTGCCGGGTTCACGGGCCAGCGCGATGATTCGCGTATCCTCGTGCAGCAATTGCGCGCCATCGAGTTGATAAAGGGCAGGAAAAAGCTTGCGCAGGGCCAGGTCGCCCAACGCGCCGAACAAGGCAAAGGTGCACGGTTCAACCGTAATCGAATGCATGATGTTTGTTCTTTTATCAAGTTAAGCTACAAATACCTTTTTTCAAGGCATCACTCAAGGAAAAATGTAGTAATAACCACAACATTTTCCGAAAATACCGTTTCCGAGTGGTGGTCCGTCGGAGCCAACAGTAGGATAGGCCACCGCAAAGGGTCGTACCAAAGACCCGTCTTTCTAGGAATCTTGTATGGACCGCGTGCGAAATTTACTGGAACAGATCCAGACTCGCCTTGAAGAACTCAACAAGGCAGAACGCAAGGTGGCCGAGATCATCCTGCTCAACCCACAGCAGGCGACCCGCTTCAGCATCGCTGCCCTCGCCCAGGCCGCTTCGGTCAGCGAACCGACCGTCAACCGCTTCTGCCGCTCGTTCGGCGTCAGCGGCTACCCGGAACTCAAGCTGCAACTGGCCCAGAGCCTGGCGAGCGGCGCAGCCTATGTCAGCCGCGCCGTGGAAGCCGACGACAACCCGGAAGCCTACACCCGCAAGATCTTCGGCAGTGCCATTGCTTCATTGGACAGCGCCTGCCAGGCCCTTGATCCAAATTTGATCAGTCGTGCCGTGGACCTGCTGATCCAGGCCCGACAGATCCACTTCTTCGGCCTCGGCGCCTCGGCTCCGGTGGCCCTGGATGCCCAGCACAAGTTCTTCCGATTCAACCTGGCGGTGACCGCCCACGCCGACGTATTGATGCAGCGCATGATCGCGTCGGTGGCCCATACCGGCGAACTGTTCGTGATCATTTCCTACACCGGGCGCACCCGCGAGCTGGTGGAAGTGGCACGCATCGCCCGGGAAAACGGAGCGTCCGTGCTCGGCCTGACCGCTGAAAATTCGCCCCTGGCGAAGGCCAGCACCTTGAGCCTGAACATTCCGCTGCCCGAAGACACCGACATCTACATGCCGATGACGTCGCGGATCATCCAACTCACCGTGCTGGACGTGCTCGCCACCGGCATGACCTTGCGCCGAGGCGTGGATTTCCAGCCGCACCTGCGCAAGATCAAGGAAAGCCTGAACGCCAGCCGGTATCCGGTGGGGGATGAGTTCAACTGATTCGGCGTGAGTGCTTTGGTGCCTGTCAGTCAGCCTTCGCGAGCAAGCCCGCTCCCACACTGGATCTTTGGCGTTCACAACCCCTGTGGGAGCGAGCTTGCTCGCGATGGGGCCGGCAGCCTCACCCCCCCCTCCAGAATCAAGCCCCCACCCGCGCCTGCAAACTCAGGTGAGCCCGCTCCCCCGGCGCCAGGCACAGGCTGTCGGTGCCGCCACTGGCGGCCTCGACGCAGACAAACTCGCTGATCTCATCCCAGCTCACCCCCAGCAATGGCCGGGCACCCGGGTGCCACACCACGGTGTCGGCGCTGTCGCCCGTGTCGATGCACAGTTCGCGCTGCCAGGCGCGATCCTTGAGCTGCAATTCGCCCTCATGCTGGAACACCCGCTGGCAACCGCCGTCGACTCGCAACTCACCTTCCTGCTGGCAAACCTCGCGACTCAACTGGTCGTAACCTTGAGCACCTTCCAGCCCAGACAGCGCTATCTCACCAACATCGCCAATACGCCAGTAGGCATGCAAAGCCTGACTCAACTGGCACGGCAGGCTGTCCTGGTGCTCGGTGCTCAAGCGCAGCTCCATGCGTTCACCCAGGTCGGCATGCAGGTCCACCTGCCAGTCGCACAGTTGCAACTGCCAGTGCAGGTGCACGCCGTCGTCATCGCTGCGGCTGTCGAGCAGTTTCCAGTCGATCAGTCGCGCCCAGCCATGGGACGGCCAGGCGTTTTCACTGGGATGGCGGCCATACCACGGCCAACACACCGGCACCCCGCCGCGTATCGCACCGACTTGCGGCCACTTGGCCGCACACCACAACCAGGGTTTCTGGCCACGGGGTTGGAAATGCAGCAACTGCGCGCCCTGGCGGCTGAACACCGCCTGGCACAGCGGATGGTCGATCACCAGCACATCGCGCTGCCGATAGCGCTCCCAGGCAAACACCGGGCGCTCGCGCAAGGATCTGAAAAAGCGTTGTAGCGGATGCTCATGCATGGGCCGCGGTCCTGGAAATCATTGAATTGCTCATCTGTTCGCGACGCGCTCTTTTGTGGCGAGGGAGCTTGCTCCCGCTCGACTGCGAAGCAGTCGTAAACGAGGCAAATGCGATCTGGCTGACGCACCGCAGTGAATGGTTTTGGGGTCGCTTCGCAACCCAGCGGGAGCTAGCTCCCTCGCCACAGCGCTCGGTGTCCAACCAAACGATTGAGTGCTCCCCAAAAAAAAGCGGACAGCCTTGGCTGTCCGCAAATATGCGCACATAGAGAGGAGCTTATCGCAACAACGTTAGAACACCGACTGAATTTTCAGGCCGGCCACCAGGGCGTTGTCGACTTCATCCACGCCACCTGGGTGGGTGATGTACTGCAGGTTGGGACGTACGGTCAGCCAGTTGGTGACGTGAACACCGTAGTTGAGCTCGTAGTTGTACTCGGTGCTGCGCAGCGGTGCGAACAACGGGTCGTTGTAGTCGTTGACGCCATTGGCAGCGTTGGTCAGCTCGGCGTTTTTCTTCACGTCATCGTTGACATGGATACGCGAGAAGCCGATCCCGATGTCATCTTTGGGACGTGCATCGAACGGCCCCTTGTACACGAACATCAACGACTGGTAGTTGTCGACGACGTTGGTGTCCTTGTCGTGGAAGGTCGCGTTGGCGGCGATGTTCAGGCCGCGGGACGCGTCACCGTTGTGAGTGGTGAGCTGTTGCTGCGCCACGAACCAGTAGCCGTGCTTGCTGTCATGGCTGCGATAGGCATTGCCGGTGGTCGCGGCGTCGTTACCGTTGTCATCCTCACGGACGTCATTGGCATCGGCCGTGCTCTTGTAGTAACCGACCCGGTATTCGCCTGGCAGGTTGTTGACCTTCGGCGACCAGACCAGCTCGACCGGGATGACGGTGCCCTTGGTGCCACTGCCGCTGAGCTTGAAGCCGTTGCCGTGCTCCAGTTGCGAAGGGTTCTGGTTGTAGGCACCGATCTGCGCATAGAACTCAGGCGTGAGGTTGTACTTCACGCGGATCGCCGCCTGGCTGACGGGCCAGTTGTACCAGATGTTGGTCGCCCAGTTACCCACCTGGGAACCGCAGAAAGCCAGGTTCTGGAATTCGCAAGGGAAGGTGTTGAAGTCTTCGCCTTCGCCGAAGTAACCGGCCTTGACGTCCAGCTTGCCGTCGAGGAACTGGTGCTTGATCCACAGTTGGGTCAGACGGACCATGTGGCCACGGCCGTAGACTTCCTGGGAAGAACTCAAGGTGCCGGCACGCGGATCGCCGACACGGTCATTGGAGATGTTTTGCCCGTTACGATTGGTCAGCTGGATCTTGGCCTGGGTGTTATCCCAGCCCCACAGCTTTTGCAGGTCCAACGCCACGCCCAGGCCGAACTGGTCGGAGTAGCGCGCCGTCTTGTCGTTGTTGTAGCCACCGTGCAGGTTGCCACCCACTTCACCGACGTAGTCAGCCTTGATGTCGATACCCTGCTCGATCAGCTTGGTCCGTTCACCACCCCAGTCACCCGTCATCCACTGCGAATCGGCGCTGAACGCGTCGGCCGCATGTGCGCTACCGGCCAGCATCATCGCCGCAACGGCTGACAACTGGCAGATAAGCTGGGTGTTGTTTTTCTTCTTCATCCCTACATCCTCGTCTTTATTGTTATTAACTGTTTTTATCTAACGCGGTTTACAACGATTGCGGCGAATGGTCCCCCACCCACCGCATGCTCTGCTGTGGGAACGGGCTTGCTCGCGAATGCGCTGTATCAGTCGCCAGAAATGCCAAATGGCACACTGCATTCGCGAGCAAGCCCGCTCCCACACTGCTTTCTCAGCGGCCCTTGAACTGAGCCACGTTCGCCGCCCGAGCTTCGCCTTGTGGCTGACCCGCCACACCCAGGCGCTCACCCGTCTGCGCATCAAATAGTAATACTTTTTGAGGATCAAATTGAAGCGTCAGATTTTCCCCTGCTTGCGGAGCAAGGTCCGGCGCCAGGCGGCAGCAAACCTTGGTGTCATTTAGACTGACAAATACAAGGGTGTCCGGCCCCGTCGGCTCGGTCACCTGGACCTCCGCCCGGATGGTCGGCAAGCCGTTGGGCTCGCTGCCGGCCAACACGATCTGTTCCGGACGCAAGCCGAGAATCACTTCACGGTCTTCAAGGCCGGCGTCCTGCATGCCCAGCGGCAGCTCGCAACGGGCCTGGCCGCTGTCGAGCAGCGCCAGCAGGCGACCGTCCTTGCGTTGCAGGCGCAACGGGATGAAGTTCATCGGCGGCGAACCGATGAAGCTCGCCACGAACAGGTTGGCCGGGTTGTTGTAGATGTCCTTCGGCGTGCCGAACTGCTGGATGATCCCGTCCTTCATCACCGCCACTTTGTCGCCCAGGGTCATGGCCTCGATCTGGTCGTGGGTGACGTAGACGGTGGTGGTTTTCAGGCGCTGGTGCATCAGCTTCATTTCGGTCCGCATCTCGACCCGCAGCTTGGCGTCGAGGTTGGACAGCGGTTCGTCAAACAGGTAGATCTTCGGCCGCCGCGCCAGTGCCCGGCCCATGGCCACGCGCTGTTGCTGGCCACCGGAGAGCTGGCCGGGCTTGCGATTGAGCAGGTGCTCGATCTGCAGCAGCTTGGCCACGCGGGTGACTTCCTCGTCGATGGCCGCCTGGGGCATCTTGCGGATCTTGAGGCCGAACTCGATGTTCTCGCGCACGCTCATGGTCGGGTACAGCGCGTAGGACTGGAACACCATGGCGATGTCACGGTCCTTGGGGCTCATGCCGCTGACATCCTGGTCGCCGATCATGATCGCGCCGCCGGTGATGGTTTCGAGGCCGGCGATGCAGTTCATCAGCGTCGACTTGCCGCAACCCGAAGGGCCGACGAGGATCAGGAACTCACCGTCCTTGATCGACAACTCGATGTTCTTCAGGGTGTCCGGCAGGCCGGCACCGTAGGTCTTGTTTACATTGCGAAGTTCAAGCGTTGCCATGATTACCCCTTGACTGCGCCGGCCGTCAGGCCGCGCACGAAATACTTGCCTGCCACTACATAGACCAGCAGGGTCGGCAGCCCGGCGATCATCGCCGCCGCCATATCAACGTTGTATTCCTTGGCCCCGGTGCTGGTGTTGACCAGGTTGTTCAGCGCCACTGTGATCGGCTGGGAATCGCCGCTGGAGAACACCACGCCGAACAGGAAGTCGTTCCAGATCTGGGTAAACTGCCAGATCAGGCAGACCATGATGATCGGGGTGGACATCGGCAGGATGATCCGCCGGAAGATCGTGAAGAACCCCGCGCCGTCCAGGCGCGCAGCCTTCACCAGCGCATCGGGAATGCTGACGTAGTAGTTGCGAAAGAACAGCGTGGTGAAGGCCAGGCCGTAGACCACGTGCACGAACACCAGGCCGGTGGTGGTGCTGGCCAGGCCCATCTTGCCGAGGGTGAACGAAGCCGGCAGCAGGACGGTCTGGAACGGCAGGAAGCAGCCGAACAGCAACAGGCCGAAGAACAACTGCGAACCGCGAAAGCGCCACATCGACAGCACGTAGCCGTTCAATGCACCGATGGCGGTGGAGATCAGGACGGCCGGAATGGTGATCTTGATCGAGTTCCAGAAGTAGCCGTTGACCGTCGCCCAGGCCTTGATCCAGCCGATGCCGCTGACCACGGTAGGCCAGCTCAGCAGGTTGCCGGTGCTGATGTCTTCCGGGGTCTTGAAGCTGGTCAACAGCATGACCACCAACGGCACCAGGTAGAGCAATACGGCGAGGATCAGCACCGCGTAGATCGCGATGCGACTCAGGCTGATGGCGGGTTTGGCAGCGAGACTAGTCATGGCGCTTGGTCCTCAGCTCGGAGTACAGGTAAGGCACGATGATTGCGAGAATCGCACCGAGCATCAGGATTGCGCTGGCCGAGCCCATGCCCATCTGGCCGCGGCTGAACGTGAAGGAATACATGAACATGGCCGGCAGGTCGGAGGAATAGCCGGGGCCGCCGGCGGTCATGGCCGCCACCAGGTCGAAGCTCTTGATCGCGATATGCGCCAGGATCATCACGGCACTGAAGAACACCGGCCGCAGGCTTGGCAGCACCACTTTCCAGTAGATGCGCGGCATGCTCGCGCCGTCGATCTGCGCGGCGCGGATGATCGACTGGTCGACACCTCGCAGCCCGGCCAGGAACATCGCCATGATGAAACCCGAAGCCTGCCAGACGGCAGCGATCACCAGGCAGTACACAACGCGGTCCGGGTCGATCAGCCAGTCGAGACGGAAGCCTTCCCAGCCCCAGTCACGCAGCAATTTGTCCAGGCCCATGCCCGGGTTGAGCAACCATTTCCAGGCCGTGCCGGTGACGATCATCGACAGGGCCATCGGGTACAGGTAAATGGTGCGGATGAAGCCTTCGCGACGGATGCGCTGGTCGAGGAACACCGCCAGCAGCACGCCAATCACCAGGGTGACGCCAATGAACAGGCCGCCGAAGAGCGCCAGGTTCTTGCTCGCCACCCACCAGCGGTCGTTGTCCATCAACCGCGCGTATTGCGCCAGGCCGGCCCATTTGTAGGTCGGCAGGAAGGTCGAGGTGGTGAACGACAGGACGAACGTCCACACGATATAGCCATAGAAGCCCACCAGGACGATGAACATGCTCGGCGCCAGCACCAGTTTGGGCAGCCAGCGTTGCAGCGCATCGAACGGCGAGGCCTTGCTGAACACAGCAACAGAACTCATGGGAAGATCCAGTACAAAGATAGATTAGGGGCAGCTACAAGCCCCAAGCTGCAAGCTAAAACACACCCTTGCAGCTTGCAGCTTGTAGCTTGCAGCCGCTCTTATTTGGCAGACTGAACCGCAGCACCCAGTTTCTTGGCGGCATCGGTCGGGTCGGCTTTCGGGTCGTTGATGTAGTTGGTCACCACGTCAAAGAACGCGCCCTGCACCGCCAGCGTGGTCGCCATATTGTGCGCCATGCTCGGCTGCAGCCCACCGGACTTGGCATCCGCCAGGAAGTCCTTGGCCGCGGTCTGGGCGCAGGAATCGAAACCGTACTTGGCCATGTCGCCCAGCATGTCGTTGCGCACCGGGATCGAGCCCTTGTTGATGCTGAAGACTTTCTGGAAGTTCTCGCCCAGCACGACCTTGGCGATGTCCTGCTGGCCGGCCGCGGTGCCCTTGTCTTTCTGCTTGAACACCGCCAGGGAGTCGATGTTGTAGGTGAAGGCCTTGTCGGTGCCCGGGAAGGCTACGCACTCGTAATCCTTGCCAGCGACTTTCTTGGCCGCGGTCCATTCACTCTTGGCCCAGTCACCCATGATCTGCATGCCGGCCTTGCCGTTGATGACCTTGGCCGCTTCCAGGTTCCAGTCCTGGCCCTTGCCGTCGGCGTCCATGTAGGTCGCGACTTTCTTCAGCTCAGTCAGCGCCTTGACCATTTCCGGACCGGTCAGGGCCTTGTTGTCCAGGTCGACCAGGGCTTTCTTGTAGCCATCAGCGCCCATCACCGAAAGCACCACGGCTTCAAATACGGTGCTGTCCTGCCAAGGCTGGCCGCCATGGGCGAGCGGGATGAAGCCCGCGGCCTTGAGCTTGTCGCCGGCAGCGTAGAATTCTTCGAGGGTGGTCGGGTTCTTGGTGATGCCGGCTTTCTTGAAGACTTCCGGGTTGATCCACAGCCAGTTGACACGGTGGATGTTCACCGGCACGGCCACGTAGTCACCTTCGTACTTCACGGTATCGGAGACTTTCTTGTCGAGCAGGCTGTCCCACTTCTCTTCCTTGGCCACGTCCTTGAGCACGTCGCTGTCGAGCAGGCCGGTGGAAGCCCATTCCTGGATGTCCGGGCCCTTGATCTGGGCCACGCCTGGCGGGTTGCCAGCCACGGCGCGGCTCTTGAGCACGGTCATGGCCGTGGAACCGCCACCACCGGCGACAGCGCCGTCCTTCCAGGTAAAACCGTCTTTCTCGACCTGGGCCTTGAGCACATCGACCGCGGCTTTTTCACCACCCGACGTCCACCAGTGGACGACTTCCACGGTGCCTTTGGATTCGGCGGCAAGGGTGCTGACAGGGAACGCTGCGACGGGAAGCAGGGAAGCAAGAGAAATGACAGTAGCGAGGCGAGAAATCGCATTCATCTAGAAGTACCTTTCTTGTTGTTATGCATGCAAGTCGGTGCTTGCGCTGCATGGATTCTAATCAGAGGGAATCCCTTCGCAGGTAACGAAGGGACGTGCAAATGTCACGACATGGTTACACGGGTGAAGGGCTGGAGAGCCGCGCCAGAGCCGTCGCCATGCTGGGTGCCAGGGGCAGGCGCGGAATCAGCACCGCCTGCCAGGCGTGGTACAGGTCCGGCTTGCCCGGCCAGATATCGGCGCTGGGGCGGTTTTGTGGGTCGAGTTCGTGATGCCAGCTCCCATTGCAGCGGTCGATGAAGTGTTTGTCACAGAATTCCCAGAAAGTTCGGTACCAGGCTTCGTATTTCGCTTCATCGGTCCGTTTGAGCAAGGCACTGGCGGCGGCGGCAGCCTCGGCGTGCACCCAGTGCAGGCGGTGGCGGACCACCGCGCGGTTGTCCCAGTCCAGGGTGTAGACAAGGCCGGGCGCGCCGTCGACGTCCCAGCCGTGGCGGCAGTTCTGGTCGAAGAGTTTCTGTGCATCCTGGGCCAGCCAGCCCGGCGTCAGCATGCCGATCTGGACCCGCGCCGCCTCGAGGTGCAGCAACAACCGCGCCCATTCGAACCCATGGCCGGGGGTGGTGCCGTACGGACGAAAGCCGTCGGCGGGGTTGTCGTGGTTGTAGTCGCGCAGCGGCTGCCAGTCACGGTCGAAGTGTTCCACCACCAGGTAATCGTTGGCCGCGGCATGGCCGTGAATCACCCGCTCGACGATGCGCAGGGCGCGGACCAGCCAGCGCGGGTCGTCGGTGGCGTCGGCCAGGGCCAGGAACGCTTCGGTGGCGTGCATGTTGCTGTTGGCACCGCGGTACGCCTCTTCGTCGCGCCAGTCACGACTGAAGGACTCGCGCAGGGCACCTTCTTCTTCGCTCCAGAAATGCGTGTCGATGACCCGCACCGCTTCGTCGAGCAACGCCTGGGCACCGGGACGCTGGGCCACCACGGCGGAGCTGGCGGCCAACGCGACGAAGGCATGCAGGTAGGCGGCCTTGCCGGTTTGTTCGTCATGGGGCTGCGCGGTGGCGAACCAGCCGCCGTGCTCGGCGTCGCGCAACGGCCCGCTGAGGGCCTGGACGCCGTGGTCCACCAGTTCGGCAAAGCCAGGCAAACCTTGGATGTGGGCCATGGCGAAGCTGTGGGTCATGCGGGCGGTGTTCATGGTCTCGGCCAGCGCCCCGGCCGGGAGGCGTCCCTGGTCGTCGAGGTTGCCAAAGCCGTCCGGCAGCTTCGACGCCTTGGCGAACGCCAGCAATCGCAAGCCTTCGGCAGCGAGCCAGTGCTGGTGGGCAGGCGCGTTCAGCCAACTGCTGAAAGCCGGGAGGAAGGTGTCCATCGCAGGTCCCTTTTTTGTTGTTTTGACGCAGGGAGTCTAAACAAGGGCGGACGGCGGGCAGGTAACGAAAGGGGCGAGTTATGTCACTGACTTGTGACATTTACCTGGGAGAGGCGTTGAGGTTACTGGCGCCATCGCGAGCAAGCTCGCTCCCACAGTGGACGTCATGGAGCACCGATCTCCTTGTGGGAGCGAGCTTGCTCGCGATGAACGATAACGCGGTCTGATCAATCCACGCTGCGCGGCAACTGCAACGTCACCCGCAGCCCGCCCTCGCGCAGGTTCTGCAGGCTCACTTCGCCGCCGTGGCTATGGGCAATGTTGCGGGCGATGCCCAGCCCCAGCCCATACCCCTGCTGCTGCCCGGCCAGGCGGAAGTGCGGCTCGAAGACTTGCTCGAGGCGCTGTTCCGGCACGCCAGGCCCTTCGTCATCGACGTGCAGGACGAACGCACTTTCATCGTCCTCGATGTGCAGGTGGGCGTTCTGCCCGTACTTGAGCGCGTTGTCGATCAGGTTGCCGATGCAGCGCTTGAGCGCCAGCGGCTTGCCGTGATACGGCGCCAGCGCGCGTCCGTCCTGGGTCACCCGGCCATTGCCGTTGGGCGCCAGGTAAGGCTCGACCAGGCAATCGAGCACGTGGTTGAGGTCCACCGGCTCGATGTTCTCGTGGATATCGGTGTCCTTGACGCACTGCAACGCGCCCTTGACCAGCAGTTCCAGCTCATCGAGGTCGCGACCGAACTTGGCTTGCAGGTTTTCGTCTTCCAGCAATTCGACGCGCAGGCGCAACCGGGTGATCGGTGTGCGCAGGTCATGGGAGATCGCGCTGAACAACTGGCTGCGCTCGGTCAGGTAGCGGCTGATGCGCTCACGCATGGCGTTGAACGCCCGCCCTACTTCCACCACTTCGCTGCCCCCTCCCTCCGCCACCGGTTCCACTTCGGCGCCCAGGGACATGTCCCGTGCCGCGCGGGCCAAACGCTTGAGGGGACGGCTCTGCCAGTGCACCAGCAGGCCGATGAACAGCAACAGCAGGCTACTGGTGAGCACGATGAAACCGACCTGCTGCTTGGGCAGGTCCTGCTCTTCGAGGCTGGTGTAGGGTTCGGGCAGCAACGAAGCGATGTACAGCCATTCGCCCGGCGCCATCTGGATCTGCGTGACCAGCACCGGCGGGTTCACCGGTTCGAGCGTCAACGCGTAATGGGCCCAGGAGCGTGGCAGCTCATCGAGCTTCAGCCCGCCGTTGAAGATCCGCAGGTCTTCGGGGCTGACAAACTTCACCGAGATGTCGGCGTTATTGCCCAGGGAGCGGCGCAATACCTCGTCCACCGCCTTGAGTACCGCCAGCTTGCGCGGCGTCACTGGCAGCACGTCCATGCCCAGAGGCTTGTCATTGAGGGTGACGACGAACCGCGTACCGCCCATGCTGCGCAACTGATCGAGGACCAGAGGCCGGTAGGCCACCGGCAGCGAACGCAGGTAGCTGACGCTGGCGGTCATCGAATGGGCGAGGCTGCGGGCGCTGGTGACCAGGCCTTCGAGCTGCGTGGCACGCAGTTGCGACACCCAGATCAGGCTGGACAGCGTTTGCGCGAACAGCACCACCAGCAAGGTCAGCAACAGCATCCGGCCGAGCAGCGAACGCGGCACCGGCACCCGTCCTATGACCTTTTTGACCCCATCAATGACCATTGCTGGCAACCACACTGGCTGCCAACTGGTAACCACTGCCGCGTACCGTGCGGATCAGCCGCGGTGGCTTGTCGGTGTCGCGCAGGCGCTGGCGCAGGCGACTGACGGCCATGTCGACGATCCGGTCCAGGGGCATCAGCTCGCGGCCACGGGTGGCGTTACCGATGGTGTCGCGGTCGAGGATTTCCTGGGGATGATCGAGGAACAGCTTGAGCAAGGCGAAATCGGCGCCGGAAAGAATCACTTCTTCGCCGTCGGCGTGGAACAGCCGATGGCTGACCATGTCCAGCCGCCATTCATCGAACGCCAGCACTTCACCGCCGGACCGTTCCTGGCCGAACTGCGCCCGGCGCAGCAACGCCTTGATGCGCGCCTGCAACTCGCGTGGGCTGAACGGCTTGCCCAGGTAGTCATCGGCGCCCAGTTCAAGGCCGATGACCCGGTCGGCCTCGTCGGAACTGGCCGTCAGCATGATGATCGGCACATGCGCCTGGCGCGGGTGCTGGCGAACCCAGCGGCACAGGCTGAAGCCGTCCTCGTCCGGGAGCATCACGTCGAGGATCACCAGGTCGCTCGGTGCCTCGTTCAGCGCCTGGCGAAAGCCGGCGCCGTCCGGCGTGGTGCGCACCTGGAAACCCGCGCGGCTGAGGTAGGTGTCCAGCAGCTCGCGAATCTCCTGGTCGTCATCGACCAACAAAATCGATTTGTTCACTGAACTCACAGGGCCTCGTCCTTGCTGGTGGGATTGGCGGATTATGCCTGATGAGCCGGATCTATAAACACCACTACCCCTTGTGGGAGCGGGCTTGCTCGCGAATGCAGGGTTTCATTCAACATTTTCGTCGACTGACACACCGCTTTCGCGAGCAAGCCCGCTCCCACAGGGCCTTACAAATTTTAAACTTGTACCGACTGCTCCAACGCCACGCCCGCCCCCATCAGGCCGGAGTACGGCGCGGTGACCAGCCAGACCGGAATACCCTTGAAGTAATCGCTCATGCACCCCTTGTCGGCAAAGCAACGGGCAAAACCGCTTTCCAGGAAGAAATCGGCAAACCGCGGGACCACCCCGCCAACGATGAAGACGCCACCGCGCCCACCGACCGTCAACACATTGTTGCCGGCCACGCGTCCCAGCCAGCGGCAGAACTGTTCGAGCACTTCCAGGGCCACGGGATCGCCCGCCAGGCCCGCGGCGGTGATGGATTCGGGCGTATCGAGCACCGGCTCATGGCCGTCCACCGCACAGATGGCCCGGTACACCCGCGGCAAGCCGCTGCCGCTCAGGGCGGTTTCGGCGCTGACGTGGCCGATTTCGTTGTAGATGTGCTGCCAGAGCTGGGTTTCCCGCGGGCTGCTCATCGGCAGGTCGACATGGCCGCCTTCCCCCGGCAAGGCCGCGAACCGACCTTCGCCGAGGTCCAATAGGGTCCCCACGCCCAGCCCGGTGCCCGGCCCGATCACCACCGCCGGGCGCATCGGCTCCGGGGTGCCCTCGCACACGACGCGGTATTCATCGGGACGCAGGCAGGTCATGCCCAGGGCCATGGCCGAGAAGTCGTTGACCAGCAACAGCTTCTCCACCTGCAAGGTCTCGCAGAACGCCCGGTTGCTCAGGCGCCAGTGGTTGTTGGTGAAGCGAAAAGTGTCGCCTCCCACCGGCCCCGCCACCGACAGGCACACCGAGCCGATAGCCCCCGGCGCCATGCCCAGGCCGGCCAGGTAGACCTTGATGGCATCCTCCGGGCAGGCGTAGTCCGCGGTGGCCAGCACCTGGATGTTTTCCAGGTTGTGGTTCTTCCACAACGCGAAGCGTGCGTTGGTCCCACCGATGTCACCGACCAAAGCCAGTTTCAATTAATCGTCTCCAGGGCAGCAGTGAAGGCGCTGGCGCCCTGCTCTGCCGAGCTGAAGGCCATGCGCATGAAGCCGAACAGCTCGCGACCGGTGCCGATGTTGTTGCCCAACAGGCCCTTGGCCGGCTCGCGCGCGGCGAATTCCTCGGCGTCCACCTTCAGTTCCAGGGTGCCTTTGACGCCATCGACGCGGATGATATCGCCCTCCTGCACCCGGGCCAATGCACCACCGACGTAGGCTTCGGGGCTGACATGGATGGCCGCCGGGATTTTCCCCGAGGCGCCGGACATGCGCCCGTCGGTAACCAAAGCCACCTTGAAGCCGCGGTCCTGCAGCGAGCCGAGGTACGGGGTCATCTTGTGCAGTTCCGGCATGCCGTTGGAACGCGGCCCCTGGAAGCGCATCACCGCGACGAAATCCTTCTCCAGCAAACCGGCCTTGAACGCGTCCGCCAGGTCCTGCTGGTCCTGGAACACCATGGCCGGCGCTTCGACGATCTGGTTTTCCAGGGCCACCGCCGAGACTTTCATCACGCCACGGCCCAGATTGCCCTCCATGACCCGCAACCCGCCTTCCGGCGAGAACGCGCGGGCCACCGGGCGCAGGATGTTTTCGTCGAGACTTTCGATCGGGCCGTCGCGCCACACCAGTTTGCCGTCTTCGAGGAACGGCTCCTGGGTGTAGCGGCTCAGGCCGTGGCCGAGCACGGTGTTGACGTTCTCGTGGAGCAGGCCGGCTTCGAGCAGTTCGCGGATCAGGAACGACATGCCGCCCGCCGCCTGGAAGTGGTTGATGTCGGCCTTGCCGTTCGGGTAGACGTGGCTGAGGGTCGGTACCACCTCGGAGAGGTCGGCCATGTCCTGCCAGGTCAGCTGGATGCCCGCCGCCATGGCGATGGCCGGCATGTGCAAGGTGTGGTTGGTCGAGCCGCCGGTGGCATGCAGGGCGACGATGGAGTTGACCAGCGAGCGCTCGTCGACGATTTCGCCGATGGGCATGAAGTTGCCGCTTTGCTTGGTCATGCGCGTGACCTGGAACGCCGCTTCGCGGGTCAGGGCGTCGCGCAGTGGCGTGTTCGGGTTGACGAACGAAGCGCCCGGCAGGTGCAGGCCCATCACTTCCATCAGCAGCTGGTTGGTGTTGGCGGTGCCGTAGAAAGTGCAGGTGCCCGGGCTGTGGTAGGACTTCATCTCCGATTCCAGCAGCTCTTCGCGGCTCGCCTTGCCTTCGGCATAGCGCTGGCGCACGTCGGCTTTTTCCTTGTTGGAAATGCCCGAGACCATCGGCCCGCCAGGCACGAAGATCATCGGCAAATGACCGAAGCGCAGCGCGCCCATCATCAGGCCCGGCACGATCTTGTCGCAGATGCCCAGCATCAGCGCGCCGTCGAACATGTTGTGCGACAGCGCCACCGCCGTGGACAACGCGATCACCTCGCGGCTCGGCAGGCTCAGTTCCATCCCGGCCTCGCCTTGGGTCACGCCGTCGCACATCGCCGGCGTGCCCCCGGCGAACTGGCCGACCGAGCCGATCTCGCGCAGCGCCTGCTTGATCTGTTGCGGAAAGGTTTCATAGGGCTGGTGGGCCGAGAGCATGTCGTTATAGGACGACACGATGGCGATGTTGGCGGCATTCATCATCCGCAGGTGGTGCTTGTCTTCCGTGCCGCAACCGGCCACGCCGTGGGCGAAGTTGGCGCACTGCAATTTGCCGCGCATCGGACCGTCGCTGGCTGCACCGCGGATCAATGCAAGGTAAGCCTGACGCGTGGCGCGGCTGCGGGCGATAAGCCGTTCGGTGACCTCAAGAACGCGGGGATGCATGTGTAGAACTCCAGGCTAACGGGTGTGGCGACCTGATTGTCTATGCTGGTCAAAAGCCCGCGACGCAATGGGCGCCAGGGGGATTGTTGACCATTCGGACCAGTTGATTCAGGTCACTCGTTGTAGATAAAACAAAATATTGCCACTAAAAAGGCTTGTTTTCTATTTTTATGCGAATAATCTTGTAATTCCAACAACAAATCGACGGCGGCGCAGTTAATGACTCTTCGAATCGCAATCAATGGTTTTGGCCGCATCGGCCGCAACGTCCTCCGTGCACTGTATACCCAAGGCTATCGTCGCGACTTGCAGATCGTCGCCATCAACGACCTGGGCGACAGTGCGATCAACGCTCATCTGCTCAAGTACGACACCGTCCACGGCACATTCGATGCCGATGTACAGCACGATCATGAAAGCCTGACGGTCAATGGCGACCGCATCTCGGTCAGTGCCATCCGCAACCCGGCCGAACTGCCGTGGGCCGCCGAGAAGATCGACGTGGTGTTCGAATGCACCGGCCTGTTCACCGACCGTGCCAAGGCCGCCGCCCACCTCAGCGCCGGCGCCCGCAAGGTGATCATCTCGGCCCCGGCCAAGGGTGCCGACGCCACCGTGGTGTATGGCGTGAACCACGACATCCTGCGCCAGTCGCACCAGATCATTTCCAACGCGTCGTGCACCACCAACTGCCTGGCCCCGGTAGCCCAGGTGCTGCACCGCGAGCTGGGCATCGAAAGTGGCCTGATGACCACCATCCACGCCTACACCAACGACCAGAACCTGACCGACGTCTACCACACCGACCCGTACCGCGCCCGCTCGGCCACCCAGAACATGATCCCGAGCAAGACCGGCGCCGCCGAAGCGGTTGGTCTGGTGTTGCCGGAACTGGCCGGCAAGCTGACCGGCATGGCCGTGCGCGTGCCGGTGATCAACGTGTCCCTGGTGGACCTCACCGTGCAGCTCAAGCGCGAAGCCTCGGCCGAAGAAGTCAACGACCTGCTGCGCCAGGCCAGCCAGCATTCCAGGATCCTCGGCTACAACAGCCTGCCGCTGGTCTCCAGCGACTTCAACCATAACCCGCTGTCGTCAATCTTCGACGCCAACCACACCAAGGTCAGCGGCAAGCTGCTCAAGGTACTGGCCTGGTATGACAACGAATGGGGCTTCTCCAACCGCATGCTCGATAACTGCCTGGCGTTGTGCAACGCGGAGTGATTGGAAACGGCAGTTGAGTTCCTGTGGGAGCGGGCTTGCTCGCGAAGGCGGCGGATCAGTCAGACTTCAACCAACTGACACACCGCTTTCGCGAGCAAGCCCGCTCCCACAAGGTTGTAAAACAGCCAGAATGAATCAAGGCTTGACCCATCATGCAGATGACAATCATTATCATCTACTCGAACCGGATCGGGCCCTACCGTGAGTCAATCGCGCTTTCATCACGTCTTTCTCGCCCAGCGCATGCCGCTGCTGCGCACCCTCGAGCGCATGGTCAACAACCCCAGCACCGCCGAAGACCTGCTCCAGGAAACCTACCTGCGCGTCTCCCGCGCGCTGGCCGAGCGGCCGGTCGAGCACCTTGAACCGTTTGTTTTCCAGACCGCCCGCAACCTGGCGCGGGATCACCTGCGCGCCCGCCGCGTGCAGTCGCGCACCGTGCTGGACGACGTCCCCCTGGAGGTGGTCCACAACGTGGTCGCGCCCCAAGGCAGCGCCGAGGACGCCGTCCATGCCGGGCAGATGCTCGAACGCCTCAATGTCAGCCTGCAAGCGCTGAGCCCACGCCAGCAGCGGATCTTCATCCTCAGCCGCCTGCACGGGCACAGTTATCAGGACATTGCCGGGCAACTGGGCGTGTCGTCGAGCACGGTGCAAAAGGAACTGAAGCTGATCATGGCGATCTGTGTGGGACAGCTGCAGCTATAAGACTCAAGCGGCAAGCGGCAAGCTGTGCTCTGGCTTGCAACTTGCCGCTCAATTCGAGGAATCACCGTGACCGACCCTCAACCCGCTTCGACGCAGGACACCGCCCACGCCATGGAGCAGGCGCTGGACTGGCTGATCCTGCTGGACAACCCCAGCGACGAGCAGACCCGGCAGTTCCAGGCCTGGCTGGCGGCCGATCCGCGCCACGGCCAGGCATTCGCCCGGGCCCAGGCGATCTGGAACGGCCCGCAGGTGATGGAGAGCGCCCGTCAGCTGGAGAATGCCCGCCAGCGCCAGGCCCCGCCCAAGGTCACGCCGCTGTCGCGCCTGCGCAGCCATTGGAAACCCTTGGCCACCGCTGCCGTGCTGTTCCTGGGTCTGTTCAACTTCAGCGACTTGCCCCTGCATTGGCAGGCCGACCACCTGACCGTGGTCGGTGAGCGCCAGCGCCTGCAACTGGAGGACGGTTCCAAGGTGCTGCTCAACACCGATTCGGCGTTCTCCAGCACGTTCAACGAGCAGCGGCACGTGGCCCGCCTGTACAAGGGCGAGGCGTTTTTCGAGGTGCCGGCCAACCGCAACCTGCCGCTGGAAATCGACGCCGGCCCGGTTACGGCCAGCGTCAGCGACACCACGTTCGCGGTGCGCTACCTCGACGGCGTGGCCCAGGTTCAGGTGCAGCGTGGCGACGTCGACCTGCGGGCCAGTCGCAACGACAGCCACGTACGGCTGTCGGCCGGGGAAAGCATCCGCATCGGTCCCAACGGCTTCGACCGCCCATCCCGGCTCGACAGCGCCACCGACCTGGCCTGGGTCCAGGGCCGGCTGGTGTTCGAGAACCGGCCATTGGGCCAGGTACTGGCCGAACTGCAACGCTATTACCCTGGTTGGATCATCAACACCAATGATCGCCTGGCCGGCGTCGCGGTGACAGGTAACTACCGCCTCGATCAACCGCTGGATGTGGTTCGTTCCCTGGCCCACATCACCTCGGCGCGCCTGCAGGAATTCCCGGCGCTGGTGATTTTCAACTAAATGAGAATTATTTTTACTCGATAGGCTTCGCTGGTTCGTCTCGTTATAGCCAATGCAATTGATTCGCATCCAGCCATGCGGATCTGCACCTATAACAGATGCGACACGGAGCGCTATCGATGTCCTCTCGCCTTACTTGCCGGTTCCTCGCCCCTTCTTGCACGCTGTCGCTGTTGACCGCCGCCCTCCTGGTGGCCGGCACGGTGCCGGCCGCCTTCGCGGCCACTGCTGCACAAGCACCTGCACGGAACATGGGCGACTACACGTTCGCCATCGCCCGGCAACCACTGGTCTCGGCCCTGAACGCCTTCACCGCCGTCACGGGCTGGCAGGTCGGCCTGCCGGCGGAACTGGCCGACGGTGTCGCCTCACCGGGGGTGAACGGCTCGCTGCCCGCGGAAAAAGCCCTGGAGCGACTGTTGCTGGGGACCAACCTGAGCTATCGCAAACTGGGCGACCACAGCATCGTCCTGGAAAAACGCAGCACCGCCAGCGCGATGAACCTGCCACAGGTGACCATCAGCGCCACTCGCCAGGAACAGGACATCACCGGCGTGCCGAGCACCGTCACCGTCCACGACCGCGAGGCACTGGATCGCGGCAACGTCAACACCATTAAGGACCTGGCGCGCTACGAGCCGGGCGTTTCGGTGGGCGGTGCCGGCCAGCGCGGCGGCATCAGCGGCTACAACATCCGCGGCATCGACGGCAACCGGATCCTGACCCAGGTCGACGGCGTGGCCATACCCGACGGTTTCTTCAACGGTCCCTACGCCAAGACCCAGCGCAACTACCTCGACCCGGAAATCGTCAAGCGCGTGGAAATCCTCCGCGGCCCGGCCTCGGTGCTGTATGGCAGCAATGCCATTGGCGGCGCCGTCAGCTACTTCACCCTGGACCCGGACGACATCATCAAGCCGGGCCAGGACGTCGGCGCGCGCCTGAAGACCGGCTACAGCTCCGCCGACGACAGTTGGCTCAAGTCCGCCACCGTCGCCGGGCGCAGCGCAGCCTTCGACGGCCTGTTGCACTACAGCCAGCGCGACGGCCACGAAACCGAATCCTACGGCAGCCACAACGGCACCGGTCTGGACCGCACCGCCGCCAACCCGGAAGACGTGCGCGCCAGCAACGTGCTCGCCAAGCTCGGCTGGAACTACGACGATGATGCGCGCCTGGGCCTGGTCTACGAGAAGTACAAGGACGATCGCGACACCGACCTGAAAAGCGCCTACGGCGGCCCTTACTCCAACGGCGGGCCGGCCATTCCCGTCACTTTGCTGCCGGGCGGCATGTACCAGTGGCGCACCGGCAACGACACCATCACCCGCGAGCGTTTCGGCCTGGAACACAGCTTCGCCCTCGACAGCCTGCTGGCCGACCACATGAAGTGGAGCCTGAACCATCAGGTCGCCAAGACGAACGAGAGCACCGAGGAGTTCTATTTCCCGATCACCCGCCAGGTGCTGCGCACCCGCGACACCCTCTACGAAGAAAAGCAGTGGGTCTTCGACGCGCAACTGGACAAGGCCTTCAGCCTCGCCGACACCGACCACGCCCTGACCTACGGCACCACGCTCAAGCAACAGAAGGTCACCGGCTCGCGCAGCGGCAATGGCGTGTGCCTGGCCGTGGGCCGCGGCTGCACCGCCGTGGGCGCCATCAGCGCAGCGGATGTACTGGCCAAGGCCAGTGACTTCCCGGACCCGACCATCAACACCTACAGCGTGTTCGCCCAGGACCAGATCAGTTGGAACCAGTGGACCTTCACCCCGGGGCTGCGCTACGACTACACCCAGCTCAAGCCGCACGTCACCCAGGCCTTCCTGAACACCGCCGACCCGACCGGCGCCGGCACCGTCAGCGACAGTGAGAAGACCTGGCACCGCGTCTCGCCCAAGTTCGGCCTGACCTATGCCTTCAGCGACCAGTACACCGGCTACGGCCAGTACGCCGAAGGTTTCCGCACCCCAACCGCCAAGGCCTTGTACGGTCGCTTCGACAACGCGGGCGTTGGCTACAGCGTGGAGCCCAACCCCAACCTGGAGCCGGAAAAAAGCCAGAGCTACGAGACCGGCCTGCGTGGCCGCTTCGACTCAGGCTCGTTCGACGTGGCGGTGTTCTACAACAAGTACCGCGACTTCATCAACGAAGACGCCATCACCCCCGGCGCCGACCAGTTGACCTTCCAGAGCAACAACATCAAGCACGCCACGATCAAGGGCGCGGAGATCAAGGGACGCCTGGACCTGGATGTCCTGGGCGCGCCGAAGGGCCTGTATACCCAGGGCTCGGTGGCGTATGCCTACGGTCGCAACAACGACACCGGCCAGCCGCTCAACAGCGTCAATCCACTGACCGGCGTGTTCGGCCTCGGCTATGAGCAGGACCACTACGGCACCTTGCTCAGTTGGACCCTGGTCAAGAAAAAAGACCGTGTCGACGACAGCAACTTCAACTCGCCCGATGGCGTGAGCAGCCAGTTCAAGACCCCGGGTTTCGGCCTCCTCGACCTGAGCGGTTTCTACAAAGTGACCCAGGACATCACCGTCAGCGGCGGCCTCTACAACCTCACCGACAAGAAATACTGGCTATGGGATGACGTACGCGGCTACGACAGCGTCGGCGAAGCGGCGGTATTGAGCCCCGCTAACCTCGACCGCCTGACCGCGCCCGGACGCAATTTCGCGGTGAACCTGATCTGGGATATCTGATTCGATCACTGCGGCATGGATTCACCCTTGTGGCGAGGGAGCTTGCTCCCGCTGGGCTGCGCAGCGGCCCCGCAATTTCACGGTCGCTGCGCGACCGAGCGGGAGCAAGCTCCCTCGCCACCACAGCGACCCGTTTAACAGGAAGGCCTACTCATGAACACCCAACGCCCCACTTCCCGCGCCCAGCGCCTCAACCAGATCACCCACGAACCCCACGCCAGGCTCGACGCCCTGGTCAAGGCGCACGCACCGTTCGAAACCACGGCCAGCTATGCCCGCTTCGTCGTCGCCCAATACCTGTTCCAGTCGGAACTGGTGGCTTTGTACAACGATGCCGCGTTGGCCCGCCTGATCCCCGACCTGCCCGCCCGCTGCCGGGCCGAGGCCGCGCGGGCCGACCTGGCGGACCTGGCCACCGAAGTACCGGCGCCGGTGGCCGGCGCGGTGCACAAACCGACCCAGGCCGAGGCCCTCGGCTGGCTGTTCGTCTCCGAAGGCTCCAAGCTCGGCGCCGCCTTCCTGATCAAGCGCGCCGTGGGCCTGGGCCTGAGCGAAACCTTCGGCGCCCGGCACCTGGCCGAACCGGCCGGCGGGCGGGCCGAAGGCTGGAAAACCTTCACCCGCACCCTCGACAACCTGGTCTTCACCCCAGAGCAGGAAGCCGAGGCGGATAAAGGCGCGCTGAATGCGTTCAATCGGTTTACGGTGTTGCTGGAGCAGGCTTACGCCACTGAACCGGCCTGACTCACGCCGTCTATCTGTGGGAGCGGACTTGCTCCCACAAGGGAAAGTGTATGCCTGAAAGAAAGTTATGAACCGCCCTTCAAGACTCGCCCAACTGCTCTTCGGCCTGCTCGCCTACACCAGCCTGGCCATCGGCCTGATCGCCATCGTCGTGCCCGGCCTGCCGACGACCGAATTCATCCTGCTCGCTGCCTGGGCCGCGACCCGCAGTTCGCCGCGCCTGAGCGCCTGGTTGGAGCAGCACCGGCTGTTCGGGCCGATGTTGCACAACTGGCGCAACGGCAAGGTCATCCCGCGCCGGGCCAAGGTCGCCGCCACGGCCAGCATGCTGCTCTGCGCCGGCTTGATGCTGGTGATGCTCGACCACGGCTGGCCGGTCTACCTGGCCCTCGTCGGCATGGGCCTGGGCAACCTGTGGATCTGGTCGCGCCCGGTGGCGAGGGCGCAAGCGCGCCCCTCGACAGCCCTGCCCCCCGAATAAACCCATTTGATCTATGCTCGTCCTCTCATTCCGGAGGGCCCACGATGACTGACCTGCTCACAACCGTCCAAGCTTCCCTCGGCTTGCCCACGACGCCCATCGCCTTCACGGGCGAAGGCGCCCTGCCTTCGGCATTCGCGGTCACCGAACTGGCCAGCGCCAGCCTCGCCGCAGCCGGCCAGGCCATCGCCGAACTCATCCACCGGCAAACCGGACGCCTGCCGCCGCTTGAAGTCGACCGTCGCCTGGCCTCCTTCTGGTTTTCCACGTCCCTGCGCCCCACCGGCTGGAGCGTGCCGCCAATGTGGGACCCGGTGGCTGGCGACTATGCCACGGCCGACGGCTGGATCCGCCTGCACACCAATGCGCCGCATCATCGACAGGCAGCGGAAAAAGTCCTCGGGCCCTGCGCTGATCGCGCCGCCATGGCCGCCCAGGTAGCCCGCTGGAGCAAGACCGAACTCGAACAGGCCGTCGTCGACGCCGGTGGCTGCGCCGCCGAGATGCGTTCGTGGCCGGCCTGGCAAGCGCATCCCCAAGGCCTGGCAGTGAACGCCGAGCCGCTGGTGCAGTTCGCCCACACCAGCGGTGTGTCCCCCAGGCCCTGGCCGGGTTCCGTGGCCCAGCCACTGGCCGGCCTCAAGGTGCTGGACCTGACCCGCGTGCTGGCCGGTCCCGTGGCCAGCCGCTTCCTCGCCGGCCTCGGCGCCGATGTCTTGCGCATCGACCCTCCGACCTGGGACGAGCCCGGCGTCGTGCCGGAGGTCACCCTGGGCAAACGCTGCGCGCGTCTGGACCTGCACCAGCCCGACGACCGCGCGGTGTTCGAAGCCTTGCTTGAAAACACCGACATTCTGCTCCACGGCTACCGCGCCGACGCCCTTGAACGCCTCGGCTACGGCGCCGAGCAACGGCACAGGATCGCCCCGGGCCTGATCGATGTCAGCCTCAACGCCTACGGTTGGAGCGGCCCGTGGCAGAACCGGCGCGGCTTCGACAGCCTGGTGCAGATGAGCACTGGCATCGCCGCGGCCGGCATGGCCTGGAAACAGGCCGACACCCCGACGCCGCTGCCCGTCCAGGCACTGGACCATGGCACGGGCTACCTGATGGCTGCCAGCGCCGTGGTGCTGTTGGCCCGGCGCCTGGCAAACGGACAAGGCGGCTCGGCACGCCTGTCTCTGGCGCGGACCGCCAAACTGCTGATCGAGCGCGGCGCGGGGGACTCGGCCGCGCTACGGCCCGAGGACGCAGACGACCTGGGCATGCTGGTCGAGCAGACGCCATGGGGACCGGCGCAACGGTTGCAGGTGCCGCTGAAGATCACCGGCACGCCCTGGCAGTGGACGCTCGCGGCGACGAACCTCGGCGCCCATCGAGCGCAATGGTAAGCAGCCTCGCCCCCTGACCTGGGTCAGCTATCGACGCGTTGAATCGACATACGCTGTGACTCTCCTCGGCTGCCTCGGAGTCATGCAATGTCTGATACCCCCGGAAAACTTCGTTTGGGTGCGTTGGTCGCGCTGGTAGTGGGCTCGATGATCGGCGGGGGGATTTTTTCCTTGCCCCAGAACATGGCCGCCAGCGCCGACGTCGGCGCCGTCCTGATTGGCTGGGCGATCACCGCGGTGGGCATGCTGACCCTCGCCTTCGTGTTCCAGACCCTGGCCAACCGCAAGCCCGACCTGGACGGCGGCGTGTACGCCTACGCCAAGGCCGGGTTCGGCGACTACATGGGTTTCTCATCGGCCTGGGGCTACTGGATCAGCGCCTGGCTGGGCAACGTCGGCTACTTCGTCTTGCTGTTCAGCACCTTGGGTTACTTCTTCCCGATGTTTGGTGAGGGCAACACGGTTGCCGCGGTGGTCGGCGCGTCGGTGCTGCTGTGGGCCGTGCATTTTCTGGTGCTGCGCGGCATCAAGGAGGCCGCCTTCATCAACCTGGTCACCACGGTTGCCAAGGTCGTGCCGCTGGCCTTGTTCGTGCTGATCGCCGTCTTCGCCTTCAGGCTCGACATTTTCACCAGCGACATCTGGGGCGCGAAGAACCCGCAACTGGGCAGCGTGATGAACCAGGTGCGCAGCATGATGCTGGTCACCGTGTGGGTGTTCATCGGCATCGAAGGGGCGAGCATTTTTTCCGCCCGCGCCGAACGACGCTCGGACGTGGGCAAGGCCACGGTGATCGGCTTCATCACCGTACTGCTGCTCCTGGTCCTGGTGAACGTGCTGTCCCTGGGGATCATGACCCAGCCGGAGCTGGCGAAGCTGCAGAACCCGTCCATGGCGGCGGTGCTGGAGCACGTCGTGGGCCACTGGGGCGCGGTGCTGATCAGCGTCGGCCTGATCATTTCGCTGCTCGGTGCCCTGTTGTCCTGGGTGCTGCTGTGCGCCGAGATCCTGTTCGCCGCCGCCAAGGACCACACCATGCCGGCCTTCCTGCGGCGCGAGAATGCCAACCACGTACCGGCCAATGCCCTGTGGCTGACCAACGCCATGGTCCAGCTGTTTCTGGTCGTCACCCTGTTCTCGGCCAGTACCTACCTGTCGCTGATCTACCTCGCCACCTCGATGATCCTGGTGCCCTACCTGTGGTCGGTGGCCTATGCGCTGCTGCTGGCGGTGCGCGGCGAGACCTATCAGAACGCCCTCGCCGAGCGCCGCAAGGACCTGTTCATCGCCGCCGTCGCCCTGGTCTACGCGGTGTGGCTGCTGTACGCCGGCGGCATCAAGTACCTGCTGCTTTCCGCCTTGCTCTACGCCCCGGGCGCGGTGCTGTTCGCCAAGGCCAGGCACGAAGTCGGCCAAGCGGTTTTCACCGCGGTCGAGAAGCTGATTTTCACCGCTGTGGTCGCAGGCGCCCTGGTGGCGGCCTACGGGCTTTACGCCGGCTTTCTGACCTTGTGATCGCTGAACGTTTTAATGGGAGGATGTGTAATGACCACGGAAAAAATGCAGTACGGCGTTCATTCCGAAGCCGGGAGATTGCGCAAAGTCATGGTGTGTTCCCCAGGCCTGGCCCATCAGCGGCTGACTCCGAACAACTGCGATGAACTGCTGTTCGATGACGTGCTGTGGGTCAACCAGGCCAAGCGCGACCATTTCGACTTCGTCACCAAGATGCGCGAGCGGGGCATCGATGTGCTGGAAATGCACAACCTGCTGACC
This sequence comes from Pseudomonas chlororaphis, assembly GCA_001023535.1. Lineage (NCBI taxonomy): Bacteria > Pseudomonadati > Pseudomonadota > Gammaproteobacteria > Pseudomonadales > Pseudomonadaceae > Pseudomonas > Pseudomonas chlororaphis. Next base: position 2,974,071 of record CP011020.1, read on the forward strand.
GACGTCGTCGCCATTCCCGAAGCCCTGGACTGGATCCTGCAACGCAAGATCACCGCCAACTCGGTGGGCCTGGGTCTGGTGAATGAAGTCGGTTCGTGGTTGCGCAGCCTGGAACCGCGCCGGACCGCCGAATACCTCATCGGCGGCGTCTCGGCCGATGACTTGCCCGACAGCTTCGGCGGCAAGACCCTGCAGATGTTTCGTGATTTCCTCGGGCACTCCAGCTTCATCCTGCCGCCGTTGCCCAACACCCAGTTCACCCGCGACACCACCTGCTGGATCTACGGCGGCGTGACCCTGAACCCGATGTACTGGCCGGCGCGTCGCCAGGAAACCCTGCTGGCCAGCGCCATTTACAAGTTCCATCCCGCGTTCACCCACGCCGACTTCCAGGTCTGGTACGGCGACCCCGACCAGGACCATGGCAGCGCCACCCTCGAAGGCGGTGACGTGATGCCGATTGGCAACGGCGTGGTACTGATCGGCATGGGCGAGCGCTCATCACGCCAAGCCATCGGCCAACTGGCGCTGAACCTGTTCAAGCACAAGGCCGTGGAACGGGTCATCGTTGCCGGCTTGCCGAAGTCCCGGGCCGCCATGCACCTGGACACCGTGTTCAGTTTCTGCGACCGCGACCTGGTGACCGTTTTCCCAGAGGTGGTTAGCCAGATCGTGGCCTTCTCCCTGCGCCCCGACGAGAGCAAACCCGGCGGCATCGACGTGCGCCGCGAGCAAGGCAGTTTCCTCGACACGGTGGCGGCCGCCCTCAAGCTCCCGGCCCTGCGCGTGGTGGAAACCGGCGGCAACAGCTTTGCCGCCGAACGCGAACAGTGGGACGACGGCAACAACGTGGTGGCCCTGGAACCGGGCGTGGTGATCGGCTACGACCGCAACACCTACACCAACACGCTGCTGCGCAAGGCCGGGGTGGAAGTCATCACCATCAGCGCCAGCGAGCTGGGCCGAGGCCGCGGCGGCGGCCATTGCATGACCTGCCCGATCATTCGCGACCCGATCGACTACTGACCTTCGTGCCCGCGCCCTGGCTGACCGAATACGTGCCAGGGCCCGCTGAAACCCAAGGAGATGCACCATGGCGTTCAACACCCACAACCGTAACCTGCTCAGCCTCGAGCACCACACACCCCGTGAACTGCGTTACTTGCTGGACCTGTCCCGGGACCTCAAGCGAGCCAAGTACACCGGCACCGAGCAGCAGCACCTCAAGGGCAACAACATCGCGCTGATCTTCGAGAAAACGTCGACGCGCACCCGTTGCGCGTTCGAAGTGGCGGCCTACGACCAGGGCGCCAATGTCACCTACATCGACCCCAACTCCTCGCAGATCGGCCACAAGGAGAGCATGAAGGACACCGCCCGGGTGCTCGGGCGCATGTACGATGCCATCGAGTACCGTGGCTTCAAGCAGGAGATCGTCGAGGAACTGGCGAAGTTCGCCGGCGTGCCGGTGTTCAACGGCCTGACCGATGAATACCACCCGACGCAGATGATTGCCGATGTGCTGACCATGCGTGAGCACGCCGACAAACCGATCCATGAGATCAGCTATGCGTACCTGGGCGATGCCCGTAACAACATGGGCAACTCGTTGCTGCTGATCGGCGCCAAACTGGGCATGGACGTGCGCATCTGCGCGCCCAAGGCCCTGTGGCCCCACGACGACCTGGTGCAGCGCTGCCATCAGTACGCCGAGGAAAGCGGCGCGCGCATTACCCTCACTGCGGACCCGAAGGCGGCGGTCAAGGGCGTGGACTTCATCCACACCGATGTCTGGGTCTCCATGGGCGAGCCGGTCGAAGCCTGGGCCGAGCGAATCGAACTGTTGCTGCCTTACCAGGTCAACGCTGACCTGATGAAAGCCACCGGTAACCCGCGCACCCGCTTCATGCATTGCCTGCCGGCGTTCCATAACAGCGACACCAAGATCGGCAAACAGATCGCCGAGCAGTACCCGCACCTGGCCAACGGCATCGAAGTCACCGACGACGTGTTCGAATCGCCGGCATGCATCGCCTTCGAGCAAGCGGAAAACCGCATGCACACCATCAAGGCCATTTTGGTGTCGACGCTGGCAGACCTGTAAGGCCCTGTGAGCGGGCTTGCTCGCGAAGGCGGCCTGTCAGCCAACATCCATGTTGTCTGTGACATCGCTTTGGCGAGCAAACCCGCTCCCACAAGGGGCCCTTGCGTTGTTCGTTCCACTTTTTGTAAAGGACAGCACCATGCGAATCGTCGTTGCCCTGGGCGGTAACGCCCTCCTGCGTAGGGGGGAACCCATGACCGCCGACAACCAACGCGGCAACATCCGCACCGCGACTGAACAGATCGCCAGGATCCACCCCGGCAACCAACTGGTGATCGCCCACGGCAACGGCCCGCAGGTCGGCCTGCTGTCGTTGCAAGCGGCCGCCTACCCCTCGGTCACCCCGTACCCGCTGGACGTGTTGGGTGCCGAGACCGAAGGCATGATCGGCTACATCATCGAGCAGGAACTGGGCAACCTGCTGGACGCCGACGTCCCCTTCGCCACGCTGCTGACCCAAGTGGAAGTGGACGCCGACGACCCGGCCTTCCAACACCCCACCAAGCCCATCGGACCGGTCTACAGCCAGCAGGAGGCGCAGGCATTGGCCGCTGAAAAAGGCTGGGCCATCGCCCCGGACGGCGACAGGGTTCGTCGGGTGGTCGCCAGCCCCAGGCCCAAGCGAATCTTTGAAATCCGTCCGATCAAGTGGCTGCTGGAAAAAGGCAGTATCGTGATCTGCGCCGGCGGTGGCGGCATCCCGACGATGTACGACGCCGATGGCAAGCTGCAGGGCGTTGAAGCGGTCATCGACAAGGACCTGTGCTCGGCGCTGCTGGCCGAACAACTGGAGAGCGACCTGCTGGTGATCGCCACCGACGTCAACGCCGCCTTCATCGATTTCGGCAAGCCGACCTGCAAGGCCATCGCCAGTGCCCACCCCGACGCCCTGGAAACACTCGACTTCGCCGCCGGATCCATGGGCCCCAAGGTGCAGGCCGCCTGCGAATTTGCGCGCAATACCGGCAAGGTCGCGGTGATCGGGTCGCTTTCGGACATCGATGCTATCGTCCAAGGCACCGCCGGTACTCGCATCAGCACCGCGACAACCGGCATTACTTATCGATAATCGGAAACTCCCGGGGCAGATCCGGGGTCTGCCTTACTTCTACGCCTTTTTCCAGGAGAGTCGCTCATGGCCCTGTTCCGACCCGGTCACCTGCACATGGAGCGCCACGCGCTGAACAAGGATGACCACAGCTACGATCTGTGCATCGACTACGAGCTTGCCCAGGACCCCACGGAAGGCCAGGGCATGTCGTTCCGGCTGCACGGCACCATCGAGGACAAGCCCGTGGACGAGACGTTTTTCCTGGCCAAGGACCAGGCCTTCGACTTCGCCCGTCCCGCCACGCGCATCGCGCAGAAACACGGCCTGCCCAAGAGCGCCAACATCGGCCCCTTGCACAAGTACTACGACGACATGTTCGAAGACGTACGCAAGCAGCTGGATGTGAAACCGGGAGACCCGATGAAGCCGGAACACCTGGCGTAACCTGATCCACCCGCCCCCCATCACCCGGTGGGAGCGGGCTTGCTCGCGAAAGCGTCGTATTCAGTCAACGGTGATGTCGGCTGACACACCGCTTTCGCAAGCAAGCCCGCTCTCACATTGGCGGTATCAGTGTTCTGAATGTCGGGACAATTGCCACGCCCGCCCCACTGGCAACTCACCCGCGCTGACCTATGCTTGAAACAGTACCCCCGGGTATTCGTTCAGAGGTCATCGCCATGAACATCAAAACAAGAAGACGCTTCGTCATATTCGTCACCTGCGCCGCCACGCTTGCGCTGTATGGCACGGCAGCCTACCGGGTGGAACAGGCCAGGCAACTGCCCCGCGAATTCGCCAGCTGCAACCTGGAACGCTGCATCCCCCATAACGGCTCCCTGAACGCCCTGCGCTGAGGCGTTTCAGTCGTCCTGCTGATCGGTCTTGAGCCGGTCCCGGAACGCCTTGGGCGAGATGCCGACGCGGCGGCGGAACAGACGGGTGAAGTTGGTCGGATCGGAAAACCCGAGCATCTCGGAAATCTCGTAGATCGTCATGCCGGTATAGGTCAGCAGTCGCTTGGCTTCCAGCAACTGCCGCTCATGCATGATCTGCAACGCCGGCTGACCCGCCAGCTCGCGGCAGGTGCCGTTGAGGTGCGACACCGATATGCCCAGGCGATGGGCCAGGTCTTCGACCTTGACGTGCTGGCGATAGGTTTCTTCCACCAACTGGATAAACCCGTTGAGGTATTCCCGGGCCCGTTGCGGGCGCTGGGTCTGGGTGCGGCGCTGCATGACCTGGCGGCTGACCCAGACCATGATCACGCTGACCAGCGCGTGCATCAGCATTTCCCGGGCCGGTTGGTGGCCCATGTACTCGCTCTGCAAGGCACTGAACAGGCTGTTCAGGTAATCGGCGTTCTCACCGGCCGGGTAGCTTTCGGCCTGGGCCAGCACGTTGACCGAATGCCCCAGCTGCGATTGCAGATGCGTCACCAGTGGCGCCGCCAGGGTCACCACGTAGCCGTCCACATCCTCGGAAAACCGGAACCCATGCACCGACAACGGCGGCAGGATCTGCACCGTCGGCTCATCGAGTTGCGTGCGCTGGCCTTCGATTTCCAGCTCCGCCCGCCCCTTGAACACAAACAGCAACTGGCACAGGTCAGCATGCCGGTGGGGCTTGATTTCCCATTGATGCTCGCTGCTGCGCTTGGAAATGGTTTCACAGTGCAGCAGGTCCGGTGTGGGCCAATCCTGGCTCTCGCCATAGAGCTTGAACACCGGGATCGAAGGCAGCTCAGGTTTTTTCATAACGCGGATCCGGGCCTGGGGTTGCGGGCGATAATCGCACCAATTGGCAGAAAGAACAGGTATCGGCTCAGTTTTCCCCTTCAACTGACAGCTCCGCAAGCGAAAAATGCAGGCACTCAGGTCCATAACAATTAACGCGGACCCTGGCCGCGTACTTCGTGCGAGTCATAACAACAATGAAAACCCTCAAGACCCAAGTTGCGATTATCGGTGCCGGCCCCTCTGGCCTGCTGCTCGGCCAGTTGTTGCACAACGCCGGGATCGACACCGTCATCGTCGAACGCCAGGCCCCGGACTACGTACTGGGCCGCATCCGCGCCGGTGTGCTGGAACAAGGCATGGTCGACCTGCTCCGCCAGGCCGGCGTCAGTCAGCGCATGGACGCCGAAGGCCTGCCCCACGACGGTTTCGAGCTGGCGCTCAACGAGCGTCGGGTGCACATCGATCTCAAGGCGCTGACCGGCGGCAAAAACGTCATGATCTACGGCCAGACCGAAGTGACCCGCGACCTGATGGCCGCCCGCGAAGCCGCCGGCGCCCGGACGTTCTATCAGGCCGGCAACGCCCAGCCCCACGACCTGCAGACCGACCAGCCCTACGTGACGTTCGAGTGCGACGGGCAAACCTGGCGCCTGGACTGCGACTACGTGGCGGGCTGCGACGGCTTCCATGGCGTGGCGCGACAGTCGATCCCGGCGGACACACTGAAGGTGTTCGAGCGGGTCTACCCGTTCGGCTGGCTCGGCGTGCTGGCCGACACCCCGCCGGTGCACGACGAACTGGTCTACGCCCGCCACCCCCACGGTTTCGCCCTGTGCAGCATGCGTTCCAAGACCCGCAGCCGTTACTACCTGCAAGTGCCGGCTGAAGAACCACTGGCCGACTGGCCGGACGCGCGCTTCTGGGCCGAACTGAAGAACCGTCTTCCCGCCGACCTGGCCGAGGCCCTGGTGACCGGCCCGTCCATCGAGAAAAGCATCGCGCCGCTGCGCAGCTTCGTTGTCGAACCCATGCAGTACGGCCGCCTGTTCCTGGTGGGCGATGCCGCGCACATCGTCCCACCCACCGGGGCCAAGGGCCTGAACCTGGCGGCCAGCGACGTCAGCACACTGTTCAACATCCTGCTCAAGGTCTATCGCGACGGCCGCGTGGACTTGCTCGAACGCTATTCCGCCATCTGCCTGCGCCGGATCTGGAAAGCCGAACGGTTCTCCTGGTGGATGACCTCGATGCTGCACCGTTTCGACGATGACGCCTTCAACCAGCGCATCAGCGAAGCGGAACTGGAGTATTTCGTCGACTCCGAGGCCGGTCGAAAAACCATCGCGGAAAATTACGTCGGACTTCCTTATGAGGCTATCGAATAGCCGGCTATCGACATAAACTGCGGACTCCGTCCCTTCGCCCTACCGGCGTGACGCCCGCAGGTTTTGCCGTGACCCAGCTCAACACCCCGCAAGCCCAGAAGCCGGCCATCCGCAGCATCCTGGTCGCGCTGATGCTGGCGATTTTCCTCAGCGCCCTGGACCAGACCATCGTCGCCGTGTCGATGCCGGCCATCTCTGCGCAATTCAAGGACGTCAGCCTGCTGGCCTGGGTGATCTCCGGCTACATGGTCGCCATGACCGTGGCGGTGCCGATCTACGGCAAGCTCGGCGACCTCTACGGGCGACGGCCGCTGATGCTGTTCGGCATGGGCCTGTTCACCCTGGCTTCGCTGTTCTGCGGCCTGGCCCAGGACATGGAGCAATTGGTGATGGCGCGGATTGTCCAAGGCATCGGCGCCGGCGGCATGATCTCCGTGAGCCAGGCGATCATCGGCGACATCATCCCGCCCCGCGAGCGCGGCCGCTACCAGGGTTACTTCAGCAGCATGTACGCCGTAGCCAGCGTGGCCGGGCCGGTGCTGGGCGGCTACATGACCGAATACCTGTCGTGGCGCTGGGTGTTCCTGATCAACCTGCCGCTGGGCCTGGCGGCCTGGTGGGTGGCCCGGCGCACCCTGGTCGGGCTGCCGGTGCCGCAGCGCACGCCGATCATCGACTACCTGGGCACGGTGTTGCTGATCATCGGCCTGACGGCCCTGCTGCTGGGCATTACCCAGATCGGCCAGGGTTACGCCTGGTACAGCCGCGACGTACTGGGCTTGCTCGGTTGCGCGGTGGTGGGCCTGGGGATTTTCGTCTGGCACGAGCGCCGGGCCCGGGAACCGCTGCTGCCGATGCACCTGTTTGCCAACCGCAGCGCGGTGCTGTGCTGGTGCACGGTGTTCTTCACCAGCTTCCAGGCGATTTCCTTGACGGTGCTGGTGCCGCTGCGCTTCCAGAGCGTGACCGGCGCCGGCGCCGACAGCGCGGCGCTGCACCTGTTGCCCCTGGCCATGGGGCTGCCGATCGGCGCCTATTGCGCCGGGCGCCGGACCTCGGTGACAGGGCGCTACAAACCGATGATCTTAAGCGGCGCCCTGCTCTTCCCCTTTGCCATCCTCGGCATGGCCTTCACGCCCCCCGGCGCCTTCTGGCTGAGCAGCCTGTTCATGCTGCTCAGCGGCATCGCCTCGGGGATGCAATTTCCCACGTCCCTGGTGGGCTCGCAGAACTCGGTGCAGCAACAGGACATCGGGGTCGCCACCAGCACCACCAACCTGTTCCGCTCCCTTGGCGGGGCGGTGGGCGTAGCCTTGATGTCGGCGTTGCTACTGGCCCTGCTGCAGGACTCCAGCTTCGCCCAATTCGCCGGGACCTCGCTGATCGGCGAAGGGCACTCCGGCAACGTGCTGCTGGACGGCCTGAACGCCGCGCCGGGTGAGGCACAGGGCGCCCTGCGCCAGGAACTGCAGGCGACGTTCCGGCACCTGTTGCTGATCAGCGCGGCGGTGTCGCTGCTGGGTTTGGCGGCCGCCGCCGCGATGCCGAACCATTTGTTGCGTGGGCGGGATGAGAAAGTGCGGTAAATACCAAACCTCTGGTTAACGCAGCCACCTGTGGCGAGGGAGCTTGCTCCCGCTGGGCTGCGCAGCAGACCTAAAAATTGGGTCAGCCGACCCAGCATTGGGGCGGCTTCGCGCTGGAGCGCCAGCCCGGCCCAGCTGGAGCAAGCTCCCTCGCCACAGGGAAATTGTGCAAGGCTGCTTCTTGTGTGCCTTATGCTGTCGCCGCTGCGCCCATCGGCTCCACCACCGCACTCATGCCATCCTTCATCCGCTTGGCATCGCGCACGAAACAGCGCGAGGCCAGGAACAGGAACACCATGGTCATAAACAGGGCCACCGGAATCAGGTACATCGCGTCGTGCAAGCCGATGGCCTTGAAGGCTTCGGTCATCTGCGGGGCGCCGGCCGCCGCCATGGCGGTGCGGGCGAAGTAGTCCGACAGCCCGCCCACCACCACCGGCCCCAGCCCGCCACCGAGCAGGTACAGCCCGGCAAAGAACAGCGCCATCGCCGTGGCCCGCAAGCGCGGCTCGACCACGTCCTGGATCGCCGTGTACACGCAGGTGTAGAAGTTATAGGCAAACAGCCAGCCGACACTGAACACCGCGACGAACACGCCGATTTCGATCCGCCCGGCGTGCAAGGCCCAGGCGGTGGTGACCGTCGAGATGACCAGGCTGAACGCCGCGAACAGCAGGCGACCACTGGCCACCCGCTGATGGATCTTGTCGGCGACCCAGCCGCCCAGGGTCAGCCCGAACAGCCCCGTCACACCGACCATGATCCCGGTGGCCACCGCCGCATCAGGCAGCGACAACTGGAAATAGCGTTGCAGCATCGGCACCAGGAAGGAGTTGCAGGCGTAGGTGGCGAAGTTGAAGCACAGCCCCGCCAGCACCAGCCACAGGAACGTCGGAATGGCCAGGACCCGGCGGATCGGCCGGTCGATCTTGTCCTGGGACACCTGCACGGTTTCCGCCGCGCCGCGCTTGGGTTCCTTGATGAAGAACATGAACACCGCCAGCACCAGCCCCGGCACGGCCGCGATGAAGAACGGCGCGCGCCAGCTGTCGAACGCCTTGACCATCGCGCCGATGGTGAAGAAGGCCAGCAGCAACCCGATCGGCAGGCCCAGCATGAAGATGCCCATGGCTCGCGCCCGGCGATGGGCCGGGAACAGGTCGCCGATCAGCGAGTTGGCCGCCGGCGCGTAACTGGCCTCGCCGATGCCGATGCCCATGCGCACCACCAGAAATGCCCAGAAACTGCCCACCAGGCCATTGACCGCCGTCAGCGCGCTCCAGGTGGCCAGGCCCCAGCCCATCAGTTTGCTGCGCGAGCCGGTGTCGGCCATGCGCCCCAGCGGCAGCCCGGCAATGGCGTAGACGATGGTGAAGGCGGTGCCGATGATGCCGATCTGGAAGTCGCTGAGGCTCCACTCCATGCGGATCGGCTCGATGATGATCGCCGGGATGGTGCGGTCGAAGAAGTTGAACAGGTTGGCGAGGAACAGCAGGAACAGAATGCGCCAGGCATTCGCCGCTTGGGTCGAGTTCTGCATGGGTCCGTCTCTTATTGTTTTTGGGCAACGGCGAGCATCCGAGCCCTGAATTTGCAATCTAGACAGCGGCGTGCGGGATGTCTGCGATCATTCGCCAGGCTGATACCCGACCATGGCGGCCAAGGCCTTTCTTGATGGCGGTCAACATACCGTAACAATTGCCATCATTTTGCCGGTTCTCGATTAAAGATCATGTCCCGGTGGCCGATCCATCATGAAGCTTCTTTCATCCGCTATGGTTCGATGACAGCGGTCGTCCAACCCACCAGTTCAGGCGTACGGCGCACAATGACTTCCAAAAAAACAGCCACTGCGGTATCCGATCTGACCCTGGGCCCGGCCGCCAACGGCTTTGAAACGTCGACGGTGTCGAGCGCCTCACGCCCCTTGTCGACCCAGCAGTACCTGTACTTCACCGAGACCAATACCGACCGCATCCTCGACAACCTCGACGGCCTGCGCGACACCGTGTTCCCGCGCCCACCGCACCTGGTGGATGACGAATACGACCGCAACCAGCAGGAATTCCCGTCGGTGTGCCTGATCGGCCTGGGCCGCTGCGGCTCCAACATCGCCCTGGACGTGGCGGAGCTGGTTTACAACGCGCGCAAGTTCTACCTCAACGAGTTCAACGCCGAAGACAAGCACTACGACAAGGGCTACAGCCCCGCGCAGTGGATCCGTCACAACCTGCGCCTGGGCACCGGCAAGGCCAGCAAGCCGGTGTTCCTGGTGGAACCGCTGGTCATGCTCGGCGACCTGGACAAGGACATCGCCGGGCGCATCCGCTTCTCACGCAAGGGCGAAAAGAGCGGCTTTTTGCGTGACTACAGCAAGATGAAAATCATGGACTTGTCGGAGGTCCACGCCGGCGGCGCCGGTAACGCGCCGATCCTGGGCCAGTACCTGGCCAAGATCATCCTGAACAAGGACACCCAGCGTTTCTCCAGCCCCGACTGGAAAATGATCCACTCGTACCTGATCGACAGCTGCGGCATCAAGGCCAACCAATCGCGCCTGTATTTCTCGATCTTCAGTGCCGGTGGTGGCACCGGTTCGGGCATGGCCTCGGAGTTCGGCCTGGCCCAGCAGTACTCGTACATGAACAAGACGTTCGACACCAAGCCGATGGACGAACACGACAGCAAGAGCGGCCACTCATTCGTCTTCGAGCCGATCTTCACCAGCGGCATCTGCGTGCTGCCGAACATTTCCGACCACCGCAGTGAAATGTCCGAGGCGCTGCACATCAACGCCGGGCGGCTGCTGTGCAAATACCTCTCGGAAGAATGGGATTTTTCATACAACTTCGCCAATGAAGACAGCAGCGAAGCCAGCGTCATGGGCCGGATCCGCCCATGGAACGCGATGATGCTGATCTCCAACGACATCATGCGTTATGCCGAGGAAAGCGACGACGGCAACATCCAGAACATCGATGTCAACGCCATGGAGAAACACGCCAACCAGTACATCTCCCAGCAGATCTTCAACATCCTGACCGCCCAGGCGGTCACCACCGATTACGACCAGAACTATTTCCGTCGGGCCGGCATCGACATCGGCGAAACCATTCGCCTGGACGCCAACGACCTGTTCATGAGCCTGGCCGGCCCGGTGGCCATTGCCTACGCCGAATCGGTGGTCCCGGAAACCCCGGCGCCGAGCGGTGACAAGTTCAAGGTGTTCGAGAAAGAGCCGCCACGCCTGAACATCGACGACCTGTTCTTCCGCTCCATCGACCTGCCGCACTTCAACAAGGTCACCCAGGCCATCGAAGGCATCAGCCTGTTGCCGATCGAATCCAAGCGCTACCGGGCGTCGTTGGAGCAGTACAAGAACTCCGGCTACGACGCCGCGGCCCTGCATGACCTGCACTTCTTCAAGAACTGCTCGTCGGTGGTGTCGATCGTGTCCTTGCCCAAGGACTACAAGCTGTCCTACATGGACCTGAACCGGCTCAAGACCCACCTCAACAGCCTGTTCCCCAACACCACGCTCAAGCGTTACGCGCTGGTGATCGGCGCCTCGGCCAACCTGTCGCTGACCACCCTGATCGCCAAGAGCCCGTGCCTGTCGGATGACTTCCTGACCCTGATCGTGGCGTTCATCAAGCGCTGCTTCGCCCGCACGCCGTACCGCTTCGACGACACCCTGGACAACTCGATCCTGGACTTCATCATCAACGAAGACTTCGACGAAGAACGCATCGACGACCTGCTCAACGAGTTCGAAAACCCGGCGAAGATCCTCGACACCAACTGGTACGCCATCAAGCCGATGTACGAGAAGAAATACCGCGAGCTGATCAACGACAAGGAGAAGTTCGTCTCGATCAATGACATCCGCCTGTCACGCGACTGCGTGAAAAAGGCCATCAAGTACCTGCGCGAGATCTACCGCCACCGGATCGGCAAGACCAAGGTTATTTCCCTTAACAACCATACAGGCAGGACTTACTGAGTCCGGCGCAGCACCGTGTTGCCTCCAATCGCGAGCAAGCTCGCTCCCACAGGGTTCTGTGTACACAGACCCACTGTGGGAGCGAGCTTGCTCGCGATAGCGGTCCTGAATCCTGCACCTGAACAACATCCAGAAACAATTAAGCAGCCCTAAGGCTGCTCAATAAACTGTTCCCGTTACGTATACGTCACCCTGCCCTGTGGCGTTTCACCACGGCAGGATGCCATCACGCTACTCACCTACACACTTTTGTACCGCGCGCGCAGCGACCCAAGATGGTGCATCGATCACTTCGACGCCCTTTCCTGGATCAGGATCCAAGGCGAAACCACCACCGCCCAGAGCTGCGGATCACGCTCCAGAAAATCCAGCGCCCGCGTTTCAGACAGTTTCGCGAGCTGCTCGCCGGCCAACCAGGCGGAGACTTTCTCGCCTTCGTCCTGGGCCACGGCTTCGGCGGCGGCGATCAAATCCAGTGCCGGGTCGACCCATAATAGGGCACCCTTGGCGAAGAACGGTTCCAGCTCCTTCCAGGTGATGGATGCGGTTTCACCGAGCAGCTTGGCATAGAGGGTGCTAGGTTCTTGGTTCATGGGCCTGTCCGGAAAAGAAATCGGCGCGAATGATAACGTCGGTGGTCCGGCAGAAAAACCCGGTAGTAAATGGAGGGCCGATTGAAAAGTGCAGCAGGTGCCAGGGAATGCCGATTTGACCGGAGAAACCCCGCCGCTATTCTGTCTTTTTCTTTCAATAAAGCGACACCCTCCGGATTTGCCCCCAAGCGCCAGCTTCCCTTGCCAACAATCGGCGCTCTACACTGTACCGGTACAGTTGCCGGGGGCATTTTCCGCGAGGATATCCAAGATATCTGACCCGGTTCTGCTGCTACGGCGCCAGGACTATAAAAACTACAACAGCATGAGTGGAGCACTATGACTAAGGCTACTAAGCAGATTTCCAAACTGTTTGCCGCTATGGTTCTGGCCGGGGTGGCCAGCCATTCGTTCGCCGCAGACACCATCAAGATCGGCATCGCCGGCCCGAAAACCGGCCCTGTAGCCCAATACGGCGACATGCAGTTCAGTGGCTCCAAGATGGCCATCGAGCAGATCAACGCCAAGGGCGGCGTGAACGGCAAGCAACTCGTCGCCGTTGAATACGATGATGCCTGCGATCCAAAACAAGCGGTTGCCGTTGCGAACAAGGTCGTCAACGACGGCGTCAAGTTCGTGGTCGGCCACCTGTGCTCCAGCTCCACCCAGCCGGCTTCGGACATCTACGAAGACGAAGGCGTGATCATGATCACTCCGGCGGCCACCAGCCCGGACATCACCGCTCGCGGCTACAAGATGATCTTCCGCACCATCGGCCTGGACAGCGCCCAGGGCCCGGCGGCCGGCAACTACATCGCCGACCACGTCAAGCCGAAGGTCGTTGCGGTCCTGCACGACAAGCAGCAGTACGGTGAAGGCATCGCCAGCGCGGTGAAATCGACCCTCGAGAAGAAAGGCGTGAAAGTGGCCGTCTTCGAAGGCGTGAACGCCGGCGACAAAGACTTCTCCTCGATGATCGCCAAGCTCAAGCAAGCCAACGTCGACTTCGTCTACTACGGCGGCTACCACCCGGAGCTGGGCCTGATCCTGCGTCAGTCCGAGGAAAAGGGCCTGAAGGCCAAGTTCATGGGCCCGGAAGGCGTGGGCAACGACTCCATCTCGCAGATTGCCAAGGAATCCTCCGAAGGCCTGCTGGTGACCCTGCCGAAGTCCTTCGACCAGGATCCGGCCAACATCGCCCTGGCTGACGCCTTCAAGGCCAAGAAGGAAGACCCGAGCGGTCCGTTCGTGTTCCCGTCCTACTCCGCCGTCCAGGTGATTGCCCAAGCCATCACCGAAACCAAGAGCGAAGACCCGACCAAAGTGGCCGAAGCCATCCACGCCGGCACCTTCAAGACCCCAACCGGCGACCTGAGCTTCGACGCCAAGGGCGACCTGAAGGACTTCAAGTTCGTGGTCTACGAGTGGCACTTCGGCAAGCCTAAAACCGAAGTTTCGCCTCAGTAAGGCCTGGCCTGACTGACTGCCAATAAAGCCCACGGCGTGCCGTGGGCTTTGTTTTGAATGTATTGGGCCGCGCTGGCGTGATCCGCCAGTCTCCCCACCTGAAAATCTCAAAACCGTCATCAGCGGTTCGCTGGCCAACCTCGTGCTCGAAGTGGATGCAGATCCACGGGGCCGGGCGGGAAAATGACTCCACCAGTGAAATGCGTATCAGGTTTTTAGGAGCGCTGTAATGCCTGACATCTATCACTTCTTCCAGCAGCTGGTTAACGGCCTGACCGTTGGCAGCACGTATGCCCTGATCGCCATCGGCTATACGATGGTCTACGGCATCATTGGAATGATCAACTTCGCCCACGGCGAGGTGTACATGATCGGCTCCTACGTGGCGTTCATCGCCATCGCCGGGCTGAGCATGATGGGACTCGACAGTGTCCCGCTGTTGATGACCGCGGCTTTCATCGCGAGCATCGTGGTCACCAGTTCCTATGGCTACAGCATCGAACGGATCGCCTACCGCCCCTTGCGCGGCAGCAACCGTCTGATCCCGCTGATTTCCGCCATCGGCATGTCGATCTTCCTGCAGAACACGGTTCTGCTTTCGCAAGACTCCAAGGACAAATCCATTCCCAACCTGATTCCGGGCAACTTCGCCATCGGGCCAGGTGGCGCACATGAAGTGCTGATTTCGTACATGCAAATCGTGGTGTTCGTGGTGACCCTGCTCGCCATGCTCGGCCTCACGCTGTTCATCTCCCGCTCCCGCCTGGGCCGCGCCTGCCGCGCCTGTGCCGAAGACATCAAGATGGCCAACCTGCTGGGCATCAACACCAACAACATCATCGCCCTGACCTTCGTCATCGGTGCGGCCCTGGCGGCCGTCGCCGCGGTGCTGTTGAGCATGCAATACGGCGTGATCAACCCCAACGCCGGTTTCCTCGTCGGCCTCAAGGCCTTCACCGCCGCGGTGCTGGGTGGTATCGGCAGCATCCCCGGCGCCATGCTCGGCGGGTTGGTGCTGGGCGTAGCGGAAGCCTTTGGCGCCGATATCTTCGGCGACCAGTACAAGGACGTCGTGGCGTTCGGCTTGTTGGTTCTGGTCCTGTTATTCCGGCCGACCGGCATCCTGGGCCGTCCGGAGGTTGAAAAAGTATGACTAGGCATCTCAAATCGGCGCTTTTCAGCGCCCTGCTGGTCTGGGCCGTGGCCTACCCGGTACTCGGTCTCAAACTGACCATCGTCGGCATCAACCTGGAAGTGCACGGCACCAGCCCGGCCATCCTGATGACCATCGCCGCGTGCTCGCTGTTGATGTTCCTGCGCGTGCTGTTCAGCACCCAGATCAGCGCGGCCTGGAAGTCCTCGCCCGGCCTGCCGGTGATCCCGGCCAAGGCCAGCCACTTCCTGACCCTGCCGACCACCCAGCGTTGGATCATCCTGGCCCTGATCGTCGGCGCGCTGGTGTGGCCGTTCTTCGGTTCGCGCGGCGCGGTGGACATCGCCACGTTGATCCTGATCTACGTGATGCTCGGCCTCGGCCTGAACATCGTGGTGGGCCTGGCCGGCCTGCTGGACCTGGGCTACGTGGGCTTCTACGCCGTCGGGGCCTACAGCTATGCGCTGCTGTCCCATTACTTCGGCCTGAGCTTCTGGATCTGCCTGCCGATCGCCGGGATGATGGCCGCCACCTTCGGTTTCCTGCTGGGCTTCCCCGTGCTGCGCCTGCGGGGTGACTACCTGGCCATCGTGACCCTGGGCTTCGGCGAGATCATCCGTCTGTTCCTGCGCAACCTGACCGACATCACCGGTGGTCCGAACGGCATCAGCAACATCGAGAAGCCGACGTTCTTCGGCCTGACCTTCGAGCGCAAGGCCGCCGAAGGCCTGCAGACGTTCCACGAATACTTCGGCCTGGAATACAACTCGATCAACAAGGTCATCTTCCTCTACCTCGTTGCCCTGTTGCTGGCCCTGGCCGCGCTGTTCGTGATCAACCGCCTGCTGCGCATGCCGATCGGCCGTGCGTGGGAAGCGCTGCGCGAAGACGAGATCGCCTGCCGCGCGCTGGGGCTCAACCCGACCGTGATCAAGCTCTCGGCCTTCACCCTGGGCGCCGCCTTCGCCGGTTTCGCCGGCAGCTTCTTCGCCGCCCGCCAGGGCCTGGTGACGCCGGAGTCCTTCACCTTCATCGAGTCGGCGATCATCCTCGCCATCGTGGTGCTGGGCGGGATGGGCTCGCAGTTGGGGGTGATCCTGGCCGCCGTGGTGATGATCCTGTTGCCTGAAATGATGCGTGAATTCAGCGAATACCGCATGTTGATGTTCGGCGCCCTGATGGTGCTGATGATGATCTGGCGTCCCCAAGGTCTGCTGCCTATGCAACGCCCTCACATGGAGCTGCGCAAATGAGCCGCGAGATCCTCAAGGTTGAAAATTTGAGCATGCGCTTCGGCGGCTTGCTGGCGGTCAATGGCGTGGCCCTGACCGTGAAAGAGAAACAGGTGGTTGCCTTGATCGGGCCGAACGGCGCGGGCAAGACCACGGTGTTCAATTGCCTGACCGGCTTCTACCAGCCAACCGGCGGTAGCATCCTGCTGGACGGCGAGCCGATCCAGGGCCTGCCGGGGCACAAGATCGCCCTCAAGGGCGTGGTGCGCACCTTCCAGAACGTGCGGTTGTTCAAGGACATGACGGCGATCGAGAACCTGCTGATCGCCCAGCACCGTCACCTGAACACCAACTTCTTTGCCGGCCTGTTCAAGACCCCGTCGTTCCGCAAGAGCGAACGCGAGGCCATGGAATACGCCGAGTACTGGCTGGAGAAGGTCAACCTCAAGGAGTTCGCCAACCGGACCGCCGGCACCCTGGCCTACGGTCAGCAACGGCGCCTGGAAATCGCCCGCTGCATGATGACCCGTCCGCGGATCCTCATGCTCGACGAACCGGCCGCCGGCCTGAACCCCAAGGAAACCGAAGACCTGAAGGCACTGATCAGCGTGCTGCGCGAGGAGCACAACGTCACGGTGCTGCTGATCGAGCACGACATGAAACTGGTCATGAGCATTTCCGACCACATCGTGGTGATCAACCAGGGCACGCCCCTGGCCGACGGCACGCCGGACCAGATCCGCGACAATCCTGAAGTGATCAAAGCCTACCTGGGGGAAGCGTAAATGCTGCAGTTCGAAAACGTTTCCACCTTCTACGGCAAGATCCAGGCCCTGCACAGTGTCAACGTCGACGTCCGCCAGGGCGAAATCGTGACGCTGATCGGTGCCAACGGCGCCGGCAAGTCCACGCTGCTGATGACCCTCTGCGGTTCGCCCCAGGCCCGCAGCGGCAGCATCCGCTACATGGGCGAGGAACTGGTGGGCCAGGACTCTTCGCAGATCATGCGCAAGAGCATCGCGGTGGTGCCGGAAGGTCGTCGGGTGTTTGCCCGACTGACCGTGGAAGAAAACCTCGCCATGGGCGGGTTCTTCACCGACAAGGGCGACTATCAGGAACAGATGGACAAGGTCCTGCACCTTTTCCCACGCCTGAAAGAGCGTTTTACCCAACGCGGCGGCACCATGTCCGGCGGCGAACAGCAAATGCTCGCCATCGGCCGTGCGCTGATGAGCAAGCCCAAGCTGCTGCTGCTCGACGAGCCGTCCCTGGGGTTGGCGCCGATCATCATCCAGCAGATCTTCGACATCATCGAACAGCTGCGCAAGGATGGCGTGACGGTGTTCCTGGTGGAGCAGAACGCCAACCAGGCCCTGAAGATCGCCGACCGGGCCTACGTGCTGGAAAACGGTCGCGTAGTGATGCAAGGCAGCGGTGAAGCCTTGCTGACCGACCCGAAAGTGCGCGAGGCGTACCTGGGCGGTTAACGGTTGCAGCCAACAGAAAACGGCCTTCGGGCCGTTTTTTTTTGCACACCTGCACCGCTCCGTGGCGAGGGCGCTTGCTCCCGCTGGGAAAAAATTCAAGCACTTGCTGTAACACTTCCCCACATCCCGTCTCTAGTTCAGCAGACCGGCGCTCACGCCGGTTCATTTCCCAAGAAGAACTGGAGAACATCATGTCCGCTACCACCCGCACCCTGTCCGCTTCCGCCCTGGTCCTGGCCCTGGGTTCCGCGCTGAGCATCGCCGCCGTATCGACCGCCCACGCCGCTCACGACAACATGGAAAAATGCTTTGGCGTCGCCATGAAAGGGCAAAACAACTGCGCCGCCGGGGCGGGCACGACCTGTGCCGGCACCGCCAAGATGGACTACCAGGGCAACGCCTGGAAACTCGTCCCGAAAGGCACTTGCATGACCACCGAAAGCAAAACGTCGCCGACCGGTTTCGGCCAGCTCGAAGCCTTCAAAGCCAAGTCCTGATCCCCTGGCTGCCTGAGTGTCTATCATGACCACGTCTTGCAAACCTGCTGTCCCCGGCGCCCAGGCAGCCCGAGTCGAGCTCCCGCCCCGTGCCGGGCTGGGGCTCAAGACCGGGCACTTCCAAGCAGTGCTCGGTTCAAGGCCCGATATCGGTTTCTTTGAAGTCCACGCCGAAAACTACATGGTGGCCGGCGGCCCGTTTCATCATTACCTGGGTTTGATCCGCGAACACTATCCGCTGTCGCTGCACGGCGTCGGCCTGTCCATCGGCACCGAGGGCAAGCTGGATGAGGTGCACCTCAAGCGCCTCGCCGAACTGATCGAACGCTATCAACCCCAAGCCTTTTCCGAACACCTGGCCTGGTCGAGCCATGGCCCGGTGTTTCTCAACGACCTGCTGCCCCTGGCCTACGACGCGCAAACGCTGGACCGCGTCTGCGACCACATCGAACACGTGCAGGAAACCCTCAAGCGCCCGATGTTGCTGGAAAACCCGGCGACCTACCTGGCATTCGAACGCTCGACCATTGACGAGCCCGACTTCCTCGGCGATGTCATCCGCCGCACCGGTTGCGGCCTGCTACTGGACGTCAACAACCTCTACGTGTCCTGCGTCAACCACCAGCGCGATCCCCTGGCTTATCTCGATGCCTTGCCGCTGCACGCCGTGGGCGAGATACACCTGGCCGGGTTTGCCGAAGATGCCGACAGCCTGGGTGACCGTTTACTGATCGACGACCATGGCGCCCCCATCGACCTGGCGGTCTGGGCGTTGTATCGGCAAGTGCTGAAGCGCATCGGTCCGGTGGCAACCCTGATCGAGCGAGATAACCAAGTACCGGCCTTCAGCGTCTTGCAGGAGGAAGCCCGCCAGGCCGACGAACTGCTGCACGGCGCGCGGAGGCTGATATGAGCAGCCAGGCCACATTCGCCGCCGCCCTGCTCGACCCCCGGCAGGCGTGCCCACCCGGTTTGTGCTGCGCCAACGGCGCCGACCCGGCGAGCCGCTTCGCGGTGTATCGCAACAACGTCCTGGGCTCATTGATCAACGCATTGGCGGACGGCTACCCGGTGGTTCGGCAATTGGTTGGCGATGAGTTCTTCCAGGCCATGGCGGGCGTTCACGCGCAAGCCTGCGCACCCGACAGCCCACTGATGAATCGCTACGGCGCCGGCCTGGCGGATTTCATCGAGCGTTTCGAACCGGCGTCCTCCGTGCCGTACCTGGCGGATGTGGCCCGGCTGGAACGACTGCGCACACTGGCCTACCACGCCGCTGACGCCCAGGCCGCGGACCTTGGGCTCCTGGCCGCGGCACTCGCCGCCCCGCCCTCGCTGGGCACGCTGCGCGTGATGCTTCATCCGTCCGTGCACCTGCTCGCCTCAGCCTTCGCGGTCGTGGCGATCTGGGCCGCTCATCAGGCCGGGGAGACACTCGCCGGCATCGATCCGGGCCAGGCACAACAAGCCCTGGTCCTGCGCAATGGGCTCGACGTCGAAGTGTTCGCTATCGACCACGCGACATACACCTTCATCCAGCACCTGCAAAACGGCCTGTCGTTGGACCAGGCGTGGGCCTTTGCGCCGGACGCCGACCCGGGCCACACCCTGGCGCTGCTGATCAACCACCACGCCATCACTTGCTTGCATCACGACAAGGTCTTGCCATGAACACGCTCGTCACACGCGCTATCGCCCTGTTGGAACAGATTCCACACAGCCTGATCGCCTTCATTGCGCGGTTCTCCATTGCCGCGGTGTTCTGGAAATCCGGGCAGACCAAGGTTGAAGGGCTGGCCATCGACCTGATCGACGGCACCTTCCAGCTCGGTTGGCCGCACCTGGCCGACTCGACCGTTCCACTGTTCAAGAGTGAATACCCTGTGCCGTTGTTGTCGGCAGAGGTCGCGGCTCACCTGGCGGCATTCGCCGAGCACTTTTTCCCCGTGCTGATCCTGCTGGGGCTTGCCACGCGTTTCTCGGCGCTGGCGCTGCTGGGCATGACCCTGACCATCCAGACCTTCGTCTACCCGGATGCCTATCCGACCCATGGCACCTGGGCCGCCGTGCTGCTCTACTTGATGGCACGCGGGCCCGGCAAACTGTCAATTGACCACTGGGTCGCTGTGTGGGAGCGAGCCTGCTCACAGAAGCGCGGTGTCAAAAACAGCACTGGCGACTGATCCACTGTTTTCGCGAGCAGGCGCCTTCCCACCAGGGCCTGTGTGGCGCTATCCCTGGAGACGGTCCAACGCTTCACCGCTGCGCTTGAACCAGTCGATCAGATAGTCGGCCAGCACCTGCGTCCGCTTGGGCAGGCCACCTTGATAGGGATGCACCAAGTACATCGGCATGCGCCGAGTCTGAAAACCGCTCAGGATCCGTCGCAAGCGCCCGTCAGCCAATTCTTCGTGCAACAGGTACGACGGCAGCCGGGCGATTCCGGCACCGGCCAGGGCGGCTTTTTTCAACAGGCTGTAGTGGTTGCTGGCGAACGGCCCCGACACCCGGACCCGCAGCAGTTCGTGCTGCTGGTGGTACAACCATTCCTCCCGGCCGCTGTAATGGCTGTTGAGCAGGCAGCGGTGCTCCGCCAGGGCCTGGGGCGTGTCCGGTTCGCCATGACGGTCGAGATAAGCCGGGCTGGCGCAGGTCATTTCGTGCCACGCCAACAACGGCCGAGCCACCAGTCGCTCGTCGATGGCGGCGTCCGAGCGGATCGCCAGGTCGAAGCCTTCGCGGGCCAGGTCGCGGTAGCCGTTGCTGAGTTCCAGTTCAATCTGCACATGGGGATACGTGTGAGCGAACTCCACCAGCAAACCCTCAAAAAAGGTTTCGCCCAACGACACCGGAACTGTCATACGCACCGGCCCGGCCACGTCGTCCTTCAATCGGGCCAATGCCTGACGCGCCTTTTCCACCTGCACCAGCAGCGCCTGGGCCTGGGGCAACAACGCCGCCCCCGCCGCCGTGAGGCTCAGGCGCCGGGTGGTGCGTTGCAGCAGCACCACGCTGAAGCGGCTTTCCAACAGGCTGATGCGCTTGGACAACTGGCCCTTGCTACAGCCCAACTGTTGCGCCGCCAGAGTAAAGCTGCCGGCCTCCATCAATACGGCAAACGCCGCCAGGTCATCCATCTCGCTCATTGGATTGTTTCCAATTGAAAACCAAAGGTTGCCTATTAGCACGATTATCAACAAAAGGAACCCTTCTAGACTGCAACCTCTTCCCATCCATAGAGGAACAGCCCATGAAAATCCTGTTGATCGGCGCCAACGGCACCATCGGTTCGGCCATCGACCACGAACTGTCGCCGCGCCACGACATCATTCGCATCGGCCGCAACAGCGGCGAGTTGCAAGTGGACATCAGCGACAGCGCCTCGATCCGCGCCCTGTTCGAAAAGACCGGGCGCTTCGATGCCCTGGTCTGCGCCGCCGGCAATGTCACCTTCGCGCCCTTGGGCGACATGAGCGAAGAAAGCTTCGCCCTGGGCTTGAAAGACAAGCTGATGGGCCAGGTCAACCTGCTGCTCATCGGCCGCGAATTCGCCAACGACGGCGCCTCTTTCACCTTCACCACCGGGGTGCTCAGCCACGACCCGATCAAGAGCGGCGCGTCGGCGGCCTTGGTCAACGGGGCCCTGGACAGTTTTGTCCGCGCGGCGGCCATCGAGTTGCCAAGGGGCTTGAGAGTCAATTCGGTGAGCCCGAACGTGCTGCTGGAGGCGATGGACAAGTACGCCCCGTACTTTCGCGGATACAAGCCAGTGCCCGCCGTCGACGTGGCATTGGCCTACTCCAAAAGCGTCGAAGGCCTACAAACCGGTCAGACCTTTCACGTGGGCTAAACAGCATCTTGCCTACGCTCCTGCTTGTGATGCGGGATCAGTCTGAGTAACGTGGCGGCACCTGTCTGGAGACCCAATGATGCGTGCCGCCCGCTCCCTGCTGTTTATCGCCCTCCTGCCGCTGTTCGCCGGCTGCCAGTTGCTCGACGCGCCACGCCAAAGCGTTTCCCACGCCGGGCAAACGCGCATGCAAGGCGAACTGACGGCCGCCGATGGCAAACTGGTGTTCCAGCCCTGCCAGGAACAGCGCCGCTATATCGTCAACGACAGCGGCGGCACCAGCGTGCTGCAACAGGCCGCGAGCCTGGCCGACAACCAGGGCAAGCTGTTTGCCGATGTGCGAGGTCGCATTGTGTCCAGCGCCACGGCGGGGGCCGACAGCCAGTTGGACCTGGAGCAGTTGTATCGCCTCGAACGCTCGGGCAGCGCGTGCGACGACGGCAATTTCAAGCGGCTGGTCCTGCGTGCCTCCGGGCATGGTCCGCAATGGGACCTGAAGGCCAACGGCAAGGGCCTGGTGCTCGAACGTGAAGGCCAGCCGGCCCTGGCGGTGCCCTACCTGGAGGAACAACTGGGGGACGGCCGCTTCAACCTCAGCACCGAAGCCAACGGCCAGAAGGTCGAACTCTGGGTCGCGCCCCAGCGCTGCATCGACAGCGTCACCGGCAGTGTCCAGCACATGAGCGCCGAAGTGCGGGTCAACGGCCAGGTTCAGCGCGGCTGCGCCTATTTCGGTGGCGCTCGCGACGACTGATTCACTGCGGCGAGGGATTGCAGCTTATAATCGCTGGTTTGAAGAACGCCCTGGCGCAGTTGTGCGCCCCGCGAACCGGACCCCGCCATGTTACGAATCACCGAACTCAAGCTGCCGCTCGACCATCCCGAAGAAGACCTGCGCGCTGCCATCCTGCAGCGCCTGGGCATCGCCAGCGATGAACTCCTCGACTTCACCTTGTTCAAGCGCAGCTACGACGCACGCAAGAAGTCTTCCGAGCTGTGCTTCATCTACACCATCGACCTGACGGTGCGCGACGAAGCCGGCCTGCTGCGCAAGTTCGCCGATGACCGCAACATCAACGAAGCGCCCGACGTCAGCTACAAAGCAGTGGGCCAGGCTCCAAGCGAACTGAGTGAACGGCCGATCGTGGTCGGCTTCGGTCCCTGCGGGATCTTCGCCGCTCTGCTGCTGGCGCAGATGGGCTTCAAGCCGATCATCCTCGAACGCGGCCCGGAAGTGCGCCAGCGCACCAAGGACACCTGGGGCCTGTGGCGCAAAAGCGTGCTCAACCCCGAATCCAACGTGCAATTCGGCGAAGGCGGCGCGGGGACATTCTCCGATGGCAAGCTCTACAGCCAGATCAAGGATCCGAAATTCCTCGGCCGCAAGGTCTTGCACGAGTTCGTCAAGGCCGGTGCGCCGGAAGAAATCCTCTACGTTAGCAAGCCCCATATCGGTACGTTCCGCCTGACAGGCGTAGTGGAAAACATGCGTGAGGAAATTCGCGCCCTGGGCGGCGAGGTGCGTTTCCAGCAGCGGGTTACCGACGTGCTCATCGAGGACGGCCAACTGGTCGGCGTCGAACTGGCCAGCGGCGAACGCCTCCACTCCAGGCATGTGATCCTGGCCTTGGGCCACAGCGCGCGGGACACCTTCCGCATGCTCCACGGTCGTGGCGTGTACATGGAAGCCAAGCCGTTTTCGGTGGGTTTCCGTATCGAACACCCGCAATCGCTGATCGACAACGCGCGCCTGGGCAAGTACGCCGGGCACCCGAAACTCGGTGCCGCTGACTACAAGCTGGTGCACCACGCCAAGAATGGCCGCTCGGTCTACAGTTTCTGCATGTGCCCGGGCGGCACCGTGGTGGCCGCGACCTCCGAGCCGAATCGCGTCGTGACCAACGGTATGAGCCAGTACTCACGCAACGAACGCAATGCCAACTCCGGCATCGTCGTCGGCATTACCCCGGAAGTGGATTACCCCGGCGGCCCGCTGGCGGGCATCGAGTTGCAGGAGCGCCTGGAATCCCACGCGTTCGTGCTCGGCGGCAGCAACTACGAAGCCCCGGCGCAACTGGTGGGCGACTTCATCGCCGGCAAGCCGTCGACGGCCTTGGGCAGCGTCGAACCGTCCTACAAGCCCGGCGTCTCCCTGGGCGACCTGGCCCTGGCCCTGCCGGACTTCGCCATCGAAGCCATCCGTGAGGCCCTGCCGGCATTCGAGAAGCAGATTCGCGGATATTCGCTGCACGATGCCGTACTGACCGGGATCGAGACCCGCACCTCGTCGCCGCTGCGCATCACCCGTGATGAATCGCTGCAGAGCTTGAACGTCAAAGGCCTGTTCCCGGCAGGTGAAGGCGCCGGTTACGCGGGCGGGATTCTCTCGGCGGGCGTGGACGGGATCCGGATTGCCGAGGCCGTGGCGCGAGACATGCTCGGCCTCCAAGCCTGACGAAAAACCTGCTTTGTGGGAGCGAGCTTGCTCGCTCCCACAAAGCAGGTGCGTGGCTCAGATATTGGCCCGCAATACGCTCTCGGGCAGCGCCTCTCCCCGCTCCACACTCGCCGCAACGACCGCGATCAATCCGTCCAGCTCATAGCCTTGGGCGTTGAGCCAGGCGGGGTCGTAATAAGTGGTCGCATAACGCTCACCGCCATCGCACAAGATCGCCACGATCGACCCAGACTCGCCCCCGTCGACCATTCGCCGTGCGGCAATCAGCGCCCCGATCAGGTTGGTGCCGCTGGAGCCACCGACCCGTCGCCCCAGGCGCTGGGCCAAGTAGTGCATGGCCGCCAGCGACAGGGCATCCGGAACCTTGACCATCGCATCGATGACTTTCGGCAGGAACGACGCCTCGACCCGTGGCCGGCCGATACCCTCGATGCGCGAGCCGCAATCCAGGCGCAGGCTGGCGTCGCCGCTGCGGTAATAGTCAAAGAACACCGAGCGCTCGGCATCGGCGCACAGCACGCGCGTGTGGTGCTGGCGATAACGCACGTATCGTCCCAGGGTGGCCGTGGTGCCCCCTGTGCCGGGGCTGGAGATCAGCCAGCTCGGCTCCGGGTAATGCTCGAAGCGCATCTGCTGGAAGATCGATTCGGCAATGTTGTTGTTGGCCCGCCAGTCCGTCGCGCGTTCGGCATAAGTGAACTGGTCAATGAAGTGGCCGTCGTGCTCACGGGCCAGGCGTTCGGATTCGGCGTAGATCTGCGTAGGATCCTCCACCAGATGGCTCTGGCCACCGTAGAAAGCGATCTGGGCGATTTTTTCCCTGGAGGTGGTCGCCGGCATCACCGCGATAAAGGGCAGCCCCAGGAGCCTGGCGAAATACGCCTCGGAAATCGCCGTCGAGCCACTGGACGCCTCGATCACCGGCGCGCCGGGCTTGAGCCAGCCGTTACACAACGCATAGAGAAACAACGAACGCGCCAGCCGGTGCTTGAGGCTGCCAGTGGGATGGCTGGATTCATCCTTGAAATACAGCTCGATGCCCGGCAGGCCCGGCAACGGCAGTGGAATCAGGTGGGTATCGGCGCTGCGCTGGAAATCAGCCTCGATGATGCGGATCGCTTCGCGCGCCCACTGGCGATGGTCGTTCATGGTGTTTTCTCACAGGATCGGTTCACACGGGGATATCCCCCGCGGTCAGGCAGGCACGGATTGATTCGGAAAAACCAGTCGCCAGCTTAGGAAAAAACCGACATCGCGCACAGGTACAGCTAAGGTCCAATATGGCCCGTAACTGCCCAACCGCGTGACAGGGTCGTTGTAACGACATATAACAAAAAAGAATATAACTTTTGTTTTAACAACTAACAGTACGGGTTAGGGTGTGGCGACTTTTTGATTCGATGAATGGAGAGCAAATCTTGGCTCTACGTAATTCCCTGACACGCTTCTTCCAACTGGAGGCCGCCAGTGGCCTGCTGCTGATCGCCGCCGCCATACTGGCGCTGGTCATCAACAACTCACCGCTGTCCTGGCTGTACAACGGCTTGCTGGACACCCCGGTGGTCGCCCAGGTCGGCGCGTTGAAGATCGCCAAGCCGCTGCTGTTGTGGATCAACGACGGCCTGATGGCCCTGTTCTTCCTGCTGATCGGCCTGGAAGTCAAACGCGAGGTCCTCGATGGCCAGTTGTCCAACCCTTCGCAGATCGTCCTGCCCGGCGCGGCGGCGATTGGCGGCATGCTGGTCCCGGCGCTGATCTACTGGTTCCTCAACCGCGATAACCCGGCCGCCCTCGCCGGCTGGGCGATTCCAACCGCCACCGATATCGCCTTCGCCCTGGGGGTCCTGGCACTGCTGGGCAAGCGGGTGCCGGTGTCGCTCAAGCTGTTCCTGATGACCCTGGCAATCATCGACGACCTCGGGGCCATTATCATCATCGCCATCTTCTATTCCGGCGCCCTGTCCACCTTGTCCCTGATACTGGCAGCCGCCTGCATCGCCGCGCTGGTGGCGATGAACCGGATGGGTGTGGTCAAGCTCGGGCCGTACATGGTCGTGGGCCTGATTCTCTGGGTCTGCGTACTCAAGAGCGGTGTCCACGCCACCCTGGCCGGGGTCACCCTGGCGTTCTGCATCCCATTGCGCACGAAAAACGCCGAGACCTCGCCCCTGCAGACCCTGGAACATGCCCTGCATCCCTGGGTGGCCTACGGCATCCTGCCGCTGTTCGCTTTCGCCAACGCCGGACTGTCCCTGAGCGGCGTGACGCTCGAAAGCTTCACCCACCACGTACCGATGGGCATCGCCATCGGCCTGCTGCTGGGTAAGACCGTGGGCGTCTTTGGCTTGACCTGGCTGGCCGTGAAGATCGGCATCGCCAACCTGCCCGCCGGCGCCAACTGGGGCCAGGTGCTGGGCGTGGCCATCCTGTGTGGCATCGGCTTCACCATGAGCCTGTTCGTCGGTTCCCTGGCCTTCGAGCCCGGCGTCAGCGACTACGCCGGTATGGACCGCATGGGCATCCTCACCGGCTCGATCCTGGCGGCGTTACTGGGCTACGCAGTCACCGCCGCCGCCAGCCGGAAGCCCGCTTCCACGCCGGGGTTGGGCTAACCCCGGCAGAGATTACTGGCACAGGGCAATGCCTGTGTCAGGCACCCTCAAAGAAAAACGGCGCTCTCCCCTCCAGGACCAAGCGCCGTTTCCCCATCAGAACAACCCCATCAGTGCGATACGCGACTCGTCCCATCGACAGTGGAAATACGCACCCGCTCACCCACACGGAACACCTCGTTCTCCTGAACCTGCTGCACATAGGCACGCATGCTGCCGTCGTCCTCACGAACGGTAATTTCCACGCCCTGGGTACGGGTCAGGCCTTCTTCGGTGGCAGAGCCGATCAGCCCACCCGCCACGGCACCGATGACCGCAGCAACGATGCTGCCACGGCCGCCGCCGATGGCGCTGCCACCCACGCCACCCACCACGGCACCAGCCGCGCCGCCGATCGGGGTCTTGGTGCCTTCGATCTTGACTGGACGCAAGGATTCGATGGTGCCCATGCGAATCGTCTGCACGCGACGCGCCTCGTCACGGGAGTAGGAGTCACCGGTCAGGCTCGACTGACAGCCAGTGAGCAACATCGCCATCGTAGAAAAGGAAGCAACCAGTAGAACAGACTTACGCATAGCATCAGCTCCAAAAGACAGGAATTCATTAAACTCCCCAACTTGACGCCTGTCACGGCCTCGCCGGGATAAAATTGCTTTCATTCAGGTGGGATACAGGCGCGCCCGAAAAATTCACCAAACAGTAGCGTCTATTTCCAAAACCTGCGTCATCAACCTGGGATTTTTCATGGATTACTTCATCATCGTCGCAACCACCGTGGCCGGTTTGTACTTCCACTGGTGGCTGTACGTGCGGATCAAACGCTGGGTGGACCGCGACCTGGCGTTGTCGCTGGCAGCAGGGGATGAGCAGAAAAAAGCCTACATGCTGCAACAGCTGGCTCGTGCGCGGGAGCAAGGAATCAAGCGCCGGGACCTGCCGCAGTGGCTTAAAACCGCCGCGGCAGACTATCCCGATGCTAAGGCGCCAGACGCTCGCGCGTCCAGCTCGCCCCTTGCAGGCGGTAGTTGAGGCGATCGTGCAAACGGCTCGGGCGGCCCTGCCAGAATTCGATGCGCTCGGGCAGCAAGCGATAGCCGCCCCAATGCTCCGGGCAGTGGGGTTGGCTGTCACTGAAGCGCTGCTCGGTGGCCTTGAGCAGATCTTCCAGCTCACCGCGCCCGGCGATCACCCGGCTCTGGGGTGACGCCCACGCGCCGAGACGGCTGCCCAACGGGCGCACCTGGTAATAGGCGTCAGACTCCTGCGCTGTGACCTTCACCACCGTGCCCTCGATGCGCACCTGGCGCTCCAGGCCTGGCCAGAAAAACGTCATGGCCGCGAACGGGTTCGCCGCCAGTTGCTGGCCCTTGGCACTGTCGTAGTTGGTGAAGAACGTGAAGCCCTGGGCATCCAGCCCCTTGAGCAACAGGACGCGGCAATGGGGGCGGCCGTCGGCATCCACCGTTGCCAGGGTCATGGCGTTGGCCTCCACCGGCGCCTGTTCGGTCTTGACCGCCTCGGCGAACCATTGGTGGAACAGTGCAAACGGCTCGGCCGGGGCCAGGGCCTCGGTCAAGCCATCACGGGTGTAGTCGCGGCGCATATCAGCCAGCGATTGGGTCATGGCGCGTTCCTTGTGGTGAGCCCATCACTGCTTGGGCGTATCGGCGGCCGCGACTTTCTTGGTGTCCGTGGCGGCTTTGGCCGGTTGGGTTTTCTTCGCTGGGGTCGCGGTCTTGGCTGGCGCTTTCTTGGCAGGAGCCTTGGCCGCGGCTTTTTTCGCAGGCGCTTTCTTGGTCGCTGGCGCTGCGGCTTTCTTGGCCACAGGGGCAGGTGCCGGGGCGGCAGGCTTCGCGTCCTGGGCGGCCACCATCGTCACGGGCGCCGGGGCCGGCATGTTGTACTTGCTCAGCAGCGCCACCATGGTGTTCTGCGGGGTCACCAGCAGCTCCACGCGACGGTTCAAGGCGCGGCCTTCAGCGCTGTCGTTGGCGGCACGGGGCGATACCGCCCCCATGCCACGCAGCATCAGGCGATCACGCTGCAGACCACTGAGACGGAAAATCGCCGCCACGGCCTGGGCACGCTCCTGGCTGAGCTTCAGGTTGGCCGGCGCGGCGCCCGAGGTGTCGGCGTGGCCGAGGACCAGCACGGCGGTCTTCGGGTCGGCTTCGAGGATCTTCGCCACCCGGGTGAACGGGCCGAGGGTCACGGGCAGCAGCATGGCCGGGCGATCCGGGTTGAATGAACTGTCCACCGGCGCGGTGACCACCAGCACGTTGTCACGACGCTCAAGTTCGAGCTTGCTGTCCTGGATCGCCGTGCGCAGCTTCGGCTCGTAGTCGTCGAGCCAGGCTTGGGTCACCTTCGGATCGGGCATCGGCACGGCCTTGGCGGTTTCCTGTTCCTTGCCGCCGAACGGCCACCACCACTTGCCATTGCTCTCGGCTTCGGCCTTGGCCACCGTGGCCGGCGCCTTGGCTTCGGGCTTCACGGGCTCTTTACTGGCCACGTCGGCGCTGTCATCGGAGGAGAACGGCCACCACCAGTGCGTGGCGCTCTCGGCCTTGGCCTGCGGCGCGACGGCAGCGGGTTTCAGGGGCGCTGCCGGTGCAGCGGGTGCAGCGGGTGCAGGGTCCTTGGCCGCGACCTTGTCGGAGGAACCGAAGGACCACCAGCTACCGCCGCCTTCGGCATCATTTTGTGGAGTTTGTGCGCAACCGGTAATAGCGAAGCACAGCGCCAGAGCGAGGGTTTTATTCGATGACATTGGATATCCACAAAATGATGTAAATGAATAAATTAAAGGCCGTGTTCAGGCCACATAAACAGACGCTTGGAAACTGAAAAGGGCATGAGGTTCCTATGCCCATTGCCTTCAATGGCGTTTACAGACAAGCGGCAAGGACCCTCGCCAGGTTCTGCGCGCGCGGGTCCATCAGCACGTACGGGCCCAGCGTGTTGGTCACGAAGCCAAACGCGACATCGTGTTCCGGATCGGCAAAACCGATGGAGCCCCCTGCCCCCGGATGCCCGAACGCCCGAGGGCCGAGGCCGTAGGTCGCGTTCGGTACATCGGGCTGGTCCAGCATGCAACCCAGGCCGAAACGGGTCTGGGTCAGCAATGTCTTGTCGTCGCCGAAGCTGTGCTGGCGAGTCAGTTCGTCGAGCATTTCACCTTCCAACAGGCTGCCGTCCAGCAGGCCGGCATAGAAACCGGCCACGCTGCGGGCATTGCCATGGCCGTTGGCGGCGGGTTGCTGCATGCGCCGCCATTGCGGCTTGTTGGTGCTGGTCATGATCGACGGCGGATTGGTGAAGGCCCGCGTGGTCATGGCCGTGGGTTCGCGCATCGTCACTTGCAGCAGGCGCTGGGCCGCCGCGTCGCCGACGTTGCCCTTGCCCCGGGCGATGTGGGCCACGCGATGGAACTCGGCATCGGCCAGGCCCACGTGAAAATCCAGGCCCAACGGCTTGGCCACGCGGGCCACGATGGACTCCCCAGGACCACGACCGTCCGCCCTGCGCAACAGTTCGCCGACCAACCAGCCATAGGTGATCGCGGCGTAACCATGGCCCTCGCCGGGCGTCCACCAGGGGCTTTCGGCGGCCAGCGCATCGACCATGGCCTGCCAGTCATACAGCGCTTCAGGTGGCAGCAGTTCGCGCAGCGCGGGCAGCCCGGCCTGATGGCAGAGCAACTGGCGCAGGGTGATGGCGGCTTTGCCGGCGGCGGCAAACTCCGGCCAGTAGCGCGCTACCGGGGCATCGAGCTGCAGCTTGCCTTCGGCCACCAGTTGCAGGGCCGTGACGGCGGTGAAGGTCTTGGTGCAGGAGAACAGATTGGCGAGGGTGTCGCTGTGCCAGGCTTCATGACCGTCCTTGTCCGCCGTGCCGGCCCACAGGTCGATCACCGTCCGGCCGCCGACCTGGATGCACAACGCGGCGCCGCGCTCCTGGGGGTCGTCGAACAGCGCCGCGAAAGCCTCACGTACGGCTTCGAACTGAAGTTCATAATGACCTTGAATCTGCACCCGCAACTCCCTCGAAACAAAGACTTTTCAGATTGGCTGGCATTGTTTCAGGCATTAGGTCATTTGGGAACCGCCACAGGACGGCTGGCTGGACACCGCCCTGGTGGCGAGGGGATTTATCCCCGCTGGGTTGCGAAGCAGCCCCCGAACAGCCAATTCTGTTTATCCTGGCACTCCGAGTCGCCTGGCTTCAGGGCCGCTTCGCGCCCCAACGGGGATAAATCCCCTCGCCACAGATGGCTCGCTGACCATAAAAATGACGGGGCGTCAGGAAATCTCCCGCCGAAACGGTGGCAGCGCATTCAGGATCGCCTTGCCATAGCGCTGGGTCACCAGCCTGCGGTCGAGCAAGGTGATGGTGCCGCGGTCTTCCTCGGTGCGCAGCAGTCGACCACAGGCCTGGACCAGTTTCAGCGACGCATCCGGCACGGAAATCTCCATGAACGGATTACCGCCCCGCGCCTCGATCCACTCCGCCAGCGCGGCTTCCACCGGGTCGTCGGGCACCGAGAACGGGATCTTGGCGATCACCACGTGTTCGCAGTAGGCGCCGGGCAAGTCGACGCCTTCGGCAAAGCTGGCGAGGCCGAACAGCACGCTGCTATCCCCACCGTCGACCCGCGCCTTGTGCTTGTTCAGGGTTTCCTGTTTCGACAGGTTGCCCTGGATGAACACCTGCTTGCGCCAGTCGCGGTCAAGGCCGTCGAACACGTCCTGCATCTGCTTGCGCGAGGAAAACAGCACCAGGGTGCCCCGCGAACCTTCCACCAGTGCCGGCAGGTCGCGGATGATCGCCGCGGTATGGCCGGCGGCATCCCGCGGGTCGGCGTTGAGGTCCGGCACCCGCAATACACCGGCATCGGCATGATGGAAAGGACTCGGGACCACGGCGGTCACGGCTTTCTTGGGCAGCCCGGCACGCATGCGGAAGCGGTCGAACGTGCCCAGCGCCGTCAGCGTGGCGGACGTCACCAGTGCGCCATAGGCGACGTTCCACAGGTTGCGCCGCAGCATGTCCGCCGCCAGGATCGGGCTGGCGTTGACCTCGATGTCGAACAGCGAGCCGCTTTCGGCCAGGGTCAGCCACCGGGCCATCGGTGGGTTGTCTTCCGGGTCTTCGACGGTGAAGGCCGTCCACAGCTCCCAGTTGCCCTGGGAACGCGACAACAGGCTGCCGAACAGCGGGTACCACTCCTCGGCCTGGTTGCTGGCGATGCCGATGTTCACTTCGCCATCCATGCCTTCCTTGAGCAGGTCGGTCAGGCGGGTGAACAGGTCGGTCAGGCGCGCGAAGCCTTTCTTGAGCTCGATGCCCATTTCGCGCATGTGCTCGGGGATCACCCCACCCACAAACCGATGGCGGGGTCGCTCACGGCCCTCGACGTCTTCGCCCGGTTTGAAATCGGCCACCTGCTCGCAAGCGGTGAACATGAACTGCTGGTTCGTCTTGATTTCCCGCGCCAGCTCGGGCACTTGCTCGATCAGCTTGCCCAGGTCGCCCGGCAATGGATGCTGGGCCAACAGCTTGGTGAGGTTCTTGGCGGTGGTTTCCAACCAGTCGGCGGTGGAGCGCAGCCGGGTGTAATGGGCGAAATGACCGATGGCCTTGTCCGGCAGGTGATGGCCCTCGTCGAACACGTAGACGGTGTCTCGCGGGTCCGGCAATACCGCGCCGCCGCCCAGGGCCAGATCGGCCAGGACCATGTCGTGGTTGGTGACGATCACATCGACCTTGCCCATGCCTTCGCGGGCCTTGTAGAAGGCGCACTGGCCGAAGTTGGGGCAATGACGGTTGGTGCACTGGCTGTGATCGGTGGTCAGGCGGGCCCAGTCGGCGTCTTCCAGCGCGGTGGACCAGCTGTCACGGTCGCCGTCCCACTTATTGCCGGCGAGCTTCTCGATCATGCTGGTGAACAGCTTCTGGCTGGCCTCATCGACTTCGATCTTGAAGCCTTCTTCTTCGAACAGCTGGGCCGTGGCGGTCTGCGCCTGGCCTTCCTGGAGCAACATGTCGAGCTTGGACAGGCACATGTAGCGCCCACGGCCCTTGGCCAGGGCGAAGGTAAAGTTCAGCCCGCTGTTGCGCATCAGGTCGGGCAGGTCCTTGTAGACGATCTGCTCCTGCAGGGCGACGGTGGCCGTGGCGATCACCAGGCGCTTGCCGGCGGCCTTGGCACTGGGAATCGCCGCCAGGCTGTAGGCCACGGTCTTGCCGGTACCGGTGCCGGCCTCCACCGCCACGACGGCGGGCTCGCCACTGCGCCGGCCTTCATCGTCGGTGTCGATATCGCCGAGGACTTTCGCCACTTCGGCGATCATCAGGCGCTGGCCATAGCGCGGCTTCAGGCTCTTGGCTTCGAGAAAACGCGAATAGGCGCCCTGGATCGTGGTTTTGAGTTCGGTGCTGATCATGAATGTCGGGCGCTAAAAAACGCTGGATAAATTTTCAGTGGTTCGGATCGGCGGCTATCATACCCCGCTAATGAATCCTGCGCAGAACGGAGTAACCCGATGACACCCTTTGCCCTCGTCTACACCCTGCATTTACTGGCGGCCCTGGTCTGGGTCGGCGGCATGTTCTTCGCCTGGATGATCCTGCGACCCGCCGCAATGACGGCACTTGAGGGCCCTGCCAGGCTGACGTTGTGGGTAGAAGTGTTTCAGCGTTTTTTCATTTGGGTCTGGGTCGCGGTGCTACTTTTGCCGATAAGCGGTGTAGGCCTGATCCACCTGCGCTTCGCCGGTTTTGAAACCGCGCCGCGCTATGTGCAGGTGATGATGGGCTTGTATGTGGTGATGACGGCACTGTTCATCCGCATCCAGGCCCTGCAGTTGCCACCGCTGCGCAACGCCGTGGCCGCGCAGGACTGGCCGACGGGCGCAGCGGCCCTGGGGAAGATTCGCAGGCTGGTGGGCATCAACCTGCTGATCGGTTTGCTGGTGGTGGCAATCGGCGCGGCGCGACCGATGTTTTAACGCGATCCCTGCCGGGATACGAAATCCTGTGGGAGCAAGCCCGCTCCCACATTTGATCCGTAGCGTGCTTAGAAGCGCTGCACCGTCACCACGCCGGCCGCTCCCGCAGGCCCAGGCTGGCCCTCGGCGCCGGGGCGGCCGCTCTTGCCACCGTCGGCGGTATAGACCAGGCAACCCTTGGCCTTGCCGCCGTGGCCGGGCTTGCCACCCGGGCCGGGAGCGCCGCCGGCACCGCCGTCCACGGTCACCTTGATCTGCTCGGCCGGGTAGGCGCTCGGCAATTCGAGGCGTACCCGTGCACCGGCCGCCCCCGGCAGGCCGTCGCTGCCATTGCTGCCGTCGGCGCCACGCCCCGCCGCGCCCCACGTACAACCCGGCGCCTGGCCGTTCGCACCGTCCAGGCCTACGTAACCCGGCGCACCGGCCCCCCCACGGGCATCCACGGACAACTGCGGCGCCGTCAAGGCATTGAAACGCAGATTCAGATCACGTCCCGGCCGTGCCGCCTTCGTGTAGGTGCCCGGGGCGCCGCGGGAGGTGATCTGGCTGCCCTCGGCCAACTCTGCCTGGGCCACCTTCATGTCCAATGCCTGTTGCGCGGGCACGATGGCGATCCGGGCTTCGCGTCCCAGGTGCAGTTGGCCAACGGACAACTCGGTGACATTGGATGGCACCAGCAACGTGCCGTAGTCGGCCACGTCCAGCCGCTCCAGGGTCAAGGTGCTGGTGGTATTGGGCAAACGCATCAGCGAATGGCTTTCTACCTGGAGCACCTGGGCCGAGGCCCAAGGGCTGACAAGGGCGACGAGCAGACACAATTTACGCATGGGAAGCCTCTGGCGCGGTCGGGAGGGTTTGCAGGTGGAAGATGCCGAACAGCAGCACGCGAAGGCGATCACGGCCCGGCGCAGGCCGGCCCCGAAAACTGGCCCTGAACAGCAGCAGTTCGAGCACATGGAGCACCAGCAACACGGCACCGGCGAGGTTGACCAGCAGATGCAGCGGATGGACGAACGGCATGATCAGGTTGACCAGCACCACCAGCCAGAACAGCAGGGTCAACAAGCGGCCCAGCCCCCAGAACACCTTCATACGTCCTCCCCGACGAACATTATTCTTTGGGCGCACAGTAACGGCTAGCGCGCGCGATAAGCCAGAGGCGGGGGCAAATTTAATTTAACGCGGCTCGAT
This sequence comes from Pseudomonas chlororaphis, assembly GCA_001023535.1. Classification (NCBI taxonomy): domain Bacteria; kingdom Pseudomonadati; phylum Pseudomonadota; class Gammaproteobacteria; order Pseudomonadales; family Pseudomonadaceae; genus Pseudomonas; species Pseudomonas chlororaphis. The sequence continues at coordinate 3,009,489 of CP011020.1, forward strand.
GGCCGCCGGATCGCGCCATGGCGAGCCGGCGGCCCCGGGCCCACTGAAGCGAAGCGCACTCAACGCTGGATGTGCAGGTCCACCCGACGGTTCTGCGCCCGCCCTTCATCAGTCTCGTTGTCGGCCACCGGCTCGCTTTCGCCCTTGCCTTCGCTGGTGAGCTTGTCCGGCGCCAACCCCTGGGTCAGCAGGTACTCCACGACGCTGCTGGCCCGGCGCTCGGACAACCCTTGATTATAGGCCTCGGTCCCGACGCTGTCGGTGTGGCCGACCACGCGGATACTGGCGACGTTGGCATGGCCCAGCTTGCCCATCAACCCATCGAGCTGGCTTCTAGCGGCGGGCGTGAGGTCGGACTTGTCGAAATCGAACAACACCTTGCCGGCATCGTTGAGGGTGATGACCTCCGTCGCCGGTGCCTCGGGCTCGGCCACAGGCGCGCTGGCCGGGTACTGCGGCAACGGGCACCCGTGATGTTCGACCGGGGTGTTGGCCGGCGTGTCGGGGCAACGGTCACGGCGGTCGAACACGCCGTCGCCGTCTTCATCGCCATCCTGGGCGTAACAGATCAACCCACCGCCCAGCAGGCCCAGCGCGGCACCGCCCGCGGCCCAGCCACTGCTTTGGATGGCGCCCAGGCCACCGCCAGCCAGGCCACCGATCAAACTGCAGATCGGCCAGGTACGTTGATTGAGAGAGGCGCTGCCATCGCTGTGGGTGGCGCAACCGGACAACAGACTGCTGGCCAGCAGTACCGGTAAGGCGGCCCTGATTAGAACGTTCATGGTGAAGGCTCCTGTGTCACCGGCCCATACCGGTCACACAGGAGTAAAGACTGCCATCGGTAACTCTACAAGCCGCGGATGGCAAGGGCTTCAGCGGTTTATCCTGATTTCGGTCCGGCGGTTCAGCGCACGTCCGTCGGCGGTTTTGTTGTCGGCCACCGGTTGGCTTTCCCCGGCACCGGACACCGAAACGAAACTGGCGCGCGGCACGCCCTGCTCGACCAGGTATTGCACCACCGAATTGGCCCGTTTCTCCGACAACCGTTGGTTATACGCATCGCTGCCGACGCTGTCGGTGTGGCCGGTGACCCGCAGTTGCGTCGTGGACGTTTCCTGCTTCAACCGGGTCGCAACGGTGCTCAGGACCTCTTTGTCGGTCGGGGTCAGCGTGGCCTTGTTGAATTCAAAGTGCACGTCGCGGATCACGATGGTTTCTTCCTTGACCACCACGGGGGCTTCGACCACCGGCGCCGGTGCAGGTGGCGGGCAGCCATCGGCGTCAACTTGCACGCCCTTCGGCGTGCCCGGGCACTTGTCGCGGCTGTCCGGCACGCCGTCGCCATCTTCGTCGCCGTCGCCATGGGCCCAGCACCAGGCGCCCGCCACGGTACCGGCCACCAGTGCGCCTGGGCCGATCCAGGAACTGCTTTCGATGGCGCCCAACCCCGCGCCGACGACGCCACCGGTGGCCGCACAGATCGGCCAGTCGGTTTTCTGCAAACCTGCGCAACCAGTCAACACACTGGTTAGCAGAACCAGGGGTAACGCTGTCCGAACTATGCTCATCGGGTGTTCTCCTTGAGGGATCGGCATGGCGCCGATTCAGGGGAGTAAAGACCCGAGTTCGGATCTGCGCCAGCTTCACGCAATCGCGACTTTTGCCCCGTGTTTGCGACCGTTCGACACGGTTAAGCGCAAACCGCTCTAGGCCATGATGTCCGAGCAAGCTATCGTGGTGCCCCTGACAGAGGAACTTCGATGACCGTTGCCATTTCTTCGCGCACGCCCCAGCAAGCCTTGGCGGCCGTGCTTGAGCGTTATGCCCCGCAAAAACTGCTGCTGATCGGCGCCAGCGGCTTCCCCGCGCTCGAGGCGTTCCAGCAGGCGCACCCCGCCACGCAAGTGGTGCACGCCGGCCCCGGCCCCTTGCCGGCGGACGTGGCGGCACGGCGTTTTGACCTGGCCCTGGCGCTCGATTGCCTGGAGCATTTGCCCAAGCGCGACGGTCTGAACCTGTTGGGTGGCATCCGTAACCTGAACGCCAGCCGTATCGCCGTGCTCGCGGACCTGAACGCCTGCGGCTGGCAAGAGACAGACTTCTTTTCCCTGGCCCTGCAAGCCAATGAGCGATTCCAGCGCGAGGAACAGGTGCTGACCCTGTTCACCTACGATCTGCTTGAATACAAGCAAGTCCCCGACTGGCTCAACTCACGCTTTTGGGCCAACCCGGAAAACTTTGGAAAATACTGGTGGTAGCCGTGAACATGAGCCCACACACACCCATTTGCCCTTGCGGCAGCGGCAACTTGCTGGACGCCTGCTGCGGCCACTACCACGACGGCCACCCGGCACCTTGTGCGCAAGCCCTGATGCGCTCGCGCTACAGCGCCTACGTGCTGGGGTTGGTGGACTATCTGGTGAGCACCACCCTGCCCGCCCAGCAGGACGGTCTCGACCGCCAGGCCATCAGCGACTGGAGCGCCAACAGCACCTGGCTGGGTCTGGAGGTGGAAAGCAGCGAAGTGTTCGGCGGGCAGCCGGAACACGCCTTTGTCACCTTCACCGCGCGCTGGCACGATGGCCAGGGCGAGCACAGCCACCGGGAACAATCCTCGTTCGTGCAGAACGATGGGCGCTGGTACTTCATCGATCCCTCCGTGCCGGTCAAGGCCGGCCGCAACGACAGCTGTCCGTGTGGCAGCGGGCATAAGTTCAAAAAGTGCTGTGCGGGCTACTTCGGCCGCTGATTTCACGAGCGTCCGACACGCCCCCTCTCGCCAGCGGGCTAGACTGGAATAAACCAGAGGCGCGGACATGACCCAGACAACGCACCTGCTACGCATCACTTGCCTGTTGTTGTTCATCGGGCTTGGCGGCTGTGCGTCCTGGCGAGGTGAACAGGCGCCCGAACCCCAGGTGCACCTGGCCAAGGTCGAGGTGGTGCGGGCGCGGCTGCTGGAGCAGAAGTTCACTTTGCACTTTCGCGTCGACAACCCCGGCGACAGCGACCTGACCGTGCGCGGCCTGACTTACCGGATCCATCTGGGCGACCTGTTGCTGACCGAAGGCGAGCATGAGCACTGGTTCACCGTAGCACCCAGGCACAGTGCCTATTTCAAGGTGCCGATCCGCACCAATCTGTGGCCCCAGGTACGAGACGTGGTGAAACTGCTTCAAAAACCCCGGGAACAGATCCCCTACCGGCTGGAGGGCGAGCTGGAAACCGGCTTATTCATCGCCCACTACGTGCACCTGGAACGCAATGGCGTGATAATCGCCGCCGATTTAATTGCGGAGTAACCCCGATGACCCAGCAACCCCATGTCCACGGCCCTGATTGCAACCACGATCACGACCATCATCACGATCATGACCACGGCCACGTCCACGGCCCGAACTGCGGCCACGCTCACCAGGAGCCGGTGCGCAACGCCCTGAAGGACGTCGGTCGCAACGACCCGTGCCCGTGCGGCAATGGCAAGAAGTTCAAGAAGTGCCACGGGGCTTGAGGGTTCGGGCGAAGAACTTCTTCGCCTGTTGACCCCTGTGTGCGAGCCTGCTCGCGATAGCGCTAGGTCAGCCAGCATTGTTTGACCTGGCCTGCCCTCTTCGCGAGCAAGCTCGCTCCCACAGGATCTTGCAGTGAAACGATATCCGGTGATCGCCGCAGAATCAGTGTGGGAGCGAGCTTGCTCGCGATGAGGCCGGCACATCCAACCTCCCTTGGTCAGCCTGCGTCCAGAATCCGCTGCACACTGACCACCGTCGCATACTCGCCATGCAGGTTGCCCAGGGACATGCCATGCACCTCGCCGGCCGAGCGCGGGTTGCCGAAATAATCGGGCTTGTCGAAAGTGAAGCAGGCGTCTTCGGCCACCCAGGTGTCGAACCCCAGATTGCCGGCCGTGCGCGCCGTGGACTCCACCGAATTGTTCGTCGCCACCCCCACGATGACCAGTTGCTCGACACCCGCCCGACGCAGATCCGCCTCCAGGTGAGTGGCGCAGAAAGCGTCCGGCACATCCTTGTGGATCACCCACTCCCCCGCCAATGGCTCGAAGCGCTGCTGCACCTCCACGCCCGATTGCCCCGGCCAGAACACCGAGTCCGGCGAACGGGACAGATGATGAACGTGCACCACCGGCCGCGCCGACGCTCGCCAGAACCCCAGCAGTTCCAGCATGCGCAACTCAGCCTCGGGGTTGTTGCGAGGCCCGAGCCTGGGATGGAGGATGCCTTTTTGTTGATCGATGAGGATCAAGGCTGCGTTGTTGCGTAGTTCCATGCCATGTCTCCCTGGCTCGGTCATTTGGGCTTTCCCACCTTGCGCGTCCTCCCTTCCTACCTGCAACGCCAGACAAGATCAATCCGCTCCAGCCCTGAAATCACCAAGGTTCCATCCGCGCAGGGGCTTTCATCGCCAAATCAACAAATAACCCTCGCCCCCGCTTGCGCGGCCCCCTCCTGCTCACTAACGTAGCGCCTTTATTGACGACACCCCCTCCCGCAGGAGCTTTGCCATGGCCTCGCCAGCCTCTATTTCCTTCATCCCCCGGCTCGGCGTTGCCGCCGCAGTGGCCAGTGTGCTCGGTTTGAGCGGATGCCAGTCCTGGAACACCCAGGACACTGTCCCGCCCACCTCCGGGGTGCAGCCGCTCAAGGGGCTGGCACAGAATGTTTCGATTCGGCGCAATGCCATGGGCATGCCGCTGATCGAGAGCAACAGCTTCCACGACGCGCTGTTCTCCCTCGGCTACGTCCACGCCAGCGACCGCATCGGTCAGATGGTGACCCTGCGCCTGCTGGCCCAGGGTCGCCTGGCGGAGATGTCCGGTGCCGAGCGGCTGGACGTCGACCGCTACATGCGTGCCGTCAACCTGAAGAAAAACGCCGATGAGCTGTACAAGGCCTCGTCGCCGCGGCTCAAGCGCTTCTTCGAAGTCTATTCCCGGGGCGTCAACGCCTACCTGTTCCGCTACCGCGACAAGTTGCCGGCGGACCTGGCGGCCACTGGCTACAAACCCGAATACTGGAAGCCGGAAGATTCGGCGTTGATGTTCTGCCTGCTGAACTTCAGCCAGTCGGCCAACCTGCCGGAAGAGATCGCCAGCCTGGTGCTGGCCCAGACGGTCAGCCACGACAAGCTCGCCTGGCTGAGCCCGTCCTACCCGGACGAGCCGTTGCCCCTGGCCGAGGCCGACAAACTCCAGGGCATCCGCCTCAATGGCCAGGTGCCAGGCCTCGGCGAGATCAGCCAGGCCAGCAGCCAGTTGGCCGCGATGAACCTGCTGGGCGCTGCGTCGTCGAGCAACTGGGCCATCGCCCCGCAACGCAGCCGCAGCGGCAAGAGCCTGCTGGCCAGCGACAGCCATGGGCCGTTGGGCGTGCCGGCGCTGTGGAGCCCGGTACAGATCCGCGCGCCCAAGTACCAGGCAGCCGGGCTGTCGGTGGCGGGCATTCCGATGATCCTGGCCGGTTTCAACGGCAAGGTGGCCTGGAGCATGAGCAGCGTGCTGGGGGACAACCAGGACTTGTTCCTGGAAAAAATCCGACGCCAAGGCAACGGTCTGTCCTACGAGGTCAACGGCAAATGGCAGCCGGCGACCGTGCGCAACGAAACCTACTTCATCAAAGGCCAGCGATCGATTCGTGAAGCCGTCTACGAGACCCGGCATGGCCCGCTGCTCAACAGCGCCCAAGGCCCGGCCCTGGCCAATGGCTTTGGCCTGGCCTTGCAGACGCCGAGCTTCACCGACGACAAGACCCTGGACGCGTTCTTCGACCTGTCCCGGGCGCAGAGCGCCGAGAAAGCCTCCGATGCCAGCCGGGAAATCCGGGCCATGGCCGCGAACCTGGTCTTCGCCGACGCCAGCCATATCGGCTGGCAAGTCACCGGGCGTTATCCGAACCGCCGCGAAGGTGAAGGCCTGCTGCCGTCGCCAGGCTGGGACGGGCGCTACGACTGGGACGGCTACGCCGACCCGATGCTACACCCCTACGACCAGGACCCGGCCCAAGGCTGGCTGGGCACCGCCAACCAGCGGGTCATCCCCCATGGCTATGGCATGCAGTTGTCCAACTCCTGGGCCGCGCCGGAACGTGGCGAGCGCCTGGCCGAGCTGGCCGGCGCGGGCAAGCACGACGCCCGTAGCCTGAGCGCCATGCAGTATGACCAGACCACCCCGTTTGCGGCCAAACTCAAGAAAGTCTTCGAAGCCCCCGGCATGGCCCTGCCGCTCAAGCAGGCGATCGACGCCCTGCCGGTGGCCGACCGGGCCAAGGCCCGCGAAGCCTACACCCGCCTGATGGCGTTCGATGGCCGCCTCAGCCCGACGTCCGCTGACGCTGCGATCTATGAGCTGTTCCTGCAGGAAAGCATGAAGCAGATCTTCCTCGACGAACTGGGCCCGGACAGCAGCCCGGCGTGGAAAGCGCTGATTGCCAACGGCCAACTGTCCTACGCCGCCCAGGCCGATCATCTGCTGGGGCGCGAGGACAGTCCGTTCTGGGACGACGTGCGCACACCGCAGAAAGAAGACAAGGCGCTCATCCTCGCCCGCAGCCTGGCGGCGGCCATCAGCGCCGGTGACAGCCAACTGGGCGGTGCTCACCAGGCCTGGCAATGGGGCAAGTTGCACAACTACGCCTGGAAAAACAGCAGCGGCCAGGTCGTACGTGGCCCGGTAGCGGCAGGCGGCGATGCCACCACGCTCAACACCGCGGCGTTCGCCTGGGGACAGGACTTCAACACCGCCGTGGCCCCAGCCATGCGGCTGATCGTGGACTTCGGCCAACCTGAACCGTTGATGGTCCAGGACGGCGCCGGTCAATCCGGCAACCCGGCGAGCCCGAACTACCTCAATGGCATCGACCCGTGGATCAAGGGCCAGTACCAGAACCTGCCGCTGCAACCGCAGAACTTCGACCGGGCGTACGGCAAGACGCGGTTGACCTTGGTGCCGGGCAAATAGCGGCACTGCACCTCACTGTGGCGAGGGGATTTATCCCCATTGGACTGCGCAGCAGGCCCAAACCAGACAACTCAATTTGCCTGATACAAAGAGTTGTCTGTTTTCAGGGTCGCTGCGCAACCCAACGGGGATAAATCCCCTCGCCACATTTGCTCAACCTTACAGAAGAGCCTGCCCCGCCAAACCCGATAGAACTTCTCACCCCGCGCTCGCCTCTACCTGACAAGCCCATCACCCCGGTGATTGCATGGATCTTGTCATTGCTCGCCCTGAAGGACTGTATTGCCCGCCCGGGGATTTCTACATCGACCCCTGGCGTCCAGTGGAACGCTCGGTCATCACCCACGCCCATGGCGACCACGCCCGCGGCGGCAACCAGCACTACCTGGCCGCGGCCCCCGGCGAAGGCATCCTGCGTTCGCGGTTGGGCCAGGACATCAACCTGCACACCCTGCCCTATGGCGAACGCCTGGTGCATCACGGCGTGACCCTGAGCTTTCATCCCGCCGGCCATGTGTTGGGGTCGGCCCAGGTGCGGCTGGAACACCGGGGCGAAGTCTGGGTCGCCTCAGGGGACTACAAGGTCGAACCCGACGGCACCTGCGCGCCGTTCGAACCGGTGAAATGCCACACCTTCATCACCGAGTCGACCTTCGGCCTGCCCATTTATCGCTGGCAACCCCAGGCGCAGATCTTCGACGAGATCAACCAGTGGTGGCGAGCCAACATTGCCGCGGGGCGCGCCAGCGTGCTGTTCTGCTATTCCTTCGGCAAGGCCCAGCGAATTCTCCACGGCATCGATGCGAGCCTCGGGCCGATCCTCGCCCATGGCGCGGTGGAACCGTTGAACCGCGTCTACCGCGAGGCCGGCGTCCACCTGCCGCCGACCCTCTATGCCGGCGACGTGAAAAAGAACGATCCACTCATGGGCCAGGCGCTGGTCATCGCCCCGCCGTCGGCCGGCGGCAGTACCTGGATGCGCCGTTTTGGCGACTATAGCGATGCCTTCGCCAGCGGCTGGATGCGCCTGCGCGGCACCCGCCGGCGGCGCGGCGTCGACCGCGGCTTCGTGCTCTCCGACCACGCCGACTGGCCAGGCCTGCTCTGGGCCATCGAGCAGACCGGCGCCGAACGGGTCATGGTGACGCACGGCTCGGTGGGCGTACTGGTTCGTCATCTGCGCGAGCAAGGTCTCGACGCCCAGGGCTTCACCACGGAATACGGCGACGACGAGGAAGACGTGGCCAGCACCGCCGACGCCGACGAGGACGCGTCATGAAAGCCTTTGCCGAGCTGTATGCCGACCTGGACGCCACCACCTCCAGCAATGCCAAGCTGGCGGCCATGCAGGACTACTTCGCCAAGGCCTCACCCCAGGACGCGGCCTGGGCCGTGTACTTCCTGTCCGGCGGACGCCCGCGGCAGTTGGTCCCGGTCAAGGTCCTGCGGGAGTTGGCGGTGCAGGTCTCGGGGTTGTCCGCCTGGCTGTTCGAGGAAAGCTACCAGGCCGTGGGCGACCTGGCCGAAACCATCTCGTTGGTCATGCCGGAGTCGCCCCACCTTTCCGACGAAGGCCTGGCCTCGTGGATCGAACGCAAACTGCTGCCATTGCGCGGCGAAACCCCGGAGGTGCTGGCGCAACGCTTGCCGGCGTTGTGGGCGCAACTGGACCGACCGAGCCTGATGCTGTGCATCAAGCTCATCACCGGCAGCTTTCGCGTCGGCGTGTCCAAGCTGTTGGTCACCCGCGCCCTGGCCGGCTTGGCCGGGCTGGACAGCAAGCGGGTGGCCCAGCGCCTGGTGGGCTACACCGATCTGGCCCACCGCCCGACCGCCGCGGCTTACCTCAAGCTGATCGCCGCCGAATCCGCCGATGAACATGCCCAGCGCGGCGGCCAGCCTTATCCGTTCTTCCTGGCCCACGCGTTGTCTGCACCGGTGGAGCAATTCGACGCCCTGCTGGGCCCGGCCAGTGACTGGCAAGTGGAATGGAAGTGGGACGGTATCCGCGCCCAGGTGGTCAAGCGCGATGGCCATCTGTGGGTCTGGTCCCGGGGCGAAGAACTGGTGACCGAGCGTTTTCCCGAATTGCATTCATTGGCCCAGGCTTTGCCTGATGGCACGGTGATCGACGGGGAAATCGTCGTCTGGAAAACCTCGGAGCCGCTGACCGAGGATGCCTTCGATCCGCAGGCGCCGCTGTCCGCCTCGGTGCAACCGTTCGCCCTGTTGCAGCAACGCATCGGCCGCAAGACCCTGGGCAAGAAAATCCTCGACGACGCGCCGGTGGTGGTGATGGCCTACGACCTGCTGGAGTGGCAGGGCGAGGACTGGCGCAGTCGCCCCCAGGCCGAACGCCGCGAGCGCCTGGAAGCATTGCTGGCGCGGGCCCATAGCACGGTCCTGCTGCCTTCGCCCCTGGTCACCGGCCAGGATTGGCCCGACCTTGCCCGGCAGCGGGAAGCATCCCGCCGGCTGGGCGTCGAAGGCATGATGCTCAAGGCACGCGATGCGCTGTACGGCGTCGGCCGCACCAAGGACATGGGGGTGTGGTGGAAGTGGAAGATCGACCCGTTCAGTGTCGATGCGGTGCTGATCTACGCCCAGCGCGGCCACGGTCGACGCGCCAGCCTCTACAGCGACTACACCTTCGCGGTCTGGGACAACCCGCCAGGCAGTCGCGACCGCACCCTCGTGCCGTTCGCCAAGGCCTATTCAGGCTTGACCGACGCTGAAATGCGCCAGGTCGACAGCATTGTGCGCAAGACCACCCTGGAAAAATACGGTCCGGTGAGCAGCGTCACGCCGACCCTGGTGTTCGAGCTGGGCTTCGAAGGCATTGCCCTGTCCAAGCGCCACAAAAGTGGAATCGCGGTCCGGTTCCCCAGAATGCTGCGTTGGCGCAAGGACAAGCCTGTCGAGGAAGCGGACACACTGGCAACGCTGCAGGATTTGTTGAAGTAAGCCTGAATGGGCCGGGCCTGTAAAAACTCCCAAGGTAACCACTGTCAATGTGGCGAGGGATTTATCCCCGTTGGCCTGCGTAGCAGGCCCAAACCAGACAACTCAATTTGCCTGATACAAAGCGTTGTCTGTTTTAAGGGCCACTTCGCAGCCCAACGGGGATAAATCCCCTCGCCACAAAGGCACCGCAATGCCACTGACGCCCCATCCCGGTGCACCTTTTTGTTGTACGATCTCTCCCGCGCACCAACGCGTTCCGCTTCCCGCTGCCAAAGCTTTTAAAACACTTGTTCGGCACTCTGGTTCGGAAATTGCTACCTTTATGCCGTCATACCGTTCTCGCCTTCACCGGTAACAATACTTACGCGCCATGGGCGCTCATATTGGTTTTAGGGATTGAATAATGAAAAAAACACTGCTGACCCTTTCTGCACTGGCGTTGTGCATGGCTGCTGGCGTCGCCACCGCCAAGGAATACAAGGAACTGCGTTTTGGTGTCGACCCTTCCTACGCCCCCTTTGAATCCAAGGCCGCCGACGGCAGCCTGGTCGGTTTCGACATCGACCTGGGCAATGCCATCTGCGAAGAGCTGAAGGTCAAATGCAAATGGGTCGAAAGCGATTTCGACGGCATGATCCCGGGCCTCAAAGCCAATAAATTCGACGGCGTCATCTCTTCGATGACCGTGACCCCGGCCCGTGAGAAAGTCATCGACTTCTCCAGCGAACTGTTCTCCGGCCCAACGGCCTATGTCTTCAAGAAAGGCTCGGGCCTGACCGAGGACAAGGCCTCGCTCAAAGGCAAGACCGTCGGCTACGAACAAGGCACCATCCAGGAAGCCTATGCCAAAGCCGTGCTGGACAAGGCCGGCGTCAAGACCCAGGCCTACCAGAACCAGGACCAGGTCTATGCCGACCTGACCTCCGGCCGTCTCGATGCGGCCATCCAGGACATGCTGCAGGCGGAGCTGGGCTTTCTGAAATCGCCTAAAGGCGCCGACTATGAAATCAGCAAGCCGGTGGACAGCGAACTGCTGCCGGCCAAGACCGCCATCGGTATCAAGAAAGGTAACAGCGAGCTGAAGGCGCTTTTGGATAAAGGTATCAAAGCGTTACACGACGACGGCAAATACGCTGAAATCCAGAAAAAACACTTTGGCGATCTGAATCTGTACAGCGGCAAATAATGCGCTGCGCCCATCCGGTTCCGGGTGGGCGCTTTTTTCCTGCCAAAGGCAATTTTCCATGTTCGAACAACTCCTACAAAATCTGGGGCTCTCGGCCTTCAGCCTGCAGGGCTTTGGCCCGCTGCTGATGCAGGGCACCTGGATGACCATCAAGCTGGCGGCCCTGTCCCTGCTGCTGAGCGTCGTGCTCGGGTTGCTGGGCGCCAGTGCCAAGCTGTCCAGCGTCAAACTGTTGCGAATTCCTGCCCAGCTCTACACCACATTGATTCGCGGCGTGCCGGACCTGGTGTTGATGCTGCTGATTTTCTACAGCCTGCAAACCTGGCTGACCTCCTTTACCGACTTCATGGAATGGGAATACATCGAGATCAACCCATTCGGCGCCGGGGTGATTACCCTGGGCTTCATTTACGGCGCGTACTTCACCGAGACCTTTCGCGGCGCGATCCTCGCGGTGCCCAGGGGCCAGGTCGAAGCCGCCACCGCGTACGGCCTCAAACGAGGCCAGCGGTTTCGCTTCGTGGTGTTTCCACAAATGATGCGCTTCGCCCTGCCGGGTATCGGCAATAACTGGATGGTGATGCTCAAGGCCACCGCCCTGGTGTCGATCATTGGCCTGGCCGACCTGGTCAAGGCGGCCCAGGATGCCGGCAAGAGCACCTACCAACTGTTCTATTTCCTGGTACTGGCGGCATTGATCTACCTGTTGATCACCAGCGCCTCCAACTTCATCCTGCGCCGGCTTGAACGCCGCTACGCCGCCGGAGCCCGGGAGGCCGTGCGATGATCGAACTCTTGCAGGAGTACTGGCGACCGTTCCTCTACAGCGACGGCGTCAACGTCACCGGCCTGGCGATGACCCTATGGTTGCTCAGCGCCTCGCTGCTGATCGGCTTCGTGGTGTCGATCCCGCTGTCCATCGCCCGGGTTTCGCCCAAGCGGTCCATACGCTGGCCGGTGCAGTTCTACACGTACCTGTTCCGGGGCACGCCGCTCTACATCCAGTTGCTGATCTGCTACACCGGCATTTACAGCATCGCGGCGGTACGCGCCCAGCCCGTGCTCGACAGCTTCTTTCGCGACGCCATGAATTGCACGATCCTTGCCTTCGCCCTGAACACCTGCGCCTACACCACGGAGATCTTCGCCGGGGCGATTCGCAGCATGAACCACGGGGAAGTGGAAGCGGCCAAGGCCTACGGCCTGACCGGCTGGAAGCTGTACACCTACGTGATCATGCCGTCGGCGTTGCGGCGCTCGCTGCCGTACTACAGCAACGAAGTGATTTTGATGCTGCACTCGACGACCGTGGCATTCACCGCTACCGTTCCTGACGTGCTGAAAGTGGCCCGGGACGCCAACTCGGCGACGTTCCTGACGTTCCAGTCATTCGGGATCGCCGCACTGATCTACCTGACGGTCACCTTCGCACTGGTAGGCCTCTTCCGCCTCGCCGAACGCCGATGGCTGGCCTTTCTCGGGCCGACCCACTAGGGCCCTGTTCCAGGACATACACCCACATGCGCCACCAGATCCATGACCTGCAGGCCCCCGTACCGGGGACCGCACGCAAGATCCACAGCTTTCACTTCGGCCCGGAAAAAGCCGCCGGCAAAATCTACATCCAGTCGTCCCTGCACGCCGATGAACTGCCCGGCATGCTGGTGGCCTGGCACCTCAAGCAGCGCCTGGCGGAACTCGAAGCGTCGGGCCACCTGCGCTACGAGATCGTGCTGGTGCCGGTCGCCAACCCCGTCGGCCTTGAACAAGTGCTGATGGACGTGCCGCTGGGTCGCTACGAAACGGAGAGCGGGCAAAACTTCAACCGCCGCTTCGTCGACCTGAGCGAAGAGATCGGCAACGAAATCGAAGAACTGCTCACCGACGATCCGCAGCACAACCTGATGCTGATCCGCACCAGCCTGCGCGATGCCCTCGCCCGGCAGACCGCCGGCACGCAGTTGCAATCGCTGCGCCTGGCGCTGCAGCGGCTGGCCTGCGACGCCGACATGGTGCTGGACCTGCACTGCGACTTCGAAGCCGTGGCCCACCTGTACACCACCCCGCAAGCCTGGCCGCAGGTCGAGCCGCTGGCCCGCTACATCGGCGCCGAGGCCAGCCTGCTGGCCACTGATTCGGGCGGCCAGTCGTTCGACGAGTGCTTCACCCTGCTCTGGTGGCAACTCAAGGAACGCTTCGGCGAGCGGTTCGAGATCCCCCTGGGCAGCTTTTCGGTCACCGTGGAATTGCGCGGCCAGGGCGACGTCAACCATGGGTTGGCGAGCCTCGACTGCCAGGCGCTGATCGAATACCTGATCCGCTTCGGCGCCATCGACGGCGAACCGATGCCCATGCCCGAGCTGCCCTATCCCGCCACGCCGCTGGCCGGTGTCGAGCCGGTGGCGACGCCCGTGGGTGGCCTGCTGGTCTACAGCGCACTGCCTGGCGAATACCTGGAGGCGGGCCAGTTGATCGCGGAAATCATCGACCCGATCAACGACACCGTCACCCCCGTTCATTGCCGTAACGCCGGGCTCATGTACGCCCGTTCGCTGCGCCGCATGGCCACCGCCGGCATGGTGATCGCCCATGTCGCCGGTGCCGAAGCCTACCGCAGCGGCTACCTACTTTCGCCTTGAGGATGCCTGTTCCATGTACAAACTGACCATCGAAGGCCTGCACAAAAGCTACGGCGAACACGAGGTGCTCAAAGGCGTTTCGCTCAAGGCCAAGACCGGCGACGTCATCAGCCTGATCGGCGCCAGCGGCTCGGGCAAGAGTACCTTCCTGCGCTGCATCAACTTCCTGGAGCAACCCAACGACGGCGCCATGAGCCTGGACGGCCAGGCAGTCCAGATGATCAAGGACCGCCACGGCATGCACGTGGCCGATGCCGATGAACTGCAGCGCATCCGCACACGCCTGGCCATGGTGTTCCAGCACTTCAACCTGTGGAGCCACATGACCGTGCTGGAAAACATCACCATGGCGCCACGCCGGGTGCTGGGGGTCGACCGGCAGGAAGCCGAGGCCCGTGCCCGTCGCTACCTGGACAAGGTCGGCCTGCCCGCGCGAGTCGCCGAGCAGTACCCGGCGTTCCTCTCCGGCGGCCAGCAACAGCGCGTGGCCATCGCCCGCGCCCTGGCGATGGAGCCGGAGGTGATGCTGTTCGACGAGCCCACCTCGGCGCTGGACCCGGAGCTGGTGGGTGAAGTCCTGAAGGTGATCCAGGGCCTGGCCGAGGAAGGCCGGACCATGATCATGGTGACCCACGAAATGAGCTTCGCCCGCAAAGTCTCCAACCAGGTGCTGTTCCTGCACCAGGGCCTGGTGGAAGAGGAAGGCGCGCCGGAAGACGTGCTGGGCAACCCCAAGAGCGAACGGCTCAAGCAGTTTCTCAGTGGCAACCTGAAGTAGGCCTGGCAACGCATCACCCGTGGCGAGGGAGCTTGCTCCCGCTGGTTCTGACAGACACACCGCAAAGGGACGCTGCGCGTCCAGCGGGAGCAAGCTCCCTCGCCACAAGAACCTCGCGCTTAAACAATCTGCTTCGCGTAAAACCTTTGGCGCCCTGCCGTGGTCTTTGAAACAGGACTTCCAGGGCGCGCGCGGCAGGCATGGCGACATCCAACGACTTCGCAAGACAGTGGTTCAGTGCCCGGGGCTGGAAACCGTTCGCCTTTCAGAAACAGGTGTGGAACGCGGTCAAGCGAGGGGAGTCCGGGTTGCTGCACGCCAGCACCGGTGCCGGCAAGACCTACGCCGTCTGGTTCGCGGCCCTCAACCGCTTCGCCCGCCCCGCGCCACCGCCCGACAAGCCGCGCAAGCGCAAACCGCCGGCCGAACCGCTGACAGTGCTGTGGATCACGCCGATGCGCGCCCTGGCCGCCGACACCGGCAAGGCCCTCGAAGCGCCGTTGGTGGATTTGCAACTGCCCTGGAGCGTCGGCCTGCGGACCGGCGACACCGGTGCCAGCGAGCGGGCCCGGCAAAGCCGGCGCCTGCCCACGGCCCTGATCACCACGCCCGAAAGCCTGACGTTGATGCTCGCCCGCGCCGATGCCCAGGCGGCCACATCGACGCTGCGCATGGTGGTGGTGGATGAATGGCACGAGTTGATCGGCAACAAGCGTGGCGTGCAGTTGCAATTGGCGCTGGCCCGTTTGCGCCACTGGCATCCCGACCTGATCGTCTGGGGCGTGTCCGCCACGCTGGGGAATCAGGAACACGCCGAGCAGGTGTTGATCCCCCGGGGCGATGGGATCAGCGTGCAGGGCGCCGACAGCAAGGCCCTGCGGGTCGACACCCTGCTGCCGCCTACCTTGGAACGCTTTCCCTGGGCCGGGCATATCGGCCTGAAGATGCTGCCCCAAGTGGTGGCAGAGATCGACGCCAGCAGCAGTTGCCTGGTCTTCACCAATACCCGCGCCCAATCGGAAATCTGGTACCAGGCCATCCTTGAAGCCAGGCCCGACTGGGCCGGGCTGATCGCCCTGCACCACAGCTCGCTGTCCCGCGATACTCGGGACTGGGTGGAGCGCGCACTGAAGGAAGGCCAGCTCAAGGCGGTGGTCTGCACCTCCAGCCTCGACCTGGGGGTAGATTTCCTGCCGGTGGAACGGGTGCTGCAGATCGGCTCGGCCAAGGGCGTGGCCCGGCTGATGCAACGGGCTGGACGCTCCGGCCATGCGCCGGGACGGACCTCACGGGTCACCCTGGTGCCGACCCACAGCCTGGAGTTGATCGAGGCCGCGGCCGCCCAGGACGCCGTGGCCCAACGGCGTATCGAGCCCCGCGAATCGCCCCACAAACCCCTGGACGTGCTGGTGCAACACCTGGTCAGCATGGCCCTGGGCGGCGGTTTCGTGCCCGAAGCGCTGTTCGAGGAAGTGCGCGGCGCCTGGGCCTATCGCGACCTGAACCCGGCCGAATGGGCCTGGGCGCTGGCCTTCGTGCGCCACGGCGGCCTGTCGTTGACCGCCTACCCCGACTACCGTCGGGTCGAACCGGATGAGCACGGCATCTGGCGGGTCCCCGACGCCCGCTTGGCCCGGCGCCATCGCATGAGCATCGGCACCATCGTCAGCGATGCCAGCCTGCAATTGAAATTCTGGAGCAAGGGTGGTGGCGGCAAGACCCTGGGCAGCGTGGAAGAAGGCTTCATCGCCCGCTTGCGGCCCGGTGACGGCTTTCTGTTCGCCGGGCGCCTGCTGGAACTGGTCCGGGTCGAAGACATGACCGCCTATGTGCGCCGCAGCCAGGCAAAAAAAGCCGCCGTGCCGCGCTGGAACGGCGGGCGCATGCCGCTTTCCAGTGAACTGGCCGCTGCTGTCGTGGCCCGCCTGAGCGAAGCGGCCCAAGGCCGTTTCGAAGGCCCGGAGATGCAAGCCGTGAAGCCGCTGCTAATGACGCAACAACGCTGGTCCGGCTTGCCCACGCAGGGCTCGCTGCTGGCGGAGGCGCTCAAGTCCCGGGAAGGCTGGCACCTGTTCCTGTACCCGTTCGCCGGCCGCCAGGTTCATCTGGGGCTGGCGAGCCTGCTGGCCTGGCGGGTGAGCCGGCAACAGCCGGTGACGTTTTCCATTGCCGTGAACGATTACGGCCTGGAACTGCTCAGTGCCACGCCGGTGGACTGGTCGGTGTGCCTGACGCCTGGGCTGTTGAGCACTGATCACCTGCTGGCCGACGTACTCGCCAGCCTGAACGCCGGCGAACTGGCCTTGCGCCGCTTTCGTGAAATTGCCCGCATCGCCGGGCTGGTATTCGCCGGTTACCCCGGCGCGCCCAAGAGCACGCGCCAAGTCCAGGCCTCCAGTGGCCTGTTCTTTCAAGTGTTCAAGCAGTACGACGCCGACAACCTGCTGCTGGCCCAGGCCGGGGAAGAAGTCTTGCGTGAAGAATTGGATATCCGTCGACTGGAGCAGACCTTGGAACGCCTCAACGCCTTGACGCTGGACCTGCATGTCATCAAGCGCCCTACCCCGCTGGGATTCCCGCTGTTGGTGGAGCGTTTCAGGGAAAGCATGAGCTCGGAAAAACTCGCCGATCGCATCCGCCGGATGGTGAGCGAACTCGAAAAAACCGCCGATCGCGGTGACGCCTGATGCCCGCGCCCTACCCCGTCAACCTGGCCGGTGAAGCACTCTGGCTGCTGCCGGAAAAAGCCGTCTACTGGCCCGCCCAGGAAACCCTGATGGTGGCCGACGTGCATTTCGGCAAGGCCGCCGCCTACCGCAGCCTCGGCCAGCCGGTGCCCCATGGAACCACCGCCAGCAACATCGAGGTTCTGGATGACCTGCTGGCGCGCCTGCCCTGCCGGCAGTTGATCTTCCTCGGGGATTTTCTCCACGGCCCGGGCTCCCACGCGCCAGGCACCCTCAACGCCCTGGCCGACTGGCGCGGCAAGCATCCGCACCTGGCGATGACGCTGATTCGCGGCAACCATGACAAGCGGGCCGGCGACCCGCCCGCCGCGCTGAACATCCGCGTGGTGCCGGAGCCTTTGCTGCTGGGCCCTTTCGCCGTACAGCACGAACCCGATCCCCATCCCAGCCGACACGTCCTGGCCGGGCATGTGCATCCGGTCTATCACTTGAGGGGCAAGGGCCGGCAACGCTTGCGCCTGGCCTGCTTCCGGCTGGGCAGCGACATCAGCCTGCTACCGGCCTTCGGCGCGTTCACGGGGGGCTATCGGGTCGAGCAGGACAACGATTGCAGGATTTTCGTCATTGGCGATAACGAAGTATGGCCCGTCAATTGACGGGCCATACGGATCAGGCAACGGGCGCTGGAGGCGGCTCATCCGGCAGGGTGGGCTCGCCGGGCTCGGTGGGCTGTTCGTTGGGAGTATCGGGATCAGGCTGGCCGGGGATACCACCCGCCGCTTCAACGGGATGGGCTAGCAATGACCAGGCCATGACGCCAATCTGATTGGGCTCAAGCCTTGCCAGTTCGGCACTGATTCGCGGATCGATCTTCATAGAGCAACTCCTGAGCGAAGGCCCGTTTCGCTGACGCAAAAACGGGCAGTACACCCAATAGAGTGTCTGCCCGCCCAGGAATTCCCACTGTTCGTCAGAATCAGGTCCGCGGCAGTGTCACGCCGCGCTGGCCCTGGTACTTGCCGCCACGGTCCTTGTAGGACACTTCGCACTCTTCATCGGATTCGAGGAACAACATCTGCGCCACACCCTCGTTGGCATAGATTTTCGCCGGTAGGGTCGTGGTGTTGGAGAATTCCAGGGTGACGTGGCCTTCCCACTCGGGTTCCAGCGGCGTGACGTTGACGATGATGCCGCAGCGAGCATAGGTGCTCTTGCCCAGGCAGATGGTCAGGACATTGCGCGGGATGCGGAAGTACTCGACGGTACGGGCCAGGGCGAAGGAGTTCGGCGGGATGATGCAGACGTCGCTCTTGATGTCGACGAAGCTTTTCTCATCGAAATTCTTCGGATCGACGGTGGCCGAATTGATGTTGGTGAACACCTTGAATTCGTCGGCGCAGCGCACGTCGTAGCCATAGCTGGAGACGCCGAAGGAAATCAGCCGGTCGGGGCCTTCGCCACGCATCTGGCGCTCGACGAAGGGCTCGATCATGCCGTGCTCTTGCGCCATGCGGCGAATCCACTTGTCCGATTTGATGCTCATGGCGGGTTCCTGAATAGCGAGGTGGAAAAAAGACGTCCGGCATCTTACCGGGGCATGGGGCCGGGTTCAAAGCGCGGGACGCAAATCTCGCCGATCCGCCGGGATTTCCAAGGGCTGGCGACCCGCGCCTTGGCCGTCAGTCACCAAAACCGAGAAACCTTCGCAAAGACCATTGGCACGTTCCGGAAAAAGGGTTAAGGTGGCGTCACTGTGCTGCTTGTGTCACTGAGAATCTCTACACGATATGTTGAATTTCGATCCAACCATCTACAAGAATTTTTCCTGCTCTTTGCACTCAGTCTCGGCCAGGGTTCTTCCTGAGTCGCAGTTATCTTTGTTCAAGGAGTTACACCATGTCTAATCGCCAAACCGGTACCGTTAAGTGGTTCAACGATGAAAAAGGCTTCGGCTTCATCACTCCACAATCCGGTGACGACCTGTTCGTTCACTTCAAAGCTATCCAATCCGACGGCTTCAAAAGCCTGAAAGAAGGCCAACAGGTTTCTTTCATCGCTACCCGCGGTCAGAAAGGCATGCAAGCTGAAGAAGTACAAGTTATCTAACTTGTCCTTGCTTTAGTAAAAAGCCCCGCCCTCAAAAGCGGGGCTTTTTTGTGCCCGAGTGTTTTGTTCAAGCGCATAAAAAACCTGTGGGAGCGAGCTTGCTCGCGAAAGCGTTGTACCAGCCACCATAAAAGGTACTGATCGAACGCTTTCGCGAGCAAGCCCGCCCCCACAGGAGAGGATGGCTTCAGGCCGGCGTTACCAGGTCACGCCAAACCCCGCCGTATAGCGGGTCTTGCTCAGGTCGCTGTCCTCGGTCCCGTCGATGACATCCTTCTCGGCCTTGAGGTTGAGCGACGCCCAATCGGTGACCTTGTAGCGCAGGCCCATCTCGGCGTCGTAGGCGTATTCGGCCACGCCGGACAGCGGCTTGCCCACCTCGCCATTGGTGAAGAACTCGACACGCTTGCCAATCAGGTAGCGGTTGTAGTCCCACTTCATGGCCACGGAATAGAAGTTGTCCTTGCCACCGTCTCGGTACTCGTAGTCCGTGCGGTTGAGCAGCGAGCCCAGCGAGAACGCCCCCAGCTCGTCGTCCCAGAACTGGTAGCCCGGACCGGTACCCACCACGCGTTGACGGGCCAGGTCCTCGACCTTGTCACGCTTGTAGTTGAGTCGCCCCTGCCAGAACCACTTATCCGTCAGGAACCGGTCCAGGGAGTATTCCAGGCGCCAGTTGTCGGTCGACACCACGTCATCCTGGAACTCGCGGTTGTATTCGCCTTCGGCGTTATGCCGCCATCGGCCATGGCGCGCCGAGGTCTTGAAGTCGATGTCGTAATCGTCGGTATCGTTTTCCGCGCGCTTGTAATCCAGCGCGGCATCGATATTGCCTTTCCAGACGAGGTCTTCGACCACCGGCTTGGGCTTGAGGATCTGCTGGATACTGGCCAGCTCGACGGTCTTGGGCGCCTCGCCATTGGCCAGCGTCACCTTGCCATCCTCGGCCGCGTGCAGCGCCTTGGCCTTCTCGCCGGTGTAGGCATCCTGTTTGACCAGCAGTTGCTGGTCGCTCTCCAGGGTCTTGACCTGTTTCCAATCAATGGGAACCGCCCCGGCGTAATCGGTCTGGATCAGCAATTTGCCGCCATCGAAAACGGTGATCTTGCCGCTGAGCTTGTCGCCGTTCTTCAACCAGACAGTGTCGGCGAGCAAGGGCATGGAGGCGCTGGTAACAGCTAGGCACAGCAGGGTTCTGGACAACATAAGCGTATAAAGAGCTCAAGTTTGCGATAAAAAGGCGGCATTATCCCCCAGGACGACACCTTAGGAACGACTGACCCGAGTATTTCGAATGAGTTCATTTCTCAATCGTCCCTGTAGGAATTAATCTACAGACGGGCACTACCTCATCAGGAATCCAACCCGTGACCGATACCCCAGCGGCGCCCGAGAATGCCGCCCAGATTCGCCGCACCACCCTGTACCTGACCCTGGCCCAAGTGCCCGCCGGCAAGGTGGTCACCTACGGTCAACTGGCTGAAATGGCGGGCCTGGGCCGGGCTGCGCGCTGGGTGGGGCGCACGCTCAGCCAACTGCCGGACGACACCAAGCTGCCCTGGCACCGGGTCCTGGGCGCCGGCGGTCGGATCAGCCTGCCGGTGGGCAGCGCGTCAGGGGACGAACAACGCGCGCGCCTGCGCACGGAAGGGATCAGTGTCCTGAACAATCGTGTTGATATTCAGCGCCATGGCTGGCGCCCGGTAGAGCACAGCGGTTAGAGTGCGCGCTTTGTTTTCGCAATTTTTGAGGCAGACTCCAGCCCATGCCCCGTAAAACCTGGCGCGCCGCCCTCGCCGCCTATGCCAGTCCCTCGACGCTCGTGCTGTTGCTGCTTGGCTTCGCTGCCGGCTTGCCGTACATGCTGGTGTTTTCCACGCTTTCGGTCTGGTTGCGCGAGGCCGGCGTGGCTCGCGAAACCATCGGTTACGCGAGCCTGATCGGCCTGGCGTACGCCTTCAAATGGGTCTGGTCGCCGCTGCTCGACCAATGGCGCCTGCCGCTCCTGGGCAAGCTCGGGCGCCGCCGCTCCTGGCTGGTGCTCTCCCAGGCACTGGTGATCCTGGGCCTGGTGGGCATGGGCTTCTGCGACCCACAAAAACACCTGTCCTGGCTGATCGCGATCGCGGTGCTGGTCGCCTTTGCCTCGGCCACCCAGGACATCGCCGTCGACGCTTACCGCCTGGAGATCGCCGACGACACCCGCCAGGCGGCCCTCGCCGCCAGCTACATGTCCGGCTACCGCGTCGCCGCGCTGCTGGCCACCGCTGGCGCGCTGTTCTTCGCCGAAGGCTTCGGTTCCACCGGCTTCAGCTACAAGCACTCGGCCTGGGCCGGCACCTACCTGCTGTTCGGCGTGCTGATGGTGCCGGCGCTGCTCACCTCGCTGTTCATGCGCGAACCGCCGGTGCCGTTGCGCACCCAGTTGCAAGCCGGGCGCTACACCTTTGCCCATCAACTGGCGTCGGTGTTCGTGCTGATCATCTTGCTGGTGTCGGTGCCGGCGATGTTCACCCAGCTCTACAACACCGATTTTGCCAGCGTGCTGTTCGAGGGCGTCAGCCTGCTCGACCTGCTGCTCGAAGACCGCGCCTTCCTGCGGGCCATCCTCTATATCATCCTGACCTCCCTGTGCCTGTCGGCCATGGGCCGACGCGGGCTGGCGCCCGTGCTCACGCCGGTCAACGACTTCATCCTGCGCTACCGCTGGCAGGCCTTGCTGCTGCTGGGCTTGATCGCGACCTATCGGATGTCCGACACGGTGATGGGGGTCATGGCCAACGTCTTCTACATCGACCAAGGCTTCACCAAGGACCAGATCGCCAGCGTCAGCAAGATCTTCGGCCTGATCATGACCCTGGTCGGCGCCGGCATGGGCGGCCTGCTGATCGTCCGTTTCGGCATCCTGCCGATCCTGTTCATCGGCGGCGTGGCGTCGGCCGCCACCAACATCCTGTTCCTGATGCTCACCGACATGGGCGCCAACCTGAAGATGCTGATCGTCACCATCTCCCTGGACAATTTCAGTTCCGGCCTGGCGACTTCGGCCTTCGTCGCCTACCTGTCGAGCCTGACCAACCTGAAATTCTCCGCTACCCAGTACGCCCTGCTCAGCTCGATCATGCTGTTGCTGCCGCGCCTGATCGGTGGTTATTCGGGGGTGATGGTGGAGAAGTTCGGCTACCACACCTTCTTCCTGATCACCGCCCTGCTCGGCGTGCCAACCCTGGTGCTGATCGCCCTGCACTGGTTTCAGGAGAACCGGCGCCAGCAGGCGGCGCCAGCCGCGGAGCCGACGCCGACCCGCCCGGCGCAAGAGTCGTAGGAAACGTCAGCAGACGCCGTTGAAACCGGCGTTTGCACCCGGCGACCGCCCACGCGCCTGTACGCCAGGGCATCTCGCCCGTACAATGCTCCGTCACTTCTAGTCTCAGCAACCGACAACGGCCAACCATGCGCACCAGTCAATTTTTGCTCGCCACACAGAAAGAAACGCCTTCCGACGCCGTCGTGATCAGCCATCAGTTGATGCTGCGTGCCGGCATGATCCGCAAACTCGCCTCGGGCCTGTACACCTGGCTGCCGATGGGCCTGCGGGTCATGCGCAAGGTCGAAGCCATCGTCCGCGAAGAAATGGACGCCGCCGGCTCTCTGGAAGTGTTGATGCCGAGCACCCAACCGGCCGAGCTGTGGCAGGAATCGGGGCGCTGGGAAGAGTATGGCCCTGAGCTGCTGCGCATCAAGGACCGTCACGGTCGCGACTTCTGCGCAGGCCCTACCCACGAAGAAGTGATCACCGACCTGATGCGCAACGAGTTGAGCAGCTACAAGCAGTTGCCCATCAACCTGTATCAGATCCAGACCAAGTTCCGCGATGAGATCCGCCCACGCTTCGGCCTGATGCGCGGCCGCGAGTTCATCATGAAGGACGCCTATTCGTTCCACGCCGACCTGGCTTCGCTGCAAGTCACCTACGACCGCATGCACCAGGCCTACTGCAACGTGTTCACCCGCCTGGGCCTGAAATTCCGCCCAGTGGAGGCCGACAACGGCTCGATCGGCGGCGCCGGCTCCCACGAGTTCCACGTGCTGGCCGAGTCTGGTGAAGACGACATCGTCTTCAGCAATGGCTCCGACTACGCCGCCAACATCGAGAAAGCCGAAGCCGTGCCACGGGAAACCTCCCGCGCCGCGCCGAGCGAAGACTTGCGCCTGGTGGACACGCCGAACGCCAAGACCATCGCCCAACTGGTGGAAGGCTACAACCTGCCGATCGAACGCACCATCAAGACCCTGATCGTGCGGGCAGAAGAAGCCGGCAAGCTGATTGCCCTGATTGTCCGTGGCGACCACGAGCTGAACGAAATCAAGGCAGCCAACCAGCCAGGCGTCGCCAGCCCGCTGGTCATGGCCACCGAGGCCGAACTGCGCGACGCCATCGGCGCCGGTGCCGGTTCCCTTGGCCCGCTGAACCTGCCGCTGCCGATCATCATCGACCGCTCGGTTGAACTGATGAGCGACTTCGCCATCGGCGCCAACCAGGACGACAAGCACTATTTCGGCGTGAACTGGGAACGCGACCTGCCGGTGCCCACCGTGGCCGACCTGCGCAACGTCGTGGCCGGCGACCCGAGCCCGGACGGCAAGGGCACCCTGGAAATCAAGCGCGGCATCGAAGTCGGGCACATCTTCCAGCTGGGCAACAAGTACAGCAAGGCGATGAAGTGCGAAGTGCTGGGCGAGAACGGCAAGCCGGTCACCCTGGAAATGGGTTGCTACGGCATCGGCGTGTCCCGCGTGGTCGCCGCCGCCATCGAGCAGAACAACGACGACAAAGGGATCATCTGGAGCGACACACTGGCGCCTTTCCAGATTGCCCTGGTGCCGCTGCGCTACGAGACCGACCTGGTTCGCGAAGCCACCGACAAGCTCTACGCCGAACTGACGGCTGCCGGCTTCGAAGTGCTGCTGGATGATCGCGACAAAAAAACCAGCCCCGGCATCAAGTTCGCGGACATGGAACTGATCGGCATCCCGCACCGGATCGTCGTCAGCGACCGCGGCCTGGCCGAAGGCAACCTGGAATACAAGAGCCGCACCGAGGCCGAGCCGCAAGCGCTGCCGGTCGCCGACGTGCTGTCTTTCCTCCAGGCCCGTATCCGCCGCTGAGACCAGATAGAGACGTCATGTTCAAGCGAAACACCTTAGGCCTCGGTGGCGCCGCCCTGTGCGGCGCCCTGCTGGTCAGCGGCTGTGCCAACCAGATGTCACAACGCAGCGAGCACGAAGAGCGGGTCGAGCGCAAATTGCTCGACCACAGCTTGCAGATCGACGTGGGCGAACCCAAGGTGCTCGACCTGCCGCAGCGTCGGGTGCGCATCAATGAGCAGAAGACCTTCGAAGTCACCGAGTTCGAGGTCACGCGCCATTACGACCGCTATACGCCTTACCAACCCTGGCGGGAGGTCTACGAGATCCCGCTGGGCGCGGTGGCCGTGGTGGCTGGTATCGGCGCGAACGTGGTCAACGTGTTCGCCCTGGGCAACCTGCCGGACACCGTGACCCGTGACTGGCTCAGCTACGGTGTCGCCGGTCTCAACCCGTTCATGAACGTCCCCTCCCACGGCCGCGCCCAGCAGAACCTGGCGGGCATCGACGAAGTCCAGCGCGACAAGCGGACGGAGCACTCGAGCCTGCCCTGGAGCGAACGTCCGGTAGAGGTCAAGGCCGCCCGGCAGACCTTCGAGCTGAGCACCGACCGCAATGGCGTGCTGCGCCTGAACCTGCTGGAAAGCCCGTTCGCCGAGCAGGACCTGAGCCAGTTCGGCAAGTTGCAGATCAGCGTGACCGACGCCCAGGACGAGGTCCATACCGACTCATCCCTGAGCATCAGCAGCACGTTGCGCAGCAAGCTGGTGGAAGCGCATGCACTGATCTACGACGACCTGGAAGACGACGAGGTGAGCCAGTGGGTGCATCGGGTCAAGCGCCTGTCGGAATTGGGGCTTGAAGAAGAAGCCAGCGAACTGGAACAGAGCCTGATCGAACTGACGCGCAACGATCCGGAACTGCAGACCGAGTTCATGAAGGCACTGACCAAGGATGGCGGCCGGCTGGTTGCGGATCCCGGAGCCCATTGACCTCTCTGTGGCGAGGGAGCTTGCTCCCGCTGGGCTGCGCAGCAGCCCTAAAACAGATGACCCAACTTATCTGAAACATCCCGGTGATCGGGTTGAGGGCCGCTACGCGGCCCAGCGGGAGCAAGCTCCCTCGCCACAAAAGCGCCTCTGCGCTGTTCTGTTCGGCAACCTCACCGCTCAAACAACTCCAACTGCTCGAACCCTCCACGCAAATCTTCCAGCCGCACCCCTATCCCCAATAACCGCACCGGCTTGCCGCCACGGTTGAAGGCCTGGGTCAGCAGCAGTTGATAGCTGCCCAGATCCCGCCCTGCCCCGGCCTGTTCGAGGGTGGTCTGGGTGAAGTCGTGGAATTTGACTTTGACGAACGGCTTGCCCGGGCGGTAACTGCTGTCGATCCGGGCCATTCGGCCGCTGAGGGTTTGCATCAGCTCGGGCAGCTTGTCCAGGCAGCTCGCCAGATCAGGCAGGTCGACATCGTAGGTGTTTTCCACACTGATGGACTGCCGCCGGCTGTCATTGTGCACCAGGCGCTCGTCGATCCCACGGGCCAGGCTCCAGAGTCGCTCGCCGAAACTGCCAAATTCGCGCACCAGCGCCAGCTTGTCCCACTGACGCAAGTGCAGGCAATCCATGATGCCAAGCCTGTTCAACTTGTCGGCGGTGACCTTGCCGACTCCGTGGAGCTTGCTCACCGGCAGGGCCGACACGAAGTCCTCGACCTGGTCGGGGGTGATCACGAACAGCCCGTTGGGCTTTTTCCAGTCGCTGGCGATCTTGGCCAGGAACTTGTTCGGTGCCACACCGGCAGAGACCGTGATGTGCAACTGATTGGAAACACGCCGCCGGATGTCCTGGGCGATGCGGGTGGCACTGCCGCCGAAATGGGCGCTGGCGGAAACGTCCAGATAGGCCTCATCCAGCGACAGTGGTTCGATCAGGTCGGTGTAGTCGCTGAAGATCGTATGGATCTCCTTCGACGCTTCGCGATAGGCATCCATGCGCGGCTTGACGATGGTGAGGTCCGGGCAGAGCTTCAAGGCATGCCCGGACGACATCGCCGAGCGCACGCCATAGGATCGCGCTTCGTAGTTGCAGGTGGCAATCACCCCACGCCGATCCGCCGAGCCGCCCACCGCCAGGGGTTTTCCGGCCAGCCGCGGGTCGTCGCGCATTTCGATGGCGGCATAGAAACAGTCACAGTCGACGTGGATGATCTTACGTTGCGTCATAGCGAAGCGGAGCGTGGGACGAGTCGGGCCACCAGTATCGCACCCATACCTGTATATAGCACCAGTAGTACGGAAAGATCGTTCGCCGGAACTCGAAAAGCCCTACATAAATGTGTTTTTTTAATCGCAACAAACGCCTCGATAGAGCGCGAGCCCTTGCCAGGCCTGCGTCACAGCGCGGTCGGCGTCCGCGCAGCCTGGCTAAGCGCTTGAAGCTGAAGAGATTTTTTGAACGTCGGGGTTGACACCTACGCGTTCCCCTGTAAAATGCCGCCTCACAGACGCGGGATGGAGCAGCCTGGTAGCTCGTCGGGCTCATAACCCGAAGGTCGTCGGTTCAAATCCGGCTCCCGCAACCAAACATCAAAAAAGGTCATTCGAAAGAATGGCCTTTTTTGTGCCTGGAAGTTTTTGCAGGCCCGCCACCATTTCCCTGTGGGACTGGGGCTGACCTGGAAACCCAGGCTGCAGGAAAATTTCCTTTTTGATTTCGCGCATTTACCTGCATCGCATGGGAACTGGCCACTTGTTTGACCCTAACCTCGTTTAACGGTTGACACTCAGGCGTTCGCCTGTAGAATGCCGCCACACAGACGCGGGATGGAGCAGTCTGGTAGCTCGTCGGGCTCATAACCCGAAGGTCGTCGGTTCAAATCCGGCTCCCGCAACCAAATATCAAGAAAGGCTGCTCGAAAGAGCGGCCTTTTTTGTGTCTGCTATAAAAGGCTACATTACAAATTTTTTGTAATTATTTTCTGCCGCAGGGATTGGTAACTTGGCTGGATACCCCCATCCTGTCGCGCATAGCTCAAGAGGTGATTGATGCGCGCCCACTCGTCTGACCCGCAAGACTCTGTTACCGCGACACAACCGATCAAGGCCGAGCGATTGCGCTGGCTGGATCGGATCAGCCAGTACCGTCAGCCTATCGGTCTCGCCATCACGCTGCTGTTGTTTGCGATTGCATTGATTGCCTGCCGCCACTTGCTTAGCGAGCTCGATCTGTACGCGTTGCACGACTCGATCCTGGACGTGCCTCGCCCGGCCCTGCTCGGAGCCTTCGCCGCCACGGCGGTCGGCTTCGTCATTTTGCTGGGCTACGAATGGTCAGCGAGCCGCTACGCGGGAGTGACGCTGCCTCCACAGACGCTGATCCTGGGCGGATTCAGCGCATTCGCCATCGGCAATGCGATTGGCCTGTCGTTGTTGTCGGGCGGTTCGGTTCGCTACCGCCTGTACGCACGCCATGGCCTGGGCGCAGCGGACGTCGCCCACATGACGCTGTTCGCCAGCCTGTCCCTGGGTTGCGCACTGCCGCCTCTGGCAGCCTTGGCCACCCTCAGCGACCTGCCCTCCGCCTCGGCCGCGCTGCGCCTGCCTGCCACCCTGCTCGGCGCGATTTCCGTGGCGGTGCTGCTGCTCACCAGCGTGCTGGCCATCGGCATCTATCGTCGGCGCCTGCCAGACCAGCCCCATCGCGACAGCCTGCTGGTCAAGGCCGGGCGCCGCACCCTGCGCCTGCCGGGCCGCCGCCTGACCTTCCTGCAACTGGTCATCACCGCACTGGATGTCGCGGCGGCCGCCACCGTGCTGTATCTGTTGCTGCCCGAGGCGCCACCGTTCGGCGCGTTCCTGCTGGTGTACCTGCTGGCCCTGGCGGCCGGCGTGCTCAGCCATGTACCGGGTGGCGTCGGCGTGTTCGAGGCCATCCTGCTGGCCGCGTTCGCCGACAAGCTGGGGGCCGCGCCGCTGGCCGCCGCCCTGCTGCTCTATCGCCTGATCTACGTGTTGCTGCCGATGCTGGTGGCGTGCGTCCTGCTGCTGGTCAACGAGGCACAACGGCTGTTCCAGACGCGCCAGACGTTACGCGCCGCCTCGGGCTTCGCCGCGCCGATCCTGGCGGTGCTGGTGTTCCTGTCGGGCGTGGTACTGCTGTTTTCCGGCGTGACCCCGGAGATCGACACCCGGCTGGAGCACATCGGCTTCCTGATCCCCCATCGCCTGGTGGATGCCTCGCACTTTGGCGCCAGCCTGGTGGGCGTATTGTGCCTGCTGCTCGCCCAAGGCCTGCGCCGGCGCCTGTCCGCCGCCTGGATGCTGACCACCGTGTTGCTCCTGATGGGTGCCCTGCTTTCGCTGCTCAAGGGCTTCGACTGGGAAGAAGCTACGTTGCTGACCCTGACCGCCGCCCTGCTGGCAGTGTTCCGGCGCTCGTTCTATCGCCCCAGTCGCCTGACTGAGCTGCCCTTCTCGCCACTGTTCCTGATCGCCAGCCTCTGCGTGCTCGGCGCCTCGATCTGGCTGCTGCTGTTTGCCTACCAGGACGTGCCCTACAGCCACCAACTGTGGTGGCAGTTCACCCTCGACGCCGACGCCCCGCGCGGTTTGCGCTCCCTGCTGGGGGCCGCGGTGCTGCTGGTGGTGGTGTCCCTGACCTGGCTGCTGCGCACCGCACGGCCGGTGATCCACTTGCCGACCCCGGAAGAACTGGAGCGCGCCAGGACGATCCTCATGGCCTCGTCACAGCCCGACGGCGGCCTGGCACTGACCGGTGACAAGGCGCTGCTGTTCCATCCCAACGACGCGGCGTTCCTGATGTACGCGCGCCGCGGCCGTAGCCTGGTGGCGTTGTATGACCCGATCGGCCCCACCCAGCAACGGGCCGAGATGATCTGGCAGTTTCGCGACCTGTGCGACATCCACCACGCCCGCCCGGTGTTCTATCAGGTGCGCGCCGAAAACCTGCCCTACTACATGGACATCGGCCTGACAGCGATCAAGCTCGGTGAAGAAGCGCGCGTCGACCTCAAGCGCTTCGATCTCGAGGCCAAGGGCAAGGAGATGAAGGATCTGCGCTACACCTGGAACCGTGGCAGCCGCGACGGCCTGTCGCTGGAAATCCACGAGCCGGGCCAGGCGCCGATGGATGAGCTCAAGGTCATTTCCGATGCCTGGCTGACCGGCAAGAACGTGCGCGAGAAGGGCTTCTCCCTGGGTCGCTTCAGCGACGACTACCTCAAGCATTTCCGCATCGCGGTGATTCGCTTCGAGGGTCGCCCGGTGGCGTTCGCCAACCTGCTGGAAACCCACAGCCATGAACTGGCCAGCCTCGACCTGATGCGCGCTCACCCCGAGGCACCGAAACTGACCATGGAATTCATGATGGTCGGCCTGATCCAGCATTATAAGAACCATGATTTCGCCCGTTTCAGCCTGGGCATGGTCCCACTGTCGGGCCTGCAACCGCGTCGTGGCGCGCCGCTGACCCAGCGCCTGGGCTCGATGGTGTTCCGCCGCGGCGAGCAGCTCTACAACTTCCAGGGGCTGCGCCGCTTCAAAGACAAATTCCAGCCTGACTGGGAACCTCGCTACATGGCCGTGCCCGCCGGACTCGATCCGCTGGTGGCCCTGGCCGATACCGCCGCCCTGATTGCAGGCGGCCTGACTGGACTGGTGAAACGCTGATGATGCAACGCTCCTGGCGATACGTAGTGGCCGCCCTGCTGGTGCTGGCGGTGATTCTCGGTGGCGGTTACTGGTACTGGAACCGCCCTGCCCCACAACCCACCCTGGAACAACTGACGCCCGCCGAGGGCGCCGCCATGACCCGGGTCATCCCCGGTACCAAGCCCCGTGCCCAGGTGCTGGTGGCGGTCAACGAAGACCAGAAGCTCAGCGACAGCCAACTGACGACCCTCAGCCGCAGTGGCTCGGCCCAGATTGTCCAGGTGATCCTGCCCAAGGACTGCATGCAGCAAGGGCGTGCCTTGCAAGCGGGCCTGCGCGAGCTCCAAGGCCCGGCCACGCTGGTCAGCGGCATCGGCCCGGGTGCCGTGCTCGCCTGGCGCTGGCTGGCCGAGCAGAAGGACGACAACGTCAAGGCCGTGTCGGTGGACCTGGCCCTGGAAAAACCCGGCTGCACCCACCTGCTGCCGAAAAGCGCGGCCCACGGTCACTGGCTGGTGGCCTGGAACGACAACCCCGACGACACCAGCGCCGGTTTCGTACGGGACCAGAAGAATGCCGAAACCAGCATCAGCGACTACGACATCAGCCTGCCGCAAGTGCTGAACAACGAACTGCGCAAGATCCTGGTCGGCGCCGACAAGGGCAAGGGTGGCCTGGCCATCCCGGTGGTCGAAGTGCCCGCCAGCCAGACACGGGACACCGTGACCCTGTTCCTTTCCGGCGACGGCGGCTGGCGCGACCTGGACCGCGACGTGGCCGATGAAATGGCCAAGATCGGCTACCCGGTGGTCGGCATCGATACCCTGCGTTACTACTGGCAGCACAAGAGCCCCGAGCAGAGCGCGGCGGACCTCGCCGAGCTGATGCAGCATTACCGCCAGATCTGGGGCACCAAGCGTTTCATCCTCACCGGCTATTCCTTTGGCGCCGACGTGCTGCCGGCGATCTACAATCGTCTGCCAGCCACCGAGCAGCAGCGGGTCGATGCGATTATCCTGCTGGCCTTCGCCCGCACCGGCAGTTTCGAGATCGAGGTCGAGGGCTGGCTTGGCAACGCCGGCACCGAAGCCGCCACCGGCCCGGAAATGGCCAAGCTGCCGGCCGAGAAAGTGGTGTGCATCTACGGTGGCGAAGAAGCCGACGAAAGTGGCTGCACCGACAAGACCGCCGTGGGCGAAGCCATCAAGCTGCCTGGTGGCCATCACTTCGACGAGAACTACCCGGCCCTGGCCAAGCGGCTGATCGACGAGATCAACAAGCGCCAGAACGCGACGACGTCCGAGCAGTGAGCTGATCGAGCCCGACAAAAAAGCCCTTGCTGTCTTAGGACCGCAAGGGCTTTTTATATATAGCGCATGCTTTTGTGGCGAGGGGATTTATCCCCGTCCGAGTGCAAAGCACTCGCTTGTTTTTCGCCGACATTGAGGGTTGCTTCGCAACCCAACGGGGATAAATCCCCTCGCCACAGATAAACCTCCTCATCACAAAAGTACATCTTTGTCCTGATAAAACAGTTCGTCACAGCGTCCACAAAAAAGCCCCCGCGGCCGCAAGACAACGGGGGCTTATTGTGGATCGGAGCTACATCTCGACCTGCGTCCCCAGCTCGATCACCCGGTTCACCGGCAGGTTGAAGAAGCGCAGGTTGCCGTTCGCGTTCTTCAGCAAGAAGGCGAACAGCAACTCGCGCCAGCGGGCCATGCCCTCGAGCTTGGAGGCGATGACCGTCTCGCGGCTGAGGAAGTAGGTGGTGCGCATCGGGCTGAAGTCCAGGTCATCCAGATGGCAGAGCTTGAGCGCCAGCGGCACATCCGGCTCGTCGGTGAAGCCAAAGTGCAGGATCACCCGGAAGAACCCTTCACCATAGGCATCGACCTCGAAGCGCCGTTGCGGCGGAACCCGGGGAATGTCTTCGTAGACCACCGTCAGCAACACCACCTGCTCGTGCAGCACCTGGTTATGCAGCAGGTTGTGCAACAGCGCATGGGGCACCGCGTCGGACCGCGCGGTCAGGAACACGGCGGTGCCCTGCACACGGTGCGGTGGCTGCACGCGGATGCTGCTGATGAAGATCGGCAACGGCAGCGCGCCTTCGTCCAGACGCTCCACCAGCAACTGCTTGCCGCGCTTCCAAGTGGTCATCAGCACGAACAGGGCAATACCGGCAACAACCGGGAAGGCGCCGCCCTGGATGATCTTCGGCACGTTGGCGGCAAAATACAGGCCGTCCACCAGGAGAAAACCGAGCAACACCGGCACCGCCAACAGCGGTGGCCACTTCCACAACAGCAGCATCACGGCCGAGACCAGGATCGTGGTCATCAACATGGTGCCGGTCACCGCCACGCCATAGGCCGAGGCCAGGGCACCGGAGGACTCAAAGCCCAGCACCAGCAGGACCACGCCCACCATCAGCGACCAGTTCACCGCGCCGATGTAGATCTGGCCTTGTTCGGCGCTGGAGGTGTGCTGGATGTACATGCGCGGGATGTAGCCGAGCTGGATCGCCTGGCGCGTCAGGGAAAACGCCCCGGAAATCACGGCTTGCGAAGCGATCACCGTGGCCAGGGTCGACAGGCCCACCAACGGGATCAACGCCCAGCTTGGCGCCAACAGGTAGAACGGGTTGCGCGCCGCTTCCGGGTCGCCCAGCAGCAATGCACCCTGACCGAAGTAGTTGAGCACCAGCGCCGGCAGCACCAGGATGAACCAGGCGCGTGCGATCGGTTTGCGACCGAAATGGCCCATGTCGGCGTATAGCGCTTCGGCGCCGGTCAGCGCCAGCACCACGGCACCGAGGATTGCCACGCCCATGCCGGGATGCACGAGGAAGAAACGCACGGCCCAGGCCGGGTTAACCGCCTGCAGCACTTCCGGGTGCTGGCTGATGCCATAGACCCCCAGGGCGCCGAGCACCAGGAACCAGGTCACCATGATCGGGCCGAACAGGATGCCGATCCGCGCCGTACCGTGACGCTGGATAATGAAAAGCCCCACCAGCACCACCAACGACAGCGGCACCACCCAGTGGTCGATGCCCTCGAACGCCAGGCCAAGGCCTTCGATCGCCGAGAGCACGGAGATCGCCGGGGTGATCATGCTGTCGCCGTAGAACAGCGCTGCGCCGATCAGGCCGCAGATCACCAGAAAGGTCCGCAACCGCGCCCGCCCCGCTGCGGCCCGCCGTGCCAGGGCAGTGAGCGCCATGATCCCACCCTCGCCCTGGTTGTCGGCCCGCAGGACGAACATCATGTACTTGATCGACACGACCCAGATCAGCGACCAGAAGATCAACGACAGGATGCCCAGCACGCCGTCATGGTTGACCGCCACGCCGTAGCCGCCGGAAAACACTTCTTTGAGGGTGTACAAGGGACTTGTGCCGATGTCGCCATAAACCACTCCGACCGCCGCCACCAGCATGCTCAGCGGCTTCGCTGCCGAATGCTCGGCACCCGCCGCCTGACTACTTGCATGACCCATCCAACACTCCTGATTCCCAGACCTGTCTGCTTGAACGAAAGCACTCTGCTACCTGACGCAGCATGCACTGTTTAACATCTCGTAACAGGTGTTTTGTTGACTGTAAAAACCGGTAAAGCGCAAAGGCGCGAAGCATAGCGCAGCACTCGTCGTTTTTCCCGGTATAAAGCTGGTCAACGGCCTCGTCCACCGCTAGAATTGCGCACTTTTTGATCAGAGGCGCGTCAGGCGTCCTGTCTCGGCAAGAGACGATCCCCCTACACCGAGGTTAGACATGTCCACCACTACCGCGCCAGCCAACCCGAAGGTTGGCTTCGTTTCCCTGGGTTGCCCGAAGGCTCTGGTCGACTCCGAGCGCATCCTGACCCAGCTGCGCATGGAAGGCTATGACGTCGTGTCCACGTACCAGGACGCCGACGTGGTAGTGGTCAACACTTGTGGCTTCATCGATTCGGCCAAGGCCGAGTCCCTGGAAGTGATCGGCGAAGCCATCAAGGAAAACGGCAAAGTCATCGTCACCGGCTGCATGGGCGTGGAAGAAGGCAACATCCGCGAAGTGCACCCCAGCGTGCTGGCGGTGACCGGCCCGCAGCAGTACGAGCAGGTGGTCAACGCCGTGCACGAGGTGGTGCCCCCGAAACAGGACCATAACCCGCTGATCGACCTGGTGCCGCCGCAAGGCATCAAGCTGACCCCGCGCCACTATGCCTACCTGAAGATTTCCGAAGGCTGCAACCACAGCTGCAGCTTCTGCATCATCCCGTCGATGCGCGGCAAGCTGGTGAGCCGCCCGGT
The DNA here is from genome assembly GCA_001023535.1 of Pseudomonas chlororaphis. NCBI lineage: Bacteria > Pseudomonadati > Pseudomonadota > Gammaproteobacteria > Pseudomonadales > Pseudomonadaceae > Pseudomonas > Pseudomonas chlororaphis. Next base: position 3,043,943 of record CP011020.1, read on the forward strand.
GGGCGACGTGCTCGATGAAGCCCAGCGCCTGGTCAAGGCCGGCGTCAAGGAACTGCTGGTAATTTCCCAGGACACCAGCGCCTACGGCGTCGACGTGAAGTACCGCACCGGGTTCTGGAACGGCGCGCCGGTGAAAACCCGCATGACCGAACTGTGCGAGGCCCTCAGCACCCTCGGCGTCTGGGTTCGCCTGCATTACGTCTACCCGTACCCGCACGTCGACGAACTGATCCCGCTGATGGCCGCCGGCAAGATCCTGCCGTACCTGGACATCCCGTTCCAGCACGCCAGCCCGAAAGTGCTCAAGGCCATGAAACGCCCGGCGTTCGAAGACAAGACCCTGGCCCGGATCAAGAACTGGCGGGAAATCTGCCCGGAGCTGATCATCCGCTCCACGTTCATCGTCGGCTTCCCCGGCGAAACCGAAGAAGACTTCCAGTACCTGCTGGATTGGCTGACCGAAGCCCAGCTCGACCGCGTCGGCTGCTTCCAGTACTCCCCGGTCGAAGGCGCGCCCGCCAACGACCTGAACCTGGACGTGGTGCCGGACGACGTCAAGCAGGACCGCTGGGAACGCTTCATGGCGCACCAGCAGGCCATCAGCTCGGCCCGCCTGCAAATGCGCATCGGCCGTGAGATCGAAGTGCTGGTGGATGAAGTCGACGAACAGGGAGCCGTGGGCCGCTGCTTCTTCGACGCCCCGGAAATCGACGGCAACGTCTTCATCGACAACGGCAGCCACCTCAAGCCAGGCGACAAGGTCTGGTGCAAGGTGACCGACGCCGATGAGTACGACTTGTGGGCTGAGCAGATCAACTGATCGAGCCACTGCAATACCTTGTGGGAGCGGGCTTGCTCGCGAAAGCGGCGTATCAGTTAACCGTCATTTCGACTGACACACCGCCTTCGCGGGCAAGCCCGCTCCCACAATTTTTTGAAACCCGGTAAAAATTGAAAAGCCCCGCCCTTGCGACAAGATGCGGGGCTTTTTTACGGCTATCGTATGGAGAACATCAGGTCATCCAGCACAAGGAACAGGCGGGCATGCGGCAGCATTCGGTCATCCATACACCGAAATCGAGCGATTACCAGGAACTGACCCAGGTATGGGAGGCATCGGTGCGCGCGACCCATGACTTCCTGCCGGACAGCTACATCGAGTTGCTCAAGAACCTGGTGCTCACCCGCTACCTGGACGCGGTGATGCTCATTTGCACCCGGGACACCCGCCAACGGATTACCGGCTTCGCCGGCGTGGCGGCCGGCAAGATCGAAATGCTCTTCATCGACCCGCAACACCGCGGCCAGGGCCTGGGCAAGCAATTGCTGCACTACGCCATGGAACACCTGAACGCCGACGAGCTGGACGTCAACGAGCAGAACCCCCAGGCCCTGGGTTTCTATCTCAAGCAAGGTTTCGAAGTCATCGGCCGCTCGGAACGGGACGGCATGAACCAGCCCTACCCGTTGCTGCACATGCGCTACAAGCAATCCGACCTGAAGGCCCGACGCGGCTAAAAGCCACACAGCGCAAATGGACCCGCGATTAACCGGCGCCAGGCAGGTACAATGCCCACCCTCTTTTTGTTACGGCCCTGTCATGACTGACCCGATTCGTCTCTCCAAACGCCTCATCGAACTCGTCGGCTGTTCTCGTCGCGAGGCTGAGCTGTTCATCGAGGGCGGCTGGGTCACCGTGGACGGTGAAGTGATCGATGAACCGCAGTTCAAGGTCACCACCGAAAAGGTCGCGCTCGACCCCGAGGCCAAGGCCACCGCGCCGGAGCCGGTCACCCTGCTGCTGAACGTTCCCGCCGGCCTGGACGTCGACACCGCCATGGCATCCCTGGGACCGCAGACCCTGAGCGAAGAACATCGCTTCGGCAAGCGGCCGCTCAAGGGCCACTTCCTGCGCCTGACCGCCAGCGCCGACCTGCAAGCCAATGCCAGCGGGCTGCTGGTGTTCACCCAGGATTGGAAAGTCCTGCGCAAGCTCACCGCCGATGCCGCCAAGATCGAACAGGAATACGTAGTGGAAGTCGAAGGCGAGATGGTCGCCCACGGCCTCAACCGCCTGAACCATGGCCTGACCTACAAGGGCAAGGAGCTGCCGGCGGTCAAGGCCAGTTGGCAGAACGAAAACCGTCTGCGCTTCGCCATGAAGAACCCGCAACCGGGCGTGATCGCGCTGTTCTGCCAGGCCGTCGGCCTCAAGGTGGTCGCCATGCGCCGCATTCGCATCGGCGGCGTGTCCATCGGCAAGGTGCCGCTGGGCCAATGGCGTTACCTGTCCGCAAAAGAAAAGTTCTAATTCTACGGCGCCGCACCGAGCCGGGCGCCCACTGCCGATTGATCAGGATTGCACACATGATTCACAACGACGTACTGCGCAGCGTGCGCTACATGCTCGACATCAGCGACAAGAAAGTCATCGAGATCATCAAGCTCGGCGGCCTGGAAGTGGCCCTGGCGGATCTGGCCGGCTACCTCAAGAAAGACGAGGAAGAAGGCTTCGTGTTCTGCCCTGACGAGGTCATGGCGCACTTTCTCGATGGCCTGGTGATCTTCAAGCGTGGCAAGGACGACAGCCGTCCACCGCAACCGATCGAAGTGCCGGTGACCAACAACATCATCCTCAAGAAGCTGCGAGTGGCCTTCGAGCTGAAGGAAGACGACATGCACGCCATCCTCAAGGCGGCCGACTTCCCGGTTTCCAAGCCGGAACTGAGCGCGCTGTTCCGCAAGTTCGGCCACACCAACTACCGCCCGTGTGGCGACCAGTTGCTGCGCAACTTCCTCAAGGGCCTGACGCTGCGCGTCAGAGCTTAAACAACAGTTCCAAGCTTCAAGCTGCAAGCTTTTCACTTGCAGCTTGGAACTTGAAGCTTGAGGCCGCAATGACCTATAACGTCTCCCCCATCGGCTTCGTCCGCTCCTGTTTCAAGGAGAAGTTCGCCATCCCCCGGCAACCGCAGCTGGCCCCCGCCGCACGCGGCGTGCTGGAGCTGGTGGCGCCGTTCGACCTGGGGGATGCGGTGCAGGGCCTGGAGCAGGTCAGCCATGTCTGGCTGCTGTTCCTGTTCCACCAGGCCCTGGAAGACAAGCCGCGATTGAAAGTGCGCCCGCCGCGCCTGGGTGGCAACAAGTCGATGGGCGTGTTCGCCACCCGTGCGACCCATCGCCCCAACGGCATCGGCCAGTCGGTGGTGAAGCTGGAACGGGTAGAAGCCGGGCGCCTGTGGATCTCGGGCATCGACCTGCTGGACGGTACTCCCGTGCTGGACATCAAGCCCTACGTGCCCTATGCCGACATCATCGACTGCGCGTCCAACGGCATCGCCAGTGCGGCGCCTGAATTGATTCCAGTGCAGTGGGCGGACACTGCCCTGCTTCAAGCCCACGAGCACGCCACGCGTCTGGGAGAGCCCCTGGTGGAGCTGATTGAGCAGTGCCTGGCCCAAGACCCGCGCCCGGCGTACCAGATGCCTACCGCCGAACGGGAATATGGCGCGCAATTCTGGGACCTGGACGTTCGTTGGCATTACCCGCAGGCGGGGTTGATTCGGGTGTTGGAAGTGGTTCCGGCGAAACCGTAAACACCAGAAACGAAAAAGCCCGCGCGGCCTTTATCAGGCGGCGCGGGCTTTTTTGCGGGTAACTGTTGGATCGAGTCGCTGCAATCGCGAGCAAGCTCGCTCCCACACTTGATCTGGGTTGTTCACCAAATATGACTCAACACAAACCCTGTGGGAGCGAGCTTGCTCGCGATAGCGATCTATCAGGCTCCACAAATACAGCTTACTTCTCTACAAACGCCCGCTCGATCAAATAATCACCCGGCTCGCGCATACGCGGCGAAACGGTCAGGCCGAAGCTGTTGAGCACTTCGCTGGTCTCGTCGAGCATGCTCGGGCTGCCGCACAGCATGGCGCGGTCGTCCTGCGGGTTGATCGGCGGCAGGCCGATGTCCCGGAACAGCTTGCCGCTGCGCATCAGGTCGGTCAGGCGGCCTTCGTTCTCGAACGGCTCGCGGGTCACGGTCGGGTAGTAGATCAGCTTCTCGCGCAGCGCTTCGCCGAAGAACTCGTTCTGCGGCAAGTGCTCGGTGATGAATTCGCGGTAGGCGACTTCATTGACGTAGCGAACGCCGTGGCACAGGATCACCTTTTCGAAACGCTCGTAGGTTTCCGGATCCTGGATGACGCTCATGAACGGCGCCAGGCCGGTGCCGGTGCTGAGCAGGTACAGATGCTTGCCAGGCTTGAGATCGTCCAGCACCAGGGTGCCGGTGGGTTTCTTGCTGATGATGATCTCGTCGCCTTCCTTCAGGTGCTGCAACTGGGAAGTCAGCGGACCGTCGGGAACCTTGATGCTGAAGAATTCGAGATGCTCTTCCCAGTTCGGGCTGGCGATCGAGTAAGCGCGCATAAGCGGGCGGCCGTTGGGCTGCTGCAGGCCGATCATCACGAACTGACCGTTCTCGAAGCGCAGGCCCGGATCGCGGGTGCACTTGAAGCTGAACAGTGTGTCGTTCCAGTGATGAACACTGAGGACACGCTCGTGGTTCATGTTGCTCATGTACGGGGACTCCTGGGAATGTTGCCTGCGTCGTCAAGGTGCGCAATTGCATCGCATTCTAATGGCGACGACAATATCTGTTAACTGAATTATTAAGATAAGGGTTATCGGTTATATAGATATGCGATTTACTCTACGTCAACTTCAAGTCTTCGTCGCCGTCGCCCAGCAAGAGAGCGTGTCTCGCGCTGCGGGCCTGCTCAACCTGTCGCAATCGGCGGCCAGCACTTCCATCACCGAACTGGAGCGGCAATCGAGCTGCCAACTGTTCGACCGTGCCGGCAAGCGCCTGAGCCTCAACGCCCTCGGCAAACAACTGCTGCCCCAAGCCGTAGCGCTGCTGGACCAGGCCAAGGAGATCGAAGACCTGCTCAACGGCAAGTCCGGTTTCGGTTCTTTGGCGGTCGGCGCGACCCTGACCATCGGCAATTACCTGGCGACCCTGCTGATCGGCGGCTTCATGCAGCGTCATCCGGAAAGCCAGGTGAAGCTGCATGTGCAGAACACTGCCAATATCGTGCACCAGGTGGCCCATTATGAAATTGATCTGGGTCTAATCGAAGGCGATTGCAACCACCCGGACATCGAGGTGCAGAGCTGGGTCGAAGATGAACTGGTGGTGTTCTGCGCACCGCAGCACCCCCTGGCCAAACGCGGCCAGGCAAGCATGGAGGAGCTGACCCACGAAGCGTGGATATTGCGCGAACAGGGGTCGGGCACGCGGCTGACCTTCGACCAGGCCATGCGTCATCATCGCAGCGCGCTGAACATTCGCCTGGAACTGGAACACACCGAGGCGATCAAGCGCGCCGTGGAGTCGGGCCTGGGCATCGGCTGCATTTCTCGCCTGGCCCTGCGCGACGCCTTCCGCCGTGGCAGCCTGGTGGCCGTGGAAACCCCGGACATGGACCTGGCAAGGCAGTTCTACTTCATCTGGCACAAGCAGAAGTACCAGACCTCGGCCATGCGTGAATTCCTGGAGCTGTGCCGAGCCTTCACCGCCGGGGTCCAGCGCAGCGACGAGATCGTGCTGCCGGCCATTGCCTGAAGGGTTAAAGCAGGATCACGCCCCACACCAGGGCGATCATCGTCAGGGCGACGAGTTGGGCAGCGCTGCCCATGTCCTTGGCGTTTTTCGACAAGGGGTGCAGTTCCAGGGAAATGCGGTCGATCGCCGCTTCCACTGCCGAGTTGAGCAGCTCCACGATCAATGCCAACAGGCAGACCGCGATCAACAGCGCCTGCTCGACCCGGCTGACGTTCAGGAAGAACGACAACGGGATCAGCACGACATTGAGCAGCACCAACTGACGGAAAGCCGCTTCACCGACAAACGCGGCGCGCAGCCCGTCCAGGGAATAGCCGGAGGCGTTGAGGATGCGTTTCAGGCCGGTTTGGCCTTTAAAAGGTGACATAGAGTAGGCACTGATCGAAAAGGAGTGGAGAAGCTAATTCAAGTCCGGTCAAAAAAGCGTGAAGCCGTCCTTCAAGCCTGCGGCGAAATTGACTCAAGTTGTTGCAAAAGCAAGGCCGCCTGGGTCCGGGTGCGCACGTTCAGCTTGCGAAAGATCGCCGTGACGTGGGCCTTGATGGTGGCCTCCGACACGTTCAGCTCATAGGCGATCTGCTTGTTCAGCAGCCCCTCGCACACCATGGTCAATACCCGGAACTGCTGTGGCGTGAGGCTGGCCAGGCCCTCGCTGGCGGCCTTGGCCTCTTCGGAGACACTCACGGCTTCGAATGCCTGCGATGGCCAGGACACATCGCCATCGAGCACCGCCTTCACGGCCTTCTGGATCATCTCCAGGGAACTGGACTTGGGAATGAACCCACTGGCTCCGAATTCGCGCGCCTTGACCATCACCGAAGCTTCTTCCTGGGCCGAAACCATCACCACGGGAATCTGCGGGTATTGGCCGCGCAACAGTACCAAGCCTGAAAAACCATAGGCACCTGGCATGTTCAGGTCCAGCAGGACGAGATCCCAGTCAGCCTTTTCAGTCAGCCGGGCTTCCAGCTCCGCGATACTGGCCACCTCCGTCAACCGGACATCCGGGCCGAGGCCCAGGGTCACTGCCTGACGCAACGCGCTGCGAAAGAGCGGGTGGTCGTCGGCAATCAGGATTTCGTATGTGGCCATTTTTTCAATGATCCTGTTTTTAATGGCGGGCCGATGCATTCGCGCCCTGCCAAAACAACTCAAATCCACAGGGGCACATTTAGCGCCAAACACAGCATCTTAGCCGTTGGCCGCACCCGGGTCGGCGCCAAGCATGCCCAGCGAAGCCGGGGTGGTCAAGCAGCACGGCCGCCCTTGCGTCCAGTATGGGCCACTATTGCGCCAACACGGCAGGTGCAGTGCGAATGAAGGGCTGCAACTCGGCGTGGGCCGGGGTCGAGACATTCACCGCCTGCTGGCGCTTGGCCCCCAGGTAGTGCTGGCTGAACACGTCGAAATAAGCGTCCAGGGCCGACGCGGCATCGCTGTCTCCTGCCAGTTCCAGGCACAACGCCGCGACCTCGGCGGTACACAGGTGCTCGCTGCGGGTCGAACGGCGCAAGCGGTAGCGCGACAACCGGTCGGGCAGCAGGCTCAGGATCGGCAGCCGGTCGAAGTACGGGCTCTTGCGAAAAATCTTCCGCGCTTCCGTCCAGGTGGCGTCCAGCAGGATGAACAACGGGCGCCTGGCGTGATCGAGGTCAACTGTGTGGGTCACCCGGGAAGGCTCGACGTACTCGCCCGGAAACACCAGGTAGGGTTGCCATTGCGGGTCGTTCAGCAGCGCCAGCAGTTGTTTGTCGACCTCGGTACGCGACCAGATGAACGCGTGATTGTCGCGCACCACGTCGGCAATCAGCCAACCGGTGTTGCTCGGCTTGAACACTTCCTTGTTGGTCATGATCAGGCAGACCCCGGAACGGGTCTCGACAGTCGGCCGCCAGGCACACAGGCAATGACTCTCGATCACCCGGCAGGCGCTGCAACGGGGAGCCCGCCAGCCACGAGCCTGGAGCGGCTTGATGCCTTCATCGATACGCTGGTCGCGCAGGCAGGCGACGGCGTTGGGGGCATGTTTCATCGGGGACGACACCGACGTACAAGGGAACTGGACACGAACAACACTCGGCAGGGCAATAAAGGCCGGCAGTCTACCAGAGCGCGCAAGCCTGTACCGTCCACCCTGGCTCCCCTATAATTCCCGGCCACTGAACGCACAGTCATGTGATCGGTCGAACAAACCGTCACTGAACCAGGAGAGTTTCATGCTGCGCCTTATCGTCCCTACCGTTGCCGTTCTGCTGGCGACGTCCTTCAGCGCTCAGGCTGCCTCGCTGAAAGAACTCGAACTGAACAAGATGCTGCAGAACGTTGCCAAGGAAAGCAGCATCGGTACGCCGCGGGCGATCAACGAAGATATTCTCGACCAGGGCTACACCGTCGAAGGCACCGAGCTGATCAACCACCTCAGTGTGCAGAGCAGCCACGCCCAGAAAATGCGTGCAGACCCCAAGGCCGTGTATTTCCAGCTGGGTTCCACGGTGTGCACCAACCCGGGTTTCCGTAAGCTGATGGCCAAGGGCGCGACGATGCGTTACGAGTTTACCGAGGTCAAGACCAACCGCCCGGTCGCCACGGAACGCTTCCAGGAATCGGATTGCCCGAAAGCGACCAAGCCGAAGAAGTAACCCTGCCGGCCCCGTGGCCTGTAGGCATCAACCACACAGGCCACTGTCGCGCCGCTGCTCATCATCGGCGCGCAATTCCTCCACCAGCGCCTGTAGGTAGCGCGAGCGCCAGGCCCGCCCTTCCAACCGGCGGCAGCACTCTTCCTCCAGGCTCACTCGATTGGCCTGGGCCGACTCCAGCAGCATCAGATACAACTGCCTGTCGAGTTCCAGTGTCACCCTCATCTTTCACGCCTCCCTGCACGATCCGTCCTCAATCCACCGCGTGGCACCCAGCCCTGGGCATCTGCTTGCATGGGCACGCTTGATACTCAGTAAATCAGAGCCCTGTACGCGTGGCTGGTCATCTGACGAGCGGCGCAGCGCATCCATGCCTGCATCCAGCGGTTGCCAACTGTCACTTTTGAGCGCCATGATCAAGACAGCAACGATCGGGGCGAGGATCTGGATTCGTCCTGCCAAGAAGGAGAAGTTGAATGCCTTATAAACCGAATGACCTGCTCAGTCGTCATTTTGAAAACCACGGCCACGACCTCATCCACAAGGTTGAAGAACAACTCAACCTGGTCTCACCCAACAGCCCGAACCTTCCCATCTATCGCGACATGATCCTGACCGTACTGCGTATGGCACAGGAAGATCACAACCGCTGGAATGCCAAGATCACCCTCCAGGCACTGCGGGAACTGGAACACGCCTTCCGCACGCTCGAACAGTTCAAGGGACGGCGCAAGGTGACCGTCTTCGGCTCGGCTCGGACGCCGATCGAGCATCCCCTGTACGGCCTGGCCCGGGAACTCGGGGTGGCGCTGGCGCGCTCGGACATGATGGTCATCACCGGTGCCGGCGGCGGCATCATGGCGGCGGCCCATGAAGGCGCAGGACGCGACCACAGCCTGGGGTTCAACATCACCCTGCCATTCGAACAGCACGCCAACCCGACCGTCGAAGGCACGCCGAACCTGCTGCCGTTCCACTTCTTCTTCACCCGCAAACTGTTCTTCGTCAAGGAAGCCGACGCGCTGGTGCTCTGCCCGGGCGGCTTCGGCACGCTGGATGAAGCCCTTGAGGTATTGACGCTGGTGCAGACCGGCAAGAGCCCGCTGGTGCCGGTGGTCCTGCTGGACATGCCGGGCGGCAAGTTCTGGCAAGGCGCCCTGGATTTCATCCGTGAACAACTGGAGGAGAACCGCTACATCCTGCCCACGGACATGAAACTGATGCGCCTGGTGTACAACGCCGAAGACGCCGTGGAGGAGATCAACCAGTTCTATCGCAACTTCCACTCCAGCCGCTGGCTCAAGCACCAGTTCGTGATTCGCATGAACCACAAGCTCAGCGAACAGGCGCTCCAACAGATGCAGGTGGCCTTCGCCGACCTGTGCCTCAATGACTGCTTTCATCAGCATGACTACAGCGACGAAGAACACGATGAGGCTCGCTTCAGCCATCTGACGCGACTGGCCTTTACCTTCAACGCCCGCGATCACGGTCGTTTGAGGGAACTGGTGGACTACATCAACATGGCAGAGAACTGGGCCGAACCCACCCAGAAGGTCCAACCCCTTACATGGGAGCCGATCAAGGCGACTTGAGCCCATAAAAAAAGGCCCGCTATCGAAATAGCGGGCCTTTTTGTTCAATCATCCAGACCGCGACCGCTGAACAAACGGTTGATCATCTCCATGGAATACCCCCGATATGCCAGAAATCGCCCTTGCTTAGCGCGTTCCCGTGCATCGATGGGCAAATGCCCGGAAAACTTGCGGCGCCAGGTGTCCGTCAATTGCTCTTGCCAATCGATACCGCTTTCGCGCAGGGCGAGTTCGATATCGGGGCGTTGCAAACCCCGTTGGCCCAGCTCCTCGCGAATTCGCAACGGACCGTAACCGGAGCGGGCGCGATACGAGACAAAGCTTTCAAGGTAGCGAGCTTCCGACAGCAGGCCTTCCTCGGTCAAACGGTCGAGGGCCGTGTCGATCAACTCATCGGGCGCACCGCGCTGACGCAGCTTACGCGTCAGCTCGACCCGCCCGTGCTCGCGCCTGGCAAGCAGATCCATCGCCGTTCGCCGCACCGCGACGAGGGTATCGAGTACGACGGTCATCGAGTCGATCAGATGTCAGCGTCAGCCAGGTCGTCAGCGGTCTCGCGGCTGGCCACTGCCTTGACGTCGGCAACCGGGCTCAGCAGCTTGTCGCGCAGTTGCTTCTCGAGGGCCGCAGCGACTTCCGGGTTGTCCGCCAGGAACTTGGCCGAGTTGGCCTTGCCCTGACCGATCTTGGTGCCGTTGTAGGCGTACCACGCACCGGACTTCTCGACAAAACCGTGCAACACACCCAGGTCGATCATTTCGCCATTGAGGTAGATGCCCTTGCCGTAGAGGATCTGGAACTCGGCCTGACGGAACGGCGAAGCCACCTTGTTCTTCACAACCTTGACGCGGGTTTCGCTGCCGACCACTTCGTCGCCTTCTTTCACCGCGCCAGTACGGCGGATGTCCAGGCGAACCGAGGCGTAGAATTTCAGCGCGTTACCGCCGGTCGTGGTTTCCGGGCTGCCGAACATCACGCCGATCTTCATGCGGATCTGGTTGATGAAGATCACCAGGCAGTTGGCGTTCTTGATGTTACCGGTGATCTTGCGCAGGGCCTGGGACATCAGGCGAGCCTGGAGGCCCACGTGCATGTCACCCATTTCACCTTCGATTTCAGCTTTTGGCACCAGGGCGGCAACGGAGTCGACGATGATCACGTCAACCGCGTTGGAACGCACCAGCATGTCGGTGATTTCCAGGGCCTGTTCGCCGGTGTCCGGCTGGGAAACCAGCAGGTCGTCGACGTTGACGCCCAGCTTGCCGGCGTATTCCGGGTCCAGGGCGTGTTCGGCGTCGACGAAGGCGCAGGTCGCGCCGGCTTTCTGGGCCTGGGCGATCACGGACAGGGTCAGCGTGGTTTTACCGGACGACTCAGGGCCGTAGATTTCAACGATCCGGCCTTTTGGCAGGCCGCCGATGCCCAGCGCAATGTCCAGGCCCAGGGAGCCGGTGGAGATGGAAGGAATAGCCTGACGGTCTTGATCGCCCATACGCATTACGGCACCCTTGCCGAATTGACGTTCGATCTGACCCAAGGCCGCAGCCAAGGCTTTCTTCTTGTTGTCGTCCATTAAAGTCCTCACGTAATCAATAAGGCCTGGCGGCCAACACCTGTATAAGTAGCCAGTATTATTCCACAGGGATTGAAGATCGCCTACCCCTGATTTGAGATTTCTACCGAGGCATGCTGCAGCAGCCCCTCTAGCGCGGCCTTCACCGTTTGTCGGCGGACCTCATCCCGGTTGCCCGGGAAAAAGCGCTGCTCACTGATCACCGTCGCGCCAACGCCCCAGGCCAGCCATACGGTGCCCACCGGTTTGTGCGGTGAGCCCCCGTCGGGCCCGGCCACGCCGCTGACCGCCACGGCAAACCGCGCCAGGCTTTTATGCTGGGCGCCCTGGGCCATGGCCTCGACCACCTCGCGGCTGACCGCCCCCACCGTCTCGAACAAGCCGCTGGGTACATTCAGTTGCTGGGTCTTCTGGCGATTGGAATAAGTCACGTAACCGGCCTCGAACCAGGCCGAGCTCCCTGGGATCCGCGTGATCGCCTCGGCAATCCCGCCCCCGGTACAGGACTCGGCGGTGGTGACATGGGCATTGAGCAACTGCAAGCGCCGACCCAATTCAGCGGCCAGTTCGGTAATGTCGTCCACGGTGCTCTCCAGATTCGACGCGATGAAGGCCTACCGTACACGAGCGGTCGACGCTTGCAAGGCTCGCCGGATTACCGAACCAAGGCCCTGACGTAGGCCTGGCAAGCCTGCAGGGCGATCAATCCGCGGTCGCCGGCGTCGGTGATGGCGATAATTCGTTGAGCATGCGCCGGGTCAAGTCGGGCGCGTGGGGCGCCATGATCCATGCCGCTGGCGCCGGCGGCGGCAGGCAGCGCACAGCCGCCGGGGGCATCGCTGGCGTCGAGGAGGACTGACAGCCGGACATCGGCAGTAGCAAGGCGATCGCGCAGGCGATCCTGGTCACGTTGGGCATCGCTCAAGGCTCGGTAGTGGGTTTGTTCGCTGGCGGCAAGCCGTTGTTCCAGGACGAGGCGCTTGTCTTGCTCGGCCTTGTGTTGCGTCGCTGCTGCCTGGGCCAATTGATTCAGCGTCTCGGCCCGGGACTGGGCCATTTGCGCCAACTGGCGGCCATAGCGCCAATCCTGGAGCCGCCATGCCAGGGCCGCCGGCCCACCGGCCAGCAGCATCAGCAAGGCAACGACGCCGAAGGTGCGCAAGGAAAACGGCATCAGGCCGAAGACTGGCATAGCACCGCCCTCGCCCGCGCCCAGAGCTGCAGACGATCCTGCAGGCCGTTCAAACCACCGTTGATGCGCCGGGTAATGCTGTTGAACTGGTCGCGATCGGCCAGCTCGTTCAAGCCGTTCTGTTCCCAGAACCAGGCGGCGGATTCGCTGGCCCATTGCGGCTGTTCAAGAAGCTCAGGCAAGGCCAGCAAACGTGCATCGCCAAACAGCCCCTGACTGCAGCGAAGGTAATTGTCATGGCCGGTAATCTGGATCAGACCTCGGCCGCGATACTTCTGGCCGTCGCCGTCCGCCACCGGCGTATTGCCCAGGCGAGCGGCCAACGCGCCAGTGTCGTATTGGCTTAGATAGGCCTCGCTGCCGAGTTCGCGCACGTACCGTAACTGCCCCGACTCATGGCCGATCTGCGCCAAAAACGCAGCAATGCGTTTAGGCGTATCGATACGGTGGCGGGACATGGCGGTGTTGAGGGCTGGAATGAAAACGCCCGCTTGGGAGCGGGCGTTGGGCATGATGAGGGCAAGTTGTGCTTGTGTGATGTCCATAGCCTGACCATCGAAAAAACATTACTGAAATGGCGTCGCCAGCCAGGGCGGCGCAACAGGTCGGTGCTCAGCCGCCGGAAACAGCTCGTCCTGCGGCCACTCTCGCAGGGCACGTCGATAGGCCTGCAGTTGTGTGTACTGGGCCTGGTCCAGCGTTGTGCCGCCTCCGTCATCCATCTCATCGCGATCGCGAGCCACGAGCCGGTCGGTGGCGTTGAGCTGAGCATCGCGCCAGTGTGTCTCGCTGATGATTTGTGCCTCGACCTTGTTGACCAAACGCTCGGACAAGACCGGATGCCCGTTGGTATCCGACGCTATGGACCTGTTTAAAAAAGGCGCTGCGAACAACCCGTTGTAGGTGTGCTCCGAAATCTCGACGGCATCTTCAGGAAGCTTCCCGAAATGGTCGATGGAGTTGTAAAAGCCACCCGTGGATGGGGCGTAAAAAAGCAACATGACGATCTCCTTTTCAGTAGCCAATCGCCCGCCAGAGGCCAGTCCAGTTTGAGTAGGCGCCGTTATAGTCCCGACCATACAGCCTGAACTGACTCAGCGAAGCGATGGAGACACCGAATGCCGCACAGGTGGGGCCCCCGTCGGTCACGGTGATGTTCCTGACGGCGTTGGGAAACGACATCGGAAACGTCACCAGCACACCATTGGCATCCGCGCCGCTCGATGACACGCCCCATTGCTCGATCACGTAGCCCGTCGGGCTGGTGGTATCGGGAATCCGCTTCCAGCCATTGGGCTGCAACGATGAAGACGACATGGCCGAATACTTCAGGGCCGCCGTGCCGCCAATCAGGCGCCATTGGTTGCTGAGCTTGATGAAGGCTGCCGTTTCTCCCAGCCCAATGCTGATGACGCCCTCCGCGCCATTGGACCCGGACAATCTGTCGGCCGCCGAAGACGTTGAAACGGTCACGACGCCATTGCCCGCGTTGACAATCAGGACCGTAGCGCCCTGCAGGATTCCCGCGGTCGCTGGCAACTTGGCAGTCACCGGGGTTTAGCTGGCGAAGCTGGCGACGCCCCCCACATCCTTGAGCGTCAGCGTGGTACTGCCGGCATACACGTCAAAACCGCAATACTGGACCCCATTGCGAACGACAAACTCCGTGGTGGCCACGCTCTTGTCGTTATCGAACTGCGGGGCGGTCAGAAACAACCCGCCGCCACGCAGCGCGGATAGCAATTGATTGTAGGTTTCTTCCGATGGCGTGATCCCCGCGGCCTCGATCACATTGATTATTTCCTGCGTGACGCCATTCCCCCAACTGGCCGGAATCAAGGACCCCGGTGTCCCCGTCAGGGGATTTTCATCGACAAACCTGCCGCCCACCAAGCCCGCGCTGGGCACACTTTTTGGATAATCCATGTTATTGCTCTCTCTAAGATCAGGCTCAGGCGCGGACTGTCAGCGCCCGGATAGCCGCCAGCACCTCATCAGCGGCCTGGTTGGCCAGATCCGCATGACCTTTGGCAAGGTGCCCTTGGATCCGCGCCTTGGCCTTGAGGCGCACCTCACGTAGCGCCAGCAGGGTCGCTTCACATTCAGTGGCTTTGGCGAGTATCTGATCGGCCGCCTGCCTGGCGGTGCGCCCTCTGACAACCCACGCAGAAACGGCCAACGGGACGGCTTTCTTCGGGTAGCCTTCATCCTTGAAAGCCTGCGCTTGCACAGCGGCTTGTTGGTACTCCAAGGCCCGCAACGGATCGCCGACCAGTGTGCGCCGTGCGCTGTCGGCAGCGGCATCGACACAGGCGCTCAGGCGCTCGACTTCCTGGCGCAACAGCTCGGCCGCACGCTCGTCATTGAACACCCACTTGCCGTCCTCCCAGGCATGGGCGGGAGAAGGCGGAGGCGGACGAAGCCCATCTTCGTACTCATGCAGTTCTTGAATGACTTTCATCGGATGATCTCCCAGGACAGGTGGACATTGACTGCGTTGATGAAGTTGACGCCGATACCCACGCTGTAATCCGTCAGCGCCTGGTGTCCCTTGATCCCCATGCTCAATAGCAGCTCGTCACTGTCAGCGATCGTTGCGCCTAATGTGTGCTCGGCCTGGTACGACTGCCACAGCGAACGCGACTGGGTATGGTCAAAACTGGCCGTGACCGTGGACACGCTCACGTCATTGACGACGTTGTTGGAGAACAACACGCACATGTACGGGCTTGAAGGGGTTGCCCAACCCACGGCATTGTTGCCAGGCGTTGTCGCAACGGGAGACAGGTAGCTGTAGTTGCCTCCAAGCCATCCAGTTTGGACGAACGCCAGCGAGGTGACGGCGTTCGGCGCGGGGGTCGGATTGCCGGCCACGAGCCGCGCTGCACGAGCATGCGGATCCAGTGGCAGATACACCACCCCCGTGCCATTGACCGTTTGTGTCCAAGTCAATTGAGCGCGGTTGTAGATGGCGCGAACAGTCGGCGCGGAACCTGGCGTCCCGGTCATGACCCACGCCAGGCACATGTCCAGGGGGGTGGACGCGAATCCGCCGCCGGACGCGCCATTGACAGTGCCCTTCAAGGATTCCGGAGGGAGGTCATACAGGCTGCCACGCTGCATATAGAACGTCAGCACACCGCCTATGACCTGCGCTCGTAGAAAATAACTGCTGCTGGGCAACAAATCGGCGCTGCTCCAGTTTGCCGTCAAGTAGGTACGTGACCGCCCCAACCGCCCACTCAGCACCTCTTGTCCGAGGCTGATGTATGTACCCGCCGGAATCGAGACACGACCGCCGCTGGTAGACAGTGCTACCGGGGTTATGGCCAGTCGGGCGTCCGCCGTGGCAATCGTTGGCAGCGGTAAAGCGGCGATCGGAAGAGCGAGGTCCTGGTTCCAGCCCTTGGCCGTGACCGACTGAATCGCCTCGAGCAATTGATCATTCTGGGTTTCATCTGGCGTCAGATCCCCCGCCTTGATGACATTCACGATTTCCTGGGTCACGCCATTGCCCCAGGCTGCCGGAATCAAGGAGCCGGGCGTGCCGGTCAGCGGGTTTTCATCAACGAACTTGCCATTGACCAACCCGGCGCTGGGTACACTTTTTGGATAATCCATCTTTCTATTCCCTAGTCATAATTGATGTGAACCTTCGTGTGTGCTGGCGCACTGCGGTGGATCAGGCACTCCAGGGCCGAGCCCGGGTTGACGCCAAAACGCTCGCCCCAGTAGCTGGCACCAAAACGCCGGCCGAGCAGCAGGCGACCGCCGGTGTTGAGGGTCCACATGAACTGTGCCTGCCAGGTGCCGAAATGGGCTTCGCCGAACCGTGCACGGCCCATGCGAGGTGCCTTGTGCTCGGTGATGGTGGCGTTGGGGTAGCCCTGGCTCCTGGCGATCTCCACGTAGTACGCGATGGCTTGGCTGCCGACCGCCAGCAAGCGTCGACGCACCGCCAGGCGGCGATCGTCATACAACGGTGTGGCGCCCAGGCAAGGGTCTGGCAGGTTCATCACCCGCTCCCAATCCGGCACCAGTTCGCTCACACCCGCCGGGTCCATTTCATGCAACAGATCAGCAGCACGCGCATCGAGACGCGCCAGTTCCTGGGCGATGCCGTCAAGCACCTGCTCCAGTTCCGGCACTCGTTCCGGGTCCCAGGCGGGGCCGCTGGGCAGCAGGCTGCGCAGTTGGGCCTGGTACTCGCCGGCGGTTCTTATTCCAGCCATACGCAGCCCCCGAACGTCAGCAGCTGATTGCTGGCCGCGGTCACATCGGCGCTTGGCGCACTCAACTTGTGATCGGTTTCGCCCGTGGCGCTGCTAATGGCTTCGGCGATGTGGGTCAGCAACAGCGTTTCGCCGAGGCCGGCTTCGCGGTTGTGCAGGTCGCGCAATTGAGCCTCGATCGCCGCGCGAACCGCGCTGGTGTCAGGGGTGATACGCAGCCGGTAGGTCACCGGCACCTGCGTCGGCGCCAGCACATGCACTTCGGCGGTCACCGGGCGCAGCGGTTCGATATGGGCCCGGACCTCTTCCAGTTGCTCGGCATTGGGAATCGGCTGCGGATCATCGTCACGCATGACGAACAGGCCGACGGTGCCGGGTCCCAGATAACTGCCGCGGCACCAGGCGCGGGTGATACCGGGGCACTCCAGGGCCCAGGTTTCATAGTCTTGCGCCGAGCCGCCGTGGGGAATGATGCGGTAGGAACGGATCACACGCGCCCGCAGGGACTCCAGGCTTTCCCGGGCGACCCCACCGGTGAGCCCCGGCGCCAGCACGGTGAAGCTGCTGCCAATGCCGAGGATCGGCTGCACCGGCGCAAGGACCAGGCCGGCGTCGGCATTGCCCAGGCTACCAGCCTCCAGTGCGACAACGGTGGTGCTGTTCAGGCCATTGCCGGTGGTGCGGGCGGCGGTCACTTTGTAGGTGCGGCCATCGGTGGTTTGCAGCAGCGTGTCGGCATCCAGCACCGCACCGGCGTTCGCCGTGAAGCTGACTGTGCCGCTGGCCGCCTGGGCAGCTTTACGCGCCTGGTTCAGGCGCAGGGCGGCAATGCGCTCCAGGGTCGACTCGTCGGCTTTGTCCGGCAGAATCTGCTCGGCGATCCAGTCCAGGTAGCCATACAGGCCATAGGCGGCGCCACCGAGGGTGCGGGCCAGCACCTGAGCATCGGACTGGCGCAGCGAATCGCTGGCCAGGTCGCTTTGGGCGCGCTTGATCAGCACCGGCAGCGAAGGGGTTTCAAACGGCATAAGTCACCTGCCAACTGTTATCGGGGTTGATATCCAGGCGCTCGCCGTTGGCCAGGGTCAGGACCGTGCGCAGGTTCAGGCGCTGGGCGTCAAGGCGTTCGCTGATGAGCTCGACAGCGCTGCAATGGCCATCGTCGATCAGCCATTGCAGCGCCTCGCGGGCATAGAACTCGGCGTCGAGCTGGGTCTGGCGGGTCAGCTTGACCCGTCGCAACAACCACAGCCGCGAGCCGATACGGTCATCGGCGACCGTGGGAAAGGTGTCGCCCCACCAGCCGAAACGCTCCTCGTCATCGACGGCGTCGTCGTCAGCGGCGCGGCGCCAGGTGAACAGGCTGATCAGCACCGAGCGGGTCAACGCGGCGTGCAGGTTCTGGCTGATGAACATCATTGGCCTCCCGCCGGCGCACCGGTCTGGCCATTGCCGGCCTGTACGCCGACATGCACATGCTTGATCTGGCTGATGCCACCGGCGATCTGGTCGCCCTGGGAAACAATCTTGCCGGTGTGGTTGATGACGGGGCTGTCGATGTTCACCGCGCGGCTGGCGCGGATGTTCAGGGTGGCGGTGTCGATGTCGATCACTCGGCCGCGCTTGAAGTGAATCCTGTCGCCCTCGTCGGTGTAGATCGCCACTTCGCCGGGGGCCAGCGCCTTGAGACGAAAGCGGCGGTCGGCAACCACCAATACCACCGCGTGGGACCGGTCGCCGCCCAGGAAAGTCGCAATGCCCTCCGCGCCGGCGAGGGGGTTGCTGGTGAAGCCGTAGGGTTCGAAGTGCTCCATGTCGTCGTTCACTTCGCCGGCAGTGAGGCGCATCTGCAGCGACTGCAACTTGGAAGCCGAATTGGCGAGCACGACAGTGCCGCGCGCCAGGAGGCGGGTCAGTAGGCTCATTGGGGTTCCTTCGGAAATCGGGTGAGAGCGGCTTGGGCGCCGGTCAGGGTGGGCGGTGGCTGTACCGCCGCCTTCGCGGGCAAGCCCGCTCCCACAGAAGAGGTGTGCTGGACGGAAACTGTGCTCAGGATTTGGGCTTGACCGGGTTCGCGTCGAAGGTATGGGGCGGGGCGACTTGCAAGGTGGTGACAGAGCCTTGGGCAGACAGTGAGTAGGTCACCTTGGAAATCAGCAGGTCGCCGTCGAACCCCAACACCGGATCGATCACCCGCACCAGGGTATTGTGCCGCCACAGGTCGCCATTGGCCTGGCGCCAGCCCTGCACGCGGTAGGTGGTGGTCAGGGCCCGGCCGGTACGGATGGCGCTTTCCCAGTCGGCCCGCTGCTGGGCCAATTCAAAGGTCAACTGGGCACTTTCGCTGATCAGCGTCACCCGCTTGCGTTTGAAACTCAAGTCAGTGGCCGTGCCCGACACCTCGCTCACGGCGGTTCCACTGCGCTGGTCATTGCCCTTGTGCTGGCCGATGACCCGGTATTCGGAGAACACCTGGCTGTAGTCCCTCGGCGCGTTGCCCGAGAGAATGTTCTTGCCCAACTCCAGCACATCACTGGCCCGCCCGCCGCTGCCGGGCTTGGCCAGCAGCACGCGGCCCTCGGCGTCGTCGGTGGAAAACACCCGGAACAACGTCAGCAAGCGGTCGATGGATTGGAAGACGGTTTCTCCCGGCACGATGCTGTGCTCGCTCAACCGCGCGGTTTCCGGGATTTCACTCACCACGCCCACGCCGTATTGCGACGCCAGGGCCTGGACGATGCTCAGCACCGTCTGCCCGCGCCATTGGGTCGGACGGTTGATCGCCGCGCAATCCACCAGATCCTGGGTCTTGGACCCGCCTTCGATGCTCAGCGTGATCTGGCGCCCGTCATAACTGATCGGGGCCTTGAACACATAGCCACTGAGCAACAGGTCGGCACCGATGCGCACCTGGCATTCATCACCGGGACGAATCGGCACCGCCTGGGTCTGCCCCGGCCATTGCCAGGTGATGTCGAGTTTGAAGGTGCGGAACTGACGCTCCAGGTCCGCGCTGATTTCCACGCTTTTCCAGCCGCCGTAGTCCAGCCCGCCGACGGTGAGCGTGACGCTATTGTCGAGCTCGCTCATGGCTTACTCCCCCGAGACTTTCAGGTTGTTGGGCGGCAGGAAACCGGGGTGGGCCACACCGTTGCGCTGGATAACTTCGGTGACCCGGGTGGCATCGGCGAATTGCTGATAGGCCACCACCAGCGCCGGCAGGCTTTGCTTGAACGACAAATTGATCAGCCGTACGCCCGACGACGCCACTGCCGTCAGGTGCGCGGCCATTTGCTGACGCAGCTGGTTGAGGGCCT
This sequence comes from Pseudomonas chlororaphis, assembly GCA_001023535.1. Taxonomy (NCBI): domain Bacteria; kingdom Pseudomonadati; phylum Pseudomonadota; class Gammaproteobacteria; order Pseudomonadales; family Pseudomonadaceae; genus Pseudomonas; species Pseudomonas chlororaphis. The sequence continues at coordinate 3,064,117 of CP011020.1, forward strand.
GGTAATGCTCCGGGTCCGCCTTGAGAGAGGCCTGCCAGATCGCTTCGTTGAGAGCATCGCGCAGGGCCAGCACATCATCGGCCACCGGCACGTCCCGCCGCTGGATCGGCTGCACGGCCTGCTGCGCCACCGACGGGGTGGCCCCCAGCTTGACCACCGGCGCCGCCACGGGCATCGCCGCGATCCATTGCGCGGCCTGCACCAGCAGCGTGTCCTGGACCAGGTCGGCCAGGGCCTGGGCCGCCGCCGTGGTGTCCTTGCCGGTGGTGAGCTTGGGCGCGTCCGCCTGGCGGATGGCTTCTACCTGTTGCGACACGCTGGCAATCACGCCGCGGTAGCCGTCACGGGCAAAATCCTTCAACTGGCGAACATCCCCCAACAACCCCTTGAACTCGGCCACCACCTCCTTGGGCAACGCTTTCACGGCCTTGACCAGGTCGTTGATCTGCCGATAGGTCTCGATCAACGGCTTGAGTTCCTGTTCGATCACGCCGTACACCTCCTTGAGGCTGTTGCGCAGGTCGGCGATGCCGATCCGCGCGGCCTTGATCAAGCTCATCGCGTCTTCGAAACGGCGCACCGCCGAACCCAGGAAGCTGTCGGCGGACACCAGCAACAGTTTCTGGCTGTTGATCGCCGCCGAAGGGAATTGCAGCGGCTGGTCGGGATAGAACTTCAAGGCAAACGTCACCAGCCCTCCGTCCTGGCGGGTCTGGGTCATGTCGCACTCGCCCACCTTGACCTGCATTCGTCCCAACCACGGATGCACCAGCTCGCCACTGCCCTGCTCCAGAGCCTTGAGCAACTTGTCGCGCTGCTCCAGGCAATCGGCGCCGACAATGAACGCCGTCAGCTCATGAATCTTCGCCTGCTGGCCCAGCCCTTCGAAAAACGGCTGGTCGCGCTGTGGATACTCATGCAACTGGCCCTTGTGGCCGACCGGGGTTTTCGCCTGGTCGACCCAGAACCCGACGCCGCGAAACGACGCCGGCAACAAACGGTCACGCCAGCTCATTGGAGCCTCCTGTGGAAAGTGAGCGGTAACCGATGCGCGAGCTCACCGCCAGGCCGGGTTGATTGGTTTGCGGTGGCTCGGCGCGCAACCCGGCCGGCGCGTTTTCGAAGCGCACGGTCAAGCCGCCTTCGAGTTGCGTGCGGTTGTTCGCCGCGCTTTGTTGCACCAACGCACTGGAGGTTTGCCCCAGTGCGCCGGGCGTCAGCGAGGCGTTCGCCGGGAGGTTGCCAGGCACCGGTGCCAGGCTGGAGGACAGCCCCGGGGCCGGTTCACGGGTGCCACCAAAAAACGCCGGCGCCAGCTCGCCCTTGCCCTCGGCATTGGTCTTGCGTTGCGCTTCGGTCAGCCCTTGAACCTTACCGGTGAACGTGGTGATGACTTCGCCAAAACCTGTGTTGAAAAATGCTTTGATCGGCGCGAGCACGCCCTGCAGCTGGTCCCACCACTGGCTGAACCACTCCCCCACCGGCCCCCACTGTTTCATGAGGCCCTCGATGGGCGACCAGTCGAACAGCCCGCCGAACACCGTCAGCATCATCGACACCTGGCTGCGCAGGCCTTCCCAGATCCCGGCGAAGACGTCCACGAGGGTGCCCCAGTTGGCCATGATCAGGCCCAACGGCGTCCAGTTGAACAGCCCTTGGAGCGCGTCCATCACCGGTACCGTCAAGGCCCTGAGCAGATCCCAGATGGCCGAGAACAATCCGGTCAGCGGCCCCCAGTTGTTGACGATCAAGCCCAGGGGCGACCAGGCGAACAGCGTCTGCATGAAACCGATGACCGGCGTCGCCGCCGCCACCAGCACATTCCACAGCGCGCCAAAGAAACTGCTGATCGGCCCCCAGTTGCTGATCACCTGCCCTAGCGGGGTGAAGGCGAACATTGTCTTGAAGAACTCGGCCATCGGCACGACGATGGGCGCAAGCCGTTGCCAGAGCCCAGCGAAGAACGCCGAAATCGGCTCCCAGTAGGCGATGATCATCCCGGCCGCCAAGGCGATACCCATGGCGATCAGGCCGATGGGGTTCATCTTCAAGGCCAGGTTGACCACCTCGAAAGCCTGGCTCGCCCCGTTGACGGCGGTCTGGATCGCGCTGAACGCCACGGCGCCCGCCGCCAGGCCTTGTACCAGTTGCGGGTTGTCCTGCAGCACCTGGGTCACGCCGCTGATCATCGGCTGCAGGCCGACCGTCATCGCATTGACCGCCGGCCCCAGCGCCGTGCCGAACTGCAACGACACATTGCTGATGGAAGTCTTCAATCCATCCAGGCTCTGTGCCGCCACGCCAGGCGCGGCGGGCGCCTGGACGGCGCCGACCGCCGCGTTCACCCCAGCAACTTCACCCTTGAAAGCCGCCGCCGATCGGAGGCCTTCCATGAATGGCTTGGCGATCCCGCCGTCCGGCAGCAGTCCGGAAATATCCAGGCTGCCGAGGCCGGTGGCATCGAGGTTCTGCTTGAAGCCCTGGACCTTCGCCCGCAGGCTGGCCAGCTTGGGCGACAGCTCGTCGATGCCGGTCAGCAGCAACGCTTTTTTCTCTACCTTTTGTGTGTCTGCCATCACTGCACCTGCTGCATCGCATTGATCCGTTGCGCGTGCTCCAACGACTCACGGAGCACATCCAGTGGCCTGGCCATCATCTGTTCGGGGTCAACCTTCCAGAACCAGGCCAGGTCATAGGCGGCGGCGATCAGGTCGCCGATGGCTGCGACGCCGCACTCATGAAAAAACTCGCGACGGCCCAGCTCAGTGCGTTGAGGTCTGCCAGGTCCAACTGGTTGACCGACGACGGCGGGATGCCGGCGCAGACTGCGATGTATTTGGCCGCGACATCCATGTCCAGGCTCACCTCCTCGCTCTTGTCGATCTTGTACGGCAGCGCCTTGATCGCCCGGACCTCCTGCACCGTCGGACGGCGCAAGGTCAGTTCGTTCAACGGTTCGCCGTGGGCCTCGATGGCCACGTGCAACGTCACGACATCGGTCATTGCCAGGTCCCCTTGATGCCTTCGAATTTCAGCTCGAGGGTGGCGTCGTCACCCTTGGACACCGGCTCTTCCACCAGGTAGGCGCCGGCCAGCACGTAGACCTTGCCGTTGTTGAACTCGCAGGTGACGGTCATGTCGGTGCCGGCCACCAGTTGCTTGAGCGGGAAATCCGCGGTGTGCAGCGCCGTCACCTTGAAGGACGGGGCAATGTCGGTTTCCTTGTAGAAACCCGGCACGACGGTTTCGCGTTTGGTGAACATCAGTGGCGCTTCGCAGCCGCCGTTGATGGTCAGTTGAGCACCGTCCACTTTGACGTAGCAGGTACCCGCAATCAGTTGACCCATGGTGTTTCTCCTTCAAATAAAAAGCCCACGCGCGGTGGGCTGGAATCATCCAATCAAACCCGACACTCAAGCGGCGGCGTCGTACTGCAGACGGAACTGGTTGAGCAGCGCGAACACCCGCAGGCCGTTGATGTAGTCCGGCGGGAACAGCACATTGACCCGGCTCGGATCCTGGCTGTCGCGCTCGACGATCAGGTGCTCGGCGAACAGCTCGGCGTTCTCCACATGGCCTTCCAGTTCGAGCTTGGCGTACTGGGCGATCAGCTCGCCGCGAATCGTGCTCGGGGTCACGATGGGCTGGCCGGCGCCGAAACGCGTGCCATCGGAGGCCAGTTTGTGGCGACCGTACTTGCTGGTGATCACGCTTTGCAGACGGCGCACGATGAAGGCCGACTGGTGCAGGGTTTCGCTGTCCAGGTAGGAATTGTCAGCCTGGCCGAAGGCATTTTTCTGATACGTGGTGATGGAGCGCTGGATGCGCACGTAGCCGCCTTCGTAGTAGGCCGTCGCGATGCCGTAGTTGAGCAGCGACTGGCGCTCGGTCAGGGTGAAACGCTCGCTGGCCGGCGCAGGGTCCAGGCCTGGCAAGCTGCCGCTCTGGGTCGGACGGCTGGCGTCAGCCGAGATGAACACAGCGGTACGGGCGGCCAGCGCGGCGGCCTGGACCCACGACGGTTGCGGCACGCCCGGCTCGAGGGCCTGGATGGTCATGTGCTGGTCGTTGCGCGCCTGGCCGGCGGCGACGAGCGTGCCGATGGTCCCGCGCTTGGCGCTGTAGACATGGCCGAACAACTGCTTGGCCCAGGACCAGCGACCGGTGCTGTCGTCCATGACCGCTTGCCAGGTATTCAGGCTCGACAGATCGGACCACGGCATGGCGATGAACTCGAACGGCTCGTCGCCCAGGGCCGCGACGGCGGCGGTCTGGTCCGGCACACCAGCGCCGCCGGTCATGGCGGTGACGGCAGTGGTCAGGCCCGCAGGGGTATCTTCGCCATTGCTCTTGCCCAGGCGATTGAATTGCAGGCTGATATCGTTGCCGCCGTCGCCGGTCCATTTGGCGTTGAGGGTCACGACACCGTCGACGGCCGCAGCGCTCACCGGCAGGTCGGCCGTCGCGTTGACTTTCAAGGCCAGCGCCGTCGCAGCCTGGGCGGCGGTGGCACCGTTGGCGATGGCCGCCTGGACGCGTACGCCACCCACGTACAGGTTGAGCACACCGCTTTGCGTCGCGGTGCCGGTGAGGGTCAGCACGCCCTTGGCGATGGCGCCTTCGACGTTGTGCAGCGGCAGGCACCAGATTTCGCCGAGCGGGTCGGTCTTGCGCCAGGTCTCGTACATCGAGGCGAGCATCGAGCCCTGCCCGCCGATGCTTTTGGCCAGGGCAACGCTGGAGACCAGCACCAGCTTGCCGACTTGCTCCGGGGCAACGTTGTCGTTGACCTGGGCGACGATCAATCGGCGCATGGACGACGACGCGCTATTGGCGGCCGAGTTGTCCATCTCGGCGTAGAACAGCGGAACACGAATGTCCGCGGGGATGTTGCTGAATCCGATCGCCATTATTTGGCTCCCTGTGGTTTGGCCGCTTTCACGGCTTTGGTAGTGATATCGCCATCGGCCAGACGTCGACGCCACCAGGCGTTGTCCGGCACTTCACGGCCCTCGAGGGGCAACAGATCGTCCGCTTCCGGGTCCGGTACGGCACGGCCCGGGGCCGGCAGCACGGTGATGCGTTTGCTCATGGGGTTACGTCTCCAGAGAAAGTCAGTTCCAGGCGCCCGTCGGGGCCGGGACGTTTGAGGTTGGGGTCCGCCGGGTCGATGGCATCGACCCGCACGGTGGCCCCGGTAAAGGACGACAAGCCGTCCAGTTCACGTTCGTGCCAGCTTTCGGCAAGCTGGCTCGTCAGGTTGCGGCCCAGCTGGAACTGCGCGAAAAAGCGCAGCCGGAACAACGCGTGGCCGCCAATGGGGGAAATCAGTTCGCTGCCGTCGTATTCGATGCCGGTGTAATCGGCGCCGGGCTTGAACCCCACCAGCGCACGCCACAACTCGGCACGCAGGTCGTGCTGGCCATCCAATGCGGTCGCCACGTCACTGGCCTCGAGCACCAGCACAACATCGAAACCATCACGCACCGTTTGCAGCGTGACGTTCTGCGCGGTGTTCGGGCTGGCCACATCCGTGGTCGGCAGCACATAGGCGCAAGGGACCGGCACGGCGGCGCCCGTTTGCAGCGCGGCGAGGTCCAGGGCCGCGAACACTCGATTGGCAAGCGTCGGGCATTGCTCACGCAACTGCGTGAGGATCGGCGTGATCTTCATGGAGAGTGCTCCAGTGATAGGCAAGTAAAGTCAGAACGCGGTGGAAGGGCTTGCTTGCGCGAGCGGTGGGGCAGTTGGAGCAGAGGTTGGAGGTGTTTTGTGTCTACGGCTGATCGGGATGAGAGTCGCGGTCGGCAGGCCCCGCTACCCCAATGCGCTTGGCTACCCAACGCTCATAAAGACCGATGGCCACATCGGCCCCGGCCATGGCGGTCAGGCAGCCGAAGGCGCAGGCACTCCAGATCGACATGCCCAGGGCATACAGCAGCATCGTCGCCGAGACGCCGCACACCACGCAGGCGCCGGAGCGCAGGACCACGCGGCGCAGCAACGACCAGCCGCGGGCCCCCTCCTTGTCGGCACGCCACATCTCGCCGGACACCCCGCCCACCAGGGCGAGCACGATGACCAGCCAGATCGGCATGTCCAGCAACGCTTGTTGCTCGTTTGTCATTCACGCCTCCGGGGGGTGATGGTTGATGGGGTGGGCAATTGCGGCGCGGACGGTGTTTTACAGCCGCTCGACAATGACGTTGTCGATAAAGGCGAAATGAGCATTCGGATCCTGCTCATTCCAGAAGCTCAATGTGGTTTGAGCGCTCACCGCGGTGAACTCGTAGGTTCGGGTTTCCCATACGGTCGCATCACTGGTGGCGACAGGGGTGTCGAAACGGGTGGTCTGACCGGCTACCTTGACGTTGATGATGCCGGTCCCCGTGCGGCCCACGTACTTGGAACTGCCGGCACTGAACGTCAGGCGATATCGTGCACCTGCCACCGTGTCGATGTTTTGCTGGATACCACCGCCGTTTTGATAGGTGTAGTTGGCGAGGTCGACGCTCATGGCCCCTTCAGCGGCGACCGAACTGCCGATGGCAGCCCTGACATTGATGTATTCCACGCCCGACAGGAACGTGGTCCAACCGTTCACGAAGTCGGCTTGGGCCGGGGTATTGAGTACGCAATCATTGCCACAACCAGGGGTTTCAAAACTGCCGTTCACGACCAGGTTGGCCGCGAAGGCGGCACCGCTCGCCGCCAACAGCACGGTGGACAAGACGAGCGAACCGATAAGACGTTTGATTTTTTTCATGCTTTCACCCAAAGAGTCGATGTTTTTGCGCGCAGCATTGCGCATTCATTTCGCTCAAAGGCGATGACTCGAGGCTCACGGCCTTCACATGATTCAACGTCCCGCATCGGGAACATTTGATCTGGAGTTCGGTGTTCTCGCCCACACGGGCCAGAAGTCGTTTGCAGTGACCGCACCTGAAATCCTTCAGCATGGAAAGCCCTCCATTGGCGGCGGTGATGTGTTGAACGCGCCTCACGGCGCAGGCATTCCAAAAAGCCCGGTTGCCCAGGCTTTTCAGTAATGCGCTTGATCTTTCGGCGCGACTGGCGCGGTACGGATCCATTCAAATTGTTCCTCCGACCGCGGCCCCTGCCCGCCGGATAACTGCTTCTGGTGCTTTACGCTGCACACCCGGGCCAGTTGCCAACCCTCTGAACCGTTGAGGCCGGTTCATCGCTGCCTGTTTGGTGAAACTAAAGAGCGGTTGTCGCCAGCCGCTTTGTCGAGCGGCTTGGACACAGGTTATGCATGTATGCATATACAGTCAATGCACAAATGCATTTATTTATGCAGCATAAATGCACCAACGCATCAAAGGCCAGCGAATGCAGGGCTCAGAGGGTTTTCGGGAGCGAAAAAAAACCCGCACAACGGCGGGTTTTATCTGACAGGGGAAGGGTTAGCGGGCGTACATGCCCCACCAGAAGACATGGCCAAGAATGACGATCTGCTCTTCCTGCATGTCCTGGAAGCTGTAGTCCTCATCCGGATGTTCATCGCGATTGAAGCTGCGCAAGCGGATACCGGTGGGCAGTCGATAAAGCTGTTTGACCCGCAGTTGGCCATTGTGATTGATGGCGTAGAGGTCGCCGTCGACGATGTCGCCGATGCTGCACCGAGCCACATTCACCCCGACCGTGGCGCCGTCGCGCAGCACCGGCAACATGCTGTTGCCGCGTACCGTCACGCATTTGGCCTGGTCGAACTGCACGCCGTTATGGCGCAGGCTGCGCTTGCCGAAGCGCAGGCTTGAGCGCTCGCTCTCTTCGATGACGAATCTTCCTGATCCAGCAGCCAATTCAACCTCACGCAGAAAAGGGACCGACACCTCGTCTTCCTCGACGGGGGTCTCGTCGTCCCACAGGCTTATGTCCTTGAGCTCGGCATGGGACTCGTCGCGACGACTGCCGCCGGCAGCGGCCACATCCGCGCGCCCGCGCAACTGGTCGGTGCTCACGGAGAAGTACTCGGCGATCTTCGAGATGTGTTTATCCGAAGGATCGACGATCTTGCCGCTGAGGATCCGCGAGAGGGTGGACTGGGGCACGCCAGTACGCCGGTGAAGCTCCGTGGGGGAGATCCCGTGCTGGTCGAGCAGTGCTCTTAATACGGTCGAAACGTTGCGTTTTTGCATAATGCGCATAGTGCTTGTTCTTTTTGCAGAAAACAAATGCTGTTTCGCATAAATATGCAATTGCAGCCTTTGCATTCATTGTGGCGAGGGAGCTTGCTCCCGCTGGGTTGCGAAGCAGCCCCCCTTTTGGGAGCGCTTCGCACTCAAGCGGGAGCAAGCTCCCTCGCTACGGAATCGCCCTACATACCCTTAGGAAAAGGCTCCGCCCCCGTCCTTCAAATGCGCGGCACCAGGCTACATCGCCTTGCGCCTCGGCCTACAACTACGCCAGAATCCGCCGGCTCGTCCACCTTGGATCCCATCGGTACTTTAGTTCTCGTCACTGCCCATCAGTGATCGGGTTTAGTCGCTCGGTACTCCAAGGTGCTCACTGCTCCATTAGTCAGGTATCCCATCCCTGTACTTGATGGTGGCTGTGCGCAGGGCGCCCTCGGGCGCGCCGGTTCCTTGGATCCCCGGTCGACTAACCTGCGTACAGCTGCCACCCCTCGTTTAGTCGCGAGTGTGTGGTGGCTCAACTCCAAGGATCCATAGAATGCCGAAGAACACTCCAAATCTCCCTGACGATCACGTCTCCCGCAGCCAATCGGCCAACGCCAAGAAACTCGACGAAGCCGCCACCCGCACCCTGGACTATTACCTCGAACCAAAAGCCGACAAAGAAACCTGCGACACCCTCGACACCCTTTTCATCATCGCCCCGAACATCGATGCCGAGTGCCTGCTCGCCAACCTCAGCGAAACCCTGGCCTCGGCCAACGTCATGGTCAGTGACCTGGCGTTCGACCTGGAGGGCTCGCGGCGACATATCGCGCCGGGGGGCCAGCAGATGATTGAGCTAGGGCAATTGCTGGCGAATCGGGCGTTGGATGTGGTTGAGGTGAGGTAGGCATTCATGATGCAGTCCCGGCGAGGGGGACGTGCCCCTCGCCACGGGCTCGCCCACATCATTAAACAGTACTAGGCCGCCTAGCTCGGCTCAGACAGCAGGCATTATCGAGAAGGAGCTGGATTAATGACGGACGATGCCGATTCACGTAACCAGATAATGACACCAGCGGAGCAAGACGCTTGTGAAAGCGCGTTGCGCTTCGCTCGATCCAATAAAAAAATAATTGCGAGAAGACTCACAGATAAGCTGATTTATCCGCCAGAAGAGGCACCAGTATCAGTTTTCATGGCAGGCTCTCCGGGCGCAGGTAAAACCGAGGCCTCCATAGCCTTGGTGAATCTATTTGCGGATGCAGCCATCCTACGCATAGATCCCGATGAGTTGCGAAGCGAGTTTCCCGCGTACACGGGAGCAAACTCCTGGCTTTTTCAGGGTGGCGTGTCGATTCTGGTCGAAAAAATATTAGATTTTGCGTTAGACCAAAGGCAATCCTTCATCCTCGACGGAACGTTTTCCAACATAGACGTAGCAAGACGGAACGTAGATCGCTCCTTGAAAAAAGGCCGATTCGTACAGATTTTGTATGTCTACCAATCTCCGGTGCTTGCATGGGGATTCGTCAACGCTCGTGAAGCGGCTGAAGGCCGGAGAATTCGCAAAGAACACTTCATCGAGCATTACTTCGCCGCACGTGACGTAGTGAACGCGCTTAAGCTAGAGTACCAAGGCGACGTGCATGTGGATCTATTGCTCAAGCATATCGACAACTCGGGACGACTTTACAAAGCTGGTGTCGATAAAATTGACTACCATATCCCTGAGCGACACACGCGGGCCGACCTAAAGGCCACGCTCGGGCCACCATCAGGAGCGCACCTATGATCTCGATCAAGCTAGGCTTGACTAAAGGGGCCAAAAGCACCTTTGCCGATTTCATTCGCAATGCAAAATCGGACCAAAAGAAGCGTGTTTACAGCGAGGTTTTGATTGAAGCTACCAAGCAGCAAAATCAGCTGATGATGCAAGCCGAGGCGAAACGAACCTAATATCCGGATTTTAAGAGAAGCCCGACCAAGCGTCGGGTTTTTTATTATCCCCAGCTCATGCTCCGTAAGGCGATTGCAAGCACTCCGCTGGCAGGAAATACCCCAGGCTCAGAAAACCAGCTTTACCAATGCGATGGAAGACGCTCATCCCTGGGTCCCACCAGACCGCCCATGTTAACCTTGCGCCCATCGCGGAAAAGCCGGGCCGATGCCCCTCCTTTTGCCCCACACCTTTCAACGAGCTTGCCTGACACCGATGAATACAGCCGTGAACGACCTGTCCTCCCACACGCCAATGATGCAGCAATACTGGCGCCTGAAGAATCAGCACCCCGATCAGCTGATGTTCTACCGCATGGGCGACTTCTACGAGATCTTTTACGAGGATGCGAAGAAGGCCGCCAAGCTGTTGGACATCACCCTGACGGCGCGTGGGCAATCGGCGGGCATGGCGATTCCGATGTGTGGGATTCCTTACCACGCGGCGGAAGGCTACTTGGCGAAGCTGGTCAAGCTTGGCGAGTCGGTGGTGATTTGCGAGCAGGTCGGCGACCCGGCCACCAGCAAAGGGCCGGTGGAGCGCCAGGTGGTGCGCATCATCACGCCCGGGACGGTCAGCGACGAGGCGTTGCTGGATGAGCGTCGCGACAACCTGATCGCGGCGGTGCTGGGAGACGAGCGCCTGTTCGGCCTGGCGGTGCTGGACATCACCAGCGGCAATTTCTCGGTGCTGGAGATCAAGGGCTGGGAAAACCTGCTGGCCGAGCTGGAGCGCGTCAACCCGGTGGAGTTGCTGATCCCGGATGACTGGCCCAAGGACCTGCCGGCGGAAAAACGCCGTGGCGTGCGGCGTCGGGCGCCGTGGGATTTCGAGCGCGACTCGGCGTTGAAAAGCCTCTGCCAGCAGTTTTCCACCCAGGACCTCAAGGGCTTCGGGTGCGAGAACCTGACCCTGGCCATCGGCGCCGCCGGCTGCCTGCTGGCCTACGCCAAGGAAACCCAGCGCACCGCCCTGCCCCATTTGCGCAGCCTGCGTCACGAGCGCCTGGATGACACGGTGGTGCTGGATGGCGCCAGCCGCCGCAACCTGGAACTGGACACCAACCTGGCCGGCGGCCGTGACAACACCCTGCAATCGGTGGTCGACCGTTGCCAGACCGCCATGGGCAGCCGGTTGCTGACCCGCTGGCTGAACCGTCCGCTGCGCGACCTGACTGTCCTGTTGGCGCGCCAATCGTCCATTACTTGCCTGCTGGACCGTTATCGCTTCGAGCAACTGCAACCGCAGCTCAAGGAAATCGGTGACATCGAGCGGATCCTCGCGCGGATCGGCCTGCGCAACGCCCGGCCACGGGACCTGGCCCGCCTGCGGGATGCCCTCGGCGCACTCCCCGAACTCCAGCAGGCGATGACCGACCTCGACGCGCCGCACCTGCAACAACTGGCGCGCACCACCAGCACCTACCCGGAACTGGCCGCGCTGCTGGAAAAAGCCATTATCGACAACCCGCCGGCGGTGATTCGTGACGGCGGCGTGCTGAAAACCGGCTACGACGCCGAACTCGACGAATTGCAGTCATTGAGCGAGAACGCGGGTCAGTTCCTGATCGAACTCGAAGCCCGGGAAAAGGCCCGCACCGGTCTGGCCAACCTGAAGGTGGGCTACAACCGCATCCACGGTTACTTCATCGAGTTGCCGAGCAAGCAGGCCGAGCAGGCCCCAGCCGACTACATCCGCCGCCAGACGCTCAAGGGCGCCGAGCGCTTCATCACCCCGGAACTCAAAGCGTTCGAAGACAAGGCGCTGTCGGCCAAGAGCCGTGCCCTGGCCCGGGAAAAGATGCTCTACGACGCGCTGCTCGAAGACTTGATCAGCCAACTGCCGCCGCTGCAGGACACCGCCGCCGCGCTGGCGGAACTGGACGTGCTGAGCAACCTGGCCGAGCGCGCGCTGAACCTGGACCTCAACTGCCCACGGTTCGTCAGCGAGCCGTGCATGCGTATCAGCCAGGGTCGCCACCCAGTGGTGGAGCAAGTGTTGACGACGCCGTTCGTGGCCAACGACCTGAGCCTGGACGACAACACCCGCATGTTGGTGATCACTGGGCCGAACATGGGCGGTAAGTCCACCTACATGCGGCAAACAGCGTTGATCGTATTGCTGGCTCACATCGGCAGCTTCGTCCCGGCGGCGAGCTGCGAGCTGTCCCTGGTGGACCGGATCTTCACCCGGATCGGTTCCAGCGACGACCTGGCCGGCGGGCGTTCGACCTTCATGGTGGAAATGAGCGAAACCGCGAACATCCTGCACAACGCCACCGAGCGCAGCCTGGTGCTGATGGACGAAGTCGGACGCGGCACCAGTACGTTCGATGGCCTGTCCCTGGCCTGGGCCGCAGCCGAGCGCCTGGCTCACCTGCGAGCCTACACGCTGTTCGCCACCCACTACTTCGAACTCACCGTGCTTCCAGAAAGCCAGCCGCTGGTCGCCAACGTCCACCTCAACGCCACCGAGCACAACGAGCGCATCGTGTTCCTGCACCACGTGCTGCCCGGCCCGGCCAGCCAGAGCTATGGCCTGGCGGTCGCGCAACTGGCCGGAGTGCCAACCGAGGTGATCACCCGGGCCCGCGAGCACCTGAGCCGCCTGGAAACCACCAGCCTGCCTCACGAAGCGCCACGTCCTGCCAAGGGCAAACCGGCCGCGCCACAGCAAAGCGACCTGTTCGCCAGCCTGCCCCATCCGGTCCTCGACGAACTGGCCAAACTCGACCTGGACGACCTGACCCCACGGCGGGCACTGGATTTACTCTACACATTGAAGACACGGATCTAACGCACGGGCGCTCAAGCTGTTAGAATCTCGCGCGGTTTGGGATGCTGCGAACTATTAGCCTGGTTCGCAGACTATCGCTCCCGAACCCGGCGCCCCTAACCGTGAAGGGGCGCAGCACGCCGCGCCTGAGGAGAAAATTAGAAATGACCTTCGTCGTCACCGACAACTGCATCAAGTGCAAATACACCGATTGCGTAGAAGTCTGTCCGGTGGACTGCTTCTACGAAGGCCCGAATTTCCTGGTGATTCACCCGGACGAGTGCATCGACTGCGCCCTGTGTGAACCGGAATGCCCGGCGAACGCCATTTTCTCGGAAGACGAAGTGCCGGCTGGCCAGGAGAACTTCATCGAGCTGAACGCCGAGCTGGCGGACATCTGGCCGAACATCACCGAGAAGAAAGACGCACTGCCAGACGCTGAAGAGTGGGATGGCAAGCCAGGCAAGATCGCCGACCTCGAACGCTGATCGCCCTGCTGTATTGAAAAGGCCCTTGCGGGCCTTTTTGCTTTTCTCCAGGCAAAAAAAAGGGGCGGTTTGACCCGCCCACATTTTTTCCCTAATCCCTTTAATCCTTTTCATCGTCCTGATGAATCGCGTCCTGCGATGTCCTTCCATTCCCATCGTCCTTGACGGGTGTGTCTGTCCGTCGACACAGGACTGATATTAGTTTTTTCCCGAACAAGTGCAATTCGCCCAATGCCGGTCCAAAGGGTTGTCACGGGCTGTTCATAAATGAAAAATTCCATTTAAATCAATGGAATAAAAAATTCCAACAACAAAAATGGTTTTGCGTCGATACGGTGGTGAACCGAACGCTTACGCAAGAGTAGGCAAAGGCTTACAAACTGAACCGGAAATGGGGCAAGGACGGACCTGCACGGGGCAAGCTCCCTCGCGACGGATAACTCGCCAGCCTTGAGAGGGGAACAGATCTCGGCTCTACAAACTGAAAAAGGGCGCCGTTTGGCGCCCTTTTTCATTCGTTGCGATGCACGGGGTGGAGCAGGTGCTACTGGAACAGCGACTCGCTCGACAGGCCGTTCTTTTCCAGGATCTCCCGCAAGCGCTTGAGGCCCTCCACCTGGATCTGCCTGACCCGTTCACGGGTCAACCCAATCTCCAGGCCGACATCTTCAAGGGTGCTGCTTTCGTGGCCACGCAAGCCGAAGCGGCGAATCACCACTTCGCGTTGCTTGTCCGTCAGTTCGGACAGCCACTGGTCGATGCTTTGCGACAGGTCGTCGTCCTGAAGCAGCTCGCACGGGTCGGTGGGGCGATCATCGGTGAGGGTGTCGAGCAGGGTTTTATCCGAGTCCGGCCCCAACGAGACGTCCACCGAGGAAACCCGCTCGTTGAGCCCCAGCATACGCTTGACCTCACCCACCGGTTTTTCCAGCAGGTTGGCGATTTCTTCGGGTGAGGGTTCATGGTCGAGCTTTTGCGTCAGCTCGCGGGCGGCCCGCAGGTAGACGTTCAGCTCCTTGACCACATGAATCGGCAACCGGATGGTCCGGGTCTGATTCATGATTGCCCGTTCGATGGTCTGGCGGATCCACCAGGTCGCGTAGGTCGAGAACCGGAAGCCCCGCTCGGGGTCGAACTTCTCGACAGCGCGAATCAGGCCCAGGTTGCCCTCCTCGATCAGGTCCAGCAGGGAAAGCCCACGATTGACATAGCGTCGGGCGATCTTCACCACCAGGCGCAGGTTGCTTTCAATCATGCGTTTTCGACCGGCCGGGTCGCCACTTTGCGACAGACGCGCAAAATGAACTTCTTCCTCGGGGGAGAGCAGTGGCGAGAAACCGATTTCGTTGAGGTACAGCTGAGTGGCGTCCAGCGCCCGGGTGTAATCAATGTACTTATGTTGTTTAAGCGAAGCGGAGTGTTTGGATTTGGCACGAACGGAAGGTGGAGTCGCCCCTTCATCATTCGACATCGAATCCATAGCGATGCCGGTCTCCATCAGGAGCACCTCATCGTCGATGTCAAACTCCGGCACTTCTTTACTGAGAGCCATTGTTATAGTCCTTTGGTGAGTTCGACCTCAAGCTCAAGCGACGCCTTTATCCTTGGCAACGCTGGAGCCTGTTCCCTCTACGTGACGGAACAGGCTGACAAGCACATCAACGACGTGGCAGGAATTGCAGCGGATCGACTGGCTTACCTTGGCGGCGAATCTCAAAATGCAGTTTCACCCGGTCTGTTCCCGTCGATCCCATCTCGGCAATTGTCTGCCCGACCTTGACCTGCTGCCCCTCCCGAACCAACAGCCTGCGGTTGTGACCGTAGGCACTGACGTAGGTATCGCTGTGCTTGATGATGACGAGTTCGCCGTAGCCCCTCAAACCACTCCCGGCGTACACAACCGTGCCATCAGACGCAGCTAAAACAGGCTGTCCCAAATCCCCGGCGATATCAATTCCTTTATTCAAACTACCGTTTGAAGAGAATTTTCCAATAAGAACGCCATTAGAAGGCCACCCCCAGCCTGTCGGGGCGGGGCCTGCGGGAGGCATTGGCGCGGGTGCAGGTTTGCTCGCGACGGACGGTACCGTGGCCGTTTCGTTGCCCGCCGGACGGCGAATCACCGTGGTTTTGCTCGAGGACGACGGCGTCGATCCCGACTGTGTCACGACGGCGGTTGGCGTTGAACCGCTGCGTCCATCGAAGCGAATCGTCTGACCGGGATGAATCGTATAAGGCGCAGGAATGTTGTTGCGTGCCGCGAGGGCCTTGTAGTCCCAGCCATAGCGAAAAGCGATGGAAAACAGCGTATCGCCGCGACGGACTACATACTGGCCGGTGGTGACGGTAGGACGCTGGGGCGTTGCATTGTTGCGATCGACCACCCGCACGTTGCCTGACGGCGTACTGGAACAACCGACCAGCAAAACACTCAAGACAAGGCCAGTCACCAGGCGCTGAAAGCTCGTGATACCCATACGCTGCGCAATGACTGTGAGACTCACCCGCCGCTCCCTTTGTGGTGGCTGAAAAATCGACGCCTGCCCGACCAGGCAAACGTCATACAAATATAGCTGGCCGCGACCACGCTTCTATTAATGAAGCGCGATGCGTCTCCGCACACGTTTGCTCGACGCCGTTGAAAGCCGTTCAATCCATCGCTGCCGCTGTAAGACACAACCGCAGCCGAGGAATTCAGCGTCTGTTTATAAATGCTCAGGCCAATGGCCCGTTGAGTAACGGCACGAATCGCACCGCGCCCAGCACGTGGCGTGAGAAGCCATGTTCTTCGCGCACGATCAACATCAGTTGCTGGACCTCCCCCGCTCCCACTGGAATCACCAGCCGCCCGCCAGGGGCGAGTTGGTCCAGCAAAGCCTGGGGAACGTCAGTGGCCACGGCGGTCACGATGATGCCGTTGTACGGCGCCAGGGCCGGCCAGCCTTCCCAGCCATCGCCCCAACGAAACACCACGTTGCGCAGATTCAGCTCGACCAGGCGTTCCTTGGCACGGTCTTGCAGCACCTTGATCCGCTCGACGGAGAACACCCGCTCCACCAACTGCGACAACACCGCGGTCTGGTAACCCGAACCGGTGCCGATCTCCAGTACCTTGTCCAGCGGCCCGGCCTCCAGCAGCAACTCGCTCATGCGGGCCACCATATAAGGCTGGGAAATGGTCTGGTTATGGCCGATCGGCAACGCCGTGTCTTCATAGGCGCGATGGGCCAGGGCCTCGTCGACGAACAAATGCCGTGGAGTACGCCGGATCACCTCCAGCACCTGGGCATTGGACAAGCCTTCTTCGTACAGCCGCTGGATCAGTCGCTCCCGGGTGCGCTGGGACGTCATGCCGATGCCGCGACGCAACATATCGTCTTGCTCACGCATCAATGCAGCCCCTCCAGCCAGCCATCGAGGCTTCGAAAGGCCTCGTTGAAGGTCCGGTCGAGCTGCAGCGGCGTGATCGAGATATAACCTTGCATCACTGCATGGAAGTCAGTGCCCGGCCCGCCATCCTCGGCGTCACCGGCGGCGGCGATCCAGTAGCCGGCCTTGCCGCGCGGGTCGACCACGTGCATGGGGCTGGCGGCGCGGGCTCGATGGCCCAGGCGCGTGAGCTGGATGCCACGGATGTGGTCGAGCGGCAGGTTCGGAATGTTCACGTTCAGCACCGTGCGCGGCGGCAGGTCCAGCGCGCCATGGGCCTCGACCAGCTTGCGGGCGAAATAGGCGGCGGTCGGCAGGTTGTCGACTTGCCGTGAAACGAACGAAAAGGCAAACGACGTGTTGCCCAGGAAACGACCTTCCAGGGCGGCGGCGACCGTGCCGGAATACAGCACGTCATCCCCCAGGTTGGCGCCCAGGTTGATGCCCGACACCACCATGTCCGGCTCGCGTTCCAGCAAGCCGTTGAGGCCCAGGTGCACGCAATCGGTCGGCGTGCCGTTGAGGCTGATGAAACCGTTATCCAGGTAGCAGGGGTGCAACGGACGGTCGAGCGTCAGCGAGCTGCTGGCGCCGCTTTTGTCCTGGTCCGGGGCGATCACCACGCACTCGGCAAAATCCGCCAGCGCAGCATAAAGCGCGGCAAGACCGGGTGCTGTCACCCCGTCGTCGTTAGAAATCAGAATACGCATGGGCTGTCCGTCTGCCCTACCGGCACCAGATCGACGAGTTCGCGCACCAAGACAGTGGCGAAGCATCCGGCCGGCAGGACGAATTCCAGTTGCAGAATGTCAGGCGAGGGATAATGCCACGACAGCCCGCCAATGGGCAGTCGCAGGATGCGACGTTCGTGACTCATTCGTGCGTTTATCAACCAATCGCGCAGATCCGCCTCGCGCTCGGCAACGGCCTGTTCCAGCGCGTGGGTCGCCCCCGCGGCCGGCGAAGGGCCTTCGCCCCACTGCGGGCCGGTGGGGTGCAGGTCGAGGATGGCCAGGCGCGGGTCGCTGCACTCGGCCTCACCGGCCGGGAAAAAGCTGCGACTGTCGGTGAACGCCAGCAAATCGCCGACCTGAGCGTGCTGCCAGGTGCCGTCGGCCACCCGGGCTGCCAGCACTTGGTTGAACAGGTAACTGCGCGCCGCGGACAACAGCCGCGAACGTACATTGCGCTGCTCCGGCAAGGCCTTGCGCGCGGCCCAGGCTCGGGCATCGACGACATTGCCGCCGTCATGGCCAAACCGCTGGGCACCAAAATAGTTGGGGATACCCTGCTGGGCAATGTGTTGCAGGCGCGCATCGATGGCCGCCCGATCGCCCTGCAATTGGGTCAGGCGTAGGGTGAAGCCATTGGCCGAATGCGCGCCGCGTTGCAGCTTGCGCTTGTGGCGTCCCGTCTTGAGGACTTTCAGCGTGTCGTTCTCGGCCGCCGACAGGTCCGGATCGGCCTTGCCCGGCAACTGCACGCTGAACCACTGGCGCGTCAGGGCCTGGCGGTCCTTGAGCCCGGCGTAGCTGACGGTGCGCAACGGCACGCCGGCAGCCTTGGCGATTCGCCGGGCCGCCTCTTCAGTGTTCAAGCCACGTTTTTCCACCCAGATCCATAGGTGCTCGCCGTCGCCGGTCAACGGAATGTCGAGCACCTCATCAACCTGGAAATCCTCCGCCGTGGCCTTGAGCACCGCACTGCCCAGCGACTCGCCATAGGCCCGTGGCCCCAACAGTTCCAATTCGGTCATGAGCACAGCAACAAGGCGACGCTATGGACCGCAATGCCTTCCTCGCGCCCGACGAAACCGAGTTTTTCGGTGGTGGTGGCTTTCACGTTCACTTGGTCCAGCTCAACTTGGAGGTCCTCGGCAATCAACTGGCGCATCGACTCGATGTGCGGCGCCATTTTCGGCGCCTGGGCGACGATGGTGTTATCGACATTGCCGACTTTCCAGCCCTTGGCGTGGATCAGCGCGACCACGTGACGCAGCAGCACGCGGCTGTCGGCGCCCTTGAACTGGGGATCGGTGTCGGGGAAATGCCTGCCGATGTCACCCAGGGCTGCCGCACCGAGCAATGCATCGCTCAGGGCGTGCAGCAGGACATCACCGTCGGAATGCGCGAGCAGCCCGAAGCCGTGCGCAATACGCACGCCGCCCAGGGTAATGAAATCGCCTTCAGCGAAACGGTGAACATCGTAGCCGTGGCCAATACGCATAAAAAAACGCCCTGATTTCTGTCAGGGCGTGATTCTACCTGCATTAGGCGTTCAGAGCGCGCGCATGATGCTGCAAGTGGTCGTCAATGAAACTGGCGATGAAAAAGTAGCTGTGGTCGTAGCCCGGTTGCAGCCGCAGCGTCAGCGGGTGAGCGGCGGCCTTGGCAGCCTGTTGCAGGGCTTCGGGCTTGAGCTGGTTGGCGAGGAAATCATCGCGATCGCCCTGATCCACCAGCAGTGGCAGCTTCTCATCCGCCTCGGCGATCAACGCGCAGGCGTCCCATTCACGCCATTTCGAGCGGTCTTCCCCCAGGTAACGGGAGAAGGCCTTCTGACCCCAGGGGCAATCCATCGGGTTGTTGATCGGCGAAAAGGCCGACACCGAACGGTAACGCCCGGGGTTGCGCAGCGCGCAGACCAGCGCACCATGACCGCCCATGGAGTGCCCGCTGATGCCACGTTGATCCGACGCCGGGAAATGCGCCTCGATGAGTGCCGGCAATTCCTGCACCACGTAGTCATGCATCCGATAGTGCCGCGCCCAAGGATCCTGCGTGGCATTCAGATAAAACCCCGCCCCCAGGCCAAAATCCCAGGCACCGTCCGGATCACCCGGTACGTCAGAGCCACGGGGACTGGTGTCCGGGGCCACGATGATCAGCCCCAGTTCGGCGGCCATGCGCTGGGCGCCGGCCTTTTGCATGAAGTTCTCGTCGGTGCAGGTCAGCCCGGACAGCCAGTACAGCACCGGCAGCTTCGCACCCTGCTCGGCCTGGGGTGGCAGGTACACGGCAAACACCATGTCACAGCCGAGCACGTCGGATCGGTGCCGGTAACGCTTGTGCCAGCCGCCGAAGCTTTTCTGGCAGGAGAGATTTTCGAGGTTCATAGCTTCACCTCAGCTACAAGCAGCGAGCGTCAAGCTGCAAGAAAAACGCACGCGCTTCACTTGCAGCTTGCCGCTTGGAGCTTGCCGCTGCTCTTAAAAATGAATGACGGTGCGGATGCTCTTGCCTTCATGCATCAGGTCGAACGCCTTGTTGATATCTTCCAGGCCCATGGTGTGGGTAATGAAGGTATCCAGCGGGATTTCACCCTTCTCGGCCATTTCCACGTAGCTGGGCAGCTCGCTGCGACCGCGCACGCCGCCAAAGGCCGAACCGCGCCAGACGCGCCCCGTCACCAGTTGGAACGGACGGGTGGCGATTTCCTGCCCGGCCCCGGCCACGCCGATGATCACCGACTCGCCCCAACCCTTGTGGCAGCATTCCAGTGCGGCACGCATCAACTGGACATTGCCGATGCACTCGAAGGAAAAGTCCACGCCGCCGTCGGTCATGTCGACGATGACTTCCTGGATCGGACGGTCGAAATCCTTCGGGTTGACGCAATCGGTGGCGCCCAGTTGCCTGGCGATCTCGAACTTGGCCGGGTTGATGTCGATGGCGATGATCCGCGCCGCCTTGGCTTTCACCGCACCGATCACCGCGGACAGGCCGATGCCACCCAGGCCGAAGATCGCCACGGTATCGCCCGGTTTGACCTTGGCGGTGTTGAGTACCGCGCCGATGCCGGTGGTCACGCCGCAGCCCAGCAGGCAGACTTTTTCCAGCGGGGCGTCCTTGGCGATCTTGGCCACGGAGATTTCCGGCAGCACGGTGTACTCGGAAAACGTCGAGGTGCCCATGTAGTGGAAAATGGTCTCGCCTTTGTAGGAGAAACGCGAAGTGCCGTCCGGCATCAGGCCTTTACCCTGAGTCGCGCGAATCGCCTGGCAGAGGTTGGTCTTGCCCGACTTGCAGAATTTGCACTGGCCGCATTCCGGCGTGTACAGCGGGATCACGTGATCGCCCACCGCCACCGAGGTCACGCCCTCGCCAACGGCTTCGACGATGGCGCCGCCTTCGTGGCCGAGGATCGCCGGGAAGATTCCTTCCGGGTCGGCACCCGACAGGGTGTAGGCGTCGGTGTGGCAGACACCGGAAGCCACGACGCGCAACAGCACTTCGCCCGTCTTGGGCATGGCAACGTCGACTTCAACGATTTCCAGGGGTTTCTTGGCCTCGAAGGCAACGGCAGCGCGTGACTTGATCATTCGGGTTCTCCAGCAAATAAAAACAAGACGGGGAGTGTAATCCGCCACCGGACGATGAATAATCCAGCCAAAAGCAAAACATTATTGCCGTACAGGGATAATCCTTCATGTCCGAGAACCGCTGGGAAGGGATCGACGAGTTCGTCGCCGTGGCCGAGTGCAGCCAGTTCACGGCGGCGGCCGAACGCCTGGGGGTGTCGTCCTCCCACATCAGCAGGCAAATCGTACGGCTTGAAGAGCGTCTTCAGACGCGACTGCTCTACCGCAGTACCCGCCGGGTCACCCTCACCGAGGCTGGACAAACCTTCCTGCACCATTGCCAGCGTCTTCAGGATGGGCGTGAAGAAGCACTTCGGGCGGTGGGCGATCTCACCAGCGAACCCAAGGGCATGCTGCGCATGACCTGCGCCGTGGCCTACGGCGAGCGCTTTATCGTGCCGCTGGTGACCCGTTTCATGAGCCTTTACCCGCAACTGCGGGTGGACATCGAGTTGAGCAACCGGCCCCTCGATCTGGTTCACGAGGGCCTGGACCTGGCGATTCGCCTGGGTCGCCTGCAGGACTCTCGCCTGGTGGCCACTCGTCTCGCACCGCGCCGGATGTACTTGTGCGCGTCGCCGTCCTACGTGGAACGCTATGGCCGCCCCCATAGCCTGTCGGAATTGAGCCGGCACAACTGCCTGGTGGGCAGCTCCGACATCTGGCAACTGGAACAGAACGGGCGGGAATTTTCCCAGCGGGTGCAGGGCAACTGGCGCTGCAACAGTGGGCAAGCGGTACTGGACGCAGCCTTGCAAGGCATGGGCTTGTGCCAACTGCCGGACTATTACGTGCTGGAGCACTTGCACAGCGGTGCGCTGATCTCGCTGCTGCAAGCCCATCAACCGCCCAACACCGCCGTCTGGGCGCTGTACCCGCAACAGCGGCACCTGTCGCCGAAAGTGCGCAAGCTGGTGGATTTCCTTAAGGAAGGGCTGGCCGAGCGGCCGGAGTATCGGGGTTAGTTGGATATCGGGGTGCCGCTTTCGCGAGCAAGCCCGCTCCCCCATTGATCCGGGCCAACCGAAAAACCAGCGCCCACACCACTCCCCCCTGTGTGAGCGAGCTTGCTCGCGAACAGCCCCAATGAGCGAATTTTCGCTCACCGCCCGCCGCAAATAAGCGGATTTCCGCTCATCCAGCGCAGCAAACCCCTCTAGAACGGCCCTGAGCTACGTGGCACAGGTCCTGCTATAGCTCTGGCAGGCTGCGTTCACACGCGCTCCACAACAACAATTAAATGAAGGATCCTTCAATGGATAACTCCAACGCCCTGCCCCTTGGGTCGGCTGCTGCGCCCGCCCGTGAAAGGACCACCGCCAGCCGGATCAAATCGATTTTCAGCGGCTCGGTCGGCAACATGGTCGAGTGGTATGACTGGTACGTCTACGCCGCGTTCTCGTTGTACTTCGCCAAAGTCTTCTTCCCCAAGGGCGACACCACCGCCCAATTGCTCAACACCGCAGCGATTTTCGCCGTGGGCTTCCTGATGCGCCCGATCGGCGGCTGGTTGATGGGCCTCTACGCCGACCGCGCCGGCCGCAAACGGGCGCTGATGGCCTCGGTCTACCTGATGTGCTTCGGCTCGCTGATCATCGCCTTGAGTCCCGGCTATGAAACCATCGGCGTCGGCGCCCCGATCCTCCTGGTGTTCGCCCGTCTGCTCCAGGGCCTGTCGGTGGGTGGCGAGTACGGCACCTCGGCTACCTACCTGAGCGAGATGGCGACCAAGGAACGTCGCGGCTTCTTCTCCAGCTTCCAGTACGTGACCCTGATCTCCGGCCAGCTCATCGCCCTGGGCGTGCTGATCGTGCTGCAACAATTCCTCACCAGCGAACAGCTGTACGCCTGGGGCTGGCGCATTCCGTTCGCCATCGGCGCCCTGTGTGCGATCGTCGCGCTGTACCTGCGACGCGGCATGGAAGAAACCGAGTCGTTCACCAAGAAGGAAAAGTCCAAGGAAAGCGCCATGCGCACCTTGCTGCGCCACCCCAAGGAACTGATGACCGTGGTCGGCCTGACCATGGGCGGTACGCTGGCGTTCTACACCTACACCACCTACATGCAGAAATACCTGGTGAACACCGTCGGCATGAGCATCTCCGACTCCACCACCATTTCCGCCGCCACTCTGTTCCTGTTCATGTGCCTGCAACCGCTGATCGGCGGCCTGTCGGACAAGGTCGGACGCCGGCCGATCCTGATCGCCTTCGGTATCCTGGGCACGTTGTGCACCGTGCCGATCCTCACCACCCTGCACACCATCCAGACCTGGTGGGGCGCGTTCTTCCTGATCATGGCGGCGCTGATCATCGTCAGCGGCTACACCTCCATCAACGCCGTGGTGAAAGCCGAACTGTTCCCCACCGAAATCCGCGCCCTGGGTGTCGGCCTGCCCTACGCACTGACCGTGTCGATCTTCGGCGGCACCGCCGAGTACATCGCACTGTGGTTCAAGAGCATCGGCATGGAAACCGGCTACTACTGGTACGTGACGGGCTGCATCGCAGTCTCGCTGCTGGTGTACATCACCATGAAAGACACCCGCAAGCATTCGCGGATCGTGACTGACTGACAGGTGTTTTGGCAGTCACTGCCCTGGTGATTGCAAGGGCCCTTTCGCGAGCAAGCCCGCTCCCACAGGATTTACGCCGAACCTGTGGGAGCGGGCTTGCTTGCGAAGGGAACGACTCGGTTTAGCTCACCTGCGCTGCACGCTCCCGGTTGCCATAGCGATTCTGCGCATACGCCGCCCCGGCGATCATCACCACCAAGATGCCTGCCAGCACCGCCGACGAGCCGATGGTGCCGAAATCCAGGCCACCTTTTTCATGGGACTTGGTCATCAAGTCGCCCAGCGTCGCACCCAGGGGGCGCGTCAGTACGAAGGCGATCCAGAACAACACCACCGTGGAAATCCGGGTGAGGTACTTGAGCAGTACGACCACGGCGATGGCCGAGCCGATCAACAACGCACCGCCACCAAAGCCCAGGCCCGAATCGTCCGCCAGGTAATCGCCGAGCGCCGTGCCCAAGGTGTTGGAAAACAGAATCGCCATCCAATAGAACATCTCGCCGCGGAAGGTCTGCACCTTGGTGACGTTGAGCGAATCACCGCTCAGGCGCCAGGCGGCGAAGATCGCCAGCAGAATCGCAATCAGGATCAGCGACCCGGTGGCGTAGCCCAGTTCGAGGGTGCGGTCCATGAAATCGGACATGGTGGTGCCCGCGGTGCTGGTGGACAAGATGACAATCCAGTACAGCAAGGGCTTGTAGGTCTTGGCCATGAGCTGCGTGACCAGTGTCAGGACGAACACGCTGATCAGGATCAGCGAGCTGATGGCGTAACCGACGTCAAGGGTCATCGACAGCAGGTCCCCGGCGGTTTCCCCCAGGGTGGTCGCGCAGATTTTCATGACCCAGAAGGCCAGGGTGATTTGGGGCAATTTATTCATCGCGGGGAACGCTCCAGTGTGTGGCGGCCGGCTCTTGTACCTCTGGCCGTACGGCAGACTGGCGTTGTGGCGGTGAAAAACAGGTTGGGAATGTATGAAAAATCTGTCACTCACGGGAAATCAGCGATTAATCGCACGTTAATGCCCGCCCTTCACCCTGACCTCACTTGATCGATGACCTGCGCGACGTTCGCTCCGACGACGAGAGCGATTGAAATGCGCCGCTCTTAACATCTACTTAATCGATCTTTTTTAGCATTATTTTGAACTTTTCAATCAACTTATTTGGCGTAGCATTTAACCCATGCAAGACACATCGCCAACGACTCTGGAGTAACCGACATGAAAACCAAACTGATGCTCGCCCTGACCCTGTCCGTACTGGCCGCCAACACCTTCGCTGCGGACGGCTATGAAAAGACCGGATCGGCCGCCTTCGGCGCCGGTGCCAGCGCCGCCATCGAACGCAGCCACTCGGGCAGCTACGCGGCTGACGGTTTCGACAAGACCGGCACCGCCGACGCCATCGCGGCCGACGGTTTCGACAAGACCGGCACCGCCGACGCCATCGCGGCCGACGGTTTCGACAAGACCGGCACCGCCGACGCCATCGCGGCCGACGGTTTCGACAAGACCGGCACCGCCGACGCCATCGCGGCCGACGGTTTCGACAAGACCGGCACCGCCGACGCCATCGCGGCCGACGGTTTTGACAAGACTGGCACCGCCGAAGCCATCGGTTGAGGGTCGGGAAACAGGATCGCAGCCTTCGGCAATGCCGGAGGCTGCGATTTTTCTGCGTTCATCCATCTGGAATTAAAAGGCCGGGCCTTGCACTATGAGTCGCCGACCCATGCCTTCCAGGAACACGCTGTCATGCCCGATGAGATCCACTTCTACGAACCTGCCCACGGCCACGGCCTGCCCCACGACCCGTTCAACGCCATCGTCGGCCCACGCCCCATCGGCTGGATTTCTTCGCAGGATGCCGAGGGCCGCCTGAATCTGGCGCCCTACAGTTTCTTCAACGCCTTCAACTACATCCCACCGATCATTGGTTTTTCCAGCGTCGGTCGCAAAGACAGCCTGAACAACATTGAACAGACCGGCGAGTTCGCCTGGAACCTGGCCACGCGCCCGCTGGCTGAGCAGATGAACCAGAGCTGCGCGATGGTCGCGCCTGAGGTCGACGAGTTCGAACTGGCAGGCTTGACCCCCGCGGCCTCACGGGTGATCCAGGTGCCGCGGGTGGCTGAAAGCCCGGTGTCCTTCGAATGCAAGGTCACCCAGATCATTCAACTGCAACGGGCGGACCAGACATTGGTGCCGAGCTGGCTGATCCTGGGTGAAGTGGTTGCCGTGCACATCGCCAAATGGCTGTTGAAGGACGGGATCTACGACACTGCTGCCGCCGAGCCGATCTTGCGCGGCGGCGGCCCGGCAGACTATTTCCAGCTGGGCCCCGAGGCGCTGTTCAAGATGCATCGCCCGACGTAAGGCAATAGCGATTCGACCCTTGGCGAGGGCGCTCTGTGTCGATGATCAGTCAACTCGCCACACCAGCCCACCCTCTTCATCCACATCCTGCAGGCGGGTCAGTTCCACGGCGGCCGCTTCATCGGCCTTGGCGGCGGTGTCGAAGGATTGCTCTTCAAGCACCTTGTTGAAACGCGGCGCCCCCGAGCCACCGAGGGCTTTGGTGGCGATGGCCGCGAAATAGCCGCCCCCTTCCCGGGGCATGACGGCGGAAACAGCTTCAAAGGTTTCAAAGGCTTTACGTGCCATGCTCAAGCTTCCTGGCGATGAAAAATAACCGTCATTAAACCTTCAACCGGCCAGTTTGTGTACCGTCGCCAGGCAGCCTTCAGTCGCCTGGGCGGCGGACACTTCGCGAAAGGTGTGGAAATCCAGGCTGCTGACCACCAAGTCCTGTACCAATGCGGAAAAAATCGCCATGGCCGGGGAATTGAAGTAGGCCTCCATCACCTGCTGATGGGTCCACAGCCCCGACACCAGCCACAAGTCGGCGTCGCATTGCGATTGCTGCAACGCAAAGTGCAGGCAACCAGGGGACTGGCGCGAGGGCGCGACCAGTGTGCTCAGGCGTGCCCCCAGTTGCTTGGAGCAACCGCTGCGGGCCCGCACGAAAACCATGTGACTGACGGGGATCTGTGTCGTCATGTTCAACCCTCCCAGGTCATCCGTGGTGCAGCCGGTGACAGGCTGCGACAGGATCAAAGGTTAAGCGCCAAGGCACCAGCCTCGTTAGTCGATTCCTGCCGACCCATTGCACAATCCTGCGCCAGAGCGTTACAAAATTCGCCGAGTCGTCGACTGAATCCGGAGAACTTGAAACAAAAGGTTTCAAGCAAGTTTCGCCAGCATGGCCCGGCCGCCCCCTGTCACGCCGTGCAGGATCAGGCAAGCTTTCAACAGGATGTGGCTACCGCTGCGGCTTGCACAAACATAAGCTTTTGCCCACCGCTCTCTATTTCCCGAGGATTCCGGCATGACGCCACTCGATCACGCCCACGTCCCGCTGGACACGTACCTGGAACAACAGCGCGCCGAACTGGCGTCGATCATCCAGCGCAATACCTGCGAGGACGGCACCTACGCGACGGCGATCGCCTCGCTGAACCTGTCGCGCCATAGCCAACCCAACGAGTTTGCCCCCGTGCTGGCGCAACCGGCGCTGTGCATCATGGCCCAGGGCAGCAAACAGGTGCGCCTGGCAGACGAACAGTTCAACTACGACCCGCTGCATTACCTGGTGGTGTCGGTGTCGATGCCATTGAGCGGTTGCATCGCCAACGTGTCGCCCGAGCACCCGATCCTGGCACTGCGCCTGGACATCGACCCGGCGGAAATCACCGCGCTGATCGCCGACGCAGGCCCCTTGGGCGTGCCGACCCGCCCGGCCGGACGCGGCCTGTATGTCGAGCGCCTGGACACGCCAATGCTGGATGCCGTCTTGCGCCTGACCCGATTGCTGGACAGCCCGAAAGACATCGCCATGCTCGCGCCATTGGTGCGCCGGGAGATCCTGTATCGCCTGCTGCGCAGTCCACAGGGGTATCGCCTGTACGAAATCGCCATCGCCAACAGTCAGAGCCATCGCATCAGCCAGGCGATCAAATGGCTCAACCGCCACTTCGAACAACCGCTGCGCATCGACGAACTGGCCCGGGAAGTGAACCTCAGCGTCTCGACCCTGCACCACCGGTTCAAGGCCATGACGGCGATGAGCCCGCTGCAATACCAGAAGCAACTGCGCCTGCAAGAAGCCCGGCGGCTGATGCTGGCCGAAGGCTTGGAAGCCTCCGCCGCGGGCTATCGGGTGGGCTATGAAAGCCCTTCGCAGTTCAGCCGCGAGTACAGCCGACTGTTTGGCGCGCCGCCGTTGCGGGATCTGGCGCGGTTGCGGTTGACGGTTTGACCGGCGGTGTTGCGTTGACTGGGCCGATCCCATCGCGAGCAAGCTCGCTCCCACAAGGGATGTCCAGGGAACAAGAATGTCTGCTCACCAGCGATCAATGTGGGAGCGAGCTTGCTCGCGATGAGGCGAGTAAAAAACACCTCAGCACTTCGATGTCCAAACCTCCTGGTCAATCTCGATCAACGTCGGTCCCTGCCGCTCACGAGCCGTAAGCAGCGCCGCGCGCAGTGACGCCGTATCCTCCACAGCCTGGGCAAAGCAGCCCAGAGCCTTGGCCACGCCAATGAAATCGGGGGTGTAAATGTCCACGCCCACCGGCTCGATGGCGCGGTTGAGCATGTACTTCTTGATCTCTTCGTAACCCTGGTTATTCCACAGCAGCACGATCACCGGCACGCGTGCTTCCACGGCGCTGGCCAGTTCCGGCAGGGTGAACTGCAACCCGCCATCGCCGATCAGGCACACCACCGGCGGGCGTCCGTGCCCTTGGTCCTTGCCGCCGAGCCAGGCGCCGATGGCCGCCGGCAGCGCATAGCCCAGGGTGCCGTAGCCGGTGGACGAGTTGAACCAGCGGCGCGGCTGTTCGGGGTTGAAGGTCAGGTTGCCGGTGTACACCGGTTGGGTCGAATCACCGACGAAGACTGCGTCCGGCAGCGCCTGCAAGACATTGTCGAGGAAAACCGTCTGGGCACGGGTCGACGCGTCCCAATGGTTCGAAAGGTCGGCCCGCAACCGGGCAGCCCGCGCCGCGCCCCAGTCCTGATAGTGCTCAGCCATAGGTTGCCGACCCAAGGCATCGAGCAAGGCTGCGGCGGCGCTGCGGGCATCGGCCACCAGCGCCAGCCGAGGGGGATAGTTGCGCACGGTCTGGTCCGGGTCGATGTCGATCCGCAGCAGCGCGCCAGGGATCTCGAAACCACCGGCGAAGGTGACGTCATAGTCGGTTTCGGCCAGTTCGGTGCCGATGGCCAACACCACATCTGCCTCGGCGACCAACGCGCGGGTGGCGACCAGGCTCTGGGTCGAGCCGATCAGCAACGGGTGACGGGACGGCAACAAGCCCTTGGCGTTGATGGTCAAGGCCACCGGCGCCCCCAGGCGTTCGGCCAACGCGGTCACTTCGGCGCCAGCCTCGATGGCGCCGCCACCGGCCAGAATCAGTGGCCGGCGGGCCGTGGCCAGCATCGCCGCCATCTGTTGCACTGCAGCCGGTGCGGCCCCGGCGCGGCTGACGTTCACCGGTACACTGGCCAGCAAGGCGTCGGCGTTTTCGACCAGCACGTCCAGCGGGATTTCGATGTGCACCGGCCGCGGGCGCCCGGCCTGGAACATCGCGAACGCCCGCGCCAACACGCCGGGCAACTCGGCGACGGACAGCAGCGTGTGGGAAAACGCCGCGACGCCACTCACCAGCGCCGCCTGGTTCGGCAACTCATGCAACTTGCCCCGCCCGCCCCCCAACTGGCTGCGCGACTGCACGCTGGAGATCACCAGCATCGGGATCGAATCGGCGTAGGCCTGGCCCATGGCGGTGGTGATGTTGGTCATGCCGGGGCCGGTGATGATGAAACACACGCCAGGCTGGCCGCTGACCCGCGCATAACCGTCGGCCATGAAACCTGCGCCCTGTTCATGGCGCGGCGTCACATGGCGAATGCTTGAACGGGCCAGCCCGCGATACAACTCGACGGTGTGTACGCCAGGAATGCCGAACACCTGCTCCACGCCATAGCCTTCGAGTAACTTGACCAACACTTCGCCGCACGTTGCCATCGCCACTGCCCTTTTTCTCTTGGAATGGCGTCATTGAACGGTCAGGCCATGGCGGCAACAATCGATAAAAAGTCATACTCGCCATGTCCTCACGTCATGGCTCGCACCGATGAAACGCCTTCCGCCGCTTCCGGCCCTGCACACCTTCCTGGTCACCGCCCAGTGCTGCAACTTCACCCGGGCCGCCGAACAGTTGCACATCACCCAGGGCGCGGTGAGCCGGCAGATCGCCGGGCTGGAGGCTCATCTAGGCTATGCGTTGTTCCAGCGCCAGGCCCGGGGCTTGAGCCTGACGACGCAAGGCGCGGCGTGGCTGCCGCGGGTGCAGCAGGTGTTCAACCTGATCGGCGAGGCGGTGGAGCAGATCGGTGACAAGCACCGGGCCCTGCAACTCAAGGCCCCGACGTGCGTGCTGCGCTGGTTGTTGCCGCGCCTGCTGCAATGGCAGAAGGCGCGGCCGGATGTGCCGGTGGAGCTGACCACCACGGTCAAGCACGGCGTGGATTTCCAGCGCGAGGCCTTCGACGCCGCCGTGGTCTACGGCCCGCCGCCGGATGCCTCGCTGGCCAGCCTGCACCTGTTCGATGAACAACTGACGCCGGTCTGCTCGCGCCCGCTCCTGGACGGCCCCGTGCCGCTGCACTCGCCCGACGACCTGCAACAACATCTGTTGCTGCACCCCACCCCCGACGGGCGCGACTGGACCACCTGGCTGGACGCCGCCGGGGTGCACCTGGGCAGCGCCGCCAAGGGCCAGCACTTCGAAACCCTCGACCTGGCGATGTCCATGGCCTCACAAGGCACCGGCGTGGCGATTGGCGACTGGTCGTTGATCGGCGACGACCTGAGCGCCGGAAGGTTGGTGATGCCGTTCGAACTGAAGGTCGGAACCGGGTTGGGTTATCACCTGGTGTTCCCGCGCAAGGCCGAGGTGGCGGCGCCGTTGCAGGCCTTGATGGAATGGCTGGTGGCGCAGGCCAAGGCGCGATGAGCCTACAGCCGTAGGCCTTTGTGGCGAGGGGATTTATCCCCGTTGGGCTGCGCAGCAGCCCCTAAGAGTGCCGCTCGCCGTGTCAGGTAAATTGAGTCGGCAAGATGGGGCTGCTACGCAGCCCAACGGGGATAAATCCCCTCGCCACAGGTTCTACGAAACTTGAGAAAACTGCATGCTTGTCAAAGCACATTCGGCGCCTGCACCGGTTCGATCTGCGCCCAGTGCGACGTATCGTCACGATGCTGTTGCAGGTAAGGCAGCACCGCGCCCAGCAATGGCGCCTTGAACGCCTCCTGGAAACGATGGGCCAGGCCTGGGATCAGCTTCAATTGGCTACCCTGGATGTGTGCGGCCAGGTGCACGCCATGCATCACCGGCAGCAACGGGTCGGCGGTGCCGTGGACGACCAGGGTTGGCACCCGCAGTTGATTGAGCAACGCCACGCGGCTGGGCTCCGCCAGGATCGCCATGATCTGGCGCTGCACGCCTTCGGGGTTGAAGGCCCGGTCATAAGCCACCGCGGCCTGGTGCAGCAGCGCCTGCCGATCGTCGACCACCATGGGGCTGCCCAAGGCGGCCAGCAGGTCGGCCTGTTGCTCCAGCGCCACTTCGCGATTCGGCGCGCTGCGCCGCGACAACAGCTGGACCAATGCCGCGCTGGGTGCCGGCAGGCCTTCGGCGCCGGAACTGGTCATGATCAGCGTCAGGCTTTCGACCCGCTGCGGAGCCATGGCAGCCATGTGCTGGGCGATCATCCCGCCCATGCTCACGCCCAACACATGAAAACGCTGCACCTGCAAGGCATCCATCAAGCCCAGGCCATCCTCGGCCATGTCGGTCAAGGTATAGGGCGATGCCACGGGCAAGCCGAGTTTATAGCGCAGCGCTTCAAAGGCCAGGTTGGCGCTGCCGGGCGCCTGGCGCCAGGTGGACAGGCCGACGTCCCGGTTGTCGTAGCGAATCACCCGGAAACCCTGTTCGCACAGTGCCACCACCACTTCGTCCGGCCAGTGGATCAATTGCCCACCCAGCCCCATCACCAGCAACAGCGCAGGATCGGAGGGGCGGCCCACGCTCTGGTACGCCACGCTGACCTGATCCAGATCGACCCGTTGGGTCGGCACATTCACATCACAACGAGAAGCCGCAATCGACGGCAGGCCGCACAACAAGGCGGCCAGGAAAATGAATACACGCATGAAGAAACACCAAAACGCAGAACCCCAGTAGAGCGCGAGTCTGATGAAGTTTGTTCAAGCGCGCTGCCACAGTTGCGTGACAGTTTGATGAAGATTGCCGAGTGGTGTTGCAACCGAACACCGTGGCGAGGGAGCTTGCTCCCGCTGGGCGGCGCAGCCGCCCCAGACCTTCGAGCCTTTACCCTACTTCCAGGCGAAAGATGTTTGGGAGTGCTTCGCACTCCAGCGGGAGCAAGCTCCCTCGCCACAGGGACGCTTGCGTTCATCCGTTACAGCGTCAAGCCAACTGACTGCGCAACTGCCGCGCCGCCGCCACCATGTTCACCAACGCCGCTTCCGTCTCCGGCCACGCCCGGGTTTTCAAGCCGCAATCGGGGTTGACCCACAACCGCTCCGGAGCGATGCGCTTGACCGCCTTGCTCATCAGCGAAACCATCTCGGCCGTGTCCGGCACCCGGGGCGAGTGGATGTCATAGACGCCCGGGCCGATATCGTTCGGGTAATCGAACGCTTCGAAAGCCTCCAGCAATTCCATGTCCGAACGTGAGGTTTCAATGGTGATGACGTCGGCGTCCATGTCGGCGATGGCCTTGATCACGTCATTGAACTCGCTGTAGCACATGTGGGTATGGATCTGGGTTTCATCGCCCACGCCCGAGGCGCACAGGCGGAAGGCCTCCACCGCCCAGTCGAGGTATTCCTGCCATTGGCCGCGGCGCAACGGCAGGCCCTCGCGAAACGCCGCCTCGTCGATCTGCACGATGCTGATGCCGGCTTTCTCCAGGTCCAGCACTTCGTCCCGCAGGGCCAGGGCCAGTTGGCGGGCCTGGACCTGGCGCGACACATCTTCGCGGGGGAACGACCACATCAGCATGGTCACGGGCCCGGTGAGCATGCCCTTCATGACCTTGTCGGTCAGGCGCTGGGCGTAGCAGATCCAGTCGACGGTCATGGGCTTGGGCCGGCTGATGTCGCCGTAGATGATCGCCGGCTTCACGCAACGCGAACCATAGCTCTGCACCCAGCCGAAACGGGTGAAGGCGTAGCCGTCCAGTTGCTCGGCGAAATACTCCACCATGTCGTTGCGCTCGGCCTCGCCATGCACCAGCACATCCAGGCCCAGGCGCTCCTGGATCTGCACGGCATGACGGATCTCGGTGTGCATGGCGTCCTGATAATCGTTGGCCGACAACTTGCCCTGTTTATAGGCCTGACGTGCCAGGCGAATCGCCGACGTCTGTGGGAAAGAACCGATGGACGTGGTCGGAAACGCCGGCAACTTCAGCCTGGCACGCTGCCGTTCGATGCGCTGGGCGAAGGGCGATTGCCGCTGGCTGTCCTGGGGACTGATCGCGTCGAGTCGGGCCTGGACCTCAGGCTTGTGGATCCGTGCCGAGGCGGCGCGACGGGCCTGCACTTCACGGCTGTCGGCCAAGGCCTGGTGGACGCCGGGGGCGTGAGGGTCATTCAACGCATCGCGCAGCACCGCCACTTCACCACACTTCTGCACGGCGAAGGCCAGCCAGCTCTTGAGTTCGGGATCGAGCTTGTCTTCACGCTCCAGGTCCACCGGGCTGTGCAGCAACGAGCAGGACGTGCTGACCCAGAGGTTGTCGCCAAAACGTTCCTGGGCCGGTTGCAACTGCGCCAGTGCCTGTTCCAGCTCACAACGCCAGACGTTGCGGCCATTGACCAGGCCCACCGACAGGATCTTGTAGCTCGGCAGCCGGTCCAGCACCTGGCCCAATTGCTCCGGCGCACGTACCGCGTCGATGTGCAAGCCATCCACCGGCAGGCTCACCGCCAGGCCGAGGTTGTCGGCCAGGCCGCTGAAGTAGGTCGCCACGAGTTTTTTCAGCGGCGAATACTGAAGGATGTGGTAGGCCCGCTCGAAGGCATTTTTCCAGGCCTGGGGCAAATCGAGGGTCAGGATCGGCTCGTCGATCTGCACCCATTCCACGCCCTGGCGCTGGAGACGATTGAGGATTTCACCGTAGACCGGCAGCAACCGCTCCAGCAGGTCCAGCTTGTCGAAGTCCTCGCCCTTGGCCTTGCCCAGCCACAGGTAGGTCAGCGGGCCGATGAGCACCGGCTTGACCCGATGGCCCAGGGCGTGGGCCTCGTCCACTTCGTCGAACAGCTGTTCCCAGCTCAGGGTGAACGCTTGGTCAGCGGAGAACTCCGGGACCAGGTAGTGATAGTTGGTGTCGAACCACTTGGTCAGCTCCTGGGCGTGTTGCGCCTGGTCGTGACCGGCGCAACAGCTGGCGGTGGCGCCACGGGCCATGGCGAACAAGGTGTCGAGGGTAGGCCGGCCCTGGCCATTGAGGGTGTCGTGGAAACGCGATGGAACCACGCCCAAAGCCAGGGTGTGGCTGAGCACCTGGTCGTACCAGGCGAAGTCGCCGACGGGCAGCAGGTCGATGCCGGCGTCTTTCTGCAATTGCCAGTGCCGGGCCCGCAGCTCACGTCCCACCGCTTGCAGCGCGTCCGGTGCCAGGTCGCCCTTCCAGTAGGCTTCGAGGGCTTTTTTCAGTTCGCGGTCGGCGCCGATGCGGGGAAAACCGAGGGTGTGGGCCAGGGCCATGGTGTGCGTCCTCCTGTAAAAGATGGCGCTATTGTCGACAGCCGACCCTTCATGAGACAAACTCAACCTTTTCGTGTTGATCACAAGTTTTTCTCATGGAGCCTCCGGTGCTTGAACTCCGTCACCTCAAGACCCTGCATGCCCTGCGCGAAGCCGATAGCCTGGTGGAAGCCGCCGAACGCCTGCACCTGACCCAGTCCGCGCTGTCCCACCAGTTCAAGGAACTGGAGGAACGCCTGGGCATGCAGTTGTTCGTGCGCAAGACCAAACCGGTACGGTTCACCAGCGCCGGCCTGCGCCTGCTGCAACTGGCCGATGCCACCCTGCCCCTGCTGCGCGGCGCCGAACGGGACATCGCGCGCCTGGCGGGCGGCACCGCCGGGCGCCTGCACATGGCGATCGAGTGCCACAGCTGCTTCCAGTGGCTGATGCCCACCATCGACCAGTTCCGCGACGCCTGGCCCGAAGTCGAACTGGACCTGGCCTCGGGCTTCGCCTTCGCGCCGTTGCCGGCCCTGGCCCGGGGCGACCTGGACCTGGTGGTCACGTCCGACCCGCTGGAACTGGCCGGCATCACCTACGTGCCGCTGTTCACCTACGAAGCGATGCTCGCCGTGGCCAACCAGCACCGTCTGGCGGGCAAGCCGTTCATCGTGCCGGAGGACCTGGTCAGCGAAACCCTGATCACCTACCCGGTGGAACGGGATCGGCTGGACATCTTCACCCGCTTCCTGGAGCCGGCCGACATCGAACCGGCCCAGGTGCGCACGTCCGAACTGACGGTGATGATGATGCAACTGGTGGCCAGCGGCCGCGGCGTCTGCGGCATGCCCCACTGGGCGCTGCATGAATACAGCTCACGGGGCTACGTGAAGGCCAAGCGCCTGGGCGAAAAAGGCCTGTTCGCCACCCTGTACGCAGCGGTCCGCACAGACATGCTCGACGCACCGTACATGCGCGACTTCCTGCTGACGGCGAAGGACACGTCGTTTTCCACCCTCGATGGGGTCAGTGCGGTGCGCTGATGGCGGCGAGCCCTTCGCGAGCAAGCCCGCTCCCACAGAGGATCCGCAGCAAAGCCCAATTCTGTGGACACCACCACCCCCTGTGGGAGGACCTGCTGCAAAGCCCAACTCTGTGGACACCACCAACCCCTGTGGGAAGATCTGCTGCAAAGCCCAACTCTGTGGACACCACCAATCCCTGTGGGAGCGGGCTTGCCCGCGAAGGGGCCCTACAGTTCAAGCCACATATGGATCTTGTCGAAGTATTCGTCATCTACCCGGATGGCCATCGGCTCCAGCCCATACAGCACAAAGCCGCAACGCTGGTAGAGCTTGACCGCCGGGTCGTTGCCGGCGGTGACGGTCAACTGCACCAGACGCAGGAAAGGGTGGCGGCGAGCTTCGTCGAGGGCCGCTTGCAGCAACTGCTGGCCCAGCCCCTGGCGGCCATGGGCGGCGCTGACGTACAGGCCGAACAGAGTCGCCTTGTGCCGGGCCTTGGCCCGAGGCTCCAGGGCCAGACCGACCATCCCCACCAGTTGCCCCGCCTCGAACGCCCCCAGCACCACGTCCAGCCGGCTGGTCAGCCGCGACTCCCACCAATTGATCGGCAGCGCCGCCCGCTCACTGACGCTGGAAGTGAAGGCCTGCGGATGCTGCGCGTAGGCCTGGAGCATCAGTTCGCGATACGCGCTGGCATCGCCGGCCCGCAGCCGCCGGATGTTCATGCCCCGCGCCGTTGCTCAAGCATCAGGCGCAGCGCCAACGTAGCGAGCACAAAGCCCATGAAATAACGCTGCACCGCCAGCCAGGTCGGGTTGTGGGCGAACCAGGACGCAATCCCGGCGGCAAACAGCGCGATCAGCAGGTTGACGCTGAAACTGATGCTGATCTGGGTCAGCCCGAGGATGAGGCTCTGGGTGAACAGCGAGCCGTGCTCCGGGCTGATGAACTGCGGGAACACCGACAGGTAGAACACCGCGATCTTGGGGTTCAGGGCACTGGTGAGAAAGCCCATGGTGATCAACTTGCGCGTAGAGTCCGCCGGCAACTGCTGCGCCTCGAACGGTGAGCGAGCACCGGGCTTCACGGCCTGCCAGGCCAGCCACAGCAGATACAGCGCACCGGCCCACTTCAGGATTTCATAGGCCAGAGGCACCGCCAGGAACACCGCCGTCAGCCCCGCTGCCGCCGCGAACATGTGCACGAAAAAGCCCGCCACCACTCCCAGCAGGGAAGTGACGCCGGCCTTGCGGCCCTGGCAGATCGAACGGGAAATCAGGTAGATCATGTTCGGACCGGGCGTGAGCACCATCAGCAACGCGGCGGCGGCGAAAATCAGCAGGTCTGGCAGTGCAATCATGGGCGTTGTTCCTGGAATCAGCAGGCCACGGAAGGCGACGCTCGATAAAACGGCAGGATGACCTCGCCTGTCAACGGCGCCAGCAGCAGGTCGTGCTCGCCGGCCGGATCGATCCAGCGCACTTCCTCGATCTCGGCAGCCGGTGAAACAGCGGCGTCGATTTCCAGCAGGAACACCTGCGCCTGGACGGTAAAGCCTGGCTCGTTGGCGGCCGGCGCACTGAAGGCGCCCAGGTAGCGCGCCTGGGCAGGATCGATCACCAGGCCCAGCTCTTCCTCCAGCTCCCGGGCCAGGGCCTCGACCGGTTGCTCATGGGGCTCGATCTTGCCCCCCGGCTGCATGAAGGCCAGGGTGCCGCGCTTGCGCACCAGCAGGGTCCGACCGTCCGGCCCGATCAACAGGGCGGCGGCGATGCGGATGAGCGAATCGGTCATGGGAATTGGCCTCGGGCAAAAAATGCCCGGGAGATTACAGATCGCAGCGGTTGGAGCAAAGCCTCAAGATCAACACTGTCTCTTGTGGGAGCGGGCTTGCTCGCGAAGGCGGCGTGTCAGGGAATACATCCTTAACTGACACACCGCCTTCGCGAGCAAGCCCGCTCCCACAGGTTGAGCTGTGTTCACCCCAGGATCGGCCTGGGCGCCGAAGCGTCTTCGGGAATCTTGACGAACACGCTGTAGCGGGCGCACTCCATCGCTTCGAAGGCGATGAGTTTTTCCACCAGCGGACCGCTCAGGACCTTGCCGGCGTTGAGCAGCAACATGCCGTTGTCGGCATTGAGGTTGCGCGCCAGGACCATCCCGGCCGACAGCTCCCGGGTGTTCAAGACCTTCACCGTCGGGTCCGACAGGGTCACGTCGTCCAGGTATTCGCCGCAGGCCTTGATGAAGTCCTCGATCATGTCCGGGTCGTACAGCTTGCCAGCGTATTTGCGGATGTAGACCAGGGCTTCGTCGCTGTTCATCTGCCGTTCGAGGATCAACCCGCGCTGCAACTCGATGAAGTCCACCGCCAGCTTCAACAGCCGCGAACCGAACGGGATCGCCTCGCCCTTGAGGTGCTCGGGGAAGCCGCTGCCGTCCCAGCGTTCCTGGTGATGGCGAATGATCCGGGCCGCGTCCTTCATCGGGTCCAGGGTCATCAACAGCGATTCGCTCTGCTTCGGATAGGCGCGGTACAGGTCCAGCTCGGTGTGGTGCAGCAGGTCGGCCGGCGTGACCATCATGTTGTCGGTCCAGCTCAGCTTGCCGATGTTGTACAGCGCCGCCGCCATGGTCAGGTCGCGATCGGTGGACTCGTCGAGGAAATGCAGGCGGCTGTAGACCCGGATCAACTCGATGATCTGCCGGTTGGTCTGCTTGGCCTTGGGCAGGCGCAGGTTGGCGATCAGCGAGAACACTTCCGTGCTGGTGACATAGCTGCGCTTGAGTTCATCGTAGGCCAGGTCGAGCATGTCGGCGGTCTGCTGCAACTCGGAGGTGCGCGAGGCCACGCGTTTTTCCAAGGTGGCGTTGAGCGTCTTGAGTTGCTGGTTCTGCTCGCGGGTCAGCGCTTCGAGGCGCTGGCGTTCGCTTTCGGAATGCTGGTGGGCCAGGGCCTGGCGCAGGGCCTGCACCACTTCCTCGTCGTTCCACGGTTTGCTGAGGTAGCGGTACAAGCCGCCCTCGTTGATGGCCTTGGTCATCATGTCGACGTCGGCATAGCCGGTGAGCAGGATGCGCAAGGTCGATGGGTACAACTGGCGAATCTGTGCCAACAGCGTGGCGCCGTCCATGTTGGGCATGCGCGCATCGGTCATCACCAGGTCGACCGGCCGCTCCTTGAGGATTTCCAGGGCCTTGGCGCCACTGTCGGCCAGCAGGATTTCGTAGGGCTGGCTGCGCAGCAGCCGGCGCAGGCTGTTGAGGATCGACTCTTCGTCATCGACCAACAGCACCGTCGGTTTTTTGACCGGAACGTCCGGCGATTGATCTTCCATTGCTACCCCCTCCTATTGATGACGACCGTTTACCGTCCCCCAGAAGACAGGCTAGTAGATTGCCGGCATTTAGGCACGATTTGCCATCACGGGCCGAGCGCATCCCGATGAGCCGACTATGCTGTACCCCATGGAAGGCCATGTACGGGCCAGAACTCTCATGCCAGCGAAAGGGATATCAGATGTTCCCAGGGTTCTATTGTCAGCATCGCCACGGTGCACGGCCATGAGCCTGCCATCGGAAAGAGCCAACCGGCGGATCCTGATCGTCGACGACACGCCGACGATCCATGAGGATTTTCGCAAGATCCTCAGCCCCCACGCGCCGTCCGAGGACCACCTGAGCAGTGCCGAAGAAGCCCTGTTCGGTGCGCCGGTGGCCGTCGCCGCCCAGAGTTTCAACCTCGACTCGGCCTTCCAGGGCATGGAAGCCCTGAACAAGGTCGAGGCGGCGCTGGAGCAAGGGCAGCCCTACGCCATGGCCTTCATCGACATGCGCATGCCGCCCGGCTGGGACGGCCTGGAAACCATCGAGCGGCTGTGGCGCGCCGACCCCAAGTTGCAAGTGGCGTTGTGCACCGCCTATTCGGACTATTCCTGGGAAGACATCGCCGACCGCCTGGAGCTGGGCGACCGTCTGCTCATTCTGAAGAAACCCTTCGACGCCATCGAGATCCGCCAGATGGCCAGCACGCTGACGGTCAAATGGCAGATGACCGAGGACGCCGCGCTGAAGATGGACATGCTCGAACGGGCGGTCGAAGCGCGCACCCGAGAACTGGCCGACGCCAACATCATCGTGCAGAACAGCCCGACCATCCTCTATCGCCTGCGGGGCGAGCCGCCGTTCCCGTTGATGTACATCTCCCACAACATCACCAAGTTCGGCCATGTCGCGGCGCATCTGGTGGGCGCGCCGGACTGGGCGCAGATGCTCATCCACCCCGATGACCAGTCCAAGATCGACGCCGCCATGGTCCGCGTCCTGGACCGGGACAATGCCGGCGCCTCCATCGAGTTTCGCCTGCGCACCGGCGACGACACCTACCGCTGGGTGGAGAACCGCTACATTCCGGTGCGCAATGAGCAAGGCCTGTTGCTGGAGGTCGAAGGCATCATCCTCGACATCACCGAACGCAAGCTGGCCGAAGAGAAGATCGCCCTGCTGGCCCGCACCGACGGCCTGACCGGGCTGGCCAACCGCGCCACCATGATCGAACGACTGCACCAGGCCTTCGCCGCCGCGCGCCGGGGGGCGCCGGCGTTCGCGATGTTCTACCTGGACCTGGACCACTTCAAGCGGATCAACGACACCCTGGGCCACCCCATCGGCGACCTGCTCTTGCAGGAAGTCGCCGCACGCATCAAGGCCTGCACCCGGGAGAACGACGTGGTCGCGCGCCTGGGCGGCGACGAGTTCGCCATCCTGCAACTGGACGTTCACGAGGCCACCCATTGCGCCGCGCTGGCGGCGAAGATCCGCGACGCCCTGGTGGCGCCCTACGCCCTGGACGGCAACGACGTGCGGATCTCGGTGAGCATCGGCATCGCCCTGTATACGCCGCAGAGCCTGAGCGCCGACAGCCTGATGGCGCAGTCCGACATGGCCCTGTACCGCTCCAAGGAGAAGGGTCGCAACCAGTACCATTTCCACAACGAAGAGATCAACCAGGAAGTCACCGACCGGGTCGCCCTGGCCAACGATCTGCGCCGGGCCATCGAGAACCAGGAGCTGCATTTGCATTACCTGCCGGAAGTCGACCTGGGCACCGGCAAAATCCTCGGCATGGGCGTGCAGGTGCGCTGGAACCACCCCGAGCGCGGCTGGCTGGAGCCGGCGGTGTTCATGCCGGCCGCCGAGAAGACCGGGCTCATCATCGGCCTGGGCCACTGGGCGCTGGACCAGGCCTGCCGGCAGATGCGCCAGTGGCGCGACCAGAACATGGCGCCGCCGGTGATCGCCCTCGACCTGTCCCTGACCCAGCTCAAGACCGGCCCGGAACTGATCTACGACGTGCTGCGCACCACCGCGCGCTGGGAACTGGCCCCGTGGGACCTGCGCTTCGACGTCACCGAAGCCACCCTGGCCCAGACCAAGTGGACTCACAACGACGTGCTGCCGCGCCTGTGCGAACTGGGCGTGCAGATCGCAATCGATGAGTTCGGCACCGAATATTCCTCGTTCGATTACCTCAAGACCTACCGCGTCAACCACCTCAAGCTCGCCCAACGGTTTCTCGACAGTGCCAACGCCGACCCCGGCAACGCCACGACCCTGCGGGCCATCCTCAACTTCGCCCGGGACGTGGGCATCGGGATCATCGCCGAAGGCGTCGAGACCCAGGAGCAACGCACCACGCTGATGTCCAGCGGTGGGACGATGCAAGCCCAGGGGCACTACTTCAGCACGGTCGTGGACAGCCACCAGGCCGCCGAGCTGCTCAAGGCCGGCAGCATCGTTCCGGCGGCCGACCACTGGACGCGCCCCCCGAGCCAGCTATCGGAGAGCACCCCATGAACCCCTTGTCCGTACCCGCGAACAGGCGAATCCTGGTGGTGGATGACACCCCGGCCATCCACCAGGACTTTCGCAAGATCCTCAGCGCCGGTGGCGGCGGTGATGAGTCGCTGGACGATACCGAGAGCCTGTTGTTCGGCACGCCCCAGGTCAGCCGGCCGCAGTTCCAGATCGACTCCGCGTACCAGGGCGAAGAAGCGCTGGAACTGGTCAAGCGCGCCCAGGCCGAAGGCCAGCCCTACGCCCTGGTGTTCGCCGACATGCGCATGCCGCCGGGCTGGGACGGCCTGCAGACCATCGAAAAACTGTGGGAAGCCGACCCCCGGCTGCAAATTGCCCTGTGCACGGCGTTCTCCGACTACACCTGGGAAACCATGTCGGAACGGATCGAGTTCGACGATCAGTTGCTGATCCTCAAGAAACCCTTCGACACCCTGGAAATCCGCCAGATGGCCAGCGCCATGACCTGGAAATGGCAACTGGCCCAGGATGCCGCGCGCAAGATGCGCAGCCTGGAGCGCACGATTGAAGAGCGGGTCCAGGAACTGCTCAAGGTCTCCCATCTGCTGCAATACGACGTGCTCACCGAACTGCCCAACAGCATGTTGCTCGGCGACCGCCTGACCCAGGCCATGGCCCAGTGCCGCCGACATGACCGGCAACTGGCGGTGATGTTCCTCGGCCTGGACCGTTTCAAACGGGTCAACAACGCCCTGGGGCACCCGGTCGGCGACGAGATGCTCAAGCGCGTGGCCCGGGCGCTGGCCACCGTGGTGCGCGAGTCCGACTCGGTGTTTCGCTACGGCTCCGATGAATTCGTGGTGGTGCTGGGGGACATCGCCGACCCGCAGCAGACCAAGGGCGTGGCGGAAAAACTGTTGGCAGCGGTCAGCACGCCCCAACCGATCGACGGCCATGACTTGACCGTCACCGCCAGCCTGGGGGTAAGCGTGTACCCCACCGACGGTTTCGACGCCGTGGCGCTGATCAAGAAAGCCGAGACGGCGATGCGCAACGTCAAGGAAGCCGGCCCCAACGACTACCGTTTCTTCACCGAAGACATGAACCGCCGGGCCCGCCAGCAACAGACCATCGAGTCTGGCCTGCGGCTGGCCCTGCAACGCAAGGAATTCGTGCTGCACTACCAGCCCAAGCTCGACCTGACGAGCGGCAAAGTGGTCGGTGTCGAGGCGCTGGTGCGCTGGAATCGCCCGGAGCACGGCCTGGTCTACCCGTCGGACTTCATCCCGGTGGCCGAGGACAGCGGGCTGATCGTGCCGCTGAGTCAATGGGTGCTCCAGGAAGCCTGCCAGCAGGCCCGCACCTGGCAAGACCAGGGCATGCGACCCCTGTACCTGTCGGTCAACGTCTCGGCCATCGACTTTCGCCAGCGCGGCTTCGTCGAAGGCATTGCCCGCACCCTCAAGGAAACCGGCCTGGACCCGACACAGTTGGAACTGGAGATCACCGAAAGCGTGCTGATGCAGAACATCGACACCACCGTCGCCATTCTCAAGGCCATCAAGCAACTGGGCGTGCGGCTGGCCATCGACGATTTCGGCACCGGGTACTCGAGCCTGAGCTACCTGCAGAAATTCCCGGTGGATGTCCTG
This sequence comes from Pseudomonas chlororaphis, assembly GCA_001023535.1. NCBI lineage: Bacteria > Pseudomonadati > Pseudomonadota > Gammaproteobacteria > Pseudomonadales > Pseudomonadaceae > Pseudomonas > Pseudomonas chlororaphis. The sequence continues at coordinate 3,107,232 of CP011020.1, forward strand.
AAAATCGACCAGTCGTTCGTGGGCGACCTGAGCATCGACAGCAATGACGCCAAGCTGGTGAGCACCATCATCAGCCTGGGCAAGGGCCTGAACCTGCACATCATTGCTGAGGGCGTGGAGACCCTGGCGCAACTGGACTTCCTCCGGGCCCACCAGTGCGAGGAGGCCCAGGGGTATTACTTCAGCAAGCCCGTGGAACCGCACGCCTTCGCCCAATGGATGGCCGAATGGGAACAGCGCCCGAACCCGTTTTCCTAAAAACAGCCTGCTCCATCAACCCACGTTCAAGGAAGTCTGCGATGGCGTCACCAGGACTCTTGTTGGCTCTCGGCCTGTTCATGGGACTCAGTGTGGCCGCCCACGCCGAGCCCCTGGACGAACCGCTCAAGCCGCTGCCTCCCGTCCCCGCGCTGGACCCCAAGCGCGTCCAACTGGGCCAGCGGCTGTTCAACGACCCACGGCTGTCGGTGAACAACACCCTGTCCTGTGCCAGTTGCCATCGCCTGGACAAGGGCGGTGCCGACGACAAGGCGTTGTCCCTGGGCTTCGACGGCAAGCCGGTGGAGGTCAACACCCCCACGGTGTTCAACGCCAGCCTGAATTTCCATCAATTCTGGGACGGCCGCGCCGACACCCTGGAAGAGCAGGTGCACATCGTGGTCACCAGCCCCACGGAAATGGGCAGTAACTGGGACACCGTGGTCAAGCGCATCGCCGACGACCCGGGTTATACCAGGGACTTCAACGCGACCTACCCCGACGGCGTGACCAAGCCCAATATCCAGGGCGCCCTGGCCGATTTCGAACGCACCCTGCTGACCCCCAACTCACGCTTCGACCAATACCTGCTGGGCAACACCGACATCCTCACGCCGCGGGAAAAATTCGGCTATGAGCGTTTCAAGGAATACGGCTGCATCGCCTGCCACCAGGGCGTGAACATCGGCGGCAACATGTTCCAGAAGTTCGGTGTCATGGGGGACTACATCGCGGACCGGGGCAACCTCACCCGGGCCGATGAAGGGCGCTTCAACGTCACCGGCGATGAAGGTGATCGCCAGGTGTTCAAGGTGCCCAGCCTGCGCAATGTCGCCGTCACCGCACCGTATTTCCACAAGGGCTCCGCGGCGACGCTGGAGCAGGCGGTGGAAGTGATGTTCAAGTACCAGTTGGGCCGTGAACCGGCCGGCAAGGATACCGAGTTGATCGTCGAGTTCCTCAAGACCCTGACCGGCGAATGGGAGGGCAAACCCTTATGAAGGCCCTCCGTCGACTTGGCCTGGCATTCATCGGCGTGTTGCTCGTTTCGGTGCTGCTGTTCATGTACATCCAGTCGGGTGCGCAACAGGCCGCCTCGTACATCGAGTCCCGGGACCTGGTCCGGCAGTTGAAGCAACAGGACGCGATCTGGGACAACGAAGTGCTCAAGACCCGGATCGCCCTGACCCACAACTACGACCCCCTGGTCTCGCCGCTGCATGAAATCACCCGGCTCTGGCAGCGCCTGGACGCCATCGAATCGGCCTCGGGCCGCCACGCGCCCACGCTCTGGGAAACCCAGCGCGACGCGTATCTGGAGGCGGTCAAGGAAAAGACCCGCCTGGTGGAAAAATTCAAGTCGCACCACGCGATACTGCGCAACTCCCTGGCCTTCCTGCCAACGGCCGAAGACGATATCCAGGGCCAGTTCGCCCGGCTCACCGACGAGCAACGGTTGCAGCTGCAAAACGTCGCCATCGACACCTACGACCTGTTGCTCAGCAGCATGGAGTTCGCCCAACTCACCACCCCGGACACGGCCGCCGAGGTACTGCTTGGGCTGAACCGGCTGGACGTCAACAAGGAGCGCCTGCCCGAAGGGTTCCAGAACGCGGTGACCACCATGAGCCGACACATCGCGATGGTCCTGCGCGAACAACCCCAGGTCAACGAGTTGCTGGAGGGCATTGAGGCGGTCCCGGTGGCGGACCGGCTGGACACCATCACCAGCCTGCTCGATAAGGATCAGGAAACCGCTGCCGCCCTCCACCAGCGCAACCACATCTACCTGATGGTGTTCGCGATGTTCCTGGTGCTGATCCTGATCTGGCTGGCGATCCGTCTGGTACGCAGCTTCGCCGAGATCAAGCGGGTCAACAGCGCCCTGAAAACCGCCAACGACGAGCTGGAGCAACGGGTGGAAGAACGCACCCGCCAGCTCAAGGACACCCAGAGCGAGCTGATGGACACCGCCCGCCAGGCCGGCATGGCGGAAATCGCCACCAACGTGCTGCACAACGTCGGCAACGTTCTCAACAGCGTGAACATTTCCGCCGACCTGGTCAGCCGCAAATTGCGCAGCAGCAAGGCGCTGGGGCTGGGCAAGGCCATGCAACTGGTCAACGAACACCCCCACGACCTCGGGCATTTCCTCACCGAAGACGAAAAAGGCAAGCTGCTGCCCGGCTACCTCAACCAACTGGTGGACGCCATCGCCGCGGAACAGCACAGCCTGATCGACGAGCTGGGGCAGTTGAGCAAGAGCGTGGACCACATCAAGGACATCGTTTCGACCCAGCAATCCTACGCCGGGGCCAACAGCCTGCTGGAGCCCCTGGTGGTCAGCGAACTGCTCGAAGACGCCCTGCGCATGAACTCCGGCGCCCTGACCCGCCACCATGTCACGGTGATCAAGGAGTATGGAGACGTCCCGCGGATCATGGGCGACAAGCACCGCTTGCTGCTGATCCTGATCAACCTCATCAGCAACGCCAAGTACGCCATGGCGGGGGTGTCCAATCATGCGCGGAACATGACGTTGAAGGCGGCCGTGGTGGATGGCGAGACCCTGCAGATCAGCGTCAAGGATGAAGGCGAAGGCATCCCGGAGGAAAACATGACACGCATCTTCGCCCACGGCTTCACCACGCGTAAGGACGGCCACGGGTTTGGCCTGCACAGTTGCGCCCTGGCGGCCATCGAAATGAACGGGCGCCTGACCGCCCACAGCGAAGGCCCCGGCAAAGGGGCCACGTTCCAGCTGCAGGTGCCACTGAAACTCGCGGAGGGTGAGCCATGAACACCCTGAGCAACCGCCGCATCCTGTTGATCGACGACACACCGGCCATCCATGAGGATTTTCGCAAGATCCTCACCCCCGAGAACGAGATCAACGCCGACCTGCAGGACATGGAGAACGCCCTGTTCGGCGAGGCACCGAAACCGGTCGCCACTGTGTTCGAACTCGACTCGGCCTATGGCGGCCAGGAAGGCCTGAACAAACTGCTCGACGCCCAGGCCAGGGAACGCCCCTATGCCCTGGCCTTCGTCGACATGCGCATGCCCGAAGGCTGGGACGGCGCCAAGACCATCGAAGAACTGTGGAAGCGCGATCCGCTGCTGCAGGTAGTGGTCTGCACCGCCTACTCGGATTACTCCTGGGACGAACTGCTGGAACGCCTCAATGGCCACGACCGCCTGCTGATCCTGAAGAAGCCCTTCGACAACATCGAAGTCCAGCAGATGGCCAACACCCTGACCACCAAATGGGCCATGACCGCCCGCGCCCAGTTGAAAATGAGCAAGCTCGAAGACCTGGTGGAACAACGAACCCAGGCGTTCAAGCAGGCCAGCGAACTGCTGCAGATGGAAATCGACGAACGCAAGATGCTCGAAACCCAGCTGGTTCAATCGGAAAAACTCGCCTCCCTGGGCCAACTGGCCGCCGGGGTGGCCCACGAAATCAACAACCCCATCGGCTTCATTTCCTCCAACCTGGGGGCCCTGGACGGCTATTTCAGCAAGCTCCAGCAAATGCTCGCGGCCTACGGCAGCGCCGAGCAAGCCATCGCCTCGCCGGAGCAACTGGTGCACCTGAGGACGCTGCGCGAGCAAGTGGAGCTGGATTTCCTGGTGGAGGACATCCCGCTGTTGATCAAGGAGTCCAAGGACGGCATCGGCCGGGTCGGGCAGATCGTCAAGGACCTCAAGGACTTCTCCCGCGTCGACTCCAACCAGGAATGGCAGATGGCCAATTTGCAACAGGGCATGGATTCGACGCTGAACATCGTCGCCAACGAAATCAAGTACAAGGCCGACGTGGTCAAGCAATACACGCCGCTGCCGGAAGTCGAATGCCTGCCGTCGCAGATCAACCAGGTGATCATGAACCTGATCGTCAACGCCGCCCAGGCCATCGGCCCCGAACGCGGCACCATCACCCTGCGCAACGGCGTCGACGGCGATACCGTCTGGATCGAAGTCGCCGACAACGGCTCGGGGATCCCACCGCAAACCCTGCAAAAAATCTTCGACCCGTTCTTCACCACCAAGCCCATCGGCCAAGGCACGGGGCTCGGTCTGTCGCTGTCCTACGGCATCGTGAAAAAACACAACGGCGAAATCACGGTGCGCAGCGAAGTGGGAGTCGGCACGACCTTCAGGGTGGAGTTGCCGGTGCGGCAGATGAAGGTGGCGGGGTGAGTGGGCTGTCTGTGGGGCCAAGGCGCGCCAGGATGAAGCTTCTGCCCGCAGGGTTGCCCAGGGTTTCACTGCCAGCGCAGAATGCCCCGATGCCATGAAGTCCTGATCATTGTGGCGAGGGAGCTTGCTCCCGCTGGATTGCGAAGCAATCTTCAAACCGGCCGCTGCGCGCCCGAGCGGGAGCAAGCTCCCTCGCCACGGGTTTATAGGTGTCCAGAATACCCAGCGCCCTACCCAATGCTTGCCCAAGGAACCCGTATGAGCCTGTCTCTGCTGAGCCGTTACGCCTTCTTTGCCGGCTGTGTGATATTCACCCTCGCCAGCCTGCCGTTCCTGCAACACGACTGGCTCTGGCCATTCGCGCTGGTGACAGGCCTGTTGAGCCTGCTGGGGCTGTTCGACCTGCTGCAAAGCCGTCACGCGGTACGGCGCAACTACCCGATCCTGGGCAACATCCGCTACCTGGTCGAAGGCATCCGCCCGGAGATCCGTCAGTACCTGCTCGAATCCGACAGCGACGCCCTGCCCTTTTCCCGGGCCCAGCGCTCGCTGGTGTATTCCCGGGCCAAGAACGAGACCTCCGACAAACCGTTCGGCACCTTGATCGACGTCTACCAGACCGGCTTCGAATTCATCGGCCATTCCATGCGCCCGGCGCCGTTGAGCGACCCCAGTGGTTTTCGCGTGACGGTCGGCGGCCCGCAGTGCACCCAACCGTATTCCGCCTCGGTGTTCAACATCTCGGCCATGAGCTTCGGCTCGCTAAGCGCCAATGCCATCCGCGCGCTGAACCAGGGCGCCAAGCTGGGCAATTTTGCCCACGACACCGGCGAGGGCAGCATCAGCCCTTACCATCGCGAACACGGTGGCGACCTGACCTGGGAACTGGGCAGCGGCTATTTCGGCTGCCGCACCAGCGACGGGCGCTTCGACCCGGAGCGCTTCGCCGTCCAGGCTCAAGACCCACAAGTGCGGATGATTGAAATCAAGATGAGCCAGGGCGCCAAGCCCGGCCATGGCGGGATCCTGCCCAAGCACAAGGTCACCCGGGAAATCGCCGAGACCCGCGGCATCCTCATGGGCGAGGATTGCATTTCACCGTCGCGCCACAGCGCGTTCTCCACGCCGCTGGAACTGATGCAATTCGTCCAACAACTGCGCGAACTGTCCGGCGGCAAGCCGGTGGGCTTCAAGTTCTGCCTGGGCCACCCATGGGAGTTCATGGGCATTGCCAAGGCCATGCTGGAAACCGGGATCCTGCCCGACTTCATCGTCGTGGACGGCAAGGAAGGCGGCACGGGCGCGGCACCGGTGGAGTTCACCGACCACATCGGCGTGCCGTTGCGCGAAGGCCTGCTGTTCGTGCACAACACGCTGGTGGGCCTGAACCTGCGGGACAAGATCAAGCTCGGCGCCAGCGGCAAGATCGTCAGCGCGTTCGACATCGCCAGCGTCCTGGCCATCGGTGCCGACTGGGCCAACGCCGCCCGCGGCTTCATGTTCGCCATCGGCTGCATCCAGTCGCAAAGCTGCCACACCAACAAATGCCCCACCGGCGTCGCCACCCAGGACACCCTGCGCCAACGCGCCCTGGTGGTCCCGGACAAGGCCCAGCGGGTCTACAACTTCCACCGCAACACCCTCAAGGCCCTGGCCGAAATGCTCGCCGCCGCCGGCCTGGAACACCCGTCGCAATTGCAGCCCAAGCACCTGGTGCGGCGCATGTCGGCCACCGAGGTGAAGCTGTTCTCGCAGTTGCATGTGTTCTTAAAGCCCGGGGAACTGCTGACGGGCGAGGTCAATGGAGCCTTTTATTCGCGGATGTGGCAGATGGCGCGGGCGGACAGTTTTGAGCCGATGGAAACCGTGGCGGCTTGAACACGCCCACAGCAAAAAATTTCCACACTGCGGTTTTCCGGGGGCGCCGCTGGCTAGCACAGCGGCGCGCGGGTCCGCGACGGCTCCTTCATGACAATGAAGCCATAGTCGCCCAGCAGATAAATCCGGTAGTACAGGTTGTCCACGAGCGGCGGATAACCCCGATAACCGACTCGGGTCGCATTGCGCCGCTCCCGTTCGATCACCACGTTAGTGATACCCAGGAACGGCGGGCTTTCCGGAAGAAGCAAGTAATCAACATTGAGCAGGTAATGCAGGACCGGCAGTTGGTTGAACGAGCCGCAGGCGCTTGTCAGCCAATGGGCGGAATAAGTCACTGACATATAGATGCGCTTAGCCTCATACAGCTCGCGACGGGAAGTGATGTCATGCGCCAAGCTATAAAGCGCGCCGCTGGAAAAGGTTTTTTGCAGGGTCAATACCCGACCATAGGCAAAGGACAGTGACAGGGTCGCCAGCAATGGAATGATCAGCAACGCTGATAATCGACGATGAAGTGGCGTCAGCGCGAGGTAAGCCAGATAGAACAGCAGCATCAACCACACACCGAAGCCCATCAGTGTGCGGGCCCCCTCATTGAAGTCACGAAACAACAGCGTGATGCCGGGTACCAACAGCGCCAGTATCAAAGATGTCAGTAGCCAGAGCAGGCCCAGGAGCCACGTTTTCCAACCAGGCTCCTCACCTCCCTCAAGCCGGCGGCCCACCCCCAAGGCCCCCATCAGCGCAATCAGCACCAGCACGGCCAATATCCAGGCGTAGCCACCGTGGAACAACAGGGCAACCTTCTGTAGCACCGTGGCGAGATTGATGCCCAACTGCATCAATGGATCAGCGTTCCAGTTCAGCAGCGCGGTTCGCTCCGTTCCCATCAGCCAGACGGCCATGGCGAAGTACACCAGGAGGGCCAGGCCAAGCTGGGCGAACCTGTCTCCCAGCAGGTCCAAGCACTGCCGCCACGACCACCGGTTGCAGACTGTTCGGCACAGATCCAGGCAGACCAACCCCAGAAATACGTTGAGGCTGATCTGGTAGAGCCCGAACGCCAGCACCAACCAGGCCGCCGGCTCCCACAGTCGTCGCAGGCGCGATGTCCCCCGACAGGTGACGGCGTAGATAACCGCGACCAGGCTCAGGGCCATGCTCGGGCCGTCGTATTGATACGACAGGTTCTGCAACAGGAAAGGGTTGTACCAGAGGGGCAACGGTACCAGGCAACAGGCGAGTGTCGGCTCAGGGAAATAATGGAAGGTCAGCCGGGCCAGCGCCAGGGCCACTGCCAAGATCGCAAGCAGCAGGGGCAGCGGAAAAATATCCGGCGCGGCGCCGGAAAAGGACAGCACCTGATACAGCAGGTCAGTGAACCAGCGCCCCTCGCCGGCCCAGGCGTTGCCCGCCTCCAGCGTTCGCCAGCTATCGTCGATGTAGCGAAAATCAGCGAGGATCAGTGGCAAGGCATACAGGAGGGTCGCCAAGAGGAAAAAACACGCCACTTGGCGGCGGTCGAGCGCGCGATCGAAAACCAGCGATACATTCATATGCAACGCCCTCGGGACTTGCCCCTTGGACAGCATTCAAAGAGACGTAATCGACATGGCCCCCAAAAAGCCCCGATCATTCGACCGGGGCATTTCTACTGCATGGTTGGCAACTTACGAAACGGCATCCATCGAACCCCGGGCTTGCCCGGTCGGCTGCAACTTGAAGGTATAGAACAACACCGTCAGCAACACCAGAAACGCCGGCCCCACGTACAACGCCACTCGCGTATCCGGGAAGTAGGCCATCAGCCCCACCACCAGCACCAGGAATGCCAGCGCCAGGTACGAGCTGACCGGGTACAGCCACATGCGGTACTTCAGGGCCGCACGCTCCGAAGCACTCAAGCTTTTGCGGAATTTGAGCTGGGCCAGCAGGATCATCACCCAGGTCCAGATCGCGCCGAAGGTGGCGATGGAGGTCACCCAGACGAAGACTTTTTCCGGCACCAGGTAATTGAGCAGCACACCCAGCAGCAATGCGGCGATGGACAGCAGCAATGCACGGCGCGGCACGCCGTTGGTGGACGTCTTGGCGAAGCCAGCCGGGGCCTGGCCATTCTGCGCCAGGCTGTAGAGCATCCGCCCGGTGCTGAAGATGCCGCCGTTGCAGGACGACAGCGCCGCGGTGATCACCACAAAGTTGATGATCCCGGCGGCGGTCTTGATGCCCAGGCGCTCGAAGGTCATCACGAATGGGCTACCCTGGGTGCCGATCTCGTTCCAGGGGTAGATCGACAGGATCACGAACAAGGCGCCGACGTAAAACAGCAGGATCCGCCAGAACACCGAGCCGATGGCGTTGGGGATGGTTTTCTGCGGGTTCCTCGCCTCACCGGCGGTCAGGCCGATCATCTCCACGCCCAGGTACGCGAACATCACCATCTGCAGGGACATCAACACGCCCGTCACGCCGTTGGGCATGAAGCCGCCGTGGGCCCAGAGGTTGGAAATACCCAGCGCCACGCCGTCGTTGCCGAACCCGAAGGCGATGATGCCGACGCCGCCGATGACCATGGCAATGATGGTCACGATCTTGATCAGGGCGAACCAGAACTCGAACTCACCGAAGGCCTTGACCGCGATCAGGTTGATCGAGCCCATGCTGACCAGCGCCGCCAGGGCCCAGATCCAGCGCGGCACATCGGGGAACCAGATGCCCATGTACACCGCGACGGCGGTGATCTCCGCCACGCAGGTCACCAGCCACAGGAACCAGTAGTTCCAGCCGGTGAGAAAGCCTGCCAAAGGGCCGAGGTAATCCTGGGCATAACGGCTGAACGAACCGGCCACCGGGTTATGCACGGCCATCTCGCCGAGGGCACGCATGATCACCAGGATCGCCAGGCCGCCGATGATGTAGGAGAGCATGATCGCCGGGCCGGCCATTTCAATGGCCTTGGCCGAACCGAGGAACAACCCGACACCGATGCATGCGCCAAGCGCCATCAGGCGGATATGCCGCTCGCCGAGCTCACGTTTGAGCGGACCACCCTGAGCGGTCTCGCCATGGGGCAGATGATTGCCGACTGGCATAGGGAACAACCTCGTCTTGTTATTGGATTAACCACCGAGTCTCCAAGGCGCGGGCCGATAAGCCTGCCACCTTGCCGAAACCGGGCCTGTCTTGTGGACAGGCCGTCCTGTGGAACGACAGCCTCAGGATCAGCGGGCCATGCAGTATAAAAAGCCTGCGATAGAGATTTTCACTGTAAAACCTGGGTTATTCAGGGGAAAGCCTCAACAAAATCGGTTCTTTTGGAGAGGCATTGACTGAGATTACCGCAAATGACCACAGCGACAGCGAGTATCGCGCAGTGATGGTGCCGCGTCATGCCTAAGCAACAGGGCGATGGCTCTAAAACAAGGCTTACAAACACACCCCCTGTGGCGAGGGAGCTTGCTCCCGCTCGGCTGCGAAGCAGACGCAACGATGGTCGGCCTGGACATTCCCCAACAGGCAAACAAAGCGAGGGCGGCTTCGCCACCCAGCGGGAGCAAGCTCCCTCGCCACAAGAGCATTTCAGTCCCCAGAAACAGCACTGATCAGAGCCAGGCCGCGTCCCACAGCGGGTAATCGCCGATACGCTCCACCAACCTGGCACGAAGAGGATTGCCGATGATGTAGCGAGCAAACGGCAGCAGGTCCTGGCTGTCACGGAGCGCCCGGTCGTGAAAGCCGCTTTGCCAGAACGCACCGCTTCTATTCATCGCTCGGTTGACGGCAAGGGTGCTACGGGATTTAACCGCTTGCATCACTTGAGCGAGCGGGACTTCCTCCAACTGCACCAACCAATGCAGATGATCAGGCATCACGACCCAGGCGAGCGAGGTAACCTGGCCTCGCTCATGAGCGTGACGCATTTCTGCAACCAGTAAGCGACCCAGTTCCCAGTTTCGGAAAACAGGCGCGCGTTCGTGAACGACCGTCGTGATGAGGTAACCGCGTCCACGCTCCGAGCAGCGGCCATGACGTAGTCGATGAGAGTTCGGACGTAGAGGACGCATTCCTTCGCTTCCGGTGATTTAGGTACTGATCACGGTAGCTTTACCCACGACAATTCGGCGCGCTGATAACTGAGCGAAATGTCCGAAAACAATGTAGTACCTGTGGCGAGGGAGCTTGCTCCCGCTCGGCTGCGCAGCAGACGCAACGTTTGTCGGTCCGGACATTCCCCAACTGGCAAACAAAGCGAGGGCGGCTTCGCCACCCAGCGGGAGCAAGCTCCCTCGCCACAAAAGCTCGTCGCTCAAAACACACGATTGGCCCTTTGGCGATGCATACCCGGCAATTTCCCCTCCCCCCACGCCAACCACCGTCTAAGCTTCAAGCAAGTCCGATCAATCTGCTTAATTGGATCAGTCGACTATGGGCGCTTTATGGCATACCGATTCGAACAAACCTGTGGTCCCGACTGAACGTATGGAAGACGCGCCCTCACCCCAAAAAAAGCCCCGTGTACGGCATGGCTGGCGGGCGTTCTGGTTGTTGTTGCTGATCATCGTGGTGGTGGTCGGGTTGGCGGTGGCCAAGGAAATGCGCACCTCGCGGTTTCAGGCCCGGGAAATCAGCAAGTACGCCGACTCCCTTTCCTATTCAGTTCAACCTGGCCCCAGCGATGCCATCGTCTACCCCGGCGCGGGCCCGTTCGACCGACGCCTGGGCTACAGCTCGTTGGGCGAGTTCCTGCCGCGGTTGCTCAAGCGCGACTACGTGATCCAGGCCCAGGCGCGCTTTTCACCGGCCCTGATGGACTACGTCGAAAAAGGCCTGTTCGTGCCCTATACGGAGAAGATCCAGGCCGGGCTGACCATCACCGATTGCCGCGCCGCGCCGGTGTACCAGTTCAAGTACCCGCAGCAGTTGTACGGCAGTTTCGACGCGATTCCGCCGGTGGTGGTGCAAAGCCTGCTGTTCATCGAGAACCGCTTCCTGCTCGACCCGCAGCAGCCCTTGGCGAACCCGGCGGTGGACTGGCCGCGCTTCGCCATGGCGGCGTGGTCGCAGGTGGCCAAGCTGCTGAGCTTGCCGGGGCAGTCCGCCGGGGGCAGCACGCTGGCGACGCAGTTGGAAAAATACCGCCACTCCCCTGAAGGCTTGACCGTGTCGGGCGCGGAGAAGATCCGCCAGATGATCTCCGCCAGCGTGCGCGCCTACCAGGGCGGCCCGCAAACCCTCGAGGCGCGGCAGCGGGTGATCCGTGACTACCTCAACAGCGTGCCGCTCTCGGCCGTCCCGGGGCACGGTGAAGTGCATGGCATGGCCGAAGGTTTGCGGGTCTGGTACGGCGCCGATTTCAACCGGGCCAACGAACGTCTGTTCAGCACCGCCACCGACCCACAGACCCTGGCCGAAAAAGGCCTGGCGCTGCGGGAAATGCTGTCGTTGATGATCGCCCAGCGCCGCCCTTCCCATTACCTGACCAAGGGTCACGACGAACTGGCGCGCCTGACCGACAGCCACATCCGCCTGCTGGCCCAGAACGGCGTGATCGACGCAGACCTGTCCGCTGCCGCCCTGGCGAGCAAGGTCAGCTATCGCGACTGGGTGCAACAACCGACGATCCAGCCCAACGAGACCAACAAAGGCATCAGCGCCGCCCGCAGTCGCCTCGCCACGCTGCTCGACCGCCCGCTCTATGACCTCGATCGCCTGGACCTGTCGGCCACCAGCACTTTGCAAAGCGACTTGCAGGCCCAGGCCACCCAGTACCTCAAGCGCCTGGCCGACCCGGCGTTCGCGGCCGAGATCGGCCTCATGGGCGAGCGCCTGCTGACCCCCACCAGCACCACCCAGGTGCGCTACAGCTTCACCCTGCTGGAATTGACCCCGGACGGCTCGCGGGTGCGGGTGCAGACCGATAGCACCGACCAGCCCTTCGACATCAATGAAGGCAGCAAGCTGGAGCTGGGTTCCACCGCCAAATTGCGGGTGCTCACCACCTACCTGCAGATCATCGCCGAGCTGCACGATCGCTACGCCCAGAAGACCCCGGCGGAGCTGAGAAAAACCGACATCGCCGAGCAGGACCGCCTGTCCCGCTGGGCCGTCGACTACCTGAGCCAGAACAGCGACCGCAGCCTGCCGAAAATGCTCGAAGCGGCCCTGGACCGTACCTATTCGGCCAGCCCCGGCGAGGCGTTCTTCACCGGTGGCGGGCTGCACACCTTCCATAACTTTCGCAACGAGGACAACGGCCGCAACCCCACCCTGCGCGACGCCCTGCGCGAATCGATCAACCTGCCGTTCATCCGCCTGATGCGCGACCTGGTGCGCTATGCCACCTACGCCGGCCCCAGCAACAGCGCCGAGTTGCTCAAGGACGACAGCGACCCGCGCCGTCAGGAATACCTGGCCCAGTTCGCCGATCGCGAAGGCACCTCGTTCCTGCTCAGGTTCTGGAAGAAGTACCAGAAGAAAGACACCGGTGAACGCCTGGAAACCTTCCTCGACAGCATGCACCCCACGGCGATCCGCCTGGCCGCCGTGCACCGCTATTTCTTTCCCGGTGACAGCCAGGAGAGTTTCAACCTGTTCGTGCGCTCGCACCTCAAGTCGGTCAAGAGCAGCGAGAAACTCACCGACGAGCGCCTGGAGCGGCTCTACCAGAGCTATGGCCCCGGCGCCTATGACCTGCCGGACCAGGGCTTCATCGCCAAGGTCCACCCTCTGGATTTGTGGTTGATGGGGTACCTGTTGAACAACCCCGACGCCAAGTTCAGCCAGATCGTCAAGGCCAGCGAATTCGAGCGCCAGGAGGTCTACAGCTGGTTGTTCAAGAGCCGGCACAAGAGCGCTCGCGACAGTCGCATTCGCACCATGCTCGAGATCGAAGCCTTCCTGGATATCCACCAGCGCTGGCAGAAAGTCGGCTATCCGTTCGACCACCTGGTGCCGTCACTGGCGACTGCCATCGGCAGCTCCGGCGACCGCCCGGCGGCCTTGGCCGAACTGGTGGGCACCATCCTCAACGACGGCATCCGCCAACCGGCGCTGCGGGTCGACAGCCTGGATTTCGCGGTGGGCACGCCGTACGAAACCCGGCTGGTCAGCGACCCAGACAACGGCAAGCGGGTGATGCCAGTGGACGTGGCCCGGGCCCTGCGCGGGGCATTGTCCCAGGTGGTGGATGCCGGCACCGCGAAACGGGTGGCCGGCAGTTTCAAGCTGGACGACGGCACGCCACTGGCCATGGGCGGCAAGACCGGCACCGGCGACAACCGCATCGAAGCCATCGGCGCCGGTGGGCGCATCCTCAGCTCCAAGTCGATCAATCGCACGGCCACCTTCGTCTTCTACATCGGCGACAGCCATTTCGGCACCCTCACCGCCTATGTCCCGGGGGCGTCGGCGCAGAACTTCAGGTTCACCTCGGCCTTGCCGGTACAGGTGCTCAAGGGCATGGCCCCATTCCTCTCGCCCTACTTGCAGCCGGGCAGTCATACCCAGTGCAAGCCGTTGGTGGCGCGCCAGTGACGGGCGCGCGGATTACGGGTTCACCCGCGGCACGGCGTCGAAGATGACCGTGAAATCGGCATTGAACACACCTGTCTGTCCGGGCAGAGGCAAGGCCGAAGCCCTGATGACCATGTCGGCCTGGGTACCTGGCGTCGACGTGGGGTCGTCCACCACCTCCTGGGGCGAAGCGGTCAGGGTGACGTTGTTGAACCGCACCAGCAGCGGAATATCGCTGCTGCCGTTGGTCAACGCAGGCTGGCCAGCCGGCAGGTACGCATGCACCGACCCGTCGGTGTTCTTCACATCAAAGGTCTGGCGTATCGTACTGAACTGACTCGTCACCGGGTCGTAATGCATGACCTCATCCTTGCCGAACTCAGGATCCCGGGGCTGCACATGGAACTGCTGGGTGGGAATGTTTGCCGTGATGTGAATCGGCGAACGGGCATCATCGGCCGCGTGCAGCGGCGAAACGCTCGAGGCAACAAGGCCCAGAGCCATTGCAAAGACCTTTTTATCGAACATGGCAAATACCTTTTAGCCGTAGAGAAACTGGGTGGGTCAAGCGGAGATCCGCGGCACGGCGTCGTAGATCACCGTGAAGTCGCCGGTGTAGAAGCCCGGCCTGCGCTGGGCCGGCATCGCATCGGCAGAGATGGTCATCTCGACCTGGGTGCCGGGCGTGGAGGACGCATCGTCCACCACTTCCCGCGGCAAGCCGTCCAGACGGACTTCGTTGAACCGGACCCTCAACGGGATCCTGGTATTGCCGTTGGACAGGAACGCCGCGCCGCCCTCGATGTAGGCGTGGATCGAACCCTCGGTGTTCTTCACATCGAAGATCTGGCGCAAGATGCCCAGGTCGTCGTTCAAGGGGTTGTAATGCATGACCTCGTGCTTGCCGAACTCCGGGTCCCGTGGCTGGACATGGAATTGCTGGGTGGGAATGTTCGTCTTGATATGAATGGCTGAACGCGCATCATCGGCCCCGAGTGCCAGCGACGGACTCATGGTCGCGGCGCCCAGGGCCATGACGGATATACATTTCTTCAACATGCTTGCTACCTTTTTTCATCGTTGTTTTTAAAGAAGCATCCATGCCATCACTGCCAACCGTGGCAACGGGGCGGTGTCGAGTGCCCTTTTTCGTGATGCCCTCGCATTCGTGGCGAGGGAGCTTGCTCCCGCTGGGGGGCGCAGCCGCCCTCGCTCTTCTCCTGAAACACCGCGTTCTTCGGATACGTTGCGTCTGCTGTGCAGCCGAGCGGGAGCAAGCTCCCTTGCCACAGGCGATCGGTGCTGCTTCAAATGATCTGCATCACAGGGTTTTGTGTTGTTTCGATGATCTTTATCCAGTGCTATGGCGCCGTGGCGTCGAACACCATGTGCACCGTGCCGTAGTAGTCGCCAGGCTTGTAGTCGTCATCGGGCTTGATGGCGGCGATTTCCAGGGGAACCTGGCGGCCCGGACGGGCCTCGGTGGCCGAGACCACCTGGGTCGAATCCAGGGTCAGTTCGACGCCGTTGAAGCGCACCCGCAAATCGATGCGGTCGCGGCCATTGGACAGGTAGGCCTCCTCGCCGAGGCGCGCGCCAATGGAGCCGTTGCTGTTCTTCACCTCATAAATGGCCCGCAACGGGCTCAGGTCCGAGGTGATGGTGCTGAACGGCAGCCGTTGTTCTCGCTGGACCAGCTGCGGGTCGAGTGGCAACACATAGAAGTCGGCCGTCGGGATGGTCACGTAGAGTTCGAACGTCTCCCGCTCGACAGCCCCCCAGGCCAAAGACCAGGGCATGACCAGGGCGGTCAATGCGAGGGGACGTAGCCGTGTCTTGATCATTTTGATTTACCTCTTGCGTCAACGACGGTTCGGCGACAGCCGTCAGCCCTTGATCTCGACGTTCTGGGTCTTGCTGCCTTCGATCAGGGTGAAGCGGTACTCACGCCCCGCCTCCTTGTCGAACGCGAACGTGCGGCCCTTCATGACGTGATGCTTGGTGGTCGGGCGGCATTCGTTTTCTTTCTTCGCTTCGCAGTCCTTGAACTCGTCGATCACCACCACGCTGTTGCCGTTGTTGCGCAACTGGTAGCGGGTGGCGCTGTGATCGATCACGGTGTCGAAACGGGTGTCCTTGGGCCGCACGAAAAACACCGTGCCGTACCCAGCCAACACCTTGACCCCGGCGGCCACGCGCTCTTTCTTATAGGCTTCGCGTTCCTCGGCGCTGACGGCGAATTCGTCTTCCGCTTCCGGCACCACCGGCACGAAACGCACGCGGAAGTAACGCTCCTTGTCGCGGTTGCCCATGAACAACAACCGCGTGCCCTGCACACCGTTGGCCGGCACGATCAGGCGCGCCGGGCTGGCCATCAGGCCATCCCTGGCCTGGGCACTGGCCTGGTTCTGCAGCGGCACCTCGCTGTAGGTGCCGTCCTCGTTGTAGATGATCTCCAGGATGTTCACCTTGACGAAGGCCGTCGACGTCCCGCCGTTGAACACCCGCTTCATGTAGGTGGTCTTGTTGCCGTCCAGGTAGTCGTAGACCACCCCGACACCGATCTGCGGCCCGGCCTGGGCCACGCCGCAAAACAGAGAAATACCCACCCATGCCCATAGTTGTTTCATCACTTGCTTGACCTCATGCATTAAACGCAACTCACAAAAAATTTGGCCGGCAGACCACTCAGACTTCCGAATCCCAGATCACCGTGACACTGCCGGAGTAAGCCTTGGCGCCGGTGTCCAGCATCTCTTCGACGCTGCCCCGGGCCACTTCGAAATGCAGCATCCCGGACCGACGATCAACGTAAACACTTGGCTGGAAGAGTTCGGTCCCGCTGCCATCGCGTAACAACGGACGCCGGTCGACCGGTTGGCCGCCAACGTCTGCCAGACCTTCGGGCAGGCTCACGCGCACATCCACCGGCACGGTATGGCCGCTGCCGGTTTCCGAGATCGCGCAGGTGTTGCCGCTGACGTACTGGCATTCGAGCCTCATCTTGAAACGTGACGAAGCCGAGATATGGAAGCGCTGGTCGCGAAACAGCCGCGTCGGTTTGCTCCCGCTGTTCAGCCACGCTTGCCAGCCTTCCTGGGGCACCAGTTCCACCCGGTTGCCACCCGGGGGCACCTCCACCTTGAGGGTGTGCTCGACATCGAGCTTGAAATTGAGGGTGATCACCGATTCGTTGGGGATCATCAGGTCACCGAAGTCGAAGTCCTGCCCCGGGCCGATGCTGTAGACCAAGGAGCCGGTATATTGGCCAGACGACATCTTCAGCGGGTTGGGGGTGCGCAGTTCGTAGGCGAAGTTCATGGAGGTGTATTCCATGCCCGGAATCAGGTAACGGGCTCTTTTGGCACAGTTGCCTTCGACCGGGGTTTTCCAGAAGAAAAAGTAGGCGCGGTCGTTCAAACCCGATTCACTGCTGGATCGACAAGGTGCAGGGGCGTACTTCCAGGTCGAACCCCACAACATCGCATGGGCGGTCCCCATGTCCACGCCGCCTCCGACCAGATCGATCACACTGACCGGCAGGAAGTACATCGAGCCGATGCCGGCGATGCGCACCTGGACGATCTCAGTCTCGCCCGTGCCGGTATGGGTGACCTGCGCCAGACGCCAATTGGCAGGCACATGGAATGTCGCCCCTTGCCGCAGGTCCGCATGATTGGCCTGAATGGGCGCGTTGGAATACGAGTTGATGTTCCACTGCAGGCTGGATACGTTCTCCCTTTCACAATCCGCCGGGTTAGAAGCGCAGTAACCGGAAACCGGCGTGGTGTTGCGAAAGGTGTTCTCGTTGGGCTTCGAGGGATCGGGCCTGAAGACGGCGGTGATCTCCTTGCTCACGCCATGGGCCGCCGATGCGCCGGCCAACACCATCACCGAAACCATGCTACGCACTGCTACTGGTAGACCTTTCATCAATCACCGTCCTTTCGCCTCAGGCAGGCCAATCCGTGCCCTTTAAACTTCCGAATCCCAGATCACCGTGACATCCCCGGTGTAGCGCGTGGCGCCCGTGTCGAGCATCGCTTCGACGCTGCTGCGGCCCACTTCGAAATGCAGCATCCCGAGCCTGCGGTCGACGTATAAGCTGGGCTCGAACAACTCCGTGCCACTGCCGTCACGCAACAGCCGGCGGCGGTTGACCGGTTGCCCGGCGCCGTCCATCAAGCCATCGGGCAGGGTCACGCTGACGTCCACCGGCACGGCGTGACCGGTGTCGGTTTCGGACATCGCGCAGGTGTTGCCGCTGATGTACTGGCATTCGATTGCCATCTTGAAACGCGAAGAGGCGGAAATATGGAAGCGTTGGTCACGGAACAGCCGCGTAGGCTTGCGCCCGCTGTTGAGCCAGGATTGCCAACCTTCCTGGGGCACCAGTTCCACGCGATTGCCGCCGGGAGGGACTTCGACCTTGAGGGTGTGTTCGACGTCGAGTTTGAAATTGAGCGTCAGCAGCGAGTCGGTAGGGATCATGACGTCGCCTGCATCAAAATCTTGTCCCGGTCCGATGGTGTAATTCAGTGAACCTGTGTATCGACCAGACGACATTTTCAACGGGTTGGGTGTACGCAATTCGTAGGCAAAATTCACCGAGAGATATTTCAGGCTGGGAACGGCATAACTAGCCTTTTTGGCACATACGCCGTCAGTCGGCGTCCACCAGATAAACGGAAAGTCTTTATCGCTATAACCTATAAAACCAACCTCTTGGCAGGGCGCAGGCGCGCTTTGCCAGGTCTTCCCGCCCCACAATCGGCCATGAGCTGTCCAGTTAGATACCCCCCCACCAACCAGACTGGGTGCGGACACGGGGAGTCGATAGGTCGCTCCTATACCAGCCCAGCGAAACTCTACGGTCTCGGTTTCTCCTGTCTCCGAATGGATTACCTGGAGCTCGCGCCATTGAGTGGGAACACTCAACATTGCGCCCTTGCGAGGGTCGGTGTGATTTGCCTGGATGGGTCCGGTTGAATCGAAAGTCACGGGCAACAAAATGCTGGATAGTTTCTTGGCCTCGCATACCGTCGGTTGATGCTGGCAGTAACCACCAATAGGGGTGGTATTGAGGAACACATTCTCGTGAGGCTTCGAAGCATCCGGCCTGAATATCGCAGTGATATCCCGGCTTACGGCATTGGCAGCAGGCACGCAGGCAAGCAACAACATCGAGACGATGCTGCTCACAGCCACCGGTAAACATTTCATCTATACAACCTCATCCATCAAAGCGAATCCCTGCAAGTTGGGGGAAGAATCCTCGCGCGGGGAGCGCCCTGCTCTCCCGCGCCACGTGAGGATTCAGGAGCGCTGCCGGTCGTTGTGGGCCGCGGCCAGCGAGCTATCGGCCAGGCTGTCCGGCGTGCAGCGCAGGTCGCCGATCATCAGCACATCGCCTTCGTTGCTGGCGTTCTCCGGGTCGAGGCGGAAGCGGCAGAACAGCTCGTTGCCGTAGCGCACTTCCAGGGTCGGCGAGGCGGCATTCATTTCCATGGAGAAGAACCCGTCCGCCTCGCTCACGCCACGGCTGGCGTGATTGATCACGTGATGGCCCTTGAGCGGCTCGCCCTGTTCGTCCAGCAGGCGCCCGAGCACGGTCACGGTTTTCATCACGCTGACCTTGCGGTAATCCACGCCGCCCTTGTTCAGGTGATAGCGGGTGCGTGCCGGCTCGATGCTCGCCGCCGGTGGGTGCACGCCCTCGAAGTCGAAGGTCACCATGCTGTTGCGGTAGGCGGTGATCGGTACGAAGTTGCGGCCCGGGTGCAACGTGGTGGAGCCACCGGTCAGGTCATCGGCACGCAGGACGATGTCGTCCAGGTCGGTTTCCACATCGACGATCATCCCCGCGCCACGGCCTTGGGGCAGGCCGGTGAAGACGGCTTTCTGGCCGCCGATGGCCACCGTGCTGCTCAGGTTCAGGCCACCGGTGAGGTTGTCGTTGTAGGAAGAGCGCTGCAGGAAGCCGTCGCCGTAGAGCGATTCGGTGCTGAAGCTGGCGATGCCGGACAGGCCCACGCCATAGGTGTCGGCCAGGGCCGTGGCGGAGACGTTTTGCAGCACATGATCCTCAAGGTCCCGGCGATAGGTCAGCGATGCATTGTTGTCCCGGTCGCCTTCGCGGGAAGTGCGAGTGCCGATGCTGCCCGACCAGTATTCGCCCGGCCCGCCCAAGGCGACGCTGACGCTCAGGTCCACGCCGCGATTGCGCCGGTCATTGGTACTCGACGTGCCAGGGCGGTCGAACACCGACAGCCGCCAGTTGGCGTCGCTGCCACGCAGCTTGCCGCGCTGGGTCCAACCCAGGTCCAGGCCCGTGCCCTGGACATTGCCTTCGCTGTAGGCCAGCCGCCCATTGATCGAGGACTTGCTGCTCAAGCGGTGATTGACCGACAGCGAGGAATTGCTGGTCTGGCCGACGTACACGTTGCGCTGGCGAATGCGGGTGCCGTCCGGCAGGGTTTCGTAGGTGTTGCGGGTGTCCAGCCAACTGCGGTTGTGGCTGGCGACGACGCTGCCCAAGCCATAGCTGTACAGGGCCTGCACGTCCATGCCGTTGCCGTACTGCTCGGTGTGGTAAACGTTGGCGTACAGACTGGTGTGGGAGGCCAGTGTCCAATCTATCGACGTGCCGACCTGCAGCTTGTCCTGCACCTGGCGCGTGGAACCCCCGACGATCACCCGTGGGTGCAGCAGGTAGTTGACGCCAACCCCCGCGGTCGTGAACCCCGAGGGCTGGTCTTCCCAGTTGCTCCAGAGCCGGGTCTCGCGGCCGGCGAACAGGTTGTAGCGCCAGCGCTCCTCGGTGCTGTTCCAATTGTTCGGCTTGTAGACCAGTTCCTGGCTGGTGGCGGTGGTTTGCCCGTCCTCGATCAGCCGCACTTCCACTTCGTAGATCCCGCCGGGCAACGGGCGAGTGTCCAGGCTCTGCAAGCCGGCGCTGACGGCCTGGCTGTTGATCAGCAGGCCGTTGCGATAGATCTCCACCGACGCCTGGCGGCTGGCGGTGACGTAAATGGGGTAGACGCTGGGCTTGGGGTTTTCGATCACCAGGCTGTCGGAGCTGCCATACATCACGCCCAGGGCGGTGTCCGGGTTGGCGCCGAACGAACGAATCTGCCGGTTCAAGCCATCGGAGCTGGGGGTGAAATAGCCCAGGCGAAAGAAATGCCCTTCCAGTTCACGCTGGGTGAACAGTTCATGGACGGCGTGGTAGAGCTTGTCGTCCGGCCCGCCCAGGCGCGAGAGCTGGAGGTCCAGGGACTGGCTCCAGTTGCCGACGCTGGAACTGGCGTTGAGGCCATAGCGGCCGCCGGTGTCCTGTTGCTGGCCACCGTTGAGATTGAGTTGGTTATTGAAGATCAGGCCGAGGCTGCCGTCCTGGGGCTGGTCGTGATAGCGCTGGGTGTGGGTACCGCGTTCGACATCGCGCGTGAGGATCGACACCAGCGAGTTCTCAAGGCTGTAGTGCACGGCCAGGAGCCCGGCGGTGCAGTTCTTTTCACAGGCGCCCAGCCGTTGGCCTTGCTTGAGCGTCTGCTCCCACTGGTCCCGCTCCACGGCCTTGACCGTGCTGTCATGGGTGTCGGTGAATTCCAGCAGGGTAATGCGATCGTCCCGCGTCAAGACCACCATGGCTTCACCGAGGTACTGCTGATTGAGCTCAATACGAACCGCCAGGGGCACGTCGAAGAAGTGGGCTTCAAATTCCGCCGGAAGGCCCTTGGCCTGGGACAGCAGGCTGGTCGGTGTGGTACCGGGGGCAGTCGGCGCGGCCAATGCGCTGGCGCACAACAGCAGCGCGAACGCACCCGCGATGGGTGTCATCGGAAACATCAACGGACTCTCATAATCAGCGAGCTTTCTGGGCGTTTCGGGGTGGGTCGACCGGTCGGGGAGAACCGGTCGACCTGCTGCTGCCCTGGGATGAGGTGGGGATCACTGGGCAGCGGGGGCCTTACGGGCGAGGCACGGCGTCGAAGATGACGGTCATGTCGGCGGTGTACAGGCCGTTCTGGGTCGCCAGCGGCTTGGCTGCGGTGATGGTCATCTCAGCCTGGGTGCCCGGGGTGGAGGTGGCGTCGTCGACCACTTCCTGGGACAGGGCGGTCAGGGTGATGCCATTGAAGGTGGTGGTCAGGGCGATGGCATCGCTGCCGTTGTACAGCGAAGCCGGGCCGCCTTCGATGTAGGCATTGACCGAACCTTCGGTGTTCTTCACGTCATAGGTCTGGCGCAGCGACGTCAGCGTACCGCTGACCGTGTTGTAGTTCATGGTTTCGTCCTTACCCCAGTTCCCGTCGCGCGGTTGTACATGGAACTGCTGGGTCGGGATGTTCGCGGTGATGTGGATGGCCGAACGTGCATCATCCAGAGCGAAAGCCAGCGAAGAACTCAGGGCCGCAGCAGTCAGGGAAGCGGCGGTTACGATTTTCATGAGCATGGGTTAACACCTGTTCATAGCAATAAAGAGAGAAGGGTTGAAGTGGCAGGCCAAATACACCTTGGCATGCCCCCTCAACGCCGCTGCATGATCGTCGCTCTTTAATTAAAAATAAGCAGGAAAGTTCGCACAGTCATGTAGTAAATCGCGCACACAAAAGAGCGAAAAATACGCAACTTTCGATAAAGCGTAACTTTTAATGTAAGAGACTTCCCACATCCCCAGGAGCCAAAGGGGAAAAGGCTCGCAGACACTTTCGATTCATCCCGCAACCATGGGGGATTCAGGTAAGGTCTTATTCCACTTAGTGTAGGACGCAACTAAGATATATCGCCAAGACAAGATATATCTATAGGCGAAGATATATCTGAAATCAAAGATATATCTCGGTTCTATTGATGCCGAACAGAGAGCAGAAAGATGACAGCCCCTTACTTCCCCTCTACTCGCGACCAGGGTCATCACGATGGCTTCGAACGGCGCCCGCCCGGTCGCGAACGCAGCGGGCGCGGCCCCCGGGTGTTCGCGGCCGGCGAGTTGAAATTGCTGTTGCTGGCGTTGATCGCCGAAAAGCCTTGCCACGGCTACGAGTTGATTCGCCAGATCGAGTCCATGTTCGACGGCGCCTACACCCCCAGCCCCGGCGTGATCTACCCGACGCTGACACAGCTGGAAATGGGTAAGATGGTCCTGCGCGACGCCGAGGGCGGAAAAAAATGTTACAGCGCCACCGACGCCGGACGTCTATTCCTTCGAGACCAGGCCGAGGCGCTGGACGGTGTGCGGGTACGCATCGAGGCCAGCAAGCGTGTCCTGCGCGAGCAAGGGCGGCCGGCGGAAATCCACGAAGCGGTGGTCAACTTGCGTCGCGCGCTGCAGATGCACCAGGCGCGCTGGAATCCAGAAGAAATCCTGCGCATCCGCGACCTGCTCAACGAGACTGCCAAAGCCATCATCGACGGCCCCGACCGTCCACCTGTTTCGGAGTCAAGCCATGACTGAAGTCGATCCAACCACCATTCACCGCGTCAACCACGAGATCAAGCGTCGTCGCCTGCAAGTGCTGCGGGTGGTGGAGCTGACCCCGCGCATGCGCCGCATCACCGTCGGCGGGCCGGAACTGGCAGGCTTCGTCAGCCTGGGCACGGACGATCACGTGAAATTGTTTTTCCCGCAGGACGCCGCGCAGCACGCCGCCCTGGAGCACTTCGACCCCAGCGCCGGCAAAGGGCAGGCGGCAATGCCGCCCATGCGCGACTACACCCCGCGCCGCTACGACCTGGACACCCTGGAGCTTGACCTCGACTTCGTCCTGCACGGCGACGGTCCGGCAGCCACCTGGGCGGCCCAGGCCAAGCCGGGGCAATACCTCGACATCGGCGGGCCGCGGGGCTCGATGATCGTGCCGGACGTGTTCGACAGTTACCTGTTGGTTGGCGATGAAACCGCCCTGCCCGCCATCGCCCGCCGCCTCGAAGGCCTGGCGCCGAACCGCCGCGCCCTGGTGGTGGTGGAAGTGGAAAACGGCGCCGAGCAGCAAGTGCTGCAAAGCCCGGCGCAGGTCCATGTGATCTGGGTGCTGCGCGAAGGCCGCCAGGACAATCTGGTGACCACGGTCAGGCAACTGGAAGTCCCTGCCGGCAAGCTGTATGCCTGGGTCGCCACCGAAAGCAAAGTGTCGCGGCGCATTCGCAAAGTGTTGCTGGAGGAAAAAGGCCTGGACCCGGATTACGTCAAGGCCGTGGGCTACTGGAAGGCGGACGATAGCGACGAGGAGTGAATGCACCTGTGCCCCGTGGCAAGAGCAGGTCTCTGTGGCGAGGGGATTTATCCCCGCTGGGCTGCGCAGCAGCCCTAAAACCAGCCAACCCGGAGTATCAGGCCGATTGAGGCGAGTTGATGGGGGCCGCTTCGCGGCCCAACGGGGATAAACCCCCTCACCACAGATAAATCCCTCTCCACCGATAAATCGCTTCGCCACCGGTTTATCATTCGCCTTCGAATATCGGCTGAACCGGGTCCCCCCATGCTTTTCCTGCTCGCCTACATCAGCAGCGTCGTGCTGATCAACTACGCGTTTTCCGCGGCGCCGCACCTGGACATCATCTGGTCGGCCTGGGGTGGGCTGGTGTTTATCCTGCGGGACATGGTGCAGACCCGCTTCGGTCATGGCGCCATCGTCGCGATGTTGGCGGCGCTGGTGTTGTCCTATGTCACCTCGGACCCGACCATCGCCCTGGCCAGCGCCACGGCCTTCGCGGTGTCCGAGTGCATCGACTGGCTGGTGTTCACCATCACCCGGCGCCCGCTGCATGATCGGCTGTGGATCAGTTCGGCCTTGAGCATTCCCTTGGACACCTTCATCTTCTTCGGCCTGATCGATGCCCTGACGCCGGGCGTGGTCGGGACCGCCCTGGCCTCCAAGTTCGCCGGGGTCACGGCGGTCTGGCTGATCATGGCCTGGCGTTTACGCAAACAGGCCGTCGCCAGCTGAAGCCAAAACCTGCGGTTCATGTAAAATGCCGCGCTTTCTCCCACGGGAAGCTCGCCCGGCGCGCAACCCTCGACGATCCGCTCCTGCTTGAGGACTTTCAGATGACCCGTATCGGTACTCCATTGTCGCCGACCGCGACCCGCGTTTTGTTGTGTGGCAGCGGTGAGCTGGGCAAGGAAGTGGTAATCGAACTGCAGCGCCTGGGCGTCGAAGTGATAGCCGTGGACCGCTATGCCAACGCGCCGGCCATGCAAGTGGCCCATCGCAGCCACGTGATCAACATGCTCGACGGCGCTGCCCTGCGCGCAGTGATCGAAGCCGAGAAGCCGCACTACATCGTGCCGGAAATCGAAGCCATCGCCACCGCCACCCTGGTGGAGCTGGAAGCCGAGGGCTTCACGGTGATCCCGACCGCCCGTGCCGCGCAACTGACCATGAACCGTGAAGGCATCCGCCGCCTGGCCGCCGAAGAACTGGGCCTGCCGACCTCGCCGTACTTCTTCGCCGACACCGTCGAAGACTACCGCAAGGCCGTGCAAAGCCTGGGGTTCCCTTGCGTGGTCAAGCCGGTGATGAGCTCGTCGGGCAAGGGCCAGAGCCTGCTGCGCAGCGATGATGACGTGCAGAAAGCCTGGGACTACGCCCAGGAAGGCGGCCGGGCCGGCAAGGGTCGGGTGATCATCGAAGGCTTCATCGACTTCGACTACGAAATCACCCTGCTCACCGTCCGTCATGCCGGCGGCACCACCTTCTGTGCCCCGGTCGGCCACCGCCAGGAGAAAGGCGACTATCAGGAATCCTGGCAGCCCCAGGCCATGAGCCCGGCGGCGCTGGCCGAATCCGAGCGCGTCGCCCAGGCAGTGACCGAGGCCCTGGGTGGACGCGGGATGTTTGGCGTCGAGTTGTTCATCAAGGGCGACCAAGTGTGGTTCAGCGAAGTGTCGCCACGGCCACACGATACCGGCCTGGTGACGCTGATTTCCCAGGACCTGTCGCAGTTCGCCCTGCATGCCCGCGCCATCCTCGGCCTGCCGATCCCGCTGATCCGCCAGTTCGGCCCGTCGGCCTCGGCGGTGATCCTGGTGGAAGGCCAGTCGACCCAGACCGCGTTCGCCAACCTCGGCGCCGCCCTGAGCGAACCGGACACCGCCCTGCGCCTGTTCGGCAAACCGGAAGTCAACGGCCAGCGCCGCCTGGGCGTGGCCCTGGCCCGCGACGAATCCATCGACGCCGCCCGCGCCAAGGCGACCCGGGCTTCGCAGGCGGTGAAGATCGAGTTGTAAAAGCTGCACACTAATCCCCTGTAGTAAAGGGATTCATCTGTGGCGAGGGGATTCATCCCCGTTGGGCTGCGAAGCAGCCCTAAAACCTAGCAACTCGGTGGATCAGGTAGTTTGAGGTGGCTGCTTTTTGGGGCTGCTGCGCAGCCCAGCGGGAGCAAGCTCCCTCGCCACAAAAGCTCAACCGCTCAAAGGCCTGCGCTCACCAAAAACCGATGCTGCAAAAAAAGGCGACACCCGTAAAGGTGTCGCCTTTTTCATGTCCGCCGGTAGGGCTTAATCCGGCAGTTTGTAAGCAATCACATAGTCACCCTGCTTGGTGCCCAGGGAACCGTGGCCACCGGCGACGACCAGCACGTACTGCTTGCCGTCCTTGCCGGTGTAGGTCATCGGCGTGGTCTGGGCGCCGGCTGGCAGGCGACCTTCCCACAGTTGCTTGCCGTTCTTCACGTCATAGGCACGCAGGTACTGGTCGAGGGTGCCGCTCAGGAACGCCAGGCCGCTGGCGGTGGTGAAGGTGCCGCCCAGGCTCGGTACGCCCATGCTCAGCGGGATCGGCACGGGCGAGCTGTCACGCACGGTGCCGTTCTTGTGCTTCCACAGGGTCTTGTGGTTGGTCAGGTCCACCGCCGCCACATAACCCCACGCCGGCGCCTGGCAAGGCAGGCCCATGGGCGAGAGCAGCGCTTCGAGGATCACCCCATACGGCGCGCCCTTGTTCGGCTGCACGCCCTCGGTTTCGCTCTTGCGACCCGGACCGCCGGCCACTTCCGCCGCCGGGACCAGCTTGGACTTGAACGCCATGTAGCTCGGGTTGACGAAGGCGATCTGACGCACCGGGTCCACCGAGATACCGCCCCAGTCGAACACCCCGAAGTTGCCTGGGTAAACGATCGAGCCTTGCAGCGACGGCGGGGTGAACATGCCGTCATAGCGCAGCGACTTGAAGTCGATCCGGCAGAGCATCTGGTCGAACGGGGTCACGCCCCACATGTCGCGCTCCTTGAGGACCGGCGGCACGAAGTTCAGATCGGACATCGGCTGGGTCGGCGAGGTATGGTCGCCTTCCACCGCGCCTTGCGGCACCGGGATCTCCTTGATCGGGATGATCGGCTTGCCGGTGCTGCGGTCCAGCACGTAGATGCTGCCCTGCTTGGTCGAGGCCAGCACGGCCGGCTTCACGCCCTCGGCGGTCTTCATGTCCATAAGGGTCGGCTGACCGCCCACGTCCATGTCCCACAGGTCGTGGTGAGTGAACTGGAAGTACCAGCGCACCTTGCCGGTGGCGATGTCCAGGGCGGTCAGGCCGGCGGCGTATTTTTCCGATTCCGGGGTGCGCATGCCACCGAACTGGTCGGGGGTCTGGTTGCCCATCGGCAGGTACAGCATGCCGAGTTTTTCATCGACGCTGAACATGGACCACATGTTCGGCGAGTTGCGGGTATAGGTCTGGCCTTCGGCAATCGGCGTGGTGTCGTCCGGGTTGCCGCTGTCCCAGTTCCACACCAGCTTGCCGGTGTGCACGTCATAGGCACGGATCACGCCGCTCGGCTCGTCGGTGGACACGTTGTCAGTGACGTGGCCGCCGATCACTACCAGGTTCTGGGTGACCGCCGGTGGCGAAGTGGAATAGTAACCGCCAGCCGTGAAGCCGCCGATGTTGGCGCTCAAGTCGACCTGGCCCTTGTCGCCGAAGTCTTCGCACATCTTGCCGGTGTCGGCATCGAGGGCGATCAGGCGGGTGTCGGCGGTCGGCAGGAAGATCCGGCGCGGGCACACGGTGCTGACTGGCGCAGCGCTGGCAGCGCCGGTGGGGCTCTGTTCGGCGGAGGCGTACGCGGCGTCATCGTGATAGCTCACGCCACGGCAGGTCATGTGCGCCCAACCCTTGAAGTTCTCCGCCTTTTGCGTGGAAAGCTTCGGATCGAAACGCCAGATTTCCTTGCCGGTTTCCGGCTCCAGGGCAATCACCTGGCTGTGGGGCGTGCACACGTAGAGCATGCCGTTGGCCTTGAGCGGGGTGTTCTCAGCGGTGGTCTCGCCCGGGTCGTTCGGCCCTGGCAGGTCGCCGGTGCGATAGGTCCAGGCCGGCACCAGCTTACTGACATTCTGCGGGGTAATCTGCGCCAGTGGCGAGTAACGGTCGCCGTGAGCACTGCGGCCGTAGGAATTCCAGTCGCCGTCCGGCATCGCCGGGGCGGTGTTGGTCATGCCTTCGACGGTGTCGCGGTCCAGTTGGCCCTTGATTTCACCCGGGTTGGTGAACTGGCTGGCGAGCGCGGCGATACCGGCGATGATCACGGCCGCACTCAATGCGCGGGTGCCCATGGGTGACGCGTCGGCGGTCAATAACGGACGGCGCACCCATGGCAGCAACATGACGATGCCCAGGGCAAACAACAGAGCCAGGCGCGGCACCAGTTGCCACCAGTCCAGGCCCACTTCCCACAGCGCCCACACGGTGCTGGCAAACAGCACCAGCGCGTACAGGCCCAGGGCCACGCGCCGGGCCATGATCAGCAGCACGCCGGTCAGCGCCAGGCCGATACCCGCCAGCAGGTAATACCATGAGCCGCCAAGCGTGCTCAGCTTGACTCCACCCGCCAGCAGGGCCAGGCCCATCAATAGAAGCAGAATGCCGAGCAGGCTCGGTAGCAGACGGCTTCGACTCAAAGCACCCTCAGTGCTCATAGTGTGATTCTCCGTGAGGTTTTAAGGAGTCCCGCGCAAAGTCTCACTGTAGATGACGATCCTTTGGGGGCTTGGTTCAGTTAAAAGTTTCCGGATGTTACGAACCCCCTGTAGGAGCGGGCTTGCTCGCGAAAGCGGTGAATCAGTCGACTAATGAGGCTGAATATGAAATCGCTTTCGCGAGCAAGCCCGCTCCCACAGAAAAGCAGGTCGCCGCGGATGCAGAGATAGCGCTGTCTTTTAAGATTGAAGGCAGAACATCGAAAACAGCGAAAAGGCTCTAGCGCGCTAAAAGAAGCGTTTCAGCAAGCGGCGCAAGGATAATGTTCTGTTACAGATAGAGAAAGTGCTTTTGTTGACATGGATCATCGCGAAATCGGTAACAGTGTGCCTCGACAGCTACCGCGCGGACGCCCGATGGCGCACGCTAGGCTTCCACCCCACGGGCACCTCGGCTAAGGTGCGCGGCTTTCACCCTTTTCGCGTAAAGGCCTCCCCATGACCGAACCCAACAACAACCCGCTGCACGGCGTGACGCTGGAGCAGATCCTCAACGTCCTGGTGCAGCACTACGAATGGTCCGGGCTGGCCGAGCGCATCGACATCCGCTGCTTCAAGAGCGACCCGAGCATCAAGTCGAGCCTGACCTTCCTGCGCAAGACCCCTTGGGCGCGGGAGAAAGTCGAACGTCTCTACATCAAGCTGATGCGTACCAAGCGGCCGGTCTGAGCCATGGGCTCGGATGGGCGCGTCACCCTGCGGCAGCACTTCGTGTCGGTGACGGCACTGCTGGCCTGGGCGGGGCTGAGCATCCAGTTGTACCTGATCCTGCTGGGGCGCTGGGAACTGGGCGCGAGCCTGCTGGGTGGGCTGGTCAATTGTTTCAGCTTCTTCACCGTGCTGACCAACACCCTGGTGGCGGTGGTGCTGACCTGGGAACAGACCCCACGGCCATCGGCCGTGCGCCGCTGGTTCCTGCGGCCCGCCGTGCGCAGCGGCATCGCCGCCAGCATTGCCCTGGTGAGCCTGGCCTACAACCTGCTGCTGCGGCACCTGTGGCAACCCGAAGGCTGGCAGTTCGTGGCCGACGAGCTGCTGCACGACGTGGTGCCGCTGCTCTACCTGATCTATTGGTGGCAATGGGTGCCCAAGGGCTCGTTGCGCCTGGGCCACATCGGGCTGTGGATCCTCTACCCGCTGGTGTATTTCGCCTACATTTTGTTGCGGGGCAATCTGCTGGCGGCCTACCCCTACCCGTTCATTGATGTGGCCAACCTGGGTTATCCACAGGTGTTCATCAATGCCGGGGGGATCTTGTTGGGGTTTGTCGTGATTGCGCTGGGGGTGGTGGGGGTTGATCGGTGGCGGGCGCGCTAGGGATTTATCGCCGATCGCTTTTGTGGCGAGGGGATTTATCCCCGCTGGGTTGCGAAGCAACCCCATCGCTGTGGACTCAAATCTGTCTGACACACCGAGTTGTCTGGTTCTAGGGCCGCTTCGCAGCCCAGCGGGAGCAAGCTCCCTCGCCACAGTGGAGCTTTCATCGCTCAAGGTTTCGCGGGCAACATCCACACCAACCCTCTGGCCTTCGCCCGCTCGTGACACAACGCCAGGACGCTGCGCCGCTCTTCGTTGTCCATCCGGCTCCAGCGGGTGATTTCCGCCACGCTGCGCTGACAACCGGTGCAAATGTCGTCATCGTCCAGCGCGCAGATGCTCACGCAGGGCGAAGGAACCGGGCGCTCGGACGCGCTCATTGGTCTTGCTCGGACAGGTCGCGAGCGTAGCGCTGGGCGTTGTGCACATAGTGGGCGGCGCTGGCCTCGAGCATTTTCTTCTGGGCCTCGGTCAACTCGCGCACCACCTTGCCGGGCGAGCCCATCACCAGCGAACCGTCGGGGATCTCCTTGCCCTCGCCGATCAGCGAGTTGGCGCCGATGATGCAATTGCGGCCAATCCTGGCGCCATTGAGGATCACCGCATTGATGCCGATCAGGCTGTAGTCGCCCACCGTGCAACCGTGAAGCATGGCGTTATGGCCGATGGTCACGCCGGTGCCGATGGTCAGCGGGTACCCCATGTCGGTGTGCATCACCGTGCCGTCCTGCACGTTGCTGTTCCGGCCGATCAGAATCAGCTCGTTATCGCCGCGCAGCACGGCGTTGAACCAGACGTTGGCGCCCTCTTCGAGGCGGACCTTGCCCACCAGCGTGGCGTTGGGTGCGACCCAACTGTCGGGATGGGTTTCGACACGGGCATCGCCCAAACGGTATTTCATGGCAATCCTCGGGGCGTCAGGTGTTGATGAAGCTCTTGGGCGGCGTATGCAGGTCGATGCCCGCGTCGTACAGCAGGTTGACCAGCTCGACGATCATGATCGCCGTCAGACCCCAGATCTTGTATTCGCCATAACGGTAACTGGGCGTGTACCAACTGCGGCCCTGGTAGTCGATACGGTGGGTATGTTCGCGGGGATCCTTGCGGAAAAACTCCAGCGGCACGCTGAACACCGCGGCGATCTCGGCATCGTTGGCCTGGTACTCGACAAAATCCGGAATCACCCCGACATACGGCGTGACCTTGATCCCATGCAGCGAGATCAGCGGGCTGAGCGGGCCGATCACCTCCACCAGACCGGGGGGCAGGCCGATTTCTTCCTCGGCTTCGCGCAGGGCAGTGAAGATCAGGTCCGGGTCTTCCGGGTCGCGGCGTCCGCCAGGGAACGCCACTTCGCCGCCGTGGGTCGAGAGCCCGCTGGCGCGCAAGGTCAATACCAGCTCCGGCTCGTCACCGCGAGTGATCGGCACCAGCACAGCGGCTTCAGGGAAGCGACGGTCGGCCTGCAGGTCACGCGGGGTATGGTTGCTTACTCGATGCAGTAGCTCGTCCAGCATGAGACTTCTCGATTTATTCGCTACCTTGCATCATGCACCAATCGTTCAAGCGGCCCAACCCCCGACACCGCGTCGTGTCGCGAAACGACAACTTGCCGACCCCGCCCGCGCACGCCAAGATAGGCGCAGCATTCAGGAACCCCAGCATGAAATTCTGCAGCCAGTGCGGTAACCCGGTGACCCAACGCATACCCGAAGGCGACTCGCGCCTGCGGTTTGTCTGCGACACCTGCCACACCATCCATTACCAGAACCCCAACATCGTGGCCGGTTGCGTACCGACCTGGGGCAGTAAAGTCCTGCTGTGCCGGCGCGCCATCGAGCCGCGGCGCGGCTACTGGACGCTGCCGGCGGGTTTCATGGAAAACGGCGAGACCGTCGAACAGGCCGCCGTGCGCGAAACCGCCGAAGAAGCCTGCGCCCGGGTGCGCAACCTGAGCATCTATACGCTGATAGACGTACCGCATATCAGCCAGGTGCATGTATTCTTCCGCGCTGAACTGGTGGACGAGGATTTCGCCGCCGGTCCCGAGAGCCTGGAAGTGCAACTGTTCGAAGAAGCCGACATTCCCTGGGATGAACTGGCGTTTCGCACCGTGGGGCGCACCCTGGAATATTTCTACGCGGACCGTCGCGCCGAGGCCTACCCGGTGCGCAGCGAATCGATCCCGCCGCTGGCTCAACCTGCCAATACCTGAAACCCCATAGGAATACCCTGTCAATGCGCTGGTTGCTTGTGCTGTTCTGCTTGTCGTTCACCGCCCTGTCCCAGGCGTCTGCGCTGGGAACCTACGACGGCAAGCTCATCGAAAAAGTGCTGGTGCTCAAGTCCGCCCATCAATTGCAATTGATCAACGACGGCAAACCGCTCAAGACCTACCGCATTTCATTGGGCAAGGGCGCCAAGAAAGGCCCCAAGCTGATCGAGGGCGACAAGCGCACCCCCGAGGGTTTCTACTGGATCGACTGGCGCAAGACCAGCGATCGCTTCTACCTGTCGATGCACATTTCCTACCCCAACATCAGCGACGCCGCCCGCGCCCGGCGCGAAGGGGTGGAACCGGGGAGCATGATCATGATCCACGGCACGCCGGACACCGAGGAAAACCCTGAAGAACTGTTCCACACCCTGGACTGGACCGACGGCTGCATCGCCATGCGCAACGTCGACATGCGCGAAGTCTGGAACCTGGTGCCCGACGGTACGATGATCGAGATTCGGCCGTAGCGCCACGATGCGAAGGGGCCGGTGGGCGCAGCCATACGCGGGGTGAGAACCCCAGCCTCTAGGACCCCGGCCATGCCGATGCATGCCCGAATGCATTTCCCCCTGTGGGAGCGGGCTCGCCCGCGAAAGCGCCCTACCAGCCGCCCCCTCCCTTGCCATCTCTCAATTCCACAGGCGCAATGCAATCAGGTGCTCCACCACCCCTTGCAAAACCCTCGATTAAAAGTCATCGCACAACGCTTATCTACTGTCAGAAATAACAGGTAACGGATATTTCCGACCAGTGACGCACATCGCCCTGTCCCTGCCATTCCTCGACTATCAGCTTGTTACAAGATCGAGCCATCAAACCCTGATCCTTCATCTATTCTCAGTCTCACGCAGTGAACCGAGGCGCACCCCAGCGGGGTCTTCGCACTGCGCAATCAATATTTAAACTGTCAATTCGAAGAATAGGTCGTAATGAAGTATGTGATTCGGTTGGCATCCTCGTTTCAGGTGAGGTGTCCAAATCATGAGTAGAAGTAACGGTTTCATCCGGGCGACGGCGGTCGCCGTGGTGTTGGCTGGCGCCTGGCAAGCGGGTTCTTATGCGTGGGCGGCAACCCAGGGCTCGGCGCAGAAAGAAGAGCCCTGGTACCAGGCCTGGCTTCAGGTCACGGCAGACCCGAGCGTGGACATCCGTGCGACCACCCCTTCCCTGCGCTGGCGAACCGACATGGACACGCTCTATCGGGGCGACACCA
Source organism: Pseudomonas chlororaphis (assembly GCA_001023535.1). Classification (NCBI taxonomy): domain Bacteria; kingdom Pseudomonadati; phylum Pseudomonadota; class Gammaproteobacteria; order Pseudomonadales; family Pseudomonadaceae; genus Pseudomonas; species Pseudomonas chlororaphis. The sequence goes on from CP011020.1 coordinate 3,140,877, forward strand.
CCAATCAGGGGTTGGAGGCGTTCCAGGACGGGCTATTGCCCAAATCCGTCGCGTTTCCCGAAGACGAATGGATGTATGACTGGTTCAGGCATGGCGCTGGCGCCCCACGGTCGGTATATAGCAGCACCACCCGCAATCAACGTATCGCCCAGAGCTTCGCCAATGAATGGGTGTTCGAATTCAGGGCTCCCCATGGCATCGATCAGGAGCAATCGGGCGGGCCTATTGTAGGTGAGCAAGAGATCAGCTACCCGGGCGGGGTCAAGGGGATCTTTATCAAGCAGGCCTGCAACAAAACCAATCTCGCCGATTGTGTCGCGAACCCTAACTACCGTGAACCCACCGGTCACGAGACAATGCAGGAAGTGGCCGCGACCCGAATCGATTGGAACAAGCTCACACCCGCAGAAGGTCTGGCCTGGACAACGAACAAACAATCCCTCTGGGCAGTGGGCTCGTCGAGGATCAATCCTGTGCAGGGAGCAGAAGCACTGGCCAGCGGGTTACGAGCAAAGAATTCGCAGCCACCGGTCTTACGCTGGGCGAGCAGCCCAGAGTCTCCCTCCATTCAATCGGTCGTCGTGGCATTTCGTGACTATAGCGATGCCAAGATCTGGGCGGTCACGGAAGCAGAAAACGGCGGCTGGGTCTATGAGGTCAGGCCCAACAGCGTGGCGGTGGATCTGTCAGGTGAATATACCGGCAACCGTCCAGGCGCCTTCGCATTCATCGGTGGTATCAAAAGCGGGCTGTTGATGAACGCTCGCCGTTTCGAGAAAGGCGTGAGCCAACCGGTCGAGTGCATCGGCATTGAAAAAGAAGTTTGCCGACTCGAGAACGTCCACCAATAGCTTCAAGCCGACACCAGCCGCCATGCAGGGTGGCTGGTCCACTTGAGGCCTTGTACACCCCCTCGCCCTGCTGTGGCGAGGGGGTCTGCGACCGCTGGGCCAGTCCGACAATGGGGCCGGTGCTTATGGCATCAAACCCGGTGCTCTGCCCGGTCCAGGCATTTGTTCGCCAGCAATGTGCCCAGCTCGATCATCTGCGCCACGCCCAGTGCCACATGGCGTCGTGAACCTTCCAGGTCGAACGCCAGGTCGCTGAGCATGGCGTTGGCCGAGGCCAGGGTTTCGCTGAGGTTGGCCAGCATCACTTCGGGGTCGACACCGGCGGTCACGGTGAAGAGCTGCGTCGAGGGTTGGGGGGCTGACTCGCCGTCGTCAGGCTTGAGGTAATGGTCCATCGCTCGGTCGGCGGCTTCCTTCAGTTTTTCGGGGGCGTAGTCGCCGTAGGGGAAGGTGGATGCCGGGTTTGGAATGTCAGAATTATTTTTCAATGGAAGCTCCTTTTATTAATGGAGCCCAGGACAAATTGTCCGGGCCTATTGCCCCTTGTGTTTTCGGACGGTCAAACCCGGTCGCTGAAATTGGCAGCGACATCCAAAGGCTAGAGCCCTCGCTTCCGAGGGACAACCTTAAAACTTGTCGGAAACTTCGGTGCGCCTGACAGACCAATGGACAAGTATTCACACAACAAAAAACCGGCCTAGGCCGGTTTTCATTGGTGATTTGGATTCAAACAAACGCTGCCCGCTGCTCAGCCTCATAATGCCGAGTCTGAAAAGGCAAAAGGGTTTGCACCTTCAAACCAAGACCTTCCTTTAACCCCCAAGAAAGAGCCAGTTCATCACGGCGCTTGCGAAGCGCGACAGCAGTCTGTGAGGTAATGGCTTGCTTGGGTGTCGAGCGCAAGAACAGCTCTAGGGCATTGAAAACTTCCAACGCACGACTGTCCGTGACACACGAAAAACGGGTGAGTCGTTCGAGCAAATATCCTGCTCGACGCTGCTCGACCTCATCAGTGTGTTGGCTCAGGAAAGCTTGGGCTGCGCTTATTAAATCCGCGCTGGAATACCAGACAGCCTTGGCCATGCTCACAAGCGCAGCATCGTCTGCGTGATCCAATGGGTTCTTGACCAATGTGTCCAGAGCGGCCGAGAGGACTTGGCCGTTAGCAGGCTTCGTCATCTGTATCCTCCAAATAATTTTGCAAAATGTGGTTAAGAACAGAGGTTGGAGGCTCTTTGTTGCCAACATATACGTCAATTGCCTGCAGCGCCAGTCGACGCAGCTCGGAAGATAAAATGAAGCCAGCCCTCATAAGCGCCATGATGTCGCCAATATCTTGATCCGTTGCCCTACCCAGCTTTGAAATCGCAATATCGATCGGAGCGGCAATGTGAACATGCAAAGGAGACTCGACAGGGAACTCTTCAAAGGGAAGGCTTCGAACCCAGTAGTCCTCGTGAATTGGACCAAAGCTGGTGTTGTATTGGAGGTCGTAGTTTAGCTCCATCAATCGACCGGATTTCTCGTCGCGAAATTGCTCGGGCACTTGCGCGAGCAGCATTCGAAGATCAAAACCGTCCGGAAGGCTGGCCTCATAGATTTCCGCGTCAACGTCCGTGGAAACACGATGATTTGTATAGAGGTGCACTGCGCATCCACCAAATACCATGACTTTAACCGCCCCTGGTTTTGCACTCTCAGATGTCAGCTCTGCTTCGACGGACTTGAACATTGAAACCAAAGCCTGCCCCAGCGCGGTGCGGGTATTGAGGCGAGGAGTGATCATTTCCGGCATTTCCATGTTTGAACCTCAGAGGCTGGTGTTGCTCCTTGAAACCTGGATCTGCCACTCAGCCTTGCCAAAGACTAATAGGCGATCCATGCGCTTGGAGACGGGCCCCGAAAGCTAGAGCCCTCGCTTCCGAGGGACAACCTTAAAAACTTGTCGGAAACTTCGGTGCGTCTGACAGACCAATTGCCTGGTTGCGGATGTTTCATACGGGGGCATATCCGTTGCTGCGGTAATGGCTGCTGGCGGTTTCGCCCTTACGGCGACTTACTTTCTTTCAAACGCCCCGGAATGCCGGCCCAGAAGAAAGTAAGCAAAGAACGCTGGCCCCACCACTCGGCACCTCGCCTGGGCGAGGTGCCGAGTGGTGGGGCAAAGCGCTTTTGGTTACTTTTGGCGCTCTTCCAAAAGTGACCCGCCGTAAGGGCGGAACCCTAAGCAGCCATGACCGCAGCAACGGATATACACCCAAATCTCGCCCCCAATAAAAAACCCGCCGATCTACTCAGCGGGTTTTTCATTTAAGCGATTCAAGCGTAGGAAGATCAAAAATCTTCCAACCGCCACACCTCATACGCCGGCGTCTCGTAGGGATGGCTCTGTTTCAAAGCCTCCACTACCCCACGAATCAACTCATCAGCGACAACCAGCTCCACCTTCCACTCCTCGACCTGCTCAACCTGCCCCGCCTCGCCAATGAACGGCTGGCTGCCGCCCAACGGGCGAAACTGGCCCAGGCCCAGCACTTGCCAGGCACAGTGATCATAGTCGCCGATTCGCCCGCCACCGGCAGCGAATACGGCGCTTTTGACCTCGTCCACATGGCTGGCCGGGACGAAGAAGCAGAGTTTGTACACGCCTTTAGTTCACCCAGACGCGGGCGTTGCGGAACATGCGCATCCATGGCGCGTCTTCGTTCCAGTCGTCCGAACGCCACGAGTTCTGCACCGCGCGGAAAACACGCTCAGGGTGCGGCATCATGATGGTCACACGGCCGTCGCGGCTGGTCAGGCCAGTGATCCCGCGCGGCGAACCGTTCGGGTTGGCCGGGTAGGTTTCGGTGACCTTGCCGTGGTTGTCGACAAAACGCAGCGACACGCAACCGGACAAGTCGGCTTCGAGCAACGCCTCTTCGCTTTCGAATTCCGCATGGCCTTCGCCATGGGCGATGGCGATCGGCATGCGCGAGCCGGCCATGCCCTGCAGGAAGATCGAATTCGACTCCTGCACTTGGACCATCGCCACGCGGGCCTCGAACTGCTCGGAACGGTTGCGCACGAAGTGCGGCCAGAACTCGCTGCCGGGGATCAGCTCGTGCAGGTTGGACATCATCTGGCAACCGTTGCACACACCGAGGGTGAAGCTGTCGTTGCGCTCGAAGAAGCCCTGGAACGCATCACGGGCGCGGCTGTTGAACAGCGCCGACTTGGCCCAGCCTTCGCCGGCCCCCAGCACGTCACCGTAGGAGAAACCGCCACAGGCAACCAGGCCCTTGAAGTCGTTCAGGTCGACACGACCGGCGAGGATGTCGCTCATGTGCACGTCGATCGCGTTGAAACCGGCACGGTCGAACGCCGCCGCCATTTCCACCTGGCCGTTGACGCCCTGCTCACGCAGTACCGCCACCTGTGGGCGAATGCCTTTCTTGATGTAGGGCGCGGCCACGTCCTGGTTGACGTCGTAGCTGAGCTTGGCGCTCAGCCCCGGGTTGTCTTCTTCCAGCAGCGCGTCGAATTCCTGCTCGGCGCACTCGGCGTTGTCCCGCAGGCGCTGGATCTGGTAGCTGGTTTCAGCCCACTGGCGCTGCAACAGGCGGCGCTGGCCTTCAAAGACGGTGTCGCCGTTGAAGGTGATGTCGATGTGCGCGTTGTTGATCGGCTGGCCGATCACCGAGACGCACTCGGCCAGGCCGGCGGCGCTGAACTGGGCGAGGATGTCCGGGGTGGCGTCCTGGCGCACCTGGATCACCGCACCGAGCTCTTCGTTGAACAGGATGGCCGGGATTTCGCTGGCGGACTCGGCCACGCTGTCGAGGGTCAGGTTCAGGCCGCAATGACCGGCGAAGGCCATTTCCATCACAGTGGTCAGCAAGCCGCCGTCGGAACGGTCGTGGTAGGCCAGCAGATGACCGTCGGCGTTGAGGCCCTGGATCACGGCGAAGAACGCCTTCAGGTCTTCGGCATCGTCAACGTCCGGTGCCTGCTTGCCGAGCTTGCCATGCACCTGGGCCAGGATCGAGGCGCCCATGCGGTTCTGGCCACGGCCCAGGTCGATCAGGATCAGGTCGGTGGTGCCCTTGTCCATGCGCAGTTGCGGGGTCAGGGTCTGGCGGACATCGGTCACCGGGGCAAAACCGGTCACGATCAGCGACAGCGGCGAGGTCACGCTCTTGTCCACGCCTTCGTCTTTCCAGCGCGTGGCCATGGACATGGAGTCCTTGCCCACCGGGATGGTGATGCCCAACTCAGGGCACAGCTCCATGCCGACGGCCTTGACGGTGTCGTACAGGCGGGCGTCTTCGCCCGGATGACCGGCGGCGGACATCCAGTTGGCCGACAGCTTGATGTCGGAGATCTTGCCAATGCGCGAGGCCGCGAGGTTGGTCAGGGCCTCGCCGATGGCCATGCGGCCCGACGCCGGGGCGTCCAGCAGCGCCAGCGGCGTGCGCTCGCCCATGGCCATGGCTTCACCGGTGTAGACGTCGAAGCTGGTGGCGGTCACGGCGACGTCGGCCACCGGTACTTGCCACGGGCCGACCATCTGGTCGCGGGCCACGAGGCCGGTGATGGTGCGGTCGCCGATGGTGATCAGGAAGCTCTTGCTTGCCACGGCCGGGTGATGCAGGACGCGCTCGATGGAGTCGGCGAGGTCGAGAGTGGACGGGTCGAAGTCATCGCCCAGCTCGGTTTCGCGAACGGCCGAACGGTGCATGCGCGGGGCCTTGCCCAACAGCACTTCCAGCGGCATGTCCACCGGGCTGTTGCCGAAGTGGCTGTCGGTCACGGTCAGTTGCGGCTCGGCGGTGGCTTCGCCGACCACGGCGAACGGGCAGCGCTCGCGCTCGCAGATGGCCTTGAAGCGGTCGAAGTCGGCCGGGCCGACCGCCAGGACATAACGCTCCTGGGATTCGTTGCTCCAGATTTCGTGCGGGGCCATGCCCGGCTCGTCGTTTGGAATGTTGCGCAATTCGAAGCGGCCACCACGGCCGCCGTCGTTGACCAGCTCCGGGAAGGCGTTGGACAGGCCGCCCGCGCCGACGTCGTGGATGAAGCTGATGGGGTTCTTGTCGCCCAGCTGCCAGCAACGGTCGATGACTTCCTGGCAACGGCGTTCCATTTCCGGGTTTTCCCGTTGGACCGAGGCGAAGTCCAGGTCCGCCGAACTGGTGCCGGTGGCCATCGAGGACGCAGCGCCGCCGCCCAGGCCGATGAGCATGGCCGGGCCACCGAGGACGATCAGCTTGGAGCCGACCACGATCTCGCCTTTCTGCACGTGTTCGGCGCGGATGTTGCCCATGCCGCCGGCGAGCATGATCGGCTTGTGGTAGCCGCGCACTTCTTCACCGCGCGGGGTGGCGATGGATTGTTCGAAGGTGCGGAAATAACCGGTGAGCGCCGGACGGCCGAATTCGTTGTTGAACGCAGCGCCCCCCAGGGGGCCTTCGATCATGATGTCGAGGGCGTTGACGATGCGCTCAGGCTTGCCGTAGGGCTTTTCCCACGGTTGTTCGAAGCCCGGGATCTGCAGGTTCGACACGGTGAAACCGGTCAGGCCAGCCTTGGGCTTGGCACCGCGACCCGTGGCGCCTTCGTCGCGGATCTCGCCACCGGAACCGGTGGACGCGCCCGGGAACGGGGCAATCGCGGTCGGGTGGTTGTGGGTCTCGACCTTCATCAGGATGTGCACCGGCTCTTGGACCGCGCCGTACTGGCGGGTCTCGGGGTCCGGGAAGAAGCGGCCGGCCACACTGCCGACGATGACCGAGGCGTTGTCCTTATAAGCAGACAGCACGCCTTCGCTGTGCATCTGGTAGGTGTTCTTGATCATGCCGAACAGGCTTTTTTCCTGGCTCTGGCCGTCGATGTCCCAACTGGCGTTGAAGATCTTGTGGCGGCAGTGCTCGGAGTTGGCCTGGGCGAACATCATCAGTTCGATGTCGTGGGGGTTGCGCTGCAGGCCCTGGAAGGCGTTGACCAGGTAATCGATCTCGTCTTCGGCCAGGGCCAGGCCCAGTTCGGCGTTGGCTTTTTCCAACGCGGCGCGCCCGCCGCCCAGCACGTCGATGGCGGTCAGTGGCTTGGGCTCGGCGTGGCTGAACAGGCCGGCGGCCTCTTCCAGGTTGCCCAGTACGATCTGGGTCATGCGGTCATGCAGGTTCTCGGCGATCAGCCGGGCGTCGGCCTCGCTGAACTCACCGGTGACATAGAAGGCAATGCCGCGCTCCAGGCGCTGGACTTTCGCCAGGCCACAGTTGCGGGCGATGTCACTGGCCTTGCTCGACCACGGCGAAATGGTGCCGAACCGTGGCAGTACCAGGAACAGGCGGCCGGTGGGCTCCTGGACGGGAACACTGGGACCGTACTTCAGAAGGCGCGCGAGCACCTGCTGTTCGTCGCCGGTCAAAGCGCCGGTGACTTCGGCGAAGTGAGCGAATTCAGCATACAAGCCGCTGACAGCCGGGACGCATCGGCCCAGTTGCTCAAGAAGTTTGCTGTGGCGAAAGGCAGAAAGGGCAGGAGCGCCGCGCAGGATCAACATCTTCGGGACAGCCTCGGGAAGGGGGTGTGCTTTGAGGCCGTGCATTCTAGCCTAAACCGCCGGCAACGGCACCCGAAACGGCACCCCGGATGCGCCCCGAATGTCGGTCTTTGCCCGAAAAACCGGATTGGACGCACGTTCCAATGTTCGTGCAGAGATTTTTTTCAGTGCCATAAAACCCGCCGCGCGCCGGCCGGCCTGAGTTGCGGACATGTTTTGCAATCGCTAGCAGACTGGCCATTTGCTGTCGAGATATGGCGGTAAGGGCCGTTTGCGTATACTGCGCAGATGTTTTCCCCAACGGCTTTGCGTCCGCGATATGCCAAGTGGCTGATCGCAACCGGACTCTTCCTGGTGCTCAGTGGTTGTGTTGAGAAACCCAACACACTGGAGCGCGTAAAGGAGGATGGCGTGCTGCGGGTGATCACCCGGAACAGCCCCGCCACCTACTTTGAGGATCGCAACGGTGAAACCGGCTTCGAATACGAGCTGGTGAAGCGCTTCGCCGACGATTTGGGGGTGGAGCTGAAGATCGAGACCGCCGACAACCTCGACGACCTGTTCAGCCAGATCGGCAAGCCCAACGGCCCGGTGCTGGCCGCCGCAGGCCTGGTCAGCAGCGAGCCACGCAAGAAACAGGTGCGGTTTTCCCACGCCTACCTGGAGGTCACGCCCCAGGTCATCTACCGCAACGGCCAGTCGCGCCCCACCGACGCAGCGGCCCTGGCGGGCAAGAAAATCATGGTGCTCAAGGGCAGCACCCACGCCGAGCAGCTGGCGCAGTTGAAACAGCAATACCCCGGCATCGAATACGAAGAGTCCGACGCCGTGGAGGTGGTCGACCTGCTGCGCATGGTCGACGAGGGCCAGATCGACCTGACCCTGGTGGACTCCAACGAAGTGGCGATGAACCAGGTGTACTTCCCCAACGTGCGCGTGGCCTTCGACCTGGGCGACGCTCGCAGCCAGAGCTGGGCGGTGGCCCCCGGTGAAGACAACAGCCTGCTCAACGAGATCAACAGCTACCTCGACAAGGTGCAGAAGAACGGCACCTTGCAGCGCCTCAAGGATCGTTACTACGGGCACGTCGATGTTCTCGGCTACATGGGCGCCACCACTTTCGCCCAGCATCTGCAGCAACGGCTGCCCAAGTACGAGCAACACTTCAAGACCTACGCCAAGCAGGAAAAGGTCGACTGGCGCCTGCTGGCGGCAATCGGCTACCAGGAATCGCTGTGGCAACCGGCGGTCACGTCCAAGACCGGCGTGCGCGGCCTGATGATGCTGACCCAGAACACGGCCCAGGCCATGGGCGTATCCAACCGCCTGGACCCCAAGCAAAGCATCATGGGGGGCGCCAAGTACCTGGCCTACATGAAGGACCAACTGGACGAGAGCATCGAAGAACCGGACCGCACCTGGTTCGCCCTCGCCGCCTACAACGTCGGCAGCGGTCACCTGGACGACGCCCGCAAGCTGGCGGCCAAGGAAGGGCTGAACCCGAACAAGTGGCTGGACGTGAAGAAAATCCTGCCGCGCCTGTCGCAGAAGCAGTGGTACAGCAAGACCCGCTACGGCTACGCCCGAGGCGGCGAACCCGTGCATTTCGTGGCGAACATCCGGCGCTACTACGACATCCTGACCTGGGTCACGCAGCCGCAGCTCGAAGGCAACCAGGTGGCCGAGGGCAACCTGCACGTACCGGGCGTCGACAAGAGCAAGCCGAACCAGGAAACCCCGCCGCTCTGAAAGCCCCACACAATCCCTGATGCTGTGATGAATCTGTGGCGAGGGGATTTATCCCCGTTGGGCTGCGAAGCAGCCCCAAAGCTGTCAACTCAATCTGCCTGACACACCGAGGCGCCAGATTTTAGGGCTGCTTCGCAGCCCAACGGGGATAAATCCCCTCGCCACAATGAATCAAGCAGGCCTTAAATAAGCAGGCATATTGAGTTATGTGGTGGCATCAGGCCTTAGCAGCCGCCAGGATCAGCGCTTTCATTTCCGAGACCGCCGACTTGAACCCGACGAACAGCGCGTGGGCCACCAGCGCGTGGCCGATGTTCAGCTCGTTGATGCCCTTGATGGCCGCCACGGCCTCAACGTTGTGGTAGTGCAGGCCGTGGCCGGCGTTGACGATCAGGCCCTGGGCCAGGCCGAAGGTGACGCCATCGGCTACCCGCCGCAGCTCATCGGCCACGGCGGACGGGGTTTCGGCGTCGGCATAGCGGCCAGTGTGCAGTTCGATGGCCGGGGCGCCGACACGTCGGGAGGCTTCGATCTGCCGCTCGTCGGCGTCGATAAACAACGACACCTCGGCACCGGTCTTCGCCAGCCGCTCCACCGCCGCCTTGATCCGCGCTTCCTGCCCCGCCACGTCCAGGCCGCCTTCGGTGGTCAGTTCCTGGCGCGTCTCAGGCACCAGGCAGATGTGCGCCGGGCGGATGCGCTCGGCGAACGCCATCATTTCCTCGGTCACGCCCATCTCGAAATTCATGCGGGTTTGCAGCACATCCTTGAGCAGCAGTACGTCGCGCTCCTGGATATGCCGGCGATCCTCCCGCAGGTGCACGGTGATGCCGTCGGCGCCCGCCTCTTCGGCGTCCAGTGCGGCCTTGACCGGATCCGGGTAGCGCGTACCCCGGGCCTGGCGGAGGGTGGCGACATGGTCGATGTTCACGCCGAGAAGAATGCGTTGGCTGGTGCTCACGAAAAAGCGCTCCTGAATGGGCTAATGGACGGCCCACAGCATACGGGTTGATCAAGGCTTGCGAAACAACTCGCGACTGACCAGCGGTTTGCCACCCAGGTGAACCGCCAGGGCCTGGCGCATCAGACGCTTGGCCGCCGACAAGGCGCCTGGCGCGGTCCAATCGGCTTCGGCCATGGCCAACAGTTCGGCGCCGTTGAACAAGCCCGGTTGCAACAGGTAGACCTGCTCGAGGCCGGCATCCACTTGCAAGCGGTACAGGCCGTCGGCCGCGATGGGCGCGCCATGCAGGTCGGTGTCCAGGGCAAAACCATAGCCAAGGTCATCCAGCAGCCGCCATTCGAACGAGCGCAACAGCGGCTCCAGCGGGCGGCCTTCGGCGAGGGCTAGCAGGGTCGCGGCGTAGTGGTCGAAGACCGCGGGATGGGGATCTTCGGCGGGCAGCAGGCGGATCAGCAATTCATTGAGGTACAGGCCGCTGAACAACGCCTCGCCATTGAGCCAGGCGGCAACGCCCTGGCTTTCCATGCGCCCGACATTCTTCAACTCGCCCCGACCGCGCAATTCGACTTCCAGCGGCACGAACGGCCGCGCCAGGGTCCCGGCCTTGCCCCGAGCCCCACGCAACACCGCCCGCAGCCGCCCTTGCGGCGTGAGGAAGTCCACCAGGGCGCTGCTTTCGCGGTAGGCGCGCGAATGCAGGACGTAGGCGGATTGGGCGATGGGTGGGCTGGAGGACATGGAAGTTGAAGTCTCGCTGACGGAGCACGTTTGTATAACAACCCAAACCAATGTGGGAGCGGGCTTGCTCGCGAAGGCGGTGTATCAGTTAACAATGATGTCGACTGACAGGACGCATTCGCGAGCAAGCCCGCTCCCACAAGGTCCGTGGCGTACGGCCGGACGGATTAAAGGTCGCCGTAACCCAGCGAGCGCAACGCCCGCTCGTCGTCCGACCAACCACCCTTCACCTTGACCCACAGGTTGAGCATGATCTTGGAGTCGAACAGCAGCTCCATGTCCTTGCGCGCCTCGGTGCCGATGCGCTTGATGCGCTCGCCCTTGTCGCCAATGATGATTTTCTTCTGGCCGTCACGTTCGACGAGGATCAAGGCGTGGATGTGCAGGGTCTTGCCTTGCTGCTTGAACTCTTCGATCTCGACGGTGATCTGGTACGGCAGCTCGGCGCCCATCTGGCGCATGATTTTCTCGCGCACCAGCTCGGCGGCCAGGAAACGGCTGCTGCGGTCGGTGATCTGGTCTTCCGGGAAGAAGTGATCGTTTTCCGGCAGGTGTTCGGCGATCACCCGCTCCAGCGCGTCGAGGTTATGGCCGTGCTGGGCCGAGATCGGGATGATCTGGGCGTTGGGCAGTTGTTCCTGCAACCAGGTCAGGTGCGGCATCAGCTCGGCCTTGTCCTCGATGCGATCGGTCTTGTTCAGCGCCACGATCAAGGGACCGGTCACGTACTGGACGCGTTCGAGGACCATCTGGTCTTCTTCGGTCCACTTGGTGCGGTCGACCACGAAGATCACCACGTCGACGTCTTTCAACGCCGCCGACGCCGTTTTGTTCATGTAGCGGTTCAACGCCTTCTCGCCGCCCTTGTGCATGCCAGGGGTGTCGACGTAGATCGCCTGCACGGCGCCTTCGGTCTTGATGCCCAGCATGTTGTGGCGGGTGGTCTGGGGCTTGCGCGAGGTGATCGCCAGCTTCTGCCCGAGGATGTGGTTCAGCAATGTGGACTTGCCCACGTTCGGCCGGCCAACAATGGCGACATAGCCGCAACGGGTCAGGGTTGTATCAGTCATTGCCATTCTCCACGCCCAGGGCAATCAGTGCTGCGGCGGCCGCTACCTGTTCGGCAATACGACGACTCACACCCTGGCCTCGGCTTTTTTCATTCAGTAAGACAACTTCGCATTCGACGAAGAAAGTTCGGCAATGCGGCTCGCCCTGGATATCCACGACTTCGTAGCGCGGCAGCTCGCAACTGCGCGACTGCAAAAACTCCTGCAGGCGCGTCTTCGGGTCCTTGTTGGTGTCCACCAGCGTCAGGCTGTCGATCTCGGAGGTCAACCAGGCCAGCACGCGCTCGCGAGCCTTTTCCATGCCGGCGTCCAGGTAGATCGCGCCAATCAACGCTTCCAAGGCATCGGCGAGGATCGACTCGCGGCGAAAACCACCACTTTTCAACTCACCGGAACCCAGGCGCAGGTAGTCACCCAAGTCGAAACCACGGGCCAGCACGGCCAGGGTCTCACCTTTTACCAGGCGCGCGCGCAAACGCGACAACTGGCCTTCACGGGCCAGCGGGAAGCGCTCGAACAGCGCCTCGCCGGCGACGAAGTTGAGGATCGCATCACCGAGGAATTCCAGGCGCTCATTGTTGCGACCGGCAAAACTGCGGTGAGTGAGGGCCAGGAGCATCAACTCCGGATCCTTGAAGGTATAGCCGAGCTGGCGCTCGAGACGGCTTAGAGAAACGCTCACGGTTTACCCACGTAGAGTTCGTGGCTGGATTCCACTGCCAGGCCGGCAAAGCGCCGTTGGCTTGGGACAATTAACGCTGTGTTCAAAAATAACGTCCTGACTATCGTTGGCTTCAAGCTTTCGGGCAGCCTTATGCAGGCTCCAGAAATGCATTCGGCGCTGTGTTCAACAGCGCCGTGTGGGATTACTTGATCAGGCCAACCCGCGAGAAATTCGGCAGGTGGCTGAGTTTGGGTTCCGGCCAGCTCATCCAGACTGCAAAGGCCTTGCCGACGATATTGCGGTCGGGGACCATGCCCAGCAGGTCCTTGGGAATGTTCGGATCATCCCAGTACCGGCTGTCGTTGGAGTTGTCGCGGTTGTCACCCATCATGAAATAGTGCCCCGCCGGCACGGTCCACGAATGGTCCGGCGTCGCGCGATAGCGGCTCATCTCCTTGCGGATCAGGTGCTCGACCGCGCCGAGTTTTTCCTTGTACAGCTCGGCGCTGCCCAAGGTGCCCGGCTCGGAGCCGAGCAACTGTTCGGCCACCGATTCGCCGTTGACGAACAGGCGCTTGTCGGCGGTGTAGCGGATCGTGTCGCCTGGCAGGCCTACCACCCGCTTGATGTAGTTGACGTTCGGGTCGCTCGGGAAGCGGAACACCATCACATCGCCGCGTTGCGGGTCACCCACCTCGATGACCTTCTTGTCGATCACCGGCAGGCGGATCCCGTAGGAAAACTTGTTCACCAGGATGAAGTCGCCCACGTCCAGGGTCGGCTTCATCGAGCCGGACGGGATCTGGAACGGTTCCACCAGGAACGAACGCAGCACCAGCACAATGAACAGCACCGGGAAGAACGACTTGCCGTATTCGACCAGCAGCGGTTCCTTGTTGAGTTTCTCGACCACCACACCGTCAGGCTGGCTGACGCTGCCCTGATAAGAGGCAATGGCCGCCCGGCGCCGGGGCGCCAGGAACAACAGATCAAGCAACGCCAACAAGCCGCAGACAAACACGGCGATAACCAGCAACAGCGGGAAATTTAGCGACATAGGACCTAACTATTCCAACCTGAGCACTGCAAGGAAGGCTTCCTGTGGAATTTCCACGTTACCGACCTGCTTCATGCGTTTTTTACCGGCCTTTTGCTTTTCCAACAGCTTGCGCTTACGGCTGACGTCGCCACCGTAGCACTTGGCCAATACGTTCTTTCTGAGCGCCTTGACGGTTGTACGCGCCACAATCTGCCCGCCAATGGCGGCCTGGATTGCCACGTCGAACATCTGCCGCGGAATCAGTTCCTTCATCTTCTCGGTCAATGCACGACCTTTGTAGTGCGCGTTGTCACGGTGCACGATCAATGCCAGGGCATCGACTTTCTCACCGTTGATCAGCACATCCAGCTTCACCAGATTAGCCGATTGGTAACGATCGAAATGATAGTCCAGCGAAGCATAGCCGCGACTGGTGGATTTCAGGCGATCGAAGAAGTCCAACACCACTTCGTTCATCGGCAGGTCGTAGGTCACCTGGACCTGCGAACCGAGGAACAGCATGTCGTGCTGCACGCCACGCTTTTCAATGCACAGGGTAATGACGTTACCCAGGTGCTCCTGAGGCACAAGGATGTTGGCCCGCACGATCGGCTCACGCATGTCCTCGATCGCCGACAGGTCCGGAAGCTTGGACGGGTTGTCGACGTAGATGGTTTCACCGTTCTTGAGCAACAGCTCGAAAATCACCGTCGGGGCCGTGGTGATCAGGTCCAGGTCGTATTCGCGCTCCAGGCGCTCCTGGATGATCTCCATGTGCAGCATGCCCAGGAACCCGCAACGGAAGCCGAAGCCCAGGGCGTCGGAGCTTTCCGGGGTGTATTGCAGGGACGAGTCGTTCAGGGTCAGCTTTTGCAGGGCTTCGCGGAAATCCTCGAAGTCGTCGGAGCTGACCGGGAACAGACCGGCATAGACCTGAGGCTGGATACGCTTGAAGCCGGGCAGCACATCGACGTCGGGGGTGGAACTCAAGGTCAGGGTATCGCCGACCGGCGCCCCGTGGATGTCCTTGATGCCCGCGATGATGAAGCCCACTTCACCGGCCTTGAGGTCGGTGGTAGCAGTGTGTTTCGGGTTGAATACGCCGACGCTGTCCACCAGGTGGATCTTGCCGGTGGACTTGACCAGGATCTTGTCGCCCTTCTTCACGCGGCCTTGGCGCACGCGAACCAGGGAGACCACGCCCAGGTAGTTGTCGAACCAGGAGTCGATGATCAGCGCTTGCAGCGGATCTTCGATGTTGCCGGTCGGCGCGGGAATGGTGGCTACCAGGCGCTCGAGCACTTCGTCCACGCCCAGGCCGGTCTTGGCACTGCACGTCACGGCGTCGGTGGCATCGATGCCGATGACTTTCTCGATTTCTTCCTTCACACGGTCCGGATCGGCCTGGGGCAAGTCGATCTTGTTCAGCACCGGCATGACTTCCAGGCCCTGCTCGATGGCCGTGTAGCAGTTGGCGACCGACTGTGCCTCGACGCCCTGGCCGGCATCGACCACCAGCAGCGCACCTTCACAGGCCGCCAGCGACCGGCTGACTTCATAGGTGAAGTCAACGTGGCCGGGGGTATCGATGAAGTTCAGTTGATAGGTGATGCCGTCGCGAGCCTTGTAGTAAAGGGTAACGCTGTGGGCCTTGATGGTGATCCCGCGCTCACGCTCGAGGTCCATGGAGTCGAGCACCTGGGCTTCCATTTCACGCTCGGCCAGGCCGCCGCAGATCTGGATGAAGCGATCGGCCAGCGTCGACTTGCCATGGTCAATGTGGGCGATGATGGAGAAATTGCGGATATGACTCAAATCACTCACGGGTCAACACTCAAAAAGGCTGCAGGCATAGCCCGCCGAAAAATAGCCGGCGATTGTACCTGATAGACCGCGCGAGCGTCACGTTCGCCTGTCGATGAGCGTTTGTTGTGAGGGAGCTTGCTCCCGCCGGGCTGCGAAGCGGCCCCCTGCGGCTGATAGATCCTGGGGCTGCTGCGCAGCCCAGCGGGAGCAAGCTCCCTCGCCACAGAAGCCCGCTCGCCTTGAGTTTGAATCAACCCGCCCGGCGCAGCAGCCAGAGCCCGGCCAGGGCGCACACGCCTGCCGGTACCAGCACCGCGAACAGCGGCGAGAAGCCGAACACCAGGCTCGACGGGCCGAGCAGGTCCTGGGCGATGCGGAAGGTGAAGCCCACCAGCACACCGGTAAACACCCGCTGACCAAGGGTCACCGAGCGCAACGGGCCGAAGATGAAGGAAATCGCCATCAACACCAGCGCGGCGGTCACCAGCGGCTGCAACACCTTGACCCAAAAAGCCAGCCAGTAGCGGCCGTTGTTAAGGCCCTGGTCGGCCAGGTAGTGGATATAGCCCCACAAACCGGTGATCGACAGGGATTCGGGCGCCATCACCACGGTACTGAGCAATTGCGGGCTGATGGACACGTCCCAGCGCTCTTGCGCCGCGGCAACCACTTCGGTGCGCTTGTCGTGGAACAGGGTGGTGGTGACGTCGCTCAGTTGCCAGTGGTCCTCGGCAAAGTTGGCCTTCTTGGCAAAGCTCGACGAAAGCATGTGCCGCTGGTCGTCGAACCGGTAGCGGGTCACGCCATAGAGGATGCCGTTGGGTTGCACCGAGTTGATATGGATGAACTCGTCGCCCTGGCGGTGCCACAGGCCATGCTTGGCGCTTTGCGCGTCGCCGCCGCCCTGGGCCAGGGAGCGATTGGCCTGGGCCGTGTTCTCGGTGGCCGGGGCGATGTACTCACCGATCAGCACCCCCACCAGCATCAGCACCAGCATCGGCTTCATCACCGCCCAGACGATCCGACCGATGGACACGCCCGCGGCGCGCATGATGGTCAGTTCGCTGTTGCTGGCCAGGCTGCCCAGGCCGATCAGGCAACCGATCAGCGCGGCCATCGGCAGCATGTCGTAGAGCCGGCGTGGCGCGGTCAGAAGCACGTAGCTGGCCACGTCTACCAGGGTGTAGGTGTCACTGACGTCGCTCATCTCGTCGATGAACGCAAACAGGGTCGCCAGGCCAAGGATGATCCCCAGTACCGCGAGGATCGCCATGAACACGCTGCTGCCGATGTAGCGGTCGAGTTTAACCACGGGCCACCTCCAGCGCGCTGCAACGACTGGCCAGCTTCAGGCGCAATGGCTCCCAATAGAGCAGCCCCAGGCCAATGGCCAGGAATATCCCATGCACCCACCACAGACCCAGCGTGGGCGGGATCTTGCCTTTCTCCAGGGCACTGCGGGCGGAAATCAGGATGGTCAGGTAAGCCATATACAGGAGAATCGCCGGCAGCAACTTGAGGAAACGACCCTGGCGTGGGTTGACCCGCGCCAGCGGGACCGCCATGAGGGTCACGATAAACACCAGCAGCGGCAGCGACAGGCGCCATTGCAGCTCGGTACGGGCGCGAATGTCATCGCTGCCCAGCAGGCTGGCGGTGGGCATGGCGTCGCGGTCGGTGACTTCTTCGCTGACTTCGGGCTTGGGCAGCAACACGCCATAGGTGTCGTACTTCACGGCCCGGTAGTCGGCCTGCCCCGGTTTGCCGTCGTAGCGGTAGCCGTTTTCCAGGATCAGGTAGCGATTGCCCTCGGGGCTGATCTGCTGCTTGCCCTTCTCGGCCACCAGCACGGAAATGCCGCGGTCCTTGCTACCGTCGGAAGACAGGTTCTTTTGCGTGATGAAGACGCCGGCCAGGTTGATCCGGTCGTCCGACAGCTGTTCGGTATAGGTGACCCGCGTCCCGTCGCGCAGCGCCTGGAAGCGCCCCGGCACCAGGGTGTCGAATTCGGTCATCGCGTCCTGCTGGTTGATCAGCAACTGGAACTGGTTGGCGCCCTGGGGCGACAGGCTCAGGCTCAGCCACGCCACCAACAGCGCGACCACCGTGGCCGGGAAAAGCGTCATGCGAAACAGGCGTTGCTGGCTCATGCCGGTGGCCGAGAGCACGGTCATCTCGCTGTCCAGGTACAGGCGGCCGTAGGCCAGCAGGATACCGAGGAACAAGCCCAGCGGCAGGATCAGTTGCAGGAAGCCCGGCAGGCGGAACCCCATGATCAGGAACAGGGAACCCGGGTCCAGGGCACCGGAAGCCGCCTGCGCAAGGTATTTGATGAAGCGCCCGCTCATGATGATGACCAGCAGCACGGCGCTGACCGCGCTCAGGGTCAGCAGGACTTCGCGGGATAGATAACGAAAGACGATCACACCAGACACTCCAGGATTGTCAGGCTAGGGTTTGCACGAAAAGTGCCTGCGCGACTTTTCAGACAAAAACCTAAGGTGGCCAAACAAGCGAACAGATCGAGCCGGCCCACCACAGCGCGCCGCCGAAAAAAGAGCCGCATTATCCTGTGATTGGAGGCGCCTGTCACTTCGCACGCTTTAAGCCGCTGCTTAAAGCCGTGAAGTTAGCGTCGCCGAGGGTTGTCAGGCTCGGGCGCCGGGGTTCAAACTGCGGCCTTTGTCGCCGGCGCGACCGTGACTGCTTCACTCAGGACTGTGGCGAGCGAGCTTGCTCCCTCGCCACAGTCAGCGCCTGGCATCTTGACCAATCACTCAGGGATCCGGACATGGAACTGGTTGTAAAAAGCGTCAGCCCAGAAACGTTGAAAACCGCCACACTGGTGGTTGCCGTCGGCGAAAACCGCAAGCTCGGCGTCGTCGCCATCCAGCTCGACGCCCTGAGTGGCGGCGCCATCTCGGCGGTGCTCAAGCGCGGCGACCTGGCCGGCAAGGTCGGCCAGAGCCTGTTGCTGCACAGCCTGCCCAACCTCAAGGCCGAGCGCGTGCTGCTGGTGGGCGTGGGCAAGGACACCGAGCTGGGCGACCGTCCCTTCCGCAAGATCATTGCCGCAGCACTGGGCACTCTCAAGGGCCTGGGCGGCGGCGAAGCCACCCTGGCGCTGGACGAACTGGTGGTCAAGGGCCGCGACAGCTACGGCAAGAACCGCCTGCTGGCCGAGACCCTGGTGGACGGCGACTATCAGTTCGAGCGTTTCAAGAGCCAGAAGGCCGAACCTCGCGCCCTGAAGAAAATCACCCTGCTGACCATCAAGGCTGCCCAGGCCGAGGTCCAGCGCGCCGTGACCCACGCCACCGCGATCGCCAACGGCATGGCCTTCACCCGCGATCTGGGCAACCTGCCGCCGAACATCTGCCACCCGACGTTCCTCGGCGAACAGGCCAAGGCCCTGGGCAAGGAATACAAGGCCCTGAAGGTCGAAGTCTTCGACGAGAAGAAGATCAAGGACCTGGGCATGGGTTCGTTCTACGCCGTCGGCCAGGGCAGCGCCCAGCCGCCGCGCCTGATCGTCATGCAATACAACGGCGGCAAGAAATCCGAGAAGCCGTATGCGCTGGTCGGCAAGGGCATCACTTTCGACACCGGCGGCATCAGCCTCAAGCCGGGCGCCGGCATGGATGAGATGAAGTACGACATGGGCGGCGCCGCCAGTGTGTTCGGCACCCTGCGCGCCGTGCTCGAACTGCAACTGCCGATCAACCTGGTGTGCATCCTGGCCTGTGCCGAAAACATGCCGAGCGGCACCGCTTCGCGCCCAGGCGACATCGTCACGACGATGAGCGGCCAGACCGTCGAGATCCTCAACACCGACGCCGAAGGCCGCCTGGTGCTGTGCGACGCCCTCACCTACTCCGAGCGCTTCAAGCCGCAGGCGGTGATCGACATCGCGACCCTGACCGGCGCCTGCGTCGTCGCCCTCGGCGCCCATACTTCCGGGCTTCTGGGCAACAACGACGAGCTGATCGGCCAACTGCTCAACGCCGGCCAACTGGCCGATGACCGCGCCTGGCAACTGCCGCTGTTCGATGAGTACCAGGAACAACTGGACAGCCCGTTCGCCGACATCGCCAACATCGGTGGCCCGAAAGCCGGGACCATCACCGCAGCGTGCTTCCTGTCGCGCTTCACCAAGAACCTGAACTGGGCGCACCTGGACATCGCCGGCACGGCCTGGACCAGCGGCGGCAAGGACAAGGGCGCCACCGGTCGTCCTGTGCCCCTGCTGACCCAGTACCTGCTGGACCGCGCCAAGGCCTGACACCAATGACCGTCGCCGGCGTTGCCCACGGGTGACGCCGGCAGCGGCTCAGGAACCGCAATGACCAAAGTCGATTTCTACATCCTGCCCAGTGCCGATCCGTCGGCACGGCTGGATTTTGCCTGCAAGCTCACGGAAAAGGCCTGGCGCATGGGCCACCGCATCTACCTGCATTGCAGCGATGCCGCCCAGCGCGACGACCTCGATGCGCGCCTGTGGGCCTTCAAGGGCGAAAGCTTCGTGCCCCACGGCCCGGCCGAGAGCGAGCCCGAAGGGCTGATCGTCCTGGGGTTGGGGACCGATTGCGGCCAGCACCAGGACCTGCTGGTCAACCTCGACCTGAAAGTACCGGCCTTCGCCTCGCGCTTCGCCCGGGTGGCGGAAGTGGTGGTGGAAGACCCGGCCATCCGGCAAGCCGCGCGGGAGAGTTTCCGTTTCTACCGCGAACAGGGCTATCCTCTGCAAGACCACCGTTTACAGCGACTCTGAGCCTACGATGGACACTCCAAAACCACCGCAAAAGCCCGCGCACCTGCTGGATGACCTCGAGTCGATCCGCCAGTTGCTCGGCGACGACAACCTGCAGCCGCCGCTGTTGACCGACACCGTCGTGCATGAGCCTGCGCACGAAGAACAGATCCCGCTGCTGTTCGACCCGATCAACGGCCAACCCGAACCCCAGCCCGCTGCCAAGGCCGAGCCCAAGGGGCCTGATGCCTTGCTGCACCTGGACAGCGAACTGCGCGCCGCCGCGCAACTGATCCTGCAAGACGTCATCGACGACTTCGCCCCGCACATCGAGACCGAGCTCAAACGTCGCCTGGATGCCAGGATGGAGCGGCTGCTCGCCGCAGCTACAAGCGCCAAGCTTTAAGCCGCAAGTAAAAGCAAAAGCAAAAGCCAGCTTCTCCTCTTGCAGCTTGCAGCTTATAGCTTGCCTCTGCCCGCAGGGCTATACTTGCCGGCTTTTCCTGAATAAATGCCAATAGGGTCCCGCCGCGCATGGATAAGACCTACCAGCCGCACGCCATTGAAACTTCCTGGTACAACACCTGGGAGTCCGAGAATTATTTCGCTCCGCAAGGCGCGGGCGATTCCTACACCATCATGATCCCGCCGCCGAACGTCACCGGCAGCCTGCACATGGGCCACGGTTTCAACAACGCGATCATGGACGCCCTGATCCGTTTCCGTCGCATGCAGGGGCGCAACACCCTGTGGCAGCCGGGCACCGACCACGCCGGTATCGCCACGCAGATGCTGGTGGAGCGCCGCCTCGAAGCCCAGGGCCAGAATCGCCATGACCTGGGCCGCGAAAAATTCCTCGAGAAGGTCTGGGAATGGAAGGATGAGTCCGGTGGCAACATCAGCCGCCAGATCCGCCGCCTCGGCTCGTCCGTGGACTGGAGCCGCGAGCGCTTCACCATGGACGACGGCCTCTCGGAAGCGGTGAAGGAAGCCTTCGTGCGCTTGCACGAGGACGGGCTGATCTATCGCGGCAAGCGCCTGGTCAACTGGGACACCAAGCTGCACACCGCCATTTCCGACCTCGAAGTGGAGAACCATGACGAGAAAGGTTTCCTGTGGAACCTGAAGTACCCATTGGCCGACGGCGCGAAGACCGCCGAAGGCAAGGATTACCTGATCGTCGCCACCACCCGTCCGGAAACCATGCTGGGCGACTCGGCCGTGGCGGTGAACCCGAACGACGAGCGCTATAAGGCCCTGATCGGCCAGTTCGTGGAACTGCCCCTGGTCGGCCGTCGCATCCCGATCATCGGTGACGATTACTGCGACCCCGAGTTCGGCACCGGCTGCGTGAAGATCACCCCGGCCCACGACTTCAACGACTACGAAGTCGGCAAGCGCCACAACCTGCCGCTGCTCAATATCTTCGACAAGAACGCCAACGTCCTGCCGGCTGCCCAGGTGTTCAACCTCGACGGCACGTTGAACGAAAGCATCAACGGCCAGATCCCGGCGGAATACGCCGGCCTCGACCGCTTCGAAGCGCGCAAGCAGATCGTCGCGGCCTTCGAAGCCGCCGGCCTGCTGGTCAGCGTCGACGATCACGCCCTGAAGGTGCCCAAAGGCGACCGCTCCGGCACCGTCATCGAGCCGTGGCTGACCGACCAGTGGTACGTGTCCACCAAGCCTTTGGCCGAGCCGGCGATTGCCGCGGTCGAAGACGGTCGTATCCAGTTCGTGCCCAAGCAATACGAAAACATGTACTTCTCGTGGATGCGTGACATCCAGGATTGGTGCATCAGCCGCCAGCTGTGGTGGGGCCACCGTATTCCGGCCTGGTATGACGAGTCGGGCAAGGTCTATGTCGGCCGCGACGAAGCCGAGGTGCGCGCCAAGCACAACCTCGGGCCGGACGTGGCCCTGCAACAGGACAACGACGTCCTCGACACCTGGTTCAGCTCGGGCCTGTGGACGTTCTCGACCCTGGGCTGGCCGCAGCAGACCGAGTTCCTGAAGAAATTCCACTCCACCGACGTGCTGGTCACCGGCTTCGACATCATTTTCTTCTGGGTTGCCCGGATGATCATGCTGACCATGCACCTGGTGAAGAACGAGGACGGCACGCCGCAGGTGCCGTTCAAGACGGTCTACGTCCACGGCCTGGTGCGCGATGGCCAGGGCCAGAAGATGTCCAAGTCCAAGGGCAACGTCCTGGACCCATTGGACATCATCGACGGCATCGACCTGGAAGCGCTGGTGGAGAAACGCACCACCGGCCTGATGCAGCCGACTCCAAAACTGCTGAAGAAAATCGAGAAGCAGACCCGCGAAGAATTCCCGGACGGCATCGCCAGCTTCGGCACCGACGCGATGCGCTTCACCTTCTGCTCCCTGGCGTCCACCGGCCGCGACATCAAGTTCGACATGGGCCGCGTCGAAGGCTATCGCAACTTCTGCAACAAGATCTGGAACGCCGCGCGCTACGTGCTGGATAAGGGCGAAGACTGCGGCCAGAACGGCGAAGCCTATGAGCTGACCCTGGCCGATCGCTGGATCATTTCGCAGCTGCAACGCACCGAAGCCGAAGTGACCCGCCAGTTGGAACAGTTCCGCTTCGACCTGGCCGCGCAGGCCCTGTACGAGTTCATCTGGAACCAGTACTGCGACTGGTACCTGGAACTGTCCAAGCCAGTGCTGTGGGACGAGAACGCACCGATCGAGCGCCAGCGCGGCACCCGTCGCACCCTGGTGCGCGTGCTGGAAGTGGCGTTGCGCCTGGCGCATCCGTTCATGCCGTTCATCACCGAGGAAATCTGGCAGCGCGTCGCACCGCTGGCCGGCGCCGAAGGCAAGACGATCATGCTGCAACCTTGGCCGGTGGCCAATGAAACCCGCATCGATCCAGCGGCCGAAGATGACATCGAGTGGCTCAAGACCTTCATGCTGGGCCTGCGCAACATCCGCGCCGAAATGAACATCGGTCCGGGCAAGCCGCTGACTTTGTTCCTGAACAACGCCAACGCCGAAGACCTGCGCCGCCTCAATGAGAACGAAGCGCTGCTCAAGAAACTGGCGAAGCTCGAATCGGTGACCGTTCTGGCCGCCGGCGAAGAAGCGCCCCTGTCGGCCACCGCCCTGGTCGGCGAGATGGAAGTGCTGGTGCCAATGGCCGGCCTGATCGACAAGGCTGCCGAACTGGCGCGCCTGGACAAGGAAATCGGCCGTCTCAAGGGCGAAGTGCAGCGCGTCGGCGGCAAGCTGTCCAACGCCGGCTTCGTCGACAAGGCCCCGGCCGACGTCATCGAGAAGGAGCGGGCCAAACTGGCCGAGGCCGAACAGGCCTTGGGCAAGCTGGCCGAACAGCACGCGCGGATTGCCAGCCTGTAACGGCGGTTCGCTATGAAAAGGGAGGTCCTATCGGACCTCTTTTTTTATGCCCGGCACTTTCTATCAGACGATGAAGATTCATTGTGGGAGCGGGCTTGCCCGCGAAAGCGCCGGATCAGACAGCCCATTGGTTAACTGACACACCGCCTTCGCAAGCGAGCCCGCTCTCACATTTAATCGGCGCAAGCCTCAAGACCAGGCTGGATGTGGGACAATGCCCGCCACCTTTTGAGCCACCCCCGAATCGACTCGCCCATGACCGCCCCTCGCACGCCCAAACCCGCCCGCCAGAAGCCCAAGCCCGCCACCGAGGCCAAGACCGTGGCACCACGGGAGAAGGCCAGCCTGCACCCGCGCAACCGCCACCAGGGCCGTTATGACTTTGCGGCGCTGATCAAGTCCACACCCGAGTTGGCCAGGTTCGTGATCCTCAACCCCTACGGCAAGGAGAGCATCGACTTCGCCAGCCCCGAAGCCGTGCGAGTGTTCAACCGGGCACTGCTCAAGTCCTTCTATGGCATCGCCCATTGGGATATCCCCGCCGACTACCTGTGCCCGCCGGTGCCCGGGCGGGCGGACTATGTGCATTTCCTGGCCGACCTGCTGGCCAGCCATAACGACGGTGAAATCCCCCGTGGGGCGGCGGTGAAGGTGCTGGACATCGGCACCGGTGCCAACTGCATTTACCCGCTGGTCGGCTACAGCGATTACCGCTGGCATTTCCTCGGCTCGGAGATAGACCCCACGGCCATCGCCTCGGCCAAGGCCATCGTGCAAGCCAACGGGTTGAACAAAGTCATCCAACTGCGCCAGCAAACCCAGCGCAAGCAGATTTTGCTCGGCCTGCTCGATGACGCCGAGCGCTTTGACCTGACGATGTGCAACCCGCCCTTCCACGCCTCCCTGGAGGAAGCCACCCGCGGCAGCCAACGCAAGTGGCGGGCACTGGGCAAGGCGGATCCCAAGCGCAAGCTACCGGTGCTGAACTTCGGCGGCCAGGCGGCCGAATTGTGGTGCGAAGGTGGGGAAGCGCGTTTCGTCACGCAACTGATCAGCGAAAGCGCCCAAGTGGCCGGGCAGGTGCTGTGGTTCAGCACCCTGGTGTCGAAGGCGTCGAACCTGCCGGCGATCCAGGCCGCGCTGAAAAAGGCCGGCGCGCGGCACAGCCAGGTGGTGGAAATGTCCCAAGGGCAGAAACAGAGCCGCTTCGTGGCCTGGACGTTTCAGGACGAGGCGCAACAACAGGCCTGGCGCCAGGCGCGCTGGCTGCGCAAGCAATAAGACATCAGGGTCGCGATGCCAGGCTGATTGGCTTTTTCAAGGCAATAAAAAACCGTGCCCGGATCGCTCCTTGGCACGGTTCTACTTGCAGCGGTCTTACTTGTTGACCGCGTCGGTCAGGCCTTTGGCCACAACCAGCTTGATCACTTTCTTGGCAGCGATTTCGATGGCAGCGCCAGTCGAAGGGTTGCGGCCGGTACGGGCAGGACGCTCGGTGACTTTCAGCTTGCCAACGCCTGGCAGAGTGAGTTCGCCGCCGTTTTCCAGCTGATCGGCAACGATTTGGCCCAGTTGGTCCAGCAGTGCACGCACGGTGGTTTTCGGCGCGTCTACGGCTTCAGCCAGATCAGCGATCAGTTGGTCTTTAGTAAGAGCCATGTAGTGTTCCTTCCCTATCAAATTCATATGGATTGCAGAGTGCAGTGTCAGCCATCGAGCCCGATCCATCTTGATCAGGCACCCTCGGCAATCACCGCGACGGATCGGGGTAATAGATGCCAAAAACCGGGTTTGGTTCGACCTGACAAATGCTGAATGCACGCTTAACGCAGTGACTTCGCGTAAGACCGGGCAAAACTAGCACAACGCCTGTGAAATATCCGCCTCTAGCTACCCATTTGGTCAGCTTTCTTGCGCTAAAACGGTAAAAAAATGCATATGGGCTGTCGGACGGCTCTGAAAGAGCCTTTGCCGGGTTCCAAAACCAGTGATTGCGGTACACTGAGCCCTTTTTCGGGGAGCGCGCCCTCCTCTCTTTCATCAGCCGAGAAATCCATGCCGATCCGTCACTGCATCGTCCACCTGATCGACAAGAAACCCGATGGCACCCCTGCCGTGCTCCATGCCCGCGACTCCGAGCTGAACGAGTCCACGGCCATCGAGAACATGCTCGCCGACCTCAACGAGAGCTACAACGCCAAGCAAGGCAAGGCCTGGGGCTTTTTCCACGCCGAGTCCGGGGCGCACCCCTTCAGCGGCTGGCTGAAGGAGTACCTGGACGGCGGCAAGGATTTCACCGCCTTCAGTCGCGTGGCGGTGGAGCACCTGCAAAAGCTGATGGAAGAATCCAACCTCTCGGTGGGCGGCCATGTGTTGTTCGCCCATTACCAGCAGGGCATGACCGATTACCTGGCGATCGCGTTGCTGCACCACAGCGAAGGCGTGGCCGTGACCGAGGAGCTGGACGTGACGCCCTCCCGCCACCTGGACCTCGGCCAACTGCACCTGGCGGCGCGGATCAACGTGTCGGAATGGCAGAACAACAAGCAGTCCAAGCAGTACATTTCCTTCATCAAGGGCAAGAACGGCAAGAAAGTCTCGGAGTACTTCCGCGACTTCATCGGCTGCCAGGAAGGCGTCGACGGCCCCGGCGAGACCCGCACCTTGCTCAAGGCCTTCAGTGATTTCGTCGAAAGCGAAGACCTGCCCGAAGACGATGCCCGGGAAAAGACCAAGACCCTGGTGGACTACGCCAGCAGCCAGGCCAAGCTCGGCGAACCGATGGGCCTGGAGGAACTGTCCGAGCTGATCGACGAAGAACGCCCCAAGGCCTTCTACGATCACATCCGCAACAAGGACTACGGCCTGTCACCGGAGATCCCGGCGGACAAGCGCACCCTCAACCAGTTCCGCCGATTCACCGGCCGCGCCGAAGGGCTGTCCATCAGCTTCGAAGCGCACTTGCTGGGCTCCAAGATCGAATACGACGAAGAAGCCGGCACATTGATCATCAAAGGGTTGCCAACGTCCCTGACGGACCAGCTGAAACGGCGAAATTGACGAGTCGGGCGGCCTGATATCCCATCAAGCCCGCTCCTGACCACCGGTCAGGACTGTCAAGGTCTACAGTATCGCCCTCCCTGGCAAATCCATTTTCATAGACGACAGCGCCTCGGCAGAAACACCGCCGAGGCCGTCCTCTGCCAGATTGCTTCAACAGATGGAGCCTATGGAAATGAACCCACTACGCCGCAGCCCTGTTCAACGTCGGCTGATCCAAATCGTCGGCCCGAGCCTGTTGTTCCTGCTCATCGGGACCTATGCCGGTTCCGCTTCAGCCGCGTCCTATCTGTGCAAGTACCATTCGATGCCGGGATTCGTCTTCGTAAAAAACCTCTTCGTGAGCGCATCCAGCACCCAGGACGCACTGACACTGGCCAGGGCGACCTTCAAACAAGAAAGCTTCTATGCCGACTACAACTGGATCACGTGCGAAATTCCTGTCAGCCCATGATCCAGCGCTGAACTGCCTGGGGCGCCGGGCTACTGAGCTGACAGCTTGAACCCCAGCCGCGGAAAGTGCACATGCACCACCCCGGCGCGCTCGTCCTCCCGACGCAGGATCAGCGTTTCCCGCCCGGCGAACACCAGCTCCCCCGCCACCGGATCAACACCGTAGTCGGTCGCGGCAATCGCCACCCGTTGCCCCAGGGCAAATCCGTTCGGCTCCTCGAACGACTCCTCCGGCAAGGCTGCCGGCGTTGCATTCCGGGCGACGTCGAGGGCCTGTTCGGCACTCATTTCGCTCGCTGCCCCATGGCCGAAGCCCAGCACCCGTGCCAGCCACGCCGACACCGCCGGATACGCGTCCACCAACGGCGAGGTCACCGGGGTGCCCTTGAGGAACCACAGCGGATGGGCCATGGCGAAGTCGGCGATCGAGGGCTCCCCCAACAGGAAGTCGCCTTCCTCGCGCTGCAACTGCTGCTCGAGGCGCGCCATGATCGTTGGCCACTGATGCTTGGCCTGCTCGGCCGCCAGACGCGTGGCACTGCCGCCACTGAACAGTCCGGCACGATCGGCGATGAACGCCTTGATCGCCTCGGGCGACAACTTGGCGAAGCGCATGGCAATCGACTCGGGCTGGAACACCAGGCTCACCGCATGCTGGAACACCACCGAGTCGGCCCACGCGGCGAAAGATGCCGCGATCATTTCGCGGCCCTCGGGGAACAACGCCGGCGAAGCCTTTTCCTGCTCCAGCCGGCGAGCGATCAGGGACGTGTCGCAATAGACATCGGCGCCGACCTGCAACACAGGCGTCTTGCGGTAGCCCCCTGTCAATGCCGTGAGGTCAGGCTTGGGCATCATCGGCGGGATGTGCACCGAGCGCCAGGACAAGCCCTTGAACCCCAGCAACAGCCGGGCTTTCTCCGCGAAAGGAGACGTCGGGTAATGATGAAGGATCAGCTCTGACATGGAATTGGCCACTGCAGGAATGAGGGCTTGCAGCTTAGCGCGCCACGCAGAAGCAGCCTACTGGCCTGATGAAGGTGTATCAGCGCGGTTGATGCTGGCGACCAGGCATTCCTTGGCGCTTTTCCTGAGCTTCTTGATCAGCCGCTCCTGGCGCAGGGCCTCGCCCTTGTCGCGGCAGGCTTCGGTGTACACCAGCGCCACGGCCGGGCTGGACAGGAAGAAGCGCGCGCCCTTACCGCTTTGATGCTTGGCGAAACGCCGTACCGGGTCATCGCTGATGCCGCAGTACAACGCACCATTGGCCGCCCGCACCAGGTAGACGAACCAGGGCTTGCCCGGTTCGGTGGGGCCTTGTGCAGGCAACTCGGAAAGTTCGTTGGCGGTCGTCAAGGGATGTTCAACAGGTGCGCAAAAACAAACCGCGATCTTATCAGCGACTGGCCTGGAAGGCTCGCAACCCTTTGAGGGCCTGGGCCCGGACCGCATTGCGCACCAGTGGCGTCCAGCCCAGCAACAGGCCCTTGGCGCCCAGCGCCTGGCGGGACCAACGCCACAGGTCGAAACTGTCGTGATGCTCGCAGATCTTGCCATCGCGGAAAACGAAACGCGCCTGGATGTCGTTGATCACGATGTTGCCGGTCTGGCTGAACAGGTAGGTGGCCACCCAGTGGGCGCCGCCGGTGCGGTCATCGCTGCGCACGCTGTCGAAGGTCAGGGAAAAGTCCTTGGCCCGCGTGGTGAGCATGCGCCACATGTCGCCCGCGTCACGACCACGCAGCTCACCGAACGCCGGGTCACTGAACACCACGTCGTCGGTGTAGCAGGCGCTCATGGCTTCGGCGTCCAGTCGCTGGAAGGCCTGATAAAAACGGGTGATCAGGGCGTTGTGGGCATCACTCATGGACAGACTCCGGCATTCGTTTGAATAGAGGTGCACGATAATCTGCCTCGGCGACGAAGACTATCGTCATTCGCCATGAAAATGACATCAACGAAGCCCGGTGACCCGTTCGCTGCTGACGCCGACGTACCGCGCCCGGCCTGCGCCGATACCGGCGATCATCGCGCCCAGGCCCACCAGGCCGAAGATCCAGCCCAGGGCGTTCCAGCCGCCGGTCAGGTCATGGACCACGCCCACCGCGAACGGCCCCAGCGATGCCAGCGTGTAACCGAAGCCTTGGGCCATGCTGGAAAGGTTCGCCGCCACGTGGGCGTCCCGCGAACGCAGGACGATCAGCGTCAGTGCCAGGCTGAACGTCGCGCCCTGCCCCAGCCCCAGCAGGATAGCCCAGCCCCACAAGCCTTCAATGGGCGCATAAAGGCAGCCGAACAGCCCGCCGAGGGTCATGGCCATGACGATCACGATGGCCAGCCGCTGGTCCTGGCCGCGCGTGGCCAGCCACGGAGCGGCCAGGGAGCTGACCAACTGGACGATGACCGAGCCGGACAGCACCAGGCCGGCCTGGGTCGGGCTCAGACCGCGCCCGATGAGGATCGACGGCAACCAGCCGAACACGATGTAGGCCAGGGACGATTGCAGGCCCATGTACAACGTCACCTGCCAGGCCAGCGGATCGCGCAACAGACCGCGGACCCGATACGCCACCTGGTGGGCACCGTGCTTCTGACCCACTTGCGGCAGCCAGAAGACCGCGGCCAGCAGGGCTGGCACTGCCCAGAAGCCAAGGCCCAGGGCCCAGCGGTGGTCCAGGTGTTCACTCAAGGGCACGGTGGCCCCGGCGGCCATCGCCGCTCCCAGGCACAGCGCCATGGTGTAGACGCCGGTCATGGTGCCGGCCTGCCTGGCGAAGTCACGCTTGACGATACCCGGCAGCAGCACGCCGATCACACCGATGCTGGCACCCGCCAAGAGGCTGCCGACGAACAATCCGACCTGACCGAACGAACTGCGCAAGACAATTCCCCCGGCCAGCGTCAGCAGGATCCCCAATACCACGCGCTCCGCCCCGAACCGTCGCGCCAGCACCGGCGCCAGCGGCGCGAACAGGCCCAGGCACAACACCGGCAGCGTCGTCAGCAGACCGGCCTGGGCCGCCGACAGGCCAAGGCTTGCGGACACCTCGCTGAGCAGCGGCGCCATGCTCGACAGCGCCGGACGCAGGTTCAGCGCCACCAGGATCAGGCCGAGCAGCAACAGCCAAGGGCGGCGCACCAACGGATGGCTCCGTTGGGTCTGCTCGTCGTCGGCTTCGGCGTCGATCAGCATTTCTTCGAGTTCAGCGGCGTGCCGGGGCGTCGTCGAGGGGCGGTGGTCAAGCGGATGACGGGACATGGAAAGCTCGGTTTCAGGGTTCATGGATCAATTGCCGGCAGGGACTTGGCCCATTGCGGATCAAGTCGAACACAGATTGATGACGAGGAACGATGTGGGGGCGCCGGCGCGATTGCGCACCGATCACGCTACAAAAATAGCGGTACAACCCGCTGGGCGCCGTATGGCGGCGGTGAAATCACAAACTAAATTTTCTGACATGTTAGTCAGCTTTATGTAGTACGGCAACCGCCTATGGCGATGGGGGAGGGAAATTAAGTATGCGCTTGCTCGACCGCGACCCGCACGCGGTACAAAAAACAAACCCGGAGCAGTGTCCGGGTTCATTTCAGCGCCTGGGACCGATCAATGCAGGATCTGGCTCAGGAACAGCTTGGTGCGGTCGTTCTGCGGGTTGTCGAAGAAGTCGTTCGGCGCGGCCTGCTCGACGATCTCACCCTTGTCCATGAAGATCACGCGGTTGGCCACGGTGCGGGCGAAGCCCATTTCGTGGGTCACGCACAACATGGTCATGCCGTCTTCGGCCAGGCCGATCATGGTGTCGAGTACTTCCTTCACCATTTCCGGGTCGAGGGCCGAGGTAGGCTCGTCGAACAGCATGATCTTGGGCTTCATGCACAGGGCACGGGCGATGGCCACACGCTGTTGCTGGCCGCCGGAGAGCTGGCCCGGGTACTTGTGCGCCTGCTCTGGAATGCGTACGCGCTCCAGGTAATGCATGGCGATTTCCTCGGCCTTGCGCTTGGGCATCTTGCGTACCCACATCGGCGCCAGGGTGCAGTTCTGCAGGATGGTCAGGTGCGGGAACAGGTTGAAGTGCTGGAACACCATGCCGACTTCACGGCGGATCGCTTCGATCTGCTTGAGGTCGTTGGTCAGTTCCACGCCATCGACCACGATGCGGCCCTGCTGGTGCTCTTCCAGGCGGTTGAGGCAGCGGATGGTGGTGGACTTGCCGGAGCCCGACGGGCCGCACAGCACGATACGCTCGCCCTGCTTGACGTTCAGGTTGATGTCTTTCAACACGTGGAACTGGCCGTACCACTTGTTGACGCCCTGCATCTGAATAATGCCTTCAGGGCTCACAGGCTTTTTGATTGCTTCACTCATGAGTCAACTCCTAACGCTTGTGGCCTGTGTCGAGCTTGCGTTCCAGATGCATGGAATAGCGCGACATACCAAAACAGAAAATCCAGAACACCAGGGCGGCGAACACGTAGCCTTCAGTGGCCATGCCCAGCCATTTCGGGTCGGCGGCGGCTTGTTTCACACTGTTGAGCAGGTCGAACAGGCCGATGATGATCACCAGGCTCGTGTCCTTGAACAATGCGATGAAGGTGTTGACGATGCCCGGGATCACCAGCTTGAGGGCTTGCGGCAGGATCACCAGGCCCATGCTGCGCCAGTAACCGAGGCCCATCGCCGCGGCCGCTTCGTACTGCCCCTTGGGAATGGCCTGCAGGCCGCCGCGCACCACTTCGGCCACGTAGGCCGACTGGAACAGGATCACCCCGATGAGCGCCCGCAGCAGCTTGTCGAAGTTCATGCCCTCGGGCAGGAACAGCGGCAGCATCACCGACGACATGAACAGCACCGTGATCAACGGCACACCACGCCAGAACTCGATGAAGGTGACGCAGACCACGCGGATCGCCGGCATGTTCGAACGCCGGCCCAGGGCCAGGACGATACCCAGCGGCAGTGCGCCGGCGATGCCGACCGTGGCGATCACCAGGGTCAGCATCAGGCCGCCCCATTGGCTGGTCGCCACCGCGTCCAGGCCGAACACGCCACCGTGCAGCAGGCACCAGGCAACGATCGGGTACACCACCAGGAAGCTCAGGCCATAGATCGCCTTGCGCGGGAAGCGCGAGATGAACAACGGCGCCGCGCCGATCACTGCCAGCCACACCGTCAGGTCTACGCGCCAGCGCAGTTCCGTCGGGTAGTAGCCATACATGAACTGGCCGAAACGCTGCTGGATGAACACCCAGCAGGCGCCTTCCTTGGTGCAGTCGGCGCGGGTAGTACCCACCCAGTTCGCATCCAGAATGGCCCAGTGCAGCAGCGGTGGGATAATCAGGTAGATCAGGTAGAACGCGAACAGGGTCAGCAGCGTATTGATCCAGCTGGAGAACATGTTGGCGCGCACCCATGCCACCACACCGATGCTGTTGCTCGGTGGCGGCATGTCAGGCTTGAAAGTATGGGATGTCATGCGCGTTTCCTCACCGCTCGATCAGCGCAATGCGCTTGTTGTACCAGTTCATCAGCAGGGAAATGCTGATACTGATCGCCAGGTACACACTCATGGTGATCGCAATCACCTCGATGGCCTGGCCGGTCTGGTTCAACACCGTGCCGGCGAACAGCGACACCATTTCCGGGTAACCGATACCGGCCGCCAGGGAGGAGTTCTTCGCCAGGTTCAGGTATTGGCTGGTCAGCGGCGGAATGATCACGCGCAAGGCTTGCGGGATGATCACCTTGCGCAGGGTCGGACCGTTGCGCAGACCCAGCGAGCGCGCCGCTTCGGTCTGGCCGTGGCTGACCGACTTGATGCCCGAGCGCACGATCTCGGCGATGAACGCCGCGGTGTACACCGTCAAGGCCAGGGTCAAGGCCAGCAGTTCCGGGATCAGCACCCAACCGCCGACGAAGTTGAAGCCCTTGAGCTGCGGCATTTCCCAATGCACCGGCGCACCGAACAGCAGCGCGCTCAAGGCCGGGATTACCAGGAACAGCGCCAGGCCGGCCCAGAACTTGTGGAACGGCTCGCCGGTCGCGTCGAAACGCTTGTTGGCCCAGCGGGCCATCAGCACGATAGCGACGATCGCCAGCACCACGCTGACCACGAACGGCCAGAACCCGTCCGCCACCAACGCGGCCGGCATGTTCAAGCCCCGGCTGCTGACAAAGAAAGTGTCGCCGAAGTTATGGGCAGCCCGCGGCCCCGGCATGCTCAGGAATACCGCGAAGTACCAGAACAGGATTTGCAGCAGCGGCGGAATGTTGCGGAAAACCTCCACGTAGACGGTCGCCAGCTTGGAGATGATCCAGTTCTGCGACAAGCGTGCGACACCGATGATGAAGCCGAGGATGGTCGCCAGGATCACGCCGATGAAGGTCACCAGCAGCGTGTTGAGCAAACCGATCACGAAGACGCGGGCATAGCTGTCCGCTTCGGTGTAGTCGATCAGGTGTTGGGCAATGCCGAAGCCGGCACTGCGTTCCAGGAAGCCGAAACCAGAGGTGATGCCCCGGTGTGCCAAGTTGGTCTGCGTGTTATCGAACAGGTACCAGCCCAGCGCGATGACCGCCACGACCGTGACGATCTGAAATACCCACGCACGCACTTTTGGATCGCTGAGGCTGAGCCTCTGCTTTGGTGCGCCGATTGAATTTTGCATGAAGTGCCCCGCAAAGAATGGAACAGAACATCACCCGGTGGTTGGCCCACCGGGTGATAGAACCATCAGCGCACTGGTGGTGCGTATTGAATGCCGCCAGCGTTCCACAGCGCGTTCAGGCCGCGGTCGATTTCAAGCGGAGTGCTCTTGCCCAGGTTGCGCTCGAACATTTCACCGTAGTTGCCAACTTGTTTGACGATCTGGACGACCCAGTCCTTCGGCAGTTTCAGGTCCTTGCCGTACTCACCGTCAGCGCCCAGCATACGAGCGACGTCCGGGTTCTTGGTGGACTTGGCTTCGGCCTCGACGTTCTTCGAGGTCACGCCGGCTTCTTCAGCGTTGAGCAGTGCATAGCCTGTCCAACGCACGATGGCCAGCCACTCGTCGTCGCCGTTACGTACGACCGGGCCCAGGGGTTCCTTGGAAATGGTTTCCGGCAGAACGACGTAGTCCTTCGGCGAGGCCAGCTTGCTGCGCTGGGCGAACAGCTGGGATTTGTCGGAAGTCAGCACGTCGCAACGACCGGATTCCAGCGACTTGGCGCTTTCGTCGGAGGTGTCGAAGGTGATCGGGGTGTACTTCAGGCCGTTGGCGCGGAAGTAGTCGGACACGTTCAGCTCGGTGGTGGTACCGGCCTGGATGCAGATGGTTGCACCGTCCAGTTCCTTGGCGCTCTTCACACCCAGCTTGTTGTTGGCCAGGAAACCGATGCCATCGAAGTAGGTGATGAAGCCTGGGAATTTCAGGCCCATGCCCGCGTCACGGGAGCTGGTCATGGTGGAGTTGCGCGAGAGCACGTCGATTTCGCCCGATTGCAGCGCGGTGAAGCGCTCCTTGGCGTTCAACTGGCTGAACTTGACCTTGCTTGCATCGCCGAATACGGCAGCAGCCACGGCACGGCAGAAGTCGGCGTCGATACCGACGATCTTGCCGGTCGAATCAGGCACCGAGAAACCCGGCAGGCCATCACTCACACCGCATTGCACGAAACCCTTCTTCTGTACCGCGTCCAGGGTCGCACCCGCCTGCGCGAAACCGCTGACACCGAGCACAGCTGCTGCAGTCACGACAGCCAGGGTGGATTTCAGTAACTTCATTCAAACCTCCAGTTTTGCTCTTGTTGTGTCGGAGCTTGAGTCCTGTCGCACCCTTTTGAGGCATTGCCGACCCTTGTTGGCTTTTTTTAGGGTCAACCGACGTCTGGACCTTCGCTATGAGTCTATTAATGAGAACGTCCACCAGCAGTGGTCATGCCACTTCTCACCAATCGGCCGAACGGGCTGTAGCCCTTCACGTTCGCGAAGCCCGTAGCGGCTATTGGCGAACATCCATCACCGGATTTCTGATATCCCATGCGTCGCGTCAAGCTGATAGTGTTACCGCGCAGCGTAAGAATCATCACTCAGGCATCCTCATAGCAAAGCCCGTACCAGACCGCTGCGCTTGGCCCTTGTAAAACACGTCAAGACAAAAAGTTGTAAGTTTGCGACATCTAATTAACTGAGACACCGGACGCGCACCGTAACAATGCACTGATAGGGCGCACCCGCACAGATTTGGAGCACCGCCATGACCGACCCCTTGATTCTCGAGCCCAGCGGCACCGCAGACGCGTGCGTTATCTGGCTCCACGGCCTGGGCGCCGATCGCTTTGATTTCCTGCCAGTGGCCGAAATGCTGCAGCAAAGCCTGCTCACCACGCGTTTCGTTCTACCCCAGGCGCCGACCCAGCCAGTAACGATCAACGGGGGCTACGCGATGCCCAGTTGGTACGACATCCGCGCGCTGAGCCCGGCGCGGGCCATCGACGAACAGCAACTGGAAGTCTCGGCGCAACGGGTCATCGACCTCGTCGAAACCCAGCGAGCCGGCGGAATAGACGCCTCGCGGATTTTCCTGGCGGGGTTCTCCCAGGGCGGCGCGGTGGTCTACCACACCGCGTTCGTGAAATGGCAGGGCCCGTTGGGCGGCGTGATCGCCCTCTCCACATATGCCCCGACGTTCGGCGACGAACTGCAATTGTCGGCCAGCCAGCAACGCATTCCCGTGCTGGCGCTGCACGGGCAGTACGACGAAGTGGTGCTCAACCCGATGGGGCGCACCGCCAAGGAGTATTTGAAACAGCATGGTGTCACCGTGACATGGCAGGAATACCCAATGGGCCACGAAGTGTTACCCAAAGAGATTCGTGACATTGGCCATTGGCTGGCCGAGCGCTTGCGCTAAGAGGTAAATCGTCACGCCAGGCCGTTGACGAACCCACTACGCCGCGCCCGTTTCTTGCATTACACTGGCCGGCGTACATTCCTTAACCAATCGATGAGATGACCGTGCTCAAAGCACTCAAGAAGATGTTCGGTAAAAGCGAGGCCGAACAGCTCGCGCCTGCCGCCAACGCGCCTGTCCCCGCCCCGAGCCGTCCCGATGCGCAGCAGCCGCGCCGGACCGCCCCTGTGGCGCAGGAGAAAAAACAGCCGGCGGCGCCATCCGCCGCCAAACCCGTCGCCCCGGCGCCGGAGAAACCACGCAACGAATCCCCCCGGCCACGCCGTGAACGGGCGCCAAAGCCGCCGGTCGTCGCCTGGAAGCTGGAAGATTTCGTCGTCGCCCCCCAGGAAGGCAAGACCCGCTTCCATGACTTCAAGCTGGCCCCTGAACTGATGCATGCCATCCAGGACCTGGGATTCCCGTATTGCACGCCCATCCAGGCGCAGGTGCTGGGCTACACCCTCGCCGGCAAGGACGCCATCGGTCGCGCCCAGACCGGCACCGGCAAGACCGCCGCGTTCCTGATCTCCATCATCACCCAACTGCTCCAGACCCCGCCGCCCAAGGAACGCTACATGGGTGAACCGCGGGCGCTGATCATCGCCCCGACCCGCGAGCTGGTGGTACAGATCGCCAAGGACGCCGCCGACCTGACCAAGTACACCGGCCTGAACGTCATGACGTTCGTCGGTGGCATGGACTTCGACAAGCAGCTCAAGCACCTCGAAGCCCGCCACTGCGACATCCTGGTGGCCACCCCGGGCCGCCTGCTGGACTTCAATCAGCGCGGCGACGTGCACCTGGACATGGTCGAAGTGATGGTCCTGGACGAAGCCGACCGCATGCTCGACATGGGCTTCATCCCCCAGGTCCGCCAGATCATTCGCCAGACACCGCCGAAAAGCGAGCGCCAGACCCTGCTGTTCTCCGCCACCTTCACCGATGACGTGATGAACCTGGCCAAGCAGTGGACCACCGACCCGGCCATCGTCGAGATCGAAGCCGAGAACGTGGCCAGCGAAAACGTCGAGCAACACATCTATGCGGTGGCCGGTGCCGACAAGTACAAGCTGCTCTACAACCTGGTCAACGACAACGGCTGGGAACGGGTGATGGTCTTCGCCAATCGCAAGGACGAAGTGCGCCGCATCGAGGAACGCCTGGTGCGCGATGGCGTCAACGCCGCGCAGTTGTCAGGTGACGTGCCGCAACACAAGCGCATCAAGACGCTGGAAGGCTTTCGCGAAGGCAAGATCCGCGTCCTGGTGGCCACCGATGTCGCAGGTCGCGGCATCCACATCGACGGCATCAGCCACGTGATCAACTTCACCCTGCCGGAAGTACCGGACGACTACGTGCACCGAATCGGCCGCACCGGCCGCGCGGGCGCCGAAGGCGTGTCCATCAGCTTCGCCGGGGAAGACGACTCCTACCAGTTGCCGTCCATCGAGGCGCTGCTGGGCCGCAAGATCAGTTGCGAAATGCCGCCGACGCATCTGCTGCGTCCGGTCGAGCGCAAGCGCTCCTGAGCCTGCCGCAACAAAAAAACGCAGCCCACCAAGGCTGCGTTTTTTTTGGCTTCACGTCTTCGCAATTGGACAGGGGCAAGGCTGAGGACGCCTGCTCGCAAACGCGCTTGAAAGTCACTGCAAGGAAAGGGACCTGCTCACGACTTCCAGCGATCCGCCGCCGCATGATCGCTGTCCCGGCCCTCGACCCAGCGCGGGCCGTCGGCGGTGTTTTCCTTTTTCCAGAATGGCGCGCGGGTCTTGAGGTAGTCCATGACAAAGGCGCAGGCGTCGAACGCCGCCTGGCGATGGGCGCTGGCGGCCGCGACGAACACGATCGGTTCGCCCGGCTCCAGCGCGCCGATGCGGTGCAGCACCTCCAGCTTGAGCAGCGGCCAGCGCTGCTCGGCCTCGGTGGCGATCTTGCCCAGGGCCTTCTCGGTCATGCCCGGGTAGTGCTCCAGGAACATCCCGGACACATCGAGGCCGTCGTTGAAATCGCGCACGTAGCCGACAAAACTGACCACCGCGCCCACGCCGACGTTGGCCGCGTGCATCGCATTGACCTCAGCCCCCGGGTCGAACGGCTCGGCCTGTACCCGAATCGCCATGGTTCAGCCTCCGGTCACGGTGGGGAAAAAGGCCACTTCGTCACCGTCCGCCAGGGGTTCGTCGAGCTGGCACAGGTCTTCGTTGCGCGCGCACATCAGGTTCTGTTCGCGCAGCACGTCGGCACCGTCACGGCGGGCGAGCAACGCGCGCACATCCTCGACCGTGGCGAACTCACCGTCGACGGTAACCGCTTCCACGCCCAGCGCTTCCCGATAACGGGCAAAGAATTTCACGTTGATTTTCATGAGGCGTCCGCCTGGAAATGACCGCTCTTGCCGCCGAGTTTCTCCAGCACGCGCACGCCTTCGATGGTCATGCCGCGGTCAACGGCCTTACACATGTCATAAATGGTCAGTGCCGCCACGCTGGCGGCGGTGAGGGCTTCCATCTCCACCCCGGTCTGGCCCGACAACTTGCACCGGGCGACGATGCGCACCCGCTCGTGCCCTTCGGCACTGAGCTCGACCTTGACGCTGGTCAGCATCAGGGGATGGCAGAGCGGGATCAGGTCGCTGGTCTTTTTCGCCGCCTGGATACCGGCAATGCGCGCCACGGCAAACACGTCGCCCTTGGGATGACCGCCACTGACGATCATCTGCAGTGTCTCGGGCAGCATGCGCACAAAGGCTTCGGCGGTGGCCTCACGGAACGTCACGGCTTTGTCGGTGACGTCGACCATGTTGGCGCGACCTTGGGAATCGAGATGAGTCAGCACAGGGTTACTCCTGATCGGGAGTGTCGATTGTAAACCCGTGGGTCAGATTCAGGCACGCCTGATTGTCGCACCTGGGGTGCGCTGTAATGCCCCAGACACCGCACATCCCCTTTTTGGGAGCGGGCTGGCTCGCGAATGCTGTGGGTCAGTTGCTCAATAGGCGTCTGACACCGCGCTTTCGCGGGCAATCCCGCTCACACAGGTTTTTGTACAGCCGTAAAAAACCGGGCGGCCTGGAGGCCGTCCGGTCTGGTTGGGTTACAGGTGGGATTCGGCGTATTCGGCCAGGATCGAGCGCGGTACGCCTTGCAGGGTGATGTGGACGCCGTTGGGGAAGTCCTTGAAGCGTTCGGTCAGGTACGTCAGCCCCGAGCTGGTGGCGGACAGGTAAGGGGTGTCGATCTGCGCCAGGTTACCCAGGCACACCACTTTGGAACCGGCACCGGCACGGGTGATGATGGTTTTCATCTGGTGCGGGGTGAGGTTCTGGCATTCGTCGATCAGGATCAGGCTTTGCTGGAAGCTGCGGCCCCGGATGTAGTTGAGGGATTTGAACTGCAACGGCACTTTGCTGAGGATGTAGTCGACGCTGCCATGGGTGCTTTCGTCATCCATGTGCAAGGCTTCGAGGTTGTCGGTGATGGCCCCCAGCCAAGGCTCCATTTTTTCCGCCTCGGTGCCGGGCAAGAAGCCGATTTCCTGGTCCAGGCCCTGCACGCTGCGGGTGGCGATGATGCGCCGGTAACGCTTGCTGACCATGGTCTGCTCGATGGCGGCGGCCAGGGCCAGGATGGTCTTGCCCGAACCGGCGGCGCCGGACAGGTTGACCAGGTGAATGTCCGGGTCGAGCAAGGCGAACAGCGCCAGGCTCTGGTAGATGTCGCGAGGCTTGAGGCCCCAGGCCTCCTGGTGCAACAGGGGCTCCTGGTGCAGGTCGAGGATCAGCAGCTTGTCGTCCTGGATTTCCTTGATCCAGCCGACAAATCCTTGTTCGTCGATGATGAATTCGTTGATGTGCACCGCCGGCAGGTTGTCGATCAGTTGCACCTGGTGCCAGGTGCGACCGTGATCCTGGCGGGTCTCGACCTTGCTCACCCGGTCCCAGAAGGAGCCGGTCATGGTGTGGTAGCCATTGGGCAACAACGAGACGTCGTCGACCAGTTGGTCGGTGCTGTAGTCCTCCGCCGCGATCCCGCAGGCGCGGGCCTTGAGGCGCATGTTGATGTCTTTGGTGACCAACACCACGGCCTGGTCCTTGTTGCGCGCGTGCAGGTCGATCAACTGGTTGATGATGATGTTGTCGTTCAGGTGTTCAGGCAGCACCAGGTTCGGTTCGGTGCGCTTGCTCATCAGGATCGAGAGCAGGCCCTTGGGACCGCTCTTGCCACGCTGGATCGGCACGCCGAGCTCGACGTCCTCGGGGGAGGCATCGCCCAGGGTCTTGTCGATCAGGCGGATCGCCTGGCGGCATTCGGCGGCCACGCTGTGATGCCCGCTCTTGAGCTTGTCCAGCTCCTCCAGCACGGTCATCGGGATGGCGACGTGGTGTTCTTCGAAGTTCAGGAGCGCGTTTGGATCGTGAATCAATACGTTGGTATCGAGTACATACAGGATTGGCTGGTTGGAGGAAGGGCTACGTCCGTGGTCATCCATACTCGGTCACCTTTGTGGGGGCCATTCGACGCAATACCGTGACAGTGCTGCGCCTCGAGGTAGCCACCGAATTCACCCGCGAGGGTTCAGGTGAACTGCACACAATCTGGGTCTTGGAAGACGCCACCTGTGTTGCAGGTTTCGGCGGTCTGACTTCTTGATACTCCAAAAACCATGACAGGAA
Source organism: Pseudomonas chlororaphis (assembly GCA_001023535.1). Taxonomy (NCBI): domain Bacteria; kingdom Pseudomonadati; phylum Pseudomonadota; class Gammaproteobacteria; order Pseudomonadales; family Pseudomonadaceae; genus Pseudomonas; species Pseudomonas chlororaphis. The sequence continues at coordinate 3,181,564 of CP011020.1, forward strand.
AAAGCACTTTGACGCTTTTTTGAAGTTTATTTTTCAGAGTGACGAATAACCCTTGGCGTACCGCCCCCGCACCGTTAAAGTCGGAAGTCCGGTTTCCCTGAATGTCCGCCGCAATTTACGCCCCGCCCAATGTTTCCGGGCCTTTTCCAGGTTTTCAGCGAAACGCTTCCTGACAGTCTTCCCAACCGATCCCGCTTTGCGCCGTCTGCGTCACCAGCCACGGCAGCGCCGTCTTCACCCCCTCCTGCTTGGCATTGAAGTTGATCACCCCATGGCGCCATAACAGCATCAGCGTCAGCGCACGCTGGGCGCTTTGCTCGGGTTTGAGCCGCAAGGTGCTGTCCTGGGGATCGATGTCCCACAGCGCCACTTGCAGGCCCTGTTGCCGGAAGAACCCTTCGGCGTCGCCACGGCGTTGGCCCTGGGGCGGACGGAACAGCGGCACGTAGTTCTCCGGCAACTTGCTCTTGACCAGGTCGACGCTGCGCCGCACCGAATCCTGCCAGTCCTGCCAATAGCTATGGGAACGGAACTCCCAGCCCTGAACCCCCACGCACTGCCCGGAATACAAGCTCTGTAGGCCGTTGACGGCGTGCTCCGCCAGCCGCGCCTCGATATCCTTGCCCAACACGAAGAAGGTGCCGTTCATGTTCGACTTGCGCAGGTAATCCGTCACCCATGGGGTATTGTCCGGCGTCACGTTGGCGCCGCTGTCGAAGGTCAGCAGGAAGAGCCGGTCATGCATGGCTTCGCCGTTGCGCTCGTAATCACCGAACCGCGCAATTTCGCTGCTGGTTTGCGGGAAAAGCGCGGCTTTTCGCAGCAGCTCGTCGCGGTACTGGGTGTGGAAGACCTGGCTCGGCCCGGCCCATTTGTAATAGAACGAACTCTCATCGAGGTGGAACCTGCGCGCCTCTTCGCGCAGCGTCGCCATGTTCTCGACCAGATAACAGAAGGAGGCATCCTGGTCGCAACTGCGTTGGGCAAAGTTGTAGTTGTCCAGCAGCCGCTGCCACAACCGGGTACGAAGCGCGTCCACCGCGGCCATGTTGACCGTACGCAGCCCCAGGTATTGCTTGAGGGCGATTTCATCCATGGCGTCGACGTCCAGCAGCACCCGGGCGAACATCAGGATCTCGGCCCGCGAGGCCACGTCGAACAAGGTCGGGCTGGTGAGCTGTTCCGGCCAGGTGCTGCGGTCGAGGGTCGCAATGTCGTTGGGCGCGGCGATGACGCTGCAACTCAACAGCCAGGCCGATAACACAAAGGCGATACGCAAAAGGGATGTCTCCATAACGAAACCCGCGCCGCATCATAGCTGATCCTGGGGCGACGACTTGTCGGCTCCAACCACTTATCTGGACATACCCGCTTTTGTGGCGAGGGAGCTTGCTCGCGCAGGGCTGTGAAGCAGCCCCAGGAATGCCGGCAACCGCTTCGCGCCCGAGCGCGAGCAAGCTCCCTCGCCACAAGAACATGCGGGTTCCAGACCACAACTCGCATCACACCACCCATCCCCTATTGCCCCTATAGCTGGAGTCCACCCGGACAACCCCCTAGAATCGCCGCACCTTTGAAGGAGACGACTAGATGCTGATGGTGATTTCCCCCGCCAAGACCCTCGACTATGAAAGGCCACCGGCCACCGAGCGTTTCACCCAGCCGCAGTACCTGGACCACTCCCAGGAACTGATCGAGCAACTGCGCGAGCTCTCGCCGGCACAGATCAGCGAACTGATGCACGTCTCCGACAAGATCGGTGGCCTCAACGCCGCACGGTTCGGCAGCTGGACGCCGGCCTTCACCCCGGCCAACGCCAAGCAGGCATTGCTGGCCTTCAAGGGCGACGTGTACACCGGCCTCGACGCCCAGAGTTTCGGCGAGGCCGACTTCGACTACGCCCAGCAGCACCTGCGCATGCTCTCCGGCCTGTATGGCCTGCTGCGCCCGCTGGACCTGATGCAGCCCTACCGGCTGGAGATGGGCACGAAGCTGGCCAACGCCCGGGGCAAGGACCTTTATGCGTTCTGGGGCACGCGTATCAGCGAGTGGCTGAACGAAGCCCTGGCCGAACAAGGTGACGATGTCCTGTTGAACCTGGCGTCCAACGAGTACTTCTCGGCGGTCAAGCGCAGCGCCCTGAAAGCGCGCGTCATCGACACCGAGTTCAAGGATCTGAAAAACGGCCAGTACAAGATCATCAGTTTCTACGCCAAGAAAGCCCGCGGTCTGATGAGTCGCTTCGTGATCCAGGAACGCATCAACGACCCTGCCACCCTCAAGCAATTCGATGTACAGGGCTATCGCTTCAACGCCCAACAATCGAGCCCCGACAAACTGGTTTTCCTGCGCGACCATGCTCCGGAATAAAGCATAACTTTATAAGGCCCCCTGATCGGGGGCCTCGATCAACCCCGTACTTGTCATCTTGCTTCCCCTCCCACTTCGTCAGCTTCATGACGCCAACAAATCGTCCACCCCGCAGGCTAACTTTTGTTTCACTCGACACTCGTCAGTTTTTTGCGTAGTGGCACACATTTTTTTCTACCGTAGTGGCACAAAACTATCCACCCCCGCTAACTCCCCATTTATAAAGGGCGAAACGGCGCGTGATATCAAAATGAAAGCAGTGCCATCTTGGATAATATTTCGAAAAATTTCGAAAATCGCGATGAGCGGATCGGAACTATGTGAAATCGCACGGCTCATACCACCGGTAACGATTATCGCCGAGCGTGTAGGAGATAACTTACAGGCAACGTCGGACGGAGTAACCAAGTTGTCACGGCAACTTAGCGAAACGGTCGCCTAATTGGATCCACCCTTAAAGGATGGGAGATAACGCAACATTACTATCCCCAAAAAGGCCAAGGCTGCGCCCCTACATTGTGCTCACCCGAGCACGGAAGTTTTTGATTTTGTGGGCTTTTCGCCAGAGATCAGAAGTGAAACACCTTTGCACGAGCGTTCCCGACAACGAGGACTGGCTGCATAACAGGGCAGGTCATAACAACAAGGCCGCTTTGCGCACAACTTGAGTGCAATTATTTAGACACTCGGAACTTAGTATGCCTGCACAACGGCATTATGGCGCCTGCATTCCACACTTCCGAGTGCACGATGACCGCTGAACACTATTAACTCCGGCCATTTATTGGCGTGAAAAACAGAGGTAAATGCGATGCGCATTAGCATATTTGGTTTGGGTTACGTCGGTGCAGTATGTGCCGGTTGCCTGTCTGCACGGGGCCATGACGTAGTTGGCGTAGATGTCGCCAAAGACAAGATCGACATGATCAACGCGGGCAAATCGCCGATTGTTGAACCTGGTCTTGGCGAGCTGTTGGCCCAAGGTATTAAAACAGGTCGACTGCGCGGTACTACCAACTTCGCCGAAGCGATTCGCGATACTGACCTGTCGATGATTTGCGTCGGTACTCCGAGCAAAAAGAACGGCGACCTGGAACTGAACTACATTGAGGCCGTGTGCCGCGAGATCGGTTTCGTGCTGCGTGACAAGACCACCCGCCACACTGTCGTGGTCCGCAGCACCGTATTGCCGGGCACCGTCGCAAACGTTGTCATCCCGATCCTGGAAGACTGCTCCGGCAAGAAAGCCGGCGTCGACTTCGGCGTCGCGGTCAACCCTGAATTCCTGCGCGAAAGCACCGCGATCAAGGACTACGACCTGCCACCGATGACCGTGATCGGTGAGTTCGACAAAGCCTCTGGCGACGTCCTGCAATCGCTGTACGAAGAACTCGATGCGCCGATCATCCGCAAGGACATCGCCGTCGCCGAGATGATCAAGTACACCTGCAACGTCTGGCACGCCACCAAGGTGACCTTCGCCAACGAGATCGGCAACATCGCCAAGGCAGTCGGCGTCGATGGCCGTGAAGTGATGGACGTGGTCTGCCAGGACAAGACCCTGAACCTGTCCCAGTACTACATGCGCCCAGGCTTCGCCTTCGGCGGCTCCTGCCTGCCCAAGGACGTTCGCGCCCTGACCTACCGCGCCAGCTCCCTGGACGTAGAAGCGCCATTGCTCAACTCGCTGATGCGCAGTAACGAGTCTCAGGTGCAGAACGCCTTCGACATCGTTTCCAGCCACGAGAAACGCAAAGTCGCCCTGCTGGGCCTGAGCTTCAAGGCCGGCACCGACGACCTGCGCGAAAGCCCGCTGGTCGAGCTGGCGGAAATGCTGATCGGCAAGGGCTACGACCTGCGCATCTACGACAGCAACGTCGAATACGCCCGCGTCCACGGCGCGAACAAGGACTACATCGAGTCGAAGATCCCTCACGTCTCGTCCTTGCTCAACTCCGACTTCGACTCGGTCATCGACAGCTCCGACATCATCATCCTGGGCAACCGTGACGAGAAGTTCCGCGCGCTGACCGAGAACGTACCGGAAGGCAAGCAGGTCATCGACCTGGTCGGCTTCATGTCCAAGGCCACCACGCCGAGTGGCCGGACCGAAGGCATCTGCTGGTAAGTCTGTTTGCCGGCCGGGGCACATCCCGGCCGGCCTTTCGCCTGCCTTAACCCATCGGGCCGCCCACGAGGCCCGCCCGAGATAGAGACGGATGCAGATTATGCACAGGCTAAAGCACGGCCTGCTTCAGGCCGCCGGTTGGCTGTTTTACTTGAGTTTATTGATGGGCATCGCCTTGGCGTTGCCCACGTCCACGTTCGACTCTGAATCCAAGGACTTCATCTTCCTGATCGGCGCCGTGGGCATCTGGCGTTACTCCATGGGCGCAACGCATTTCGTGCGCGGCATGATCTTCCTGTACATCGTCTACCCGCATCTGCGCCGCAAGGTTCGCAAGCTGGGCAAGGCCGCCGATCCATCCCACGTGTACCTGATGGTCACCAGCTTCCGGATCGATGCGCTGACCACCGCCCAGGTGTATGGCTCGGTGATTCGCGAAGCCATCGACTGTGGGCTGCCTACCACCGTGGTCTGCTCCATCGTGGAAATGTCCGACGAGCTGCTGGTCAAGAGCCTCTGGGCCCGCATGAACCCGCCAGAGCGGGTCAAGCTGGACTTCGTGCGCATCCCCGGCACCGGTAAGCGCGACGGCTTGGCCTACGGCTTCCGCGCCATCTCCCGCCACCTGCCGGACGACCGCGCGGTGGTCGCCGTGATCGATGGCGACACCGTGCTCGCCGAAGGCGTCGTGCGCAAGACCGTCCCTTGGTTCCAGCTGTTCGGCAACGTCGGCGGCCTTACCACCAACGAGTTCTGCGAAGTGCGCGGCGGCTACATCATGGCCGAGTGGCACAAGCTGCGTTTCGCCCAGCGTCACATCAACATGTGCTCCATGGCCCTGTCCAAGCGCGTGCTGACCATGACCGGTCGTATGTCGGTGTTCCGCGCCACGGTAGTGACCAACCCCGACTTCATCGCCGACGTCGAGAGCGACTCGCTGCAACACTGGCGACTGGGCCGCTTCAAGTTCCTGACCGGCGACGACAAGTCGAGCTGGTTCAGCCTGATGCGCCTGGGCTACGACACCTTCTACGTGCCTGATGCGGCGATCAACACCGTTGAACACCCGCCGGAAAAAAGCTTCATCAAGGCCAGTCGCAAGCTGATGTTCCGCTGGTACGGCAACAACCTGCGGCAGAATTCCCGGGCCCTGGGCTTGGGCATGCGCCGCCTGGGCCTGTTCACCTCGGTGGTGCTGTTCGACCAGCGCGTGTCGATGTGGACCTCGCTGCTGGGCCTGACCGTGGCGCTGATCGCCAGCTTCAAGTACGGCACCGCGTTCATCCTGGTGTACCTGCTGTGGATCGGCATCACCCGCCTGATCCTGACGCTGCTGTTGTCGTGCTCCGGTCACCGGATCGGCCCTGCCTACCCGGCGATTCTCTATTACAACCAGATCGTCGGCGCGTTGGTGAAGATCTATGTGTTCTTCCGCCTTGACCAGCAGTCCTGGACCCGCCAGCCCACCTCACTGACCCGTGATCTCGCCAGCTTTCAACGTTGGTTCAACACTTGGTCGTCTCGGACCATGACCTTCTCCGCCGGCAGCATTTTTGTCGCTGTGCTGCTGACGATGGTCTGACCGGACTTGAATGAATTAACTAGGAAATCGCCCCTATGAACACCGCCGTGAACGTCAACGTAGTGCATGAATCCGAAGCCCAGCGCCAGCACGCCCGAGTGAAAATCCCGGCCAAGCTGCGTTTCTTCGGCCCCGATCGCACGCCAATGGAAGTCAAGGTCCTGGACCTGTCCGCTGGCGGCCTTTGCTTCAACGCCGGCCAGATGCCGCTCAAGGTGGGTGAAACCTACAAGGCCCGCCTGCAGTTCGTGATCGACAACCTCGGCCTGGCCATGGACGTGGAATTGCAGATCCGCTCCTTCGACCGCCAGACCGGCCGTACCGGTTGCCAGTTCCAGAACCTGGAGCCACGGGACATCGCCACGCTGCGTCACATCATCACCTCGCACCTGGCCGGCGACATCGTCGGTGTCGGCGACGTGCTGGCGACCTTGCAGCGCGACAACTTCACCAAGGCACGCAAGCAGAAAGACGAAAGCGGCGGCATGAGCGCTTTCGGTCGCCTGCGCGCAGTGACCTTCAGCCTCGGGATCTTCGTCGTCGGTCTGGCCGCGTTCGGCTTCATCTTCAAGTCGGTGTACGGCATGTACTTCGTCAGCCACGCCCAGGCGGGCCTGGTGAACGTACCCGGCATGGCCATCACCATGCCGCGCGACGGCACCGTGCAGAGCCTGGTCAAGGCTGACGGCGTGGCCGCCAAGGGCGCTCCGCTGGCGACCTTCAGCACCAGCATGCTCGACGTGCTCAAGGGCCACCTGGACGACAACCAGCTGCAACCGGCCAAGGTCGAGGAACTGTTCGGCAAGCAAATGACCGGCACCCTGACCTCGCCATGCGACTGCATCGTGGCCCAGCAACTGGTCGCCAACGGTCAGTACGCCAGCAAGGGCGACGTGATCTTCCAACTGGTGCCACGCGGCACCGAAGCCAACGTCGAGGCACGTTTCTCGTATCGCCAATTCGGCGACGTGCGCCCAGGCACCTCGGTCAACTTCCAGGTGGCCGGCGAAGACACCACCCGCACCGGCAAGATCGTCAGCAGCACCAGCCTGAAAAGTGAAGACCTCTCCTCCGACATCCGCGTGCTGATCAAGCCTGACGAGCCGCTGGACAGCTCGCTGGCCGGCCGTCCTGTGGAAGTCCACAGCGACCGTGGCCCGAACCTGAACTGGCTGATCGACAAAGCCATGGCTGTCGGTATCTAAGTCGAGGATATGCCCGTGACCACTCCACAAAACAACAACGCACCGCATTCCCTGTGGGAGCGAGCTTGCTCGCGATGGGATCAGCGCAGTGTGTCTGATGTATCGAGCGGCCTGCATCGCGAGCAAGCTCGCTCCCACATTCGATCGGGGTACTGCGCACTGGCCTTGGCAATCAGCCTGGCCGGCTGCGCCGGCCTGCCCGACCAGCGCCTGGCCAACGAAGCGCTCAAGCGCGGCGACACGGCGCTGGCGCAGCAGAACTACCAGCAGTTGGCAGACCTGGGCTACAGCGAAGCCCAGGTCGGCCTGGCCGATATTCAGGTGGACAGCCGTGATCCGGAGCAGATGAGAAAAGCCGAGGCGACCTACCGCGCCGCCGCCGACATCTCGCCACGGGCCCAGGCGCGCCTGGGTCGCCTGCTGGTGGCCAAACCCGGCTCCACCGAAGCCGAAAAGCACGAAGCCGAAGGCCTGTTGAAAAAAGCCTTCGCCAACGGTGAAGGCAACACCCTGATCCCGCTGGCGATGCTGTACCTGCAATACCCGCACAGTTTCCCGAACGTCAACGCCCAGCAGCAGATCAGCCAATGGCGCAGCGCCGGCTACCCGGAAGCGGGCCTGGCGCAGATCCTGCTCTACCGCACCCAGGGCACCTACGACCAGCACCTGGACGAAGTCGAGAAAGTCTGCAAGGCCGCGTTGGCCACCACCGACATCTGCTACGTCGAACTGGCCACGGTCTATCAGAAGCGCGGCCAGCCGGAACAGCAGGCCGAGTTGATCAAGCAGATGCAGGCCGGTCACGCCCGCGGCGTCGTATCCGCCCAGCGCGTGGACAGTGTTGCCCGGGTCCTGGCCGATGCCAGCCTGGGCAAGACCGACGAAAAAACCGCCCAGTCGCTGCTCGAAGGCATCGCCCCCGGCTACCCCGCTGCCTGGGTCAGCCTGGCGCAGTTGCTCTACGATTTCCCTGAACTGGGCGACGTCGACAAGATGATGCAGTACCTGGAAAACGGCCGCGCCGCCGACCAGCCGCGTGCCGAGCTGTTGCTGGGCAAGCTGTACTACGAAGGCAAGTGGGTCCCGGCCGATGCCAAGGCCGCCGAGGCACATTTCCAGAAAGCCGTGGGCCGCGAAGTGGCCGCCGATTACTACCTCGGCCAGATCTATCGCCGTGGCTACCTGGGCCAGGTGTACTCGCAAAAAGCCCTGGACCATCTGCTCAAGGCCGCCCGCAACGGCCAGAACAGCGCCGACTTCGCCATTGCCCAGTTGTTCTCCCAGGGCAAGGGCACCAAGCCCAACCCGGTCAACGCCTATGTATTCAGCCAGTTGGCCAAGGTACAGAACACCCCGCAAGCCATCGAACTTGCCCAGACCCTCGAAGCCCAATTACCGCCGCAGCAACTTGCACAAGCCCAGCGCCTGCTAAAACAGGAGCAGGCCATTCGGGGCGCCATGAGCCCCGATACGCTGGAACTGCAAGCCCTAAAAGAAGATGACGGCGAGGAACAACTATGAAGCCTTTGAAGCTCAATCCTTTTGTGCAGGCCGGTATTGGCCTGACATGCGCCCTGCTCTGGTCCTGCCCGACGCTGGCCGCCCTGACTGAAACCAAGAACTTCGGCCTGGAAGTGAAGATCACCGGCCAGTCCGAAGACGACCGCGACCTCGGCACCCAGAGCGGTGGCGACGTCAACGGTATCGGCCTGGACCTGCGCCCTTGGGTCTATGGTGAAAGCGGTAACTGGAGCGCCTACGCCATGGCTCAGGCCGTGACCTCCACCGACATCATCGAAACGGACACCCTGCAACAATCCGACGGCGCCACCGAACAGACCGACAGCGGCGACCGCGAAGCCAAGAAAAGCTACCTGGCAATGCGTGAATTCTGGATTGGCTACAGCGGCCTGACCCCGTACCCGGGCGAGCAATTGAAGTTCGGCCGCCAGCGCCTGCGCAACGACGACGGCCAATGGCGCGACACCAATATCGAGGCCCTGAACTGGACCTTCGACACCACGTTGCTGCGGGCCAACCTCGGCGTTGCCGAACGCTTCAGCGAGTACCGCACCGACCTCAAGGAACTGTCGCCCAAGGACAAGGATCGCCTGCACGTCTATGGCGACGTCGGCTACCAGTGGATGCCAGGCCAGTGGGCCGGGATCCGTGCCCACCACACCCATGACAACGGCAGCCTCGACTACCCGACCCCGGGCGAGCCTACCGACACCCTGGACAAGACCCAGAACGGCGACTTGACCTGGCTGGGCCTGGAAGCCAACAGCGACGCCTACAACTGGCGCAACACCAACACCGTCAACTACTGGGCCAGCATCACCGGCATGACCGGCGACCGCGACACCGTCAATGCGCTCAATGCCGACGGCACGCGCCCGGCGCAAGCCAAGCGCAGCGATGACGTCGACGGCTGGGCCACCGACCTGGGTATCCGCCTGCGCCTCGACCCGCAATGGCAAGTCGGTGCGGCCTATGCCCGCGCCAGCGAGGACTACGAACAAAACGGTCTGCAGAGCAACCGCTCGAACTTCACCGGCACGCGCTCGCGGGTCCACCGTTTCGGCGAAGCCTTCCGCGGCGAAATGGCCAACACCCAGAGCGCCAGCCTGTTCGGCTCCTGGCAGTTGCGCGACGAATACGACGCCAGCCTGGTGTACCACAAGTTCTGGCGCGTAGACGGCAACAAGCCGGTGGGCAGCAACGGCATCAACGCCGTGCAGAACAACACCGACGACGTCACCGGCGCCATCCTGTCCACCTCGACCCTGCCGCTGCGTGACGGCGACAAGGACCTGGGCCAGGAAGTCGACCTCGTCGTCACCAAGTACTTCAAGCAAGGTCTGTTGCCTGCCGCGTTGAGCCAGTCCATCGATGAGCCATCGGCGCTGGTGCGCTTCCGTGGCGGTGTGTTCAAGCCAGGCGATGCCTACGGCAAAGAGGTCGATTCGTACATGCATCGCGCCTTTGTCGACGTGATCTGGCGCTTCTGATGCAAATGGCCATGGGAGTGCCCGAAATGAACCGCTACCTCAGGAACAGCCAGGCGATGAAAGGTTCGATCAGCCTGTTGGTCGCAGCGATGCTGCTGGCCGGCTCGCCGGCGTTCGCCAACGTTGAACCGGCGGTCAAGCCAGGCAACGTGGTCAAGGAACTGCAACGCGCCAAGACCTACACCGTCAACAGCGCGCCGACCGCGCCGCTGGAACTGGCCAAGCCGACCTTGCCCGACCTTAAGGGTTTCACCGCCGAAGCGGCCGCGGCCAAGATCGTGCGGACCAAGACCGGCAAGGTCAGCGTGCGCCGGATGATGCAGGAAAACGCCTTGAAGGACTTCATCGGCGGCGACAACAAGATGGCCGAGTGGGTGGTGCGCCAGCACGGCATCCCCCAGGCCATCTTCCTCGACGACGGCTACATGAACCTCAAGGACGTGGCCAAGAAGGTGCCCAAGTACATCATCGAGACCTCGCCCGGTGTCTACCTGGCGAAGATCCCGATCGTGGTCGGCCAGAAAGGCATCCTGGAAATCGACAAACAGACCCAGGAACTGCGCCTGTCCCAGGAGGGCGGCTCGTTCCTGGTCAACGATGGCCAGATGTTCATCCGCGACACCAAGGTCACCGGCTGGCGTGAAAAGGACAACGGCCCCGCCACGTTCCGCTCGCCCAAGGAATTCCGTCCGTTCCTGCTGTCCTGGGGCGGCACCGAGACCTACATCGTCAATACCAAGATGGCCAGCTTCGGTTACTCCAACAGTAAGTCGTACGGGGTGAGTATTTCCCAGTACACGCCGAACATGGCCAAGGTCCTCAAGCGTCCGGAACCGACCGGCTGGATCATCGGTTCCGAGTTCTCGGACATGTGGTACGGCTTCTACTGCTACGAGACCCGCGACTTCGTGGTCAAGAGCAACACCTACAAAGACAACATCGTCTACGGCATCGACCCCCACGACCGTTCCCATCGGCTGATCATCGCCGACAACACGGTCTACGGGACGAAGAAGAAGCACGGGATCATCATTTCCCGTGAGGTCAACGACAGCTTCATCTTCAACAACCGCAGCTACGACAACAAGCTCTCGGGCCTGGTGATCGACCGTAACAGCGTCAACAACATCATTGCCTACAACGAGATCTACAAGAACCACACCGACGGCATCACCCTCTACGAGAGTGCCGACAACCTGTTGTGGGACAACAAGGTGATCAGCAACCAGCGTCACGGCATCCGGATTCGTAACAGCGTGAACATCCGCCTCTACGAAAACGTATCCATGGCCAACGGCCTGACCGGGATCTACGGCCACATCAAGGACCTGTCCGACACCGACCGCGACATCAAGCTCGACCCGTTCGACGCCGAGGTTTCGCTGATCGTGGTGGGTGGTGAACTGGCTGCCAACGGCAGCGGCCCACTGTCCATCGACTCGCCCTTGAGCGTGGAGCTGTACCGCGTGTCCATGCTCGCGCCGACCAAATCCAGCGGCATCAGCTTCACGGGAATCCTGGGTGAACGCCAGGATGAAATTCTCGACCTGCTGGTGCGCCAGCAGAAAGCCGTGCTGATCGACCCTGTCGAAAGCCAGACCGAATTGCGGGACTGAGGATGACCTTTATGAACCCACAGATGATCAAGCTTCTGGGCCTGTCCGCCCTGACTGCCGGCATTCTCGCCGCCACCTCGGGCGCGCGCGCCGATGAAATCCAGGCACCGACCTTCACGGCCGAGCCTTGCTGCAACCTGTGCCCTGCGGCCCACGATGCGAAGAACTACACCACGCGCTACCAGCAGAACTTCACCACGCTGGTCCAGGCCCAGGGCGACTGGCTGTTCCGGACCCAGGAAGACCTGCGTACCGAGTTCAACACCACCCCGGCCGGCTACAAGCGCCTGCAACAATTGCATGACGCGTTCAAGGCCAAGGGTGTCGAACTGGTGCTGGTCTACCAGCCGACCCGTGGCCTGGTGAACCGCAACAAGCTCAACCCCCAGGAGAAGGCCAGTTTCGATTTCGACAAGGCCCTGACCAACTACAAGACCATGCTGGGCCGCTTCGCCCAGATGGGTTACGTGGTGCCGGACCTGTCGCCGCTGACCAACGAAAACCTGCCTGAAACCCTCCCGGCCCACGACTTCTACTTCCGTGGCGACCAACACTGGACGCCTTACGGTGCCCAGCGCACGGCCAAGATCGTTGCCGAGAAGGTCAAGCAGCTCCCGGCCTTCGCCGACATTCCCAAGCGTGAATTCGAGACCAAGAAGTCCGGCCGCATGGGCAAGACCGGCACCCTGCACAACATGGCCGGCCAACTGTGCGGCACCAGCTATGCCATCCAGTATATGGACCAGTTCACCACCGAGCCGAAGGGCGAGGCTGGTGACGGCGACCTGTTCGGTGATTCCGGCAACCCGCAGATCACCCTCGTGGGCACCAGCCACAGTGGCAAGAACTACAACTTCGCCGGTTTCCTGGAAGAAGCCATCGGCGCCGACATCCTCAACGTGGCCTTCCCCGGCGGCGGTTTCGAGGGCGCCATGATCCAGTACCTGGGCAGCGAAGAGTTCCAGAAGAACCCGCCGAAGATCCTCATCTGGGAGTTCTCGCCGCTGTATCGCCTGGACCAGGAAACCATCTACCGCCAGATGATGGCGTTGCTCGACAACAACGGCTGTGAAGGCAAGCCGGCGCTGATGAGCAGCAAGACCGCCCTCAAGCCGGGCAAGAACGAATTGATGGTCAATAGCAAGAATATGGACCTGCGTAACAGCAGTCACCAGATCGACATCCGCTTCGCCGATACCTCGGTGAAAACCTTGCAAGCCACCCTCTGGTACATGAATGGGCGCCACGAGGATATCAAGATCGAAAAACCGGATACCTCCGAAACCGACGGGCGTTTCGCCTTCCAACTGCGCACCGACGAAGACTGGGCTTCCCAGAACCTGCTGGCCCTGGAAGTCCAGGGGCCTGAAGCCGGTGCAGCCCCTCTGCAGGTGGAAGCGAAAGTCTGCAAACGCAACGCATCTGTGCAAGCCGAACAAACGGCTCAGATCGGACAATGAGGTCTCGTCTCATGACCAGAACCACGCATACCCGAACGTTGAAAACACTGCTGGCACCGTCCCTGCTGACCCTGGCGATGTTCGCCGGGGCCACGCAGGCGGCGGCCCCGCTGCGCCCGCCACAGGGCTACTTCGCACCGATCGAGAAGGTCAAGGTGGGCGAAGCCTCCCAAGGCTGCGATGCCACCCCGACGCCCTACACCGGTTCCCTGCAATTTCGCAGCAAGTACGAGGGCTCCGACAAGGCCCGCGCGACCCTGAACGTGCAATCGGAAAAAGCCTTTCGCGACAGCACCGCCGACATCACCAAGATCGAGCGCGGCGTCAGCAAGCAGGTGATGCAATTCATGCGTGACGGTCGCCCGGAACAATTGGAATGCACCCTGAACTGGCTGACCACCTGGGCCAAGGCCGATGCGCTGATGTCCAAGGACTTCAACCACACCGGCAAGTCCATGCGCAAATGGGCCCTGGGCAGCATGGCCTCGGCCTATGTGCGCTTGAAGTTCTCCGAGTCGCGGCCACTGGCCAACCATCAGGAACAAGCGCAACTGATCGAAAGCTGGTTCAGCAAGATGGCCGACCAGGTGGTCAGCGACTGGGACAACCTGCCGTTGGACAAGACCAACAACCACTCGTACTGGGCCGCCTGGTCGGTGATGGCCACCTCCGTGGCAACCAACCGCCGCGACCTGTTCGACTGGGCCGTCAAGGAATACAAGGTCGGGGTCAACCAGGTCGACGCCGACGGCTACCTGCCCAACGAACTCAAGCGCAAGCAACGGGCCTTGTCGTATCACAACTATGCCCTGCCGCCGCTGGCGATGATCGCCAGTTTCGCCCAGGTCAACGGTGTCGACCTGCGCCAGGAAAACAACGGTGCCCTCAAGCGGTTGGGTGACCGGGTGCTGGCCGGGGTGAAGGACCCGGAGATCTTCGAAGAGAAGAACGGCGAAGAGCAGGACATGAAGGATTTGAAGGTCGATTCGAAATTCGCCTGGCTCGAACCGTTCTGCAGCCTCTACAGCTGCCCCGAGGATGTGCTGGAACGCAAGCATGAAATGCAACCGTTCAAGACATTCCGCCTCGGCGGGGACTTGACCAAGGTGTATGACCCGGCCAACGAAAAAGGCAGCAAAGGTTCGTAGACACACTCGAAACCCTGTGGGAGCGAGCTTGCTCGCGAAAGCGCTCTGACATCCAGCATCGATGTCGACTGACACACCGCCTTCGCGAGCAAGCCCGCTCCCACAGGGTCATCACTCCCCGGTTTTCATGGGGGGGTTTGGGGGGGCTCTGGCCCTTGACTGTTGATTCAACATGGAGAGATCGGGATGGTATTTTCATCCAATGTGTTCCTGTTCCTGTTCTTGCCGATCTTTCTCGGCCTGTATTACTTGAGCGGGCAACGCTATCGCAACCTGCTGCTGCTGATTGCCAGCTATGTGTTCTATGCCTGGTGGCGGGTGGACTTCCTGGCCTTGTTCGCCGCCGTCACCCTGTGGAACTACTGGATCGGCCTGAAGGTCGGCGCCGCCGGCGTGCGGACCAAACCGGCCCAGCGCTGGCTGTTGCTCGGCGTGGCAGTGGACTTGTGCATCCTGGGCTACTTCAAATACGCCAACTTCGGCGTGGACAGCCTCAATGCGATCATGACCAGCTTCGGCCTGGAGCCGTTCATCCTGACCCACGTGCTGTTGCCGATCGGGATCTCGTTCTACATCTTCGAGTCCATCAGCTACATCATCGACGTCTATCGCGGTGACACCCCGGCCACCCGCAACCTGATCGACTTCGCGGCGTTCGTGGCGATTTTCCCGCACCTGATCGCCGGCCCCGTGTTGCGCTTTCGCGACCTGGCCGACCAGTTCAACAACCGCACCCACACCCTGGACAAGTTCTCCGAAGGCTGCACGCGCTTCATGCAGGGCTTCATCAAGAAAGTGTTCATCGCCGACACCCTGGCGGTGGTGGCCGACCATTGCTTCGCCCTGCAGAACCCGACCACCGGTGACGCCTGGCTCGGTGCGCTGGCCTACACCGCGCAGTTGTACTTCGACTTCTCCGGCTACAGCGACATGGCCATCGGCCTGGGCCTGATGATGGGTTTCCGCTTCATGGAAAACTTCAAGCAGCCCTACATCAGCCAATCGATCACCGAGTTCTGGCGCCGCTGGCACATCAGCCTGTCCACCTGGCTGCGCGACTACCTCTACATCACCCTGGGCGGTAACCGCAAAGGCACGTTGATGACCTACCGCAACCTGTTCCTGACCATGCTGCTCGGTGGCCTGTGGCACGGTGCGAACATCACCTACGTGATCTGGGGCGCCTGGCACGGCATCTGGCTGGCCATCGAGAAGGCCGTGGGCATCAACACCACCCCACGCACCATCAACCCGATCCGCTGGGCATTGACCTTCCTGCTGGTGGTCATGGGCTGGGTGATTTTCCGTGCCGAGAACCTGCACGTGGCCGGTCGCATGTACGGCGCCATGTTCAGCTTCGGCGACTGGTCGCTGTCGGAACTGACCCGCGCCAACCTCACCGGCCTGCAGATCGCCACGCTGGTGGTGGCCTACGTCACCCTCGCCTTCTTCGGCCTGCGCGACTTCTACACCAACCGTCCGCCGGTCAAGGCCAAGCCTGAAGTGAACACCGAGGCCAACGGCCCGGCCACCGCCCAACCGGGCCTGATCAAGGCCGTACCAGGCGACAACCCGTCGGCTATCCACGAACCCGGCTACACCGTCGGTGTCGAAGCCCAGGTGCAACCGGCCTACTGGACCGTGGACTGGTCGCGCTACGTGATGCGCGCCCTGGTACTGCTGCTGTTCATTGCCTCGATTCTCAAACTCTCGGCGCAAAGCTTCTCGCCGTTCCTTTACTTCCAGTTCTGAGGGATCTGAACATGACCCGCTCATTACGCATCTTCTATGTCACGCTGTTCATGGTGATCCTGACGGCCCTGGGTCTCTGGTCGATGCGCAGCTTCTTCGGCTTCAACACCAACCCGGACGCGACCGTGCTCAACGGTCGCTGGGCCAAAGCCGTGGAAACGCACTACGACGACGAGTTCCCGATCAAGCGCCTGGGCACCAACATCTGGGCCGCGCTGGACTACAAGCTGTTCAACGAAGGCCGCAAGGGCGTGGTCCTGGGCCGCGACCAGTGGCTGTACAGCGACGAAGAGTTCAACCCGATCGTCAACGAAGAGCTGAACCTGCAAGGCAACTACGCGCTGGTCGAAGGCGTGCGCCAGAAGCTCAAGGAACAAGGCGTGACCCTGGTCATGGCGATCGTGCCGGCCAAGGCGCGGCTGTACCCCGAGCACCTGGGTGAAGTGAAGCCTTCGAGCATTCACGCCAACCTCTACCAGGATTTCCACAGCCGCGTGGCGGCTGACAAGATCCTCGCGCCCGACCTGCTTGGCCCCCTGCAACAGGCCAAGCAAAGCGGCCAGCAAGTGTTCCTGCGCACCGACACCCACTGGACTCCGGAAGGTGCCCAGGTCGCGGCCGAGCACATCGCCAAGGCGATTGCCGAACGCACGCCGCTGGAAGGCCAGCCACAGCGTTTCGTGACCGAGCCCGCGGAGAAAATCACCCACAAGGGCGACCTGCGCCAGTTCCTGCCACTCGATCCATTGTTCGAGAACCTGATGCCAGCCCAGGAGCCGCTGGTCAAACGCAACACCCGCGAAGCCGACGACCAGCCGGCCGAAGGCGACGCGCTGTTCGCCGATGCCCAGGTGCCCGTGGCCCTGATCGGCACCAGCTACAGCGCCAACCCCAACTGGAACTTCGTCGGTGCCCTCAAGCAAGCCCTGCACAGCGACGTCGTGAACTACGCCGAAGACGGCCACGGCCCGATTCTGCCGATGCTCAGCTACCTCAAGAGCGACGCCTTCAAGAACAGCCCGCCACAGGTGCTGATCTGGGAGTTTCCTGAACGTTACCTGCCTGTGAACAACGAAATCGGCGACGCCGACCCGCAGTGGGTCGCAGAGCTCAAGCAAGCCGGCGCGCGTCAACAGAACGTAGCCGCCAACACCCCATCCGAGACGCCCGACCGGGCGCAAAACTGAAAGAGAGGTCCACCATGACTTTCAACACTACTCCTCGCCGTCTCGCCGCTCGCTCCTTCAAGGCTGTCGCCCTCGTCGCCAGCATGAGCGCCCTCTCGCTCTCCGCCTTTGCCGGTGACTCGGCCCTGTACGGCCCAGTCGCGCCAAAAGGCTCGAGCTTCGTGCGCATCTACAACGCCAGCAACGCCGAAGTCAGCGCCACCGTCGGCAGCACCAACCTCAACGACGTGGCCCCACTGGCCAGCAGCGACTTCAGCTTCATGCCTGGCGGCGACTACAGCGCCAAGGTCGGCAGCCAGACCGTCCCGGTCAAACTGGCTCCCGATCACTATTACACCCTGGTCAACAACGCCAGCGGCCAGCCTCAGCTGATCGAAGAACCACCGTTCAAGAACAAGCAGAAGTCCCTGGTGCGCGTGCAGAACCTCAGCGACAAGGCTCTGACCCTCAAGACCGCCGACGGCAAGACCGAAGTGGTCCCGAACGTGGCGGCCAAAGGCCGTGGCGAGCGTGAAATCAACCCGGTGAAAGTAAGCCTGGCGCTGTTTGAAGGCGACAAGAAAGTCGGCGACCTCAAGCCTGTGGCCCTGGAGCGTGGCGAAGCCGCCGTGCTCTACGTCACCGGTTCCGGCAGCAGCCTGTCGCCGGTATGGGTGAAACGCCCAGTGTCGACCCGCTGATGAATTCACCTGATTGACGCTGTGCCCCTGTGGGAGCGGGCTTGCTCGCGAATACGGTCTCACATTCAACATTGATGTTGGCTGAAACACCACTTTCGCGAGCAAGCCCGCTCCCACCCTGAATTGGGGTGTCAGTCGGGCACGGAATAAAAACAAGAGTGAAACGACAGAACGCAGTAGCTCTATAACCATTACGCTTCAAAGGAGTAACACACATGATTCCGGTGATCTTGTCAGGTGGTAGCGGCTCACGTCTTTGGCCGCTTTCGCGCAAGCAATTCCCTAAACAGTTCCTGGCCCTGACCGGCGAACACACCCTGTTCCAGCAAACCCTCGAGCGCCTGGTGTTCGAAGGGATGGACACGCCGATCGTGGTCTGCAACAAAGACCACCGTTTCATCGTCAACGAGCAGCTGGCAGGCCGCAACCTGGAAGCCCAGCGCATCCTGATGGAGCCATTCGGGCGCAACACCGCCCCGGCCGTGGCGCTGACCGCGATGATGCTGGTCAACGAAGGCCGCGACGAGCTGATGCTGGTGCTGCCGGCCGACCACGTGATCGATGACCAGAAGGCCCTGCAACGCGCCCTGGCCCTGGCCACCGTGGCCGCCGAGCGAGGCGAAATGGTGCTGTTCGGCGTACCCGCCACCAAACCGGAAACCGGTTATGGCTACATCAAGTCGACCAACGACGCGCTGCTGCCTGAAGGCGTGAGCCGCGTGTCGCACTTCGTCGAAAAACCCGACGTCAAGCGCGCCACCGAGTTCGTCGAGGCCGGCGGCTACTTCTGGAACAGCGGCATGTTCCTGTTCCGCGCCAGCCGTTTCCTGGAAGAGCTGAAAAAGCACGATCCGGACATCTACGACACCTGCCTGCTGACCCTTGAGCGCAGCGAGCAGACCGCGGACACCATCACCTTCGACGAAGCCACCTTCGCCTGCTGCCCGGACAATTCCATCGACTACGCGGTAATGGAAAAAACCCAGCGCGCCTGCGTGGTGCCGCTGTCGGCGGGCTGGAGCGATGTCGGCTGCTGGGCGTCGCTGTGGGAAGTCAATCCCAAGGATGCCGACGGCAACGTCACCAAGGGCGACGTGGTGGTCCAGGACAGCCGCAACTGCATGATCCACGGCAACGGCAAGCTGGTGTCGGTGATCGGCCTGGAGAACATCGTGGTGGTCGAGACCAAGGACGCCATGATGATTGCCCACAAGGACAAGGTCCAGGACGTCAAGAAGATGGTCAACACCCTCAACGCCCAGGGTCGTACCGAAACTCAGAACCACTGCGAAGTGTATCGTCCGTGGGGCTCGTATGACTCGGTGGACATGGGTGGTCGCTTCCAGGTCAAGCACATCTCGGTCAAGCCGGGCGCGTGCCTGTCGCTGCAGATGCACCACCACCGTGCCGAACACTGGATCGTGGTCAGCGGCACCGCCGAAGTGACCTGCGACGAGAACGTGTTCCTGCTCTGCGAGAACCAGTCGACCTACATCCCGATCGCGTCGGTCCACCGCCTGCGCAACCCGGGCAAGATCCCGCTGGAAATCATCGAAGTGCAGTCCGGTAGCTACCTGGGCGAAGACGACATCGAGCGCTTCGAGGACATCTACGGGCGTTCCACTCCCGTCGAACGTGGCGTGTCGGTGAAAACCATCGCGCAATAACACCGGGCAAGACAAAAAGTCCCCATCCAGGCCACTGCGTCCCCTATCCGCAGTGGCCTGGGTGGGGGCTTTTTTTTCATTGCGGTCCTGGCACGCATCAGCGCTTCGCCACCGCCGTTGCGTTCGGTAGGATGTGACGACGGTATCGGAGGCTTCCACCATGCTTATCGGCGTCTTGCTGGTCATCACCTGGCTCATCCTGTTGCTGCGCTACCCGGCCAAGGCGTTGCCGGTGTCCCTGGCCGCGTTCGTCGGGCTGGGCCTGGTGGCGGCGTGGGTGCTCTGGCAGGAAAACCGCGAGAACCGCCAGCTCGATCGCCTGGAGCTGCGCATCACCTATGCGCCCGAGCGCTGCCCCGCCGACCGTCCACTGTCGCTGAACCTGAACAACGGTAATGACGTGCCGTTGACCGAGCTGTACTGGCAGGTCGCAGCCTACGCCCCCGGTGATACCCTCAACCTGGCCGACAATCCCTACGATGCACCGCGCTATCGTGGCCCCGGCGAACTGCAACCGGGCGCCAGCTGGCAGGACTGCCTGCCGCTGCCGCCACTGCGTCCGGGCTATCGTGCGCAGAGCCTGGAGTTTCGCGCCGAGCGATTGCACGGTAGTTTCTCCAACTGATTCCACGCCTCCACTTTCTTGCACAAGGAATGCACCATGCCTGTCGCGTTGATCACCGGATGTTCCAGCGGCATCGGCCGCGCCCTGGCGGATGCCTTCAAGACCGCCGGGTATCAGGTCTGGGCCAGTGCACGTAAAGCTGAGGATGTGGCGGCGCTGAGCGCCGCCGGGTTTACCGCTGTTCAGTTGGACGTGAATGATGGCGCGGCGCTGGAGCAGTTGAGCGAGCGGATCAACCAGCAGCACGGCGGCCTCGATGTGCTGATCAACAACGCCGGCTATGGCGCCATGGGCCCGTTGCTCGACGGTGGTGTGCCGGCCATGCAGCGCCAGTTCGAGACCAATGTGTTCGCCATCGTCGGCGTGACGCGCGCGCTGTTTCCGGTACTGCGTCGGGCCAGGGGGTTGGTGGTGAACATCGGCAGCGTTTCCGGGGTGCTGGTCACGCCGTTCGCAGGCGCCTACTGCGCCTCCAAGGCCGCCGTGCATGCGTTGAGCGATGCCTTGCGCATGGAGCTGGCGCCGTTCGGCATCCGGGTCATGGAGGTCCAGCCCGGCGCCATCGCCTCCAGCTTCGCCAAGAACGCCGGCCATGAAGCCGAACAGCTGCTCACCGAACGATCACCCTGGTGGCCCCTGCGCGACGGCATCCGCGCCAGGGCCAGGGCCTCCCAGGACAACCCGACCCCAGCCGACGAATTCGCCGCCGGACTGCTCAAGGCCGCCCAACAACCCAAACCACCTCGCCTGCTGCGCCTGGGCAACGGCAGCCGGGCCTTGCCCTTGATGGCGGGCTTGCTGCCCAAGGGGTTGCTGGAGAAGGGCTTGAGGAAGCGGTTTGGCCTGGGGGGCTCGCTTTAACGCCGGGCATTTTTTGGGGCGGCTGCGCCACCCAGCGGGAGCAAGCTCCCTCGCCACGGGGACCGCGACGGCCACAAACCTCCCGGCGGCTGCCACAGGAGGGGGGTGGTTTGGGTGCAGATTTGGCCTCAGCCCCGGCTCTATTGTGGGAGCGGGCTTGCCCGCGAAAGCGCCTGCACAGCCACCATCAATGCCAACTGACCCACCGCCTTCGCGAGCAAGCTCGCTCCCACAGAAGGATTGTGGTTCGGGCGCAGATTTGGCCTCAGCCCCGGCTCTATTGTGGGAGCGGGCTTGCCCGCGAAAGCGCCAGCACAGCCACCGTCAATGCCCACTGAACCACCGCCTTCGCGAGCAAGCTCGCTCCCACAGGAGGATTGTGGTTTGGGCGCAGATTTGGCCTCAGCCCCGGCTCTCTTGTGGGAGCGGGCTTGCCCGCGAAAGCGCCAGCACAGCCACCGTCAATGCCCACTGAACCACCGCTTTCGCGAGCAAGCTCGCTCCCACAGATTTCGTGGCACGCCACAAATCCACATACACCACAAAATCCCTGCTCCCACAGTCACCGCTCGGCCTGGTTTTCGACCACTACGGTGCAGGTCATCCCCGCTGCCAGCAACACGCCCTCGGGCACTTCATCGAGGTGGATGCGCACCGGCACCCGCTGGGCCAGGCGCACCCAGTTGAAGGTCGGGTTGACGTCGGCGATCAGCTCGCGGCTTTGCGGGTTGTCGCGGTCGTAGATGCCGCGGGAGATGCTTTCCACGTGCCCCTTGAGCACCTCACCGCTCATCAGTTGCAGCTGCGCCGGATCGCCGATCCGCACCTTGGGCAGCTTGGTCTCCTCGAAGAAGCCGTAGACCCAGAACGAGTTCATGTCCACCACGGCCATTTTCGCTTCGCCGATGCGCGCATAGTCGCCACGGTGGACGTTGAGGTTGGTCACGTAGCCGTCCACCGCCGCACGAACTTCGGTGCGCGTCAGGTTCAACTCGGCGGCCTCCAGTTGCGCCTGGGCGTGCTGGTAATCGGCCAGGGCCGAGTCGGCGATGTTGCTCGCGTCGTCGCGGTTTTCCCGGGAGATCACCAGGCTGTCGAGGTCGGCACGGCGATGGGCGTTGACCTTGCGCATTTCCCAGGTGGCCTTGCGTGACGCCACCAAGGAACGGGCCTGCTTGACCGCAATGCGATAGTGCTCGGGGTCGATGCGCATCAGCAGGTCGCCCTTGCTCACCCGCTGGTTATCGCGCACCGCCACCTCGACCACTTCACCACTGACATCGGCGGCGACGTTGACGATGTCGGCCCGCACCCGGCCATCTCGGGTCCAGGGCGTGTTCATGTAGTGCTCCCACAACGCACGGCCGATCCACAGCGCCAAGGCCAGCACCAGCAGCGTCGCAAGCAGGCTGAAAAACTTTTTCATCGCATCGATCTCAACGGTAGACCGTCAGCGCCAACGCGCCGAACAGACAGGTAAACAGACTCAGGCGCAGCAGCGCCGGGTGCCAGAAGAAGCGGTACAGATCCAGCCCGGACAGGAAACGGTCCAGGGCCCAGGCCAAGGCGGCGGCGATGAAAAACATCAGGGTCATGGTCGGCATGTACACGCCATGGAAGGCGATCTCACGGGGCATGTTCAGGTTCCTGGCGCAGCGGCGGTGCGTAGGCCGCCAATGGTGATTGCGGGTCGAGCAGCGAGGTGCGGATGAAATGCAGGTAGCTTTTCACCCGCCGCAGGGCGGACGTGTCGAAGTGCGGCGCGAAGGGTTCGTCAGTGGCCTGCACGCGCCCGATGGCGTGATCGACCGCCGCCAGGGCCCGTTCCAGGTTGCTGTGGCCCGGCTGGCGGAACAGCCGCACCAGCGCCCTGCCCATCCCGCGGATCGCCTGGCGCCACGGCTGGCTTTCGGCATACGCCGGGTGCACCGGCAGGATCGCCTGCTCCTTGCGCAACTCGATGATCGCGTGGCCGACTTCCAGCACCACGAACATCCAGCGCAGCAGATCACGCTGCACCCCAGGCTGGCCCGCCGCCAAGCCATAGGCTTGGTGCAGCAGGTCCCGACTACGGCTTTCGAACCCCGAGGCCAGGCCCTTGAGCTTGCCGCTGATGGCGAACACCACTTGCTCGCGCAAATCCTGTTCGAGCCGACGCCACAGCCAACGGCTATTGGGCGGCAGGATGATCGCGCCGGCGGCCGCGCACACCAGCATGCCGAGGATCATCGCCAGGTAATCGTTGATGAACGCGTAGGGGTTGTAGACGGTCAGATTGTCCGGCACCGAGCCGGTGCAGAAGAAGATCAGCAACCCCAGCCCGACGCCGGCGTACTGCGGTCGGGAACTGAGAAACGACCCCAGCATGATGACCGGCGCGAGCATCACGCAGAGCAGCGGGAAACCGTCGATCAGAGGAAACACGAAGAACATCTCGACGAAGCCGATCAACGCGCCAAGCAAAGTGCCGCAAGCCATCTGGAACGCCATGCGCTTGGGGTTCGGCGTCGCCGCCGACAAACCCACGGTAGCCGCGGCGATCATCGTCATCGTCGCGCCACTCGGCCAGGCCGTGGCCACCCAATAGCTGCCCAGCACCAACAGGATGAAGGCGGCGCGAAACCCCGAGGCGGCCGCCGCCAGGCCATTGGTCTGGGGCACGAACGGCTCGTCCCAGCGCTCACGTTCGTGACGGTGGTCGGCCAGGGAGGCGTGGGTCAGGGCATAACCGTGCAGGTCATCGACAAAGCGGTAGAGCAGTTCATAAGCCGTATGGAAATCCAACTGCTGGGCGTCACTCGGCGCCGTTTCCTGGAACAGCGCCCGCAGCCGCCGCACCTGCGCCGGCAGGTCGGCCTTGTACTCGGCCAGCGCCACCGCCAGCCGCGCCGCATCGGTGTCGGTCAGCGGCCGGCCACTGAAACCGTCCAGCCGTTCCGCCAGCGTCTGCAAGCCCGGCTTGATGGCATTCACCACGTGATCGGCGGCGCTGCCACACAGGCGTTCGAGCAACTGGTGCAAGACGTTGAAGCGGGTGGTGATGCCCATGAATTCGCTGTTCAGGCGACTGAGCCGGCCATTGCGGCGGCGCATGTGCGGGTCTTCGAACACGGTCACACTGCGCAGGCTTTCCAGGCCGACAGCTTCGGCGATGAAGCGCACATTGCCGGCTTCGAATGCCTCCCGCCGGCTGCGTCCGCGCAAGCCATCGGTGACGAACAGGGCAAACACGCCGAAGCGCTGGTACAAGGCATTGCGCATGGCGGCGCTGGCGGTCTGCGGCAGGATCGCGGCGCTGACTAGGGTGGCGCAGAGAATTCCCAGGGAAATCTCCAGCACCCGCCACACCGCCGCCATGAACGCCCCTTCCGGGTGCGCCAGGGCGGGCAGGCCGATCATCGCGGCGGTGTAGCCGGCCAGTACGAAACCGTATGCACGAAAGTTGCGATAACGCGCCGCGCCGGCCGTGCAGAGACCGACCCAGAGCGTCAGGCTGCCGAGAAACAATTCGGTGTTCTGGGCGAACAGGGCAATCAACGCCACCATCACCGCCGAGCCGGCCAGGGTGCCGAGAAAGCGGTAGAAACTCTTGGCGAACACCTGGCCACTCTGCGGCTGCATGACGATGAACACGGTGATCATGGCCGTGCGCGGCTGTGGCAGTTCCAGGCGCATCGCCAACCACAGCGTGAGGAAGGCGGCCAGCAGGACCTTGAACATGTAGACCCAGGTCACCCCGTCGCTGCGGGCCCAGTCGTAGAAGCCGCGGCGCCATTCGAGGCGGTAGAGCCAGCGCAGGGAGGCAAATAACGGTGTCATAGGCAGCACTCAACCAAGGAAAACACTGCCCCTGTGGCAAGCGCCCTCGCCACGGTACGGTTCCAGTTCATTTCGCGGGCACATCACTACCGGCGCCGAGCCCGCCGCCCAGCGCCGTCACCAGGTCGGCGTGGGCACTCAGGCGCGCGGCCTCCACCTGCTGTTGCACCTGTTGCTGCTTGAACAACAGGCTCTGGGCGTTGAGCACGTTGAGGTAGTCGGTCAGCCCGCGCTGGAACGCCACCAGCGCAATGTCGTAGGTGCGTTGCGCCGCCGCCACGGACTCGGCGGCGAAAGCGTGTTGCTTGTCCATGGACTGGCGACGGATCAGCTGGTCGGAGATGCCCTTGAGCGCATTGACCAGCGTCTGGTTGTAATGCGCTACGGCCAGGTCATAGCCGGCGGCCGCCTCGCCCAACTGTGCGCGCAGGCGCCCACCCTCGAAAATCGGCAGCGAGATCGCCGGCCCGACGTTGTAGGTGAGCTTCTTGCCGGTGAGAAACTCCAGCATGCCACCGCCGGTGGCCATGTAGCCCAGGCTGCCCACCAGGTCGACATTGGGGTAGAACCCCGCGTGAGCCACGTCGATGCCCCGGGCCTGGGCCGCCACCTGCCAACGCCCCGCCACCACATCCGGACGCTGGCCGAGCAGGTCGGCGGGCAGTGCCGAGGGCAGTTTCAGGGGGGCGCCAAGGACCAGCGTCGGACGCTGCAACTGCGCGCCCGCACCCGGTCCCTTGCCCGCCAGCGCGGCCAATTGATTGCGACTCAAGGCAATGGCTTCGTCGATGGCGTCGAGTTGACGGTGAGTCTCGGGCAACGGCGCCTGGGCCTGGCTCACCTCGAAATGGGTGCCGATGCCGCCCTTCAGGCGTTTTTGCGCCAAGTCGAGAATCTGCTCCTGTTGGTGCAGCGTCGCGACGACGATATCCCGCTGGGCGTAGTGCAGGGACAACTGAATGTAGGCGTGCACGATGTTGTTCTGCAGTTCCAGTTGCGCCTGCCGCGCCTCGGCCACGCTCGCGTGGGCCAGGTCCACCGCCCGCTCGCTGGCGTTGCGCTCCCGGCCCCGCAGGTCCAGGGCATAGCTCAAGCCCAGGGCGGCATTGTTGTCCCAGGTGGTGGTATTGGCCAGCTCGCCAGGGCCGTAGAACTGATCGGTGGGCCAGTTGTGACGCTTGAGGGTCGCTTCGCCGTTGACCTGCAGCGACTCGGCGGCCTCGACCACACCGGCCATGGCCTTGGCCTGTCGAACCCGGGCCGCGGCCATCGCCAGGCTCGGGTTGCCTTGCAGGGCCAGGTCGATCCAGCGATCCAACTGCCGATCGCCATAAGCCTGCCACCACTGGCGTTCGGGCCAGTGGGCATCGCGGGCGGCTTCGCGAATGGCGGCATCGGTGGCCAGTTGATCGGCCGGCATGGCCTCGCCCCGCGGCGCAATCCCTCCCGTACCGATGCAACCGCTGATGGTGAACGCCAGAACCCAAACACTGAGAGTCTTCAGCTCTCTGCTGATGCAACGCGGCACTTGCGAAAATATCCTGAGATGGGCATGACAGAAGGAAGGTAGTTGCCTGTTACCGCCAAACCTGTGGGAGCGAGCTTGCTCGCGATGAAGGCGTCACAGTCAGCTTCTTTACAAGCTGACACTCCGCTATCGCGAGCAAGCTCGCTCCCACAGCAAGCCCGGGCTCAAGACCTCGGTGTAAGGCGCTGCAACAGTGGAGGCAATTCTAGGTACGAGGCTCATCGGCGATAAGCCGACCTTTCTGCGAATCTTTGTTACCGTTAACGCGATAATCCCATCGTCGGGGTCCCGTAGCGCTGTAACTTCATGTCACAATTTGCTACCTCCCAAGAGAGCCCTCCATGGACACCTTGCAAAACATGCGCGCGTTCAGCTGTGTTGCCGAAGCTGGCAGTTTCACCGCTGCCGCCGCGCAACTGGACACCACCACGGCCAACGTTTCGCGCGCGGTTTCCAACCTCGAAGCCCACCTGCAAACCCGCTTGCTCAACCGCACCACCCGACGGATTGCCCTGACCGAGGCGGGTAAGCGCTACTTGCTGCGTTGCGAGCAGATCCTGGCGTATGTGGAAGAAGCCGAAGCCGAGGCCAGCGATGCCCACGCGCGCCCCGCCGGGCAGTTGAAGGTCCACACCATGACCGGTATCGGCCAGCATTTCGTGATCGACGCCATTGCCCGCTACCGCAAGACCCATCCGGACGTCACGTTCGACCTGACCCTGGCCAACCGGGTGCCGGACATCCTCGACGAGGGCTACGACGTGTCCATCGTGCTCGCCAGCGAGCTGCCGGATTCGGGTTTTGTCTCCCAGCGCCTGGGGATCACCTACAGCATCGTCTGCGCGTCCCCGGCCTACGTGAAGGCCAGCGGCTGCCCACAAAAGCCCAGCGACCTGCTCAACCACGCCTGCCTGAGGCTGGTCAGCCCGGTCATTCCGCTGGAAAAATGGGTGTTCGACGGCCCGGAAGGCCAGGAAATGGTCACCATCAACAGCTCACCGTTCCTGGTGAATTCTGCCGACGCGATGAAAACCGCGATCATCAGCGGCATGGGGATCGGGGTGTTGCCGGTGTACGCCGCCATCGAAGGCCTGCGTAACGGCACGCTGGTGCGGGTCATGCCCAACTACCGCTCCCAGGAACTGAACCTCTACGCCATCTACCCTTCACGCCAATACCTGGACGCGAAGATCAAGACCTGGGTCGAATACCTGCGCGGCTCGTTGCCGGAAATCCTGGCGGCGCACCAGGCCGAGCTCACGGCCTATGAATTGAGTGGCAGCCTGGCGGGCGCACG
This sequence comes from Pseudomonas chlororaphis, assembly GCA_001023535.1. Taxonomy (NCBI): domain Bacteria; kingdom Pseudomonadati; phylum Pseudomonadota; class Gammaproteobacteria; order Pseudomonadales; family Pseudomonadaceae; genus Pseudomonas; species Pseudomonas chlororaphis. The sequence goes on from CP011020.1 coordinate 3,209,500, forward strand.
GGCGGTGAACTGAAACCGCTCGTGCTCAACAGAGGCGGCTCAGCGCTTGCCCATCGAGCGACGCGTGCCGGGAGGCGCGGCGCCCGGGGTCTTGGTGTGGCCGCTCTTCGCGCCGTTCTTGTACCACGGCTGTTGCGCGGCCCCTTTGGCCGCGGCCAACTCGCCGGGCTTGAACGGAAACTTGAAGGCCGGGATCGCCGCCTTGTCGCGCTCGGCGCTGGGAACATCGCTGTCAGGCCGCTCGGCCTGGTCGTCGGCGAGCGACGGTGTCGGGGAAGTCATGTCAATGTGTTCACTTGAGGTGGGACATCAATCCGTGGCGAGGGAGCTTGCTCCCGCTGGGCTGCGCAGCAGCCCCACAATAGGTGCGTGTCGGGGCGGTTGAGCGAGCCACGAAAGCGCGCAGTATACCCGCCCGCCACGGCAATGCATCGGGCAGATTCGATCAGCGTCACCACTCGTCCGACAGCCCCTTGGGACGAAACTGACGCGCCTGTCAGTTAGGCGTCACCTTCCTGACCGCCTCGCAACGCTATATAAGAGCGGTAGAAATCCCACCGTCCTGAACCGGCTCTTCGCATCCATGCACATCCAGAAAAAAACCGTCCTGCTCGTTGCGTTCCTGGTCGCCCTGGCGGCCCTGGTCTTCTGGTTGCTCATGAAGCCCGTCACCGCCAAGCCTGCCGCGCCCGCCGCCATTCCGGTGCGGGTGGTCAGCGTGGTGCAAAAGGATGTGCCGCGCTTTGCCAGCGGCATCGGCACGGTGCTGTCGCTGCACAGCGTGGTCATTCGTCCGCAGATCGACGGCATCCTGACCCGCCTGCTGGTCAAGGAAGGGCAACGGGTGCAAAAAGGCGACCTGCTGGCGACCATCGACGACCGCTCGATCCGCGCCAGCCTCGACCAGGCCAGGGCCCAGCTCGGCGAGAGCCAGGCTCAACTGGCGGTGGCCCAGGTCAATCTCAAGCGCTACAAGCTGCTGAGCGTCGACGACGGCGTGTCGAAGCAGACCTACGACCAGCAACAGGCTTTGGTCAATCAGCTCAAGGCCACGGCCCAGGGCAACCAGGCGGCCATCGACGCGGCCACGGTGCAGTTGTCCTACACCCAGATCCGTTCCCCGGTGACCGGGCGCGTCGGCATCCGCAACGTCGACGAAGGCAACTTCCTGCGCACCAGCGACACCGAAGGCCTGTTCACGGTGACCCAGATCGACCCGATCGCGGTGGAGTTCTCCCTGCCCCAGCAAATGCTGCCCACCCTGCAACGCTTGATCGCCGCGCCCGACCAGGCCCTGGTCCAGGCGTTCATCGGCGCCGATGCCACGACCGGGGAACTGCTCGGCGAGGGTCGGCTGAGCCTGATCGACAACCAGATCAACGCCAACACTGGAACGCTGCGGGCCAAGGCTGAGTTCAGCAACGCCGCGCAACGGCTGTGGCCAGGGCAACTGGTGACCCTGAAGATCCAAACCACGGTCGACAAGGACGCCCTGGTGGTGCCGCCGACCGTGGTCCAGCGCGGGCTGGAGCAACACTTCGTGTACCGGGTCAAGGGCGATACGGTGGAGAGCGTGCCGGTGGTGATGGTCCATCAGGACAGCGACCTGAACATCATCAAGGGCGTGAACCCCGGCGACCAACTGGTCAGCGACGGCCAATCACGGCTCAAGCCCGGCAGCCACATCCAGGTGCTCAGTGACCCACCGGCCCTGGCCAAGTCCGCGGAGCCGCAACCATGAAGGGCCGCGGCTCGATTTCGACGTGGTGCATCAACCACCCGATCGCCACGGTGCTGCTGACATTCGCCCTGGTCCTGCTGGGGCTGATCGCGTTTCCCCGCTTGCCCGTCGCGCCGTTGCCGGAGGCGGAGTTCCCGACCATCCAGGTCAACGCCCAGCTACCCGGCGCCAGCCCGGAAACCATGGCGTCGTCGGTGGCGACACCGCTGGAGGTGCAATTCAGCGCCATCCCCGGCATCACCCAGATGACCTCCAGCAGCGCCTTGGGCTCGACCAACCTGATCCTGCAATTCAGCCTCGGCAAAAGCATCGACACCGCCGCCCAGGAAGTGCAGGCGGCCATCAACACCGCCGCCGGCAAACTGCCCAACGACATGCCGAACCTGCCGACCTGGCGCAAGGTCAACCCGGCCGACAGCCCCGTGCTGATCCTCAGCATCAGCTCCACCCTGATGCCCGGTACCGAGCTGAGCGACTACGTTGAAACGCTTCTTGCCCGTCAGATCAGCCAGATCGATGGCGTAGGACAAGTCAACATCACCGGCCAGCAACGCCCGGCGATCCGGGTCCAGGCCTCGGCCGACCGGCTCGCCGCCATCGGCCTGACCCTGGCCGACATCCGCCTGTCGCTGCAACAGGCCAGCCTCAACCTGGCCAAGGGCGCCCTGTACGGTGAATCGAGCATTTCCACCCTGTCCACCAACGACCAGCTGTTCCAGCCCGAGGAATACCGTGAGCTGATCGTGTCCTACAAAAATGGCGCACCGGTGCACCTCAAGGACGTCGCCAAGGTCATCAGCGGCTCGGAAAACGCCTACGTCCAGGCCTGGTCCGACAACGAACCAGGGCTCAACCTGGTGATCTTCCGGCAGCCGGGGGCGAATATCGTCGAGACCGTCGACCGTATCCAGGCGGCCCTGCCGACCCTGCAAGCCATGTTGCCCGCCGCGATGCAGGTCAAGGTGCTGATCGACCGTACCCAGACCATCCGCGCCTCGCTGCACGAAGTGGAAATCACCCTGCTGATCACCGTGTTGCTGGTGGTGGCGGTCATGGCCCTGTTCCTGCGCCAGCTCTCGGCAACCCTGATTGTCTCGGCGGTGCTGGGGGTTTCGCTGACCGCCAGTTTCGCCCTGATGTACATCATGGGCTTCAGCCTGAACAACCTGACCCTGGTGGCGATCGTCATTTCGGTGGGCTTCGTGGTGGACGATGCGATCGTGGTGGTGGAGAACATTCACCGTCATCTTGAGGCCGGCGAAGGCATGCGCGAGGCGGCGATCAAGGGCGCCGGCGAGATCGGCTTCACGGTGGTGTCCATCAGCTTCTCGCTGATCGCCGCGTTCATCCCGCTGCTGTTCATGGGCGGCGTGGTCGGGCGGCTGTTCAAGGAATTTGCCCTGACGGCCACCTCCACCATCCTGATCTCGGTGGTGGTGTCGTTGACCCTGGCGCCGACCCTCGCCGCGCTGTTCATGCGCGCCCCGGTGCATCATGCCCACGGCAAGCCGGGTTTCGGCGAACGCCTGCTAGCCCGGTACGAACGCGGATTGCGGCGGGCCCTGGCTCACCAGAAGCTGATGATCGGCGTGTTCGGCCTGACCCTGGCGCTGGCCGTGGGCGGCTACGTGTTCATTCCCAAGGGCTTCTTCCCGGTCCAGGACACCGGCCTGGTGCTGGGCACCAGCGAGGCCGCCGCCGACGTGTCGTTCCCGGACATGGTCGCCAAGCACAAGGCCCTGGCCGACATCGTCGCCGCCGACCCGGCCGTGGCAACCTTTTCCCACTCCGTCGGCGTTTCGGGCAACAACCAGACCATCGCCAACGGCCGCTTCTGGATCGCCCTCAAGCCTCGGGACCAGCGGGATGTCTCGGCCAGCGGCTTCATCGACCGGATTCGCCCCAAGCTGCTGAAGATCCCCGGCGTGGTCCTGTACCTGCGAGCCGGGCAAGACATCAACTTAAGCTCCGGCCCCAGCCGTGCCCAGTATCAATACGTGCTCAAGAGCAACGACGGGCCGAGCCTCACGGCCTGGACCCAGAAGCTCACCGACAAATTGCGTGGCAACCCGGCGTTCCGCGACATCTCCAATGACTTGCAACCAGGTGGCAGCATCACTCACATCAACATCGACCGCAGTGCCGCCGCGCGCTTCGGCCTCACCGCCAGCGACGTCGACCAGGCCTTGTACGACGCCTTCGGCCAGCGGCAGATCAACGAGTTCCAGACCGAGACCAACCAGTACAACGTCATCCTGGAACTCGACACCGCACAACGCGGCAAGGCCGAGAGCCTGGCGTACTTCTACCTGCGCTCGCCCCTGAGCGGCGAGATGGTGCCGCTCTCGGCCCTGGCCCGCTTCGACGCACCGAGCAGCGGCCCGTTGTCGATTGCCCACGACGGCATGTTCCCGGCCGCCAACCTCTCGTTCAACCTCGCGCCGGGCGTGGCGTTGGGGGATGCGGTGTGGATGCTCGACCAGGCCAAGAACGAGATCGGCATGCCGGCCGCCATCACCGGCAACTTCCAGGGCGCGGCCCAGGCGTTCCAGAGTTCGCTGGCCAGCCAGCCGTGGCTGATCCTCGCCGCGCTGGTGGCGGTGTACATCATCCTCGGCGTGCTTTACGAGAGCTTCGTGCATCCGTTGACCATCATCTCCACCCTGCCCTCGGCGGGCCTCGGTGCGCTGATCATGCTCTGGCTGCTGGGCCAGGACTTTTCGATCATGGCCCTGATCGGCCTGGTCCTGCTGATCGGCATCGTCAAGAAAAACGGCATCCTGATGATCGACTTCGCCCTCGACGCCCAGCGCAACGGCGGGCTGTCCCCTCAGGAAGCGATCTTCCAGGCCTGCGTGACCCGCTTCCGGCCGATCATGATGACGACCTTGGCCGCCCTGCTCGGCGCCCTGCCGCTGATGCTCGGCTACGGCACTGGCGCGGAACTGCGCCAGCCATTGGGCATCGCCGTGGTGGGGGGCCTGCTGGTGAGCCAGGCGCTGACGCTGTTCACCACGCCGGTCATATACTTGTGGCTCGAGCGACTGTTCCATCGGCCCAAGCCAGCGCCGACGGCCCTGGCGACCACACACTGAGGCCGGCCCATGCGTGTCCTGATCATCGAAGACGAAGAAAAAACCGCCGACTACCTGCACCGCGGCTTGAGCGAACAGGGCTACACCGTGGACGTCGCGCCGGACGGCATAGAGGGCCTGCACCTGGCCCTGGAAACCGATTACGCGGTGATCGTGCTCGACGTGATGCTGCCGGGCCTGGACGGCTTCGGCGTGTTGCGGGCCTTGCGCGCCCGCAAGCAGACCCCGGTGATCATGCTGACCGCCCGGGAACGGGTCGAGGATCGCATCAAGGGGCTGCGCGACGGCGCCGATGACTACCTGGGCAAACCGTTCTCCTTCCTCGAACTGGTGGCCCGCCTGCAAGCCCTGACCCGCCGCAGCGGTGGCCACGAACCCGTGCAGGTGACCATCGCCGACCTGTGGATCGACCTGATCAGCCGCAAGGCCACACGGGCCGGGCAACGCCTGGACCTGACCGCCAAGGAGTTTTCCCTGCTCAGCGTCCTGGCCCGTCGCCAGGGCGAGATCCTGTCGAAAACCGCCATTGCCGAAATGGTCTGGGACATCAATTTCGACAGCGACGCCAACGTGGTCGAAGTGGCGATCAAGCGCCTGCGCGCCAAGCTCGACGGGCCGTTCGAGCAGAAGCTGCTGCACACGATCCGCGGCATGGGCTATGTGCTGGAGAGCCGCAGTGAGTAACAGCCTCGCCCTGCGCCTGAGCGGGATGTTCACGCTGGTGGCGGCGTTGGTGTTCCTGTTGATCGGCGGCGCGCTGTACCAGCAGGTTGCCAAGGGCCTGGGCCTGTTGCCGGAAGCCGAACTCGATGCGCGCTACAGCGTGCTCGAATCCACGGTGGGCCGCTACGGCACCCCCGAACACTGGGTGAAGATCAATAACAAGCTGCGGTTGCTGGGCGAAGAAGACAAACGCATCCATTTCTGGATCGTCAGCGGCGACCCACGCTTCGAGTACGGCAACCCGGATGCGCAGATCCGCGCCTTCGCCGAGGGGCCGCTGGGCAAGCGCGACTTGAAGCTGCCTCACCGCCCCTATCCGATGAAAGTGCTGGTCAGTCAGTTCCCGGCCAAGGACCAACGCCCACCGTTGCGCTTCATGATCGGCATCGACACCGAGACGTTCTACCAGACCCAGCACCGTCTGCTGGTGGCGCTGGTGAGCCTGGCCATCGTCGGCGTGCTGCTGGCATCCCTGCTGGGGTATTGGGTGGCGCGGATCGGCCTCAAGCCCTTGATCAAGTTGTCCGACGAAGCCCAGCGCCTGACGCCGCCGCGCCTGTCCGGGCGCTTGCAACTGACGCCATTGCCGCCGGAGCTGAGTCAGTTCGTCAGCTCCTTCAACGCCACCCTCGACCGGGTCGAACTGGCCTACTCGCGGCTCGAATCGTTCAACGCCGATGTCGCCCACGAACTGCGTTCCCCGCTGACCAACCTGATCGGCCAGACCCAGGTGGCGTTGACCCGCGGGCGCTCGGCCGAACATTACTTCGAAGTGCTGCAGTCAAACCTCGAAGAGCTGGAACGGCTGCGCTCGATCATCAACGACATGCTGTTCCTCGCCAGCGCCGACCAGGGCAGCAAGGCCACCAAGCTGACCAGCACCTCCCTGGCCAGCGAAGTGGCGACCACCCTCGACTACCTGGACTTCATCCTGGAAGACGCCCAGGTCCAGGTTCGGGTCAGCGGCGACGCCCAGGCCAACATCGAGATCGCCCACCTGCGCCGGGCGCTGATCAACCTGCTGAGCAATGCCGTGCAGCACACCGCTGCCGGACAGGTCATCGACGTGCGCATCGAGGTCCAGGCCGACCAGATCACCCTGGCCGTCACCAACCCCGGCGAGCCGATTGCCGGTGAACACCTGCCGCGCCTGTTCGAACGCTTCTACCGGGTCGATGCCTCGCGCAGCAACAGCGGCGCCAACCACGGATTGGGGCTGGCGATCGTCAAGGCCATCGCCCTGATGCATGGCGGCGACGTGTTCGTGCGCAGCGAGCGGGGGGCCAACACCTTCGGGATCCGCTTGCCCGCCTGACGTTCCACACGTCGCATCCCAACGGCCTTTTGCCCATTGAATGCTGGGCGAAAGGCAATTGAATCAGAATCAGGCGATCACGGCCTGGGACATCGGCGAACGGGTGATTACGCAGAGATGGATTGCCCGCCCTCACCGATCCAAGCACAATCAGCAAAAGGCCAGCATACGGCTCATTTGCCAGCCGTGTGCCCTTTGGGATGGATCCCCGCCACAAACAATGCAGACACTGTAACCATGAGCACGAGCAGTGCGACACCCGGCAATACCCTGTTTTCGATACGCTCGGAACGGGCACTCGTTTTCGCCAGCTCGCTGGTGGTCACGGCCATCCTGAGCATCGTGACGTTCCTGCTGATTCGCGAACATACCAGCGCACAACTGGCCGCTACCCGCGCGGCCACCAACATCGTGCAACTGATCGACGCCGACGTGCTGCGCAACGTCGAGCTCTATGACCTGTCGCTACAAGGCCTGATCAGCACGGCCAAGCGCAGTGACCTCATCGGGGTGTCGCCGGCGATTCGTCACCTGGCCCTGTTCGACCGCGCCACCGCCGCGCCCTACAAGGGCGACATCCTGCTGCTCGACAGGCGCGGTGACGTGATCGCCGACTCCGCCTCGGTCATCCCGCGCCAGGGCAATTACGCCGACCGGGAATATTTTCGCGTGCACCTCGACGACCCGAGCCTGGGCATGATGATCAGCCGTCCGTTTCGCTCCAGGAGTGTCGCCCAGGACTGGCGCATCAGCTTCAGCTATCGATTGAACGATGAACAGGGTGAGTTCATGGGCGTGGCCGAGGCCGGGATGCGCTTGAACTACTTCAGCCAGCTGTTCAAGAGCCTGAACATTGGCCACGGCAGCACGGTGAACCTGATCAGCCGCGACGGGATCCTGCTGGCACAGGAGCCGCCCCTGGCCGACGACATGATCGGCAAGGACTTCAGCAACCGACCGAACTTCGTGCGCATCCTGAAGGAAGGCAATGGCAGTTTTACCAGCGTGTCCAGCGTCGACCAGAGCACGCGCCTGTACACCTTTTCCCAGGTGGGCAACCTGCCGTTGATTGTCGTGGTGGCGTTGTCGTCCCAGGAAGTGTTCGCCTCGTGGAAACGCACGGCGTTGATGGTCAGCGGCGCGACCGGCGCGCTGTGCATCGCCTTGCTCTGGCTCACCTGGCTGCTACGTCGCGAATTGCGCCGCCGCCATCGGGCCGAGCGGAACCTGGCACAACTGGCGTCGATCGACGCCCTGACCGGCCTGGCCAACCGCCGGACCCTGGATGTGAAACTGCATCAGGAGTGGCTGCGTTCCCAGCGCTCGGGGCAACCGCTGTCGGTCATGATGATCGATGCCGACCACTTCAAGGCCTACAACGATCGCCACGGCCACCAAGGCGGGGACGAAGCCCTGCGAAGCCTCGCCCAGCTCATCGACGAACACGTCCGTCGCCCCGCCGACCTCGCCGCGCGCTATGGGGGTGAAGAGTTCGCGGTGGTGGTTCCGGAAACCACCACCGCCGGCGCCTTCACCATGGCCCAGAATATCCGCCAGGCCGTTGAACAACTGCCGCCTCCCGTCCCGGGAGAAGCCCCGATGACCGTCAGCATCGGCATCGCCACCTGGGCCAAAGGACCGTACAGCGACCTCGAACAACTCCTGGTCGCCGCCGACAAGGCGCTGTACCAAGCCAAGGCCAGCGGCCGCAACCGCGTCGTGTGCGCCATGTAATCCCCGCCCTCTCTACATCTGGACAACCGTGGCCAGGGAGCTTGCTCCCTCGCCACGAAAACCCGCTCACACCAAACCTCCGTGGCGAGGGGATTTATCCCCGTTGGACTGCGCAGCAGGCCCAAAAAAGATCAATGAGATATGCCTGATGCACCCAGGCGCCTGCTCCAGGGGGCCGCTTCGCAGCCCAACGGGGATAAATCCCCTCGCCACAAAAGCGTTCGCCACAGTCCCTCATTTACATAATGGGCAACCACACAACCGTGGCGAGGGAGCTTGCTCCCGTTGGACTGCGCAGCAGGCCCAAAAAGATCAATGTGGTACGCCTGATACACCCAGGCGCCTGCCCCAGGGGCCGCTTCGCAGCCCAGCGGGAGCAAGCTCCCTCGCCACAAAAACAAGCTCACACCGCCCCCCTGTGGCGAGGGGATTTATCCCCGATGGACTGCGCAGCAGGCCCAAAAAGATCAATGCGGTGCGCCTGATACACCCAGGCGCCTGCTCCAGGGGGGGCCGCTTCGTAGCCCAGCGGGAGCAAGCTCCCTCGCCACGAAAACCCGCTCACACCAAACCTCTGTGGCGAGGGGATTTATCCCCGTTGGACTGCGCAGCAGGCCCAAAAAAGATCAATGAGATATGCCTGATACACCCAGGCGCCTGCTCCAGGGGGGCCGCTTCGCAGCCCATCGGGGATAAATCCCCTCGCCACAAAAGCGCTCGCCACAGTCCCTCACTTGCATAATGGGCAACCACACAACCGTGGCGAGGGAGCTTGCTCCCGCTGGACTGCGCAGCAGGCCCAAAAAAGATCAATGCGGTGCGCCTGATACACCCAGGCGCCTGCTCCAGGGGCCGCTTCGCAGCCCAGCGGGAGCAAGCTCCCTCGCCACAAAAACAAGCTCACACCGCCCCCCTGTGGCGAGGGGATTTATCCCCGATGGACTGCGCAGCAGGCCCAAAAAGATCAATGCGGTGCGCCTGATACACCCAGGCGCCTGCTCCAGGGGGGGCCGCTTCGCAGCCCAGCGGGAGCAAGCTCCCTCGCCACAAAAACAAGCTCACACAAGCCCCTGTGGCGAGGGGATTTATCCCCGTTGGACTGCGCAGCAGGCCCAAAAAAGATCAATGCGATATGCCTGATACACCCAGGCGCCTGCTCCAGAGAGGGCCGCTTCGCAGCCCAGCGGGAGCAAGCTCCCTCGCCACGAAAACCCGCTCACACTGAACCTCTGTGCGATGGGGTTTATCCGAAACGGTCCCTTGATAAACAACCGGCATAAAAAAAGGTTCTTCACGGAATCCCGGGAAACACAGAAACAAGAACGCCGATTTGATTGATGATGTTCGTGCGAGCAAACACATCTAACAAACCGGCGTTCTTATGCGCGATATTAATACTTTCCTTCCTTTTTGGGAGGGCTTTTCTGTCGTCACGATCAAGCCTGATGGCGACGATCTACAAATCGATCTGATTCCCCATCCCACCCGATTCCCATCCTGCGGCGGGTGCCAGAAACCCTGTTCAACCACTCATGAGTATTGCGAGCGTACCGTTCGTGACCTGCCGATTCTCGGTCGTGCGGTACGCCTGAGCGTGTTGCTCAGGCGGGTGGGCTGTCGTGACTGCGGTAAACGCATGGAGGCCGTCAGTTGGCTGGACCGCTATGCCCGCATGACGCGCCGTTTGGCCGAGGCGGTCATTCAGGCCTGCGAACGCCTCCCCACACTGCACGTGGCTCAACTGTTCGGGCTGCATTGGGACACCGTTCGGTTGCTGGAGCGTCGAGCCTTGCAAGCGGCGTTGAGCGTTTTGCCAAAGGCGCAACCGCGACGCCTGGTGATGGACGAGTTCGCCCTGTTCAAAGGTCATCGTTACGCCAGCGTGGTCCTGGATGCGGACACACGACGCGTGCTGTGGATCGGTGAAGGCCGCAGCCGAGCGGCGGTCAGGCCTTTCTTCGAAGAACTGGGACCCGAGGGTTGTGCTCGCATCGAAGCGGTGGCGATGGACATGAACACCGCTTTTGACCTGGAGGTTCGCCAGCACTGTCCCAACGCGCGAGTGGTCTACGACCTTTTCCATGTGGTGGCCAAATATGGCCGAGAGGTGATTGATCGGGTCCGCGTCGACGAGGCTAACCGGTTGCGTCACGACAAGCCTGCCCGCAAGGTCATCAAGCAGGCGCGATGGCTGTTGCTGCGCAATCCGCAGAACTTGAAAACACCGGAGCAACAGGTCCGCCTGGAGGATCTGCTGGCGGCCAACCAAGCGTTGATGACGGTCTATTTGATGAAGGCTGAACTCAAAACACTCTGGACGCCGAGTACTGCCTGGGGTTGGCGAGCGGCCTGGAAGCAATGGCTGCGTCATGCGCATGAAAGCGAAATACCGGCTCTGATCCAGTTCGCCAAACGGCTAAAGGGTTACTGGCGGGGCATCGTGAGCCGGGTTCGCTGGCCGATGCACACCGGTCAGTTGGAAGGAATAAACAATCGAATAAAGGTCATCAAGCGGATGGCGTACGGTTACCGGGATAGCGAATTCTTTTTCATGAAGATCAAGAGCGTCTTTCCCGGCAATCCGTGATGAACCTTTTTTTTCTGCCCGACACCGCGCTCGGGCGCAATCGTTCCCCCTTCGCTCACGTGTGCCAAAGGATCGACGGAGCCAATTGAACGTTATGGAGTTCACCCGATGATTCTTATCATTTACGCCCATCCCTACCCCGATAAATCGCGGGTCAACCAGGAGATGCTCAGGCGCGCCGCCCGTCACCCGGACGTGGTCATCCGCTCCCTCTACGAGCTGTATCCGGACTTCGACATCGATGTCGAGGCCGAACAGCGGGCAGTCGAGCAAGCGCAACTGGTGGTGCTGCAACACCCGATGTACTGGTACAGCGCCCCACCGCTGATGAAATTGTGGATCGACAAGGTGTTCACCCAGGGCTGGGCCTATGGCAAGGGCGCCGTCGCCCTCAAGGGCAAGCCCTTGCTGTGGGCCGTCACCACCGGTGGCGCGCACGATCATTTCCAGATGGGCGACTACCCCGGTTTTTTGGCGCTGGCCCAACCCCTCCACGCGACAGCCCTCTATTGCCACATGCGGTGGCTGGAGCCGGTAGCCGTGCACGGCGCGTATGCCGGTGCCTGCGACGCCCAAGACGCACAAATCGAGCACTATTGCGCTCGCCTGGCCGTCTGGAAGGACGATTGAAATGGAAACACATAGCCTGATTGAAATGCTCATCTACCTGGGCTCGGCGGCTCTGATCGTGCCGATCGCCGTCCGGTTGGGGCTGGGCCCGGTGCTGGGCTACCTGCTCGCCGGTTGCGCCATCGGTCCCTGGGGCCTGAAGCTCGTCACCGACGTCAAGGCGATCCTGGAATTCGCCGAGATCGGCGTGGTGCTGATGCTCTTCATCATCGGCCTCGAACTGGACCCCAAGCGCTTGTGGGCGCTGCGCAAAATGGTGTTTGGCGGCGGCGCGCTGCAAATGCTCGCCTGTGGCGCAGCCATCGCCTCGTTCTGCGCGCTGCTTGGCCTGAACTGGACGGCGGCGCTGCTGGTGGGCCTGACCTTGAGCCTGTCCTCCACGGCCATTGCCATGCAGGCCATGAGTGAGCGCAACCTGACCGCGACTGCCGTGGGGCGCAGCAGTTTTGCCGTGCTGCTGTTCCAGGACATCGCCGCCATTCCCCTGGTGGCCATGATCCCCCTGTTGGCGGCCCACGGCGGAACCCCGTCAGGCGCCGACCTGGCCTTGTCGATCGGCAAGATCGTCGCGGCAGTCGGCCTTGTCGTGGTGCTCGGCCGTTACGTTTCCCGGCCGCTGCTGCGCTTTGTCGCCAAATCCGGCCTGCGGGAAATCTTCAGTGCCGTCGCCCTCTTCCTGGTATTCGGCTTCGGGTTCCTGCTGGAGGAAGCCGGCCTGTCGATGGCGATGGGCGCATTCCTCGCCGGGGTGCTGCTGGCCAGCTCGGAATACCGGCACGCCCTGGAAAGCGACATCGAGCCGTTCAAAGGCTTACTGCTGGGGTTGTTTTTTATCGGCGTGGGCATGTCGATCGACTTCGGCACCCTGATCCATGCGCCGCTGAAGGTCCTGACCCTGACCCTGGGTTTCATCCTGATCAAGCTGCTGGTGATCCGGCTTATCGCACGCGTGCTCAATGTCCCCGGTGGCCAGCGCTCATGGCAGGCGGTGCTGCTCGGCCAGGGCAGCGAATTTGCCTTCGTGGTGTTCGGCGCCGCGACGGTCGCGGGCATCCTGACCGAGCAATGGGGTAAAAGCCTGACGCTGGCCGTGGCCTTGTCCATGTGCCTGACGCCGTTGCTCATCCTGCTGTTGGCGCGCATGGAGTCCGCCAGCAAGAAGAACCGCCAGGAATCCGACCTGGTCGACCCGCAGACGCCCCGGGTGATCATCGCCGGGTTCGGCCGGTTCGGGCAAATCGCCGGCCGCCTGCTGATGTCCTGCGGCGTCGAGGTGGTGGTCCTGGACCACGACCCGGACAACATCGAGACCTTGCGCAAATTCGGCGTGAAAGTGTTCTACGGCGACGCCACCCGCCTCGACCTGCTGGAAGCGGCCGGCGCGGGCCAGGCCGTGGTGATGATCAATGCGATCGACGACCAGGAAGACAACCTGAAGCTGACGCGCCTGGTCCGGGAACACTTCCCCGGCTTGAAGCTGCTTGCCCGGGCCCGGGACATGGGGCACATCATCGCCCTGCGGCAACTGGGCGTGGAGGCCGCCGAGCGAGAAACCTTCGAAAGCGCGCTGGCGCTGGGTCGAAGCGCCCTGGTGCAGATGGGTGTGGGCAGCTACGAGGCACGGGAGCGCGCGGACCAGTTCCGTCGCCTGAACCTGCAGATGCTCGACGAGATCGTGGCCCACCCGGCGGACGACCTCGACTTCCGCCACAACGCCTACCTACGAGCCAACGCATTGCTCGAAGAAATGTTCAACGAAGACCGCGCCCGGCCGACCCACGGCTGGTCCGAACAGCATCGGCCGGAGCCGGACTGAGTCGCGCGCCCGACGTCAGCCCACCTCCACCAAGGCGTCCAGCTCGGCGAGCAGCGCCGGTGCAAGGGTCAGCTCGCTGGCACTGAGGTTTTCCCGCAGGTGCGCCAACGATGACGTACCCGGGATCAACAGGATGTTGGGCGCCCGTTGCAGCAGCCACGCCAGGGCCACGCACAGCGGCGACGCCTCCAGGCGCGCCGCGACGCTGGACAGGGTTTGCGATTGCAACGGCGTGAAGCCGCCCAACGGGAAGAACGGCACGTAGGCGATGCCTTCGCGGCCAAGCTCGGCGATGAGGGACTCGTCGGCCCGATGGGTCAGGTTGAAGTGGTTCTGCACACAGACAACCTTGGCGATGCCCTGGGCCTGCCTGACCTGCGCGGCGGTGACGTTGCTCACGCCCAAATGCCGGATAAGCCCCTGGTGCTGCAACTCAGCCAGGGCCGTGAAGGATTGCTCGATGGATTCGTCCGACGGTGAATTCATATTGCCCCATACCCGCAGGTTGACCACATCCAGCACATCCAGGCCCAGGTTGCGCAGGTTGTCGTGCACCGCCTGGGTCAACTCGGCGGGGCTCTGGGCCGGGTTCCAGGATGCATCGGCGCCGCGCACTGCGCCCACCTTGGTCACGAGGGTCAAGTCCTCGGCGTAGGGGTGCAACGCTTCGCGAATCAACCGGTTGGTGACGTGCGGGCCGTAGAAGTCGGCGGTGTCGATGTGGTTGACCCCGCTAGCCACGGCCTCACGCAGCACCGCGACGGCCGCCGCCGGGTCCTTGGGTGGCCCGAATACATGGGGCCCCGCCAGTTGCATCGCCCCGTAGCCCATGCGCTTGACCGCACGGTCGCCCAGTAGAAAAGTGCCTGCCTTGTCTGCAATGCTCATCGCGTGCCCCTTGGATCAATGAAAGTACGAGCACTATAAGCATTGACCATTGCGCTGATAATCAGGTGCAATCGGCACAGCTTGTACGACGGAGAGAACAATGGCGGCAGATATCCAGGACTTGCTGGCCTTCGTGGCGGTGGTCAACGCAGGGGGCTTTCGCGAAGGCGCGCGGCTCAGCGGCAAGTCTGCCTCCAGCCTCAGCGATGCGGTACGCCGGATGGAGCAGCGCCTGGGCGTGCGCCTGCTCAACCGCACCACTCGCAGCGTGGTACCAACCGAGGCCGGTGCCCGGTTGATGGAGCGCATCGTGCCGGCCCTGGGCGAGGTCGAGTCGGCGCTGGACGTGGTCAACGAATTTCGCGACCGCCCTTCGGGCACGCTGCGGCTGAACGTACCGGCCAGCGCGGTCAGGCTGGTGCTGCCCGCGATCGTCACGCCGTTCCTGAAAAGCTACCCCGACATTCGCCTGGAGGTGATTGCCGAAGAAAGCTTCGTGGACGTGCTCGCGGCCGGTTGCGACGCCGGCATCCGCTACGACGAGCGCCTTGAGCAGGACATGATCGCTATCCCCATCGGCCCGCGTTTCCAACGCTTCGCCACGGCGGCCTCACCGGCGTACCTGGACGCCAGGGGCCGCCCCGAACACCCGCGGGACCTGCTCCAGCACGCCTGCCTGCGGGGCAAGTTCGCCAGCGGCGCCATGCCGCCGTGGGAGTACGAACGCGACGGCGAAACCGTGAGCGTCGACCCGAGCGGCCCGTTGATCGTGCGGATCGGCGGCGCGGTGGACCTGGCGGTCCAGGCCGCCCTGGATGGGCTAGGCGTAATCTACCTGTTCGAAGACTGGCTGCGCCCCTACCTCGACAGCGGCGCCCTCGAACCGGTCCTCGAACCCTGGTGGCAGCGCTTCACCGGCCCCTTCCTCTACTACCCCGGCCGCCGCTACCTGCCCTCGCCGCTGCGGGCCTTCGTGGATTTCATCCAGGCCCGCAAATGACGGTGGCGGCCCGCCTCGACAGGGCTGCACGCCGATCCGGCGGTTTCGGCCCAGCCCACCCGCCACTCGTCCCCCCGCCCTCAGGATTTTCGAACCAAGCGTCTCGCTACGGCTCGTAGCTACATGACACCGCTGCAAGCGACGGGGCATCACGGCTTGAACGGCGGGCGCATTGAGTGTCCTTGCAGTTCACTGCCGGAGTTTCGCCATGTACGAATGCCTAGTCCAACAGGTTTCCTCGAAGGAGTCCCTGGCGTTTTTTGCCCAACGCGATACCCACGGCACGGGTTTCAAGGCCAGTGCGCCCGCCGCCGGGCTGTCGGTGACGGCTCAGTTCAAACCCCACGACCAGCAGAACCTGATCAAGCCGAACATGCAGCTCAGTGCCATTCGCTGCCGGGGCGGGCGCCTGGAGTGCATCAAGGTGCGCTGGGGTTGGTCGCCGATCTGGTCCGTCGGAACGATGCCGCCGCTGACCCATCTGCCGCTGCACCTGGTGATGCGCTCCAAGGTCTTCGATCGAATCAAGCGCGAGGGCCGGGTGCTGGTGGCGGTGAACGGCTGGTACGAGTCGGCCGACGCCACCGTGGCGCCCGCCTCCCCGCGCCTGAGCTACACCGCGTCCAACCAGGGCGCGCCGATCTTCCTCGCGGCTCTGGCCCAGGCCAGCGAAACACCCAACGGCTGCGACGGCCTGACCCTGGTGACCTACGGCGACATCGCCAGCAAGCAGCAGCGCCTGCTGGCCTTCACCGGCGAGGAAGCCCTCCAGTGGCTACGGCCCGACCTGGATTGGGAACAGGCGCAGCAGATCGCGGCGAGCGCGGCGCTGATCAACCCACCCCTCGGACACATCCCGCCACCCCAACGGCTGATCCAGGGCCGAGGCTGACAGCGCCACTCAAGGAAATCACGAAAGGCTCGACGAGGGACGGTAGACTGGCCGCGCAACACCGCCCCTCATCCTTTCGAACAAGAGACTTGCATGGCCAATCCAGACATCACCTTCACCCCCGACCCAGACGCAGATTCCATCTCCTCCGACGTTGCCGGCTTCGGCGGCCTGCTGGTTTCCACCCAGATCCCGACCCGGGCCGATGGCAGCCTGGAGCTGGGCGACATCACCTTGCAAAGCGAATGCACCTTGCAAGCCCTCAAGACCGCCCTGGAGCGCGCCGGCAGTTCCATGGACCGGGTCCTGCACCTGACCATCTACCTTACCGACATGGCGGATCGCGGTGCCTTCAACGAAGTCTACAAACGCTTCTTCGCCAAACCCTGGCCGGTACGCGCGGCCGTGGGCGTGGCGGCGCTGGCAGTAGAAGGCATGCGCGTGGAAGTGACGGCAATGGCCGCCAAGGCCTGAGTCAACAATCCACCCCGTGGCGAGGGAGCTTGCTCCCGCTGGAGCGCGCAGCGGTCCCAGGCTCCCGGCGGGTTGATCACTCAACGGGAGCAAGTTTCCTCGCCACAGGATATGCCACCTGCCCCAAACGCGCGTTTTCCCGAAAAACAGTCATTTACGCACCTAGCCCGGCCTCGACCACGCCGCTAAAGTGCGCCGTTTCCATCCTGGTGGCGTGCTCATGAATCTCTGGTTCCGACTCTTGTTGATGCTGTTGCGTCGTCCCTGGCGCAAGCCCACTGACCCTTTGGGCACCACCGTGGTGCGGATGCGCGTCTGGCCACTGGACCTGGACCTCAACCGCCACGTCACCAACGGGCGCTACTTCACCCTGGCCGACGTCGGGCGCATGGATTACGTGCTGCGCAGCGGCGCCTACAAAGTCGCCCTGCGCCAACGCGCGGTGCCGATCGTGGGGGATGTCTGGGGCAAGTTCCGGCGCGAACTCAAGTTGTTCGAAGCGTTCGAGGTGCACTCGCGGATGCTCGGCTGGGACGACAAGTGGACCTTCATGGAGCATCGCTTCATCAGCCAGGGGCGCGTGGTCGGCGTGGTGATCATGCGGGGCCTGTTCCGCTCGGCCCGGGGCACGGTTGCACCGGGTGAGTTCATCCGCGCACTGGGGCTGGCCGAACAGTCGCCGGCGCTGGCGCCCTGGTTGAGTGCCTGGTCGCAAAGCTGCGACGGCTTGAGCCTGGCGCTGCGAGAGGAGCAAAACTGACGGGACGGCCTACCGCCCAATCCCCTTCTATACTGTTCTGCCAACCCCCACGGGGCCTGCACTTCCAATAATAAAAAGCAGAGGTGGAACATGGTCTGGCAACAAGTCTACGATCCCTTCGGTAATGCAGTGCTGTCGACGCTCCTGGCGGCGGTCCCGGTGGTGGTGATGCTGGCGTCCCTGGCGTTCTTTCATATCAAGGCGCACCTGGCGGCGCTGCTGGCCTTGGCGTCGGCCCTGCTGATCGCGATCTTCGCCTTCGGCATGCCCGCCGGGATGGCCGGGTCGGCGGCGTTGTACGGCGCGGCCAACGGCCTGTTACCCATTGGCTGGATCGTGCTCAACATCATTTTCCTGCACCGACTGACCACCGAGAACGGCTCGTTCAAGGTCCTGCAGGATTCCCTCGCACGCATCACCGACGACCGGCGCCTGCAATTGCTGCTGATCGCCTTCTGCTTCGGCGCATTCTTCGAAGGCGCGGCCGGCTTCGGTACGCCGGTGGCGGTGACCGGGGCCATCTTGATCGGCCTGGGCTTCTCGCCCCTGGCCGCCTCGGGCCTGGCCTTGATCGCCAACACCGCGCCCGTGGCGTTCGGCGCCCTGGGCACGCCCATCATCACCCTAGCCAAGGTCACCGGCCTGGATGAAATGGAGCTGTCGATGATGGTCGGCCGGCAACTGCCGTTCTTCTCGGTCATCGTCCCGTTCTGGCTGATCTGGGCATTCGCCGGCTGGCGCAAGATGCTGGAAATCTGGCCGGCGATCCTGGTGGCCGGCGTCAGCTTCGCCATCCCGCAGTTCCTGGTCTCCAACTACCACGGGCCGATGCTGGTGGACGTGATTGCCGCGCTGATTTCCATGGCCTGCCTGACCGGCTTCCTCAAGGTCTGGAAACCGGCCACGGTGCACACCTCCGCCGCGCTGTCGGGGCGGGTCGATGACTCGAAGATCGAGGCCAGCGAGCAGGCGCAGCCCGTCGCCGGCGGTGCGTTCGCCAGCGATGCGCGCCCGGCCGTGCTGCGGGCGTGGATGCCGTGGATCATCCTCACCGTGTTCGTCTTCGCCTGGGGCACCCAGGGCTTCAAGAACCTGTTCGACACCCGTCCGGCGCTCGACCCGCAGACCCAGTCGGTCAAGCTGGATCAGCAAGGCAAGCCGGTGCGCGAGGCCAATCCGCTGTTCTCGCCGATGCTGACATTCACTACCCTGCACCAGCAGATCGAGAAAGTCCCGCCGGTGGTGCCACAACCGAAAACCGAGGAAGCGATCTACAAGTTCAACTGGTTCACCGCCACCGGCAGCGGCATCTTCCTGGCGGCCATCCTCGGCGGCCTGCTGATGGGCTATTCGATCCCGCAACTGCTGCGCCAGTACCTGCGCACGCTCTGGGTGGTGCGCTATTCGCTGATCACCATCGTGGCGATGCTGGCCCTGGGGTTCCTCACGCGCTATTCGGGACTGGACGCCACCATGGGTCTGGCCTTCGCCGCGACGGGCATCTTCTACCCAATGTTCGGCACACTGCTGGGCTGGCTCGGCGTGGCGCTGACCGGTTCGGACACGGCGTCCAACGTGCTGTTCGGTGGCTTGCAGCGGGTCACGGCGGAACAGTTGGGGATCAGCCCGGTGCTGATGGCGGCGGCGAACAGTTCCGGCGGGGTGATGGGCAAGATGGTCGATGCGCAATCGATCGTGGTCGCCTCAACCGCGACTCGCTGGTACGGCCATGAAGGGGAAATCCTGCGCTACGTATTCTTCCACTCGGTCGTGCTGGCGATCCTGGTGGGCGGGCTGGTGACGTTGCAGGCGTATGTGGTGCCGTTCAGTCGGATGGTGGTCGGGGGGCACTGAGGGGACTGTGGCGAGGGAGACGCTGACTCGCCACAGCGATGGCTTACTGAACGTTCTTCAGCTTGACCACATCACCGGACACCGAGGTGGTGTAGCCGGTCAGGACCCACGCCCAGAACCAGTTTTCCTGGACTTGGGTGTTGATCATGGCGTCGCCGCCCTTAGCCTTGATCGCAGCGGTCTGGGCGCGCACGAAACGGCTGTTCTGCTGGATCGGGATCACCCCGAACAGCAGCAGGCCGGTGGCCTTGGCTTCACTGTGGCCGACTACGGTGTATTGGCTGCTGTCGTATTGCTGGGTTTTCATCGGGGCGCCGGTGCAGCCCGCCAGGGCCAGGCCGAGCAGTGCGCAGGCAGCGATCTTGCTGAGGTGGTTCATTGAATACTCCATGGGAAAACGCCCGGGATCCATCTCTCGGGCGGCGCGTACTCTAACCGATCAGCATCAGATTGACAGCATTCACTTGTTCAGCTGCGAGGCGCCACCCAGAGCCGCTCGTCAGTTGCCGCTCCAGCGAAACGGCGCGCCGTCGATAAACCAGTCACTGCGCCCGGCAAGGCCATTGGTTGCCCAGCAGACCAAGTATCGATGAACGACGGCCAGCCCCGTTGGAGCGCTTGAGCATGATTGACCTGACTGTCTGGAACATCACCCTGCCCGTGCAAACGCCGGCCCTGACCGTAGCCACCAAGGCCATGCCGACGCTGCAGAGCCCGTATTTCAACCGCAACGGCGAGCGCATCGTGTTCTGGGCACCGGTGACCGGTTCCCACACCGGCAAAAGCGACTTCCCGCGCTCCGAACTGCGGGAAACCGGTAAGGACGGCAAGCTGCGCAACTGGCGCTACAACAGTGGCCTCAACACCCTCAACGGCACCTTGTCGGTAAACCAGGTACCGTCGGAAGGACGGGTCGTGGTGGCGCAGATCCACGCCAAGGACGCCCCCGCCCCGCTGCTGAAACTGGTGTATCGCTACGCCAAGGGCACCGGCAACCTCGACGTGGAATACCGGGTCAAGCCCAAGGACGTGAAGAGCCCGGTGCTCTTCAGCGTGCCGAACATGGCGCTGAACAAAGCCTTCACCTATGCGTTGCAGATGGACAAGCAAGGCACGCTCACCGTGCTGATCAACAGCCTCGGCAAGCAGGTCAAGCTGAACCCTTCCTGGTACGCCTACGACTTTTACTTCAAGGCCGGCGTCTACACCCTGGACAACGTCGGGTACGCCAGCGAAGGCGGGAAAGTGACCTACACCAGGCTGGACGTCGGCCATAAATGACCGGCGTCGCCCCTTCCGTGGCGAGGGCGCTTGCTTGCGCGGGGCTGCGAGGCAGCCCGCGCCACAGGAAAAGGGCTGCCTGACAGCACTCGATCGATCAGGCGAACGTCGCCCCCCGCGTATTCACGAACAGTGAATACAACGAATGGCTGCCCGCCATGAACAACCGGTTACCTTCCCGGCCGCCAAAGCAGACATTGGGGCAGCGCTCCGGCAGGGAGATGTGCCCGATAGCCTTGCCTTGAGGGTTGAACACCCGCACGCCATCGAGTTTTTCCAGGTCGGCCTTGGGGTCACCGTTGCCGCCCCAGCCGCACCAGAGGTTGCCGCTTTCGTCGCACTTGATGCCATCGATGGCGGCGTAGTCCAGGCCCTCGATGTGCTTGCGCCGCTCGCCCAAGGTGCCGTCGTCCTTGACCGTGATCGCCCAGATCAGGCGGTTGGGCTTGGCCCGGCCTTCGACCACGTAGAGGATTTTCTCGTCCGGGGAAAAGCACAGCCCGTTCGGCCCCGCCAGGTCGTCGATCACCCGGCTGAGCGTACCGGTCTCGCCATCGATGCGGTACACCGCATGGGGCTGGGCCGGCGTGACTTTGTGCCCTTCGTAGTTGTTGCCGGTCTGGAACGGCGGGTCGGTGAACCAGATCGAACCGTCCTTCTTGCAGACGATGTCGTTGGGCGAGTTGAGCGGCTTGCCCTCGAAACTGTCCGCCAGCACGGTGATCGTGCCGTTGTGCTCGGTGCGGGTCACGCGCCGGCCTTCGCTGGACGTGGTGGAACCTTCGCACACCAGCAATCGTCCCTGGCGATCCCGGCACATGCCGTTGGAGAAGTTGGAGTGTTCGCGGTACACCGAGAGATCGCCGGTGATTTCATCCCAGCGCACGATGCGGTTGTTGGGAATGTCACTGACCAGCAGGTAACGACCGTCGCCGATCCACACCGGCCCTTCCGCCCAGCGCAGGCCGGTGGCGAGCTTTTCCACGCTGGCGTTGAAGATGCGCAAGTCCATGAAGCTAGGGTCGAGGATATTGATCAACGGGTCCGGGTAACGCTGGCTCAGCGGTTCGGCCTGGGCGAGCCCCGGCAGGTTGCCCAAGGTAGCGGCAGCCGCCGAAACCACCAGGGATTTTTTCAGGAAGACCCGACGCCCCTGATCGGCGGCGGTTGAAGATTGCGAAGCATCCATCGTGCGTCTCTCCGTTATTGTTATTGGACGGGAGCACAGTTTTACTCCGTGATAAGACATCGTACAAGACAGGCAATTCAGCGTTTTTTCGCGATGCTCCGCATTTCAGCCCACTGATGGCGAGCCACTGATACCGACTGCGCGCTTGTTTCCTGGCCCTTCGTGGGGTAAAAACTCATGTTGTACGATAACTAATAACAATAACGGCCATCCGAAATACTTGCTCGGCGGCCTGCCCTTCGAGACCGCCATGACCCTCGCTACTGCCGCTCCCACTCCACTTCCCCGGCACCTCGCGGTGCTTGTCCTGCTGTGCATGGGCTGCGCCTTTGCCGGTAATCATGTCGCCGCCCGGGCCGCCTTCGACGACGGTGCCGGCGTGTTGCTGGCGATCCTGCTGCGCTCGGGCGGGACCTTGCTGGTGCTGGCCGCCCTGGTGCTGTGGCAACGCCAGAGCCTGCGCCTGCCCCGCGGTGCGTGGCGCTGGCAGCTGACGCTGGGGTTGTTGATCGGTGCCCAGAGCCTATGCCTCTACTCCGCCGTGGCGCGGGTGCCCGTGGCGTTGGCGCTGCTGGTCGGCAACCTCTTTCCGATTCTGCTGGCGCTGCTCACCTGGGCACTGGGTGGGCCCCGCCCGACCGCGCGCACCGCCGCGCTGATGGGGATGATCCTGGTGGGCCTGGTGTTCGTACTGGAGGTGCCGGCGCGGCTCGCCTCTGAACAGAGCGTCGGCCCGCAATGGCTGGTCGGGGTGGGGCTGGCCTTCTGCGCCGCCTGCGTGTTTGCCTGCGCCTTGTGGATTACCGACCACAAGTTGTCCCAGGTGCGCGGCTCGGTGCGCAGCCTGCTGACGATTTTCATCGTCTTCAGCAGCGTCAACCTCGCCGGCCTGACCGGCGCCCTGCCCGGCGGTTTCGACCTGCCGGCCAGCAGCACCGGCTGGCTGGCCCTGGCCACGCTGGTGGTGCTCTACGGCACCGGGTTCACCGTCCTGTTCATCTGCGTGCCGCGCCTGGACATGCCGCGCAACGCCCCAGTGATGAACATCGAACCGCTGGCCACGCTGCTGATTGGCTGGCTGGTGCTGGACCAGATGCTCAACCCGGGCCAGGTGCTGGGCGGCGCGATCGTGGTCACCGGTATCGTGCTGCTGACGTACCGCAAGGTTGAACGGGACAAGGCGCCCGTGGCCGGGGTGGCTGGGCGTAACTGAAGCACCGACGTTCGGACCTGGCGACCAGGGTTTGTGGCGAGGGAGCAAGCTCTCTCGCCACAGGTGCTGAGTGGGGTCAGAACCGCACGGCCTCCGCCGGCACCACATCGATCCGCGACACCGCGCTGCTCAGGCGCCCCAGGCGGTTGTTGTGGTTGGCGATGATCTGCTCTGCCGTCATGCTGCCGTTGTCCACCGTAGAGTGGGCGTCGGCCGCCAGCACCAGGTCATAGCCGAGAGCATGGGCCTGGCGCACAGTGGCGTTGACGCAGTAATCGGTCTGCAGCCCGCAGACCACCAGCCGATCGATACTCCGCGCTTGCAGCAGCGACAGCAGGTCGGTCTGGTAGAAGGCGTCCGGCGTGGTCTTGCGCACCCGCAGATCGTCTGCGTCAGTCAGCAGGCCGTCAGCCAGTTGCCAGGCGTCACAGCCATGGGTCAGCGAACCTTCCAGCTCCTCATGCTGGACCAGGATCACCGGCCAGCCGGCCGCCCTGGCCTTGGCGCTGAGGTCGTTGATGGTCCGGATGACGCGCTGGATGTCGAAACATTCTTCTTCGCCACTGCACAGTCCGTTCTGGACATCGATGATCAGCAATGCGGTGCTCATGACTTTCCTCTGCAAACGTTGATGGGATCAGTAACCCAACGACAACCCAGTGTTACGGCGAGGGTCGTTGGCGCCATAGAAGCGGTTCTTGCCCACCGGTTTGCCACCCAGCGACGGCGCACCGACCAGGATCGCCGCGATGTGGTTGGGGTCTTGCGGGCCGGCGAACTTGTGGCCCCAGCTTTCCAACAGCTTCTGCGTATCGGGGCTGGCGGCGAAGGTTTCCAGGTTGGTCTCCTCGGGCATCCACTGCTGATGGAAACGCGGCGCATCGACGGCTTCCTGGAGGTTCATGCCGTAGTCGATCACGTTGAGGATGGTCAGCAAGGTCGCCGTGATGATGCGGCTGCCGCCCGGCGTCCCCACCACCATCACCGTCTTGCCGTCCTTGGTGACGATGGTCGGGCTCATGGACGACAGCGGCGCCTTGCCCGGTGCGATGGCATTGGCCTCGCCCTGCACCAGGCCGTACATGTTGGGCACGCCGACCTTGGCGGTGAAGTCGTCCATCTCGTCGTTGAGGATGACCCCGGTCTTGCTCGCCATCACCCCGGCACCGAACCAGTCGTTGAGGGTGTAGGTGACGGAAACGGCGTTGCCCCACTGGTCGACGATGGAGTAATGGGTGGTGTTGCTGCCCTCATGGGGCGCCACGCCCGGCTTGATCTTCTGCGAATCGCCAGCCTTTTGCGGCTCGATGGCGGCGCGCAACTTGGCGGCGTATTGCTTGTCCAGCAGGTGGTCGATGGGGTTCTTCACGAAGTCCGGGTCACCCAGGTAGCTGTTGCGGTCCACGTAGGCGTGGCGCATGGCTTCAATCTGGTAATGCATGCCCTGGGCCGAATGAAAGCCCAGCTCCTTCATCGGATAGCCGTCGAGGATGTTCATGATCTGGCACAACACCACCCCACCGGAACTGGGCGGTGGCGCCGAGACAATGTGGTAGCCGCGGTAGTCGCACTCCACCGGTGCCAGCTCACGGGTCTTGTACTTGTCCAGGTCGGCCTGGGTGATGATGCCCTTGTTGGCCTGGCTGGAGGTAACGAGTGCATCGGCGACCCAGCCCTTGTAGAAGCCATCGGCGCCCTTGGCGGAGATTTCCCGCAGGGTCTTGGCGAGGTCCTTCTGCACCAGTTTCTGGCCAACCTGCATGGGCTCGCCGTTGTGCAGGAAAATCGCCCCGGAGTCGCGCATGTCCTTCTTGAACACATCGGTTGCGGTTTCCAGCAGGTCGACATCGCCCTGCTCGAGGGTGAACCCTTCTTCGGCGAGGCGAATGGCCGGGGCGATCAGTTCAGCCCGGGGCTTGCTGCCGTATTTCTGCAACGCCAGCTCCATGCCGGACACGGTGCCGGGCACACCCACCGCCAAGTGGCCACGGGTGCTGAGTTCGGGCACGACGTTGCCGTCCTTGTCCAGGTACATGTTGGCGGTGGCCGCCAGAGGGGCTTTTTCGCGGAAGTCCAGGAAGGTCTTGCGGCCGTCGGCCAGTTGGAGGGTCATGAAGCCGCCGCCCCCCAGGTTGCCCGCCGCCGGGTAGACCACCGCCAGGGCATAGCCCACCGCCACTGCTGCATCCACGGCATTACCGCCGTTCTTGAGCACATCGACGCCCACGTGGGTGGCCAGGTGCTGGGCGGTGACCACCATGCCGTTTTCGGCGGCAACCGGCGCCTGGGACGCGGCCTGCGCGGCCAGGCAGCCAAGGGTCAGCGAGGTGGCCAGGAGGGTCCTGGCAAGGGATTGGAACATCATGGGTCAGGTCTCTTCTTGTTTTAGGACCTAGCCAGTATGGCCCGGTTTGCGCAATGCGCCCGTTGCGATAGTCTCGCGCAGATCATTCCCGCTTGAGGACATCCCCAATGACGCTGCGAATCGAACGCACCGATGCGCCCACCGACGAGGAGCGCCAGGCCATTCTCGCGCCGCTGCGCGCCTACAACAGCGCCCAGACCGGCGCCACGGTGCCCGAGCTCGTCGCCTTGCTGATACGCGACGAGCACAGCACTGAAGTCGTCGGCGGGCTCTACGGGCGAATATTTTTCCGCTGGCTCTACATCGAGTTGCTGGTCGTGCCGGAACAGGCCCGCGGCCAAGGCACGGGCTCGACCCTGATGCAAATGGCCGAAGACCTGGCGCGGGAGAAAAACTGCGTGGGCATTTTTCTGGACACCTTCGACTTCCAGGCACCGGCGTTCTATCGCAAGCAAGGCTTCACGGAAGTCGGCCACATCGACGACTACCCTCCGGGCCACCAGCACTTTTTCTTCCAGAAGCGCCTGAAAGCTGCGGACTGAACGCCCACAGGGCTGCTGGGCTGGCGACTTACAAACAGGTCGCCAGCGCCGCCAACCGACGCTTGGCGACGAAGTCGTCGTGCTGGGCGTAGTAGTTCAACGCGGTGCCGTTGGCGCCGGCCAGGACATCGACGAACGATTCGGCGGAGCGGGTGTACACCGTCAGGCCACCCTTCTCGCCGGGTTGCAGGTACGCCGCGGCATCGACGCCGAACACTGCTTCGTCCTGCCAGGCAAACTGCACGCACTGGGCCACGACCTGCGCAGGCTTGTCCGAGGCCAGGGTCTTGTAGGGCGCCTGGGTCCGGGCCTGGTTCATCGCCGAACCCGCACAGCCGGCCAGCAAGGTAGCGGCCAGGGCCACCGTCAACATTCGCATTGCGTTCTCTCACCGAAAAAAGCCGACTGTAGCACTAGGACCCGAACCGTCGCGCTGCTTTACTGAAATTTACCCGCGACAGCAGGCCTCGATTCGCGCAACCTGTGGGCCATCAACCAAAGGAGTCACCATGGCGGCAACCGAACAACAACACGAACGGGCCCTGGCAAGGTTTCTCGACGAACGCCCGCACCTGCGCCATGAACTGGACACCCTCAACCCGCTGCTCGCCCAGGCCAAGGGCGAGACCGCCGAACAATATCGCGCCGAACGGCTGCATGAAGCCTTCGAAGCCGAGGCCGAGCGCCAGCACCTGTTCGCCTGGGAATTGACCCTGCAACTGACCGCCGCCTCGCCCGAGGACTACCAGGTCCAGCGCCTGGAGGTGCACAAGGAAGTGGCGGAAATGGCGGGGATGGACTGGGCGGAGTATTGCCAGCTGCATGGCCTTGAAGACAAGCCGTGAACCGTGGCGAGGGAGCAAGCTCGCTCACCACACAGTGATCGCCATGCCCTTCGTGTCGAGCCCCCTTGGCAATCGCCCCACCGCCCATAAAGCTTTATCATGGCCGCAGTTTCGCTGACCGGGTCTGTCATGAAGTTCGCCATCGCGCTGTTTTCCGCCGCCCACGCGCCCTCCTCGCGCCGTGCCTTGCTGTTCGCCCAGGCTGCGCTGGCCGGTGGGCACGAAATCGTGCGGTTGTTTTTCTACCAGGACGGCGTCTATAACGCCGGCGCCAGCATCGTCACGCCCCAGGACGAACAGGACCTGCCACGCGAATGGCGCACGTTCGTCAGCGACCACCAGCTCGACGGCGTGGTGTGCATCGCCGCGGCGTTGCGCCGGGGTGTGTTGAACGATGAGGAAGCCCAGCGCTACCAGCGTTCGGCGGCCAGTGTCGAGGCGCCCTGGGCCCTGTCCGGCCTCGGCCAGTTGCACGATGCAATCCAGGACGCGGACCGCCTGATCTGTTTTGGAGGCGCTTGATGCCCAAGTCATTACTGCTGATCAGCCGCCAGGCCCCATGGTCGGGCCCGAGCGCCCGCGAAGCGCTGGACATCGTCCTGGCCGGCGGCGCGTTCGACCTGCCCATCGGCCTGCTGTTTCTCGACGACGGCGTGCTCCAGTTACTCACGGCGCAAGACGCCAGGGCCGTCCAGCAGAAGGACCTGAGCGCGAACCTGCAGGCACTGCCGCTGTTCGGCGTCGAGCAACTGTTTGTCTGCGCCGACAGCGCCGCCGAGCGCGGCGTCGCCCCTGACACGCTGGCGCTGGACGACGTGAATGTACTGGACGCGGCACAGATCGCCGCGCTCATTGACCGCTACGACCAGGTGATCACCCTCTGATGTCGACCTTGCACGTATTGTCTCACTCGCCCTTCGGCGACTCTCGTTTCGCCAGTTGCTTGCGCATACTCGGCGAACACGATGCCCTGCTGCTGTGCGGCGACGCGACGTATGCCCTACGACCTGGCACCGCGCCGTTTGAAACCCTGCTGGGCCGCGGCCTGAAACTGTTCGTGCTCGCTGAAGACGTCCAGGCCCGCGCCTTGCAAGCGCCAGACTGGGCCAAGGCCATCGACTATCCGGCCTTCGTCGAACTGTCGATCGAGCATGACAAGGTCAACACCTGGCTATGAACACGTTGAATGTGGGCGAACGCGCCATCGCGCTGGACAAGGACGGCTACCTGGCCGACCTGGACGACTGGTCGGCCGATGTCGCCACGGCCCTGGCCGCCACCGAAGAAATCGAACTGAGCCCCGAGCACTGGGAAATCCTCGAACTGCTGCGCGGCTTCTACCGCGAGTTCCAGCTCTCCCCCGCGACCCGGCCACTGATCAAGTACACCGCGCTGAAATTGGGCGCGGACAAAGGCAACAGCCTGCACTTGAACCGACTGTTCAAAGGCACTCCCGCCAAACTTGCCGCCAAGCTGGCGGGCCTGCCCAAACCGACGAATTGCCTATGACCGACTTTGCTTCGCTGACCCTAGAGACCCCGGCCGAACATCCGTTCGCCCCGTTCGTGCGCATCCTTGGCAAAGGCAAGCGCGGCGCCCGCAACCTGACCCGCGAAGAAGCGCGCCAGGCCATGGGCCTGGTGCTGGATGAACAGGTCGAGGACCCCCAGCTCGGCGCTTTCCTGATGCTGTTGCGGCACAAGGAAGAAAGCGCCGAGGAAATGGCCGGTTTCACCGAAGCCCTGCGTGAGCGCCTGGTCGTGCCGGGGTTGACGGTGGACCTCGACTGGCCAACCTACGCCGGCAAGAAACGCCATTTGCCGTGGTACCTGCTGGCAGCCAAGTGCCTTGGGCAGAACGGCGTGCGGATCTTCATGCACGGCGGCGGCGCTCATACGGCGGGTCGCCTCTACACCGAACAATTGCTGGGCTTTCTGCAAATCCCGCTGTGCCGGGACTGGCAGCAAGTCGCCGGCGCCCTGGACAACGGCGGCCTGGCCTTCATGCCACTGGTGGACTGGGCGCCGCAAATGCAACGGATGATCGACCTGCGCAACACCCTCGGGTTGCGTTCGCCTATCCATTCCCTGGCGCGGATCCTCAACCCGCTGGGCGCACGGTGCGGGTTGCAAAGCATTTTCCACCCCGGCTACCAGGCCGTGCACCGCGAAGCCAGCGGCTTGCTGGGCGATACCGCCATCGTGATCAAGGGTGACGGCGGCGAAATCGAGATCAACCCGGACGCCGACAGCCACCTCTACGGAACGTCCGGCGGCGTCAGCTGGGACGAGCAATGGCCGCGACTGGCCGAACAGCGCCACGTCAAGCCGGAAAGCCTCGACCCCGAACACTTGAAGGCCGTCTGGCGCGGTGACGTACAGGACAGCTACCCGCAATTGGCCCTGATCGCCACCATGGCCTTGGCCTTGCGCGGCCTGGGCCTGACTCGTGAAGCGGCGTTCGAGCGCGCCCGCCAGTACTGGGACGGCCGGGATCGTTCGATTTAACTGATGATTAACGCCTAACCTTTGCGCTTTTTGTTCGAACCTATCGGAATAGACTCCTCTCCAACGTTTATAGATCGAGGAAATCGAGATGGGTTTGTTAGTTGAAGGCCGCTGGCAGGACCAGTGGTATGAAAGCAAGGACGGCAGCTTCCAACGCGAGCAG
This sequence comes from Pseudomonas chlororaphis, assembly GCA_001023535.1. Taxonomy (NCBI): domain Bacteria; kingdom Pseudomonadati; phylum Pseudomonadota; class Gammaproteobacteria; order Pseudomonadales; family Pseudomonadaceae; genus Pseudomonas; species Pseudomonas chlororaphis. Next base: position 3,239,114 of record CP011020.1, read on the forward strand.
GCGCAGCGCCGTCACTGGGTGACCGCCGATGGCAGCGCCGGCCCTAGCGGCGAGGGTGGTTTTGCCGCCGAGGCCGGGCGCTATCATCTATACGTCTCCCTGGCCTGTCCCTGGGCCCACCGCACGCTGATTTTCCGCAAGCTCAAAGGCTTGGAAAACCTGATCGACGTCTCGGTGGTCAGCTACCTGATGCTGGAAAACGGCTGGACCTTCGACAAAACCCACGGTTCCACCGGCGACAAACTGGACGACCTCGACTTCCTGCACCAGCGCTACACCGCCGACACCGCCGACTACACCGGCCGCGTCACCGTGCCGGTGCTGTGGGACAAGCAACAGGGGCGCATCGTCAACAATGAATCGGCGGAGATCATCCGCATGTTCAATGGCGCATTCGACGGCCTGACTGAAAATCACCTGGACCTGTACCCGGCGCACCTGCGCAGCGAGATCGACGCGCTCAACGAGCGGATCTACCCGGCGGTGAACAACGGCGTGTATCGCGCCGGGTTCGCCACCACCCAAGCCGCCTACGAAGAAGCCTTCGACGGCCTGTTCGCCGAGCTGGACCGGCTGGAGGCCCTGTTGGCCAGCCGCCGCTACCTGGCCGGTGAATACCTGACCGAGGCGGACATCCGCCTGTTCACCACGATCATTCGCTTCGACGCGGTGTATTTCGGCCATTTCAAATGCAACCTGCGGCGCATCGCCGACTATCCGAACCTGTCGAACTGGTTGAGGGAGTTGTACCAGTGGCCGGGCATCGCCGAGACCGTGGACTTCGTTCACATCCAGGGTCATTACTACGGCAGCCACAAGACCATCAACCCCAATGGGATCGTACCGAAGGGGCCGAAGCAGGACTTCACCGGGGCCCATGATCGGACGCGGTTGAGTGGGAAAGGGATTTGGCGGGGGACTGGGGATTGATCCGGGAAGTCCGTTGTCACTGAGGGCCTCTTCGCGAGCAAGCCCGCTCCCACACTGGACCGTGTATGGCCACCGATTCATGGTGAACAACGATCCAACGTGGGAGCGGGCTTGCTCGCGAAGGGCGCGACGCAGTCTTCAGACCTGCCCCTGGGCCCCTTCGAACCACGCCAGCTTCTCGCGCAGTTGCACCACTTCCCCCACGATCACCAGCGTCGGTGCATGCACCTCATGCTCCGCCACCAGCCGCGGCAAGTCTGCCAGGGTGCCGGTGAATACCCGCTGGTTGACCGTCGTGCCTTGCTGGATCAAGGCCGCCGGCGTATCCGCCGCGCGGCCATGCCTGATCAGCTCGCTGCAGATCATCGGCAAGCCCACCAACCCCATGTAGAACACCAGCGTCTGGGCCGGGGAAACCAGGTCTGCCCACGGCAAGTCGCTGCTGCCATCCTTGAGGTGGCCCGTGATGAAACGTACCGACTGGGCGTGGTCGCGGTGGGTCAACGGAATGCCCGCGTACGCCGCGCAACCACTGGCCGCGGTGATACCCGGCACGACCTGGAACGGGATGCCGTGGGCGGCCAGTTCTTCGATCTCTTCGCCGCCGCGACCGAAAATGAACGGATCGCCGCCCTTCAACCGCACCACGCGCTTGCCCTGTCGGGCCAGGTCCACCAGTTGCTGGTTGATCTGGTCCTGGGGCACGGCGTGTTCGGAGCGACGCTTGCCCACATAAACCCGCTCGGCGTCACGCCGGCACAACTCGAGGATCGCGGGCGCCACCAGGCGGTCGTAGAGCACCACGTCCGCCTGTTGCATCAGCCGCAAGGCGCGGAAGGTCAGCAGGTCCGGATCACCGGGCCCTGCCCCCACCAAGTAGACTTCGCCCGGCGCATGCGGCGCCTGGCCGGCGATCTTCTCGCGCAGCAGACGCTCGGCCTCGGCGCCCTGCCCGGCCAACTGGCGATCAGCGATCGGCCCCTGGAACACGTCTTCCCAGAACGCCCGGCGTTGCTGTACGTCTGGGAACAGGCCCTTGACCTGGCTGCGAAACCGCGCCGCCAGGCCGGCAAGTTGCCCGTAGGTCGAGGGAATCCAGGTTTCCAGCTTGGCCCGGATCAACCGCGCCAGCACCGGTGCATCACCGCCACTGGACACCGCGATCACCAGCGGCGAACGGTCGACGATCGCCGGGAAGATCACGCTGCACAGGGCCGGCGCGTCCACCACGTTGACCGGCACGCAGCGCCGATGGGCATCGGCCGAGACCCGGGCGTTGAGTGCCTCGTCGTCAGTGGCGGCGATGATCAGGCCGCAGCCGTCCAGGTCCGCTTCGAGGTAACCGCGCAGGACGCATTCGCCACCGCTGCCACTCACCAGTTCGCGCAATTGCGGTTCGATTTCGGGTGCGACCACCCGCAACAGCGCACCGGCATCGGCCAGCAGGCGGGACTTGCGCAAGGCAATCTCCCCGCCGCCAACCACCAGCACGCGACTGCCGCGCAGGTTGTGGAACAGTGGCAAATATTCCATTTAGCCGATGACCTCGATACCGCCCATGTACGGCTTCAACACCTCGGGCACACGGATCGAGCCGTCGGCCTGCTGGTAGTTTTCCAGCACGGCCACCAGGGTCCGGCCCACGGCCAGGCCGGAGCCATTGAGGGTGTGTACCAGTTCCGGTTTACCGGTCTCCGGGTTACGGAAACGCGCCTGCATGCGGCGGGCCTGGAAGTCGCCGCAGTTGGAGCACGACGAAATCTCACGGTACTTGTCCTGGCTCGGGATCCACACTTCCAGGTCATAGGTCTTGACCGCGCTGAAGCCCATGTCGCCGGTGCACAGCGCCAGGGTGCGATACGGCAGCTCCAGCAGTTGCAGAACCTTCTCGGCGTTGGCCGTCAGGCTTTCCAGCGCTTCCATGGACTTGGAAGGCTCGACGATCTGCACCATCTCGACCTTGTCGAACTGGTGCTGGCGGATCATCCCGCGGGTGTCGCGCCCCGATGCCCCGGCTTCGCTGCGGAAGCATGGGGTGTGAGCGACGAACTTGATCGGCAGTTGCTTGGCGTCGACGATCTCGCCGGCCACGATGTTGGTCAGCGACACTTCGGCGGTCGGGATCAGGTACAGGTCGGCCTCGCCTTCGCGGCCGATCTTGAACAGATCTTCCTCGAATTTCGGCAACTGGCCGGTGCCTTGCAAAGCCGGCGCCTGGACCAGGTACGGGGTATAGGCTTCCTCGTACCCGTGCTCGGTCACGTGCAGGTTGATCATGAATTGCGCCAGGGCGCGGTGCAGGCGGGCGATCGGCCCACGCAGCAAGGCAAAACGGGCACCGGACAATTTAGCGGCGGTTTCGAAATCCAGCCAGCCGAACTTCTCGCCCAGGGCGACATGGTCCTGTACCGCGAAGTCGAAGGTCTTCGGCGTACCCCAGCGGCGCACTTCGACGTTGCCGTCTTCGTCCTCACCGACCGGCACCGACTCGTGTGGCAGGTTCGGAATGCCCAGCAGGATCGCGTCCAGCTCGGTCTGGATCGCGTCGAGGGCGATCTTGCCGTTGTTGAGTTCGCTGCCCATGTTCTCGACACTGGCCATCAACGGAGCAATATCCTCACCGCGCTGCTTGGCCTGGCCGATGCTCTTGGAAATGGCGTTGCGCTCGGCCTGGAGCTTTTCGGTGGTCGTCTGGACGGTCTTGCGCTGTTCTTCCAGCGCTTCGATGCGCGCGACGTCCAGGACAAACCCGCGGGACGCCAGGCGGCCCGCTACGTCCTGGAGGTTGCTACGTAACAGTTTGGAATCGAGCATGTCGGTCTCTCGTTATCAAAGTTTGGTCAGGGACAGGCCGACCCAGGTGGCGAGCAGCCCGCCGAATACGCTGATGGCCGCATAGCCCAGGGCCAGCGGCACCTGCCCGCTTTCCAACAGGCGCACCGTATCCAGTGAAAAGGATGAAAAAGTCGTCAGGCCGCCGAGGAAGCCGACGATAAGCCCCGCGCGCACTTCAATGGGCACTTCGGGACGAATCAAAAACAGACCGTATAGAACGCCGATCAGCAGACAGCCCACGATATTAACGGCGAGCGTCGCGGTATAGAAGTACCGGGGCCAATTTGCATTGATCCAATTGCCCGTGGCGAAACGCAACAACGTGCCGGCCACGCCGCCGGCGGACACTGCAAGGATCAGGGGGATCAAGGTTTTCTCCGCTGCCGTGGGCTCAGGCGATCGAGTTGGGCCAGGTGGTTGAGCTTTTCGCCGATCTTCAATTCCAGGCCCCGGGGCACGGGTTCATAGAACCGCTGGGGTTCGAGGGCCTCGGGGAAATAATCCTCGCCGGCGGCGTAGGCGTCCGGTTCATCATGGGCATAGCGGTATTCTTCGCCATAGCCCAGCTGTTTCATGAGCTTGGTCGGCGCATTGCGCAGGTGCAGCGGTACTTCGAGGGAGCCGTGCTCGGTGGCGCTGCGCATCGCGGCCTTGAAGCCCATGTACACCGCATTGCTCTTGGGCGCGCAGGCCAGATAGGTGATGGCCTGGGCCACGGCAAGTTCGCCTTCCGGGCTGCCGAGGCGTTCCTGCACATCCCAGGCCGCCAGGCACAGGCTCAAGGCCCGCGGGTCGGCGTTGCCGATGTCTTCGCTGGCCATGCGCACCACGCGCCGCGCCAAGTACAACGGATCACAACCGCCATCGATCATCCGCGCGAACCAGTACAAGGCCGCGTCGGGATTGGAACCGCGGATGGATTTGTGCAGCGCCGAGATCTGGTCGTAGAACGCCTCGCCGCCCTTGTCGAAACGACGACGGGTATCGCCCAGCAGGCTTTGCAACAGCTCGACGCCGATCTCGCTGTTGTCCTCGGCCAGGTCGGACGCGTTCTCCAGCAAGTTGAGCAACCGCCGGCCATCGCCGTCGGCGGCGGCACACAGGATCTGGAAACCTTCCTCGTCAAGCGTCAGTTGGCGCTTGCCCAGGCCGCGTTCCTCGGTCAGCGCCCGGTGCACCAGCTTGCGCATCGCCGACTCGTCGAGGCTCCTGAGCACATAGACCCGCGCCCTCGACAGCAAGGCGTTGTTGAGTTCGAACGACGGATTCTCGGTGGTCGCGCCGATGAAGATCAGCGTACCGTCCTCGACGTACGGCAGGAACGCGTCCTGCTGGGACTTGTTGAAACGGTGCACTTCGTCGACGAACAGGATCGTGCGCTTGCCGTATTGGCCGGCCTGCTGCTTGGCCACTTCCACCGCCTGGCGGATTTCCTTGACCCCGGCCAGCACCGCGGACACCGTCTCGAAGTGGGCATCGGAAACTTCCGCCAGCAACCGCGCCAGGGTGGTCTTGCCCACGCCCGGCGGGCCCCAGAAGATCATCGAGTGCAGGGCCCCCTGCTCCAGGGCCTCGCGCAGCGGCTTGCCGCGGGCGAGCACATGCTCCTGGCCGACGTACTCATCCAGGTTGGTCGCGCGCAGGCGGGCGGCCAATGGCTGGGCAATCGGTGCGCTTCGAAACAGGTCCATCACTGCTTATGCAACCTCACTCGATCCTGTTGCCGGAGACCCTTGTGGGAGCGGGCTTGCCCGCGAATGCGGCAGGTCAGTCAACATTGATGTTGAATGTTACATCGCATTCGCGGGCAAGCCCGCTCCCACAAGTCGGCTGTGCTTATTCCTGGATGACGTCGGCACCCTTGGGAATGTCGAACTTGAACTTGGACGCGGCGATCGGCTCGTTGGCCTTCACGCCGGTGAACAGGATATTGGTGCGCTGGCCGACGCTGTCGATCAGTTGCATGTCATTGACCAGGCCATTGCGGAACGACAGGCGCAGGCTGTCGAACAGGCTGTCCTTGGTCTTGGGCTTGAGGGTGAAGTCGATCACGCCGCCCGCTTCCTTGGCGCTGATGTCGAAGCTCTGGCTGATCTTGGAAATGTCACCCGACAGCAGCAACGCCGGGGTCTGGGTCAGGCGCTGGTCGAGGGTCTTGATGGTGACCTGCTCCAGGTCCGGGTCCCACAAGGAGACCTTCTTGCCATCGGACACCATCAACTGCTCGGCCGGCGCATCGGTGTGCCAGTAGAACAGGCCTGGACGTTGCAGCGCCATGTCGCCGGCGGTTTCCTGCAACTGGGTGCCGCTGCCGTCCAGGGTCAGTTGGGAGAAGCGCGCGGTCAGGGTCTTGGATGTTTCCAACAGCTGGGTCAGGCGGGCCACGTCCTTTTCGTCAGCGTGGGCCGACAAGGTGGTCAGGGCCAGTACGGGCAACAGCAACATGCGAATCAGGCGCATGGGAATCCTCATGAATTCATAGGGGGGCGAGCGGCGTGAAGCACGCCGCTCGGGTCGTTAGTCGCGCATCGGGCCCGGCGCCAGCACTTCGCGCGAGCCGTTGGTGTTCATGGCCGTCACGACCCCGGCCATTTCCATGGCTTCGATCATGCGCGCGGCGCGGTTGTAGCCGATCTTCAACTTGCGCTGAACCGCGGAAATCGAGGCCCGGCGGCTTTCCAGGACGAACTGCACCGCTTCGTCATAGAGCGCGTCGGTTTCAGCATCTTCTTCACCGCCGCCGCTGCCGCCCTCGAAGCCACTGCCGGCTTCCTCGACGCCATTGAGAATGTCGTCGTTGTATTCAGGTGCCCCGCGCAGCTTCCAGGCTTCCACCACGCGATGCACTTCATCGTCGGAAACGAACGCGCCATGGACCCGGATCGGCAGGCTGGTGCCCGGCGGCATGTAGAGCATGTCACCGTGACCGAGCAACTGCTCGGCACCGCCCTGGTCGATGATGGTCCGCGAGTCGATCTTGCTCGACACCTGGAACGCCATGCGGGTCGGGATGTTGGCCTTGATCAGGCCGGTGATCACGTCCACCGACGGCCGCTGGGTCGCCAGGATCAGGTGGATACCGGCGGCACGGGCCTTCTGGGCGATACGGGCGATCAGCTCTTCGACCTTCTTGCCGACGATCATCATCATGTCGGCGAATTCGTCCACCACCACCACGATGGTCGGCAGCTTGTGCAGCAGCGGCGCTTCATCGTGGATGTTTTCGCGGTGGTACAACGGGTCGCTCAGCGGGGTGCCGGCCTCTTCGGCCTCCTTGACCTTGGCATTGAAGCCCGACAGGTTGCGCACGCCCATCTTCGCCATCAGCTTGTAGCGGCGCTCCATCTCGGCGACGCTCCAGCGCAAGGCGTTGGCAGCGTCTTTCATGTCGGTGACCACCGGGCACAGCAAGTGCGGAATGCCTTCGTAGATCGACAATTCGAGCATTTTCGGGTCGATCATGATCAGCTTGGCGTCTTCCGGGCCCGACTTGAACAGGATCGACAGGATCATCGCGTTCACCCCCACCGACTTACCCGAACCGGTGGTACCGGCCACCAGCAGGTGGGGCATCTTCGCCAGGTCGGTGATCACCGGCTTGCCGCCGATGTCGTGGCCCAGGGCCAAGGTGACCGGCGACTTGTGGTTGTCGTACTCGGTGGTCGACAGCACTTCGGAGAAGCGCACGATCTGCCGGTCTTCGTTGGGGATCTCGATGCCCACGGTGGTCTTGCCGGGAATCACTTCCACCACCCGCACGCTGGTCACGGCCAGGGAACGTGCCAGGTCCTTGGCCAGGTTGGCGATGCGGCTGACCTTCACGCCGGCGGCCGGCTGGATCTCGTAGCGGGTAATGACCGGGCCCGGGTGAATCGAATCCACCGAGACCTCGACCCCGAACTCCTTGAGCTTGATCTCCAGCAGATGGCCGACGGCCGCCAGGGATTCGGGAGAATAGTTGAGCTGTTTCTTTTCGGCCGGGTCGAGGATCGAGATCGGCGGCAAGGTGCCTTCCACGGCGCTGTCGACGAACAACGGCACCTGTTTTTCCTTCTGCACGCGCTTGCTCGGCTCCGGCGGCTTGGGCGGGGCCATGCTGATGACCGGCGGCACCTGCTTCTCGCGTTCGGACATGTGTTTGCTCAACGCCTGCTCGCGTTCGATCAGGCGCTCCTTGACCTTGGCCTGCTCGCGCTTGTCCGGCAGCGTCGGGGCCACCACGTCGTGGACGCGGTCGTCGACTTCACGCAGTTGCGCCACCAGTTGCTTGCGCTCGGTGCGCGCCGCCCACCAGCGGTTCATCGCACCCTGGATCAATTCGATCAGGTCGAGGGTGATCTTGCCGGTGACGTCCATGACCTTGAACCACGACAGGTCGGTGAACACCGTCAGGCCGAACAGGAACAGGGCGATGAACAGCAGCGTGCTGCCCTGGATGTTCAAGGCGTTCCTGGCCAGGTCGCCGAGGCTTTCCCCCAGCGCCCCGCCCGCCCCGGCCGGCAAGCCGGTGGGCGCATGGAAATGAATATGAGCCAGCGCAGCGCCCGACAGCACCAGGAACACCAGGCCGATCAGCCGCCAGGAGAACAGCCAGCCGCTCCACTCCCACGGCTCGTGGCGCTGGCGGAAGATCTGGTAGGCCTTGATCGCCAGCAACAGCGGGAAAATGTAGGCGAAATACCCCAGGACCATGAACAGGATGTCGGCGCTGTAGGAGCCGGCCGGCCCGCCGAAGTTCTGCACGTCCTCGATCTTGCTGTTGTGGCTCCAGCCCGGATCGTCCTTGCCGTAGGTTAGCAAAGCCATCATCAGGAACAGGCACAAGGCACCGATCGCGATCAACGCACCTTCCTTGAGCCGGTAGTGCAATTGCTGGCGCCAGAGCGGAACGACTGTTTTAGGTGCTGCGGTGGATTTCTTCAAAACGCTTCTTTTCCTGCGCCAACGGCGCGTCCATCTGTTGAATGACTATAAAAAACTGCTCAAGACGAACAGGTAAAAAAGTGAATGTGCACAACCGGTACTACTTTTACCACTGTGAGGTGCATCCAGAAAACCGCAGGTGCTGCCGAAAATTTTGATCTTTAGCCCATCCTGCGCTCAAAACTCAAGCATTGTACGGGTTTGTCGGCCCCGAGGCATCGCCCGGCCCCTGGATCCCCACCTGGCCCACAACGGCCTGCACAGGCGTCAATTGGACCATGCATTGTCTTTTGTGACAAAGGCTTATGAGGTGTTTTTATGAACGAAGTGAAGCATTCACGCTTGATCATTCTCGGCTCCGGGCCTGCTGGCTACAGCGCGGCGGTGTACGCCGCCCGGGCCAACCTCAAGCCCGTTGTCATCACCGGCATGCAGGCCGGTGGCCAGCTCACCACCACGGTGGAAGTCGACAACTGGCCGGGCGATGTCGAAGGCCTGACCGGGCCGGTGCTGATGGAGCGCATGCAGCGGCACGCCGAGCGTTTCGACACGCAGATCGTCTACGACCATATCCACACCGCCAAGTTGCAGCAGCGCCCGTTCGAACTGATCGGCGACAGCGGCACCTACACCTGCGACGCCCTGATCATCGCCACCGGCGCCTCGGCCCAGTACCTGGGGTTGCCGTCGGAAGAAAGCTTCGCCGGCAAGGGCGTTTCCGCCTGCGCGACCTGCGACGGTTTTTTCTACCGCAACCAGGTGGTCGCGGTGGTCGGCGGTGGCAACACCGCGGTCGAGGAAGCCCTGTACTTGTCGAACATTGCTCGGGAAGTCCACCTGATCCACCGTCGCGACAAGTTGCGCTCGGAGAAGATCCTGCAAGACAAGCTCTTCGAAAAAGCCGCCAACGGCAACATAAAGCTGCATTGGAACCAGAACCTGGACGAGGTCCTGGGCGATGCCAGCGGCGTGACCGGCGCTCGCCTGCGCCACAGCGAGACCGGCGAAACCAGCACCTTGTCCCTGGCTGGGGTGTTCATTGCCATCGGTCACAAGCCCAACACCGAACTGTTCCAGGGCCAGTTGAACATGCATGACGGCTACCTGCTCGTGCGCGGCGGCAGCGAGGGCAATGCCACGGCCACCGACATTGAAGGGGTGTTCGCCGCCGGCGACGTCGCCGACCACGTCTATCGCCAGGCCATCACGTCTGCCGGCGCCGGCTGCATGGCCGCGCTCGATGCGGAGAAGTATCTCGATGACATTCCGGCCGTTTGACGGTTAGTCTTGTGGCGAGGACCTGACAGCCCTCGCCACAGTTCATCTGCGCGCGCCCACCCTCCCCTTCTGCAAGCGAATGACAATGCTGACCTGGTTACAACGCAACTCCCTGGATTTCCCACCGCTGGAAAAAGCCATGCGCGACCCCAACGGGCTGCTGGCCGCTGGTGGCGATCTGTCCGCTGACCGCCTGGTCCAGGCCTATCGCCACGGCTGCTTTCCATGGTTCTCCGAGGGCCAGCCGATCCTGTGGTGGTCTCCGGACCCTCGCACGGTGCTGTTTCCCGACGAGCTGCACGTCTCCCGCAGCCTTGGCAAACTGTTGCGCAAGCAACGCTACCAGGTGACGTTCGACCAGGACTTCGCCGCCGTCATCCGGGCCTGCGCCGCGCCACGGGACTACGCCGAAGGCACCTGGATCACCGAGGCCATGCAGAGCGCCTACCTGGAGCTGCATCGGCGCGGCTTCGCCCACTCCGTGGAGGTCTGGGACCAGGGCGCGCTGGTGGGCGGTCTGTACGGCCTGGCAATGGGGCAGCTGTTTTTTGGCGAGTCCATGTTCAGCCGGGCCGACAACGCGTCGAAATTCGGCTTCGCCACGCTGGTCCAACACCTCAAGGCCGCCGGCTTCGTGCTGATCGACTGCCAGATGCCTACCGAGCACCTGCACAGCCTGGGCGCCCGGTCGATCCCTCGTGCAACGTTCGCCGGCTACCTCGAGGCGCACCTGGATCAACCCAACCACGCGACCTGGGTTTGCTGAGCGACATTGGCGCTCCTGGCTTACACTTAACCCCATAGCTTATCCCGAGGGTTGATCATGACCGAGTTGGCGCGTTTGAAGTTCTATGCCACTCAGCCCCACTCTTGCAGTTACCTGCCGGAGGAGCAGGCCACGACGCTGTTCCTCGACCCCAGCCAGCCGATGGATGTGCATGTCTACGCTGACCTGTCGGAAATGGGCTTTCGTCGCAGCGGCGATCATCTCTACCGGCCCCATTGCCAGCACTGCAACGCCTGCGTCCCGGCGCGCATCCCCGTGGTGCAATTTGCGCCCAATCGCCAGCAGAAACGCATTTTCAAGCGCAACGCCGACCTTCAGGTCCGGCCGGCCAAGCCGCAGTTCACCGAGGAGTATTTCGACCTGTATCAACGCTACATCGAGCAACGCCATGCCGATGGCGACATGTACCCGCCCAGCCGCGATCAATTTTCCACCTTCCTGGTGCGCGACCTGCCTTTTTCGCGCTTCTACGAGTTCCGTCTCGACGGACGGTTGGTGGCGATTGCCGTCACCGACCTGCTCCCCAACGGTCTTTCAGCGGTGTACACCTTCTATGAGCCAGAGCAAGAGCGACGCAGCCTGGGGCGCTTCGCCATCCTCTGGCAAATCAGCGAAGCCCGGCGCCTGGGGCTCGATGCGGTGTACCTGGGCTACTGGATCAAGAACTGCAAGAAAATGAACTACAAGACCCAATATCGCCCCATTGAACTGCTGATTAACCAGCGCTGGGTTGTCCTGAACTAGAACCCCTTGGCTTGCCCCCCCTTTTTCGGGCACAATGCACGCCGCTTTTGCCTGGCGCAGTTGCACCGGGCCATTCACTGGACACCGAGGGCTTTACTGCATGTCGAAAGAAGACAGCTTCGAAATGGAAGGCACTGTCGTCGACACCCTGCCCAACACCATGTTTCGCGTGGAGTTGGAAAATGGGCACGTCGTAACCGCGCATATCTCCGGCAAGATGCGCAAGAACTACATTCGTATTCTTACCGGTGACAAAGTGCGCGTCGAGCTGACGCCCTATGACTTGAGCAAAGGGCGCATCACTTACCGCGCTCGCTAACAAGTCAATACAAGACGCCCGGCTGATGCCGGGCGTTTTTGTTTGTCCGCGATTTGATAATCCCCCGCCTCTCCTGTGGGAGCGGGCTTGCCCGCGAAAGCGGTGGATCAGCTTTCATGGATGTCAAATGAGAAACCGCATTCGCGAGCAAGCTCGCTCCCACAGGGGTTAGGGTGCGGTTGCGAAGACAGCAAAAAGGCGCCTTTCGGCGCCTTTTGCTTGTTACGGGTTTCGATCAGGCCATTTCGGCCGTGGTTTCGAAGTCGAAGGTCAGTTCGCCGTCCTTGATGTCGATGTGCACCACACCGCCATGCTCGGACAACTCGCCAAACAGGATCTCCTCCGCCAGCGGACGCTTGATCTTGTCCTGGATCAGGCGAGCCATTGGCCGTGCACCCATCGTCACATCGTAGCCGCCTTCCGCCAGCCAGCTGCGCGCCGCGTCGGTGACTTCCAGCAACACACGCTTGTCTTCGAGCTGCGCCTGAAGTTCGGTGAGGAACTTGTCCACCACGCTCTTGATCACCTCATGGCTGAGGCGACCAAACTGGATGATGGTATCCAGGCGGTTGCGGAACTCAGGCGTGAAGCTCTTCTTGATCACTTCCATCGCATCGGACGAATGGTCCTGATGGGTGAAACCGATCGAAGCGCGCGCCGCCGTCTCGGCACCGGCGTTGGTGGTCATGATCAGGATCACGTTGCGGAAATCCGCCTTGCGCCCATTGTTATCGGTCAGCGTACCGTGGTCCATGACCTGCAGGAGCAGGTTGAAGACTTCCGGGTGGGCCTTCTCGATCTCATCGAGCAGCAACACGCAATGCGGCTGCTTGGTGATGGCCTCGGTCAGCAAGCCGCCCTGGTCGAACCCGACATAGCCCGGAGGCGCACCGATCAGACGGGACACGGTATGGCGCTCCATGTACTCGGACATGTCGAAGCGCACCAGCTCGATGCCCATCGCCTTGGCCAGTTGCCGCGCAGCCTCGGTCTTGCCCACGCCGGTAGGCCCGGCGAACAGGAACGAACCCACCGGCTTGTCCGGCGACTTGAGTCCGGCGCGGGACAGCTTGATGGCCGTCGACAACGAGTCGATGGCCGCGTCCTGACCGAACACCGTCAGCTTCAGGTCACGCTCCAGGTTACGCAGCAGTTCCTTGTCGGAACTGGTGACATGCTTGGGCGGAATCCGCGCGATCTTCGCCACGATGTCCTCGACCTGAGGTACGTCGATGCGCTTGACGCGCTTGTCCACCGGTTGCAGGCGCTGATAGGCACCCGCCTCGTCGATGACGTCGATGGCCTTGTCCGGCATGTGCCGGTCATTGATGTAGCGCGAGGCCAGTTCGGCCGCCGCGCGCAGGGCTTCATCGCTGTACTCGATGTTGTGGTGCAGCTCGAAACGCCCTTTCAGGCCGCGCAGGATACCGATGGTGTCTTCCACCGACGGCTCCGACACGTCGACCTTCTGGAAACGCCGCGCCAGGGCCCGGTCCTTCTCGAAGATGCCGCGGAATTCCTGGAACGTGGTCGAACCGATGCAGCGGATATCACCCGACGACAGCAGTGGCTTGAGCAGGTTGGACGCGTCCATGACCCCACCTGACGCGGCGCCGGCACCGATGATGGTGTGGATCTCGTCGATGAACAGGATCGCCTGCGGACGTTTCTTCAACTCGCCGAGCAACGCCTTGAAGCGCTTCTCGAAATCACCGCGGTACTTGGTGCCGGCCAGCAAGGCACCCAGGTCGAGGGAATACACCACGCTGTTGGCCAGCAGGTCCGGCACCTGGTTGTCGACGATGCGCTTGGCCAGGCCTTCGGCGATCGCGGTCTTGCCTACGCCCGCCTCGCCCACCAGCAATGGGTTGTTCTTGCGCCGCCGGGCGAGGATCTGCGCCACGCGCTCGACTTCGAGCTCTCGGCCCACGAGCGGGTCGATACGCCCCTGGCGCGCCAGTTCGTTCAGGTTGCTGGCATAGGCATCCAGCGGATTGCCCGAAGAAGAAGACTCACCGCCCTCGTCGTCCTGCATATCCTGCTCACCCTCGGAATGATCGCCATGCCCCGGCACCTTGGAGATGCCATGGGCGATGTAGTTGACGACATCGATACGTGCAACGCTCTGTTGCTTGAGCAGGAATACGGCCTGGCTTTCCTGCTCGCTGAAGATCGCAACCAGCACGTTGGCGCCAGTGACTTCACGCTTGCCCGAGCTCTGTACATGGAAGACAGCACGCTGCAGGACACGCTGGAAGCCCAGGGTTGGCTGGGTTTCCCGATCCTCGTCATGAACGGGGATCAAGGGCGTGGTGGAGTCGATGAACTCCTGCAGGTCATGCTTGAGTTTATCGAGGTTCGCGCCGCAGGCACGCAATACGGTGGCGGCAGCCTCGTTATCCAATAGGGCCAGCAGCAGGTGCTCGACGGTCATGAACTCATGACGCTTCGAACGAGCCTCCTTGAAGGCAAGATTGAGGGTGACTTCGAGCTCGCGGTTTAACATAGCTTCACCTCATACCCAAGTGGTCGGCGTTAACCGTCCTTCTCGATTTCACAGAGTAGCGGATGCTGGCTTTCCCGGGCGTACTGGTTGACCTGCATGGCCTTTGTCTCGGCGATGTCGCGGGTAAACACTCCACATACTGCCCGTCCCTCTGTATGAACGGCCAGCATGACCTTGGTCGCCAGCTCGCGATTCAGGTTAAAAAACACCTCGAGCACTTCGACGACGAAATCCATCGGTGTGTAGTCATCGTTGAACAAAACCACCTTGTACATCGGTGGCGCCTGTAATGCAGGCTTTGCCTCCTGAACAGCAATGCCTGCGGAATCGTCGTCGTGTAGATCCGGGCGATCCTGATTGAATGTTAGTCGAATCTGGCTGACTGCATGCATGGAAAGAAAGGTTCGTTTAGTTGGCGAATACAGTGATGGGGGCGCTTTCGGGCGATTTCAACCACGACCACCCGGCCACCTTGACTATCGGCAAAACGGTGTTACAACCAATAGAGCCCATCGTGGGTTAAAAAGGTCCGTGGCTTCTACCCTGTTTTCAAGATTAGCCTGCGGATGGACTGGATGATACTCCAGTGATGGAGTGCGTTGCAGAGGGATATGGTTTATGTCGGCTGTCAAGATGAGTGGCAAGGTGAAATGGTTCAACAATGCCAAGGGCTACGGATTCATTATCGCAGCCGGCCGGGATGAGGACCTTTTCGCCCATTACTCGGCAATCAGCATGGAAGGCTATAAGACCCTGAAGGCTGGACAACCTGTGACGTTCGAAGTCATCCAGGGACCCAAGGGCCTGCACGCGGTCAACATCAAGGTGGACTGCGTCGAAGACACCGCCGCCCCCGCACCCGCCAGGGTCGTCGAGACGCTTTGACCGGCAACTACCCCGGACGAACGAAAAATGCCCGGCTCGATCGACTCGAGCCGGGCATTCGCGTTGGGCGCCGATCCGTTTACATGTGCGAGATCAGGGCATCGCCGAAGCCCGAAGACGACACCAGCTTGGC
This sequence comes from Pseudomonas chlororaphis, assembly GCA_001023535.1. NCBI lineage: Bacteria > Pseudomonadati > Pseudomonadota > Gammaproteobacteria > Pseudomonadales > Pseudomonadaceae > Pseudomonas > Pseudomonas chlororaphis. Next base: position 3,254,454 of record CP011020.1, read on the forward strand.
ACCGTCCATCAGGCGTTCGAAGTCATAGGTCACGGTCTTGGCCGAAATCGCGCCGTTGGTGCCCTTGATGATCAGGTCGGCCGCCTCGGTCCACCCCATGTGACGCAGCATCATTTCAGCCGACAGGATCAGCGACCCCGGGTTGACCTGGTCCTTGCCCGCATACTTGGGCGCAGTACCGTGGGTGGCTTCGAACATCGCCACGGTGTCGGACAGGTTGGCACCTGGCGCGATACCGATCCCGCCCACTTCCGCCGCCAGGGCATCGGAGAGGTAGTCACCGTTGAGGTTCAACGTCGCAATCACATCGTACTCGGCCGGACGCAGCAGGATCTGCTGGAGCATCGCATCGGCGATGGCATCCTTGACGATCACGTTCTTGCCGGTCTTCGGGTTCTTGAACTGCATCCATGGGCCGCCGTCGAGCAGCGTCGCGCCAAACTCCTCGGCCGCCACTTCGTAGGCCCATTCCTTGAAGGCACCTTCGGTGAACTTCATGATGTTGCCTTTGTGCACGATGGTCAGCGAATCCCGGTCATTGTCGACGACATATTGCAAGGCCTTGCGCGCCAGGCGCTGGGTGCCTTGCTTGGACACCGGCTTGACGCCAATGCCGCAGTTTTCGTCGAAGCGGATCTTGGTCACGCCCATTTCTTCTTTCAGGAACTTGATGACCTTGGTGGCTTCGGCCGAGCCGGCCTTCCACTCGATGCCCGCGTAGATGTCTTCGGAGTTCTCGCGAAAGATCGTCATGTCCACGTCACCCGGCTTCTTGACCGGGCTCGGCACGCCTTCGAACCAGCGCACCGGGCGCAGGCACACATACAGGTCGAGTTGCTGGCGCAGCGCCACGTTGAGCGAACGGATGCCGCCACCGACCGGCGTGGTCAGCGGGCCCTTGATGGACACCACGTAATCCTTGACCGCATCCAGGGTTTCCTGGGGCAGCCAGGTGTCCTGGTCGTAGACCTGGGTGGCCTTCTCACCGGCATAGACCTCCATCCAGGAAATCTTGCGCTTGCCGCCGTAGGCCTTCTGCACCGCAGCGTCCACAACCTTGATCATGACCGGACTGATATCGACGCCAATGCCGTCGCCTTCGATGAAGGGGATGATCGGGTTGTCGGGAACATTAAGAGAATGGTCTGCATTGACGGTAATTTTGTCACCGACGGCTGGAACCTGAATCTTTTGATACCCCATGCTGAACTCCATTGCTTGGATTGAACATCTGGCTGCATTCGAGCGTAACCCAGTTGTATCGGCACGCAAACCCTACGTTCGACTCATCCGGCACAAAGCGCTGCAGTTGGCCGCGTACAAGCCTGAAAACCAAGGGAAAAGTGCCAAACATGAGCATAGTCCGACCGCCCGCGCCTGCGACGTTTAGACCAATGGACGTGTACGGAAGTCTATGAAGCATCGGCAGATTGCCAGCTACCTATGTATAATGCCGCCGCTGACCACAGGGTCACGACGGCCGGACGCTTGCGCTTGAGAAGAAAAAGCCAGGATTTTCCGCCAGTTACGAAGCCGGACCGTTACCGCGGCTCCACCGCTTGACGCTCGACTGATGCACCCAACATCACCGCGAAGAAACCTCGACATTCGGCTCACGGATGACTTTGAACGAACGCGCTTACCCGGCGCCCCTCGAGTTTCTGCGCATGCTTTAGCAAAGAAGAGAGTTAATCCGAATATGCCCACCCGCTCGAAGATCATCTATACCTTCACCGACGAAGCTCCCGCCCTCGCCACCTATTCACTGCTGCCGATCGTCGAAGCCTTTACCGCTTCGGCCGATATCGCCGTGGAAACCCGCGACATCTCCCTCGCAGGGCGCATCCTGGCCAGCTTCCCCGAGCAATTGGGTGACAAAGCCGTAGCCGACCACCTCGCCGAACTGGGCGACCTGGCCGTTACGCCTGAAGCCAACATCATCAAACTGCCGAACATCAGTGCTTCGGTGCCGCAACTGCAGGCCGCGATCAAGGAATTGCAGGCCCAGGGCTACGCGCTGCCGGACTACCCGGAAACCGTGACCAGCGATGCCGAGAAAGACGCTCGCGCCCGTTACGACAAAGTCAAAGGCAGCGCCGTGAACCCGGTCCTGCGCGAAGGCAACTCCGACCGTCGTGCGCCGCTGTCGGTCAAGAACTACGCGCGCAAGCACCCGCACAAGATGGGCGCCTGGGCAGCGGACTCCAAGTCCCACGTGGCCCACATGAGCAACGGTGATTTCTACGGCAGCGAAAAAGCCGCCCTGATCGACGCCGCTGGCAGCGTGAAAATCGAGTTGATCGCCCAGGACGGCACTGCCACTGTCCTGAAGGAAAAAACCACCGTGCAAGCCGGTGAGATCCTCGACTGCGCCGTACTGAGCAAGAAAGCCCTGCGCGAATTCATCGCAGCCCAGATCGAAGACGCCAAGAAACAAGGCGTGCTGCTGTCGGTGCACCTCAAGGCCACCATGATGAAGGTCTCCGACCCGATCATGTTCGGTCAGATCGTGGCCGAGTTCTATAAAGACGCCCTGGCCAAGCACGCCGAGGTGCTGGAGCAGATCGGTTTCAACCTGAACAACGGCATCGGCGACCTGTACGCCCGCATCAAGGCCCTGCCGGCCGAGCAGCAGGCGCAGATCGAAGCCGACATCCAGGCGGTCTACGCGGTGCGTCCATCCCTTGCGATGGTCAACTCCGACAAAGGCATCACCAACCTGCACGTGCCGAGCGACGTCATCGTCGACGCCTCGATGCCGGCCATGATCCGTGACTCCGGCAAGATGTGGGGCACCGATGGCCAACTGCACGACACCAAGGCTGTGATCCCGGACCGCTGCTACGCCACCATCTACCAGGCGGTGATCGAAGACTGCAAGCAACACGGCGCCTTCGACCCCACCACCATGGGCAGCGTGCCGAACGTCGGCCTGATGGCCAAGAAGGCCGAGGAATACGGCTCCCACGACAAGACCTTCCAGATCAAGGTCGACGGCGTAGTGCGTGTATCCGACAGCACCGGTCGCACTCTGCTGGAGCAGAACGTCGAGGCTGGCGACATCTTCCGCATGTGCCAGACCAAGGACGCGCCGATCCAGGATTGGGTCAAGCTGGCCGTCAACCGTGCCCGCGCCAGCAACACGCCGGCGATTTTCTGGCTGGACCCGATGCGCGCCCATGACGGCGTGGTCATCGAGAAAGTCCAGGCCTACCTGAAAGACCACGACACCAACGGCCTGGACCTGCGCATCATGTCGCCGGTCGAAGCGATGAAGTTCACCCTGGCCCGCACTCGCGAAGGCAAGGACACCATCTCGGTGACCGGCAACGTGCTGCGCGACTACCTGACCGACCTGTTCCCGATCATGGAACTGGGCACCAGCGCCAAGATGCTGTCGATCGTGCCGCTGATGAACGGTGGTGGCCTGTTCGAAACCGGCGCCGGCGGTTCCGCGCCCAAGCACGTCCAGCAACTGCTGGAAGAAAACTTCCTGCGCTGGGATTCCCTGGGCGAGTTCCTGGCCCTGGCCGCGTCCCTCGAACACCTGGGCGTGACCTACAACAACCCCAAGGCACTGGTGCTGGCCAAGACCCTCGATCAGGCCACTGGCGAGTTCCTGGACCGCAACAAGTCGCCTTCGCGCAAAGTGGGCGGCATCGACAACCGTGGCAGCCACTTCTACCTGACCCTGTTCTGGGCCCAGGCACTGGCCGCACAGAATGACGATGAAGCCCTCAAGGCTCAGTTCACCGCCCTGGCCAAGACGCTGACCGACAACGAAGAGAAGATCGTTGCCGAACTCAACGCCGTGCAGGGCAAGCCCGTGGACATTGGCGGCTACTACTTCGCCAACCCGGAACTGACCAGCAAGGCCATGCGCCCGAGCGCCACCTTCAACGCGGCAATCGCTGCGCTGGTGTAAGGTCCTCAGGAAGCACCACGAACCCCGGCCTTGTGCCGGGGTTTGTGTTTTCAGCCTTGCCACATCACCTTGTGGGAGCGGGCTTGCTCGCGAAGGCGGTGGGTCAGCGAACGAATAGGCCGACTGACCCACCGCTTTCGCGAGCAAGCCCGCTCCCACATTAATCGCATTCAGACATTGAGATCGAGGACGCCACATGAATTGGACCCCCCACATCACCGTCGCCACCATCGTCGAGGACAACGGCCGCTTCCTGATGGTGGAGGAATCCAAGGGCGGGCGCGCGGTGCTCAACCAGCCTGCCGGGCACCTGGACCCGGATGAGACGCTGATCGAGGCCGCCGTGCGCGAAACCCTGGAAGAAACCGGCTGGGACGTCGAGCCCACCAGCGTGGTGGGCATCTACCTGTACACCGCCCCCAGCAATGGCGTGACCTACCAGCGGGTCTGCTTCGCCGCCAAGGCGCTCAGGCACCACCCCGAGGCACCGCTGGACGACGGCATTCTCGGCGCCCGATGGCTGACCCGCGACGAACTGCTCGAACAGCGCGAACGCTGGCGCAGCGAGCTGATCATCCGCTGCATCGACGATTATCTGGCCGGTCATCGCCACAGTCTGACGCTGATCCGTCCTTCTCTTTAGCCTTGAGCGCCCGGGCCTGATAGAATCGCGTCCTTTTTCAAGACACTCATTGAACTGCTATGCGCGATCCAGCCCCTTCTGACACACAAAAGAAGCGCGTCATTGTCGGCATGTCCGGCGGCGTGGACTCTTCCGTTTCCGCCCTTCTGCTGATCGAGCAGGGTTATGAGGTGGAAGGCCTGTTCATGAAGAACTGGGAAGAAGACGACGGAACCGAATACTGCACCGCCATGGACGACCTCGCGGACGCCCAGGCCGTGTGCGACAAGATCGGCATCAAGCTGCACACCGCCAACTTTGCCGCCGAGTACTGGGACAACGTGTTCGAGCACTTCCTGGCCGAGTACAAGGCCGGTCGCACGCCGAACCCGGACATCCTCTGCAACCGCGAGATCAAGTTCAAGGCGTTCCTCGACTACGCGATGATGCTCGGCGCCGACCTGATCGCCACCGGTCACTACGTGCGCCGTCGCGACATCGACGGTCGCACCGAGCTGCTCAAGGGCCTGGACCCGAACAAGGACCAGAGCTACTTCCTGCATGCGGTCGGCGGCGAACAGATCGCCAAGACGCTGTTCCCGGTGGGCGAACTGGAAAAGCCCGAAGTACGGGCCATCGCCGAGAAACACGCCCTCGCCACCGCGAAGAAGAAGGACTCCACCGGGATCTGCTTCATCGGCGAGCGCCGCTTCAGCGACTTCCTCAAGCAATACCTGCCGGCCCAGCCAGGCGAGATCAAGACAACCGAAGGCGAAGTCATCGGCCGCCACCATGGCCTGATGTACCACACCATCGGCCAGCGCCAGGGCCTGGGCATCGGCGGCCTGAAAGACGCCGGCGAAGAGCCGTGGTACGTACTGATCAAGGACCTGGAACACAACGAGCTGATCGTCGGCCAGGGCAATGACCATCCGTGGCTGTTTTCCCGCGCCCTGCTCGCCTCCGACATCTATTGGGTCAACCCGATCGACCTCAGCGAGCCACGCCGCCTGACGGCCAAGGTCCGCTACCGGCAGGGCGACCAGCCTTGCACCCTGGAAAAGACCGCCACCGGCTACCGAGCCACGTTCGACGATCCGCAACGGGCGGTCACGCCTGGCCAGTCCGTGGTGTTCTACGATGGCGAAATCTGCCTGGGCGGCGGCGTCATCGAAGTGGCCGAGCCCTGGAGCAGCAAGGCATGACCCCGATCCAGGAACAACTGACGGCGTTGGGCGGCGTGTTTCTCGCCGCCGTGCTGGTGGACCGGATCGCCAAGACCGGCCAGGCCTCCGAAGCGGGCCTGAGCTGCATGCTCGGCAGCCTGCTGGTTCGCGACCCCAAGGACACCCTGGAAGTCTACGGTGGCGACGACCTCAACCTGCGCGAAGGCTACCGCGCACTGGTCGGCGCCCTGGAGCGCGACCCCAGCGCCTTGCAGCGCGAACCGCTGCGCTACGCCCTGTCTATGCTGGGGCTAGAGCGCCAGCTGGCCAAGCGCGACGACATGCTGGAGACCATCGGCAAGCGTCTGCCGCAGATTCAATCCCAGGTCGAACACTTCGGCCCGTCCCACGAGAATGTCGTGGCCGCCTGTGGCGCCCTGTACCAAGATACCCTGAGCACCCTGCGCCAACGCATCCAGGTGCACGGCGACATGCGCAACCTGCAGCAACCGAGCAACGCCTCGAAGATCCGCGCCCTGCTGCTCGCCGGGATCCGCTCGGCGCGGTTGTGGCGGCAACTGGGCGGCCATCGCTGGCAACTGGTGATCAGCCGGCGCAAGTTGCTGAAAGAGCTTTACCCATTGATGCGCAACGAATAAGTCGCTTCAACCGGTTTTTTTTGTGGCGAGGGGATTCATCCCCGTTGGGCTGCGAAGCGGCCCCAAACCAGGTAACTCGGTGCGCCAAGAAGATTGAGTTCGCTGCTTTTAGGGCTGCTGCGCAGCCCAGCGGGGATGAATCCCCTCGCCACAGGTAATAAACAGTTTTATTTCGTTACGCGTAACACGCCGGTCAGTTGGCGACGGATCGGCGATTGTTTTCATGTATGATACGCGCCCCATTTCGTTGCCCGACTGTCCGAGAACACCCCATGCAGCTCTCTTCGCTCACTGCGGTTTCCCCTGTAGACGGCCGCTACGCCGGCAAAACCCAGGCCCTGCGCCCGATTTTCAGCGAGTACGGCCTGATCCGTGCCCGCGTCCTGGTTGAAGTGCGCTGGCTCCAGCGCCTGGCCGCCCACCCCGCCATCGGCGAAGTCCCGGCGTTTTCCGCCGAAGCCAACGCGGTGTTGAACACCCTGGCGGACAACTTTGCGCTGGAGCATGCCGAGCGCGTCAAAGAGATCGAATGCACCACCAACCACGACGTCAAGGCCATCGAGTACCTGCTCAAGGAGCAGGCGGCCAAGCTGCCGGAACTGGCCAACGTGAGCGAGTTCATCCACTTCGCCTGCACCAGCGAGGACATCAACAACCTGTCCCACGCCCTGATGCTGCGCGAAGGCCGTGACGAGGTGATGCTGCCGCTGATGCGTCAGGTCGCCCAGGCGATCCGCGAGCTGGCCATCCGCTTTGCCGACGTCCCGATGCTGTCCCGCACCCACGGTCAACCGGCATCGCCGACCACCCTGGGCAAGGAACTGGCGAACGTGGTGTACCGCCTGGAGCGCCAGATCGCTCAAGTGGCCGCCGTGCCGCTGCTGGGCAAGATCAATGGCGCCGTGGGCAACTACAACGCCCACCTGTCGGCCTACCCGGACATCGACTGGGAAGCCAACGCCCGCGCCTTCATCGAAGACGAACTGGGCCTGAGCTTCAACCCGTACACCACCCAGATCGAGCCGCATGACTACATTGCCGAGCTGTTCGATGCGATCGCGCGCTTCAACACCATCCTGATCGACTTCGACCGTGACATCTGGGGCTACATCTCCCTGGGTTACTTCAAGCAACGCACCATTGCCGGCGAAATCGGTTCCTCGACCATGCCGCACAAGGTCAACCCGATCGACTTCGAAAACTCCGAAGGCAACCTGGGCATCGCCAACGCACTGTTCCAGCACCTGGCGAGCAAGCTGCCAATCTCCCGCTGGCAGCGCGACCTGACCGACTCCACCGTGCTGCGCAACCTGGGCGTGGGCTTTGCCCACAGCGTCATCGCCTACGAAGCCAGCCTCAAGGGCATCGGCAAGCTGGAACTCAATGAGCAGAAGATCGCCGCCGACCTGGACGCCTGCTGGGAAGTCCTGGCCGAGCCGATCCAGACGGTCATGCGCCGCTACAACATCGAAAACCCCTACGAAAAACTGAAAGAACTGACCCGCGGCAAAGGCATCAGCCCTGAAGCGTTGCAGACTTTCATCGATGGCCTGGACATGCCCGCCGACGCCAAGACCGAACTGAAGAAGCTGACCCCGGCCAGCTACATCGGCAACGCCGCGGCACAAGCCAAGCGCATCTGACGCACCGCTGCACCCTTGAGACGCCCGGCCGCGCCGGGCGTTTTTATTCGCGTATGAAAAGTATATTTTTTCAATAGGTTACACATGAATCCTGATATTCCTCTGCAACTCTTGGGCGGCATCACGGCACGGGAGTTCTTGCGCGACTACTGGCAGAAAAAGCCCCTGCTGATCCGCCAGGCCATTGCTGACTTCGAAAGCCCGATCGATGCCGACGAACTGGCCGGCCTGGCCCTGGAAGAAGAAGTCGAATCGCGCCTGGTGCTCGAGCACGGCGAGCGCCCCTGGGAACTGCGTCGCGGCCCGTTCGCCGAAGACGAATTCAGCCAACTGCCGGCGCGAGACTGGACCCTGCTGGTGCAAGCCGTCGACCAGTTCGTCCCGGAAGTCAGCGAACTGCTGGAGCACTTCCGCTTCCTGCCGAGCTGGCGCATCGATGACGTGATGATCAGCTTCGCTGCCCCAGGTGGCAGCGTCGGCCCGCATTTCGACAACTACGACGTATTCCTGCTGCAAGGCCATGGCAAGCGCAACTGGAAGATCGGCCAGATGTGCGACTCCGACAGCCCGCTGCTGCCCCACGCCGACTTGCGCATCCTCGCCGACTTCGAGGCCACCGACGAATGGGTCCTGGAACCCGGCGACATGCTCTACCTGCCGCCGCGCCTGGCCCATTGCGGGGTGGCCGTGGATGACTGCATGACTTACTCCGTGGGCTTTCGCGCACCGAGCGCGGCCGAAGTGCTGACCCACTTCACCGACTTCCTCAGCCAGTTCCTGCCGGACGAAGAACGCTACACCGACGCCGACGCGCGCCCGGTAAGCGATCCACACCAGATCCAGCACGATGCTCTCGACCGCCTCAAGGGCCTGCTGGCCGAACACATGAGCGACGAACGCCTGCTGCTGACCTGGTTCGGCCAGTTCATGACCGAGCCACGCTACCCGGAACTGGTGGTTGGCCCGGAACTGGAAGAAGACGACCTTTTGGCCGGCCTGGAACAAGGCGCGGTGATCATCCGCAATCCGAGCGCGCGCCTGGCCTGGTCGGAAGTCGACGACGACCTGCTGCTGTTCGCCAGCGGCCAGAGCCGCTACCTGCCGGGCAAGCTGCGCGATCTGCTGAAGATGATCTGCGCCGCCGACGCCCTGCACATCGAGAACCTCGGCCCCTGGCTGGCCGATGAAGACGGCCGCGGCCTGATCTGCGAGCTGGTCAAACAAGGCAGCCTGGGGTTCGCCGATGAATAAAATTCACGTTCGTGTCGCAGACTGGCAAAAGGATAACGCCGAGATCCGGCGCATTCGTGAAGCGGTGTTCATTGCCGAGCAATCCGTCCCACCCGAGCTGGAATGGGATGCCGACGACCAGGGCGCCGTGCACTTCCTCGCCTTCGAAGGCGATTTCCCCATCGGCACCGCGCGCCTGCTGACCGACGGCCATGTCGGGCGCGTCTCGGTGCTCAAGGACTGGCGCGGCCTGAAGGTCGGCGACGCCCTGATGCACGCGGTGATCGCGGAGGCCGAGAAGCGCGGCCTCAAGCAACAGAAACTCAGCGCCCAGGTGCACGCCACGCCGTTCTATGAGCGACTGGGCTTCGCCGTGGTCAGCGAGGAGTTCCTGGAAGCCGGGATTCCTCATGTGGATATGGTGCGCGGTAGCGCCTGAGCGCTGCGCCCCACGATTGATCGAGCACCAGCAAGAAAGCCATGGGCTTGCATGCAGGTTGCCCAAATAAATGGATCGGCAAAAAAGCGGCCATCGTGAGATGGCCGCTTTTTTGCATAACACCTAATACCAGAAACCTTCCTTAAGCACCCTCCCGATAAACGGATCACCGTTGGTCAATACTGCCATTTCTGACAGTAGCCGCTTGAATCGTCAGCCCCTAGCATCGAACTGAAACTTGGAAAAGACGATGAAGTTAGGTCTGCTGCCTACGCGTTGCACACATGGGCACCCAGAACAGTATGTGAGTTTAGCTTTTCCAATCCTTCAGTTTATGTTTATGCCGAATGGAGAAGTGAAATGACAGCTATGATTCTAAATCCCCTTTATGATGAGATTGCAGTCGCCCGCAGACCCAAAGTGACAGGCACCAGCAGCCCAAACGCTGCCATCACGCTCTACGAGTCCAATGTCGGTAATAAGATATGGGGTAGCACTTATGCAGATGCCAGTGGCAACTGGACCCTTGTACCCAGCGAAGACCTGCCGCTGGGGAGGTTTGGGCTAGTAGTCTCGGAAAATGGTGAATGGTCGAATAATCGTTATGTCCAAGTACGGGATTGGGACTTTCTCATTAACACCCCCGAAGAGGATGCCCGAGTAATACGACGCCCCACGATATCCGGAATCTCCGAACCCGATTCAAAAATAGATATTTATGAGTCTAATGTCGGAAACAAGATATGGGGTAGCGGCCATGCCGACAAATATGGATCTTGGAGCATTACACTTTCCGAAGATCTACCAGACGTCAGGTTTGGGCTGGTTGCCAATGATGGTAAACAATGGTCAAACAATCGATATATCACTGTAACGGCGGGTGTTCTCTCTCCGACGCCGTCTTTTTCTCTGCTCATCTGGTACCCTCACGAGGATGATCAGGTACCACGACGCCCCACGGTAGCCGGATTCGCCGAACCCAATTCAAAGATAGATATATATGAGGCTAATGTCGGCAACAAGATATGGGGCAGTGGCAATACCGACCCATATGGATATTGGAGCATCGATCTTCCCGAGGATCTGCCAGAGACCAGGTTTGGTCTGATTGCCAGTGATGGCAAACAATGGTCGAACAATCGATATGTCAATGTATCGAACTTGGGCAATCCATCCCCAGGGCAAAACACCGCCCTGAACATCGACAGGCCCGGCGAGGACACTCAGGTATCGCGGCGTCCGATGGTATCCGGAACCGCTGCTCCAAATTCGAAAATTGACATCTACGAGTCATATGTCGGAAACAAGATATGGGGCAGCGGTTATGCTGACCAGTATGGACGATGGTACATTATCCTCTCCGATGATCTGCCGCAGACCAGGTTCGGGCTGGTCGCCAACGATGGTAATGGTTGGTCAAACAATCGATATATTTATGTGGCCCCCTCCCCCCCAGACATTGACAAGATCGCCCACCAAGTGACTGGCTATTTAAACGAGATTGTCCCGTTTGCGAATAAAATACTTGGACTTATACAAAGCGGCGCTTACACCCCTCCCTCCGGGGGCGGAAGTGCAATACCTATTACAGGAGATGTTGTAGGTGTCGCCTTGAATGTATACAACGATATAAAAGAGTATGGCTTCATATGGAATAGAACACCTGACACCACACGCCACGACCGCACGGGGGTCATACTCACAGTCGACGCAAATACGCGGACTCCGCAACGTGCCAGCGTATCCGTAAGCAGGGACTGGCTGGTGTCATTTGTATCTTCAAGTGTTGCTTTCCCGGTGCCGATCCCCCTGCCTGCCGACACATGGGAATACGGCCATAATCTTTACTGCAAAGCAGCTGGCGACACCAATTATCCTATAGCCAGCGGTGACAATAACTTCCCTTTCAATGGGCCGGGAGCCTATGTTGGACAATTGCTCTATAAGTTTGGGGAGAACGGAAAGGCCTTGCCGATTTATAACGAACACTATGCAAGCACACTGAGCGAGCAAGGTGAACTTTTTCTGAGAATGAACATACCTGACGAGCGGCTTACCCGATGCTACGGCGCCATGCAGGTTTACGTCGGCACATTCAGACCCAGTGGAGAACTCGTATTCGTTACAGTAATCCCGGACAGCGGCTGGGTCAGGTGCGGCATCACCAGACATCAGAACTGGGACAAGATCGTTCACTTGGGAAATTCCAGTGAACCGATATTCATGGCGCTCGATGCACCGGCCGTCTCACGAAAAAACAACTGGGGAGCCCCGGCGCTCACCACTACGGTTGCCTCGATTTCAGGAGATTGCGGCCCAGCAGGCGTATCGGAAAAACTTATTTCCATCGTCGGCGACACGTCTTATCCCTACAGCGGGCCAGGCGCCAGATATGGCCAGCTCATCTATAAATGGGGAGAAAACGGGACACCGCTGCCCGCTTGGCATTCGGAGGAGCGAGGTGAACAGAAGATCGGAGACATTTTCTTGAGAATGAACGACAGGGGAGACGGCATGCATGACAACCAGTCAAGCCTAATACGAGTCATTGTCAGCTGAGGCGCGGCAGACTTTCTGAGACAATCTCATCAGATGGGCGGTTCGCCGCCTATCGCTCTACCAGACGCCTGTCCAAGAAAACACCCCGCCATCCTCCAATGCCGGGGCGTTTTGCTGCCTATCATTCAACTTGCACCACGCTGGGCCGACAAACTGGCAATATCAAGCCTTTGTCCCGCGGAGAAATGGAATGTCCCTACGCACCCTCCTGACCACCCTGCTACTGGGGTGCAGCCTGTCTGTGATGGCCGACACGCAAATCGTCCCATTGAATTACCGAACCAGCGCCGACTTGCTGCCGGTGGCGCAGAATTTCATGGGCAAGGACGGCCAGGTCAGCGCCTATGGCAATCAACTGATCGTCAATGGCGAGCCCGGCAAGATCGAAGAACTGCGCCAGTTCCTGGCACAACTGGACACCGCCCCCAAGCGCCTGCTGATCACGGTCGACACCAACGAGAACAATCTGCAGGGTGACCAGGGCTATTCCATCAACGGCGCCGCCCCCAGCCAGACCCGCATCATCAACCGCAGCACCGCGAGCCGCGACGGCGGCGTGCAGCAGGTGCAGGCCAGCGAAGGCCAGCCGGCCCTGATCCAGGTGGGCCAGAGCGTGCCGTTCACCAGCAGCCAGAGCGACAACTACGGTCGCGTGCAAAGCCAGACCGAATACCGCAACGTCACCCAGGGTTTCTACGTCACCGCCAGCGTCACCGGCGAAACCGTTCACCTGAGCATCAGTACCAACCGTGACCGCATGAGCCAGGAACGTCCCGATGTAGTGAACGTGCAAAGTACCGACACAACCGTCAGCGGGCGCCTGGGCGAATGGATCACCCTGGCCGGCGTGAATCGCCAGACCCAGGCCGATAAACAGGGGCTGACCCGCAGCTACTCGACCCAGGGCCGCGATGACATGATTTTGCGGGTCAAGGTCGACACCCTGAACTGAAGCACCAAAAACTGACTGATGAGTCGTATTAGACCAAAGATGTAGTGCTCAAAAAAAAGCACTACAAAACGTTTGACGAGCCAAAAAACCGAAGGCATGATGGCCTCGCTCCCGCTAATCAGGGGCCCTGGCAAGGGCCTTCGGGTCGACGCTTGCAACCACCCTGCGAGCCGATTCGTGTCTGTACCGCCCACAAGGTGTGTTTGACGAGGTTGCGACTGGAACGAAGTTGTCCCGAGGGACGGAAGCGTAACTAGGTAACCCGGCATCACTCTGAGTTCGTATAAAGGCCCACGACGCCCGCATGCGCCCGCAGTTCGCCCCTACCTGCTCACTTTCCCCTCGAGCCCATCGTTCATCCCGTCGCCGCCCCGCCTGAACCGACTTGTCCGCCCGGCCCCCTGGCCAGCGAGCAGCCTCCTTCGCCAATGACTGGCGCCGTAGGCACGCAGGACATTTGACCCAGACCGATTTTTTCTACACGACGCGACGAGGTTTATCTCCATGGCACTGACACGCGAACAGCAAATTGCAGCCCTTGAAAAAGACTGGGCTGAAAACCCGCGCTGGAAAGGCGTGAAGCGCAATTATTCCGCTGCTGACGTCGTCCGCCTGCGTGGCTCGGTTCAACCTGAGCACACCTTTGCAAAGATGGGCGCCGAGAAGCTGTGGAACCTGGTCACCCAGGGCGCCAAGCCATCCTTCCGTCCCGAGAAAGATTTCGTCAACTGCATGGGCGCCCTGACCGGCGGCCAGGCCGTTCAGCAAGTCAAGGCCGGCATCCAGGCGATCTACCTGTCGGGCTGGCAAGTGGCCGCGGACAACAACTCCGCCGAGTCGATGTACCCTGACCAGTCGCTGTACCCGGTGGATTCGGTTCCAACCGTGGTCAAGCGCATCAACAACTCGTTCCGTCGCGCCGACCAGATCCAGTGGAAAGCTGGCAAGAACCCGGGCGATGAAGGCTACATCGACTACTTCGCACCGATCGTGGCTGACGCCGAAGCCGGTTTCGGCGGCGTCCTGAACGCCTACGAACTGATGAAGAGCATGATCGAGGCAGGCGCCGCCGGCGTGCACTTCGAAGACCAGTTGGCCTCGGTGAAGAAATGCGGCCACATGGGTGGCAAGGTACTGGTTCCGACCCAGGAAGCCGTGCAGAAGCTGACCGCTGCCCGCCTGGCCGCCGACGTTGCCGGTGTACCGACCATCATCCTGGCCCGTACCGACGCCAACGCCGCTGACCTGCTGACCTCCGACTGCGACCCGTACGACCAGCCGTTCGTGACCGGCACTCGCACCCAGGAAGGCTTCTATAAGGTCCGCGCCGGCCTCGACCAGGCCATCGCCCGCGGCCTGGCCTACGCGCCGTACGCCGACCTGATCTGGTGCGAAACCGCCAAGCCGGACCTGGACGAAGCCCGTCGTTTCGCCGAAGCGATCAAGAAGGAATACCCGGACCAGATCCTGTCGTACAACTGCTCGCCTTCCTTCAACTGGAAGAAAAACCTGGACGACGCGACCATCGCCAAGTTCCAGCGCGAACTGTCCGCCATGGGCTACAAGCACCAGTTCATCACCCTGGCCGGCATTCACAACATGTGGCACAGCATGTTCAACCTGGCGCACGACTACGCCCGCAACGACATGACCGCCTACGTGAAGCTGCAAGAGCAGGAATTCGCTGACGCTGCCAAAGGCTACACCTTCGTGGCCCACCAGCAGGAAGTGGGCACTGGCTACTTCGACGACATGACCACCGTGATCCAGGGCGGCACCTCGTCGGTGACCGCGCTGACCGGTTCGACCGAAGAAGAACAGTTCCACTGATCCGCCTGAACGGCCCTTGCGGACCGAGTAAAAACTAACCGCAAGGCCTATATCTGACGCCCCGACTGGTTCGGGGCTTTTTTTCGCCTACGCTTCAAGGGGCGAAGCGCCCTTGTGGGAGCGGGCTTGCTCGTGAAGGCGACGCGCCAGGCAATGAATGCACAACTGACACACCGCTTTCGCGAGCAAGCCCGCTCCCACCAGAAACGGAAGAACCTTCAGAAAAATTGATCGAACGCAGTATCGGGCAGTCTGAAAAAGAGTAAAACGGCCGGCGCTGACAATTGCAGTCACTACCCTGTAAGAAAAGTACTCAGCTACTGCGCGGGCTTACTTGATGGAACGCCCGCACAAACAATAACAATTATCATTTAGGCGAACATCTCTTTGTTACAACCAACGCGAAATATTATTGAAGAATCAACGGCCAATGCCCATCCCACCGGGGCCGCGGGGCCTTGGAGGTGCGCTATCTCCTTATTCCAATAAATAATTTCGCTATAGGAATTTTACTTGCCCGGTGTTTAGCCATAAAATCACCGCGATTGATTGCTGCGACATATCGTCACTGCGTTATTTCTTTTCAAGCTCAGAGGCCCTTGCCCTCTGTTAAGGATTTCCAGCATGCCCGAAGCGACAGGACTCATGGCCCACAACTGGGGCTTTGCCATTTTCCTTCTGGGCGTCGTCGGCCTGTGTGCCTTCATGCTCGGCGTGTCGAGCCTGCTCGGGTCAAAAGCCTGGGGCCGCAGCAAAAACGAACCGTTCGAGTCCGGCATGCTACCTACCGGTGGCGCCCGCTTGCGGCTCTCAGCCAAATTCTATCTGGTCGCGATGCTCTTCGTGATCTTCGATATCGAAGCCCTCTTTCTCTTTGCATGGTCTGTGTCCGTCCGCGAAAGCGGCTGGACCGGATTCGTCGAAGCACTCGTTTTCATAGCAATTCTGTTGGCAGGTCTTGTCTACCTTTACCGGGTGGGGGCACTTGATTGGGCTCCGGAAGCTCGGCGCAAGCGGCAAGCGAAGCTGAAACAATGAGGCTTTGGCAATGCAATACAATCTCACCAGGATCGACCCCGATGCTCCTAACGAGCAGTATCCGATTGGCAAGCGGGAAACCGTCGCCGATCCGTTAGAAGATCAAGTCCACAAGAACATCTTCATGGGCAAGCTCGAAGACGTGCTGAACAGCACGGTCAACTGGGGTCGCAAGAACTCCCTGTGGCCGTACAACTTCGGCCTTTCGTGCTGCTACGTGGAAATGACCACCGCCTTCACGGCGCCCCACGACATCGCGCGCTTCGGCGCCGAAGTGATCCGGGCCTCGCCGCGCCAGGCGGACTTCATGGTTATCGCCGGAACCTGCTTCATCAAGATGGCGCCGATCATCCAGCGTCTCTATGAGCAGATGCTCGAACCCAAGTGGGTGATCTCCATGGGTTCGTGCGCCAACTCCGGTGGCATGTACGACATCTATTCCGTCGTTCAAGGGGTGGACAAGTTCCTGCCCGTGGACGTCTACGTGCCTGGCTGCCCGCCTCGCCCTGAAGCTTTCCTGCAAGGCTTGATGCTGTTGCAGGAGTCGATTGGCCAGGAGCGTCGCCCACTGTCCTGGGTCGTTGGTGATCAAGGCGTTTATCGCGCCGAGATGCCGTCGCAAAAGGAACAGCGTCGCGAACAGCGTATCGCAGTCACCAACCTGCGCAGCCCCGACGAAGTCTGATCCAGCTCTGTTCCTCACAGTAGAAACGAGAACCTGGCTTCATTCTTTACGTTGACCGAAAGCGATAAATAACCATGACTACAGGCAGTGCTCTGTACATCCCGCCTTACAAGGCAGACGACCAGGATGTGGTCGTCGAACTGAACAACCGTTTTGGCGCCGACGCGTTCACCGTCCAGTCGACCCGCACCGGCATGCCGGTGCTGTGGGTTGCCCGCGCCCGACTCATCGAAGTCCTGACCTTCCTGCGCAACCTGCCCAAGCCGTACGTCATGCTCTATGACCTGCACGGCGTGGACGAGCGTCTGCGCACCAAGCGCCAGGGCCTGCCCGACGGCGTCGACTTCACCGTGTTCTACCACCTGCTGTCGATCGAGCGTAATAGTGACGTAATGATCAAGGTCGCCTTGTCCGAGAGCGACCTCAGCGTGCCGACCGTGACCGGTATCTGGCCGAACGCCAACTGGTACGAGCGTGAAGTGTGGGACATGTACGGGATCGACTTCCCCGGCCACCCGCACCTGTCGCGCATCATGATGCCGCCGACCTGGGAAGGTCACCCGCTGCGCAAGGACTTCCCGGCCCGGGCCACCGAGTTCGACCCCTTCAGCCTGTCGCTGGCCAAACAACAGCTCGAGGAAGAAGCCGCGCGCTTCAAGCCTGAAGACTGGGGCATGAAGCGTTCGGGCGCCAACGAGGACTACATGTTCCTCAACCTGGGTCCGAACCACCCTTCGGCCCACGGTGCGTTCCGCATCATCCTGCAACTGGACGGCGAAGAAATCGTAGACTGCGTCCCGGACATCGGCTACCACCACCGTGGCGCCGAGAAAATGGCCGAGCGCCAGTCCTGGCACAGCTACATCCCGTACACCGACCGCATCGATTATCTCGGCGGGGTGATGAACAACCTGCCGTACGTGCTCTCGGTCGAGAAGCTGGCCGGGATCAAGGTACCGGAGAAGGTCGACGTCATCCGCATCATGATGGCCGAGTTCTTCCGTATCACCAGCCACCTGCTGTTCCTGGGCACCTACATCCAGGACGTCGGCGCCATGACCCCGGTGTTCTTCACCTTCACCGACCGCCAGAAGGCTTACACGGTGATCGAAGCCATCACCGGTTTCCGCCTGCACCCGGCTTGGTACCGCATCGGTGGCGTCGCCCACGACCTGCCGCGCGGCTGGGAGAAGCTGGTCAAGGACTTCGTCGAATGGATGCCCAAGCGCCTGGACGAATACACCAAGGCTGCCCTGCAGAACAGCATCCTCAAGGGCCGGACCATCGGGGTCGCCGCCTACAACACCAAGGAAGCCCTGGAATGGGGCGTCACCGGTGCCGGCCTGCGTTCCACCGGTTGCGACTTCGACCTGCGCAAGGCACGCCCTTACTCCGGCTACGAGAACTTCGAATTCGAAGTCCCGCTGGCCGCCAACGGTGACGCCTACGACCGCTGCATGGTTCGCGTCGAGGAAATGCGCCAGAGCGTCAAGATCATCGACCAGTGCCTGCGCAACATGCCGGAAGGCCCGTACAAGGCGGACCACCCGCTGACCACGCCGCCGCCCAAGGAGCGCACGCTGCAGCACATCGAGACCTTGATCACGCACTTCCTGCAGGTTTCGTGGGGCCCGGTCATGCCGGCCAACGAGTCCTTCCAGATGATCGAAGCGACCAAGGGCATCAACAGTTATTACCTGACGAGCGACGGCGGCACCATGAGCTACCGTACCCGGATTCGCACCCCAAGCTACCCGCACCTGCAGCAGATCCCTTCGGTGATCAAAGGCAGCATGGTCGCGGACTTGATCGCGTACCTGGGTAGTATCGACTTCGTTATGGCCGACGTGGACCGCTAAGCATGAACAGCACGCTTATCCAGACAGACCGTTTCGCCCTCAGCGAAACCGAGCGCTCGGCCATCGAGCACGAGCTGCATCACTACGAAGACCCGCGCGCGGCGTCGATCGAAGCCTTGAAGATCGTCCAGAAGGAACGTGGCTGGGTGCCTGACGGCGCGCTCTACGCCATCGGCGAGATCCTCGGCATCCCGGCCAGCGATGTCGAGGGCGTCGCCACCTTCTACAGCCAGATCTTCCGCCAGCCGGTGGGCCGCCACATCATTCGCGTCTGCGACAGCATGGTCTGCTACATCGGCGGCCACGAGTCCGTGGTCAGCGAGATCCAGGGCAAGCTGGGCATCGGCCTGGGCCAGACCACCGCCGACGGCCGCTTCACGCTGTTGCCGGTGTGCTGCCTGGGCAACTGCGACAAGGCACCGGCGCTGATGATCGACGACGACACGTTCGGTGACGTCAAGCCTGAAGGCGTCGCCAAACTGCTGGAGGGCTACGTATGACCCTGACTTCCTTCGGGCCCGCCAACCGCATCCAGCGTTCGGCCGAAACCCATCCCCTGACCTGGCGCCTGCGCGACGACGGCGAAGCCGTGTGGCTGGACGAGTACCAGGCCAAGAACGGCTATGCCGCCGCGCGCAAGGCGTTCGCCGACATGGCCGCGGACGACATTGTCCAGACCGTGAAGGACTCCGGCCTCAAGGGCCGCGGTGGTGCGGGCTTCCCCACGGGCGTGAAGTGGGGCCTGATGCCCAAGGACGAATCCATCAATATCCGCTACCTGCTGTGCAACGCGGACGAGATGGAACCCAACACCTGGAAAGACCGCATGCTGATGGAGCAACTGCCCCATCTGCTGATCGAAGGCATGCTGATCAGTGCTCGCGCGCTGAAGACCTACCGCGGCTACATCTTCCTGCGTGGCGAATACACCACCGCCGCCAGGCACCTCAACCGTGCCGTGGAAGAAGCCAAGGCCGCGGGCCTGCTGGGCAAGAACATCCTGGGCAGCGGCTTCGATTTCGAGCTGTTCGTCCACACCGGTGCCGGGCGCTACATCTGCGGTGAAGAAACCGCGCTGATCAACTCCCTGGAAGGCCGCCGCGCCAACCCACGCTCCAAGCCGCCCTTCCCTGCCGCCGTGGGCGTGTGGGGCAAGCCGACCTGCGTGAACAACGTCGAGACGCTGTGCAACGTGCCGGCAATCATTGCCGACGGCGTGGACTGGTACAAATCCCTGGCCCGCGACGGCAGCGAAGACATGGGCACCAAGCTCATGGGCTTCTCCGGCCGAGTCAAGAACCCGGGCCTGTGGGAACTGCCATTCGGCGTCACCGCGCGCGAGCTGTTCGAGGACTACGCCGGCGGCATGCGCGACGGCTACACGCTCAAGTGCTGGCAGCCAGGCGGCGCCGGTACCGGCTTCCTGTTGCCGGAACACCTGGACGCACAAATGTACGCCGGCGGCATCGCCAAGGTGGGCACCCGGATGGGTACCGGCCTGGCCATGGCGGTGGACAACAGCGTCAACATGGTGTCGCTGCTGCGCAACATGGAGCAGTTCTTTGCCCGTGAATCCTGCGGCTTCTGCACCCCTTGCCGTGACGGCCTGCCGTGGAGCGTCAAGCTGCTGATGGCCATCGAGAACGGCCAAGGCCAGCCTGGCGACATCGAGACCCTGCTGGGCCTGGTGGGTTTCCTCGGCCCAGGCAAGACCTTCTGTGCTCACGCACCGGGTGCCGTGGAGCCGTTGGGCAGCGCAATCAAATACTTCCGCCCTGAATTCGAGGCCGGCATCGCGCCAACCCGCGCCGGTGACCTCAATCAGGTGGTCACGCCGACCATGGTCGGCGCGTAACGACGCTTTACCAGGCGAAGGGTCCGTGCCCTTCGCCTTTCGTCCGATGACGCCTTTTCACCGAGGCTGTTTGGATTCGGACGAACGACAAGATTCCATTAGCCACGCCCGCTGACACCGGGCCAACGAAGAACTTTGAACCATGGCCACTATCCACGTAGACGGCAAAGCGCTCGAAGTCGACGGGGCAGACAACCTGTTACAGGCATGTCTGTCGCTGGGCCTCGACATTCCTTATTTCTGCTGGCACCCCGCCCTTGGCAGCGTCGGCGCCTGTCGCCAGTGCGCAGTCAAGCAATACACCGACGAGAACGACACCCGTGGTCGGATCGTCATGTCCTGCATGACCCCCGCCACCGACAACACCTGGATCTCCATCGACGATGAAGAATCCAAGGCGTTTCGCGCCAGCGTCGTCGAATGGCTGATGACCAACCACCCGCACGACTGCCCGGTCTGTGAGGAAGGCGGTCACTGCCACCTGCAAGACATGACGGTGATGACCGGCCACAACGAGCGCCGTTATCGCTTCAAGAAACGCACCCACCAGAACCAGCAACTGGGCCCGTTCATTTCCCACGAGATGAACCGCTGCATCGCCTGCTACCGCTGCGTGCGTTTCTACAAGGACTACGCCGGCGGTACCGACCTGGGCGTGTTCGGCGCCCACGACAACGTGTACTTCGGACGCGTTGAAGACGGCACCCTGGAAAGCGAGTTCTCCGGCAACCTCACCGAGGTCTGCCCGACCGGCGTGTTCACCGACAAGACCCACTCCGAGCGCTACAACCGCAAGTGGGACATGCAGTTCTCGCCGAGCATCTGCCACGGCTGCTCCAGCGGTTGCAACATCTCCCCGGGCGAGCGCTACGGCGAACTGCGTCGCATCGAGAACCGCTACAACGGTTCGGTGAACCAGTACTTCCTCTGTGACCGCGGCCGTTTCGGCTACGGCTACGTCAACCGCACCGACCGTCCGCGCCAACCGCTGTTGGCGGGCGGCACCAAGCTGAGCCTGGACGAAGCACTGGACAAGGCCGCCGACCTGCTGCGCGGCCGCAATATCGTCGGCATCGGTTCGCCACGGGCCAGCCTGGAAAGCAACTACGCGTTGCGTGAACTGGTCGGTGCCGAACATTTCTACAGCGGTATCGAAGCCACCGAGCTGGAGCGCATCCGCCTGGTGCTGCAAGTGCTCAAGGACAGCCCGCTGCCCGTGCCGACGATGCGCGACATCGAAGACCACGACGCCGTGTTCGTCCTTGGCGAAGACCTGACCCAGACCGCCGCGCGCATGGCCCTGGCCCTGCGCCAGTCGGTCAAGGGCAAGGCCGAGGACATGGCCGACGCCATGCGCGTGCAGCCTTGGCTCGACGCCGCGGTGAAAAACATCGGCCAGCACGCGCTGAACCCGCTGTTCATCGCCAGCCTCGCCGAAACCAAGCTCGACGACGTCGCCGAAGAATGCGTGCATGCCGCGCCTGACGACCTGGCCCGCATCGGCTTTGCCGTCGCCCACGCCCTGGACGCCAGTGCACCGGCCGTCGAAGGCCTCGACAGCGAAGCCGCCGAACTGGTGCAGCGCATCGCCGACGCCCTGCTGGCCGCCAAGCGTCCGTTGATCATTGCCGGCACGTCCTTGGGTTCCAAGGCGTTGATCGAAGCCGCCGCCAACATCGCCAAGGCCTTGAAGCTGCGCGAGAAGAACGGCTCCATCAGCCTGGTCGTGCCGGAAGCCAACAGCCTCGGCCTGGCCATGCTCGGTGGCGAATCGGTGGATGCAGCCCTGCAAGCGGTGATCGACGGTAACGCCGACGCCATCGTGGTGCTGGAAAACGACCTCTACACCCGGACCGACAAGGCCCGTGTGGACGCCGCCCTGAACGCCGCGAAAACCGTGATCGTCGCCGACCACCAGAAGACCGCCACCACCGACCGTGCCCAGCTGGTGTTGCCGGCGGCGAGCTTTGCCGAAGGCGACGGCACGCTGGTCAGCCAGGAAGGTCGCGCCCAGCGCTTCTTCCAGGTCTTCGACCCGCAATACCTGGACGCCAGCATCCTGGTCCACGAAGGCTGGCGCTGGCTGCATGCCCTGCGCGCCACCCTGCTGAACCAGCCGATCGACTGGACCCAACTGGATCACGTCACCGCCGCCTGCGCGTCGAGCAGCCCGCAACTGGCTGCCATCGTCGACGCCGCGCCGTCCGCCGCGTTCCGCATCAAGGGCATGAAGCTGGCCCGCGAGCCGCTGCGTTACTCCGGCCGCACGGCCATGCGCGCCAACATCAGCGTGCACGAACCGCGCACCCCGCAAGACCAGGACACCCCATTCGCCTTCTCCATGGAAGGTTACTCGGGCTCCGCCGAACCGCGCTCGCAAGTGCCGTTCGCCTGGTCGCCGGGCTGGAACTCGCCGCAAGCCTGGAACAAGTTCCAGGACGAGGTCGGCGGTCACCTGCGTGCCGGTGACCCGGGCAAGCGCCTGATCGAAAGCCAGGGCGATGGCCTCAGCTGGTTCGCCAGCGTGCCGCGCGCCTTCAACCCGGCACCAGGGACCTGGCAGGTCGTGCCGTTCCATCACCTGTTCGGCAGCGAAGAGAACTCTTCCAAGGCCGCACCGGTGCAGGAGCGCATCCCGGCCGCCTACGTGGCGCTGGCCAAGTCCGAAGCCGATCGCCTGGGCGTCAACGACGGGGCCCTGCTGAGCCTGAACGTGGCGGGCCAGACCCTGCGTCTGCCGCTGCGTATCAATGAAGCACTGGGCGCCGGCCTGGTGGCGTTGCCCGCCGGCCTGGCCGGCATCCCACCGGCGATATTCGGCAAAACCGTCGACGGTCTGCAGGAGGCAGCGCAATGAGCTGGTTCACCCCTGAAGTGATCGACGTGATCCTGACGGTCCTCAAGGCCATCGTGATCCTGCTGGCCGTGGTGGTCGCAGGCGCACTGTTGAGCTTCGTCGAACGTCGCCTGCTGGGCTGGTGGCAGGACCGCTACGGTCCGAACCGCGTCGGCCCGTTCGGCATGTTCCAGATCGCCGCCGACATGGTGAAAATGTTCTTCAAGGAAGACTGGACCCCGCCGTTTGCCGACAAGGTGATCTTCACCCTGGCACCGGTCGTGGCCATGAGCGCCTTGCTGATCGCCTTCGCGATCATCCCGATCACCCCGACCTGGGGCGTGGCGGACCTGAACATCGGCCTGCTGTTCTTCTTCGCCATGGCCGGCCTGTCGGTGTACGCGGTGCTGTTCGCCGGCTGGTCGAGCAACAACAAGTTCGCCCTGCTGGGCAGCCTGCGGGCCTCGGCCCAGACCGTGTCCTACGAAGTGTTCATGGGCCTGGCGCTCATGGGCATCGTGATCCAGGCCGGCTCGTTCAACATGCGTGACATCGTCGAGTACCAGGCGCAGAACCTGTGGTTCATCATTCCGCAGTTCTTCGGCTTCTGTACCTTCTTCATCGCCGGCGTGGCCGTGACTCACCGTCACCCCTTCGACCAGCCGGAAGCGGAACAGGAACTGGCCGACGGTTACCACATTGAATATGCCGGCATGAAATGGGGCATGTTCTTCGTCGGCGAGTACATCGGCATCATCCTGATCTCGGCGCTGCTGGTCACGCTGTTCTTCGGTGGCTGGCACGGTCCGTTCGGCATCCTGCCGCAATTGTCCTTCGTCTGGTTCGCCTTGAAGACCGCGTTCTTCATCATGCTGTTCGTCCTGCTGCGCGCCTCGATCCCGCGCCCACGCTACGACCAGGTGATGGACTTCAGCTGGAAATTCTGCCTGCCGCTGACCCTGATCAACATGCTGGTGACCGCTGCGATCGTTTTAATGAACGCGCCTGCGGCCGCGGTTCAGTGAGGATTTGACCCATGTTCAAATATATTGGCGACATCGTTAAGGGTACCGGTACCCAACTGCGAAGCCTGGTCATGATCTTCGGCCATGGCTTTCGCAAGCGCGACACCCTGCAATACCCCGAAGAGCCGGTCTACCTGGCTCCGCGTTATCGCGGCCGCATCGTCCTGACCCGTGATCCCGACGGCGAAGAGCGTTGCGTGGCGTGCAACCTGTGCGCCGTGGCCTGCCCGGTCGGTTGCATCTCGTTGCAGAAAGCTGAAACCGAAGACGGTCGCTGGTACCCGGACTTCTTCCGCATCAACTTCTCGCGCTGCATTTTCTGCGGCCTCTGCGAGGAAGCGTGCCCGACCACCGCGATCCAGCTCACGCCGGATTTCGAAATGGCCGAGTTCAAACGTCAGGACCTGGTGTACGAGAAAGAAGACTTGCTGATTTCCGGTCCCGGTAAAAACCCTGATTACAACTTCTATCGTGTTGCAGGTATGGCCATTGCCGGTAAGCCCAAAGGCGCCGCGCAGAACGAAGCCGAACCGATCAACGTGAAGAGCTTGCTGCCTTAAGGAAGAAAGATGGAATTCGCTTTCTATTTCGCATCGGGTATCGCGGTGGTGTCCACGCTTCGTGTGGTCACCAACACCAACCCCATCCATGCCCTGCTCTACCTGATCATTTCGCTGATCGCCGTGGCCATGACCTTCTTCGCCCTCGGCGCGCCGTTTGCCGGTGCGCTGGAAGTGATCGCCTACGCCGGCGCCATCATGGTGCTGTTCGTGTTCGTGGTGATGATGCTCAACCTGGGCCCCGCCTCGGTGCAGCAGGAGCGCTCCTGGCTCAAGCCCGGCATCTGGGCAGGGCCGGTGATTCTCGCCGTCCTGCTGCTGGGGGAACTGCTGTACGTGCTGTTCGCCCACCAGAGCGGCCAGGCCATCGGCCACACCACCGTAGGTCCAAAGGCCGTGGGCATCAGCCTGTTCGGCCCATACCTGCTGGTGGTCGAACTCGCCTCGATGCTGCTGCTTGCCGCAGCCGTCACGGCGTTCCATTTGGGCCGTAACGAGGCGAAGGAGTAATCACATGCCTGCTATCCCTCTCGAGCATGGCCTGGCAGTCGCCGGCATCCTGTTCTGTCTCGGCCTGGTCGGCCTGATGGTCCGTCGCAACATCCTGTTCGTGCTGATGAGCCTGGAGGTCATGATGAACGCCTCTGCCCTGGCCTTCATCGTGGCAGGCGCTCGCTGGGCGCAACCGGATGGACAGATCATGTTCATCCTGGTGATCAGCCTGGCAGCCGCCGAGGCCAGTATCGGCCTGGCGATCCTGTTGCAACTGTATCGCCGCTTCCACACGCTCGATATCGACGCTGCCAGTGAGATGCGCGGATGAACATGATCTTTCTGACTTTCGTATTTCCCCTGATCGGTTTCCTGCTGCTGTCGTTCTCCCGGGGACGCCTCTCGGAAAACCTCTCGGCACTGATCGGTGTCGGTTCCATCGGCCTGTCGGCGATTGTCGCTGCCTACGTGATCTGGCAATTCAACGTCGCACCACCTGAAGGCGGGCACTACACCCTGGTGCTGTGGCGCTGGATGGCGGTGGAAGGCTTCACGCCGAACTTCGCCCTGTACATCGACGGCCTGTCGATCACCATGCTCGGCGTCGTGGTTGGCGTGGGTTTCCTGATCCACCTGTTCGCGTCCTGGTACATGCGCGGTGAAGACGGCTACTCGCGTTTCTTCGCCTACACCAACCTGTTCATCGCCAGCATGCTGTTCCTGGTGCTCGGCGATAACCTGTTGTTCCTGTACTTCGGCTGGGAAGGCGTGGGCCTGTGCTCGTACCTGCTGATCGGTTTCTACTACACCAATCGCAACAACGGTAACGCGGCACTCAAGGCGTTCATCGTCACCCGCATCGGCGACGTGTTCATGGCCATCGGCCTGTTCATCCTGTTCCAGCAGCTGGGTACGCTGAATATCCAGGAACTGCTGGTCAAGGCCCCCGAGCACTTCAAGGTCGGCGATTTCTGGATCGTCCTGGCGACCCTGATGCTGCTGGGCGGCGCTGTCGGTAAATCGGCGCAACTGCCGCTGCAAACCTGGTTGGCGGATGCAATGGCCGGCCCTACCCCGGTCTCGGCACTGATCCACGCCGCAACCATGGTGACCGCGGGCGTCTACCTGATTGCCCGTACTCATGGCCTGTTCGCCCTGGCGCCGGACATCCTGCACCTGGTGGGCATCGTCGGTGGCGTAACCCTGGTACTGGCCGGCTTCGCCGCGCTGGTGCAGACCGACATCAAGCGTATCCTCGCCTACTCGACCATGAGCCAGATCGGCTACATGTTCCTGGCCCTGGGCGTCGGTGCCTGGGAAGGCGCGATCTTCCACCTGATGACCCACGCCTTCTTCAAGGCCCTGCTGTTCCTTGCTTCCGGTGCGGTAATCGTTGCCTGCCACCACGAGCAGAACATCTTCAAGATGGGTGGCCTGTGGAAGAAACTGCCGTTGGCCTACGCCAGCTTCATCGTTGGCGGCGCGGCCCTGGCGGCCCTGCCACTGGTCACCGCCGGTTTCTATTCCAAGGACGAGATCCTCTGGGAAGCGTTCGCCAGCGGTAACCAAGGCCTGCTCTATGCCGGCCTGGTGGGTGCGTTCATGACCTCGCTGTACACCTTCCGCCTGATCTTCATCGCGTTCCACGGTGAAGCCAAGACCGAAGCCCACGCCGGCCACGGCATTGCCCACTGGCTGCCATTGTCGGTGCTGATCGTGCTGTCGACCTTCGTCGGCGCCATGATCGCCCCGCCACTGCACGGCGTACTGCCGCAAAGCGTCGGCCATGCCGGCGGCGAAGCCAAGCACAGCCTGGAAATCGCCTCGGGCGCCATCGCCCTGGCCGGGATCCTGCTGGCCGCCCTGCTGTTCCTGGGCAAGCGTCGTTTCGTCACCGCCATCGCCAACAGCGGCCTGGGCCGTGTCCTTTCGGCCTGGTGGTTCGCCGCCTGGGGCTTCGACTGGATCTACGACAAACTGTTCGTCAAGCCATACCTTGCGATCAGCCACATTCTGCGCAAAGACCCGCTCGACCAGACCATTGGCCTGATCCCGCGCATGGCCAAGGGCGGCCACACCGCCCTGAGCCGTACCGAGACCGGTCAACTGCGTTGGTATGCGGCTTCCATGGCGGCTGGCGCCGTGCTGGTTATCGGCGCCATCGTGCTGGTAGCGGTCTGATATGAACCTTGCGAACTTGCGAAAGGAAACGAGCCCGTCATGATTCTGCCCTGGCTAATCCTGATCCCCTTCATCGGCGGCCTGTTGTGCTGGATCGCGGAGCGCTCCAGCTCCACGCTCCCGCGCTGGATTGCGCTGCTGACCATGTCCCTGGAACTCGCGCTCGGCCTCTGGCTGTGGGCGACCGGCGACTTCACATTTGCCCCGGCGCCTGGCGCCGAGCCGACCTGGGCGCTTGAATTCAAGCACCTGTGGATCGCGCGCTTCGGCATCAGCGTGCACCTGGCCCTCGACGGCCTGTCGCTGCTGATGATCCTGCTGACCGGCCTGCTGGGTATCCTCTCGGTGCTCTGCTCCTGGAAAGAGATCCAGCGTCACGTCGGCTTCTTCCACCTGAACCTGATGTGGATCCTGGGCGGTGTCGTCGGCGTGTTCCTGGCGCTGGACCTGTTCATGTTCTTCTTCTTCTGGGAAATGATGCTGGTGCCGATGTACTTCCTCATCGCGCTCTGGGGTCACAGTTCCTCGGACGGCAAGAAGACCCGGATCTACGCGGCGACCAAGTTCTTCATCTTCACCCAGGCGTCCGGCCTGATCATGTTGGTGGCGATCCTTGGCCTGGTGCTGGTCAACTTCAACAACACCGGCGTGATCACCTTCAACTACGCCGACCTGTTGAAAGTGCAGATGTCGCGCACCACCGAGTACGTGCTGATGCTGGGCTTCTTCATCGCGTTCGCGGTGAAGCTGCCGGTGGTGCCGTTCCACTCCTGGCTGCCCGACGCCCACGCCCAGGCGCCGACCGCCGGTTCCGTGGACCTGGCCGGTATCTTGCTCAAGACCGCGGCCTACGGCCTGCTGCGCTTTGCCCTGCCGATGTTCCCCAACGCCTCGGCCGAGTTCGCGCCCATCGCCATGACCTTGGGCCTGATCGGGATTTTCTACGGTGCGTTCCTGGCGTTCGCCCAGACCGACATCAAGCGCCTGATCGCCTTCTCCAGCGTCTCGCACATGGGCTTCGTACTGATCGGTATCTACTCCGGCAGCCAGCTGGCCCTGCAAGGCGCGGTGATCCAGATGCTCGCCCACGGCCTGTCGGCGGCGGCGCTGTTTATCCTCAGCGGCCAGTTGTACGAGCGCCTGCACACCCGCGACATGCGCGAGATGGGCGGCGTCTGGTCGCGCATCGCCTACCTGCCGGCCATCAGCCTGTTCTTCGCGGCCGCGTCCCTGGGCTTGCCGGGCACCGGCAACTTCGTCGGCGAGTTCCTGATCCTGATCGGCTCGTTCGTCAGTGCGCCGTGGATCACGGCCATCGCCACGTCCGGCCTGGTGTTCGGTTCGGTCTACTCGCTGATCATGATCCACCGCGCCTACTTCGGTCCGGCCAAGTCGGATGAAGTGCTGCGCGGCATGGACGCTCGCGAACTGATCATGGTGCTTGGCCTTGCGGTGCTGCTGGTTTACCTCGGCGTTTCCCCGCAACCGTTCCTCGACACCTCTGCCGCCACGATGCATGGCGTGCAGCAGTGGCTCGGCACCGCCTTCTCTCAACTCGCTTCGGCCCGGTAAGAGCGCTATGGAATTCACGATTCAACACTTTATCGCGCTTGCGCCGCTGTTGATCACCAGCGCCACGATCATCGTGGTGATGCTGGCGATCGCCTGGCGGCGCAATCACTCACAGACCTTCCTGCTGTCGGTGGCGGGGCTGAACCTGGCCCTGCTGTCGATCCTGCCGGCCCTGAAAGTCGCGCCCCTGGTGGTCACGCCGCTGATCCAGATCGACAGCTTCGCCTGCCTGTACATGGCGTTGATCCTGGTCGCCACCCTCGCCTGCGTCACCCTCGCCCACGCCTACCTCGGCGATGGCGGTTCGGGTTACCCGGGCAACCGCGAAGAACTGTACCTGCTGATCCTGATGGCCGCCGCCGGTGGCCTGGTCCTGGTCAGCGCGCAGCACCTGGCCAGCCTGTTCATCGGCCTGGAACTGCTGTCGGTACCGGTCTACGGTCTGGTGGCCTACGCCTTCTTCAACAAGCGCTCCCTGGAAGCCGGCATCAAGTACATGGTGCTGTCGGCGGCCGGTTCCGCGTTCCTGTTGTTCGGCATGGCGCTGCTCTATGCAGAAGCCGGCACCCTGAGCTTCGTCGGTATCGGCCAGGCCCTGGCGGCCACCGGCCTGCCAAGCCCGATCGCGCAACTGGGCCTGGGCATGATGTTGATCGGCCTGGCGTTCAAGCTGTCGCTGGTGCCCTTCCACCTCTGGACCCCGGACGTCTACGAGGGCGCCCCGGCACCGGTGGCGGCGTTCCTGGCCACCGCGTCGAAAGTGGCGGTGTTCGCGGTGATGGTTCGCCTGTTCCAGATCTCCCCGGTGGCCAGCAGCGGCGTGCTGAACGACGTGCTGACGATCATTGCCATCGTGTCGATCCTGTTCGGTAACCTGCTGGCACTGACCCAGAGCAACCTCAAGCGCCTGCTGGGTTACTCGTCCATCGCCCACTTCGGCTACCTGCTGATCGCGTTGATCGCCAGCAAGGGCCTGGCGGTGGAAGCCATTGGCGTGTACCTGGTCACCTACGTCATCACCAGCCTCGGCGCGTTCGGCGTGATCACCCTGATGTCCTCGCCATACAACGGCCGCGACGCCGACGCCCTGTACGAATACCGTGGCCTGTTCTGGCGCCGTCCGTACCTGACCGCCGTACTGACCGTGATGATGCTGTCCCTGGCCGGCATTCCGCTGACCGCCGGCTTCATCGGCAAGTTCTACATCATCGCCACCGGCGTCGAGGCGCACCAATGGTGGCTGGTCGGCTCCCTGGTGCTGGGCAGTGCCATCGGCGTGTTCTACTACCTGCGCGTCATGGTCACCCTGTACCTGATGGAACCGAACCTGCGTCGCCACGACGCCGAGTTGCACTGGGAGCAGAAGGCAGGCGGCGTGATGCTGCTGGCTATCGCCGTACTGGCGTTCTTCCTGGGCGTGTACCCACAACCGTTGCTGACCCTGGTCCAGCAAGCGGGCCTGGTGGGCTGATCGCCTCGGCAGCACCGCTGTGAAAAAACCCGTATCGCGAGATACGGGTTTTTTTATGGCTGGTTCTGAAGAATGACAAATCGTGGCGAGGGAGCAAGCTCCCTCGCCACGGGCCAGGTGTGTCAACAGGAGCTTTTAGCCGCGCGTCAGCGCAAAGTGCAACGAGCTTTTACCCCGGGTCTTGCAGCTTGCACGAAGCCGGAACTTACCACTCATCCAACTCTTTGTTTTACCTGTACTTTTTTATAAGCGCTGGCTGGCATGGCTGATGCAATTTACCCCATACGCGGCGTCGGCGCTTGAAGCCTACCCGCAACCGTGAATTGCCAGGAGCTACTTATGAACGCCATCGACCTTTTGAAAGCCGACCATGAACGCGTGAAAGCGATTCTGACCCAACTGAGCGAATCCACTGATCGCGCCATCAAGAAACGCACCGATCTGTTGGCGAAACTGGAAATGGAAGTGACCATCCACACCCGCCTGGAAGAAGAGATCCTGTATCCGGCTTTCAAGCAAGCGGGTGGCAAGGACGAAGCGGAAATGTATTACGAGGCCAAGGAAGAGCATCGCACCGTCGACTCGCTGGTGCTGCCGGACCTGAAAGCCACCGATCCATCCCAGCCTGAATTCGCCGGTCGGGTGAAGGTGGTCAAGGAACTGCTCGAACACCACATCGAAGAAGAAGAAAAGGAGATGTTCCCCCAGGCCAAGAAAGTCTTGGGCAAGACCAAGCTGGATGCCTTGGGCGCGGAAATGGAAACCATGAAAGCGCAGTACAAAAAGGAACTGGGCAGCGCCAACCTCGCCGCCTGATCCTTGCCTCGAATGCTTCAGCCGTCTCCGGACGGCTGAACGTCGTTATGGGGTCCTGTACTAACCGATCCAGCCCCGTGCGTCACGGCTGCATCTGTTCGCGCAGAAACTCCACCAGCGCCTGTACCGGGCGCGAGCCCTGCCGATGTTGCGGGTAAACCGCTGACAGCGTCAGTGGCTCGGTCTCGTAACCCTCCAGCACCCGGGTCAATCGACCGTCCTTCAGTGCATCGCCGAGAATGAAGGTGGGCAAGTAGGTGATGCCCATGCCGGCAATGGCCGCGTCCCGAAGCAGGTCACCGTTGTTGGCCCGCATGCGTCCGGTGACATCCAGGGACAAAGGTTTGCCACGTCCTTCGAAGCGCCATTGGACTTGCCGGCTGTGACCATAAGGCAGGCAATCGTGATTGCGCAGGTCTTCAGGTCGCTCGGGCGTACCGCGTTCTGCCAGGTAGGCCGGGCTGGCGCAATACAGCCGCTCGATGCTGGCGATACGCCGGGCAATCAGCGTCGAGTCCTCCAGCACGCCAATGCGCAACGCCAGATCGTAGCCCTCCCCCAGCAGATCCACCGAGCGGTCGCTCAAATCCACTTCGACGCTGACGTCGGGGTAGCGTTGCAGGAACACCGGCAGCAGGCTCCCCAGGTGCGCCACGGCGAACGACAGCGGCGCGCTGAGGCGAATGGTGCCGCGGGGCGCGTCGGTCTGGCCGCTGATGCCCTGCTCCACCTCTTCGATTTCACTGAGCAGGCGCAATGCTGATTCGTAATAACGCTGGCCCAAGGGGGTAATGTCCAGGCGCCGCGTCGAACGATTGAGCAGGCGCACGCCCAGACGCTGCTCCAGCTCCATCAGCTTGCGGCTGACGAACTGCTTGGACAGCCCGAGCTTGTCCGCCGCCGCGGTAAAGCTGCCCGACTCCATGACCTGGACGAAAATGCGCATGTCTTCGAAGGGGTTCATTGGGGATCCGTGGGTGAATAATCAAGAACTTTATAAAGGTGTTCAGGGTGAACTCAACCCTGTGGCGAGGGGATTTATCCCCGCTGGGCTGCGCAGCAGACCTGATTACTGACTCCGGTAAACAGTCTGACACACCAGGTGATCAACTTTGGGGCTGCTACGCAGCCCAACGGGGATAAATCCCCTCGCCACAGGTTTTCGCCAGGCAAAAAGATGCCCGCACGATGGCGGGCATCCGTTTAGCCTGTGAGCTCAGCTTACTTGGCGGTCAGCGCCGAGTAGCTGTTCATCAGGTTGCGGTAGTTCGGAATGCGCTGGGACAACAGGTTGCCCAGGCCTTCGATGTCGTTGCGCCAGTCACGGTGCAGTTCGCAGGCCACCGAGAACCAGTTCATCATTTGCGCGCCAGCGGCGGTCATGCGGACCCAGGCGGCTTGTTGCACGGTTTCGTTAAAGGTGCCCGAAGCGTCGGTGACGACGAACACGTCAAAACCTTCAGCCAAT
Organism: Pseudomonas chlororaphis; assembly: GCA_001023535.1. Taxonomy (NCBI): domain Bacteria; kingdom Pseudomonadati; phylum Pseudomonadota; class Gammaproteobacteria; order Pseudomonadales; family Pseudomonadaceae; genus Pseudomonas; species Pseudomonas chlororaphis. Next base: position 3,287,337 of record CP011020.1, read on the forward strand.
GCCGACAGGGTCGGGAACGCTACGCAGACGTCGGTCACCACGCCAGCGATGATCAGTTGCTTGCGGCCGGTGGCCTTGATCGCCTTGACGAAGTCTTCGTTGTCCCAGGCGTTGATCTGGCCTGGACGCGGGATGTACGGTGCGTCCGGGAACATTTCCTTGAGTTCCGGCACGATCGGGCCGTTCGGACCTTTTTCGAAACTGGTGGTCAGGATGGTCGGCAGTTCGAAGAACTTCGCCAGGTCAGCCAGGGCCAGCACGTTGTTCTTGAACTCGTTGGGCGAAAAGTCCTGGACCAGAGAGATCAGGCCAGTCTGGTGATCGACCAGCAGGACCACAGCGTCGTCTTTGTTCAGGCGGTTGTAGCTGGGAACATTGCTCATGGGATGACTCCTTTGGATGGAAGTATGGAACCTGTGGGAGCGAGCTTGCTCGCGATGGCGGAGTGTCAGGCGACAGCGATGCTGAATGTTCAACCGCTATCGCGAGCAAGCTCGCTCCCACAGAGGGCTTGATGGATCAGTTAGAAGGCAAAGCAGGAACAGCCGAACGCGCCCCAGAAGCCTTGGAAATCGCTGACCGGAACGTTCGACAGGCGTGCCCGTTCATGGCTGTGGGCGTGCACCGTGCACGGCCCGCTGCACTGGTGGACTTGCGCCTGCAACGGCGAGCTCGGGCGCCAGTGACCAGGGACCTTGACCACTGGCGACCAGTCCGGCAGCACCGGAACGCTGGCCGGGCCGAGCTTCTCGAAATCGCCGGCGGCGTAGACCACCTTGCCGCCCACCACCGTCAGCACGGACTCGATCCACTTGATGGCTTCTTCCTCGACGCTGAAGAAGTCCGCGCTCAGGGCTGCCACGTCCGCCAGCTGGCCGACCTTGATCTGGCCTTTCTTGCCCTGCTCCGAGGAGAACCAGGCGCTGCCGTGGGTGAACAGTTCCAGGGCGGTCAGGCGAGCCAGACCTTCTTCGTGCAATGCCAGGCCGCCGACGGTGCGGCCGCTGACCATCCAGTACAGCGAGGTCCATGGGTTGTAGCTCGACACCCGGGTGGCGTCGGTGCCGGCGCCGACCGGCACGCCTTCGGCCAGCATGCGCTTGATCGGCGGCGTGGCTTCGGCGGCCTTGGCGCCGTAGCGGTCCACGAAATACTCACCCTGGAAGGCCATGCGGTCCTGGATGGCGATGCCGCCGCCCAGCGCGCGGACCCGCTCGATGTTCTGCGGGGTAATGGTCTCGGCGTGGTCGAAGAACCACGGCAGGCCGTTGAACGGGATGTCGCGGTTGACCTTCTCGAACACATCGAGCATGCGGCTGATGGATTCGTTATAGGTGGCGTGCAGGCGGAACGGCCAGCGCTGTTCCACCAGGTGCCGGACCACCGGTTCCAGGTCTTGCTCCATGCTCGCCGGCAGGTCCGGACGCGGTTCGAGGAAATCCTCGAAGTCGGCCGCCGAGAACACCAGCATTTCGCCGGCGCCGTTATGCCGCAGGAAGTCGTCGCCCTGGTGCAGCTTGACGCTGCCGGTCCAGTTCTTGAAATCGCTGAGCTCTTCCTTGGGTTTCTGGGTGAACAGGTTGTAGGCGATGCGCACCGTCAACTGCTGTTCCCGGGCCAACTGCTCGATCACGGCGTAATCGTCCGGGTAGTTCTGGAAACCACCGCCGGCATCGATGGCGCTGGTCAGCCCGAGGCGATTGAGTTCACGCATGAACTGGCGGGTGGAGTTGACCTGGTACTCCAGCGGCAACTTCGGTCCCTTGGCCAGGGTCGAGTAGAGGATCATCGCGTTAGGTCGCGCCACCAGCATGCCGGTCGGCTCGCCGTTGCTGTCACGCACGATCTCGCCGCCGGGCGGGTTCGGCGTGTCGCGGGTGTAGCCGGCCACGCGCAGCGCGGCGCGGTTGAGCAAGGCGCGGTCATACAGGTGCAGGACGAACACCGGGGTGTCCGGGGCCGCCTGGTTGAGTTCTTCCAGGGTCGGCATGCGTTTTTCGGCGAACTGGAATTCGTTCCAGCCGCCCACCACACGCACCCATTGAGGCGTCGGCGTGCGGTCGGCCTGGTCCTTGAGCATGCGCAGAGCATCGGCCAGGGACGGCACGCCTTCCCAGCGCAGTTCCAGGTTGTAGTTCAAGCCACCCCGGATCAGGTGCAGGTGCGAGTCATTGAGCCCGGGGATGACGGTGCGGCCCTTGAGGTCGATGACCTGGGTGCCGCTGCCGCGCAGGGCCATGGCTTCGGCGTCGGTGCCCACGGTAACGAATTTGCCCTGGCTGATCGCCACGGCGCTGGCCCGGGGGTTTTCCCGGTCGACGGTGTGGAACTGGCCATTGAACAGAATCAGATCGGCGTTCATAGGGTTTTCCTTCAACGATCAAAAAATGAATACCGTGGCGAGGGAGCTTGCTCCCGCTGGGTGGCGCAGCCACCCCAAAAAACTCAGGGCCGCTTCGCGCCCCAGCGGGAGCAAGCTCCCTCGCCACACAAGCCTTCCTCGCTACAACGGTGTCAGCTAAGGCTCCAAATGCTCATGCGCCTTCGAAGCCTCCATCCACGGTGCGAACAGACGGGTCGCCAGCGGCATGCACACGTAGCAGACCGAAAGCACGATGGTCAGGGTGATCAAGAACGTCGCGACCACGTAGTTGGAAAGAATCGCGTGGAGTTGCAGCACGGGCCCCCAGATCAGCGGCACCAGCAAGGTGTGCGGCAGGATCACCAGCAAGGTCACTACGGCCTGCTTCCAGCGCGGTGGCGGTGTGGCGGCGTCCGCCAGCGGGGTGAACCAGAACTCCTTGTGGGACGCGACTTCGGTCTGGTCGCCATCGGCCAGCAACGGCGCCGCCTCTTGCACCAACTCGCTGCGCTCGGGCGAATCCAGCCAGCGCTGCAAGGCCTCGGTGGAACAGAAGCGCAGCACGCAGGTGAACAGCGACAGGCCGTCCTGCTTGCCTCGCACCACGTCCACCCCCAAGTGCCCTGGCCAGCCACCGGCGACGCGCACGATGCGCCGCAGCCAGGCCTCGTAGGCCGCGTCCTGGCCGGCCTTGATCCGGTGCTTGACCACCAGGGTGACGATTTCGTCGACGCCAGGCTTGGCCTTGGGCTCAACGGTTTGCAATTCAGACATGACGAAGCACTCCAACAAAGCGCGTGTTCATCGCCAGGCGGCCAGGGCCGGCGATGAAGACGCTGGTAAATACAATCAGCAGCAACCAACCGAACTGCCCTTCTTCCAGGCTCCACTGCGGGTGCACCACCAGCAGCGCCACGGCCAGCAAAAACAGGATTGGCAGGCAGGCCAGGCGCACCAGCACGCCGGCCATGATCAGCAGCGGGCACACCACTTCGGCGAAGATCGCCAGGATCAGCGTGGGCGCCGCGCCAAGGTGAAACGGGTCTTCGATGCGGGTCAGTTCGGCGCTGTAGTGCAATAGCTTCGGCAACCCATGAACCCACAGCAAAAACAGCGCGCCACTGAGGCGCAGGAACAGCAAGCCCAGATCCTGCATCGGCCGTTCATCGGTGATGTTCATCGGTGGGCTCCGTCCGAATCTGCGTAAGCCGCGGCCGGCAACGGTTGGGACATGTGGGTGGCGATGCGCGAGCGCAGCCAGCGCTCGGCGGGGTCGTTGTCATGCACGCCGCTCCAGACCATCGACAGTTCCGCCGCGTTGATCTCGAACGGTGGGTCCTCGGCCCGCAGCGCGCAGCCTTCGACCAGGGCACAGGCGGCATAGTCGGGCACGGTGGCGATCAGCTCGGTGCCTGCCAGCAAGGCGCGCAAACCACTGAACTGTGGCACCCCGAGCACCACCTTGCGGGTCCGGCCGATGCGGGCCAGGTCCAGGTCGATGTTGCCGCTCAGGTCGCCCGAAAACGACACCATGGCGTGGGGCCTTGCGCAGTACTCATCCAGGGTCAGTGGCCCTGGGCGATTGTCGCCGCGCAAGACCTTGCAGGGGATGTCCCGCAGCTTCTTGCGCTTGGCATTGGCCGGCAAATCGGTGGTATAGCTGACGCCCACGCTGATTTCGCCACTGCCCAGCAACGACGACATCAGCAGATAGTTGGCCCGACGCACCACCACGATGATGCCCGGCGCTTCTTCACGCAGTTGGCTGAGCAAGGGTGGAAACAGGCCGAACTCGGCATCGTCCGACAGGCCAATGCGAAACACATCGCAACTGGTGGACGGGTCGAACGCCTTGGCCCGGCTGACCGCGCCGGAAATCGTGTCCATGGCCGGTTGCAGTTCCCGCAGAATGGCCAAGGCCCGAGGCGTCGGCTCCATGCCACGACCATGGCGGATCAGCAACGGGTCGTCGAACAGATCCCGCAGCCGCCCCAACGCCGCGCTCACCGCCGGCTGGCCCATGAACAGCTTCTCGGCGACGCGGGTCAGGTTCTTTTCGAACATCAGCGCCTCGAAGATCACCAGCAGGTTCATGTCGAGACGGCGTAAATCGTTGCGGTTCATCGGGTTATTTGATCCTGTTGAATGGCCAGGGATGGGTGAAGTCCCTGTGGGAGCGAGCTTGCTCGCGAAGGCGTACCGACCTTCAACATCCTCGTCGACTGACCCTGCGCTTTCGCGAGCAAGCTCGCTCCCACATTAGGTTTTGTGGCTTGCCCCAAGCATCAGGGCAGCCCCCTTCAGCCCCGGATAAACGCCAGCAAATCAGCGTTCAGTCGGTCCTTGTGGGTATCGGTCAGGCCATGGGGTGCGCCGGGGTAGACCAGCAACTGAGCGTTCTTGAGCAGCTTGGCGGCGGCGATGCCGGCGGCTTCGATCGGCACCACCTGATCGTCGTCGCCATGCACCACCAGGGTCGGCACGTCGATGCCGCGCAGGTCGTCGGAAAGGTCGGTTTCCGAGAACGCCTTGATGCAGTCATAGGTGTTCTTGTGCCCGGCGAGCATGCCTTGCATCCAGAACCAGTCGATCATGCCCTGGGAGACTTTGGCGCCCGGACGGTTGGCGCCAAAAAACGCGCTGGCCACATCCTTGTATAGCTGAGAACGGTCGGCCAGGGAGGCCTGGCGGAAGCCGTCGAACACCTCGATGGGCAAGCCGCCCGGGTTGGACGCGGTCTTGAGCATCAGCGGGGTCACCGCCGAGATCAGGCCGAGCTTGGCGACGCGCGCGGCACCGTGGCGACCGATGTAGCGCGTCACTTCGCCACCGCCGGTGGAGAAGCCCAGCAACACCGCGTCCTTCAGGTCCAGTCGCTCGATCAGCTCGGCCAGGTCGTCAGCGTAGGTGTTCATGTCGTTGCCGTCCCAAGGCTGGCTGGAGCGCCCGTGCCCACGGCGGTCGTGAGCGATCACCCGGTAGCCGTTGGAAGCCAGGAACATCATCTGCGCTTCCCAACTGTCCGAGTTCAATGGCCAGCCGTGGCTGAACACCACCGGTTGTCCACTGCCCCAATCCTTGTAGTAGAGCTCGGTGCCGTCGCGGGTGATGAAGGTACTCATGCCATGATTCCTTGAGGTGAGTGAATGGCTTCATGGTCTGGTCAGCAGGGGTGTGAGCGTGAGTTAAACGTTGTTAATTTTTTGTCGGAGCAAGACCATCCCGCGATGAGGGTGTGACGTTTCCTGGGGGCCGAAGCGGCTTCATCACGAGCAAGCTTTTGCGCCTGCAAGGCTCTAAACCGTTGCACTTGCCGACAAACCTGAGGAACATGCTCGGGTATACCCGCCCTGCACCGGGACAGAATATCGAGCGCATGATGAGTCAATCCCCCAGCCTGCCCGTCGACCAGACGGTGCATTTCGGCCCTTACCGGGTCCACCCTCGACAGCGCCTGGTGATGGAAGCCGGGCAACCGTTGCGCCTGGGACGACGGGCGGTGGATATCCTGCTGGTACTGCTCGAACACGCCGGGCAGGTGGTGAGCAAACAACAACTGATCGCCCGCGTCTGGCCCAAGAGCGTTGTCGAAGACACCAACCTGCGGGTGCACGTCGCGGCGCTGCGCAAGGCCTTGGGCGACGGCCAGGCTGGCCAGCGCTACATCATCACCGTGGCGCAGCGCGGCTACAGCTTCGTGGCCCCCGTGTCATTGGCCCCTCTCGAACCATCGGCGCCCACGCCCCACCCTTCCCTGGCGCACAACCTGCCGCTGCGGCACACGCGAATGATCGGACGCCACGCCCTGCTGGAAAACCTGGTGGCGCAACTGCCGCGCAAACGCTTCATCACCCTGGTGGGCACCGGCGGCATCGGCAAGACCACCGTTGCCCTGCGGGTCGCCGAACGGCTGATCGGCCGCTACCGTGATGGCACCTACCTGCTGGACCTGGCCCCACTGAACGACCCGGCCATGATCGCGCCCAACCTGGCGGCGCTGCTGGACCTGCCGTTGCAGGACGGCGACCCGCTGGAGACCATCACCCGGCAACTCAAGGAACGGCACCTGCTGCTGGTCATCGACAACTGCGAACACCTGATCGACGCCGTCGCCCAGCTCAGCGAAACCTTGCTGCGCGGCGCCCCGCACTTGCACATCCTCGCCACCAGCCGCGAAGACCTGCGTGCCGAAGGCGAACACGTCCAGCGCCTGGACGCCCTGGCGTTCCCACCGCCGGAAATGCCCATCGAAGGCTTCCCGGCCCTGGCGTACCCGGCCCTGCAGTTGTTTGCCGAGCGCGCGATGGCCAGCCGCGACGACTTCGAGCTGACCGACGCCGACGTGCCGCTGGTGGTGGACATCTGCCGGCGGCTGGACGGCATTCCCCTGGCCATCGAACTGGCCGCCGCGCAGATCAGCCGCTTCACCGTGCAACAGCTGCACCGGCAACTGCTGGACAGCCTGGCCTTGCTTCACAACAGCGGCGATGCCGCCCCCCGCCAGCAGACCTTGCGCGCCACGCTGGACTGGAGCTTCGCCCTGCTCACCCCTTGCGAGCAAACCTGCCTGCGACGGCTGGCGGTGTTCATGGGCAGTTTCAACCTGGTCTCGGCGGCGGCGGTGATCGTCGGCCAGCAGGTGGCGCCCGAACAGGTGCTGGTGTCCGTCAGCCAGTTGGTGGCCAAGTCATTGCTCAACGTCGAGATCGGCGACGAAGAAGTGCGCTACCGCCTGCTGGACACCACGCGCAGTTATGCCCTGGAAAAACTCACCGATGCCGCAGAACTGTCCGCGAGCCGGGAACGTCACGCCGAGCGCTGCCTGACGCTGATGGAACAGGCCGAGGACGATTGGCAGACCACCCCGACGCGACTGTGGATCGGCCGTTACGCGGCCTATCGCGACGACATTCGCGCGGCGCTCGACTGGGGGTTGGGCGCGCAGGGTGTGCGGGCCGTGGCGATCCGCCTGACCGCCCGAACCTTGCCGCTCTGGCAGGAGTTGTCCTTGCTCAAGGAGCATGGCCTCTACGTCAGCAAGGCGCTGGCCTTGCTGCGGGCCACGCCCACGCCATGTCCGAAGCTGACCCTTGCCCTGGAACTGGCGCACGGCAGCTACCGTTACCACACCGAAGGCGGCACCCCGGCCACCATCAATGCCTTCATCACGGCGCGCCGGCTGGCCCGGCAAAGCCAGGACCTGGCCGGCGAATTGCGGGCGGTGTCCGGCCACATGGCGGTCAACCTCAGTTGCGGCAATTACCGCCAGGCGCTGGAGCAGAGCCAGGATTTCGACCGGCTGGGGCCTCAGGGCGACCCGATCCTGTCCCTCAGCGCCCAGCGCCTGCGTGTCCTGGCGCTGCACTTCGCCGGGAACCAGGCCGTGGCCCGTCGCGACGCCGAGCAGGTGATCCAGCGCATGGCCCAGAGCGGGCATCTGAGCCGTTTCACCCACGGTTTCGGCGTGCAGTACGACCAGAGCGTGGCATCGCTGACCATTCTGGCGCGCATCCTGTGGCTACAGGGCTTCGCCGAGAAAGCCCAGCGGACCGCCGACCTGGCGTTGCAGATTGCCTTGCAGATCAACCATGGCACCTCGATCTGCTACACCCTGGCGCTGGCCAGTTGCGTGATCGCCCGCTACAACGGCGATCACGCAACCGCCCAGGACAGGCTCGACCTGTTGCAGCACCAGACGAAAAAGCACTTCGTGATGTTCTTCCACGACTGGGCCCGGCATTACGTCCGCGCTTTCGATAACCCGCCGCCGGACATCGACTCGACCAGCGCCCGATTGGTCCAGGACATCGTCACCACCCTGCGCGCCGATTGCGTCACCCCGGCACAACTGGAACGCGCCCACAGCGGCGCGGCGGGCTGGTGTGCGGCGGAGATCCTTCGGGCCGACGCGCAAACCCTGCTGGCACGCAACGACCCCGCGCTGGAGGCGCGTGCCGAAGAACAATTGCTCAAATCACTGGCGGTGGCCCGGCGAGACAACGCCCTGGCCTGGGAACTGCGCAGCGCCACGACCCTGGCGCGGCTGTGGCAACGTCGGGGCCAGGACCTGGACGCACACGGGTTGCTCGGCCCGGTCTATCGGCGTTTCACCGAAGGCTTCGACACCCCCGACCTAATGGAGGCCGACGCGCTGCTCCAAGCCTTGTCGGGGCGGTGCGGGCCTTGAATGCAAGGGTTTGACGGCGTCCTGCAAGAGGTAGCGCCGGTGGTACAACGACCACTGGCCGCTGCGCCGGAGCTTTTCCAGGGCATAGGCGCGCGTGGTATTGAGCCAGAAAAACCGGACGCCATTGGCACAGGCCTCGACCATCACCAGGGACTGGCTGGCAAGGCGTGACAGCAACCACGGCAGTTGATCCACGCCCAGCTCCGAGCAACTGATGACCGCCATCGCCGCCTTCAGGGTAAAGGGCCGCTCAAACACCGCCAGCCGTTGGAACACCCGTTGCTCGGCGGCGCTCAGGCGTTCGAAACTCCAATCCAGCATCGCCTCCAGGCTTTGATGCCGGGCCACCGCGGTACGCCGCCCGTGGCTCAACAATGACAGCCCCTGCTCCAGTTGCTCCAGCACGCCGGCCACGCCCAGCACCCCGACCTGGGCCGCCGCGAGTTCCAGCGCCAGCGGCAAGCCGTCCAGGCGCTGGCAGATTTGCGCGATCGCCACCAGGTCGCGGTCGGTGGCGGCGAACCCTTGCTGCCGGGCGCCAACCCGTTCGATCAGCAGCTGCGTGGCCGGGCTCGCCAACAGTTGCGGCTCAAGTTCAAGGGGCGACACCCGTGCCAGGCCGGGCAACTGCACAGTGCATTCATCGACCATGTTCAAGGCTTCGCGGCTGCTCAACAGCAATGTCACACCGGGCGCCGAGGCGCCCACCCTCAGCGCCAGCTCCCGACAGGCCTGCAACAGATGCTCGCAGCCATCAAGCACCAGCAACAGGCGCCGGGCTTGCAGTTGCCGGATCAGGGCGTCGGGCGCGAGCCCCAGGGCCTGCGCCACGTGTGCCTGCAACTGGTGCGGCTCGGTGAGGGTGGCCAGGTCGACAAACCAGGCGCCGTCGGCAAAATGCTCCAGCAACAGCTCCGCCACCCGCAGCACCACGGTGGTCTTGCCGACGCCACCCGGGCCGGTCACGGTGGTCAGGCGCTGACGGGGCACGTCGGCCAGCAACCGCCCCAGCACTTTATCGCGACCGATCACCGGGCTCAGCCGGGCCGGCAGGTTGTGTCGTTCAAGGTCGGTCGTCGGGGCCAGGGAGGCGGCAAGGCAATAGCCTTGCCGGGGATCGTTGAGAATGTACTGGCAGCCGTCCTGCCCGTCGCCAAAGGCTCGGCGCAGGGCGGCGATGTGCACCCGCAGGTTGATTTCCTCGACGACGCTGTCCGGCCAGACGCGGGTCAACAAGGCTTGCTTGCTGACGTAGGCGCCGGCGTGCTCCACCAGCACCTGGAAAATGTCCAGGGCCCGCCCCCCCAACACAAGCGGTTCGCCATCGCGGGTCACCAGGCGTTGCTGGGGGTAGAAGACAAACGGACCGAAGCCCACCGCCGCTTCGGTATCGGGTGTGACGAGACTGTTCATGAGCAATCAAGCGCCGGATCACCGCGGCGGGCATGACGTCGCGAATCAACGAACGCGTCTGCCCCGGCTCCTGCACATCCTTTCCAGAGGGTGTGCCGTTATCTTGGCAGCCATCGTTTGCAGAACAATGCTGGCACAGGACGCACCACGGACATGACGATGCCCTGGACGGACATCTTCGGCTCAACTGAACTGTTGGCGGTACTGGACGGGGGTCAGGCCGAGCTTTTCACTGAACAGCGAGCGCATGTGCCGGACACTGCCGAAGCCGCTGCGAAAGGCCACGGTCTTGAGCGGCAGGTCGGTGCTTTCGAGCAACTGGCGGGCCCGGTCAATGCGCGCGCCTTGCAGGAACTCCATCGGGGTCATCTTCACTTCGCGAGCGAACAGCCGGGCGAAATGCCGCGAGCTCATGGAAGCCAGCGCCGCCATGCGCTCGATGGTGAACGGTTCCTCCAGGTGTTCCATGACATGGTTCTGCACCCGGGTAATGGCCGATTCCTGCGCCGCCACCGCGGCCACCAGCGGACTGAACTGCGCCTGGCCGCCCTGGCGCTTCATCACCACCAACAACACCTTGGCCACGTCCAGCGCCACTTTGCGGCCGTGATCCTGGGCAACGATGGACAGCGCCAGGTCGATACCGGCGGTGACGCCACCGGACGTGATCAGGCGCCGGTCCTGCAGGAAGATTTTATCGGTCTCCACCAGCGCCTTGGGGAAACGCTGGATCAGCCGCTCGGTGTAGTGCCAGTGGGTGGTGACGCGGTAACCGTCAAGCAACCCGGCCTCGCCCAGTACAAAGGCGCCGGTGCAAATCGAGCCGTAGCGCGTGGCCCGCTGCGCGGCGGCCTTCAGCCAGATGTGCAAGCCCGGGTGCCGGTCGTTGTAGGCGCCCGGCCCGCCCGGCACCAGCAACACGTCGTAGGCGGCCCACGCCTGGTCGATGTGGATGTCGGCCTGCACGGTCACGCCGTTGGAAGCGCGCATCGGGCCGCGCTCGGTGCCCAGGGTCAACAGTTGATAATGGTTATCCGCGTCGAGGTACCGATTGGCAATCGAAAACACTTCCAGCGGCCCGGCCATGTCGAGCAACAAGAAATCGGGGAACAGCACCATTGCAACGGTTTTCATCAGTAGAAACGCCAGGAAATCAGAGAGACACAGTAAACGTTCAAGCCCACGAGGTCGGTGGAGGGGCATTATGACGAAGCCAAGCGCCGGGGGCGAGCTGACTATTGTCCACTCACAAGAGACAGTATTTCGTTTTTCATCTACTTATCGAAGATTACGATAACCATTAATCTTCTTCTGAACCCGGCGAACGGCCCAGCCGCCGCCCACAGACATCAGGAGAATCCATCATGCTGACCCTTCGCAAAGCTTCGGATCGCGGCATCGCCCGCCACGGCTGGCTGACCTCGTTCCACACCTTTTCTTTCGCCAACTACCGGGACCTCAACCAACAGGGCTTCTCCGACCTGCTGGTCATCAACGATGACCGCGTCGCCGCCGCCAAAGGTTTCGGCCAGCATCCCCATCGGGACATGGAGATTTTCTCCTACGTGCTCGAAGGCGCGCTGGAACACAAGGACACCCTGGGCACAGGCTCGGTGATCCGCCCCGGCGACGTACAGTTGATGAGCGCCGGCAGCGGCGTGGCCCACAGTGAGTTCAACCACAGCGCGGACGAACGGGTGCACTTCCTGCAAATCTGGATCGTGCCCAATGTCAGCGGCGCCAAGCCACGCTACCAACAGGAGCACTTCAGCGCCGAACAGAAACGCGGTCGCCTGCAACTGATCATCTCCCCGGACGGCGCCGACGGCTCGCTCGAGGTGCGCCAGGATGCACGGGTCTATGCCGGGCTGTTCGACGGCAACGAAAGCGCCACCCTGACCTTGGCACCGGACCGTTACGCCTATGTGCACGTCGCCCGGGGCTCGGTCGAGCTCAATGGCCTGTCACTGCAGGAAGGCGACGGCGTGCGAGTCCGCGAGGAACAGGTGCTGACATTGAGCAACGGCGTGGATTCGGAAGTGCTGGTGTTCGACCTGCAACCGCGGGAACTGCCGCAAATGCCATGAGCCGCGACAGGGCTCCGGGCATGACCGAGGCAACGTTCAAGCGACCGCAATACCCCAAAAGGCGCAGGCCTCGTCCGACAAGACGAGGCCTCGGCGCATCCCCCACCCACAGCGCTTACTTGCGCGCGAACGTCGAACGGTAGCTGCCCGGCGGCACGCCGAAGAAGTCCCGGAAGCGTCGTTGGAAATGCGGCGAACTGACGAACCCCGTTGCCACGGCGATTTCCGTCACCGAGCGATTGGTCTGCTGGATGAGCTGGCGGGCGCGGGTCAGGCGCAGCTCCAGGTAGTAACGCGTCGGGGTCGCCCCGAGAAAACTGCAGAAACGCCGCTCCAGCTGGCGCTTGGAAATCTTCACGCAGGCCGCCAGCTCATCGATCGTCAGCGGCTCCTCGACGTTTTGCCACATCAATTCCAAGGCCAACTTGAGGCTTTCCGGCAGCGTTGGGTCGGTCTCGACGAACACCGGCGGCAGGTCCGACGCATCGCCCGATTCATCACAGCGCAGGATTTCCTCGATCGCGCCCACCAGCGCCTCGCCGCCCGTCTGGCGGATCAACTGGAGCATCATGCGCAACGAACTGTTGGCCCCGGCGCAGCTGACGCGTCCGCGGTCCAGGACATAGGCACGGCTGGACACCTTCACGTTGGGGAACACTTCGGCCATCATCGCCCGGCTTTCCGGGTGGACGGCGCACTCGAACCCTTCCAGCAGGCCGGCATCGGCGACAAAGAACACGCCGTTCCACAGCCCGCCCATGATCGCCCCGGCCGTGGCATTGGCGCGCAGCTTGCGGCGCAGCAACGGATGACCTTGCAGTTTCACGCGAAAACCGCCGGCGACGATCATCACGTCCTGGTTTTCCGGCATCTGTGCCAGCTCGATGTCGGTCGAGATGACAATTCCCAGGTCACTCGTCACCTGCCCACCCGAGACGCCCACCGTCAGCACCTCATAGAGGGGCTTGTCGCTCATCAGGTTAGCGGTCACCAGCGCATCGACCGCGCCGGTGAAAGACATCATCGAGAAATTGTCCATCAATACAAACGCGACGCGAATGGGCGCTTGGCTGGCCGGGGTCGCCCCCTGGGGTCGATAAGCCATGTTCTTGTTTTTAAGTACGCTCTCGAATGCGCTTGGCATAGGGCCTCGTGAATACAGAAGACGATCAGGACTTGCTTCACTTTTGCGTTCGCGCAAAGGCGGCAAGGCCATCCGCGCTATTTTCCAGCCTGGCCGCGTTCGCTGCAATCACCTTGCTGCGCGGCGCAGCGGCCGGTCCAAATTACGCTGAATGGTCTCAAGTGCCTACGACTTTGGTCGATATACCGGGTGTGGGCATGGGCGCTTTTCCCTTTCCAGAAACTCGCAACGCCAACCGCTATCGTTTCCGCCGTTCCAACATCAAAAATATTCCGCGGGAGAAGTCATGAATATCAAGCAAAAGCTGACATGGGCGTTCGCGACCATTGCCTGCCTCCCGGTTATCCTGGTGGCGGTGCTCGTCGTATTGAACCTGCGAGACGCGGCAAAGACCAACTTCCTGGACAGCAGCGGCCGCGAGATCCGCCAGATCGACAACGGGATGAAGATGTTCTTCGACGGCATCAGCCAAAACGTCGAGTTCTTCGCCAAGGATCCGCGGATTGTCTCGGCCAAGGGATTGAAGAACTATTCGAGCGCCGACGCCGCACAAATTCCCCTGACGGAAACCAACCAGCAGTTGCTGGCGATCTTCGACGGCTTCGCCAAGTCCCATCCGACCACCGCGTACCTTTCCCTGGGCCAGAATGACGGCGGCTACGCCAGCTGGCCTGACGACGCCAAGTTGTCCAACTACGACCCGCGCGTGCGCCCCTGGTACAAGGCTGCCCTGGCCTCGCCCGGCACCACCACCCGCACCGACGCCTACTATTGGGCGCCGGACGACGTGACACTGATCTGCACGGTCCACACCGTCACCGACGCCAACGGCAAGGTCATCGGCGTTGTCGGCCTGGACGTGTCGCTCAAGCAACTGACCGAACTGGTCAAGGCCATCAAGCTGGGCGACAGCGGTTACCTGATGCTGATCGAGGGCAACGGCAACGTCCTGGTGGATGCCAGTGACGCCAAGCACAACTTCAAGCCCCTCGCCGACCTCGGCCCCAACTATGCCGAACTGGCCAAGAGCGGCGACGGCGTGACCCAGATCGAGATCGACGGCGTGCCCTACATGGCCAACGTGGTCAGTTCCAAGGGCCTGGGCTGGCGCTTCATCGGCCTGATCAAGCGCGACGAAGTGATGGCCGAGGCGTCGAGCCTGACGTGGCTGATCGCAGTGATTGCCGCCGTACTGGCCGCGGTGTTCGCGGTGGTCGGGGCGAGCTTTGCCAGCGTGATCGTGCGTCCGATCCGCGGCGTGGCCAACGGCCTGCAGGAAATCGCCGAAGGTGAAGGCGACCTGACCCGTCAGCTCAGCGTGCAAGGCAAGGACGAAACCGCCACCCTGGCGAGCTGGTTCAACCAGTTCCTGGGCATGATCGCCCAGTTGGTGCAACGCATCGGCAGTGCGTCGTCCGATCTGCAGAGCGCCGCCGCCGATACCAGCGATGTCGCCCAGAACATGAACGAAGCCGCCGGGCGCCAGCGCCAGGCCGTGGAACTGGTGAGCACCGCGTTCAACGAAATGGTCGCCACCGCCAACGAAGTGGCGCGCTCGTGCAGCGAAGCCGCCTCCAGTGCCGACACCGGCTACCGTGACGTACACGACGGCCAGCATCACATCGGCGAAGCCACCGGCAGCGTGTTGAAACTGAGCGAGGACCTGCAGAAGTCGACCCAGACCATGCAGGCCCTGGAGCAGGACAGCAAGAACATCAACACCATCCTCGACACCATCCGCTCGATTGCCGAACAGACCAACCTGTTGGCCCTCAACGCCGCCATCGAAGCCGCGCGCGCCGGCGACCAGGGCCGCGGGTTTGCCGTGGTGGCCGATGAAGTACGGGCACTGGCACGGCGCACCGCCGACTCCACCGGTGAAATCGACAGCCTGCTGGGCAACCTGGCCCGACGGACCCAGGAAGTGACGCAGCAGATGCAGAGCAGCCTGCAAGTGTCGCAAACCAGTGTCGAGCGCATCCAGCAGGCCCGCGACAGTTTCGACAAGATCCGCCACTCGGTGGACTCGATTCGCGACCAGAACACCCAGATCGCCACGGCCGCCGAGGAACAGCATCAGGTGGCGGAAGACATCAACCGGCACATCGCGCAGATCCATGCCGACGCCCAGTTGGTCGAGGAATTCGCCCACTCGGCACAAACCGGTTCGGGCCGCCTGACGGACATTTCCGGGCAGCTCAAGGGGCTGGTGGGACGCTTCAAGTTCTAAGAGATGGCCCCAAGGGAGCCAGGGACGGCTCCGGGGTCAGACTGTCTAATGCATCGCCTGATCGATCAATCGTCATCAGCGACGATGCTTCTGCAAAAACTGCCAACAAAACCGGTGCCCCTCACCGTCCATCACGGGCACCGGCCCGCCCCATCACTCAACGCCGGCGATCATTGCTGGCCCGTTGTCGCGGACGCCGTCTGGTTGCCGAACATGGCTTCGAAACGCGGCTTGTTCGCGGCGTAGTACTCGGCAACCACTTTGTCAGCCGAGCTGTCGCGGGCGCTGGCCATCAACTTCTCAAGATCAGCCTGGGGAATCTTGAAATTGGCGAAAAACCGCGCGACGTCAGGGTGCTGCGCGCTGAAGCCTTTGCGGGCAACGGCGTGGATCTGCTCGGCGCCGCCAAAGATCTGCTTGGGATCATCGAGGTAGCGCAGCGACCATTTGGAGAACATCCAATGGGGGCTCCAGGCGTTGATCAGTGACCACCGGTCACGCTTGAGGTTGCGGTCCAGCTCGCTCAGCATGCCAGACTCCGAGGACGCGACCATCTTGTAGCCATCGAGCTTGTAGGCCTGGATGGCTTTCTCGGTGAGCTTGTACTGCCCATTGCCCACTTCGGAGGTGAGGATCTTGCCGCCGAGTTTCTCCCGCACCTCAGGCTTGTTGAGGTCTTCGACGCTGGCCAGCTCGCTGGTGGGAACGGACGTCGGCACCGCCATGCCGATCCGCCCTTCATACAACCAGCCCAGGTCTTCGAGCTTGTCCTGGTACTTGTCATAGAACGACTTGTGCGTGTTTGGCAGCCAGACCATCGGAATCAGGTCGATGCTGCCGTTGGCGAGTGCCTGGAACTGAATGCCGATATCGGCCAGGACCAGCTTGACCGGTTGCTTGAGATGGTCTCGCAGGGCCGTGTCTGCCAGTTTCACGGCGATTTCCGTATCCGACCAATTCACCCACCCGATCCGGATAGGCGTGGGTTCCTCGGCTTGTGCAACCAGGCAACTGGAGGCCATCGCCAGGCCGGCGAGCCAGCCGATACAGCTTCTACTGGATAACGTGATCATGGTGCGTCTCCGCGTCTGTATTAATGGTTATTGGCAGGGCAGTAGAAAAAATTTCAAGCCGATAGTAATCCCGGCCTTGGGGTTGGGCAAGGGAAATGTACACCAGTGTCACAACCGTTGACACAGGTGAACATTGCACATACCGTCATGTCAAAACCCAGCCTGATGTTCTGTTCCCGGAGCGCAACACCATGTCCAGCGATCCCTTGCTGCAGCCCTACCAGATCAAACACCTGACCCTCAGAAACCGGATCATGACCACCTCCCATGAGCCGGCTTACCCAGTCGACGGCATGCCGAAAGACCTGTATCGGGCCTATCACGTCGAACGTGCCAAGGCCGGCGTGGCATTGACCATGACCGCCGGGTCCGCCGCGGTATCGCGGGACAGCCCGCCGGTGTTCAACAACGTGCTGGCGTACAAGGACGAAGTGGTCAAATGGATGAAGGACCTGACCGACGAGTGCCACGAGCATGGCGCGGCGGTGATGATTCAACTGACCCACCTGGGGCGGCGCACACGCTGGGACAAGGCCGACTGGCTGCCGGTGGTCTCGCCCTCGCATCGCCGCGAGGCCTCGCACCGGGCCTTCCCGAAAAAGCTGGAAGACTGGGACATCGATCGCATCATCAAGGACTACGTCGACGCCGCCGAGCGCATGAAGGCGGCCGGACTCGATGGCTTGGAATTGCAGGCCTACGGTCATCTCATGGACCAGTTCTGGTCGCCCCTGACCAACGACCTCGATGGCCCCTACGGCGGTTCGTTGGAGAACCGCTTGCGCTTTACCTTCGATATCCTGCGCGGCATCCGCCAACGCTGCGGCGAAGACTTCCTGCTGGGGATTCGCTACACCGGCGATGAAGACCTGCCCGGCGGTTTCGGGGCCAGCGACGGTCTGCGGATCTCCCATATGCTCAAGGACAGCGGCCTGGTCGACTTCCTCAACGTCGTTCGCGGGCACATCGACACCGACGCCGGCCTCACCGATGTGATCCCGATCCAGGGCATGCGCAATTCCCCGCACCTGGACTTTGCCGGCGAGATCCGCTCGGCCACCGGTTTCCCGACCTTTCACGCCGCCAAGATTCCCGACGTCGCCACGGCACGCCACGCCATCGCCTCCGGCAAGGTGGACATGATCGGCATGACCCGCGCGCACATGACCGATCCGCACATCGTGCGCAAGATCATTGAAAAACGCGAAGAGGACATCCGCCCCTGCGTGGGCGCGAACTACTGCCTGGACCGCATCTACCAGGGGGGAGCGGCGTATTGCATCCACAACGCCGCCACCGGGCGCGAAACCACCATGCCCCACGAGATTTCCAAGGCGCCGCTCAAGCGCAAGGTGGTGGTGATCGGCACCGGCCCGGCAGGCCTGGAAGCGGCACGGGTGGCCGGTGAACGCGGGCATGCCGTCACGGTGTTCGAGGTGGCGGACCAACCCGGCGGGCAGGTCCGCCTGACGGCCCTCAGCGAACGCCGCCGCGAGATGATCAGCATCATCGAATGGCGCATGGCGCAATGCGAACGCTTGGGCGTCAAGTTCCACTTCAACACCTGGGCCGAGGCCGAGACGGTATTGGCCGAGGAACCGGACGTGGTGATCGTCGCCACCGGCGGCCTGCCCCACACCGAGGTGCTCAAGCACGGCAATGAACTGGTGGTGTCGACCTGGGACATCATTTGCGGCGACGTCAAACCCGGCAGGAACGTGCTGATCTTCGACGACGCGGGCGACCACGCCGCGCTGCAGGCGGCCGAAGTCATCGCCAGCAGCGGCGCGAAACTGGAGATCGTCACACCGGACCGCTCATTCGCCCCGGAAGTGATGGCGATGAACCTGGTGCCCTACATGCGCAGCCTGCAAGACCTGAACGTCACCTTTACCGTCACCTACCGGGTCGACACCGTCGAGCAACGCGATGGGCAACTGGTGGCCACCTTCGGCAGCGATTATGGCCAGGTACACAAGCAGCGCGTGGTCGATCAGGTGGTGATCAACCACGGCACCCTTCCCCTCGATGATCTGTACTTCGAATTGCGCCCTTACTCGCGCAACAACGGTGCGGTCGAGCAGCAGGATCTGATCGCCGGCAAGCCCCAGAACATCGTGACCCACCCGGAAGGCCGCTTCCAACTGTTCCGCATCGGCGATGCCGTGTCGGCACGCAATACCCACGCGGCCATCTACGATGCACTGCGCTTGCTCAAGGACATTTGAGGTCTTGCCCCCCTGTGGCGAGGGCTCTTGCCACAGGGGTTATCCGTCTCAGCCGTGAAGCCCTTTGCGAGCCACCGCCGCCCCGGCCTGCAAGGCTTGGCCGAGGTGTTCTTCGAAGCGGCTGTCGACCATTGACTGCAACGCCGCGGCCGTGACGCCTCGATAGGCCACCAAGGCCTCGATCATTTGCTGCGCGTCATGGGTTTGCAGCAGTTGGCTGCTGTTGACCACCACGTTCCTGGCGGCCAATTGCGCGATATCGGCAGGCAGGCCGGCGGCTATTGCCTGGTTGGCCAGCGCGGTCATCAGCAAGGCCGGAAAAGCCGGGCCAGTGCCCGACAGCGCAGACAGGTAATCGATGAACCCCTCCTCTCGGACCTCTGCCGCCGTGCCCACGGATTCGAACAACTGCTGCACCAGCTCTCGCGTCGCGGTGTCCACCGTCCCCGAACAGAACCAGGGCGTAAAGGATTGCCGGATTTCCACCGCCGCGTTGGGCATCGCCCGCACCACCGCCGAAGCCGAGGTCTGCGTGGCAATCGCCTGCGCGGTGATCCCGGCCATCAACGAAATGACGACCTTGCCTGTCGCATCGATGTCCAGGCTGGCGAAATGCTCGGGTCGCACGGCAATGATCACCACATCGCTGCGCGCCACCAAGGCCTGGTTGTCCGTGACCAGGCACACACCTTGCCCGGCCAGCGGATGACTGCCCGAACGGTTGGAGAGCACCAGGTTAGCGGCCGGCAGCCGCGCAGTGGCCAGCAACGCGTGGGCGATTGCCCCGCCCAGCCAGCCGGTTCCGCCGATGATGCCCAGGGTCTTACTGATCATCACCCGCCCCTTCCTCGAACGTCTCGGCCAAGGGCACGAAGACCCCCGGTTCTTTTTCGGCGTAGCCGAACTTCCCATAGAAACGATCCAGCTCGCGCTGCTTGGGCACCTTGCCGGTGAAGATGCTCACGTAATGCGGAATACGCTCGAAACGCGTGGTGATCAGCTCACGGGTGTTCATGCTGATGTAGCCGATCTGGGTCAGGTAGATCGTCCGGGCCCGGGTGTCGGCCCCCTGGCTGTCGTAGCCAAAACGCTTGAACATGCTCGCCAGCGCATTCATCCGCTGTTCATCCACGGTAGCGACTTCCTGGGCCACCTCCGCCGACTGCAGCGCCCAACTGCGCACCGCGAACTCGAATTGGGAGTCGAACAGTTGCGGGTTGAGCCAGCACTCGAACACGTTCAGGATCGCTTCGGAAATGCTCTCGGCATAACTTTCGGTCTGGCGGATCAGTCCGCCGGTGTTGGTCTCCCGCCAGCGAGAGAGCAAGGCTGCCAGCAACTGTTCGCGATCCTCGAAAAACCAGTAGAAGCTGGTCCGCGACAGACCCAGGCGCTTGGCGAGCGGCATGACCCTGACAGCGTCGATGCCCGATTCCTTCAAGGCGTCGTAGGCGGCCTCCAGCCAACCTTCCGGCGACCCGCGCCAACCGCTGTCCTGGGCCTTGCCACGCGCCTTCCCTAACTGGGACATCTCGCTTCACCTTCTTCAAAAAACCTGAACCGAATGTACCCTGCCGACCGAAAAATGTACATCTGAGTACATTTCATTGACCAAACAGTTGAGAGCAGGCAGGCTTGATCCGGTTCGTGTTCTTCGGTGCAAACCCCCCCCATGAACGCCCACAAGCCCCGCAGCGGAATGTGCCCATGCAACCCAGCGAGATGGATAAAAAGGTCAAGGGCTATCGACGGTTGATCCCGTCCATGACCGCCCTGTTGGAGTTCGAAGCCGTGGCGCGGCTTGCCAGTTTTACCCTCGCGGCCCAGGAGCTGGGTGTGACCCAGGCGGCCGTCAGCAAGCAGATCCGCCTGCTGGAAGATACGCTGGGCACCAAGCTGTTCCATCGTCTGCACCGCGCCATCAAGCTGACACACGAGGGCTATCTGCTGCATTCGGTCGTGGCCGAATCCATTCACCGCATGGCCAGCGTATTCGACAAGATTGCCGAGGGCATCGGCGAACAGGAGATCACCCTGGCCTGCACCGGGGCGTTTTCCCACATGAGGATCCTGCCTCGGTTGATGTCGCTGCGTACGCTGCAACCGCAATTGAAACTGCGCTTGATCACGCCGTTGCTTTCGACGGGCGCCTACCGGGATGACGCGGACCTGGCCATCCGCTTCGGCAACGGCAAATGGGATGACGGCCGCTCGATCTTCCTGTTCGACGAAGAGGTATTTCCCGTGTGCTCGCCCGCCTGGCTGGCGGCCCACCCGGCGCCAACGTCGATCGATGATTTCCTGGACGTGGCCCTGATCGACTCCGACGCCACCCTCGAAGGCTGGATGACCTGGAACGGCTGGTGCCGGGAACTCGGGGACATGCATCCCAAGCTGAATTATTCACTGCGGTGCAGCGCCTACAACGACGCGATCCAGGCCGCTCTCCAGGGGTACGGCATCGCGCTGGGCTGGGGCCGACTGATTGCGCACCTGCTCAACAGTGGCGAACTGGTCAGGATCACCCCCTACGTGGTCAAGCCCAAGGACGCCTACTACGTGGTCGTGCCCACCGGTCGAGAACCGGGCGCGATCACTCCCACGTTAGTTGATTGGTTACAGGACGACAGCCACCTGAAACATTGATCGACCGTAATACTTTGCTGGCATAACTGCGGGTTATGCCAAGGTGAAAATAAAGCGCGTTGACGGAAAAATACCCCGTTTCGATACTGTACTGGCCGCCCACTTAGCGACTTTTATAGTTCGAGCGAGATCCCTCAATGACCCTCAGCGCCGTGAAAACCCACCGTGAACTTCTGACTGATCGCGCAACCGGGCACGGCATGCCCGGCGGCCTGTTCGGTCGACAGGATGTCTTCGAAAACGACGTGGATATCTTCTTTACCCAGCATTGGATACTGGTCGGTGTGACCAGCGACATAGCCGAGCCCGGGGATGTCTCCACCCTCGACATCGGCAAGTCTTCGATCCTCCTGATACGCGACGATGACGAGCAGGTGCAGGCGTTTCGCAATGTCTGCCGGCATCGCGGGGCGCGCTTGAAGCCGGCGGGCAAATCCACCGTGGGTCTGTTGGTCTGCCCTTATCATCAGTGGACTTATGACCTGGACGGCAGTTTGAAACATGCCGCGCACATGGGCCAGAACTTCGACCCTACCTGCAAGCGCCTGATACCGGTTCACACCAAAGTAGTCGGCACGCATATATTCGTTTGCCTGGCTGACGAAGCGCCGGAAGATATCAGTTACCTTGACCACGTCATGTCACCGCGCTTTGCCCAATACGAACTTACTTATTCAAAGATTGCCCATGAATCGGAAATTATCGAGAACGGCAATTGGAAGTTGGTCATCGAGAATAACCGTGAGTGTTATCACTGCGCCGGTACTCATCCCGAACTGACAGCGTCGTTCCTGCCGGAAGATTTCGGCTTCTGCACCGACGGGCTCAGCGAGGACTCGCTTCAGGCGCTCGACGAATACCACCGTCGCAATGCCGACACCAAGCGCAACTGGGAGAACGAGGGCTACCTCTGCGACGCCGTCGAACACCTGGGCGAGGACGTGGTCACTCAATTCCGCTCCCAGCGCCTGGTCATCGCCGGCCATGGCGAATCCCAGACCCTCGATACCCGAGTGGCCTGCACGCGCCTGTTCGGCCACATCACCCGCCGTGACCTGGGAGACATGCACCTGTGGACGCACAACTCATGGACGCACGTCATGAGCGACCACGCCGTGATCTCCTACATCATCCCCCTGGCACCGGACAAAACCCTGGTGCGGACCAAGTGGCTGGTCCACGCGGACGCCATCGAGGGCGTGGACTACCAGTTGGATAAACTGACCGAAGTCTGGGCCGCGACCAACCTCCAGGACGCCAGCCTCGTGGGCATCACCCACAGCGGCACCCAGGACCCGGCCTACGCACCGGGACCGTTCTCGGCCTTCACCGAATCCTATGTCGATCAGTTCTCGCGCTGGTACTCGGCGCGCCTGGCCGCCCATGGCGTGTGAGCAATGGACATGACAACTTACGAAAACCTTGCCCCCCTTGAGCCTACCGACGCTGCCAGACGCTTTACCGACCCACAGACATGGGGCACGTTTGGCGCGCAATGGAACAGCGGCGAACAGAAAACCCTGGTGTGCTGCGCCGTGTACCCGGAAACCCATGACGTGAAGACGTTCGTGTTTCGCTGCGCGGACTTCAGCGCGCTGAGTTTCGAAGCGGGCCAATTCATCACGCTATCACCGGTCATCGCCGGCCAGCCCATCGCCCGCTGCTACACCGTGTCGTCGTCCCCCACTCGCCCGTTCGCGTTCGCCATCACCGTCAAGCGGGTGCCGGGTGGGCTCGTGTCGAACTGGCTGCACGACCGCCTCCAGCCCGGGGACTGCCTGCGCGCGTCCGGCCCGGCGGGGAGCTTTACCCCGGTCGGCATTCCGGCGAAGAAATGGCTCTACCTGTCGGCAGGCTCCGGCGTGACGCCCCTGATGTCGATGACCCGCACAGCCTTCGACATGGCCAGCGACCTGGACATCGTCTTCGTGCACAGCGCCCGTACGCCGACCGACATCATCTTCCACGACGAACTCCAGGGCATGCAGGCGCGCATGGCCGGCCTGCGCGTGCTGCACGTCTGCGAAAGCCCGGGCACCACCGTCGACTGGCAACACCCCATCGGCCGGCTCGATTTGCCTTTGCTCAGCCAACACGTCCCGGACTTCAGGGAACGCGAAGTGTTCACCTGCGGCCCTCAAGGCTACATGGAGGCCGTCAAATCGCTGCTCAAGGACGCGCGGTTCGATTTCGCCCACTACCACCAGGAGAGCTTCGACATCACGGTGCTGAACGCAGAGCCGGTGATCGAACAAGCGCCTTCGCTGGATCAGGCGAGCCTGTTCACGGTGACCCTGTCCCGCTCGGGAAAGACCTTCACCATGACCGGCACCCAGACCGTGCTGAGTGCGGCCAAGAAAGCCGGCGCCATCGTGCCCTCCTCTTGCAGCCAGGGCGTGTGCGGCACCTGCAAGACGGCGCTGCTCGAAGGCACGGTGGACATGAACCACAACGGCGGGATCCGCCAACGGGAAATCGACAAGGGCCTGCGCCTGCTGTGCTGCAGCAAGCCGACGTCGGACCTGGTGATCGATCTCTGACAAGCTCTTCTGGAGCCCCTGACGAGTCCTTTGCGTGGTGGACGGTGCGGTATTGATCAGCGAAGGCATGGGCTTGACGGGACGGCCGTTACCGGCGCCGGGGGGGCGGATTGTGCCGTTGGGTGGGAGGGTGCGGCGGGTGGTGATTTGAGAGGACTGAGGGGATGTAGGCACGCGCCCGACCTGTTTTGGGTTGGGCTGGATGCGGGAAACACACCGTGTGAGCACGGGGTCGCTTTGCGCAGGTTTTACGCAGGCACAAAAAAGCCGATCTAGCTGATCGGCTTAAGTGTCTGATGTTACTCAGGAATAATGGTCGGGACGGAGTGATTCGAACACTCGACCCCTAGCACCCCATGCTAGTGCGCTACCGGACTGCGCTACGCCCCGACTAGGCGTGAATCTTGTTTCGCTTCTCAGCGGAACGCTCAGGAATATATCGCAAGCTTTTGAAAACTGGAAGTATTTAAAAGCAGAAATTTTATTTCTTGAGCACCACCAGCACATCTTCAAGCTCGGCGATCATCTGGCGGATCATTTGTTTGTACTGGGTGGTGTCGTCTTTGGCCTCGTCACCCGACAAGCGCAGGCGTGCGCCGCCGATGGTGAAGCCCTGGTCATAGAGCAGCGCGCGGATCTGCCGGATCATCAGCACGTCCTGTCGCTGATAGTACCGGCGGTTTCCGCGGCGCTTGACCGGGTTGAGCTGAGGAAACTCCTGCTCCCAATAGCGCAGCACGTGCGGTTTTACCGCACACAGCTCGCTGACTTCACCGATGGTGAAGTAGCGTTTGCCTGGGATGACGGGTAGCTCGTCGTTATGACTTGGTTCCAGCATAAGCCTCAACTCGGGCCTTCAACTTCTGCCCTGGACGAAAGGTGACCACACGGCGAGCCGTGATCGGGATTTCTTCTCCCGTTTTTGGATTGCGGCCAGGCCGCTGGCGTTTGTCCCGCAGGTCAAAATTGCCGAAACCGGACAACTTGACCTGTTCGTTGTCTTCCAGAGCGTGCCTGATTTCTTCGAAAAACAGTTCAACCAGTTCTTTGGCTTCCCGTTTATTCAGGCCCAGCTCCTCATACAGACGTTCCGCCATCTCAGCTTTCGTCAGAGCCCCCATACGTCACTTCCTTAACGTGGCGTTCAACCTGGTTTCGAGCGAGGTGAGGATGTTTTGCGTTGCGGTATTCACCTCATCGTCGTTAAGAGTGCGCGATGGATGCTGCCAGGTCAAGCCGACTGCAAGGCTTTTTCTATGCGGATCAATGCCTTTACCCTGATACACGTCAAATAGCCTGAGGTCCGTCAGCCACTCGCCTGCATTTTCACGAATTACGTCCAATACAGCACTGGCCGCCACTTCGCGATCAGCCAGCAAGGCCAGGTCACGACGTACTTCAGGAAAGCGCGATAACTCCTGGAATTTCGGCATTTTCCCCAGTGCGACTTCGGCCAGGATCAGCTCGAAGACGAACACCGGCCGATCGAGGCCCAGGGTTTTCGACAGTTCAGGGTGAATGGCGCCGACATAACCGACTTCACGCCCATCCCGCTCGATGCGCGCAGTCTGCCCCGGGTGCAGGGCCGGATGCTTGCCCGGCACGAAAGTGAACGCGTCGAGCGCACCGGCGAAACCGAGGACCGCTTCCACGTCAGCCTTGACGTCGAAGAAGTCGACGCCGTCGCGACCTTGCGCCCAACCTTCCGGCAGGCGGCTGCCGCAGACGACACCGGCCAGCATCGGCTCCTGCTTCAAGCCGTCCAACTGACCGACAAAGCGCAGGCCGCTTTCGAACAGGCGCACGCGATCCTGTTGGCGGTTCAGGTTGTGCTGCAGCGACTTGACCAGACCCGGCCACAATGACGAGCGCATGGCCGCCATGTCGTTGGAGATCGGATTGGCCAGCAACAGCGGCTCGACGCCGGGACTGAACAGCTCGAATTGGCGCGGATCGATGAAGCTGTAGGTGATCGCTTCCTGGTACCCACGGGCCACCAGCAGGCGCCGCAGTTCCGGCAGGCCGCTACGGGCTTCAGCCTTGGCCTGCGGGGCCAGGCGGGCTTGCGGGTAGCGGACCGGCAGACGGTTGTAGCCGTACAGGCGGGCCAGCTCTTCGATCAGGTCGACTTCCAGGCTGATATCGAAGCGGTGGCTGGGCACCTCCACACGCCACTGCCCTGCTCCGTCGGCGCTGATGCCCAGGCCGAGGCCACTGAGCAGACGCTCGACTTCGCTGGCGTCCATGTCCATGCCCAGCATCTGGGAAATGCGCTGGGCACGCAGGGTGACCGGAGCGATCTTGGGCAGGTGCTGTTCGCTGACGGTTTCAATGATCGGGCCGGCTTCGCCGCCTGTGATCTCCAGCAGCAGGCCAGTGGCGCGCTCCATGGCTTCACGGGCCAGTTGCCAGTCCACGCCACGCTCGTAACGGTGCGAGGCATCGGTGTGCAGGCCGTAGGAACGCGCCTTGCCAGCGACCGCAATCTGGTCGAAGAACGCACTCTCAAGGAACACATCACGGGTCGTCGTGGAGACACCGCTGTGCTCGCCACCCATCACGCCGGCAATCGCCAGGGCGCGGGAATGGTCGGCAATCACCAGGGTATCGCTGCGCAGGGACACTTCCTGGCCATCCAGCAATACCAGTTTCTCGCCCTCTTCAGCCATGCGGACACGGATGCCGCCATTGATTTCGGCGAGATCGAACGCATGCAGCGGTTGACCCAGCTCCAGCATCACGTAGTTGGTGATGTCGACGGCGGCGTCGATGCTGCGCACGTCGGCGCGGCGCAGGCGCTCGACCATCCACAGCGGCGTCGGCTTGGACAGATCGACGTTACGGATCACACGACCCAGGTAACGCGGGCATGCCGAGGGAGCCAGCACTTCGACCGAACGCACTTCATCGTGCACAGCCGGCACGGGCGCGACCACCGGACGTGTCACCGCCGTGGCGTACAGCGCGCCGACTTCACGGGCCAGGCCGGCCAGGGACAGGCAGTCCCCACGGTTCGGCGTCAGGTCGACCTCGATGCTCGCATCGTCCAGGCTCAGGTATTCACGGATGTCCTGGCCGACCGGCGCATCGACTGCCAGCTCCATCAGGCCATCGTTGCCTTCGCCGATCTGCAGCTCGGCCTGGGAGCACAACATACCGTTGGACTCGACGCCGCGCAGCTTGGCTTTCTTGATCTTGAAGTCGCCCGGCAGCTCGGCACCGATCATGGCGAACGGGATCTTCAGGCCCGGGCGCACGTTTGGCGCGCCGCAGACGACCTGGAAGGTCTCCGCGCCATTGCTGACCTGGCAGACCCGCAGCTT
The DNA here is from genome assembly GCA_001023535.1 of Pseudomonas chlororaphis. Taxonomy (NCBI): domain Bacteria; kingdom Pseudomonadati; phylum Pseudomonadota; class Gammaproteobacteria; order Pseudomonadales; family Pseudomonadaceae; genus Pseudomonas; species Pseudomonas chlororaphis. The sequence goes on from CP011020.1 coordinate 3,314,570, forward strand.
GTCAGCGTCCGGATGCTGCTCGGTGCTCAGCACCTCGCCCACCACCACACCGCTGAACGCGCCGGCAACCGGCGCTACGCTATCGACCTCAAGGCCGGCCATCGACAGGCGAGCAACCAGCTCGTCCCGGCTAACCTGCGGGCTTACCCAGCCGCGCAGCCATTGTTCACTGAATTTCATCCTGCTCTCCTAATAGATTCGTTACGGGCCCGCGACCTAGCGAAATTGCGCAAGGAACCGCAAGTCGTTGTCGAAGAACAGGCGCAAGTCATTCACACCGTAACGCAGCATGGCCAGACGTTCGACGCCCATGCCGAAAGCAAAACCCGAGAATTCTTCCGGATCGATCCCGGACATGCGCAGCACGTTCGGATGAACCATGCCGCAACCCATGACTTCCAGCCAGCCCGTCTGCTTGCAGACACGGCAGCCTTTGCCGCTGCACATCACGCATTCCATATCGACTTCGGCGGATGGCTCGGTGAACGGGAAGTACGAAGGGCGGAAACGTACCGCCAGCTCTTTCTCGAAGAACACCCGCAGGAACTCTTCGATGGTGCCTTTGAGGTCGGCGAAATTGATGTCGCGATCCACCAGCAGGCCTTCGACCTGGTGGAACATCGGCGAGTGGGTGATATCGGAGTCGCTGCGATACACACGGCCCGGGCAGACGATGCGGATCGGCGGACGTTGCGACTCCATGGTGCGGACCTGTACCGGCGAGGTATGGGTGCGCAACAGCATGTTCGCATTGAAATAGAAGGTGTCATGCATCGACCGGGCCGGGTGGTGGCCTGGGATGTTGAGCGCTTCGAAGTTGTGGTAGTCGTCTTCGACCTCGGGGCCTTCGGCAATGCCGTAGCCGATGTGGGTGAAGAACTGCTCGATGCGTTCCAGGGTCCGGGTTACCGGATGCAGGCCGCCGGAGGTCTGGCCACGGCCAGGCAGGGTCACGTCGATGGACTCGGCGGCGAGCTTGGCAGCCAGGTCGGCCTCCTCGAACAACGCCTTGCGCGCATTGAGGACTTCTGTGACACGTTCCTTGGCGACGTTGATCAGCGCACCGACTTGCGGACGCTCTTCGGCCGGCAGGTTCCCCAGGGTCTTCATCACCTGAGTCAACTCGCCCTTCTTACCAAGGTAGTGAACCCGGATTTGCTCCAGGGCATTGATATCTTCAGCGCTTTGCACAGCCTCTAGTGCTTGAGAGACCAGCGCATCCAGGTTTTCCATGTACAGACTCCAGATACAAAATAGGGGAAGAGCTTTAAGGCTCTTCCCCTATTTATGACGTTTAACACCCAGGCCCACAGAGGTGGACCCCGGTGACTGCCGGGGGTACTTAAGCCAAGGTGGCTTTAGCTTTCTCGACAATCGCAGCAAACGCCGCTTTTTCGTTCACTGCCAGATCAGCCAGAACCTTACGGTCGATCTCGATGGACGCCTTTTTCAGGCCAGCGATCAAACGGCTGTAGGACAGACCGTTGGTACGAGCACCAGCATTGATACGAGCAATCCACAGAGCGCGGAACTGACGTTTTTTCTGACGACGGTCACGGTAGGCGTATTGGCCTGCCTTGATTACGGCTTGCTTGGCAACACGGAATACGCGGGAACGCGCACCGTAGTAGCCTTTAGCAAGTTTCATAATTTTCTTGTGACGCTTACGGGCAATGACGCCACGCTTTACACGAGCCATGAGTTACTTCCTCTATTCTTGATCCAAAAATTAACGAAGGCGCAGCATGCGCTCGACTTTTGCCACGTCAGACGGATGCAGCAAGCTGCTACCGCGCAGTTGACGCTTACGCTTGGTCGACATTTTGGTCAGGATGTGGCTCTTGAAAGCGTGCTTGTGCTTGATACCGTTAGCAGTTTTCAGAAACCGCTTAGCAGCACCACTCTTGGTTTTCATCTTTGGCATGTTCGGATACTCCGCATTCAGTTGATAAACATAATCGCAAGGCCTGCCGTGCCCTGGTGATTACTTCTTCTTTTTCGGGGCGATGACCATGATCAGCTGGCGTCCTTCCATCTTAGGATGCTGTTCGACCGAACCGTACTCGAGCAGGTCTTGTTCAACCCGCTTGAGGAGTTCCATCCCCAGCTCCTGGTGGGCCATCTCACGGCCGCGGAATCGCAAGGATACCTTGGCCCTGTCCCCGTCACTCAGGAAACGTACCAGGTTGCGCAGTTTTACCTGGTAATCCCCTTCCTCCGTCCCTGGACGAAACTTGATTTCTTTTACCTGAATCTGCTTCTGGTTCTTCTTCGCCGCGGCAATCTGCTTCTTCTTCTCGAAGATCGACTTGCCGTAGTCCATCACCCGACATACCGGTGGGACTGCGTCTGCGGAAATTTCTACCAGATCAAGCTTGGCTTCTTCAGCAATTCGAAGCGCTTCATCAATCGAGACGATGCCAATCTGCTCGCCGTCAGCGCCAATTAACCGAACCTCGCGTGCCGAGATATTCTCGTTGATCGGGGCTTTCGGTGCAGCTCGTTTATCTTGTCTCATATCACGCTTAATAATAATTACTCCGAATCTGGGCGACCACGCCGGGAAACCGCTTGCGCGAGAAACTCGGCGAATTGGGCGACGGGCATCGAGCCCAGGTCAGCACCTTCACGAGTACGCACAGCGACAGTCTGCATCTCGACCTCCCGATCTCCGATAACCAAGAGAAAGGGAACCTTGAGCAAAGTATGCTCGCGGATTTTAAAGCCGATCTTTTCATTTCTCAAGTCAGACTTGGCACGAAATCCGCTTTGGTTGAGAGTTTTTTCGACCTCGGCGGCAAAATCTGCCTGTTTATCAGTGATATTCATGATCACTGCCTGGGTCGGCGCCAGCCACGCGGGGAACGCGCCCTCGTAGTGCTCGATCAGAATCCCGACGAAACGCTCGAAGGAACCGAGGATCGCGCGGTGAAGCATGACCGGGTGCTTGCGACTGTTGTCTTCGGACACGTATTCGGCGCCCAGACGGATCGGCAGGTTGAAATCGAGCTGCAAGGTACCACATTGCCACACGCGACCGAGGCAATCTTTCAGCGAGAATTCGATCTTCGGACCGTAGAAGGCCCCCTCGCCCGGCTGAAGCTCGTACGCAAGGCCCGCGCTGTCGAGGGCTGCGGCCAGTGCCGCCTCGGCGCGATCCCACAATTCGTCGGAGCCGACGCGTTTTTCCGGACGAGTGGACAGTTTCATCTCGACTTCGGTGAAGCCGAAGTCACGGTAGACGTCCATCGTCAGCTTGATGAACGCGGCGGATTCGGCCTGCATCTGCTCTTCGGTGCAGAAGATGTGCGCGTCGTCCTGGGTGAAGGCGCGCACGCGCATGATGCCGTGCAAGGCACCCGATGGCTCGTTGCGGTGGCAGGCACCGAACTCGGCCAGGCGCATCGGCAGCTCGCGGTAGCTTTTGAGCCCCTGGTTGAACACCTGCACGTGGCAAGGGCAGTTCATCGGCTTGATCGCGTAGTCGCGGTTTTCCGACTGGGTGGTGAACATGTTGTCGGCGTAGTTGGCCCAGTGCCCGGATTTTTCCCACAGGCTGCGGTCCACCACTTGCGGCGTCTTGATCTCCAGGTAGCCGTTTTCACGCTGGACCTGGCGCATGTACTGTTCGAGCACCTGGTACAGGGTCCAGCCGTTCGGGTGCCAGAACACCATGCCCGGCGACTCTTCCTGGGTGTGAAACAGGCCCAGGCGCTTGCCGATCTTGCGGTGGTCGCGTTTCTCGGCTTCCTCGATGCGCTGGATGTAGGCTGCCAGTTGCTTCTTGTCGGCCCAGGCCGTGCCATAGACGCGCTGCAATTGCTCGTTCTTGGCATCGCCACGCCAGTAGGCGCCGGACAGCTTGGTCAGCTTGAAGGATTTCAGGAAGCGGGTATTGGGCACGTGCGGGCCACGGCACATGTCGACGTATTCTTCGTGGTAGTACAGGCCCATGGCCTGCTCGTCCGGCATGTCTTCCACCAGACGCAGCTTATAGTCCTCGCCACGGGCCTTGAACACTTCGATGACTTCGGCGCGCGGGGTGACCTTCTTGATCACGTCGTAATCTTTCTCGATCAGCTGCTGCATGCGCTGTTCGATGGCGGCCATGTCTTCCGGCGTAAAGGGACGCTCGAAGGCGATGTCGTAATAGAAGCCTTCGTCGATGACCGGCCCGATGACCATCTTCGCGCTCGGGTACAGCTGCTTGACCGCATGACCGACCAGGTGCGCGCAAGAGTGGCGAATGATCTCCAGCCCCTCTTCATCCTTGGGCGTGATGATTTGCAGCGTAGCGTCGCTGTCGATGACGTCACTGGCGTCGACCAGCTTGCCGTTGACCTTGCCGGCCAGGGTGGCCTTGGCCAGGCCCGCACCGATGGATGCGGCGACCTCGGCTACGGAAACCGGGTGGTCGAATGAACGTTGACTGCCGTCGGGAAGAGTAATAGTTGGCATGGCGCCTCCTCTCCTAGTGGTGACCCCTACCAAAGGTCACGTGGGTTGGGATGAGCCAGTACAAGATCCAGTCCAGGCCATTCAATGACGAACGCCTGCCTTACAGCGGCAGGAGCCTTGCGGCCAACCGTGGAAACCGAACCAGAGTGACTGGGATTCAAATCAGGGTTAAATCGAACATTTGCCGCCACCGGGACCCGTGGTCATCCGGGGCCTTGAAAATACCCGAGCCCGGCATGCTAGCACAGATGAACGGTCATCGCCGCGCTCGAATCGCCGCCAGCGTAAATCCACGGTTTTTATGCCACAGTGCTGAACTGAAACGAGCCCAACGCCTCAGATAACAAGACATTGACCCAAAAGGAGCATCTTCGCATGCGTCTGAATACCTTGCTCGCAGCCGTCGCCCCCCTTGTCCTGCTGCTTCCGCTGTCCGCCCATGCCGACTGGCCCAAGGGCGAGCGCGACAAATACATGGCCCAGTGCACCCAAGCGGCTACACCACAGATCGGAGAAGCGGCGGCCAAATCCCATTGTGCGTGCGGCGCCGATGCGATCAAGTCCTACCCGGCCGCCGATATCCAGGCCCTGATGGACAACAAGGCACCCGAGGCCCTGCAACGCAAAGCCCTCGGTGAAATCGCCAAATGCAAGGCCCAGGCTCCGGCGAAAAAGTGAGCCAGGCAGGCTTTTGAGGTGACCCTGAATCGATAAAACCTGCCGAATCAGCCTTTTTTCCGACGATTAACGCAGGTTTTACAGCTTTTTTTATCGCCTTTACTTTCCGCTGACAGCCTTTAAAACCGGGGCTTCCAGCGTGTTCAGACGGTAAAGAAAACACGACTGATTGGCAAACAGCGCCTGCGGGGGGCTCCCAAATCGAACATTTCGACTATGATACCCAGGTGTGCCCAGTTGGCCTGAGCAGCACAGTACACTGAAAATATATGTTTCTTGGAGATACACCATGTCTAATCGCCAAACCGGCACCGTTAAATGGTTCAACGATGAAAAAGGCTTCGGCTTCATCACTCCTACAGGTGGCGGTGACGACCTGTTCGTACACTTCAAAGCTATCGAAAGCGACGGTTTCAAGAGCCTGAAAGAAGGCCAAACCGTTTCCTTCGTGGCTGAGAAAGGCCAAAAGGGTATGCAAGCTGCACAGGTTCGCGGAGAGTAATTTCTCGGCGCGCTAAAAAACCCCGTCCATGTGACGGGGTTTTTTATGGGCGGCGGTAAACCTTACGCTTAGCCGCAGTTGACTCGATTGACCACCAGCTTGGCATCGGTCGTGAGGTTCAGCCGATCGGAACGGTACTCGAGCGTCACCATGTCATTGGGCTTGAGGATGCGAGCGTTCTGCGCTCCGGCGCGCGTACGGGCCTGCTCCAGCAATTGCGGCGAGGCCTGCTTGCCAATGGCGAATTCGGCGCCTTTTGCGTCGCAGCGGCCGTTACCGGCGTCGGTGGCCACTGGATCGGGGGTCGACTCGGATGTGCTGCTGCAACCGCTCAAGAGCGCAACGACCAGCACAGTACTCAATGACGCAAGCTTCCAAGGCATGAAGCCTCCTTTCTTGATAAATAAACAGAGAACGTGCGACAGCCTAAACGGCGCTTTGGTTTCAACACCGGCCCTATCAGCCTGCCACCTGCGAAAAACCGGCAGTTTGCCTGAGGCCAACGCCTCGTTCAGCGCTCAATCGTGACTGAATATGAACGCCGCTCAGTAAACGTCGATGTAATCGAAGGGTGGATTCGGCCAGTTGTCTTTCAGCGCGTTATAGATCTGCATCACCCAGACCTCATCGCTGGCGGCGACCCGCCCCACGTAGCCGGAACCTTTCGCCCAGGTCTCGAGGCGGAACAGCAAGCCACCGATATCGGTGCCACCGACCACACCCGACGACAGGTAGGCGATGCCCTCCCGGGTCACACGCAGCTGGGTATGCTCATCATCGCTGGCTGAGGCTAGCAATTGGCGAACCGCCTCCAAGGTCAGGCCGCCTGGCGCGTTCAAATCGATCTGCACTGCAGCTCTCCCTGAAAGAATCAAAGGCCAAGTGTCGCACAGCCCTCCCCTGATGCCTAAGTCGCAGTGCCAAACCCCGGGCAAAAATGTTTAACTCAGCCCACAGCCCTCCAACGCGCGAGCATCACCATGAGCACCCTCAGCATCGAAGCCACCATCAAGGCCAAATGGTCGGAGGGCCACAGTTCCTATAGCCCGAGCAGCCCGGAAGAGCTGGCGATCATCGGCATAGAACTGTTGGTGAAGGAGTTGGGGACGGAAGTCGCCCGCGGCTTTATCCAGCAGGCATTCGAGCGCTATCCAAGCCTGATCGATGCGGTGGATTGAGGCGACATGAACAACCCGTGGGAGCCGAACGGGCCCCACAGGTCTGTTGCTTGGGACCGCTTACTTGAGCCGCGCCAGGCGCTCGGTCAGCAGGTCGAAAAAGCCCTGGGCATCACCGTTCTCGACCCAGAAGGCGTTCTTCGGCGCTTTCAGGCCATCGTACCAATCGACGATGGTCTGGCCGAACGTCGGGCCCTCGCGACTGTCGACCACGACATTGACCGAACGACCGGTGAACAGTTGTGGCTTGAGCAGGTAGGCAATCACCGTCGCATCATGCACCGGGCCGCCTGTCAGGCCGTAGTGTTCCATGTCGCCCTTGATGTATTCGTTGAGGATGTCGCCGACCAGTTTGCTGGCATTGTTGTTGACCGCCGCGATCTGCTTCAGGCGCGCTTCGCTGGTGAGCATCTTGTGGGTCACGTCCAGCGGCAGGTACGTCAGTTTCACCCCGCTCTTGGCCACCACTTCGGCCGCTTGGGGATCGGCGAACAGGTTGAACTCAGCCACCGGCGTGATGTTGCCGCCGTTGAAGTGCGCGCCGCCCATGATCACCACTTCCTTGATGCCCTGGACAATGTCGGGCTCCTGGACCAGCGCCAACGCCAGGTTGGTCTGCGGACCGAGCATGGCAATGGTGATGCTATGGGGTTTGGCGGCCTTGAGGGTGTCGATCAGGTAGTTGACGGCGTTGCCCTTGGCCAGGCCTTTCTTCGGCTCGTGCACGGTGACGCCCGACAGGCCTTCCTTGCCATGGATGTTCTCGGCGTAGATCGGCGTACGCATCAGCGGCTTCGGCGCCCCGGCATAGACCGGCACCTCTTCGCGCCCTGCCCATTCCCGCGCCAGGCGAGCGTTGCGCGAGGTCTTGTCCAGGCGCACATTGCCGGCGACGGTGGTCAGGGCGCGGATGTTCAGTTCCTCCGGCGAAGCCAGGGCGAACAACAGCGCCACCACGTCATCGGCGCCAGGATCGGTGTCGATGATCAAGTCGATTTTTTCCGCCGCGTGGGCGCTCGTAGCGGTGATCAGGGACAAAAGCAGCAGGCTCCGGAACAGGTGATGCATTTTCTGAGCATAGCGGTGCATGGCGCACTCCTTGTGCAAGGTTGAAAGAACACGACAACGACGGGTTAGAACGTGACCCCAGCGATCAGCACGATGTTGCAGTACGGAGAGCATTCTCCTGTGCGAATGATCGCCCGAGCCTGTCGGCTAAGAATCTTGAACTGCTCGTGGCTGACCATCGTCCGCGTGCCCAGCGCACCCTCGGCCTGCAGGGCATCCAGTGTCGTCAGGGCCGCGGGTTGCTTCTCGAGGATTTCTTCGGCCAGGACATGGCTTTCCACCTGCATCTCACTGAGCACCACTTTCAGGGTGCTGACAAAATCAGGAATGCCATGGGTCAACGCCAGGTCGATCAACTCGACGCCTGGCGGCACCGGCAGGCCGGCATCGCCGATCACCACTTTGTCGCCATGACCCAGCGAAGCGATCAGTCGCGACAGTGCCACATTCAACAACGGAGTCTTTTTCATGCCTTGAACGCCTGTACTTCCTGCAAGGTGGGGATAGAGGGCTGCGCGCCCGCGCGGGTGACCGACAGCGCGGCGGCAACCTGGCCGAAACGAATCGCCTCGACCTCGCTTTTGCCGCTCGCCAGGGCGGCGGCGAAACCACCGACAAAGGTATCGCCTGCCGCCGTGGTGTCCACTGCCTTGACCCGGGGCGCCGGGAAATGCTCGAAGCTGCTGCCGTTGGCGAACATCAGGCCCTGGGCCCCCAGGGTCACGATCACCTTGCCGGCGCCCGCACTCATCAACTGCGTCGCGGCGGCTTCGGCGGTGTCCAGGGAGTCCACCGCCAACCCGCTGAGGACCGCGGCTTCGCTTTCATTGGGGATGAGGTAATCGACGTAGCCGTACCAGTGGGCCGGCAACGCATGGGACGCCGGTGCCGGGTTGAGAATGACGATTTTGCCCAGTTCGCGGCCACGCTTGAGGGCGTGCCCCACGGTGGCGTCCGGCACTTCGAGCTGGCAGATGATCACATCGGCGCCTTGCAGCACCTCATCGACGCTGTCCAGCACGGCGGGAGTCAGCGCACCGTTGGCACCGGCCACGATCACGATCGCATTCTGGCTGTTGTCATCGACCACGATCAGGGCCACGCCACTGGAGCCTTCCACGACACCGACCGCCTGGCAATCGATCCCCTCGTCCAGCAGTGCTCCACGCAATTGCTGGCCGTAGGCATCGCTGCCCACGCACCCGACCATGGCCACCTGCGCGCCCAGGCGCGCGGCCGCCACCGCTTGGTTGGCGCCCTTGCCGCCGGGGATGGTGGAGAACGACTGGCCGATCAGCGTTTCACCGCCACGGGGCAGGCGCGGTGCCCGGGTGACCAGGTCCATGTTCAGGCTGCCTATTACCACTACTTTTGCTGGCATACATCAGTACTCATCAATTCGGTTCAGCGGTATTGGGCGAATGTGCCGGACAGCGGCGCAGTCGACTCTCGCAAGACAATGCTGGGCGTCACGATCCGCTGGTCAGTGGCGAGGCCCGGCGTCGCGATGCGGCGCAGCAGCACCTCGGCGGCCATTTCGCCCAGTTGCAGGATCGACTGCCCGACCGTGGTCAACGCCGGGTAGACGTAGCGGCTCATCTGGATGTCATCGAAACCGATCACCGACAATTCGCTGGGCACGCGCACGTTGCGCTCAGCGGCGGCGCGCAGCACGCCGATGCCGATCATGTCGTTGGCCGCGAAGATCGCGCTGGGCGGCTGCCGGTCAAGCAGTTCGGCGGCGGCACGGTAGCCACCGGTGCTGGTGAAATCGCTTTCAAGCATGTGTTCGACCGGCCGTTCGATCCCCGCCTCTTCCAGCGCCCGGCAGTAACCCGCCAGGCGCATCTGCGCCACACTGGTGTCGGCCGGCCCGCCGATGAAGGCGATGTCCCGGTGGCCCAGTTCCAGCAGGTGGCGGGTCGCCAGGTACGCGCCGAACTCATGATCGATGCGCACCAGGTCGGCGTCGATGCCGTCGAGCCCACGGTCGACGATCACCATGGGTGTACGCACCCCAGTTAAGCCTTCCACCAGGCCGACATCGCCGCCGGCCGAGGCGACGATCAGGCCGTCGATGCGTTTTTCCAGCAGCACCCGCAGGTAACTGCGCTGCTTGTCCGGGTTGTCGTCGGAATTGCACAGGATCACGCAGTAACCGTTGCGCTCACAGTAATCCTCGATGCCCCGGGCCAGCTCGGCGAAATAAGGGTTGAGGCTGTTGGGCACCAGCAGGCCGATGGTCGCGGTGGTCTTGGCCTTGAGCGAACGGGCCACCGCGCTGGGCACATAGTCCAGGCGCTCGATGGCCGCCTCGACCTTGCGCCGCACCTCCTCACTGACCGGCCGCGTCTTGTTCACCACGTGGGACACGGTCGTGTAGGAGATCCCCGCGAGCGCCGCCACATCCTTGATCGTTGCCATGGTTCAGCCTCGCCGACTGGCGCGATGGCTGCGGTAGGTATCGAGCACGACCGCCACCACGATCACCGCACCGGTGATGATGCGCTTGGTCGGCTCGCTGGCGCCGATCTGCGCCAGGCCTGCCGCGAGCACCGAGATGATCAGCACGCCAAAGAAGGTGCTGATGACCGAGCCACGCCCGCCCATCAGACTGGTGCCGCCGATCACCACCGCCGCGATCACCTGCAATTCGAGCCCGGAACCGGCGTTCGGGTCTGCGGCTTCCAGGCGCGAAATCTGGAACAGCGCCGCAACACCCGCAAGCAGGCCCATGAGGCTGAACACCAGAATCTTGTACGGCTTTGGATTGATGCCCGCCAGGCGCACGGCCTCTTCGTTGGTGCCGATGCCGATCAGGTAGCGACCGAACACCGTGCGGGTCAACACGGCCTGGGCAATGAAGATCACCAGCAAGGCGATGATGAACGAAGGGGAAATGCCGAAGGCAATCGGGTTGGACAGCCAGGCGAAGGAATCGCCGATGTAGGCGGTTCGCGAGCCGGTCATCTGGTACGCCAGGCCCCGGGCCATTTCCAGCACGCCGAGGGAGACGATGAACGACGGGATCCGCCATGCCACGGTAATCGAGCCGGTGACCGTGCCCGCCAGCGCCGCCACGGCCATGCCGAGCAAGGCCGACGGCCAGACGCTCCAGCCCCAGCCGAGGACGGCCACGCTGACGGTCGAGGCCGCCAGCGCCAGCACCGACCCCACCGACAGGTCGATGCCGCCGATAATCAAAATGAACGTCATGCCGACCGCCAGCACCATGAGGTCGGGAATCTGGTTAGCCAGGGTACTGAAGGTGTCGTACGACAGGAAATGGCTGCTCAGGGTCGAGAACAGCGCGACCATCGCCAGCAACGCGCCGGCCAGGCCCAGGTAAGTGCCCAGGCCATAGAAGTTGCCACTCGATTTACCGACGGCGGATACGGTTTTCATGAGAGTTCCCTAGGCGCTGCCTCGTTGAGCAACGCATCACGTTTCTGGTAGCCGGCGAACGCGGCCGCCAGCAAGTCATCCTGGGTCCAGCTGTCGCGCTCGAAGGTGTCGATCAGGCGCCCGGCGGAGAGCACGCCGATCCGGTCGCAGATCAGCATCAGCTCGCGCAGGTCACTGGACACCACGACCAGCGCCTTGCCCTGGCGAGTCAGTTCACCGAGCAACGCATAAATGTCGAACTTGGCACCCACGTCGATGCCACGGGTTGGCTCGTCGAACAGCAGCACCGAACAGTCGCGTTCGAGCCAGCGGCCGATCACCACCTTCTGTTGATTGCCGCCCGACAGCTCGGACACCAATTGCGTGGGGCTGGAACTGCGGATGCGCATGGCATCGATCTGCCGCTGCGCAAGGCTCAGCTCTGCATCGCCATTGACGACGCCGGCACTGGAAATCTCCGGCATGTTGCCCAGCGCGATGTTGGCGGCGATGGATTGAGTCAGCAACAGGCCTTCGCCCTTGCGGTCTTCGGTGATCAGCGCGATACCGTGGGCCACCGCATCGGCCGGGGAGCGAATGCTCACCGCCTTGGCTGGCGAACCCAGCGCCACGCTGCCGCTGTCGGCGGTATCGGCACCGAAGATCAACCGCAACAGCTCGGTACGCCCGGCCCCGATCAGGCCGGAGATGCCGAAGATCTCGCCGCTGCGCACTTCGAAGGACACATCGCGGACTTTGTCGGAACGGGTCAGGCCCTTGACCGTCAGCGCCGGCGCACCGATCTGGCGGGGGCCCAGGTCGATATGCTCGCCCAGCTCCCGGCCGACCATCAGGGTCACCAGTTGCTCACTGTTGTAGTTGGCCATCGGCTCGACGCAGACCAGGTTGCCGTCACGCAACACCGCGATGCGCTGGGCCACCCGTGCCAGTTCTTCGAGGCGATGGGAAATGTAGATGATCGACACGCCCCGAGCCTGCAGGCGGGTGATCTGTTCGAACAGCATCTCGACTTCCCGCGCCGTCAGCATGGCGGTCGGCTCATCGAGAATCAGCACACGGCAATCGCCGATCAGGTTGCGGGCGATCTCGACCATCTGCTGGTGGCCGATGCCCAACTCACCCACCGGCGTGTCCGGATCGATCGCATCAAGCCCCACTTGGGCCATGGCCTCGATGGCTGCCTTGCGCAATTGCTTGCGGCTGATCCAGCCACCGCAACTGGGCAAATTGTCGAGAAACAGGTTCTCCGCCACGGAAAGGGTCGGCAGCAGGTTGAGCTCCTGCATCACCATGCGTACGCCCAACTCTTCCGCCTGGGTACGGCTGCCGGGACGATAGTCCTGCCCCAGAAATTGCATCTGCCCGGTCGTCGGCGTCACCAGCCCGCCGATGATCTTGGACAAGGTGCTTTTGCCGGCGCCATTTTCACCGGTCAGCGCCAACACTTCCCCGCGCATCAACGTCAGGTCGATGCCGGTCAGTACTGGCTGGGCATAGGTTTTACCGATGCCGCTGACAGACAGGACAGCGTTCGGGTCAAAAACGGACATAAAGACTCTCCATGCGCTCGCCCGGATGGGCGAGCACCGCTACATCGCCAGGATGATTACTTCGTAACCAGCTCGACCGGCGTTTCGATCACGCCATTGGCACCGCTGTCGACTTTCTCGCCCTTGAGCATCTTCAGGGCCGTCTCGATGCCGAACACCGCCTGCTTGGCAGCGAACTGGTCGGCCGTGGCCAGGACGCGACCGTCCTTGAGCATCGGCTTGATGGCATTGATGTTGTCGTAGCCGACCACTTGGACCTTGCCCGCCTTGCCCGCCGCGCGCACGGCCGAGACGGCGCCGACCGCCATGCTGTCGTTGCCGGCCAGCAGCGCCTTGATGTCCGGGTATTCGCTGAGCATCGAAGCGGCCACCTGGTTGCCCTTGTTGATTTCCCAGTCGCCCGATTGCAGTGACACGACCTTGATCTGCGCCGCTTCCATCGCGTCCTTGAAGCCTGCGGTGCGCGCCTGGGCGTTGGTGGTGGTGGAAACACCTTCGATGATGCCGACTTCGTCACCGGCCTTGAGCTGCTTGGCCAGGTATTCACCGACCAGGCGGGCGCCCTTGCGGTTGTCCGGGCCTACGAACGGCACGTTGATGTTCTTGCTCTTGACCACGGCGGGGTCGAGTTGGTTATCGATGTTGATGACGGTGATACCGGCGTCGACGGCTTTCTTGATCACCGGCACCATCGCCTTGGAATCGGCGGGTGCGATGACCAGTGCATCGACCTTGGACACGATCATCTGCTCGACGATACGGATCTGGTTGGCTGTGTCGGTTTCATCCTTGATCCCGTTGGAGATCAACTCGAAATCGGCGGAGTGTTCCTTCTGATAGGCCTTGGCGCCGTCTTCCATGGTGAGGAAGAACTCGTTGGCCAGGGATTTCATGACCAAAGCGACCTTGGGTTTTTCAGCGGTCTGGGCAAATGCCGAGGAGAGAGGCAGCGCAGCGGATGCGGCCGCGAGCATGGCGACAGCGAGGAGACGTCCAGCGAATGGCAACTTCATGGGTTCACTCCGATCTTATGATTATTGTGGGCAAATCATTGCACGGAACGCCGCGCAAACGTTTGCGTGAAGTGAACTATGGTAAGGGTTTGCTGATTTGTCAACGTCGCGATAGGCGCGATCGAGTGCCCGGCCGAGGCCATCGGTTGAAGGTACAGCGGTCGGCTTTATCTGTCGCGTCTGCAAATAAAAATTCTCCTCCTACATCAAAACGCCAAAAGCGCTGTCAGACGATTTTCTTGAATTTTAAGTAGTTGCGTAAATGCCTACGGTTAAATACTGTATGCACGTACAGCTTAATAAGGATAATCCTGTGGCCCCGCCCTCCGCTGCAACTTCCCCTTTAGACGCCTACGCACGACTCGCCCTTCGCGTCTCGAAAATCATCAACGGTCCCACCGCTCAAAAAGCCAAGGCCGCCCTGATCTTCCGTCTTCCCGATGAGCCGGTGGATGAGTGGGAACGCCTGCTGGAAGAAATCGACGAGAACGACAACGTGACCCTCGCCTATCGCGACGATGGCGGTGTGCAGGTTTTCTGGGTTGTGCCGAAGGAAGATTGAGCGTGATGAGTGTTCGCTGTTTTGCTTTATTGCTGGCTTTCGCCGCGATGGGGGCACAGGCCGCTGCGCCGCGCACCTTCAACGAAGCCAAGAAAATCGCCTGGAAACTCTACGCGCCGCAATCCACCGAGTTCTACTGCGGCTGCAAGTACACCGGCAATCGCGTGAACCTGGCGGCTTGCGGCTACGTGCCGCGCAAGAATGCCAGCCGCGCCGCGCGCATCGAGTGGGAGCACATTGTTCCGGCGTGGCAGATCGGCCATCAGCGCCAATGCTGGCAGGAAGGCGGCCGCAAACAATGCACCCGCTACGACCCGGTCTATCAACGGGCCGAGGCCGACCTGCATAACCTGGTGCCGAGCATTGGCGAAGTGAATGGCGACCGGAACAATTTCAGCTTCGGCTGGCTGCCGGTGCAGAAGGGCCAATACGGTTCGTGCCTGACCCAGGTGGATTTCAAGGCCAAGAAGGTCATGCCCCGCCCGTCCATTCGCGGCATGATCGCCCGCACCTACTTCTACATGAGCAAGCAGTACGGCCTGCGCTTGTCGAAACAGGACAGACGCCTGTACGAAGCCTGGGACAAGACCTACCCGGTCGAAAGCTGGGAACGCCAACGCAACCAGAGTGTGGCGTGCGTCATGGGGCACGGTAACGAGTTCGTCGGGCCGGTGGACCTCAAGGCCTGCGGCTGACTCACCCGAGTGAAAACACAATCGGCTGTGGGAGCGAGCTTTCTCGCGATGGCGGTATATCAGCCAACATCAATGCTGACTGATCCGACGCTTTCGCGAGCAAGCTCGCGCCCACCGTTGATGGGGTGCTGCCCGATTATTGGGCCGTCGGGTAATCCACCACCAGGGTCTCGATGTTGCGCTTTTTCGCCCGGACCAGGGCAGCGGTGATTTTCTCCTGACCTGCTTCAGCGTCGGCCTTGGAGTTGAATGGGCCGACCAGCACTCGCTCCTTGCCATTTTCCCGCACCACGGTCGACATGAAGCTGTGCTCGATGAGCCACCCGGTCAGGTCGCTGATCGCTTGCGGGGTCTCGCCTCGAACCTCGACCGCCCATTGCGGCGCGGCAGCGGCAGCCGGCGCGGAGGTCGCGGCGGGTTTGGGCTTCGGTGCCTCGGCGTCACGCCCTTCACCACACCCAGCCAGCATCAATACCGCGATAACCCAAGCCAATTTGCGCACAACGTTTCCCCTGGAAGACATGAGGCACGGATTTTAACACTCACATCCAGCAAGAACCCCGCGAACGACGCTCAAAACACGAGAATCCTGCCCGACGTCTCTGTATAGTCGCACCCTGGGAATTCACTCTGGGAATTAATGCTGCGTCTGCACGTCAGAAAGAGGCACCCACGTTGTGACACTTAGCACTAATCTATAAGCAGTACCGACATCTGCACTGTCTGAATCAGGTGCCCTATAAAGCAATCAAGGAGAACACCATGCTGATACTCACCCGCAAAGTCGGTGAAAGCATAAACATTGGTGACGACATCACGATCACCATTCTGGGCGTTAGCGGCCAACAAGTCCGGATCGGCATCAACGCCCCGAAAAACGTCGCGGTACACCGCGAAGAGATCTACCAACGTATTCAGGCAGGCCTCACCGCCCCCGACAAGCCGCAAACGCCCTGAGCCTTGCAGCAGTCCGTAGCCAGCCCGTTTGCATCGCCGCAATGGCTGGCTAAAGATTCCGGCCGATCGAGCCTTACCCCGATCCACCCCGCCTCTTGATTGTCGTCCAGCCCGTGAACCGATACTAATGGCATGGCTCGTAGCCTGGCTGTCAGACGTTTCGTTTTAATGGCGGTGAAGCAGGCGCGCGTGGCAGCTCAGCCCAGGCTCACACCCCGCGCCATGCCGGTGGCCGCCACCACCATCAAGACCAGCAGCAAGGCTTCGATGTGGCTGACCCGGGCAAACCGGCCAGCCCGTGACGGATCGACAGCCATGCCCTTGCCCAAGGCTATGCGCCATTTGACCAGGGCGATCATTGGCGCGATTTCCAGCAACAGGATCAGCAGCAACAGCGTCATCTTCAGGTGAAACAGCGGTTGATGCAGGTAGTAGTCCGAGCCTTTTTCGAACCCCGCGAACGCCCGCATCCCCCCGGTCACCAACAGCACCAGCGCCGACACGCCCCACACGTTATCCGCCACCAGCACGTTGCGAACCGCGTCCGCGCCATCCGCCACGCGCCGCAGTGCCGTGCCGCGCGTCAGCACCGCCCAGAAGCCAAGGGCGAAGGCCAGGAGATGAATTGCCGCGAGAGACCAATGAGCCAACATGAGAGAGGCGCCTGTCAGTGAACGTCGGGTCGACCTGACAGTACTAGCTCATAAAACAATGATTGCCAGGGTTGGCATGCAAAAAAACTGTGGGAGCGGGCTTGCTCGCGAATGCGGCGTATCAGTCAACAAATCACTCACTGATACAGCGCATTCGCGAGCAAGCCCGCTCCCACAGGGGTATTGCGAACGCTAAAAGATTCTAGTCGGCCAGACGCCAGGTCGTGCCGCCCTTCCCGTCTTCCAGCACCACGCCCATGGCGGTGAGCTGATCGCGGATACGGTCGGATTCGGCCCAGTCCTTGTTGGCCCGCGCGGTCAGGCGCGCCTGGATCAATGCCTCGACCTCGGCGGCGTCCACGCGGCCTTCGGCACCGGCCTGGAGGAAGTCATCCGCCTCGAGCTGCAACACCCCCAGCACATTGGCCAGTTCCTTCAGGCGTGCCGCCAGGCCCGCCGCCGCATTGAGATCACTCTCGCGCAGGCGGTTGATCTCACGCACCATTTCAAACAGCACCGCGCAGGCTTCCGGCGTGCCGAAGTCGTCGTTCATCACTTCGGTAAACCGCGCCACGTAGGCTTCGCCACCGGCGGCAGGCACGCTCGGCAGGCCTTTCAACGCATGGTAGAAACGCTCCAGGGCGCCCTTGGCGTCCTTGAGGTTGTCTTCCGAATAGTTGATGGCGCTGCGGTAGTGACTGGACACCAGCAGGTAACGCACGACCTCGGGGTGGTACTTGTCGAGCACGTCGCGGATGGTGAAGAAGTTGTTCAAGGACTTGGACATCTTCTCGCCGTTGATCCGGATCATGCCGCAATGCATCCACGCGTTGGCGTAGGTCTTGCCGGAAGCCGCTTCGCTCTGGGCGATCTCGTTCTCGTGGTGCGGGAACTCCAGGTCGCTGCCGCCGCCATGGATATCGAAGGTCTCGCCCAGGCAGCAGGTGGACATCACCGAGCACTCGATGTGCCAGCCCGGACGCCCGGCGCCCCACGGCGATTCCCAGCTCGGCTCACCCGGCTTGGCGGCTTTCCACAGCACGAAATCCAGCGGGTCTTCTTTCGACTCGCCGACCTCGATGCGTGCGCCGATGCGCAGGTCTTCGATTTTCTTGCGCGACAACTTGCCGTAGCCCATGAACTTGGCAACGCGGTAATACACGTCGCCATTGCCCGCTGCGTAGGCATAGCCCTTGTCGATCAGGGTCTGGATCATCGCCAGCATGCCGGGAATGTGATCCGTGGCACGAGGCTCCAGGTCCGGCTTGAGAATATTGAGGCGCGCCTCGTCCTCGTGCATGGCCTCGATCATGCGGGCGGTCAACGCATCGTAGGGCTCGCCGTTCTCGCGGGCCCGATTGATGATCTTGTCTTCGATGTCGGTGATGTTGCGCACATAGGTCAGGTCATAACCGCTGTAGCGCAGCCAGCGGGTTACCAGGTCGAAGGCGACCATGCTGCGGCCATGCCCAAGGTGGCAGTAGTCGTACACGGTCATCCCGCAGACGTACATGCGCACCTTGTTGCCATCCAGCGGCTTGAAGACTTCTTTGCTCTTGGTGAGCGTGTTGTAGATCGTTAGCACAGGGTTTCCCTTAAGACTTGATCACTGACCCCAGGAATCACGCAAGGTCACGGTACGGTTGAAGACCGGACGACCGGGTTTTGAGTCCTTGATATCCGCGCAGAAGTAACCTTCGCGCTCGAACTGGAAACGGTCTTCCGGCTGTGCGTTGCCCAACGATGGCTCGGCACGACAACCGGTAAGTACTTGCAGGGAGTCAGGGTTGATGTTGTCCAGGAAGCTGGCGCTGTCTTCGGCCTTCTCCGGGTTCGGTGAACGGAACAGGCGATCGTACAGGCGCACTTCGCACTCGACGCTGGCGGCAGCCGGCACCCAGTGGATCACGCCCTTGACCTTGCGCCCTTCCGGGTTCTTGCCCAGGGTGTCCGGGTCGTAGGAGCAGCGCAGCTCGACGATGTTGCCATCGGCATCCTTGATGGCTTCGTCGGCGCGGATCACGTAGCTGCCGCGCAGGCGCACTTCACCGGCCGGTTCCAGGCGCTTGTAGCCCTTTGGCGGCTCTTCCATGAAGTCGTCGCGGTCGATGTAGATCTCCCGGGCGAACGGCAGGACGCGCACGCCCATGTCCTCTTTCGGATGGCACGGCAGCTCGAGGTTCTCGACCTGGCCTTCCGGGTAGTTGGTGATCACCACCTTCAGCGGACGCAGCACGCACATGGCGCGCGGGGCGCTGTGGTCGAGGTCGTCACGGATGCTGAACTCCAGCATGCCGAAGTCCACCACGCCGTCGGAACGGTTGGTGCCGACCATCTCGCAGAAGTTGCGGATCGATTTCGGCGTGTAGCCACGACGCCGGAAGCCCGACAGCGTCGACATGCGCGGGTCGTCCCAGCCGTTGACGTGCTTCTCGTCCACCAGTTGCTTGAGCTTGCGCTTGCTGGTGATGGTGTAGTTCAGGTTCAGGCGGCTGAACTCGTACTGGCGCGGGTTGGCCGGCACGGGCAGGTGCTCGAGGAACCACTCGTACAGCGGACGATGGCTTTCGAATTCCAGGGTGCAGATCGAATGGGTAATGCCTTCGATGGCGTCCGACTGGCCGTGGGTGAAGTCATAGTTGGGGTAGATGCACCACTTGTCACCGGTCTGGTGGTGATGGGCGTGGCGGATGCGATACATGATCGGGTCGCGCAGGTTCATGTTCGGCGAGGCCATGTCGATCTTGGCGCGCAACACCCGCGCACCGTCCGGGAACTCACCGGCGCGCATGCGGGCGAACAGGTCGAGGTTCTCTTCCACGCTGCGGTCACGGAACGGGCTGTTCTTGCCCGGCTCGGTCAGACTGCCACGGTATTCCTTGGCCTGCTCGGGGGTCAGGTCGCAGACATAGGCGTTGCCGGCCTTGATCAGTTCCACCGCCCAGTCGTGCAGTTGGTCGAAATACTGCGAGGCATAGCGCACTTCACCGGACCATTGGAAGCCCAGCCACTTGACGTCGCTTTCGATCGCGTCGATGTATTCCTGGTCTTCCTTGGCCGGGTTGGTGTCGTCGAAACGCAGGTGCGTGACGCCACCGAACTCCTCGGCCAGGCCAAAGTTCACGCAGATCGACTTGGCATGGCCGATGTGCAGGTAGCCGTTGGGTTCCGGCGGGAAACGGGTGACGATCTGTGTGTGCTTACCCGAATCCAGGTCCGCCTGGATGATCGGGCGCAGGAAATTGACCGGCACGGCCGGGCCGGTCTTGGAATTCGAGGTAGGGTCGACAGTGGGCTTGCTCATAGGATCCTTGAACAGACAAGTGCGCGGCCGGGTGCGGCCTGATAAATCAAAGCCCGTATCATAGCCGATGCTGTCAAGCACCTGACAGGCCAGGCCGGCAAACGATTGAATTTAATCGACGACCCGATGAAAAACAGCCTCGAAATTCGTGCCTGGCAGGCTAAACTGCCCAGCCTGGCCGATCATAGCCAGACCGGTTGCGGGCCTCACAGCCCCAAAACCCAAGAATTCCTAGAAAGAGTAGCGATCATGAGCAAAGTCAAACTGACCACCAACCACGGTGACATCGTTCTGCAACTGAACAAAGAAAAGGCGCCGCTGACCGTCGCCAACTTCATCGAGTATGTCCAGGCCGGTCACTACACCAACACCGTCTTCCACCGCGTCATCGGCAACTTCATGATCCAGGGCGGCGGTTTCGAGCCGGGCATGAAGGAAAAGAAAGACAAGCGCCCAAGCATCCAGAACGAAGCCGACAACGGCCTGCCGAACAAGAAGTACAGCATTGCCATGGCCCGCACCATGGAGCCGCATTCGGCCTCCGCGCAGTTCTTCATCAACGTGGCTGACAACAGCTTCCTCAACCACAGCGCCAAGACCGTACAGGGCTGGGGCTATGCCGTGTTCGGTGAAGTGATCGAAGGCACCGACGTGGTCGACAGCATCAAGGGCGTTTCCACCACGTCCAAAGCTGGCCACCAGGACGTCCCGGCAGAAGACGTGATCATCGAGAAAGCCGAGATCATTGAGTGATACTACTGATTTCAGATTTGCATCTGGAAGAGGAGCGCCCGGACATCACCCGGGCGTTTCTGGATTTACTCGCCACCCGCGCCCGCTCGGCGCAAGCGTTGTACATCCTGGGCGATTTTTTCGAAGCCTGGATCGGCGACGATGCCATGACCCCGTTCCAGCGCTCCATCTGCCAGGCCCTGCGCGCATTGAGCGACAGCGGCACGGCCATCTTCCTGATGCACGGCAATCGCGATTTCATGCTGGGGCAGGCCTTCTGCAAGGCCGCTGGTTGCACCCTGGTCAAGGACCCGAGTGTCGTGCAGTTCAACGGCGAGCCGGTGCTGCTGATGCATGGCGACAGCCTGTGCACCCGCGATGAAGGCTACATGAAGCTGCGGCGCTGGCTGCGCAACCCGGTCACGCTGTTCATCCTGCGCCACCTGCCCTTGGGCAGCCGGCAGAAACTGGCGCGTAAACTGCGCAGCGAAAGCCGGGCACAGACACGGATGAAGGCCAATGACATCGTCGACGTCACGCCTGAAGAAATCCCGCGGATCATGCAGCAGTACGGCGTACAGACCCTGATCCACGGCCACACCCACCGCCCCGCCATCCACAAGCTGCAACTCGGCGAACATGCAGCGAGACGCATCGTGCTGGGGGACTGGGACAAGCAAGGCTGGGCGCTGCAGGTGGATGAACAAGGGTTTGCGTTGGCGCCGTTCGGGTTTGCCCCGCCGCCGCAACTACCAGTACCTGACCCAACCTGAATGCCCCTGTGGCGAGGGAGCTTGCTCCCGCTTGAGTGCGAAGCACTCACAAAGGGGCTGCTGCGCAGCCCAGCGGGAGCAAGCTCCCTCGCCACAATGATTTCAAGTGAATAGGATCTCCACACTTGAGATCGCGTTTCACTTGCGGATCAATGCCCCGCCGAAGCCGGCCCCGCCTTCGCCGCAAACGGCGGCTTCGCCAACCACACCAACACAATCAACCCCATGAACGCCCACCCCAACAACGTGAAGTAATCCACGGTGGAAAGCATGTACGCCTGACTGGTAAGAATCTGATCGAGCTGGGCATACGCCGGCGCGCTCGCGCCGCCTAGCTGGTTGAGGGCCTCGCGGGTACTCGGTTCGAACGTGCTGATGCTCTCGCTCAGGTAGGCATGATGCATGTCGGCCCGACGGATCCAGATCCAGGTGGTGAGCGACGCCGCAAAGCTGCCGCCCAGGGTCCGCAGGAACGTCGCCAACCCGGCGCCATCGGCAATCTGGTGCGGCGGCAGGTCCGACATCAGGATGCTCAGCGTCGGCATGAAGAACAACGCCACGCCGATGCCCATGAACAACTGCACCAGGGCGATGTGCTGGAAGTCCACTTCGTTGTT
Organism: Pseudomonas chlororaphis; assembly: GCA_001023535.1. Lineage (NCBI taxonomy): Bacteria > Pseudomonadati > Pseudomonadota > Gammaproteobacteria > Pseudomonadales > Pseudomonadaceae > Pseudomonas > Pseudomonas chlororaphis. Next base: position 3,336,715 of record CP011020.1, read on the forward strand.
GAAGCCTGCCCGCATGAAGCAGCTCAGGCCGATGGCCAGGAACGCCAGCCCGGCCAACAGGCGCAGGTCGAACTTGTGGGCGTACTTGCCGACGAAGGGCGACATCAGCACCGGCAGGATACCGATGGGCGCCACCGCCAGCCCGGCCCAGGTGGCGGTGTAGCCCATCTGGGTCTGCAGCCACTGCGGCAGGATCAGGTTGATGCCGAAGAACCCGGCGTAGCCACCCACCAGCACGATGGTGCCGATACGGAAGTTGCGATAGGCGAACAGCCGCAGGTTGACCACCGGATGGCGGTCGGTCATTTCCCAGATCACGAACACCGCCAGGGCGATCACCGAAATCAACGCGCCAATGATGATGAAGTTCGACTCGAACCAGTCCAGGTCGTTGCCCTTGTCGAGGATCACCTGGAGCGCACCGACGCCGATGATCAGCGTGATCAACCCGACGTAGTCCATCGGCTGGCGACTGGTGACCACCGGACGCGCCTTGAGCTGCTGCTGCACCACCATCGCCGCGAAAACACCGATGGGGACGTTGATGAAGAAAATCCACGGCCAACTGTAGCTGTCGGTGATCCAGCCGCCCAGGATCGGACCGGCAATGGGCGCCACCACCGTGACCATCGCCAGCAACGCCAGGGCCATGCCCCGCCTGGCCGGCGGGTACACGGCAATCAGCAAGGTCTGGGTCATCGGGTACAACGGCCCGGCCACCAGGCCCTGGAGCACGCGGAAGCCGATCAGCTCGGGCATCGAGGTGGAGATACCACATAGAAAGGAAGCGAGCACGAACAGCATCGTCGCCCACAGGAACAGCTTCACCTCGCCAAACCGGCGGCTCAACCAACCGGTCAACGGCAGCGCGATGGCGTTGCTCACCGCGAACGAGGTGATCACCCACGTGCCCTGCTCCGAGCTGACGCCCAGGTTGCCGGAAATGGTCGGCAAGGCCACGTTGGCGATGGTGGTGTCGAGCACTTGCATGAACGTCGCCAGCGACAGCCCGATGGTACTGAGCAACAGGCTGGGCGGTGTGAAGGACGCGTTATTGCTCATTACGAAACCCTATGAAGCGAAGGTGGCGGAATCGTCCAACTCAAGACACAGATACAGAACCTGTGGGAGCAGGCTTGCCCGCGAAGGCGATTCCACATTCAATAATTGCTGCCTGAAACTGCGCATTCGCGAGCGAGCCCACTCCCACATTGGGCCCGGGCGCTCGCAGGATCGGTGTTCACTGCAATTGCCCGTGGGAGCGCGCCATCAAGGGCTAACGCTGTACCGTCTTGCTTGCCGCGGCGCTGTTCTCGTGGATCAGCCGGGCAATCATCGCGTCGGCATCGGCCAGTTGGCGGTCGTAGACCTGGGTGCTGAAGGTGGCCTTCTGCGGAGGCTGTTGAGCCAGGACCGGGCCGCTCTGGTCGTGCAGGTTGACGTTGACCAGGGTCGACAAGCCGATCCGCAAGGGATGCTCGCTCAGTTCCTGGGCATTGACATGAATGCGCACCGGCACCCGCTGGACGATCTTGATCCAGTTACCCGTGGCGTTCTGCGCCGGCAACAGGGCAAACGCGCTGCCGGTCCCGGCACCGAGGCTGTCGATCGTGCCGCTGTATTTCACGTCGCTGCCGTAAAGGTCGGTCTCGATCTCCACGGGTTGGCCAATGCGCATATCACGCAGTTGGGTTTCCTTGAAGTTCGCATCGATCCACAACTGGTCCAGCGGGATCACCGCCATCAACGCCGTCCCCGGCTGCACCCGCTGCCCCAACTGCACGGTACGCTTGGCGACGTAGCCGGTGACCGGTGCGATCAAGGTGCTGCGGGCGTTGGCGAGGAAGGCCTGGCGCAGTTGCGCGGCGGCGGACTGCACGTCGGGATGGGACGACACCACGGTGTCATCCACCAGGGCGCTGGTGGTCTTGAGTTGCTGCCGGGCATTGGCCAGGGCATTTTGCGCCGAGGTCAGGTCGTCCCGGGCGTGGGAGAGTTCTTCCTGGGAGATCGCCCCGCCGGCCGCCAGGTTGCGGCGCCGGTTGTAGTTCTCCTGGGCTTTCTGCACCTCGGCTTCCTGGGCATTGACCTGTGCGCGCATGCCGTCGACGTTGCTGTACAAGCCACGCACCTGGCGCACGGTGCGGGCCAGGTTGGCCTGGGCACTCTGCAGCCCGACTTCGGCATCGTTCGGGTCGAATTGCACCAGAATCTGGCCTTCGCGCACCAGGTCACCGTCGTCGGCGCCGATGCTCACCACGGTGCCGGTGACCTGCGGCGTGATTTCCACCACGTTGCCGTTCACATAGGCATCGTCGGTGCTTTCGTTCCAGCGCCCGTACAGCTCGTGCCAGGCCCAGACGCCCAGGCCGCAGAGGATGACGATGACCGCGAGGGCCAGCAACATGACCTTGCGCTTGCGCGGGTTGCCGCTGTCCTGCGGGTTTTGGGTAGGTTGCGTAGTGTCGGCAGTGGCCATGACAAGTCCCTCGAATCAGTTATTCGGCGCAGAGGCCGGTGTGGCCGCAGCCAGGGCCTGGGGTTCGAAACCACCGCCCAGGGCCTGCATCAGCTGGATCGACAGGTCGATCTGCTCGGCATTCAGGTTCGCCAATTGACGTTGGGCCTGGAGCAATTGCTGCTCGATGCTCAGCACGTCCAGGTAATTGCCGATGCCCGAGCCGTAGCGCTGGACCACGGTGTCGTATGAGCTTTGGGCGATATCAGTGGCATGTTGCTGGGCGCCAATCTGGCGGGCGATGTCACGCAGCTGGTTGATGGTGTCGCTGACATCCCCCAGGGCCTGGACCAGGCTTTTGTTGTACTGCGCCACCGCCAGGTCGTAGTCGGCGTCCCGGGCATCCAGGTCAGCCCGCAGGCGCCCGCCATCGAAGATCGGCAGCGAGACCGTCGGCGCCACGTTGAAGAAACGGCTGGGCGAGCCGAACATCGCATCGCCCAACAGTGACCGCACCCCCGCCGCCGCGCTCAGGTTGAGGTTGGGGTAGAAGTTGGTCTTGCCGGCCTCGATGTCCTTGCTCGCCGCTTCGACCCGCCAACGGGCGGCCACCAGGTCGGGGCGACGGCCCAGCAACTCGGCCGGCAGGTTTGACGGCAAGGCGACCGCGCTCGATTGCAGCACGTTGGGCCGGGCGATTTCGCTGCCCCGGTCCGGGCCTTTGCCCAACAGCACCGCCAAGGCGATCTTGGCGCTTTGCAGGCGTTTCTCAGCGTCGATCAAGGTCGCATCGGCGCTGGCCTCCAGGCTTTCGGTCTGCTGGAACTGGTACTCGCTGTCGATCCCGGCGTTGAGACGGCGCTTGCTCAGGTCGAGCATCTGCCGGGTGCGCTTGAGGTCTTCGGCCGCCAGGTCACGAATGATGTGGGCTTGGCCCAGGTCGCTGTAGGCCCGGGCCACATCGGCGGCCAGGGTCAGTTGCGCTGCCTGGCGGTCGATCTCGGCGGCACGGGCCTGGCCCAGCGCGGCTTCCCAGGCGGCCCGTTGGCCACCCCAGAGATCGAAGGTGTAATTGAAGTTAACCCCCAGCGTGCGCAAGGTGCTGTAGGCACCGCCCTCGCCCGCCGGGTCCTCGTCGCGGGACAGACGCGAACGGCTGACACCGCCGCTGGCATCCAGGGTGGGCAGGCGCGCCGCATTGGCGGCGTAGGCGGCGGCACTGGCCTGATGCACCCGGGCGCTGGCGATCTGCATGTCCGGGCTGTCGCGCAAGGCTTCACGGATCAGGCCGTCGAGCTGCGGGTCGCCCAGGCTTTTCCACCAATCGTTTTTCGGCCATGCGGCCGGCGACAACTTGACACCGTTCAGCGATTGCCCGGCCTTGAGGCTCTGGGCCTCAAGGCTGACGCCTTCGGTCTTCAGGCCGCTATAGCTGGCGCAACCGGCCAGGCTCATGGCGAGCAGCACCAGGCTCAGGCGGGTACGCAAGGTCTTACGCTTCATTTGTCCCCCAATCGCAACACGGTGATGGGATCACCGGCGGCAAGCAGAATTTTCTTGAGAATCTGTTCGAGGGTTTGCAGCTCCTCGCGGCTGATGACGCTGGCCAACTGGTTCATGGCGTCGGCACCGATCACCGGCAGCCGATCCGCCAGGGCCTGGCCGGCGTCGGTCAGCACCAGCAGCACTTGCCGCCGATCATCCACCGAACGTTGACGAGCGAGGAAACCTTTCTGTTGCAAGCGATCGAGCATGCGGGTCATCGAACCGCTGTCCAGGGACAGGTAGCGACACAGCTCGGCGGGTGTGTCGATGCCGTGCTGGGCCATGATGATCAACACCTTGAACTGCGCGGCCGTGATGCCGACGGGTTCCATGTGGGTATCGATGATCCGATCCTTGAGCAGCGCGGCGCGTCCGAGCAGCATGCCGAGATGGCACTTGTGGAATTCGTCTGGGGTGAAATGCTTCATCTGAGCACCGTTTGCTGCCTAGGCAGTGAATGTATGTCGAGATATTACTGCTTAGGCAGCAAATGTCAAATAAAATAGTTAGCTTGCTATTCATGAGGGCAGGCACAGAAACAAAATGTGGGAGCGGGCTTGCTCGCGAATGCGGTGGGTCAGCCAACATCTTCATCAGCTGATTCACCCTCTTCGCGAGCAAGCCCGCTCCCACATTGAGGTTTTGGGGAACGGTTAGAAATCGCGCTTGTAGAAGATGTCCAGGGAGCTGGCGACCCCACTGGCGGCTTCGAGGTAGACCTTTTTGCTGAGCTTGTAACGCAAGGCGATGGTGTTGGCCGGTTCGAACACGCCGACGCCGTAGCGCAGGCTGAGTTTTTCCGACAGGTTGCCGCTGGCGACCACACTGGTGGTATCGCCGCTGCCCTGGGTGTCGAGTTGGAAATCACTGATGCCCAGGTTGTTGGCCAGGCTGGTGGTCACCCCGGCACTGCCCATCAGGCCCAGACCCAGCGCCGCTTGGGCGAGCATGTTGTTGTCCTCGCCCGTGGTGCTCAGCGGCCGACCCAGCACCAGATAGGACAGCGCCTGTTCCTGGCTCATGGCCGGTTCCGAGAAGATCTGCGTAGTCGGCTGCTCGGCGCTGCCGCTCAAGCGGATGCCGGCGATCACATCGTCGGTCTGGCGGATTGCCTCGATGTCCAGGTAAGGCTGGTCGATAGGCCCAGCGAACAGCAGGCGCGCGCGACGGACCGTCAGCCGTTGCCCATAGGCCCGGTAGCGACCGTCGTTGAGCCAGAGTTCGCCGCGGGTGTCCATGTTGTCGCCGATGTGCACCTGGCCCTGGACGTTGGCGGTCAGGCCGAAGCCTGCAAACGCGAGTTTGTCCTGGCCGACAATCACGTCGATATCCATCGCCATGGCCATCGGCGGCTTGCCCTCCTCGGTCTGGTGCCCAACGATCACCGTGTCGTCCGAGACCTTGACGGTGGAAGGTGGCAGTTCGCGGATGGTGATCTCGCCCTTGGGTACCAGGACCTTGCCGGCAATGGCCAGCCGTTCGCCCTGCAGGGTGATGTCAAGGTCCGGCGCCACGTCCAGCACCGCGTACGGCTCGACCGTGACCGGCAAATGCGAGCCCTTGAGCGCCAGGTTCATGCTCAAGGCCTCGCCCCAGCCGATGTCCCCGGTCAGGCTGCCCTGCCCGTCCTTGCCGCTTTTCCAGTCACCGTTGAGCCGCATTGTGTCGCCGGCGATCATCGCGCGCACCTGCAGGGCTTCGAGGCTGACCGGCAGTTGAGGCCCGGACACTTCGCCGTCGCTGAGCACCAGGTTGCCGTTGACCTGGGGCGCCAGCAAGCCTCCGGACAAGGTCCCGCTGCCGTTCAGGTGGCCGGTGAGGGTTTGCACCATCGGCACGAATGGCCGGGCCACGGACAGGTCCAGGCCGGTCAGGCGGAACGAACCGCTGAGGGGTTTGCTGGCCGGCAGCGGGTTGATCTGCGCCTGGAGCATCAGCTCGCCGAGCCGGGCGCCGACGAAATTCAGTTGGGTGTCGATGCGCTTGGAGGTCAGGCGGCTGTCCAGGGTCAGGGTCTGGTAGGGGAAGTCCAGCCACGGCGCCTGCTCGTGTTCCTTGTCGCGGATGCGCAACGTGCCGCCACTGGCGTCCACCAGGATCCGCCCGTTCGGGCCGCTGGCCGGCAGGTCCAGTTGCAGGTCGGCATTGAGCTGGCCCTTCCAGGCGAAATCCTTGGGCATCCACTGGGCCAGGCTTTCGATGGGGAACTGCTTGAGGTGATAGCGCAGCTTCGGCTCCGGCATCAGCCGCTGGTCTTCACCACACAGGCTGGCCTGGCCGGAACGCCAGCAATGGGCGCCCACGTTGAGCGTACCGTTGGCCAGGCGCTCCAGTTTCGCCGGGGCTTGCAGGCGCCAGGCCTGGCCGCCGGCCTGGACGTCGCCGCTGGCCAGGCGTCCGCGCCAGTTGCCCTGGTCGAGCCGGCCATCCAGCGCCAATGTCGTGTCGAGCTGTGGCCCCTGCAAGTCCAGGGTGAGTGTCTGTTGCTTGATATCACCCTGCCCGCTGACGGTCAGCACACCCAGCGCCGTGTCGCCGGCACGAATGCCACTGGCCTTGAGGTCGACCTTGCCTCGCTGCGCTTTGTCCAGGGTTGCGTCCAGGTTCAGACGTTGAAGATGGTTGTCCTGAAACGCCAGTTGGGTGCCTTGCAGGCCGAGCTTGCCCTGAGGGGCCTTGAGTGTCCCCGCGACGTCGACGCGCCCCATGACCTGGCCGCGTAATTGCGGCCAGAGCTGGGCCAGGCGCGCGAGCTTGATGTCGACCTGGCCGGTGAGCGTCTGTTGCAGGCTGGCGCTGCCGTTGATGCGGTTGTCCCCCAGGCGGATGTCCAGCGCGCTGAGGTTCCATTGTTCGCCGGCGCCGCTGGCCCGGGCCTGGAACAGCGCCGGTTGACCGCGCAGCTTGCCCTTGAGGTCCAGGTCCGCGTCGAGGTTGAGGGTGCCGTTGTTGATCGACCCCTTGCTGCGCAACGGCCCCGCCAGGGTGCCGGGCAATTCGCCGAGCCAGTACGCCGGGTTGATGGCCGACAACGCCAGGGCCGTGTCCCAGGCAATACCCTCGGCAAATTGCAGGTCCAGGTGCCCTTCGGCCTTGCCCTGGCCGGCGGTGAGCTCAAGTTGCGGCAAATGGATCTGGGTCAGGTCGCCGCTGAACGGGCTGCCCAGGCTGAAGGCGCCGGCGGGCCCATCCAATGCGGCCTGGAAATGGCCGAGGTAGTTGCCATCGGTGTACGAGACTTCGCCGTCGAAGCGGCGCACGCTCACTTGTGGCTCATCGATCAGCGGGTAAAGCCGATGCCAGGGGAAATCCAGCCAGGCGATCTTGGCGTCGGCGCTCAGGCCCTCGCGCCAGTCCACCTGGCCGCTGAGCTTGAGGCTCTGCTGCTCGCCAGCGTCCAGGTCTAGGGCGGCGATCTGCGCGCCTTTGGCGTCCACCTTGCCTTGCAGCAGCAACGCCACGGGGCCTTTCTCGGCCGGCAGGATCGCCTTGCCGAGCAGTTGGTAACCGGTGTCCAGGTCGCCCTCGCCGGTCAACTCGAGCTGATTGAGCACCAGGGTGTCCGGCAGGTCGGCGCTCGCCTTGAAGCCGTCGGCGGTGATGCGCACCTTGGCCGGCAGGTGGTCGGCCAAGGGTTGCAGCTCGCCCACCAGACGGCCTTGCAGGTAACCGCGGCTGTCAGCGCTGAGGTTGAGCGTCTTGAGCAGGTCGCCATCGACGTTCAAGTCCAGGGTCCAGGGCACGTCCCCCGGTGCGGGCAGCGTCAACTGGCCGGCGGCCTTCAGCGGCCAGTCCGCGCCGGGTTTCAGCAGACCGGAAAGCTGTAGGCTCAGTGCGTCGCGTTGCAGTTGCAGCGAGTCGATCCGCAAGCCCTCGGCCGTCCAATGGGCCGCCAATTGCAAGCCCTTGAGCTGCTCGCTGCCATTGAACAGCAGGCGAGCGACCTGCACCTCTCCCAGTTCGATGGCCACCGGCAAGTCCAGGTCGGGCAAGCTGATCGGACCGCTGCTCGGCTCATCGGCGGAAGGCGGAAATTGCAGGCTGATCTGATCGGCCTTGAGCCGTTCGATGCACAAGGTCAGACGGGTCAGGCACAGCGGCGACCAGGCGAAGATCAGCCCATCGACTTCTATCCGACTGCGGTCCTGTTGCCATAGCAGATGATCGGCGCTCCATTGCCCGCCAAGGCGCCCCTGGAAATTGTCCACGCTCAGCCCTGGCACCAGGCCAAGGGCCCAGCGGCTGCCGAATGCGCTGCCCAGGATAAGGCCCAGCGCCAATACCACCACGGCCAGCAGCGTACCCAACGCCAGCAGCGTTACCTTCAAACCACGACTCACAATTCGGGCCCCATGGAAAAGTGCAAACGAATGCCACCCTCATCGTCCAGCGCATGGGCCAGATCGAGGCGGATCGGGCCCACCGGCGACACCCAGCGCACACCGATACCCACGCCGGTCTTGAGGCTTGGCAATTCAAGATTGTTGAACGAATTGCCCTGGTCGACGAAGGTCGCCACCCGCCATTTCTCTGCGACCGAATACTGGTATTCGAGACTGCCGGCCACCATGTAGCGGCCGCCGATGCGATCACCCTCGGCGTTCTCCGGCGACAGGCTCTGGTAGTCGTAGCCACGCACGCTCTGGTCGCCGCCGGCAAAAAAGCGCAGGGACGGCGGGATGGATTTGTAGCCATTGGTCGCGCTGCCCCCGACCTGGGCGCGGGCCAGCAGGCGGTGCTTATCGAACACGGTGGTCAGACCCTTGACCATGGCGGTGCCGTAGACGAGGTTGTTGTCCGAACCCAGCCCTTCCTTGGCGACCTTGGTGTCGAACTGCAAGCGGTAGCCGTTGTGCGGGTCGATGCGGTTGTCGCTGCGCAGGTAGGAATAGCTGACGCCCGGCATCAGCAACGTGCTCAAGCCCGAATCGTCGCCGAGGCGGTATTCCTCGCGCTGCCATTTGAGCGACACCACCCGTTGCCAGCCGCTGGGCAACTTGCTGTGCCATTCCGGGCCGACGGTCAGCAGCTTGCTGAGGGTGTCGGTGCCGGCCAACTCTTCGTACTGGTAGCCGCCGGCGTAGCGCAGCTTGTCGGTCAGCGGTGGGTCAAGCGGCACGTCGTACCATAGGCCGACGTTCTGTCGGGGCGCCGAGACTTCGGCCTCCCAGCCATAACTGTGGCCCTGGGGGTTGACCCAGTGACGCGTCCAGTTGGCCTTGGCCCGCGGGCCGACGTCGGTGGAAAACCCCAGGCCCAAGCCCATGGTACGGGGCTTGCGGGTGTCGAGCTTGACCGCCACCGGGATCACGTTATCGGTGGCCGCGGTCGGTGCCGCGTCGACCCGCACGCCTTCGAAGTAGCCGCTCGACTGCAAGGCCTGGTTGAGCTCGGCAATGAGTTCGGAGTCGTAGGGGGTGCCCGCCTTGAACGGCACCATGCGCCGCAGCAGGTCTTCGTCGAACGGCGTATCGCCCTCGAAATTCACCGGGCCCAGGGCGTAACGCGGGCCGCTGTCGTAGATCAATTCGATGTCGGCGATACCGGCCTGGGGGTCCACGGACAATTGCTGGCGAGTGAATCGCCCACTGAAAAAACCGTAGCGCGAGGCCTGGTTCTGGATCAGTCGCTTGGCGTCTTCGTAACGGCCGTGGTTGAGCACCGCACCGGGCTTGAGGCCGGGATCGTCCGGCAGGCGAAACGCCTTGAGGGACGCCGCCGGGCCCTCGACGCGCAGGGTCACGTTGCGCAGATGCACCGGTTCGCCAGGGTCAATGCTCAGGACCAGGCGCGGGTCCTTGCCGCCCTTGACCTCGCTGTCGATCTGCGGCTGGTAGTAGCCCAGCGCCTGGGCAGCCTTGCGGGCCTGCTCCTCGGCGCCGCGGCTGAAGCGCAACAGCGCCTCTTCGTCGCGATCGCCCACCCCACCGATGTAACCTTCTACGTTGGCCTTGAGTGCGTCGTTGGCCGGCTTGACCCGTACCTCCAGTTCACTGTTCGCCAGCGCCGCGCAGCTGAGGGACAGCATGAGCACGCCGCTGGTCATTCTTCCTGAAACATTCATGGCGCGGATGCTATCACGGGCTTGGGAGCCTGATAGAGCCAGACTCGTCCTAAAAGTTCGTCCGATCAGGCCGTTGCGCTGTGCAGGACCTGCGGATTGGCGTGGAAAAACACGTGTTCGCGGATCGGTCCTACGGCAATCTCGCCGATTTCCTCGTAGCCCTGGCGCTTATAAAAATCCAGGTAACGGGGGTTGCCGGTGTCCAGCACAACGCCTTGGGAATGCTCATCCACCGCGCACCAGTTGTGCACGGCCGTGAGTAATTGCTCGCCATAATGCTGGCCTTGGAACTGTGGGTGAATGCCCAGCAACGGCAACACATGAACCGCATCCGACGGCAGGCAGGCCGTGACCGCCGCGTGGTACTCCAGGTAGCGCCGGGTGCAGCGAAAACCCGTGCTCAACACCATGCGCAACCGCCACGCCCAGCTTTCGGTGATGCCCAGGCGCCGCTGTGGCGGGGCGATCAAGGCGATGCCGATGAGCCGATCGTTGACCAGCAGGCCGATGGCCGGCAGGTCCTGGAGAAAATGCTGCTTCACCAACTCCCGCACCGTGGCCCGCACTCGCTGCTCGTAGCCGGGACGCTCGGATTCGAACAGGAAGCTGAAGGTCGGCTCATGGCGATAGGCCTGGTACAGCAACGAACGGGCTTCGCGGGAATAACCGCTGTCGAGCATATGGATGTCGGCGAGGGCGGTGGCGGTTTCAGGCATGGTGGCGGATCTCCTGGGCGGGCTCGGTGAGGCCCTGCTCTTATTGACTACGAACCCGGCAGGGCTGTGATCGTTCCTACAAGCAAAGGACATTAGCAGCGCATTTGTCCTACTGCCACGCTGGCCCCCTTCCGACATGTCAGCTAGCATCGCAGTTTTGCCAGGACTGCCGACCATGAAGATCGTCTCCTTCAACATCAACGGGCTGCGCGCCCGTCCTCATCAGCTGGCGGCGCTGATCGACAAGCACCAGCCGGACGTGATCGGACTGCAGGAAACCAAGGTCCACGACGAGCAGTTCCCGCTGGCCGAGATCCAGGCCCTGGGTTACCACGTGCACTACCACGGGCAAAAGGGCCACTACGGCGTCGCCCTGCTCTCCCGCCAGCCGCCACTGAGCCTGTACAAGGGTTTCGAAAGCGACGACGAAGACGTCCAGCGGCGCTTCATCTGGGGCACCTTCGCCGATGCCAACGGTGTGCCGGTGACGATCATGAACGGCTATTTCCCTCAAGGTGAAAGCCGCGACCACCCGACCAAGTTCCCCGCCAAGGAACGGTTCTACAACGACTTGCAGCAATTGCTGGAAAGCCGCTTCAGCAACGATCAGCCGGTGGTGGTGATGGGCGACGTGAACATCTCCCCGGAAGACTGCGACATCGGTATCGGCCCGGACAATATGAAGCGCTGGCTGAAAACCGGTAAATGCAGCTTCCTGCCGGAGGAACGCGAGTGGATGGCCCGCTTGAAGAACTGGGGCCTGGTGGACAGCTTCCGCCACCTGAACCCGGACGTCTGCGACCGTTTCAGCTGGTTCGACTACCGCAGCCGCGGCTTCGAAGACGAACCCAAGCGCGGCCTGCGCATTGACCTGATCCTCACCTCCCATGGCCTGCTGCACCGGGTCAAGGATGCCGGCGTCGACTATGAACTGCGGGGCATGGAAAAGCCGTCGGACCATGCACCGATCTGGCTGCAACTGAGCTGACCGCAACCACAGGTACTGGGCCACCACAGGGGTTGGGGTTTGCCTTGAGCCTGTGATCGCCACAGAATCCATTGTGGGAGCGGGCTTGCCCGCGAAGGCGCCGGGTCAGTCGATGGCGAGGTTGGCTGTAAGGCCGCTTTCGCGGGCAAGCCCGCTCCCACAGTTTTTTGGGTTTGCCTTGGGTCTGTGATCGCCACAGATGGATCGGTCGCCTCGCTGTCATCTTTCAGTCACCTGACTGACTTAATCTTCCGGCACTTCCTCAGGTTCTGAAGGTGCCGGCATGCGGCTGTGGTTGGGTGTGTTGATGGGGCTCTGGTTGCCGCTCGCGACGTGGGCCGGCAGCTTGCCGGTGCCTGAGCGTGGACCGGCACTGCGCATCCAGGGCTCCAACACCATCGGCGCGGCGCTGGGGCCGGCGTTGGTCAAGGGCTTGATGGAAGATCAGGGCCTGCTCAAGGTCAGTGCCGAAATCACCGGCCGGGATAACGAACAGCGCATCGTCGGCCAGACCCGCGATGGTCGTCGGGTCGAAGTCGACATCGCTGCCCACGGCTCCAGCACCGGTTTCGCCGCCCTCAAGCAGGCCAGCACCGACCTGGCGGCCGCATCCCGGCCGATCAAGGACAGCGAGCTGAAGGAACTGTCAGCCCTCGGCGATCTGAAAAGTCCTGCCGCCGAGCAGGTCATTGCCATCGACGGCCTGGCGATCATCCTTCATCCCCAGAACCCGCTGCGTCAGCTCGATACCGTGCAACTGGCGAAGATCTTCAGCGGCGAGGCAAAGACCTGGGAAGCGGTGGGCAGCGTGGGCGGACCGATCCACCTGTACGCCCGGGATGAACAATCGGGCACCTACGACACCTTCAAGGAACTGGTGCTCAGCCGACAAGGCAAGCGGCTGGATCCTACAGCGCGACGCTTCGAATCCAGCGAACAGTTGTCGGACGCCGTCAGCCAGGACCCGCAAGGCATCGGTTTCATCGGTTTGCCCTACGTACGCCAAGCCAAGGCACTGGCGATCGTCGACGGCGATTCCCAACCCATGTTGCCGCTGAACACCCTGATCGCCACCGAGGACTACCCGCTGTCCCGCCGGCTGTTCTTCTACCTGCCGCCGTGGGACCAGAACCCCTGGGCCCAGGCATTGGTCGACTTCACCCAGAGCGACAAGGGCCAGGCCATCGTCGCGACCAACGGCTTCATCGCCCAGACCGTACGAGCCATGTCGGTGACGCCAAACGCGCTGATGCCCGAGGGTTACCAGGCCCTGAGTCGCCATGCACAACGCCTGTCCGTGAACTTCCGCTTCGAAGAAGGCAGCGCCAGCCTCGACAACAAGGCCCACCAGGACCTGGGGCGGGTGCTCGACTACATAAAGCAGCACGGCAAGCTCGATCGACGCGTGACGCTGGTGGGTTTCGGCGACGCCAAGGACGACCCGGCACGCGCCGACCTGTTGTCCAAACTGCGGGCCATGGCCGTGCGCCGCGAACTGGTCAAGAACGGCGTGACACTGCGCGAGGTACGTGGCTTCGGCGCGCTGATGCCGGTGGCGGCCAACAGCGAGGATGAAGGCCGGATCCGCAATCGGCGGGTGGAGGTGTGGGTTTATTGAGACCTTGGCAGCTCCCTGTGTCCCTGTGTCCCTGTGGCGAGGGGATTTATCCCCGCTGGGCTGCGAAGCAGCCCCAAAGCCAGACGCTGCGGTGTGACAGAGGAACCGTGCCAGCCGGTTTTACGACTGCTTCGCAGCCGAACGGGGATAAATCCCCTCGCCACAGGAAACGCGTGTTTACTCCGTTCGTTTCGGTGTAGGCACAGGCGCCCTCACCTTGCGCCATTGCCTACAACTACGCCAGAATCCGCCGGCTTGTGCACCTTGGGGCTGGGCTTTATCGTTTTCCGGTCGCTGACAAATCAGTGATCGGGTTTGGTAGCCCGGGCTTTCGGTGCATAGCGTCACCTCTGCAAGTGCAATGCGCACTTCGCTTTTTGGTGGCCATGCGCAGGGTCTCTTCGGAGGCGCCGGCTCCGATGCCCGGTCTACCAACCTTCGTATGGCCACCACCCTTCGTTTGGTAGCGAAAAGGCGATGGCTCCCATTCAGATGCATCGGAGTTTCATCATGTTCAAAGTTACCCCCAACCCACCGGAAACCGATCCGGACTCAAGCGCCTTCGACAAAGCCGCCGACCGCGCCCTCGACTTCTACCTCAAGCCCAAGCCCACAGAACCCACCTCCGATCCAGGCCAACTTTTCACCGTCGTCAACGGCATCGACACCGAATGCCTGCTTGCCAACCTCAGCGAAACCCTGGCGTCGGCCAATGCGATGGTCAGCGACCTGGCGTTTGAACTGGACGGCTCCAGGCGGCATGTGGCGCTGGGCATCCAGCAGTTGATCGAGCTCGGCAGCCTGCTGGCGAACCGGGCGCTGGATAACGTCGACCCGCGTTAGTCAACCAACACATAACCCTTGTGGGAGCGGGCTTGCTCGCGAAAGCGGAGTGTCAGGTACCCTTCATCAACTGACACACCGCCTTCGCGAGCAAGCCCACTCCCACAGGGTTTGAGTCGATCACACTATTGGACGCAACTATCGCTTCGCCAACTCCATGATCATCCGCGACAACAGGTAAACCCGCGGCACCACGCTCTCGACCTCGGCGTATTCCTCGGGGGTATGGATGTTGCCGCCGACGATGCCAAAGCCGTCCAGCGTCGGCGTGCCGACGCCGGCGGAGAGGCTGGCATCCGCCGCGCCGCCGCTGCCTTCTTCGGTGAGTTTGCGGCCCAGTTCGCCATAGATGCCTTGGGCCATCGCCATCAGGCGATCCGATTCCGCGGTCTGCGGCATCGGTGGCAGGCCGCGCTTGAGGCTGGTGGTGACCTCGGTGTCGGCGATCAACTTGTCTTGCGACACCCGGGCCAGGTCTTTTTCGAGGCGGTCGAACTCTTCCGGCACCGCCGCGCGCACGTCGGCCTTGGCGCTGGCCTTGTCGGGAATCACATTGGTCCTGTCGCCGGCCTGGATCACGGTGAAATTGATGGTGGTTTTCTTTTCAACATCGCCCAGCTTGCCCAACTGCAGGATCTGGTGCGCCGCTTCCATCGCCGCATTGCGCCCCAGCTCCGGCGCAACACCGGCGTGGGACGCCTTGCCCTTGACCTCCAGCAACGCCGTGGCACTGCCCTTGCGCCACACCACCAGGCCATCCGCCGGGCGGCCCGGCTCGAGGTTGAGGGTCACGTCATGGACCTTGGCGGTCCTTTTGATCAGGTCGGTGGCGGCGTCCGAGCCGGTTTCTTCGCTGGCATCGAGCAGGAAGGTGATCTGTGCGTAGTCCTTGAAATCCAGATCCTTGAGGATCTTCAAGGCATAGACCCCAGCGACGATGCCGCCCTTGTCATCCATCACCCCCGGCCCGTAGGCCCGCCCATCCTTGATATGGAACGGACGCTCGGCGGCAGAGCCCTCCTTGAACACGGTGTCCATGTGGGCCATCAGCAGAATCTTCGCCTTGCCGCTGCCCTTGAGGGTCGCAAGGATGTGCTGGGTGCCGTCCGAGTTCGGCACTTTCTCGATGGTGGCGCCCAACTTTTTCAATTCTTCGATGGTGATGTCGCCAACCTGGGTCAGGCCCGGCACATACCCGGAACCGGAGTCGATGTTGACCAGTCGTTCCAGCAGTTTCAGGGCCTCGCCCTTGTACTGTTCGGCGTGGGCCAGGACCTGCTGCTGGGGCTGCGCGAAGGCAACGGGCGAGAGCGCGCCGAGGGCCAGGCTCAGACCGAGGCTGACGGCCAGGCGGGTGCGAAGAGCGGTCATCGTCATGATTTCATCCTTGTTCGTTGCGAAAGAGTGCACAGGCACCCTACCCGACTCTGGACCAGGGCTCTAGACCGCAGAGGGCTGATTGGGACATTTGCCGAGGCTTGCCTCATCAAAAGGCTTGGCTCGCCGTGAATTTTGGCTATACATGACAAGGGGGTCCGGCACATCCCGAGGAAGGAGGCCCATGGACAGTTACCAGGTGTTGATCATCGGCAGCGGGTTTGGAGGCCAGTGTGCGGCGGTCAATCTGCTCAAAGCAGGGTTCGAGGATTTCCTGATGCTCGAGCGTCGGGACTTTTTCGGCGGCACCTGGTGCCAGAACACCTACCCTGGCGCGGCGGTGGACGTTCCCTCTCCCCTGTATTCCCTGTCGTTCGCCGCCTACGACTGGCGTCAGATGTTCGCCGGGCAGGACGAATTGCACCGCTACACCCAAACCGTGATCGAGCGTTTCAAGCTGCGGGACAAAGTGCGGCTGGGGACGAACGTAGAGCGTGTGGAATGGGACGACAGCGCCCGGCAGTGGGTGGTCCAGACCAACCACCAGGTCTATCGCGCACAGTTCCTGATCAATGCCACCGGGCCCCTCAGCCAGCCGGTGATCCCGGCGTTCGACGGTCGGGAGCGCTTCAAGGGCCAGGCCTTTCATACCAACCAGTGGGACCCTGCCTACGACTATCGCCACAAACGCGTGGCCATTGTCGGCAGCGGTGCCAGCGCCGCCCAGGTGATTCCGGCCATCGCCCCCCAGGTCGAGCACCTGCACGTGTTCCAGCGCACGCCGCACTGGGTGCTGCCACGTCCCGATCACACGTTCAACCGCCTGGAGCGCTGGCTGCTGGGCCTGGCCCCGGTGCGCACGCTGTTGCGCTGGTCGATCTACTGGCAATTCGAGACCCGCGTGATTGCCTTCAAGTATTCGCGGCCGGCGGTGCGCATAGTCCAGCGCAAGGCATTGAAACTGCTGAAACGCCAAGTGCCCGACCCGCAGCTGCGCAAGCGCTTGACCCCGGACTACCTGATCGGCTGCAAGCGCGTCATCCTCTCCAGCACGCTGTACCCGGCGCTGTGCCGGCCCAACGTCAGCGTGCACGGGCAGGAACAAGGCATCGCCGCCCTCGACGAAACCGGCATCATCACCCGCGACGGCCGGCACATCGCCTTGGACCTGATCGTCTGGTCCACCGGCTATGACGCCACCGACGGGGTGATTTCCTACCCGGTGACCGGCAAGCACGCCACCGAGCTGCGCGCAGTCTGGGACCCATATCCACGAGCGTACCTGGGCACCAGCCTGCCGGGCTTTCCCAACCTGTTCATCGTTACCGGGCCCAACACCGGCATTGGCCACACCTCGGCGCTGTTCATCATCGAAGCGCAGATGAACTACATCCTCGACTGCATCCGCACGTTGAAGCGGCAAAACCTGCGCTGCATCGAAGTGCAGCCGGCGGCGGAACGACGCTACACGGACATGATCCACCGGGAAATGCAGCGCACCGTCTGGAAATCCGGCGGCTGTCACAGCTGGTATCAAAGCAAAAGCGGCCATGTGATCGCGATGTTCCCAGGTTTCAGCTTCACTTATTACTGGCTGACCCGCCGGCTGAAGCC
The DNA here is from genome assembly GCA_001023535.1 of Pseudomonas chlororaphis. Classification (NCBI taxonomy): domain Bacteria; kingdom Pseudomonadati; phylum Pseudomonadota; class Gammaproteobacteria; order Pseudomonadales; family Pseudomonadaceae; genus Pseudomonas; species Pseudomonas chlororaphis. The sequence goes on from CP011020.1 coordinate 3,353,938, forward strand.
GGCGGATCACATCCTGTCGTAACCCATGGAGGGCGTGACATGCTGGTGTTGTGCGCAGTTCTTGCCGTGTTTATCGCCTGGAGCTGGTTGACGTACCCGGGCATCGGCCATGTGTTGTATGACCTGAGCATGGCCCTGGAGGCGCGACTTTACCGGTTGCACAAGATCACCGTGCCGATCAGCGAGATGACCGTATCGACCTGGCAGGGCGGACCCTATGAAGCGTCCGGCAGCATCCTGATGCTGCACGGCTACAGCGCTGACAAAAACCTCTGGCTGCGCTTTGCCCGGCACTTTGTCGGCGACTACCGGGTGGTGGTTCCCGACCTGGCCGGCCATGGCGAGACCGGCTTCAAGGCCGGCGGCGGTTACGACATCCCGACCCAGGCCCGGCGCGCCATCGAGTTGCTCGACGCCTGCGGGCTGGACAAGGTCCATGTGATCGGCAACTCCATGGGCGGCTACCTCGCGGCATGGCTGGCGGCCACCTATCCCGAGCGCGTATCGACCCTGGCGCTGATCGACCCCGCCGGCGTCACCGCACCCGAGCCGAGCGACATGGAGCGTCACCTGGCCGCCGGGCATAACCCGTTCCTTGTGCACTCGCGGGATGAGTTCGCGCCGTTCTACGCCATGACCATGGCCTCGCCGCCCTGGGTGCCGAGCGTGGTGCTGGCGGCATTGGCGCAACGCTACGAGCAGCGCCGGGATGAACTGGCGGAGATCTTCGTCGACTTTCGCGCCAGCCCGCCGATGGAACCGCGCTTGTCCCAGATCCGCGCGCCGTCGCTGTTGCTCTGGGGCCGCAAGGACCGGCTGATCGACGTCAGCAGCGTGCCGGTGTGGAGCAAGGGTATCGCGGACCTGCGGGTGGAAATCTGGGACGGGGTCGGCCACATGCCCATGGTCGAGAAACCAAGGAAAACCGCGGCGTTGTACCGGGAGTTTCTCAAGGGTCTGGGGCAGTAGCCGCCCCCTGGCACGGGTCAGTCCCTGGCAGAATGAAGTCCTGAAGATTCTTCGTTTGTCGGTACCGGCGAAGGCTGCGATCTTTCGTGCAACTTCTTCCTCCCGATAGCCATAGCCAGGAACGCCCACCATGAGCTTCGTCAGCCCCGACCTGATCCGTCAACGCTTCTCCCGAGCGATGTCCGACATGTACCGCGACGAGGTGCCGTTGTATGGCGCGTTGATGAAGCTGGTGGAGCACACCAACGCCCAGGTGCTGGCCGAAGACCCGTCACTGGCCGCGCACCTGCGCAGCACCGGCGAACTGCAACGCCTGGACCTGGAACGCCACGGTGCGATCCGCGTCGGCACCGCGGCAGAGCTCAACACCCTGGGGCGACTGTTCGCGGTCATGGGCATGCAGCCGGTGGGCTACTACGACCTCACGCCGGCCGGGGTGCCGGTGCATTCCACCGCGTTCCGCGCCGTGCATGAAAGCGCGTTGCAGGTCAGCCCGTTCCGGGTGTTTACCTCCCTGCTGCGCCTGGAGTTGATCGAGAACACCGAACTGCGAGCGTTTGCCGAATCCGTGCTGGCCAGGCGGCAGATCTTCACCCCTGGCGCGCTGGAACTCATTGCCCTCGCCGAACGTGAGGGAGGCCTGACCGAGCCCCAGGCGGACGACTTTGTCCGCCAGGCCCTGGAAACCTTCCGTTGGCACCACAGCGCCACTGTCACGGCGGACCAATACCGACAACTGAGCGCGCAACATCGGCTGATCGCCGACGTGGTGGCCTTCAAGGGCCCGCACATCAACCACCTGACGCCGCGGACCCTGGACATCGACATCGTCCAGGCCCAGATGCCCGTGCAGGGCATCACGCCCAAGGCGGTGATCGAAGGCCCGCCCCGTCGCCAATGCCCTATCCTGCTGCGCCAGACCAGCTTCAAGGCCCTCGATGAACCCGTCGCCTTCACCGATCAGCCCGACGGCCAGGGCAGTCACAGCGCCCGTTTCGGCGAAATCGAACAACGCGGCGCCGCCCTCACGCCCAAGGGCCGAGCACTCTACGACCAACTGCTGAACGCGGCCCGCGATGCGCTGGGCGAGTTTCCCAACGAGGCCAATGCCCTGCGCTACGACGCATTGATGAGCGAGCACTTCGCGGCCTTCCCGGACGACCACGAAGCGCTGCGTCACCAGGCACTGGCCTACTTCCGCTATTTCGTGACGCCAGAAGGCCTCGCCGCCAAGGGCACCCTCGAACCGCAGGCCTCTCTGGAGCGCTTGTTGGAACTGCGCTACCTGCGCGCCGAACCCCTCGTGTATGAGGATTTCCTGCCCGTCAGTGCCGCTGGCATCTTCCAGTCGAACCTTGGCGACGCCGCCCAGAGCCACTACGCCGGGCAATCCAACCGCCAGGCCTTTGAAGAAGCCCTGGGACGCTCGACCATCGATGAACTGGGGCTGTACGCACAGACGCAGCAGCGCTCGATCGATGAATGCATGGCCGCGCTGGGCGTGTAGGAACGGACTGTCGGGTACGTCGGCAGGAAACTGCGTTGATCCGCGCAAGCCTTGAGGCGTTTTTCCTGCCCAGATGCGATAGCTATAGGCCGGCAATTCACTCAACAGATTGATTTATATGATCTTTTAAGAAATGGCATAGCTCTTGATAACCGTCGGGTCCCCTGGCACGACTTCCGTCCCAGGCTATCCAGGAAGGAGAGCATCCATTGGCTACCCCCGCGTACATGGTTATCAAAGGTCGTAAGCAAGGCCTGATCACAGCCGGTGCCTTTTCGGCCGAATCGGTTGGCAACATCTACCAGGAGGGTCGTGAAGACCAGATCCTGGTGCAAGGCTTCCAACATCACATTACCGTCCCGCGAGACCCACAGTCCGGTCAACCGACCGGCCAGCGCGTGCACCATCCTCTGATCATCACAAAAGTGTTCGACAAGGCCACACCTCTGCTGCAAGCGGCGCTTACAAGTGGCGAAACCTTGGAAGAAGTCGAGATCCAGTGGATGCGGACTTCGGCTGAGGGCACCCAGGAACACTATTTCACGACGAAGATGTTTGACGCGGTCATCGTCGAGATCAAAGACTACATGTTCAACTGCCAGGATCCGGCGAACGCGCACTTCACCCATCTGGAAGACGTGCATTTCTCGTATCGCAAGATCACCTGGAACCACGAGGTCTGCGGCACGATGGGCGTCGATGATTGGCGTGTGCCTGCCGCAGGCTAGGTCCAGCCAGATGCTCGATGCACCCGCCAGGGCTGGTTTGGCGGTGTGCACGGGAAGAGGAGAACATTAACGCCAAGGGTGTTCGCCCAGTGCGATGGCCTCGGCATTCCATGCACTGGTAAAGAGCCTGACACTGGGCGAACGGACACAATCATAGTGGAAGCTGCAGAGTATGTCCGCCGACCACGTTTAAATAATTGTTTATGTATGGCGCACTGTTTAAAACCCAGGGTTTTATTACAGTGCCGAGTGCAACCACCGTGTCGGTAACACTTATACAGACACGTCTACAAAAACAATCAAACTGTACAAAAAAACTTCACGCCGAGTCCTGCAACGGGACTCGGCAAGTTAAACAGTCATTGACCCGTCTCTTCTAAAATCGGCAACGCCGAGCACTTAAGCGCCCCGCCACCGAGTGAACGGGCATACAACGCATCAACCACGCCGTGCAGTTTTCTGCGCGTCGGTATCCCCCGCCTGTTCATCGCCGCCCTCATGCTTGCGCTTGGCCGGATCATTAGGGCGCAGCGCGTCGTTGTCGCGCTCCACCTCACCAGGCATCGCCGGTTCGTCAGGGTTGTGCTGGGTGGATTCGGTGCGGTGTTTCATGACGGACTCCTTGAGTCTTTTTCAAGCGTGCAATCAGGCATCGGGGTCATCGACTTCTTGCGCGACGTTGGCTTGCGGGGAGCGTTGGTGCAGTTGCTCGGCCTTGGCCTTCAACGCCTGCCACTGCTCCAGATCGATGGCACCCTGGCCGAACAGGTCGTTGGCCACCTGCATCAGCGCGGTGAAATGAGCATCGGGCGATTGCTGCCAATAGGCCTGGTCGTCGAACAGCCGCTGCCAATCGGCCAGCGACCCAGGTGTGAGGTCATCGCTCATAGCGGGCTCCTGCGAGACGTTCATAAGCTATGAGGGCCGAGGTTCGCGGGGAGTTCCGGCGATTATCAATAGCCAGTCATTTCCAGATAGCCGTTGCCGCCGTGGCTGCCCTCCAGCCGCACCGGCCCTTCCCAATAAGGAATGCGCAGGTCCATCCAGGCGGCAGGGTTCAAGGCTTCGGTGGTCACGTCCAGGTGCTTGCCGGGCACCTTGATCGACCAGCGCACCGGCATTGCACGGCCGGCGACCTTGGCCGTGCCCAGCGGCGCCAGCTCGATGTCACCGGCCTGCAACGCTTGCGAATGGCCCTGGGCATCGATCCAGGTGCCGGTGAGGTAGGGCGCGCCGTCCTTGTGGCGCATGCGGTAGAGCATCAGGTGTTCGCCGCTGTCCAGGTGCAGGGAGAACCAGTCCCAGCCAGTCTGGTTGGCCGTCAGCGGTTGGCTGCTCCACTCCCGATCCAGCCAGGCCGGGCCACTGACCGTGTAGCGCTGGCCGTCGATTTCCAACTGGCCGCTGGCCTGGAAAAACGGCTGGCTGTAGTAATACGAAGCCTGGCCCTGCTCGGACTTCTGGCTGAAACCGTTGTCCCCCTGCAGCACCAACGGTCGGGTCGAAGTAAGCCGCAGTGCGTAGCTGAACCGCGAGTCGTGGGCCTTCAACTGCATATCCGCCAACGGATCGGCACTCGACGCCTGGGTGCCGAACTGCCAGTCATCGATCCAGGCATTGAAAGGCACCGCCTGCACCCCGGCCTGCCCTACGCCACCACGGGCATAACGCTCGGCGGCATGGTGCACGGTGGCGGACGTGACCGCCGCGTGACCGAGCCAGATCGTCTGGTTGCGCCAGCCGTCGGCCTGGGGCGCGGCGTCCAAGGCGCTGCGAAACAGCGTCCACTGCACGCCAAAGTCACGGCCCTGAGCGTCCTTGAGATTGGCGGTGACGTACCACCACTCGATACGAAAGCCTTCGTGGGCGCCATGATCGGCCGGGAAACTGAACGTGCGCCCCGGCACCACCGGGGTGAAGGCGACGGCCTGGTCGCCGAGGCCGGCAAAGCCCTTCTCCGGCGCCGGCGGGTTGTCGCAGCCGCCGAGCAACGACGCCAGCAGCATCAGGCCAACGCTGAGCTTCATGGTCCTTCCTCGGAAAAATGCCTGAGCAAATCCGCAGGTTGCGTACGGTACAACGCGTACAGCGGCCAGGCCGATGCCAGCAGCGTGGCGAACATCGCCAGGGCCAGCAACTGGGCCAGTTGCAATGGGAAGACCTGCAACGGCAGGCGCCAGCCGAAGGCTTGCACGTTGATCACCGTGTCCAGGCACCAGGCCAGGGCGATGCCCAGCGGCAACGCGAGCACCAGGGTCAGCAACGCCAGCAGCCAGGTCTGGCCGAGGTTGAGCAGCATCAATTGGCGGCGGGTCACCCCCAATGCCCACAACGGAGCCAACTGGCCGAGGCGACTCTGGCTCTGGGTCAGCAGGCTGATGAACAACGCGACGCCGGCGACCGCCAGGGTCAGGCTGTTGAGGGCGGCGGTGGCGGCAAAGGTGCGCTCGAACACCTGGGTCGACCAGCCTTTGAGCCGGGCCTGATCGACGATACGGCTGTCATCCAGGTGGAAGCGACTTTGCAGCGCGTTCACCAGCGCCGGGATCGCGGACGGCTCGATCCGCAGGTTGAAGCGATACGGCGTCAAGTGCGGCCAGTGCGCCAGCAGGTGGTCGGCGTTGATCAGCACGTGGCCCTTGGGGTTGCCGTAGTCGGCGTAGATCCCGACGATCCGTGGCGTCCATGGCCCCTGCGGGGTCGGCAGGGTCAAGCGCTCACCGATCGTCACCTTGAGACGCCGCGCCAGTTGCTCACTGAGCATCAGCGTGTCGGCATCGGCCAGTTGCGCCCACGGGTCGCCGTCGGACGCCTCCAGCAGTGGCCAGTGCTGGCGATACGCAGGGTGATCGATGATGCCGAAGAGGTCTGTCGGCCACCCGCGCAGGGGCACCGAGACTTGCCAGTTGGGCAGCACCGCGGTGACGGCCGGTTGCTGCTTGAGCCAGGCGTGCAGCGCTGCGGCCTGGAGCGGGGTTTGCGGGCTGACATACAACTCCGAGGTCAGCCGTTGTTCAAGCCAATGGTTGAAGGTCTGGCGGAAACCCGAGGTCATGCTGCCGGCGCCAATGTTCGCCGCCAACGCCAGCAACAAGGCCATCAGCGCCAGGCTCAGCGTCGGCAGTTGCTGGCGACAATCGGCGAGAAACCACTGCCCCAGCACCGAGCGGCTACGACGCAACAACCCATCCAAGGCGCCGTTGAGCAGCACGGGCAAGGCCAGGGCGGCGCCCAGCAACAGCGCCGTCATCAAGACAAAACCGCTGGCCAGACTGTCGCCCCAGATCAACGCCGACGCGCCGATCGATGCGACCAACGCCGCTATCCAACCCTGGCGGCGCAACCGGCGTGCATGGGCCTGGTGCCAGGCCTGGGGGTTGGCCAACGCCAGCAAGGGCAGGCGCGCCGCCCGCAGCAGGCTGTCGGCCCCGGCCAGCAGCGCACCCAGCAGGCTCAGGCCGATTCCGCTGAGCCACCACCACGGGCTGAGGTTCAAGTGCCCGGCCACTTCGGCGCCGTACAACCCGCGCAAACTCGCAGCGACATCCGGCAATAACAGGCTCGCCAGCCAATACCCGCTGAGCACCCCAGCCACGCCGCCGAGCAACGCCAGCACTCCCAGTTCAAGGGCCAGGCTGGCGACCAGTCGCCGCGCACTGACCCCGCAGGCCCGCAAGGTTCGCAGCAGGCCGCGGCGTTGCTCCAGCGCCAGGCCGATCGCCGCGTGAGCAATGAACAGCCCCACCACGAACGACAGAAACCCCAGGGCATCGAGGTTCAGGTGGAAGCTTTCGGTCAGGCGCGACAGGTTATTTTCTTCATCGGCGCGCTTGAACTGCAACCGGCCATTGAACGCCTCCGGCAAGGCTGCGTTGAAGGCGGCGGGCAGCAGCAAGCGCGACACCTGGTCCGGCAGCCCGAGGGCTTGCTGGGCAAAGCCGATGTCCATCAACAGCATGCCTGGGGCCATGTCCGGCTGGACGTGCAAGGGTGGCAAGGATCGTCCATCGACGGTCCGAGGCCGATCGCCCTCGCCCATCCCCAGCGCTTGCAGGGTCTGCGGGGCGATCCAGGTGCGCCCCGGATCGCTGAAAAAAGCCACCACCTCGCTCATGTCCCGCGCCTGCCCTGCCAGTGCCGCACCGGGCGGCAGCGACACCGGGTCGATGCCCATCAGTTGCAGACGCAGGTCATCGTGCCCTTCAAGGTTCACCCGGGCCTGCACCACCGGCGACACCGGCCAGCCCTGGCGGCGCAGATCGACAAACCACTGCTGGGGAAACGGCCCGCCGCCGGGGGCGCTGAGGCTGGCCTGCGGCTCGCCGCCGATGAGCTGGCTGGCCCGGGCGTAACTGTCCCGGGCCTGACTGTTGAGTGCCAGCACGCCGGTCAACAGGCTGGTGGCGAGCCACAGCCCGGTGAGCACGCTGAAAAATTGCACCGGATGCCGGCGCCAATGGCTGAGCAGCGCCTTGAGGGTCTGAAGAAAAATCATCACCCCTGGGCCACCTGCGCGAGCCGCCCCCCCTGCAACACCACACGCTGCGCCAGGCGGGCGGCCACCCGAGGGCTGTGGGTCACCATCAACAGGCTGGTGGGACTGTCGGCCAGCAATTCCAACAACAATTGCAGCACTTCGTCACTGGTGGCCTCGTCAAGACTGCCAGTGGGCTCATCGGCCAACAACAACGGCGGGCGCGATGCCAGCGCCCGACCCAGCGCCACCCGTTGCTGCTGGCCGCCGGACAACTGCTCGGGATAACGCCGCAGCAGATCTGCGAGGCCAAGCCGCCGCACCAGGTGCGCCTGCCACGCCGGGTCGTGCCGACCACACAGCCGCGCCTGGAACGCCAGGTTGTCCGCCACCGACAGGCTGCTGATGAGGTTGAACTGCTGGAACACCAGGCCGATTTCCGTACGCCGCCAGTTGGCCAGCTGACTTTCGCTCATGCCGTCGAGCCGGTACTCGCCACTGCGGATGCTGCCGCGATCGACCTTGTCCAGCCCGGCAACCAGATGCAACAACGTGCTCTTGCCGCTGCCGGACTCCCCCATCAACGCCAGGCTGCTGCCCGGCGCCAGCGTCAAATCGACGCCCTGCAACACCGGCAGCGGGCCCTGGGGCGTAGGGTAGCTTTTGAAAACGTCGCGGACTTCCAGCATGGACAGGCTCGGATGGGAAACGTGAGGCTCAGGATAGCGGAGTTATGCGCCAAGCCCCTTCGTTGGTGCATTGTTATTGCGCTCGCCCGCTTGTCAGAGGCTGGAGGCACGTTCGTTTAGCGTTAATTTCCAGCGATCAGTCAGGGCCCGACCTGGCACGATCCCACAGGCCCAACAGTGGGCGACCTGATCAATGCCCCACGGCCATTTCTGCCTGGGTCGGTTTCGGGGTGACGATGTGGCTCAGGTCGATGTGCCGCCAGGCCGGTTTCGCCCCCAGGCGCGCGTTGAAGCGGTAGTTGAAGGTGAAATCGTCATCGGTAGGCTGGACCAGCGACCTGCCATAGACCGACTCGACGCCAGCAGTGTCGTAGCCCATCAACTGCAACAGGGTCGGGAAGATGTTGTAGTGACTCGAACGGTCCTTGTTCTGCGCCAGGGCATCACGCCAGTCGAGGGTGTGCAAGGCCTTGCCCTGGATGACCACCAACGGCACCAGCCCCTCCTCTGCCACCGGGTCGCCGCCGCAGTGGGTGTTCAGGCCCGGGTTGCCGCGCTCATGCAGGTCCTGGCCATGATCGGAGGTGTAGATCACCACGGCATGGCTCAGGTCGGCCTGCTGGAAAATGCGCCTGAAGAACTCCCCGACATTCCACAGCAACGTGTTCTGATAGGCATTGCGGTACAACACCCAATCGTCGTTCTGGCCGTTGAAACCGTCGCGCTTGCCGGTGTCGGCCACGTCCTGGTACTGCCCGCGCGGCAGGGCCGGTCGATAGCTCATGAAATCGTCGGGGTATTTGTCGTGGACCGGGAAGTGCGCGCCCACCTTGTTGATCACCACAAGCTCGGCCTGGCCGTCACCCAGCAGTTCGACCAGCTTCGCCGCGGCCGCCATGTCGCGGTCGCGTACGCGCACCTGGTCGAATTGGACGAAGGCGTCGATGTCCTGCTTTTCCAGGTCGGTCATCAGGTTCTGCAGGTTGCCGCCGGTGCGCTGGGCGTCGATGTAGACCGTGCGCAGGCCCGCTTTCCTAGCGTACTGCCAGATCGATGGAAGGGTGCTGTTGATGCGCATGTAGTCGGCGCGTGTGCCGCCATAGCGCAGGGTGACGTTGGTGTCGGCGCTGCAATTGGCGATGGAGGCGGCATACCCGTAGTTGAAAATTTCCACGCCGTCCGGCGCCGTTTCCAGGCCACTGTGCACGCCGGAAGGGGTATTGATGTCGAGGTAGTTGCCGGCAATGCTTTCATCGATGATCAGCACGATATCGTGGTCGATGGGCGCCGTTGACCGCGCAATATCCACCGGTTCCCGAGGGCCGACGGTGTTGTGCCAGGCCTCGTAGAGAAACAGGTTCAAGTAGGCCAGCGGCGTGTACATCACCGGTAACCCGCGGGCACCTTCCCCCGCCCGTACGAACAGCACCCCACTGAGTAACAGCACGCCCAGCACCGGTGCGGCGATGGGCAGGTATCCGGGGATCGCCAGCCGCCGCCGCGGCTTGAGCCCGACACCCAGCAACAGCAACAGGCCACCGGCCATGGCACTGATGATCACCTCGCGATACTGGTAGGCCGCCTCCTGGATGAACCCGCCCGAATACACCAGCGACACGAACTGACTGTAGGTCAGGTAGCTGTCGGTGACCCGCGTGTACACCTCGAAGAACACCGCCGAGACGAACATCACCAGGGCGAACAGGTGCCGCACAAGCGCCAGGCGAATGTGCGCGGCCAGCCATAAGGCAATCACCAGCACCACGAACATCGCGCCGAACAGCAGTGTGGCAACACCCACGCCCAGCGCGCCCAGACGATCGAGGTAGTACTCGTGACCCCGAACCAGGTACAGCACCAGCAACAGTTCCTTGAGGTATCGGGTCATGACGTTCTCGGTGGGTCGCGACGTTGAAAAGAGGCGCGTTCCGGCGCCAGGAAAGCGGCGCTTTTGCGGTGCTCGGACAGGCTTCGTTTCTGCACAGTAGCAGCGGCCTTCCAAAGTGCAAGAAATGCCCTGACCAACGAGCGCGTCAAAAAAAAGTTAGCCCAAAAATGACACGATTAAGGCTCTTAAAATCGAAAAATCTATGGATTATGACCATTCATCGCTTTCTTAAACGCCTCTAAAACCCTTTAAAACAGAGACTTTTCCAAGACAGTCAATAACTTGATATCAAAAGGCCCTGTTCTTTCGAGTTTTGCCAACACTGACAACTGTCATTTTGCTGACACGCTTTTCTGAGGCTGCGCTATACCCCCTCATAACAGTTTCATCCGAGTTACATAAACGGGTTTTTGCGAGGCGCGCCAAGAATGGACGTGAGCGTATTTGGAACGGGGTATGTGGGGCTGATCCAGGCCGCCGCGCTGGCCGATGTCGGGCATCGCGTGCTGTGCATCGACATCGACCCGAACAAGATCCGGCAACTGCAACAAGCGGTGCCGCCTATCAGCGAACCGGGCCTGTCCGGTTTGCTCGAAGAGAACATCAAGGCCGGGCGGCTGGCGTTCAGCTCCCAGGCCAGCGATGCGGTCAATCACGGCGAATTGATCTTCATCGCCGTCGGCACGCCCGCCGATGAGGACGGTTCAGCCGACCTGAGCCATGTGCTGGGCGTCACCCGCCAGATCGCCGACTTCATGGACAGCGACCGCACCTTGATCATCAAGTCCACGGTGCCGGTGGGCACGGCCGACAAAGTTGCCGACTGCGCCCGCCAGGCGCTGGCGCGCCGCGGCCTGAAGCAACTGAATGTGCGGGTGGTGTCCAACCCCGAATTCCTCAAGGAGGGCAGCGCCCTCGCCGATTGCATGCGCCCGGACCGGATCATCGTCGGCACCGCCGATCAGTTGGCCCGCGACCAGATGAGCGAGCTGTACGCGCCCTTCTGCCGCAACCACGAAAAACTGATGTTCATGGACAACCGCAGCGCCGAACTGACCAAGTACGCCGCCAACGCGATGCTCGCCACACGCATCAGCTTCATGAACGAGCTGGCCAACCTCACAGAACGCCTGGGGGCCGACATCGAAGCGGTGCGCAAAGGCATCGGTTCAGACCCGCGCATCGGCTATCACTTCATCTACCCCGGCTGCGGCTTCGGTGGCTCGTGCTTCCCCAAGGACCTGCGAGCCCTGCTGCACACCGCCGAACAGAGCGGCATGCCCCTGCGCCTGCTGCGCAGCGTCACCGACGTCAACGACAGCCAGCGGCACATCCTTTTCGAGAAGCTCGCCAAACAATTCCCCGACGGCCTGTCCGGCAAGTCGATTGCCATCTGGGGCCTGGCCTTCAAGCCCAACACCGATGACATGCGCGAAGCCCCCAGCCGCTACCTGATGGAAGCGCTGTGGCGCGAAGGCGCCCGGGTCCAGGCCTATGACCCGGAAGCCATGTCCGAATGCCGCCGTCTCTACGGCTACCGCAAAGACCTGAACCTGTGCGCCACCCGCGATGACACCCTGGAAGACGCCGACGCCCTGGTGATCTGCACCGAGTGGAAAAACTTCCGCGTAGTGGACTTCGACCTGCTGGCCAGCAAGTTGCGCGCCCGCGTGATCATCGATGGCCGCAACCTGTACAACCCCGAACACCTGGCCGCCGCCGGGCTGTTGTATCGCGGCATCGGCCTGCGGCACACCCTGCCGGACACCGCTGCACCAGGGCCGCAAGCGTGAATGTCCTGGTGACCGGCGCAGCCGGGTTCATCGGTGCACATTGCGTGCTGCGCCTGCTGCGCGACGGCCATCGGGTGTGCGGGCTGGACAACTTCAACGACTACTACGACCCGCAGCTCAAGCACGACCGCGTGGCCTGGGTGCACGAGCAGGCCGGCGAGTTCCCGCTGGCCCGGATCGACTTGAGCGACGCACCGGCCATCGATGCGCTGTTCCAGCACCACCGCCCGGAGGTGGTGATCCACCTCGCCGCCCAGGCCGGCGTGCGCTATTCCCTGGAGAACCCGCGGGCCTATGTCGACAGCAACCTCGGCGGTTTCCTCAACATCCTGGAAAGCTGCCGCCGCTACCCGGTCAGGCACCTGATCTACGCCTCTTCCAGCTCGGTGTACGGCGCCAACCCGCACACCCCGTACTCGGAGCAGGACAACGTCGACCATCCGTTGTCGCTGTACGCGGCCAGCAAAAAAGCCAATGAGCTGATGGCCCACAGCTACAGCCACCTGTTCGGCATCCCGTGCACGGGGCTGCGCTTCTTCACCGTATACGGCCCCTGGGGCCGGCCGGACATGTCGCCGATCCAGTTCGCCCGCGCCATCACCGAAGGTCGAGTGCTGTCGCTGTACAACCACGGCGAACACCAACGGGATTTCACCTACGTCGACGACATCATCGAGAGCATCGCCCGGCTGATCGACCGACCGCCCCAGGCCACTCCACAGGAGGCTTGCGAACAACCGGGCCCGGCCACCAGCCGGGCGCCCTGGCGGATCTTCAACATCGGCGGGCAGCACCCGGTGGCGCTGCGCAGCTATGTGGTGCTGCTGGAAAAACACCTGGGCCGCAGCGCCCGCATCGAACTGCTGCCCCTGCAAGCCGGGGACGTACTCAACACCTGCGCCGACGCCAGTGGCCTGGCGCGGGCCACCGGGTTCCAGCCGCGCATCGAATTGGACGAAGGCCTCGGCCGCTTCATCGCCTGGTTTCTGGAGTACTACGCGCGGCCTGCTGCCCACCCGCCGCTCGCGGCTGAACCTGCGCACGAACCTCAGCGGAGGAGTCTATGACCCGACATGAGCATGACCTACCGATCAACGCACCCGGACGCGACAAACGTGTCGACCCCGACCACCGCAGGCGCCTCGACGCGGCCATCCACCGCCAAGGCCGGGGCTGGCTGACCGGCCGCGACGGCGGCCGGCCCTGGACGGTCTCACGGACCAATCGGGTGATGGCCTGCCTCGGTGCCCTGACGATTCTGCTGATGCTCTGCCCATTGCTGCTGGGCCTGGCGCTGCTGGTCAAGTTCTCAAGCCCGGGGCCGGTGCTGTTCGTGCAGAAGCGCACCGGCTACCGCGGCCGAGTCTTTGGCATGTACAAGTTTCGCACCATGGTCGCCGACGCCGAAGCCCTCAAGGAGTCGCTGCGCCACCTCAACAAACACGGCGTCGATGCCATCGACTTCAAGATCGACAACGACCCGCGCATCACGCCCATCGGCCGGTTCCTGCGACGCAGCAGCCTCGACGAACTGCCGAACCTGATCAATGTAGTGACCGGCGACATGCGCCTGGTGGGCCCACGGCCGACCTCGTTCAACGCCTACCGCTACAAGGACAACCACCTTGTGCGCCTGAGCATCTACCCCGGCATGACCGGCCTTTGGCAGATCTCCGGGCGCAGCAATATCGACTTCGACCAGCGCGTGGAATTGGACCTCAGCTACATCGCCGAGCAAAGCCTGATGCTGGATTTGAAGATCCTGATGATGACCCCCTTCAAAGTGTTCAGCGGCCACGGAGCGAGTTAAATGGACGGTTCGACGAATATTCTCACCATAGCAAGCCCGAGCGAGACCAACCTGACCTCGACCGTGCTCGACCCTTCCTTGCGGATACTGCTGCTGACGGCCGCCAACACCGGCACCGGCACCAGCACCAGCGCCATGGCGCTGGCCGCTCAACTGGCGCAGATGAGCACGGGGCGCGTGTTGCTGGTAGATGCCAGCCATTCGACGCGCAACCTCAGCCAGCAACTGTCGCTGTACAAGGAGCGTGGCTTCAGCGACCTGCTGTTCAACAGCCTCGCCCCGCCCCTGTTGCAGGACTGCGTGGTGCAGATCTCCAGCCTGCCCTTTGATTTCCTGCCGCTCGGACGCCTGGGCCGCAATGCCGAACGCCTGAGCCCCGAGCAACTGCGCCCGCTGTTCCGGCAACTGGCGGCGCAGTACCGCTTCGTGGTGATCGACGCCGACGCGGTGTATTCGGCCTGCGACACGCTGGTGCTCAGCACCCAGGTGGACGGCGTGGTGCTGGTGGTGCGCGGTGAAGACACCCGCTGGGAAGTGGCCCAGGCCACTCGCCAGCGCTTGTCCCAGGCCGGCGCGAAGGTGGTGGGCAGCGTGTTCAACCGCCGCAAGTACTACATGCCCAAATGGCTCTACAACAACCTGTAAGCGTGCAGAAGGATGACGAGATGAACGCCAGAATGCTTGTCCTGCTGTTGCTGCCGCTCGCCGGTTGCTCCAGCACCACCGATACCCGTTCGATGCCGGTGCAGATCCTCACGGCCGCGCCGGCCAACGCCCAGGCCACCGACATGCCCAAGGTCGAGCAGACCCTGCGGCCTCAGGATGTGCTCGATGTGATCTTTCACATCAGCACCACCGGCCCACAGGCCTACCGCGTACAACCGGGTGACCAGGTGGCCCTGAACTTCACCGCCGCCAGCCAGCTCAACGGCACGCAACAGGTCATGCCCGATGGCAGCATTGAACTGCCGGGCGCCAACACCGCGGTCAAGGTCGCCGGCTTGACCACCGACGAAGCCCGCCTCGCGGTGCAACGGGCCTACGACCAGAAAATGCTCTTCCAACCCAACCGCAACCAGTTGACGGTGCTGGTCACCAGCCCGCTGGCCGGCGAGAACAACCTGCGCAGCACCTTGAGTCATCCCGGCACCGGCATGAGCCGGGAAATCACCGTGGGCCGGGACGGCTATGCGAGCTTTCCGGAAATCGGGGCCGTGCCGCTGCAAGGCATGACCGTCACCCAGCTGGAGGCGTTTCTCAATGAGCGTTACGCCCAACTGCCCGGGCACATGACCGTCGATGTGCTGCTCAAGTCCACCGCCGGCAACGAGATCTACGTGCTCGGTGAAGTCGCCCAACCCGGCTCCTACCCCATCCGCCGGCCGATCTCGGTGCTTGAGGCGCTGACCCTGGCCCGCGGCACCAACGTCAAGGCCCGGCTCGATTCGGTGGTGATCATGCGCCGCAACGGCAACCAGGTCGAAGCCCGGCATTACGACGTGGAAAAAGCCCTGAGCGGCGACGCGTCGCAAATCGCCTACCTGCAACCCGAAGACATGCTGTTCGTACCCAAGACCAAGCTCGCCAGCGCCGGCGAACTCGCCAGGCAACTGGCCGACGTGGTGCTGTTCCAGGGCGTGGGGGTCAGCTTCGGCTACCGCCTCGATAACAAAGGCAGCAACAGCAACTGACCCAGGTGATCGACATGAATCCCAAGGAAAATTATCTGCACGAGTTCTTCAGGATCTTCTTCGCCAACAAGCAGTGGGTGAAGCGTGTTTTCCTGATTTTCGCCGTCATCGCCCTGGTGTTGCCGCTGATGCTCAAGCAGAGCTTCGATATCACCGCCCAGGTGATCGTGCAGTCGAAAAAAATCTCCCAGGGCGACGCCACCACGTCGCTCAACCAGGAGAACGCCACGTTCATTCCACCGTCCCTGGCGGACATGGAAACCGAGAGCAATATCCTCCGTTCGCCCGCGCTGATCCGCCAGACCATCAGCACCCTGCGCGATCAGGGCGAGTACACGCCCAGCCCCGGCATCTTCAACAGGTGGGTGAGCGATCCGTTCAAGCGCTACATCACCACGCCACTGCGCGAGTACGCCATCAACCCGCTGCGCGACGCGCTGGGGCTGGAGGTGGATCCGGTGCGTGACACCGTGCTCGATACCCTGACCGACGAAGCCGTCGAAAACCTCAAGATCGAGACCCTGCCCGGCTCCAACGTCATCTCCATCGTCTACAGCTTCGGTGACCCGGCCCAAGGCACCCGGTTCGTCGCACAACTGCTGCAGAACTACCTCGCCAGTCGCCAGGAACTGCAATCGATCGAGCTGCCGCAAACCTTCTACGAACAGAAGAAAAGCCAGTACCAGCATCGCCTCGACGGCCTGGAAAGCACCCGCCTGACCTTGCTCGAAGGCGTCGGCTCGGCGGATCCGAAGGAGGAAATCACCTTCCGCCTGAACGCCATCAACACCGAAGAACAGGCCCTGAACCTGTACCAGGATCGCCTGCTGCAAAGCCAACGCTGGCTCGACTACCTCAAGACCAGCCTGGCGTCGGCGAACAGCTCGCGGTTCAACGACTACACCTTCCCGTTCACCTTCACCACCACCGTGGACAACATCGCCTTCGAAGACCGGGAAATCAAACAGTTGGGCGAGCAACTGACCGGCCAGGTCGCCCGCTACATGAATGACCTGGCGATCTTCCAACCCGGCAGCGAACCGATGCTGCTGGCCCGGGAGCAGATCGTGCGCACCCGCCAGCAGTTCCTGAAGGTGGTGAGCAACCGAATCCAGGAACGCACCACCGACCTGGCCGTGGTCAGCTCGGTGATCAACCAGAAGATCGAGCGCATCGCCGAGTTCAAGGAACGCATCCACCAATTGCAGGAAACCCAGAGCAAGCTGCGGCAGATGGACACCGAGATCGACGCCCTGCATGCGGCGTTCTCCACCTACGCCCAACGGTTCGCCGAAGCCAGCACCGCCCGTTCGCTGGACAGCGACCTGTCCAACGCCCGGGTCCTGAGCCCACCCTTCGAACCGACCGCCCCGGCGTTCCCCAAACCGATGCTGATCATCGCGTTCGGCCTGTTCAGCGGCCTGTTGCTGGCGATCGCCCTGGTCTATGTGCGTGAGTTCTTCGACCATCGCTTCAAGCATCCGGCCCAGATCAGCCAACAACTGGATGTACCGGTGCTGCTGGTGATCAACGAGCAGTCCCCCGACCAGGTCAACCCGCACCGCAACTGGAGCCTGCCCAGCCTTGTCCATTGGGTGCGCAATTGAACGCGCCGTTCGGCCCGACCCGCCACAGCAGCCCCCTGTCGATCATTCACCTGCTCGACAGCGGCGGCTTCTACGGGGCCGAGCGGATGCTGCTCGATCATTGCCTGGCCACGCCCGGACAGCACCAGGTGCTGTTCCTGGCGGCGCCGCCGACCTTGATCACGCGCTTTCGCCAGGCCGGGGTCGACTGCCGCCATTGCGCCAATTGGGCCGAGCTGTTGCAGCACCTGCGCCAGCGCCGCGAGGACCGGCCGCTGATCAACACCCACAACTTCAAGGGGCTGTTGTTCGGCTGGTCCGCCGCCACGTTGCTGCGCCTGCCACTGGTGATCACCCAGCACGGCTTCACCCCGCGCAGCCCCAAGCAGCGCTTCTACACCTGGCTGAGCCTGCAACTGTGCCGCACCGGCTCGGTCAAGCGAGTGGTCTGCGTGGCCGAGAGCATTGCCGCCCTGCACCGCCAGGCCAGCGTGCGCGCGTCGAAACTCGACGTGATCCCCAACGGCTTGCCGGCGGTCACCGCGCCGCCGGCCCACCGCGCCGATGAACAGCGCTGGCGGGTCGGCTACGTCGGGCGCTTGAGCAGCGAGAAAGGCCCGGACCTGTTCCTCGACGCCATGATCCCGCTGTGCCAGCGGCATTCGTCACTGCATGCGGTGATGCTCGGCGACGGTCCGGAACGCCAGACGCTGCTCAAGCGCATCAACGACGCCGGCCTGCCGACGCGCATCGAGCTGCCGGGCTACCAGACCGACATGAACGCCTGGTGGAGTCGCCTCGATGCCCTGGTGATCAGCTCGCGCACCGAAGGCACGCCGATGATCCTGCTCGAAGCCATGCAGGCCGGTGTGCCGGTGGTGGCGTTCGGCGTCGGCGGCATTCCCGATGTCCTGCAGGACCGGCACAACGGCCTGCTCGCGACACCGGCCGACAGCCACGCACTGGCGCAACAGATCGAGACGCTGTTCAGCGAACCGCCCCTGGCGCGGATCCTCGCCGACAACGCCCGCCGCACCCAGCAGGATTGCTACGATCTGCGCACGCTGGCCGAGCGCTGGTCGCAGCTCTACATCCGCACGGCACAGGAGGCTCACCCATGATCGTCCCGCTCTCGATCATCAGCCTGCTGGGCCTGGCTTGCCTGGCGTTGCTGGCCAGTCCTTATCCGTTCCTGGCGCCAGGCGCGGTGCTGGGCCTGGTCGGTGTCGCCGTGCTGTACCGCAAGCCCGGCTGGGGGCTGCTGGGCATCGCCGCCCTGGTGCCCTTCGAAGGCCTGTTCAAGGACAACGCTTTCTCCGGCACCAAGTTCTTCGGCCTGGCCCTGGCGCTGATCCTGATGTTGCAACTGGCCGTGCACCAGATTCCCGCCACGCGCCTGCGCAGCAACATCTGGCGGCCGTTGATCGGCTTCATGCTGCTCTACGGCTTGAGCATGCTGCTGACGGAAAACATGGACTTGTCCATGACCCATTTTCGCGAACTGAGCGTGGGCCTGATCCTGTTCGGCATCACGTTGCTGATCGGTCGCGAACTGAACCTGGACATGTTTTGCCGCCTGGTGACGTTGAGCGTGACCGCCACCTGCGTGCTCGCGATGTTCTCGGCCAAGTACCAGGACCAGGGCCGCGCGTCCGGCCTGCTGGAAGACCCGAACGCCTTTGCCCTGCTAATCGCTTTCACCGTGCCACTGGCCCTGCTGCTGATCGTGCGTGGCCCGTACCTGCTGTACCGGTTGTTCTGGGGTGGCTGCCTCGTCCTGCTGCTGGGCGGGATGACCAAGACCGAATCGCGCTCGGGGTTGGTGGTGCTGCTGCTCAGCCTGATCATCGGCCTGTACCACTACCGCGCGCAGTTGCCACGGATCCGTCCGCGGCACCTGGGGTTCGCGATGCTCGGGCTGGCGCTGATGGTCCCGCTGGCGGTCGCGGTGCTGCCGGCCGGCTACGTGGCACGCATCCAGTCGCTGAGCATCCTCAGTGCCGGCGCCAATGCCCACAAGGACGAGTCCCTCGGACGGCGCGCCTCGTACATCGTGGTCGGCAGCCAGATGATCCGCGAGAACCCGGTGCTGGGCGCAGGCCCTGGGACCTTCCCCCTGCACTACGCACCCACCGGTTACGCCAAGGCGTTCTCGGCCAATCGCAAGCTGGGGGACCTGTATCGCCGGGCCCACAACACTTACCTGGAGATTTTCAGTGAGATCGGCATACCGGGCGGCTTGATGTTCGTCGGCATGCTCGGCCTGGGCCTGTACAACCTGATGCACGCCCGCCAGCTCTGGCTGCAACGCCGGGACTGGGCGCAAGCCGACCTGCTGACGCACCTGGGCATGAGCTTCCTGTCGCTGACCCTTTTCCTGATGTTCCTCAGTGCGCCGAACCACAAGTTGCTGTGGATCATGCTCGCCCTCACCAGCGTGCTGCGCTACGAAGCCGAACAGGGCGCGCCACGGGAGACCCAGCCATGAAGCGGATCAGCATCGTCATCCCGATGTACAACGAGGCCCGACACATTGGCCGGACACTGCTGGCGGCCCGGGAAGCGGCGCGTCAGGCCGAGCTGGAGTGCGAGCTGATCGTGGTGGACAACGGTTCCGACGACCGCGGCCCACACATCGCCAGCGAGCTGGGCGCACGGGTGCTGATCGTGCCCGGCGTGCACATCGGCGCGCTGCGCAACCGCGGTGCGGCGGTGGCTCACGGCGACTGGCTGGCGTTCATCGACGCCGACATCGAAATG
This sequence comes from Pseudomonas chlororaphis, assembly GCA_001023535.1. NCBI lineage: Bacteria > Pseudomonadati > Pseudomonadota > Gammaproteobacteria > Pseudomonadales > Pseudomonadaceae > Pseudomonas > Pseudomonas chlororaphis. Next base: position 3,373,833 of record CP011020.1, read on the forward strand.
CCGGCCAACTGGCTCAAGCTGCTGCTGGAACTCGAAGGCCAGCAGGGCGATGTGCTCGGCCTCGACCTGGACACGCCGCGCCAAGCCCCCTGGTTCGCCGAAGCCTGGCAACGTCGCAGCCAGCGTCCGGGGGCCCATCGCCTGCACCGGGTGCAGTGGCTGCCCAGCGCCAACCTGTTGCTGCGCCGCACCTGGTTCGCCCAGATCGGCGGTTTCGACGAAACCCTGCGCACCGGCGAGGACAAGGATTTTTCCCTGCGTCTGCGCCAGGCCGGCGCGCAGCTGCTGCTGGTCAACGAAAGCGTGGCCCTGCACTGGGGTTACGAAGGCAGCTGGCGCGAATGGATGAGCAAGGAGTTGTGGCGCCAGGGCAGTCATCTGCAACTGCTGCGCAGCCATGGCCCGAGCCTGCGGCTGTTGCGCTTCCCGGCGCTGTCCGTGGGCGCCTGGGCGCTGGACGTCCTGGCCCTGCTCGCCTTGCTCCAGGGCCAGCCGCGTCTAGCCCTGATGCTGCTGCTGATCACCGCACTCCCGCCGCTGTTGCTCAGCCTGCGCCAGAGCCGGCGTGACCCGCGCCTGACCCTGCAACTGTGGGCCTTGCACGGGGTGCGCCTGCACCTGACCGGCGCCGCGTTGCTGCTCAACCTTTGTCATTGGAACGTCAGGAGACCTGCCCGTGGCTGAATTCATCTATTGGTCGTGCCTGTTGCTGCCGGTGTACGCCTACCTCGGCTACCCGGTGATCCTGAGCCTGCTAGCCCCCTTGTTTCCGCTGCGCTACTACGCCAAGGCGGTGCCGATGGACGTCAGCATCGTGATTGCCGCCCACAATGAGGCGCGGCACATCGAACAGAAGCTGCGCACCTTGCTGGCCCAGGATTACCGGGCCCATTCGCTGCAGATCATCCTGGCCAGCGACGGCTCCAGCGACGACACAGTGGCCTGCGCGCGCAACGTGGCGGACCCGCGCATCACCGTGCTCGACCTGCCCCGCCAAGGCAAGGCCGCCGCCCTCAACACCGGGGTGGCCCACAGCCGCGGCGCGATCCTGGTGTTCACCGACGCCGACAACCAATGGGCCACCGACACCCTCGGCCACCTGTTGGCGCCGCTGAGCGACCCGGAAGTGGGCGCGTGTGCCGGGCACATGGAAATCCCCGTGCCAGGCAAAGGCCTGAGCCTGGGCGACAGCCTGTATCGCCACTACGAAGGCTGGCTGCGCCGGGTGGAAAGCCGCACCGGTTGCATGGTGTCGGCCGACGGTGCGCTGTTGGCACTGCGGCGCGAACTGTTCGAACCCATACCGGCGCAGGTCAACGATGACTTCTTCCTCAGCACCTGCGCGCCGGCCGCCGGCAAGAGCATCGTCTATGCGCCACGGGCTCGGGTGCTCGACCAGGGCGTGGACGAGGCCGACAAGCAGTTCCGTCGCCGCCAGCGGGTCACCGTCGGCGGCCTGCAAAGCCTGGCCCAGCGGCGCGCGCTGCTCAACCCACTGCGTCATGGGCTCTACGCCATCGGGTTGATCAGCCACAAGTTGATCCGCCGCCTGGCGCCGGTGCTGCTGCTGCCGTTGCTGCTGAGCAATGCCTGGCTGTGGAACGAGCATCCGTTCTATCGCCTGAGCCTGCTGGCACAACTGATCGGCTACAGCATGGCGCTGCTCGGGCTGATGGACTCGCAACACCGCCTGCCCAAACCCTTTCGCCTGGCCGCGTTCGTGCTGGTGACGCTGGCGGGCATGAGCATCGGGCTGTGGCAGTTTCTGCGGGGCCAGCGCTACAGCCAATGGAACCCCGAGCAGAACCGCTGAAAAGGAGGATGGCCGATGTCGATCAAACACGTTTTCAAGCGCACCGGCGGTTGGCTGTACCTGAACACGGCCCTGGGTCGCGGGCCCTTGCGCGGTGCCGGGGTGATCCTGATGCTGCACCGGGTGCTGAGCAACGACCGCGCCGCCGAACTGCCCCATCGCAACGAGCTGTGCGTCGGCCCGGAAGCCTTCGAGCACCTGCTGCTCTGGCTGCAACGCCACTTCGATTGCGTGCCCTTGATGACGCTGCTGCTGGCCGACCCGGAACACGTGCCGAACCGCCCACGGGTGGCACTGACCTTCGACGACGGCTGGCGCGACAACGCCATGAATGCCTTTCCACTGCTGCGCCAGTACCAGGTGCCGGCGAGTATTTTCCTGTCCACGGACTTCATCGGCAGCCGTCAACATTTCTGGTGGGAAACCCTCGGCGAAACCCTCTGGGGCAGCCACGGCCAGGTGGCGCGTCACTCGCTGATCGAACATTTGCATCAAGTCGGCCGGCCACTGCCGGTGCTGCTCGATGACATCGACGACGACCGCCGCAGCCTGGCGCTCGTGCACTACCTGCAAAGCCTCAAGAGCCTCGACCCACAGGTGCTGAGCGACCTCACCGAAAGCTGTCCCCATGGCGCCCAGCCCCAGGCGCTGGACTGGTCCCAAGTACGCATGCTGGAAGACTCCGGCCTGATTCGCTTCGGCCCTCACGGCGCCAGCCACGCGATCCTCACCGGGCTGGACGACCAGCGCCTGCACGAAGAACTGTCGCGCAGCCGCATCGCCCTGGAAAACGGCTGCGCACAACCCCTGCCGGTGTATTGCTACCCCAACGGCGACCACGATGCCCGCGTGCGCCAGCAGGTGGCCGCCCACGGTTATCCGTTTGCCCTGGGTACCGAGACCGGCCTGTACCGCCACGACGGCGACCCCTTGAACCTGCCGCGCTTCGGCGTCAGCCAACGCAACGCTCATCACCCTGAACTGCTGGCCTGGCGAATTCGCCGAGGAACACGCTCATGAGCCGTGGTCATTACCTCAAGCATCTGCTGTTGAGCATGGGGACGCGCCTGGCGATGATCGGCCTGCGCCTGCTGCGTAATGTGCTGCTGGCACGGGTGCTCGGGCCCAGCGAACGCGGACTGTTCGCCCTGCTCAGCACCCTGCCGGACCTGATCAGCGCCGCCACCAGCGGCGGCCTGAACTCCGCCGTCGGCTACCAGGCAGCACAGCAGCGTTCGATGGGTTTGTTGCTCAGCCAGGTGCTGGTGTTCGGTTGCCTGCTGGCCGGGCTGCTGACCTTGCTGGTGGTAGCGCTGGCGCGCGAGTTTGGCACTGACCTGGACGTCACCACACAATTGGGGTTACTGGCCTGGCTGCTGTTGCTCGCCGTGCCGTTGACCGTGCTCAAGAGCGGCCTGCTGACCCTGCACAACGCGTCCGGCAGCGTCGGCGCCTTTAATGCCCTGCGCCTGGTGGAATCGGTAGCGCCGCTGTTGCTGTTCCTGGCGTTGTTCTGGCTCTGGAAAGACGCGGCCCTGGAAGCGGCGTTGATCAGTTGGCTGGCCGGCCTGAGCCTGGTGGTGCTGGCCGGTTGGGTCTGGCTGTGCCGGGACCAGGACGTCACCCTGCAATGGGATCGCAGCGGCCAGAACGAGCTGCTGCGCTACGGCGCCCGCAGCCACCCGGACCTGTTGTTCCAGCAAGTGATCTTGCGCTCCGACTACCTGTTCATCGGCGCCCTGCTGGGCAGCACCGCCCTGGGTCACTACGCGATGGCCAGCGCCGCCGCCGAGCTGCTGCTGATCGTGCCGGAAGCCGTCACCACACCGCTGATGAAGCGCCTGTTGCAGCAGGACCGGGACATGCAGCGCCTGACCCCACTGGCCTTGCGCCTGACCGCCACGGTGATGCTGGGGGCCTGCCTGAGCATGGCCTTGATCGGCGAATGGTTGATCGTCACCTTGTTCGGCGTCGCCTACCAACCGGCGTATCCGGCGCTGCTGGCACTGCTGCCGGGGCTGTTCGGGCTGTGCTACGCGAGCATCCTGCGCCTGGACCTGCTGGGCAAGAACCGGCCCGGTGCTGTCTCGTTTTTGATGGGCTTGGGGGCGCTGCTGAACCTGGCGCTGAATGTGTTGCTGATCCCGCGCTATGGCATCGTCGGTGCCGCCGCCGCATCGTCCATCGCCTACCTGGGCGTGACCCTGGCGCTGCTGGCGATGTATTGCCGCCTCAGCGGCGTGGCGCCGTGGCAGACACTGATCATCCTGCCCAGCGATTTACTGCCGATGCGCCAGATGCTACTGGGGAAATCGGCATGAAGTTTCCTGGCGCCTGGCCGTGCGCCTTCGCGAGCTGGCTCGCATCCACAGGCGCGGCACCGAACCCTGTGGGAGCGAGCTTGCTCGCCAAAAGGACGACGCGGCACTGGGCGTTGGGCGCCTGCCTGTGGGCGCTGGCGCTCTCGGCCCATGGCGCATCCATGGCCTGGACCGGCATTCGCGACGGCAGCCTGTACTTGCAGACCGATCGGCCAGACACCGTGACCGTGCGCTGGGTGCCGGCCTGGCAAGCCAACGCCAATGCCGAGCATATCTACCTGCTCAATGGCCAGGGCCGCCTGGTGGGTGAACGCCTCATCAAGGCCGAGCAGGAACGCGGCGAGCAGCAATGGCCCTTGCTGCCCGGCCCCGCCAGCTATCGGCTGGAAATCCCCGGCTACAGTTTCCGTCGCTATACCCTTGAACACGATGCACGCACCCAGGCGCTGTTCGCCCCGGCCAAGGTGCACTTCAGCGCCGAAGCCCATGACGGCGACGAACTGTACTTCAAGGTCGCCGCGGGCGAGCGTGCCGTGCTGGCGGGCAAGTTCCACGGTGGCGTGCGCGGCCTGCAAGCCCGGCGCGTGGCCGACGGCAAACAACTGCAACTGAACCTCAAGCCGTACCCCGCCTATTGGCAGTTCGACCAAGTGGCCCTGCCGGTCGCCGACGTCGAGCAGGTCTGGCGCCTGCACTTGCTGGGCAACGGCAAGGCGGCGTTCTGGCTGGACGGCACTGCCAACCTGTTCGCCCAAGCCCCGGCGCAACTGCAGCCGCTTCGCGAAGCCCCGGGGCACGTGCAGTTGAAGGTCTACCCCGAGGTGCTGGGCAACACGCCGAAACTGGGGATTTCGCTGCCTTACGTCATGCCGCCGCCCGCCGCCTACGCGGTCATCGATGCACTCAAGCCCCAGGCGGCCAGTTACTACAGCATGGTCGACGTGACCGCCGCCAAGCCCGACCACGAGGATCGGTTCCGGCGCCTGTACCAGGATCGCTTCGGCATCAACCAGGACATTACCCTGCTCGCCGGCAGCGGACGCAAGGCCGACCTTGTGGCCGATCGGACCAGCAACAGCGGCCTGCAAGCCTGGCTCAAGTCCACCCGCGCCCTGGGCGGCAAAGGCGTGCATTACTTAGGTTTCGCCGATGAGCCGAACCTCAACTACCCCGACTTCGCCAGTTATCAGGCGGTGTTCGAGAGCATGGCCAATGAGGTCCGCGCCCTGCCCGCCAACGTCCGCGCGGGGGTGCGCATCGCGATCCCGGCCAGCTCCCGGTTCACCAACGGTCCGCTGGCCGAAAACGCCGCCGACAAACTCGGCATCGACTGGGCCCGGCGCCTGCTGGCCCAGTACGGCGACCAGGTCGACGCCCTGGCCTGGCATGAATGGATGATTCGCGACCTGTTGGCGACACGGGTGTATCGCAGCAGTGTGCGGCGCGCCGCCAGGCTGGTGGGCCTGGACGCCACGGGCCGGCCACGCAAGGCGCTGCTGCTGGACCAGACCAATATGTCCAGCGGCTCGAGCCTGAGCCCCTACGACCAGGAAACCCACTACGCCGCCCTGTGGTGGACCTCGGTGGTGATCAACGCCTCCGCCGATGGCCTGCTCGACATGCTCAACTGGTTCCAGGCCGCCGACGAGCCGGAGTATCCCAAGGGCATGGTGAGGGTCCTGGACAACGATCGCTTCGAGCTCAAGCCGGTGGGCCTGGCCCAGCAGTTCATCCAGCAGCACTGGTTCGACCAGGTGTTACGCCTGGACAACGACGCCTTCGAAGTCGACGCACTGGCCATGGCCACCGGCATGCAGCGCGGCCTGCTGGGCGTGAACAAAAGCACCCGGGCGCAACAGGTCGATATCGACGCCGGGCTCTGTCCACAGGCGCAGGCAACCCTGGTGTATTTCGGCCCGGACAACCGCAGCCGCAGCGCCTCATTCACCTGCGAAGCTGGGCAAATCCATTTTCTATTGCCAGGCCAAACCCTGTTTGCCCTGGGCTGGACCACCTCTTCCATTCCTCAACCCGCCACCCGTCAGGAGGCACCATGAACGTACTGCAGAAACTGCGTGATCGCATCCAGAAGAAAGGCCTGCGCGCCGTGTTCAAACAGGTGATCCGGCACTTCGTGTTTTTCCACTCGCAACTGGTGTGGCTGGAACACGACGTGCGAGTCCCGCTACCGCCCCATAACCTCAAGCCCTACCCGCCGGCGCGCCGGGAATTCATCACGGTCAGCAATGCCGACGCGTTTGCCAAGTACTTCGGCGACCGCGTCGAAACCATGCGCGAACTGGCGGCCGAAGGCTACACCGGCTTGATGTACCTGGACGGCCAGGGCGACGCCGTGGGGTTTGCCTGGGGCAGTACCCGAGATTATTTCGATCGGCATTTCTATCGCTGCCTGTTCCCGATCAAGCCGGGCGAGTATTTCCAGTTCGGTGGGGAGATGACCCGCGCTTACTGGGGAACCCAGATGTCGGCGGACGTCCAGCAGGACATGTGGAGGATCATGGCGGAAAAAGGCTGCACCAAGATGGTCGATGTCTGCGACTTGCAGAACATCCCGGCGATCAAGATGCACATCCGCATGGACTTCAAGGAGCGCGGCCAGATCACTCACGTGTATTGCCTGTTCGGGCGCTGGCGCTTCTTCCGCGATACGTTCTACACCGGCTCGGTGCTGGATACCTTTCGCAAACCGGCCCAGCCCGCCCCCACGGCGGCGGCGGCCTGATGGCAATCCGCTTCGAATGGCGACGCTCACTGCTCGCCACGGACTTCCCGGCAACGGCTTATGAGCAGCTGCGCACCCGGGTGGCCGACTACACGCCGTTCAATAACCTGGCCTGGCTGCAAGCGGCGGAACTGGCGCTGCAACCCGGCCAGGACCTGCACGTGCTGCTGGGCTGGCAAGACCAGGCGCTGAGCCTGTGCCTGCCCCTGGTCAGCGCGCGCGAGCGCATCGGCGGGCTGCGGTTCCGGGTGCTGCGTCACCTGGGTCATCCGCTGGCGGACCGCATCGCCCTGCTGGTGCGCGTCGACGCTGACAGCATGGGCCAGGCGTTGATGCAGATCCGGCAACAACTGCCCCACGCGTTGCTGCAATTGAATGAAGTGGTCGAGGCCGTCGGCGAGCAAAGCGCGCTGAGTGCCTGGATGGCATTGAGCTCCACCGGGGAGCGGCGGTTGAGCTGCCGGGTCCCGGTGCATCTGATCAGCGACAGTGACCATCAGGAAATTTCCGGCGATCCACGCTATAAGTTACGTAAGGCACGCAAGCGTATCGCCGCATGCGGCGCACAGATCCGTCGACTGACCCCCGATGCCATCAGCATGGGCCTGCTGCTGCAGGAACTTGCCGAGGTCGAGTCGGCCAGTTGGAAAGGTGAAGAAGGCGTCGGCATTTTCTCCGACCCGGTGCGCCGGCAATGGATGAAACACGCCTTCACCGCCCTCGCCGCCCAAGGCCTGGTGCGCGTGGTGGTGCTGGAGCTGGAAGGACGCTGCATCAGCTACCGACTGGGCCTGCTGGGACAGGGCCGACTGTACGACTACAACCTGGCGTTCCTGCCGGAGCATGCCGACCTGGGCAGCGGCCGGGTACTGCTGGAGGAATGGATCCGCTGGGGGCTGGAGGACAACTGGCGCTGGGTCGATGCGTCCCGGGTCAGCCTGGAAAACTCCAGCCATCAACTGCATGAACGCATGACCGGACAATTGGAACACTGGCGTTGGAGTTTTTATTCATGGCAACCCGGCGGGCTGGTCCTGGGGTTCGCCTTGCGACTATGGAAGAGTCTCAAGCCATGGCTACGCAAGCGCCCGGCCGCCGCAACACCTTTGCCCCCCACTTCCAAGCGCCAGGAGAACGTGAATGCCTCAACAAGTGATCGTCAACGCTGACGATTTCGGGCTCTGCCTCAGTGAAAACGCACTCATCCTGCGAGCCTTCGAGGCCGGCGTGATCAGCTCCGCCACCGCCATGGCCAACATGCCAGGGTTCGAACAGGCTTGCGAGCTGGCCCGTCAACCCCTGCTCAACGGACGTATCGGCTTGCATTTCAACCTCAGCCACGGTGCGCCGCTGAGCCAGGCAATCACCTCGCGACCCGCGTTCTGTGCCCCCAACGGCGAATTCGACCTCAACGTGTCGCGCTACTGCCTGCGCCTGGGCTCAAAAGACCTCGCGGCGGTGCAAGACGAACTTGAGGCGCAATGGCAACATTGCCTGGACCACGGCCTGCACCCCAGCCACCTCGACTCCCACCAACACGTCCACAACATCTGGCCCATCGGCGAGCTGGTGGCTCGTTTCGCCGAGCGCCATGGCGTGCCCATCCGCTTGGCGCGCAACCTGGGGGCAAACCTGAACGTGCCCAAACGCATCTTCAAGACCCTGCTCAACCGACGCATGCGCAGCCTCAGCGGCGCGACGGCCGACTACGTCTGCACCCCGGCCGACCTGGACCACGCAGCCCCGCCGGAGCATGGCTCACTCGAAGTGATCGTCCACCCGCAGGACCTGGACGGCGACTTCGGCGACGCCAGCCTGGCACCCGGCGAATCACTGACCCAGGTGCTGCACAAGCGCCTGGCGGGCGTGCCCAAAGTGCCCTACGGCAGCAAGCGGCAGCCTCTGAGGTTGGCTGAGTATGGGGACGTGCACTGACCGGCGGATAATGGACATCACGCTGCCCCCAACCGGTTCGCCACTGGCATCCGTCGCCGCCGCGCCCGCCTGTTCCATTCGTCCGGGCCTGGTCTCTGGAGGCCTGAGTCATCATGGCATCGTCCTCAATGTTTTAGGGGGTCGAGTTTTCGAGTGAGGCGAAGCCAAAGACTCCGGTATGGGCCGTGAAAGTCTCTATAAGGCCTTCGCTCCGGGGGGCGAAGCCGCGCTTTGATACCGTACTCAAGGTCGTCCACGCAATGGGTATCGATTTATGTGCACGCCCCACTCCCACGCAGAATCCGACGACCGCATGAGCGAAAGCCCGCAGCCGTCTGAAATCACGCCATCCTTCGGGCGAATCTGTTAAAAAGCATCTTCTGTCTTGAGTAGCGAAACCCTTTGATGCGTGCTTTTTTTCTTCCTCGTCCTGATCGGCGCTGGCTGGCGATGCTGTGCATGGCGGCCATGGTCGTCGGGCTGCCGGTGGGCTGTGCGGTGTTGCAGCACAAGGAGCGCGAGCTGGTGTTCAGGATCGAGCCCGGCACGGCCAGTTGGTTCAACGGCTTGCCGAGCAGCGTGCAGGAGTTTGACCTCAGGCCCAGTCAGTTCAAGGCCGGGGAGAATATCCACGGCTGGTGGTGGCCGGCCGAGCGCAAGAGTGCGCCGGCGATCCTGTACCTGCACGGTGTGCGCTGGAACCTGACCGGGCAGTTGTTTCGCATCCAGCAATTGAGGGACCTGGGCTTTTCGGTGCTGGCAATCGACTACCGGGGATTTGGCAAAAGCCATGGCGACCTGCCCTCGGAAGCCAGTGTCTACGAAGACGCCCGGATCGCCTGGGCACGCCTGGAAACGCTGCAACCCGACCCGGCGCTGCGGCTGATCTATGGCCACTCCCTGGGCGGTGCCGTCGCGGTGGACCTGGCAGCGGAACTGGGCCAAAAAGCGGCGAAAGACGGCAGCGTCGTAGCGGCCCGGGGGTTGGTCATCGAATCCACCTTCACGTCCCTGGGCGATGTCGCCACGGCCATGGCCGACACGTCGCTGCCGGTACGCTGGTTGCTGTCGCAGAAATTCGATTCCATCGACAAGATTCATGAGATCAACATGCCCTTGCTGGTGGTCCATGGCGCCGCCGACCGCTACGTACCGCCACGCTTCAGCGAACAGCTGTTCAACGCCGCCCAGGAGCCCAAGCGCCTGCTGCTGGTGCCGGGTGCCACCCACAACAACAGCATGAGCCTGGCCGGCCGGCAGTATCGCCAGGCACTGGACGCCTTGCTCAAACCCCGCCCTTCCCCTGTGGCCGGAGCGCCCCAGGTGAGCGCCGCCAAGGCCGGCTGAGCCGATCCGCCAAAGGGATGGGTCGACGGGCAGGCCGCCTTCGCGAGCAAGCTCGCTCCCACAGATGAGTGCAGTGAATCAAGCACCTGCAAACACCACCAACCCCCTGTGGGAGCGAGCTTGCTCGCGAAGGCGGTGGGTCTGTTTGCTGAGAGGCTGGATGGGCTGACGCCTTCGCGGGCAAGCCCGCTCCCACAAGGCTCGCGCCAGCCGCAAGGCTCGAATCCACCCCAATCAACCAGGGGGCTGGACGAAAAAAAACGGCACCTTTCGGTGCCGTTTGTCTTTCACTGTCAGACGCTTTACTTGCGGGCCGCTTCCCACGACTTCAGCAGTTCGCTGTAGCTCACGGTCTCACCTTTAGGCTTCTCGTTCGCCAGCTTCGGCTTCGGTGCCCCCGGTTGATCGAACCAGTACTGCGCATCGCGCTCCGGGTTCATTTTCGGGGCGCAGGTCGCCTGGGCCTTGGAGCGTTCCAGGCGCGTCATGATCGCGTCCTGGTCCTTGGCCAAGCCGTCGAGCGCCTGTTGCGGGGTCTTCTCGCCACTGGCCGCTTCGGCGATGTGGCTCCACCACAGTTGCGCGAGGCGCGGATAGTCCGGCACGTTGGTCCCGGTCGGGGTCCATTGCACGCGGGCCGGGCTGCGGTAGAACTCCACCAGGCCACCGAGCTTGGGCGCCAAGTCGGTCATCGCCTGCGAGTTGATGTCCGACTCACGAATCGGGGTCAGGCCAACGATGGTCTTCTTCAGCGACACGGTTTTCGACGTCACGAACTGCGCGTACAGCCAGGCCGCCAATTTCTGCTTCTCAGGCGTGGACTTCATGAAGGTCCAGGACCCCACGTCCTGATAACCCAGCTTCATGCCCTCTTCCCAATATGGACCGCGCGGCGAAGGTGCCATGCGCCATTTCGGTGTGCCGTCGGCATTGACCACGGGCAGGCCCGGCTTGGTCATGTCGGCGGTGAAAGCGGTGTACCAGAAGATCTGCTGGGCAATGTTGCCCTGGGACGGCACCGGGCCGGATTCGGAGAACGTCATGCCCGCCGCTTCCGGTGGCGCGTACTTCTTCAGCCAGTCCACGTATTTGGTGGTCGCGAACACGGCCGCCGGGCCGTTGGTGTCGCCGCCGCGGGTCACGCTGGAGCCGACCGGATGGCAGTCCTCGACGCGGATGCCCCACTCGTCCACCGGCAAGCCGTTGGGCAGGCCCTTGTCGCCGCCGCCGGCCATGGAGAACCAGGCATCGGTGAAGCGCCAGCCCAGGGATGGGTCTTTCTTGCCGTAGTCCATGTGGCCGTAGACGCGCTTGCCGTCGATTTCCTTGACGTCTTCGCTGAAGAACTTGGCGATGTCTTCATAAGCCGACCAGTTCACCGGTACGCCCAGCTCGTAGCCGTACTTCTCCTTGAACTTGGCCTTCAGGTCCGCACGCTCGAACCAGTCGGCGCGGAACCAGTAGAGGTTGGCGAACTGCTGGTCGGGCAGTTGATACAGCTTGCCGTCCGGCGCAGTGGTGAACGAGGTGCCGATGAAGTCCTTGAGGTCCAGGGTCGGCGAAGTGAAGTTCTTGCCTTCGTTGGCCATCAGGTCGGTGATCGATTCAGTCTTGCCGTAGCGAAAGTGCGTACCAATGAGGTCCGAATCGTTGACCCAGCCGTCATAGATATTTTTGTCCGACTGCATCACCGTCTGCATCTTTTCCACCACGTCGCCTTCTTGCAGCAGGTCGTGGGTCAACTGGATCCCGGTGATTTCGGTGAAGGCCTTGGCCAGTACCTTGGACTCGTATTCGTGGGTGGTGAGGGTTTCCGACACCACGTTGATCTTCATGCCACGAAACGGCTCAGCGGCCTTGATGAACCACTTGAGCTCTTCGAGCTGCTGCTCGGCTGTCAAGGTTGACGGTTTGAATTCACTGCCGATCCATTTTTTAGCGGCGTCTTCATAGGCGTCAGCCCAGGCCACAGCGCTCAAGCCGCTGAGTGCCAGTGCGGCTGCCAATGAAACGCTATGTCGCAGCTTATTGTTTTTATTGAACATAGAGACCTCCTGTTTGGATTTGAGAGCCTGATCGTCAAATACGCGCGACTAGCCCCACCGCATCACTGCCAACAGCCACACCCAAGACAACGCGAACGCTGTCCAGATGCTCCAGTCGGTGGCGCCGATGACCAGCAGATGCAGGTAGGCGCTACCGAGAAGACCGATAAACAACCGATCGCCACGGGTCGTGGTAATCGGCAGGAAACCACGCCGAGGGATGCTCGGCGAACGCAACTCCCAAGTGGTCATGCCGATCAGGAACAAGGCGATGACCCCAAAAAACGCCGCCGTCGGGACGGTCCAGTTCATCCATTCCATCATCGACTCCTCAGACCCGGCCCAGGGCAAAGCCCTTGGCCACGTGGTTGCGAACGAACCAGATCACCAGCATGCCCGGCAGGATGGTCAACACCCCCGCCGCCGCCAGCACGCCCCAATCGATGCCGGACGCCGACACGGTGCGGGTCATGACCGCGGCGATCGGCTTGGCATTGACCGAGGTGAGCGTGCGGGCCAGCAACAATTCGACCCAGGAAAACATGAAGCAGAAGAACGCCGTCACACCGATGCCGGAGCCGATCAACGGGATGAAGATCTTGGCGAAGAACTTGGGGAAACTGTAGCCGTCAATGTAGGCGGTCTCGTCAATTTCTTTCGGCACCCCGGACATGAAGCCTTCGAGGATCCACACCGCCAGCGGCACGTTGAACAGGCAGTGGGCCAGGGCCACGGCGATGTGGGTGTCGAACAGCCCGATGGACGAATACAGCTGGAAAAACGGCAGCAGGAACACCGCCGGCGGCGCCATGCGGTTGGTGAGCAGCCAGAAGAACAGGTGCTTGTCCCCCAGGAACCGGTAGCGCGAGAACGCATAGGCCGCCGGCAGCGCCACGGCCAGGGAAATCACCGTGTTCAGGCTCACGTAGTACAGCGAGTTCAGGTAACCGGTGTACCAGCTCGGGTCGGTGAAGATCACCTTGTAGTTGTGGAAAGTGAAGTCCTGGGGCCACAGGGTCAGGCTGCCGAGGATCTCGGTGTTGCTCTTGAACGACATGTTCAGCAGCCAGTAGATGGGCACCAGCAGGAACAGGATGTAGATCAGCAATGGAACCAGCTTTTTCTTGCTCATCGTGCGGGCCTCAACGGTTGGCGTCGGAGTGCGTCATGGCGGTATAGAACAGCCACGACACCAACAGAATGATCAGGAAGTACACCAGGGAAAACGCCGCTGCCGGGCCCAGGTCGAATTGGCCGATGGCCATCTGCGTCAGCGTCTGGCTCAGGAACGTGGTGGCGTTGCCCGGCCCGCCGCCGGTGAGCACGAACGGCTCGGTGTAGATCATGAAGCTGTCCATGAAACGCAGCATCACCGCGATCAACAGCACGCTCTTCATCTTCGGCAACTGGATGTGCCGGAACACTGCCCAGTTGGAGGCCCGGTCGATCCGCGCCGCCTGGTAATACACGTCGGGAATCGCCCGCAGCCCCGAGTAGCAGAGCAAGGCCACCAAAGAGGTCCAGTGCCAGACGTCCATCACCAGCACGGTGACCCAGGCGTCCATGGTGTTGGCCGCATAGTTGTAGTTGATGCCCAGGGCGTTGAGGCTCGAACCCAGCAGGCCGATGTCGGCGCGGCCGAATATCTGCCAGATGGTGCCCACCACGTTCCACGGAATCAGCAGCGGAATCGCCAGGATGATCAGCACCAGGGACGACCACTTGCCCTTGGTCGGCATGGTCAGGGCGATGGCGATGCCCAGCGGGATCTCGATCAGCAGCACGCACGCCGAGTAGATGAACTGGCGCAGCAACGAGTCGTGCAGGCGCGGATCGAGCAGCACCTGCTTGTACCAGTCGGCACCGACGAAATAGCGGCTGGACTGGTCGAAGATGTCCTGCACCGAGTAGTTGACCACCGTCATCATCGGGATCACGGCGCTGAACGCCACCAGCAGGAACACCGGCAGCACCAGCCACCAGGCTTTGTTGTTCTGCACCTTGTTCATGGCTGCACCTCGCTCAACGGTTCCAGCAGGTATTCATCGGCATAGACCATCAACCATTGGGCCGGAAAACTGATGTACGCGGTGCCTTCCGGCACAGGCTTGTCTTCGGCCAGGCGCACTTTCAAAGGCGCGCCATCGAGGTTGAGGGTCAGGATCTTGTAAGTGCCCAGGTCTTCGACGTGGACGACTTGCGCGCGCATCGCGTCGTCGTAGGGGCCGTCCCAGACATGGACGAACTCTGGCCGGATGCCGACCTTCAGGCGCTTGCCCTGGGCCTCGGCCACGCGCTGTTGCAGGGGGCCCGACAAAGGCAGGTGGGTCGAGGCAAAACCGACGCCTCCGGGTTGCGCCGTGACCTCGATGAGGTTCATCCCCGGGCTGCCGATGAAATAGCCGACGAAAGTGTGGCTCGGACGCTCGAACAAGTCCCGGGGCGTGCCGAACTGGACGATCTGGCCGCCATACATCACGGCGATCTTGTCGGCGAAGGTGGAGGCCTCCAACTGGTCGTGGGTGACGTAGACCATGGTGATGTTGAACTGCTCGTGGATCTGCTTGAGCTTGCGCCGCAGCTTCCATTTCAGGTGTGGGTCGATCACCGTCAGCGGCTCGTCGAAGAGGATCGCCGACACGTCGTCGCGCACCAGCCCGCGCCCCATGGAGACCTTCTGCTTTTCATCGGCGGTAAGGTTGCGCGCCTTCTTGTCCAGCAGGTTCTGCAGGTCGAGGACTTCGGCGATTTCCTGCACCTTGGTGTGGACCCGCGCCTCGGCCAGCCCCTGGTTGCGCAGCGGGAACGCCAGGTTGTCGAACACCGTCATGGTGTCGTACACCACCGGGAACTGGAACACCTGGGCAATGTTGCGCCGCTCCGGGCTCAGTTCGTTGACGGCCTTGCCGTCGAACAGCACCTGGCCCTCGGACGGGCTGAGCAGGCCGGAAATGATGTTGAGCAAAGTGGATTTGCCGCAGCCCGAGGGCCCGAGCAAGGCATAGGCGCCGCCCTGCTCCCAGATGTGGTTCATCTCGCGGATCGCATAGTCTTCGGGGCTCGCCGGGGTGCTGGTGTAGCTGTGGGCGAGGTTCTGCAAACGAATTTCAGCCATCAGGCAACCCTCGCGATGCGCTGGCCCGGCGCCTGGACCAACTTGCCCTGGGCATCGAAGACAAACAGTTTATGGGTCGGGATGTAGATGCGGATCGGCGCATCCACGTCGTATTCATGGACGCCGGGCAAATGCAGCACCAGCAGGAAATGCTCGTTGCGCACATGCAGGAACGTTTCCGAACCACTGATCTCGGCCACCTCCACGGTCACCGCCAGCTCGAGGTCATCGTCGTTGCTTGGCACCAGGGAAATATGGCTGGGGCGCACGCCGAAACGGAACTCACCCTCGCCCACCGGCCGCAGGTCGACGTTCAGCGGGAAGTGCACGAAATTGGCGAAACTTACCTCGTTGCCCGCGATGCGGCCCGGCATGAGGTTGATCGGCGGCTCGGAAAACAGCTCGGCGGCCAGCACGGTTTGCGGCTGGTGGTACACCGAGGACGATTTGCCGCTCTGGATGACCCGGCCTTCGTGCAGGATCGTGGTGGTACCGCCCAAGGCCAAGGCCTCGTTGGGCTCGGTGGTGGCGTAGACGGCGATGGTGTGGCGGGCCTGGAACAACTCGCGCATTTCCTGGCGAAGTTCCTCGCGCAGCTTGTAGTCGAGGTTCACCAGCGGCTCGTCGAACAGAATCAGCTCGGCGTCCTTGACCAACGCCCGGGCCATAGCGGTGCGCTGCTGCTGGCCGCCGGACAGCTCCAGCGGATGGCGCTTGAGGAACTTCTCGATGCGCAACATCCTGGCGGTTTGCAGCACCTTGTCCTGGATCACCTCGTCGGACACACCCGCCTGGCGCAGCGGCGAGGCGATGTTTTCGAAGACGGTCATGGTCGGGTAATTGATGAACTGCTGATAGACCATCGACACATTACGCAGCCGCACGGGCTTGTTCGTGACGTCGACGCCGTTCATCAGCACGCGTCCGCTGTCGGGCTTGTCCAACCCGGCCATCAAGCGCATGAGGCTGGTCTTGCCGGACAGCGTGCGGCCCAGCAGGACGTTGAAGGATCCGGGTTCGAAACTCAGATTGGCATCGTCGATCCAGGTCTGGCCTTCGACGGTGCGACAGATGTGCTCAAGCTTTAATGACATGGCTCGGCCTTTTTATTATTTGGAGTCAAGCGACCCGAGCTTCAAAGCGAAAGCCGTGCCAGAAAATGCAAGCCATTGATCTAGCTGCGTCTGTCCGGGATTTCTCAAAAAAACGTGTTCGTTGATGAACAAAAGTGAACAACTCGGATTGAACAACTGAACAGTTCGAGCCTTGACAATGAACAAATTTGAACAACACTGACTGGAATGCTTTAGCCGGGCCGCAGGCAATCCTCCTGTGGGAGCGGGCTTGCCCGCGAAGCGGTATATCAGCCGACACGTGTATAGCTGAGCCACCGCTTTCGCGAGCAAGCCCGCTCCTACATGGGAATGTGAATTGAGTCTTATCCAGACCTGCCCCTGCACAAGGAGTATGTGCGAGACTCACCACCACAATAAAAACAGCACCTGCGAGAGTGCCCCATGGCCGCACCTGCCCCCGCCTTGTCCCACGAGGCCATCATCCAGGCCTCTTGGTCCCGTTGCCGCGCTTTCGGCCTGAACCATCAGAGCATACCGGCCTTCGACCCGCTGCCCGTCGATGGCATCGCCCAGTTGCTGGAGAGCCAGCACTCACTGGTGCAGACCACCCACCAGGAAGTCTTGCCGTACTACGAGAACATCCTGAGCAACTCCAATTGCCTGATCATGCTGGCCGACAATCAGGGCCAGGTCCTGACGTCCTGGGGCACCCAGCGTTTCATCGAACCCAAGCTGGCCCACGGTTTCAGCGCCGGGGCGAGCTGGATGGAACGCTGCACCGGCACCAATGCCATCGGCACCGCGCTGGCCTGCGAGCAGGCCGTGCACATCGAGCACGATGAGCATTTCCTCAAGGCCAACCGTTTCATGACCGGCTCCGCCGCGCCGATCTTCGACGCCGAGCGCAAGGTCATCGCCGTGCTGGACGTCTCCAGCGACAGCTACCTGCCGCCCTCCCACACCCTGGGCATGGTCAAAATGATGAGCCAGACCGTGGAGAACCGGCTGATCCTCAACCTGTTTCGCGGCGAACACTTCCAACTGACCTTCAACACCGGGCTGAACAACCTGGACAGCCAATGGGCCGGGCTGCTGATCTTCGACGAGAGCGGCCAGGTGCTTTCCGCCAACCGCCGGGCCGACAACCTGCTGGGCCTGAGCCTGTCACGGGTCAGCATCGAAAGCCTGTTCAAGGTTTCGCTGCTGGAACTGCTGAACCAGCCCGATGGCCTGCCGTTCGCCCTGCAAGCGTCTGGACGCAACCGCTTCCAGTGCCTGCTGCGGCGGCCGAGCCAGGTCTCGATCAAGGCGCGAGTATTCACCGAAGCCCCCCCTTCGCCGGCCCCCGCGCCTGCCGCCAACGTCATCCACCTCAACACTCTGCACTTCGGTGACAGCCGTGTGGAAAAAGCCGTGCGCCAGGCCGAGCGCCTGCTGGAGAAAGACATTCCGCTGCTGATCCATGGCGAGACCGGCGTCGGCAAGGAAGTGTTCGTCAAGGCCCTTCACCAGGCCAGTTCGCGCTGCAAACAACCGTTCATTGCCGTCAACTGCGCAGCGATTCCCGCCGAGTTGGTGGAGTCGGAACTGTTCGGCTACGAAAAAGGCGCCTTCACCGGCGCCAATCAAAAGGGCAGCATCGGCCTGATCCGCAAGGCCGACCGCGGCACGCTGTTCCTCGACGAGATCGGCGACATGCCCCTGCCGACCCAGGCTCGGCTGCTGCGGGTGTTGCAAGAGCGCTGCGTGCAACCGGTAGGCAGCGCCGAGCTGTTCCCGGTGGACATCCGCATCATTTCCGCCACCAACCGCTCGCTGCGTGAACAGGTGCAATTGGGGCGCTTTCGCGAAGACCTCTATTACCGCATCGGCGGCCTGACCCTCGAACTGCCACCGCTGCGCGAACGCAGCGACAAACAGGCCCTGTTCAAACGCCTTTGGGAACACCACCGTGAACCGACCCAATGGGCCGGCCTGAGTCGGGAGGTGCTGGAACTGTTCGACCGCCACCCGTGGCCGGGCAACCTGCGCCAAGTCAGCAGCGTGCTGCAAGTCGCCCTGGCCATGGCCGAGGAACAGCCGATCCGCCCGGAACACCTGCCGGACGACTTCTTCGTCGACCTTGAAATGGAGCCGGTAGACACCCCCGAACCGCTGGCGGTGGACTTGAACGATGCCGAGGACTTGAACAGGCAGTTACAGGCCGTCGGCGGGAATATCTCGCATCTGGCGCGACGGCTGGGGGTCAGCCGCAACACCTTGTACAAGCGCCTGCGCCAACTTGAAAACTGAGACGAAACCTGTGGGAGCGAGCTTGCTCGCGATAGCGTCAGTTCAGCCAATAATGCAGTAATTGACAGGCCGTCATCGCGAGCAGGCTCGCTCCCACATAAGGTTCGTTTCACTGACTGTCCAACGTGTCAGTCGAACGCGCCGTTCAGCACTTCATAGATAATGCCGCTGGCGATGGCCACCAGGATCAGGTCGGTGCCTACCTGCTGCCATTCATAACCGTCGTAGTGCGGCAACCGGCCCAAGAGGCGTGAATCGAGTTTCTTGGCAATGCCCGGTGGCAGCGGCTTGCCCCGGGCGAGGTTTTTCTGGATCCCCGGCGGCAACGCAGGCCCCGGACTCCAGTAGTCACGATAGCCACCGATCACACCCAGCACGCCGCCGCGGTCGATACTGGGGCCGTTATGCCAGTCGCCGCCACCTCGGTTACCCTGCCCTCCCGGGTTGCCTTGATTGCCCTGATCGCCCTTGTGGCCTTGCCCACCCTTGCCTTGGCCATGGCCGGGCCCTTGGTCGAATGGGGCATTGCCCTTGCCGTTACCTGGGTCTGCCACGACAACCCCAGGCCCGGCCACCAGGGCGAAGCAGGTCAGTACAGCCATCAACGAGCGCGATTCAAACATGATGGTTCTCACTAAAAAGGGAAGATGGCTGCCTATATAGACGCCAAGGATGATATTAGTCGCCTATCACGTTACACGCCGCTGGCATGGCTGTTGGTCGCCGTGCTGGCCGCGCCCATCGGCACGCAACAGGTCAGCCTGCAGCTGGCATGCGCCACCAGTTTGATCGGCATCGCCGTGATCGTGATGTACAGGAACGCGACACCCGCGCCAGGCGCCTATGGCGTCGATCCGCAATAAGCGGCACGGGTACCAGCTGGACGGCGACTCGAATGTCCCGGTTTGTATTATCAATGACTTATTGCTAAGGCATGGTTGGCACGTTGCAGCGTCGTCGCGGGGTCTGGGCTAGGGCTTCCACGGCAAACCGCCATCCGTCGCCTCTCCAATAACAAGATCAACCGGTGACCGTGTCTGGCTTAGGGTTTGCTTCGGCTTGCTCCAGCAGCCAAGAACGACGTGATTCTGACGCGGCGGCAAATCAATCAAGGCTAGGGTCAGCAAACGGAGATGTACCGTGTCAACTCTCAACGAAATCGCAGCGAACCACGCGAGAATGGCAAAGGCAAAGGAAGAAGAGTCGATACGGCTGGGGGCGCTCCAGGGGCAAATAGTCGGTAGCTTTGAAATTTCGCCGATCGAGGAGAAACAGCCGATACCGTTGCACTTCATGGCGGGTGTACCGGAACATGGCTTCGCAGAGGCCGCTGCGCTGGCGTTCTGACGGGCGACGCGAATACTGCTTCTTGTGGCGAGGCTTGCGCCCTCGCCACGGATTCCTGCTTCAGGTGAGAACTCTGCGCACAGTGATGCCCATCACAAATTGAACGGCCGCTTCAGCGAGCAGGGGCATTTTTCCATCCGAACGATTATAAAGCCGAGCACAGGATTTCTCGGAAGAACAACTTCGTTTAATGGAACACCAGGAGCAGCAAAAAATGAGCGCAACCGAACACGTGCACAACAGCGCAAAATACAGCGCCAAATGGCAGGAACGCTTCAACTTCTTTGACACCTATGGCGCGCCCACCGACCCGCGCTACAAGGAAGCCCTCAAGAAGCTGCCCGGCTTCAAGAAAAAAATCCTCATCAATGCCAACGTGATCGCGTTTTTCTTCGGTCCCATCTACCTGTTCGTACTGGGCCTGTGGAAAAAGAACCTGGCCCTGCTGGGCATCATATTGCTGGTCAACATTGTGCTGAGCGTGATCTTCGCGGCCCTGGGCATGGACTTCCCCAAGCCGCTGAACGCCGGCCTGAACGGTGCCACCTCGGTGATGTACGCCATCATGACCAACTACGCCTACTACTTGAAAGAAGTCAAAGGCGAGCAAGGCTGGAACCCGTTCCAAGGGATGAGTTTGCGGTAGCGATTTTGCTTGGCGAGGGCCCGCACTTCTCCACGGATGTGCAGGCCCTCGCGCCTCAAGCTATTGAGGCCCGCGAAACTGATGACGGGTATTGCCACTCACGACAGTGTCGAAGTAGTTCTTGAACGCCTCTTCGAACAAGGCTGAGGCGGGGAACACGAACAGTGAATGTTCAGGTACTCAATAGCATCAGGGAAACCGGCGCAGGCCAGACTTGGGGCTCAAAAAACCCGGCGCAGTGGCCGGGCTTCAGGAGCAAAGGCATCATCATCGAGGGTCGGGATGCTCGGTCGTCACCGAATCGGCGGCATTCACATCGGACATATCCTCTTCGATAGGTGCGTCGTCGTCCGGCGGCAGCGGGACTTCAGGTGCATCCTTGCTGGGGTCGTGACCTGTTTCGTTATCCGTGCCGCGCGTGACTTCCTGCTGGGACCTGTTTCCAGGCGCATTTTCGTCGATTTCCATGCTGGCTCTCCATTCTGGCGCGCGGGACAGCCGCGCTAAAACATAAGAGGCAGCGGAACATCGCAAGTGCGGGGCAATGGATGAACGGCGCAGGGCGTTGTGGGTGCTCAACCGTTCTATTCCAGCACTCACGAAGAACCGGGCGGAATGCCGTCCTTGTTGAAATCCTTCAGACGCTCACGCTCTTGCTCAGTGGCATGAGCCGGCGTGTCATTGTTGGGTTGTTGCTGTTCTTTTTCATCTGCCATGGCGTTGCCCTCCGAGTGATACCCCGTTGGGCTGCCTGCGGTACCGGCAGTTCAATTTGTTTCGAGTGGCCGGGCAGGCTGCGCCGAGAGCGGAACATCGAAGACCCGATCGAACGCCCACTGGAACACCAGCGAATAAAAAAAGAAGAACACGAACAACCCCAGGTTGGTCACCAGCGCCAGCCACAGGCTGATGCCCAGCCACGCCGCGATCACCGGGGTAAGGATCAGGGTCAAGCCACCTTCGAACCCCAAGGCGTGAAGCAACCGTCGCCGCCAACTGCGATGACGGTTGTGCTGACGGCGTTCCCACCATTCGAACAGACCGTTGAAAAGCATGTTCCAGGCCAGTGCGACGACAGAAATCACCAGCGACAACAGGGTCGAATAACCCATGCCCTGGCCATAGATCAGCGCCAGCGCCGGTGCCACGAACAGCACACCGCCGGCTTCATAGAGTACGGCCTGGAGGATTTTACGGGGCGCGCCTTGCATGGGGTGATCTCCTGTTGGCAGTGCGGGACCACAGCCTGGCAAGTTGAGCCGACCTGGCAAGTTGAGCCGACGCGTACAAATGAGCTAAATTGAGCCACGCTCAACCCGAGTAATCCAGCCGCCCATGTTTGCCAAACTGCCCCTCACCGCCTTACGCGGCTTCGAGTCTGCCGCACGGCTGGGCAGCTTCAAGGCGGCGGCCCAGGAGCTGCACGTCAGCCCGGCGGCGATCTCCCATCAAGTCAAGAGCCTCGAGGCATTCCTGGGCGTGCGATTGTTCGAACGCTCCAGCCAGAACGTGCGCTTGAGCGCCGACGGCGAGCGCCTTCACCCACAATTGCACCGCGCCCTGCTGGACATCCAGCACGGCTTGCAGGCGCTGTCACCGCCCTGCGCTTCACAGTCGCTGGTGGTGAGCACCACCCCGGCGTTCGCCAGCCTGTGGCTGATCCCTCGGCTCGGGGACTTTCATCGGTTATACCCGGAGATCGACGTGAGGCTGCATAGCAGCAACGAGGTGGTCGACCTGCTCCGCGACGCCAGCATCGACCTGGCCATCCGCGCCCAGTTCACGCCTGATCCTCAGCTATTCCAGCAACCGTTGCTGGAAGAGTTCTTCGGCGCCTACTGCCGCCCCGACTGGCAACCGCCCACCGCCGACTCACCCGTGGAGTTGATCGACGTGCCCTGGCTGAGCAGCTCAAGCGCAGCGGTCGACTGGCCGACCTGGTGCGCCAAGGCAGGCACCCCGGACTGGTTGGGTACCGCGCGCTTTCGACGCTACGACGAGGAACAGCACGCCCTGCAGGCCGCCATCATCGGGCATGGCCTGGTGCTTGCCAGCAATGTATTGGTTGCCGAAGCGGTCGCTCGTGGACAACTGGTCGGCTATCGGCCTGACATTCGCCTGGCTGGCGCGCGATACAGCGTAGTGTGCGTGCCGGGGCGGGAGCGCCAGTCGGTGGTGCACAGGTTCAGTGAGTGGTTGCGGGAACAGGCGCTCATGGCGCAGGCGGGGCATTAACCCGGGGCCCTACACTGTCTTCAGGTCAATGAAGAACCCTGCGGCTCTCGCCAATCCTGATGCGATCGAGCGCCCTGTTCAAAGCATCCAAAGCGCCCAATAGCGCCTTCGCCTCGGCTTCCCGACCGTCGCCCCAAAGACGTTCCGCCATCTTGTTCAACGCCTGGATAGAGCGCTCAATGTCGGCAGCCGTCACGGCGGTGCTTTCCTGATGTTTCTTCGGCATTGCCTTACTCTCTTCGGAACCTGGATCAAGACGCTCCACTGTACGCTGGGCTCACGTGCGAGCCGAGCCCTATACTTGCGCTGGACTTTCCGAACGTCTACCCAAAATGCGCCCAGGGAAATGACCGATAGGAAACCAAGGACTGACAAGGGGAAGCGAGCAATGAGTACGCTTGAAAGAGCCATATCGATTTCCGCGCTGGCCCATGAAGGGCAAGCCGATAAAGGGGGGGCTCCTTATATCCTGCACCCGTTGAAAGTCATGTTGCGTCTATCCGGTGACGAAGAACGCATCGTCGCGGTGTTGCACGACGTCGTCGAAGACACTGCCGTTACCTTGGCAGACCTGCGCGATGCAGGCTTCAGCGAAGCGACTCTGAATGCCATCGATTCACTCACCAAGCGCGACGGCGAAACCTATCAGGCCTTTATCGAACGCGCCGCACGTGACCCTATGGCGCGCCGGGTGAAACTGGCCGACCTGGCGGAGAACAGTGACTTGTCACGCCTGGGCACACCCAGCCAAAAAGATCTGGAGCGCATTGCAAAGTACCGTGAGGCCATCGATTACCTGGCAACGCAAGCGTGACACCCCTGACCCTTATCACGAGCAGAAGTGGGAGATGATCCCCAACGCCAGATCAGGGCTGCACTTGCGCTGCAAGTGACTGGATCATTTACTGATTACCGCTTTAGTAACGTCGCATATTTTTTCAACACGTCAGATTCAGAGAGGCCTGCGACGATCTCCAGCAGCTTCTGGTTGTGCTCCAGATACAACACGTTGTATTTCAAATCAACGGGAAACGTGAGATTGGCAATAGCTGCTGCGGGAAGCTCGAATACCACCGTCACAACCTCCCCACGAGTAGGGCCTAACGTGCCTATTTTGTAGAACGTCTTCCCGTCGGAAATTTGTACATCGGAACTGCCCTGGGCCCTGTAGGACACCTCAAGGGAAGCACCTTGCTTCAAGGAGCTCAACTCTTCGATCGTCTTTACCTCCACCCTGAAGGGTGCATGGTTAAACGCCCCTGCTGCTTCGACTATTTTCCTGAAATCAGTCCGTGGCTGTTTCGACTCTTTGTACGGCTCGGACCAATTCATGTCCGCAGACACGATCAGACTTGCATCCCGAGTAATATCATGGTCTCCAGGCGTACCGGGAAGAATGCTCCTCGAAACATCCTTCGCAGCCAGTTTTATAGAAAAAACATCTAGCGTTTCATGGGTCAGATAAAATCTAAATAGCACATCGAGCCTTGAAGGAGCCAGAGAGTACGCCGAAATCGGCCCGGGGTATTCAGGGCGTTGAATTACATAGCTTTGGATATTTTTTTCAAGCCAGGCAACTGATCGAGTAGCCAGTCGCAAGGGTGCCTTGCTTTTAGAAAACTGCGCATAATCATACAAGGCAATGGTTGCAATCAAATTACCATTCAGCACCGCAATCCGTTCGTTTACCGGATACTCTTCAAACAACACATCCTTGCCAACAGTCCTGGCAAAACCTCCTTTGTCAACGGGCATCGAGTATGACAAATAAATCGCTTCAGCCTTGTTTTTGTAGTAGATGTTTCCCGTCTTTTTTGCCATTTCCATATAAAACTCAAGCGCAATGCCTTGGGTAAAAGCAGATACCCAAGGCGCCCTGAGCTGGAAAGGCCACGCATCTATGTAATCATCCATAAAGGCATAAAAGAGACCGCCATCTCTCATCTTTTCAAAAACTCTCAACTTTTCTTCACACACCACAGCACCGGCAAGGTCTCCGGACAGTGCCGCCTCAAGACCCCGTATTGCCAGCTTGCTTGGGGACCTGAAATTCTTTGTCCGACTGGACATCCCCACTGTCGCATCACACTCCTTGCTGGTTCCAAATGCCCAAGGATAATTGGGCGAGCCCTCTGCATAAAACTTGAGTAGATCTGACTGCTGCGCTTGTACAGAAACACAGGACATCGCCAAACAGAAGAAAAGAAACAGCAGTTTTTTTGAGTTTATTAGCATAGTCACGTACAGCCTTATAAAAATCCCACGCAAGATCATCAGTGCGCCCATTAACCACCCCGCAGCCTACCCCCAGCTCGCGGACGAAACAGAGTTGGTCCATCAGGAAGATTTGGCGCAGACGTCTCAACGCCGGCTATAACAGAAACCAGCGCGGAGCTTCAGACAACCCTACTTGAGCCCCCCATTGCAATTTTTCGTATGCAGTGCGGGCCTCGAATCGCCCCCTGCATTCCGCTCAACGGATGATAGGACCAAACCCCTCATTTACAAGAAATTTAATCGACGCACAGCGGTGGAAATCCCCAGAACGCTCCCAAAAAATCGATGAATTGTCGAAGACTCCTACAGCGCTCTCCCATTGGTAACATCCACACTGGCCTCATTGCCTCCAGCTGCTACGCTCAGTCCCGAGGTGCAACCCCACCATCCAGCCTAGAGGATGAAAAACCCGAAAGCGTGCACGCTAAGCGCACGTGACCGCAACCTTGAATGAGAAACAGCTGCCGGACAGCAGCTTGATAATGTACAGAGGACGTATGAATTTTCGGCTCGACATACAAGCTCTCAGGGGGCTTGCCGTAGCATTTGTAGTGATAGATCACCTTGGCTTCACAGCTTTGAAAGCTGGTTTTTTAGGCGTAGATATATTCTTTGTCATCTCCGGGTATCTAATTACCGGAATCATCGCCAGCAAGATAACCAATGGAGGCTTTGATCTTTCTGATTTTTACTACAGGCGCGCCAAACGATTGGTGCCGGCTGCCTACGTGACAATTTTAGCCACCTGCATCGGCGCCTATCTGTTATTAACTCCGATGGAAAACAGGAACCTGCTCTCTCAAGTTGCAGGAGCGGTGACCTACACTACCAATTTTGTTCTATTGAATCAGACTGGATATTTTGATGCAGATGCGTCCACCAAGCCATTGCTGCACTTATGGTCTCTGGCTGTCGAGGAACAGTATTACCTGATTTTTCCACTTATTCTTATTCTCAGCCCCGCTCGCCTCTGGTTGCGCATTGTTATCACTGTCTTAATCGGCAGCCTCTTAGCCTGCCTGTACCTGAAACAAACCCATCCCTCAGCGACTTTTTTCCTGCTGCCCACGCGTTGCTGGGAATTATTGATCGGCTCGGGCGGCTATCTGGCTGCCCAGAAATTCAACATAAAGATTCCCCGCCCCGTATTTTTACTGGCCATCCTTGCAGTTCTAATCATCCCCACGATGGAAATTAAATGGGGCCACCCAGGACCGGCAGCAGTTGTTGTATGCCTCTCGACCCTTTTCATCATCTGGGCCAATAGCACGATAGCCAATACGTCCATTTTTATCAGACCACTTGTCAAGCTTGGCGATATTTCCTACTCCCTGTACCTAGTGCATTGGCCGGTCATTGTTTTCGCACACGCGGTACTGCCTAATGAGCTTACACTGTTTAGTCAAATATCCTTGTTTCTAGTATCGCTGTTATGTGCGGGGGTTCTTTACATCTTCGTTGAGCAACCCAGTCGTCGGTCCCTGATTCCTCAAGCCGGACTGACATGGACGATAACTCTCGGAGCGGCCGTACTGGTATCAATCCAATACACCGCAACCCGACACAACAATAATCAAGTAGATTTCGACGCTTTGTTACGGCCCAATTACGGCCTTGATAAAGCTTGCGACAACTATCTGTTCAAGAACGATGAAAAATGCCGAACCTCCACCCCGGCTCGCAATATAGTCTGGGGCGATTCCTATGCCATGCACACCATCGAGGGAGTTAAGAACCACAGAAAAGGAGGGATCGCACAGGCGACCTACAGCGCTTGCCCTCCCTTCTTGGATACTGCGCCTTACAACCCGGCACGAGCAGATGCAGGGAAGCTAGCAAATTACTGCATAGCATTTAACGACACTGTATTTTCTGCGATCAAAGCAGACAAAACCATTGAGACGGTCATCCTTGCCGCCTCTTTTTGGCAATACACCGTGCCCACCAACAAAATGCTGACAAGGGACGAACAAGACAAGGGTTCGACTCGCATAGTGCCTACAAGCCTTGATCAAGTTGAAAATGACCTGGGCAGGACCATCAGCGAGCTTAAGCGGATCGGCAAAGAAGTCATCGTCATTGGCCCACCTCCCTCCGTAGGCAATGAAAATATCAGCTGCATGCAGCAGCAGCTGTCCAACAGCACAACTGCACACGACTGCACCATCCCATTAAAGAACTACAGGGAATACAACGCCGGCGTCCTTACGTTGCTCGATACCATTGAAACGAAATACGCGATACGGGTCATTCGTCTAAGCAATGCACTGTGTGATGACACGGTTTGCCGCACCGTTGTAGACGGAGTGCCCATGTACCGTGATTCAGGGCACTTGTCATACGTAGGTTCTGCAAAAGCTTTCGATATCCTTGCGAACACGAAAAATCTTTGGTGAAAGCCATCCTCGGCAGGAGCCTGACGCGTGAAAGCAGGCTCCGTGTTTGTTTGGAAAGCGCGATTTTACAAAGACGCCTATGGGCAGGTAACAGCCTTTCGAGACTGCTTCTTGGTCCACAGCAGACGACCGTTGATTCTTCCCTCAGACCACGATTCGGTAACCAAAGCGCAATTACCGCCCAGGTTCTCGACAAACGTCCTTGGGTAGCCTTCAGGCTCATCTCCACCAAGACGCATCCAGTTCGGATCGGTCGAAGTCACTGTTTGATAAGGCATGCAGGCTACCAGTGTGACCAACAAAAGAGCCAAAACTACTTTTCTCATACCAGTCCAACCCATTCGGCAACAGACAGCTTTATTGCCATCCGGCCATCTTGAAAACAGCCACCACCTGAACGGGCATTCGCAACCCCATCGATCTTGTGACAGCGCTATTTAAATCCCCTGGCAACTGGCCTTTCGTCCTTTGGGAGGAAGAACGCGACGCACACGCTGCGTAACGCCTCCACACCACCGCCCGGGCCTTGCCCGGCAAGGAAGACCGCATAGCTGAATACCTGATGGGGCCGACCAATAGTGCGCCAGGTCAGGCTGGCTTTAGGTTGCTTTCATTTGTCGAGATTTAGCATCTCGCACATCCGCTCCCCTAACATTCCACGTAACCACGCACTATGAAACTCAATGTTTTCCAGCGAGGTACCGTGCGCTAACGGGTATTCGAAAACCTTACCCTTCGCCCCCCGATAAGCGACGAGAAAATAGCCATCGTGATCAAACGCTGCGAGCACGCAAGGACGGATGTGAATGATTTGGCTAAATGGCACGCGCACTTCAGTGGCTTTTAGGCCACGACGAGTGATGGTGAGGGTCAACATCTGCTGGTTTTCGTCAAACGTGAAAGCCCGCACTTGAGGCGCAGGGACAATCCACGCAAAGAACGCACCGATGAACACTGCACTGGCCAGCATTAACAGAATAAAGGATGACCCTGTGAGGCTCTCACCATGGTCAGGCTGCACCCCATGCATGACCTCCGGCCCTGGGAAAAGGAACGTCACAAGCCCATAGGCCGGTAAAAGCAGAAGCAACGCAAGAGAGAAGCCAAAAACGCCCATGCCATTGCTTTCGATAATGGGTATTTCAGGACCGTAATACCAGATAGGTGGGTGGGCAGTGCCCGGCACGCCAGCAGGTGCTGCTGTAACGCTAGCGGGTCTTCGATGATTCATCTGGCTGTCTCAAGGATTGCGGCGCAGACGTTACCACTACTAGCGGACAGCCTGGAAACGGATCACGGGACTTTTTTCAATATGTCGCCCCATCCATTCTCACTTTTCCGGGGTGATCAGATCATCACTCGAGCGGCCATCCAAAGCTGGCATCGGGTCTATTTGAACTCCAGCCACGACGCTCGCAAGAGCCGTGTAGGCGGAACCAACCCGAGAAAAGGCTTCCTTCCAAAGGCAACCTGAGACCTCGCCAGCAACCACCAGCATCATCATTTTGGTTGTGGCGGCGTCCAGCTCTAAAAGTGACTGGTGTGCTTCGAATCGAAAGGTGTCATTGGACATGGTAAACCGTTTGCCCCCCTGCTCTTAGCAGCGGCGCCTCCTGCCTGAGTTCTTGCGGGTTTGCCCCAACAGTTATACACCTAACGCTTCGTACAAGAACAAGTGGTTCGTCTATGACCAAGCAATATCCGGAAGGGAATGGGGGAAAAGACGATTGAGTACGTCGAGGTGGGCGCCGAATTGGCGTTCTGAGGTGGGGGTTTTGCAAGAGTTTTGCAAATGGCAGAAAGCAAAAAGGGGCTACCGTTTCCGGTAACCCCTTCTAGACCGCCCAGCAGAGCGGATTTTGTTTGGTAGGCGCGATTGGACTCGAACCAACGACCCCCACCATGTCAAGGTGGTGCTCTAACCAACTGAGCTACGTGCCTGCTGTGAGGCGGCATTCTACGGAATTCCAAAGGGGTGTCAACACCTTTTTTTCACCTAACCCTATGAATATGCAAAATATTTAATTTCGCCCACGCGACGAAGATATTGCAGTGGCTGGCGGCCGATTTTTATCTCGGGTAGGATCGGCGCATTCGTAAAAAATATAAAACAGAGGTTGCAGAATGGCGAACACATCCTACCCAGCGTCCTATTATGCCGCGTCGGCCAACCCGGCTCCGTCGCGCCCAGCCCTGCAGGGTGAGGTCGAGACGGATGTGTGTGTAATCGGTGCGGGGTACACCGGCCTGTCCTCTGCGCTGTTCCTGCTGGAAAACGGCTTCAAGGTCACCGTCCTTGAAGCGGCCAAGGTGGGCTTCGGTGCGTCGGGTCGCAACGGTGGGCAGATCGTCAACAGTTATAGCCGTGACATCGATGTGATCGAACGCAGCGTCGGCCCTCAACAGGCGCAATTGCTGGGCAATATGGCGTTCGAGGGCGGACGGATCATTCGGGAACGAGTGGCCAAGTATCAGATTCAGTGCGATTTGAAGGACGGTGGCGTGTTTGCCGCCCTGACCGCCAAGCAGATGGGCCACCTGGAGTCGCAGAAGCGCTTATGGGAGCGTTTCGGGCATACCCAGCTGGAGTTGCTGGACCAGCGTCGCATTCGCGAGGTGGTGGCTTGTGAGGAGTATGTTGGCGGCATGCTGGACATGAGCGGCGGGCATATCCATCCACTGAACCTGGCCTTGGGTGAAGCAGCGGCCGTCGAGTCGCTCGGCGGGGTCATCCATGAGCAGTCACCTGCAGTGCGTATCGAGCGCGGCGCCAGTCCCGTCGTGCATACGCCTCAGGGTAAGGTCAGGGCCAAGTTCATCATCGTGGCCGGCAATGCTTACCTGGGCAACCTGGTGCCGGAACTGGCTGCCAAATCCATGCCGTGCGGCACCCAGGTGATCGCGACCGAGCCACTGGGGGACGAGTTGGCCCACAGTCTGTTGCCGCAGGATTACTGTGTCGAGGACTGCAATTACCTGCTCGACTACTACCGACTGACCGGCGACAAGCGCCTGATCTTCGGGGGTGGCGTGGTGTACGGCGCCAGGGACCCGGCGAACATCGAGGCCATCATCCGACCGAAAATGCTCAAGGCGTTTCCTCAGCTCAAACAGGTGAAGATCGACTACGCCTGGACCGGAAACTTCCTACTGACGTTGTCGCGTCTTCCTCAGGTCGGGCGCCTGGGGGACAACATCTACTATTCCCAGGGCTGCAGTGGCCATGGCGTGACGTACACGCACCTGGCAGGCAAGGTCCTGGCCGAGGCGCTACGTGGTCAGGCTGAGCGTTTTGATGCGTTTGCCGACCTGCCCCACTACCCGTTCCCCGGCGGCCAACTGCTGCGTACGCCGTTTGCGGCGATGGGTGCATGGTATTACGGGCTGCGGGATAGACTTGGGTTCTGAGGCCAGCGCCCTAGCGTTCGCAGGACCACAGAAGGGCTGCCAAGCAGCCCGCCGGGCACGGCAAGCAAAAAGCCGAATGACAGAAACAAAAAACCCCGGTCTTTCGACCAGGGTTTTTGCTATCGATCAGAAGAGGCGCTTGGCGCTCTTCCTGGCTTCAAGGCGTTCAGTGGGCCTCGAAGCAGATATGGCGCAGCGGACGGGACTCGAACCCGCGACCCCCGGCGTGACAGGCCGGTATTCTAACCGACTGAACTACCGCTGCGTATCGCTGTGGACTTGCGTCCAGTTAACTCGTCTGACCAGCCCCTTGGGATTGATCTCGAACCAGGCGAACCTGCTTCGGAAAATATGGCGCAGCGGACGGGACTCGAACCCGCGACCCCCGGCGTGACAGGCCGGTATTCTAACCGACTGAACTACCGCTGCGCGTCGGTGGAGGCTTTTGACAGCTTCCATCTTGCTTTCGCAAGACTCTCTTGAAACATGGTGGGTGATGACGGGATCGAACCGCCGACATTCTGCTTGTAAGGCAGACGCTCTCCCGGCTGAGCTAATCACCCTTTGCTTTGCTGAGGCCGCGAAATTTACGCAGGTACCGAAGCTAAGTCAATAGCAGGGTTGAAGTTTTTTCAAAACAGTTTCAAGCGCCGCGCGCCCATGGACTTATTTGTAAATCATCTTCTTGGTCATGCCGCCGTCCACCACGAACTCCTGGCCCGTGACAAAACCGGCATTGCGCGACAACAGCCATGCCACCATCGCCGCCACGTCCTCCACGGTCCCTACCCTGCCCGCCGGATGTTGGGCGTGATCGGAATCGGTGAGTGGCTCTGCACGGCGCTGCGAAGGGTCGCGCGCATCGATCCAGCCAGGACTGACGGCATTGACGCGGATCTCCGGCCCGAGGCTGATTGCCAGGGCATGGGTCAGGGCCAGCAGGCCGCCCTTGCTTGCCGCATAGGCTTCGGTGTCCGGCTCCGATTGTGCGGCGCGGGTCGAGGCCAGGTTGACGATCGCGCCGTTGTGGGCACGCAGGTACGGCGCACAATGCTTGGCCAGCAGCATCGGCCCACCCAGGTTCACCGCCAGGACCCGATTCCAGTAGGCCAGGTCCAGGCTTTCCAGGGTGATGTTGTGCGGGTCGGCAATGGCCGCATTGCACACCAGCGCGTCGAGACGGCCGAACTGGCCAAGCACCTCGGCGATACCGGTGGCGACCTGCGCCTCGTCCGCCACGTCCATGGCGATGAACCAGGCGTTGTCGCCCAGGGTCTTCGCAACCTTGGAACCGCGCTCTCGATCCAGGTCGGTCAACACCACTTGCCAGCCTTCGCAAATTAACCAGGCAGCAATGCCCAGGCCGATGCCCCGCGCGGCCCCCGTGACCAGTGCAACCCGGCCGTGAGTGCCGCCCGGCGGCGTTGCCAACTCGATCACAAGGCCGCCAACCCGCGACCCAGGTCGGCTTGCAGGTCGGCCACGTCTTCAAGGCCGACCGCAACGCGAATCAGGCTGTCACGAATACCCGCCGCTTCACGCTCCTGGGGCGACAGGCGACCGTGGGACGTGGTGCTCGGGTGCGTAATGGTGGTCTTGCTATCGCCCAGGTTGGCGGTGATGGAAATCAACCGGGTCGCGTCGATGAAGCGCCAGGCGCCCTCCTTGCCCCCCTTGACCTCGAAACTCACCACTGCACCAAAGCCGCGCTGCTGGCGCTGGGCCAGGTCATGCTGCGGATGGCTCTTGAGACCGGCGTAATGGACCTTCTCGATGCCGTCCTGCTGCTCCAGCCATTCGGCCAGGGCCTGGGCGTTGGCACAGTGCGCCTTCATGCGCAGGCCCAGGGTTTCCAGGCCCTTGAGGAAGATCCAGGCGTTGAACGGGCTGAGGGTCGGCCCGGCAGTGCGCAGGAACCCCACCACTTCCTTCATCTGCTCGCCGCGACCGGCCACCACGCCACCCATGCATCGGCCCTGGCCGTCGATGAACTTGGTCGCCGAATGCACCACCACGTCAGCCCCCAGTTTCAGCGGCTGTTGCAGCGCCGGGGTGCAGAAGCAGTTGTCGACCACCAGCATGGCGCCCTTGGCATGGGCGACTTCCGCCAGCGCGGCAATGTCCACCAGCTCGGCCAAGGGGTTGGAGGGCGATTCAACGAACAACAGCTTGGTGTTGGGCTTGATCGCCGCGTCCCAGCCGGACAGGTCCGCCAGGGGCACGTAGTCGACTTCCACGCCAAAGCGCTTGAAGTATTTTTCGAACAGACTGATGGTCGAACCGAAGACACTGCGCGAAACCAGGACATGGTCGCCGGCGCTGCACAGGCTCATCACCACCGCCATGATCGCCGCCATGCCGGTAGCGGTAGCGACCGCTTGCTCGGCGCCTTCCAGGGCGGCAATGCGCTCTTCGAAAGCGCGCACGGTCGGGTTGGTGTAGCGCGAGTAGACGTTGCCTGGCACCTCGCCGGCAAACCGCGCTGCCGCATCGGCGGCCGTGCGGAATACGTAGCTGGAGGTAAAGAACATCGGATCGCCATGTTCGGCTTCCGGTGTGCGGTGCTGACCCGCGCGCACCGCCAGGGTGTCGAACGCTACGCCCTCAAGGTCGCTGTCCAGCCGACCGGCATCCCAATCCTGACTCATGCTGCCACTCCTTCAAATCGCAAACCGGCCCCTCGGGGCCGGTTCGTCACTCAGTTGTTGTACAGATCGATGATCGCACTGACCGCCTGGGTCTTGGCCTTGGACGCATCGTTACGCGCGTGCTCGATCCGGTTCAGGTAGGCCTCGTCGATGTCGCCGGTGACGTACTTGCCGTCGAACACCGCGCAATCGAACTGCTCGATCTTGATTTTGCCGCCGCCCACCGCTTCGATCAGGTCCGGCAGGTCCTGGTAGATCAACCAGTCGGCGCCGATCAGGTCGGCCACGTCCTGGGTGCTGCGGTTGTGCGCGATCAGTTCGTGGGCACTCGGCATGTCGATGCCGTAGACGTTCGGATAACGCACCGCCGGAGCGGCCGAGCAGAAATACACGTTCTTGGCGCCGGCTTCGCGGGCCATCTGGATGATCTGCTTGCACGTGGTGCCGCGTACGATGGAGTCATCCACCAGCATCACGTTCTTGCCGCGAAATTCCAGCTCGATGGCGTTGAGTTTCTGGCGTACGGATTTTTTCCGCGCAGCCTGGCCCGGCATGATGAAGGTACGGCCGATGTAGCGGTTCTTCACGAAGCCTTCGCGGAACTTGACGCCCAGGTGGTTCGCCAACTCCAGGGCCGCCGTGCGGCTGGTGTCCGGGATCGGGATGACCACGTCGATGTCATGGTCCGGGCGCTCGCGCAGGATCTTCTCGGCCAGCTTTTCGCCCATGCGCAGGCGGGCCTTGTAGACAGAGATGCCGTCGATGATCGAGTCCGGGCGCGCCAGGTAGACGTGCTCGAAGATGCAGGGGGTCAGGCTCGGGTTGGTCGCGCATTGGCGGGTGTGCAGCTTGCCGTCTTCAGTGATGTAGACCGCTTCGCCTGGGGCCAAGTCGCGAATCAGGGTGAAACCGAGCACGTCCAGGGACACGCTTTCGGAGGCGATCATGTACTCGACGCCTTCGTCGGTGTGACGCTGGCCGAACACGATCGGACGAATGCCGTGGGGATCGCGGAAGCCGACGATACCGTAGCCGGTGATCATCGCCACCACCGAGTAGCCGCCGACGCAACGGTTATGCACGTCGGTCACCGCCGCGAACACATCTTCCTCGGTAGGCTGCAGCTTGCCGCGCTGGGCCAGCTCATGGGCGAACACGTTGAGCATCACTTCCGAGTCGGAACTGGTGTTGACGTGGCGCAGGTCCGATTCGTAGATTTCCTTGGCCAGCTGCTCGACGTTGGTCAAGTTGCCGTTGTGCGCCAGGGTGATGCCGTATGGCGAGTTGACGTAGAACGGCTGGGCCTCAGCCGACGTCGAGCTGCCCGCCGTCGGATAGCGCACGTGGCCGATACCCATGTGGCCGACCAGGCGCTGCATGTGACGCTGGTGGAACACGTCACGCACCAGGCCGTTGTCCTTGCGCAGGAATAACCGGCCGTCATGGCTGGTCACGATACCGGCAGCGTCCTGGCCGCGGTGCTGGAGCACGGTTAGCGCGTCATACAGCGCCTGATTGACGTTCGACTTACCGACGATACCGACGATGCCACACATGCGACGCAACCCCTACTTAATGGATCTGAACTGAACAGCACTCACTGCGGCGTTTTGGCCATCGGCAAGAGCTGCTCCTTGAACGGTATTTCAGCGGGTACGCTGATACCGCTGGCAAGCC
Organism: Pseudomonas chlororaphis; assembly: GCA_001023535.1. Lineage (NCBI taxonomy): Bacteria > Pseudomonadati > Pseudomonadota > Gammaproteobacteria > Pseudomonadales > Pseudomonadaceae > Pseudomonas > Pseudomonas chlororaphis. The sequence continues at coordinate 3,409,154 of CP011020.1, forward strand.
ACTGACTGCTCCAACCCAGAATCAGGTTTTTAGACCAGTCTGCGACCAATAGAAATTGTGGCACGAGCCGGGACTCCTGCCACCACGTATCCTGCTGCACCGGCCCCAGGCTCAGGAGCCCGACGGCCACGACCACCAGCAACGCGCCACGCGCCGCGCCGAAGGCCATGCCCAGGAACCGGTCCGTCCCGGAAAGCCCGGTGACGCGAATCAGTTCGCCGATCAGATAATTGATCATTGCGCCGACCAGCAAGGTGGCGATAAACAAGATGGCACAGCCCGCGATCACGCGAGCCGACGGGGTTTCGATGTATCCGGCGAGGTACTGGGACAGCGAGCCACCAAACATCCAGGCCACGACTCCCGCGATGATCCAGGTCAGCAGCGAGAGGGCTTCCTTGACGAAGCCTCGGCTCAGACTGATCAAAGCGGAGATGGCGACGATCGCAACGATCGCCCAGTCAACCCAGGTAAATGGCACGGTGCAGCCTGCAGACGGATAAGGCGGCGCATTTTAGCAGAGCCCAGGGCTGTCGGTAAGCTGCGTGATTCAAATCAGCTAAATCGCCGGTCAACCACGCTCTGGCTGGAAACGTACCACGAAACCCTTGAGGTTCTGCTGGCGCCCGAGCAGGTCACGCAGGCGATCGGCCTCGGCGCGCTCGATCAACGGCCCGACAAATACCCGGTTCTTGCCATCGGCGGAGCGGATATAAGCGTTGTAGCCCTGGCTGCGCAGGTTTTTCTGCAAGCTTTCAGCACTTTCGCGACTGGTCAGGCTGGCCAGTTGCACCGACCAACTGACCGACAGGCCGTTGGCATCCACACGGCTTTGCGTGGTGTCCGGCTTGGCGGGTGCGGCGGTAATCGGCTGGGTCGGGGCCGGCTTGACGGCAGGCGCCGCCGGAGCAGGCGTCGGCGCGACGACCGGTTTGCTCGGCGCTGGCGCAGCGGGTGCGGGTGCGATAGGCGTCGACGGCGCAGCTGGCTGCTGCGCCAGCTCCTCGTCACTCGGTACAGGTTCCTGGGGCAGTGCCTGTGGTTCAGGCACCGCCACCGGCTCTACCTGCACGGGCGGCACGGCAGGCGCCTGGGGCGCAGCCGGCGCATCCACCGTGATCTGGCGCTGCTCGTCCTGGCGGGAAAACAGCATCGGCAGGAAAATCACCGCCAGGGCCACCAACACCAGGGCACCGACCATGCGCTGCTTGTACGCCTTATCCAGCATTGCCATCTGCCGCGTCCTCCGTGGAGCGCCGGGCCAGCCATTGAAGGGCCTCGGCAACACAAAAAAATGATCCGAACAACAGGATCTCGTCATCGGCCGTCGCCGCGGCGCACTGCCCTTCCAGCGCGGCGGCCACACTGCCATAGCTTTGTACAGCAGCACCGTGACGCTGCAAAGTGGCCTGCAACTCGGTCGCCGGACGCGAACGCGGCGAGTCCAGCGGCGTCACCGCCCATTGCTGGACACTAGCACCCAACGCCTCGACAACGCCATCCAGGTCTTTGTCGGACAGCAGTCCGAATACCGCCAGGCGCCGCCCCACGACCGGCCGCCGGGCCAGACGCTCGGCCAGGTACTGCGCGGCATGGGGATTGTGCCCGACATCCAGCAACAGGTTCAGGCGCTTGCCCTGCCACTCGAACTGGCGACGATCCAACCGCCCGACAACGCGCGTTGCCTGCAACGCCTCGGCAATCTGCCCCGCCTCCCACGGCAAGCCGAGCAGCAAGTAGGCCTGAAGCGCCAGCGCGGCGTTTTCCATCGGCAGGTCCAGCAGCGGCAGGTCACGCAGTTCCACTGGCTGGCCCTGGGCATCGCTGCCGCGCCATTGCCAGTGCTGCTCGGTCATTGCCAGGTCAAAATCCCGCCCACGCAGGAAGAATGGGCAGCCCAGCTCGCGGACCTTGTCCAGCAGCGGTTGAGGCGGATCGAGGTCGCCGCAGAGCGCAGGTGCGCCCTGGCGAAAGATACCGGCCTTCTCGAACGCCACGGATTCGCGGGTATCGCCCAGGTAATCGGCATGGTCCACGCCGATGCTGGTGACCAAGGCGATGTCGGCGTCCACCAGGTTGACCGCATCCAGGCGCCCGCCCAGGCCGACTTCCAGCACCACGGCATCGAGGCCTGCCCGAGCGAACAGCCAGAACGCCGCCAGGGTGCCCATTTCGAAATAGGTCAGGGAAGTCTCGCCCCGCCCGGTTTCCACCGCGGCAAAGGCTTCGCACAGTTGGGCGTCAGTGGCCTCGACGCCGTTGACCTGCACCCGCTCGTTGTAGCGCAGCAGGTGCGGCGAACTGTAGACACCGACGTTCAACCCCTGGGCCCGCAGCAGCGAGGCCAGGAAGGCGCAGGTCGAACCCTTGCCGTTGGTGCCGGTAACGGTGATGACCCGGGGCGCCGGCTTGGCCAGTCCCATGCGGGACGCTACCGCTTGCGAGCGCTCCAGCCCCATGTCGATGGCCGACGGATGCAACTGCTCGAGGTAGGCAAGCCAGTCGCCCAGGGTACGTTGGGTCATAGGCCTGCAGGCACCGGCGGAACCACGATCGGCTCGACGGGAGCGGCGACGAACTTCGGCGTCGGCAGCCCCATCAGTTGCGCCAGCAGGTTGCCCAGGCGCGGACGCAGTTCCTGGCGATGGATGATCATGTCGATGGCACCGTGCTCCAGCAGGAATTCGCTGCGTTGGAAGCCTTCGGGCAGTTTTTCACGCACGGTCTGCTCGATCACGCGTGGGCCGGCAAAGCCGATCAGCGCCTTAGGCTCGCCGACGATCACGTCGCCCAGCATGGCCAGGCTGGCGGAGACACCGCCGTAGACCGGGTCGGTCAGCACCGAGATGAATGGAATGCCTTCTTCACGCAAGCGTGCCAGCACCGCGGAGGTCTTGGCCATCTGCATCAGGGAAATCAGCGCTTCCTGCATCCGCGCACCGCCGGAGGCGGCGAAGCAGATCATCGGGCAACGGTTTTCCAGGGCATGGTTGGCGGCACGAACGAAACGCTCGCCAACGATGGCACCCATGGAACCGCCCATGAAGGAGAACTCGAACGCCGAGACCACCACCGGCATGCCCAGCAAAGTGCCGCTCATGGACACCAGGGCGTCTTTTTCGCCGGTCTGCTTCTGGGCAGCGGTCAGGCGGTCCTTGTACTTCTTGCCGTCGCGGAACTTCAGGCGGTCCACCGGCTCCAGGTCGGCGCCGAGCTCTTCACGGCCCTCGGCGTCCAGGAAGATATCGATACGGGCACGCGCACCAATGCGCATGTGGTGGTTGCACTTGGGGCACACGTCCAGGGTCTTTTCCAGCTCCGGGCGATACAACACCGCTTCGCAGGAAGGACATTTGTGCCACAGACCTTCAGGCACCGAGCTTTTCTTCACCTCGGAACGCATGATCGAAGGGATCAGTTTGTCTACTAACCAGTTGCTCATGCTTTCTTTCTCCAGTACCGGCGGCCCGAACGCTCTGGTTCGCGGCCCCGAGTATGCCCTTGAGCTAAATTCATTGTGCGGCGAGGGCCGAAGGGCCACCACGGTCAGCGCGAGACATGACCTGCGTGCAACCCAACCTTCCTCAGCCATCCCGGCAACCGCTTCATCGTGGTTGCCACTACGCTATCGGCCCACCCGGAGGCGGTGCCTGCCTGCTGTGTACAGTGCAGGTATGGACGGCGGCAGTCTGCCAGCCGTCACATTGGCGACTGGCTACTGCGTACAGCCGCCATGAACGCGCGAATCCTTGCCGGATCCTTGATCCCCTTGCCCTGCTCCACGCCGCCGCTCACATCGACCGCATACGGACGAACCTGGCGAATGGCCTCGGCCACATTCTCTGCCGTCAGGCCACCGGCCAGGATAATCGGCTTACTCAGCCCCTTGGGCACCAGTGACCAGTCGAACGCCTTGCCAGTACCCCCGGGAACGCCTTCCACGTAGGTGTCCAGCAAAATACCGCTGGCTCCGGCGAAGGTCTCGCATGCGGCGGCGATGTCATCGCCCGCCTTGACTCGCAACGCCTTGATGTACGGGCGGTGCCAGCCCTCGCAGTCCTCCGGGGTTTCGTCGCCATGGAACTGCAACAGCGCCAGCGGCACCGCATCGAGTATCTCGCCCAGCTCGCAACGACTGGCATTGACGAACAGCCCGACCGGGGTCACGAACGGCGGCAAGGCCTGGATGATTGCCCTCGCCTGCTGCACCGTCACCGCCCTCGGGCTCTTGGCGTAGAACACCAACCCGATGGCATCGGCTCCGGCCTCGACCGCCGCCAACGCGTCCTCGACGCGGGTGATCCCGCAAATCTTGCTGCGAACGGCCGACATGTCGTGAAAACTCCAAGGCAAATCCGTGAAAGTCCCGGATGGTAGCAAATGCTGCGAAAGGCGTCAGCCGTCGAGTTCCGAGAAGCCGGTGAGGAAATGTGGCCCGATGTAACGCTCGGGCAACTCGAATTCATCGCGGTATTCCACCTGCACCAGGTACAGGCCGAACGGATGCGCGGTCACCCCGCCGGAGCGGCGGATACGGCTGTCGAGCACTTCCTTGATCCACTCCACCGGGCGTTCGCCGGCGCCAATGGTCATCAGCACACCGGCAATGTTGCGCACCATGTGATGCAGGAATGCGCTGGCGCGGATGTCGAGCACGATCATCTTGCCGTGCCGCGTCACGCGCAGGTGATGCAGCTCCTTGATCGGCGACTTGGCCTGGCACTGGCCGGCGCGGAACGCGCTGAAATCATGCACACCGACCAGATACTGCGCCGCCTCGGCCATGCGCTCGACATCCAGTGGACGGTGGTTCCAGGTGATTTCTTCGTTCAGGTGCGCCGGGCGGATCTGATCGTTGTAGATCACATAGCGATAACGCCGGGCGATAGCCTTGAAGCGCGCGTGAAAGTGCGCCGGCATCACCTTGGCCCAACTGACGCTGACATCGTGCGGCAGGTTGATGTTGGCGCCCATCACCCAGGCCTTCATCGAGCGCTCGACCTGGGTGTCGAAATGCACCACTTGGCCGCAGGCGTGCACGCCCGCGTCGGTACGACCGGCACAATGCAGCGACACCGGCGAGTCGGCGACTTTGGACAGCGCATTCTCGAGGGTTTCCTGCACCGTCAGCACACCAGAAGCCTGGCGCTGCCAACCTCGATAACGCGAGCCTTTGTATTCAACGCCCAGGGCGATCCGGAAAAAGCCGTCGGCCGCCATTTCGGCGGCCGGATTGTCTATGTTTGCCAAGGAATTACAGCCTGCTGAGGGACGCAAAGGCGGGCATTATAAGGCCGATGGCTTGGGATGCCAGTCCGGCGGGTGATCTGTGTTGAATGGGCTGGCGCTATCGCGAGCACGCTTGCTCCCACAGGGGTTCAGATGGTTTTCAGACCAAGACAAGTCCTTGTGGCGAGGGAGCTTGCTCCCGCTCGAGTGCGCAGCGCTCGCAAAAGTGCTCGACGTGCCATGGAGAGGCCTGCTTCGCAGCCCAGCGGGAGCAAGCTCCCTCGCCACAAGAGCAGCGCAAATGACCCACAAACAAAAACGGCAGCCTCACCGGCTGCCGTTTTTGTATAACCACTGATTCACGCCAGCCGCGACAACATCTCCTGCGCTTCGCTCTTCTGCGTAGCATCGCCTTCGCTGAGGACTTCGCCGAGGATGTCGCGGGCGCCGTCGTTATCGCCCATGTCCATGTAGGCCTGGGCCAGGTCGAGCTTGGTCGCCACCTCGTCGGTGCCGCTGAGGAAGTCGAAATCCGGCTCGTCCTCGGCGCCGGCCAGCGCATCTTCGGCGGTGAAGGTTGGCTCGCTCAGGCTGTCCGACAGGCGGTCCAACTCGGCATTGACGTCGTCCAGCTCGGACTCGAAGGCATCCTTCGGCGCGCCAGGGACATCCATTTCATCAGCCAGGGACAGGTCGAAATCCGCGGGCAGCTCGAGATCGTCGGACGGAGTGTCGAGCAACGCAGGCGCATCGGCCGGCGGCAAGTCGAAGCCCTTGAGGTCGTCGCCCAGGTCCAGCAGGAAGTCCTCGTCATCGAGGGCTGCGGTCGGGGCCGGGGTATCGGCGCCCAGGTCCAGGTCGAACTCGGACAGGTCATCGAGGCTCTGGTTGGCTTCGGTCTGCTGCTTGAGCACCGACTCGAAGCTCAGGTCGTCGTCTTCCGGGAATGCATCCAGCTCGGCGATCGGCTCGGCGGCCGGTGGCACCGGCGTCGTTTCCAGGTCATCCAGGCTCAGGTCAAAGGCACTGTCCAGCTCCTCATCGGACAACGGCTTGTCTTCCAGCAGGTCCTTGACGTACTGCGCATCCAGCTCGGCGGCCAGTGCCGCCGCAGCCAGGCCGGCGCCGGTCGCCACGACCATGGCAGGGAAGCGGCTCTTGAGCTGCTCGACCTGGGCGTAGTTGTCGCCGTTGGCCACGAGCTGGCGCTCCTGGGCGACGAACGCATCACGATCGCCTTGCTGGCCGTAGACTTCCATGAGTTTCAGGCGCAGGTCACTGCGCTGGGGTTCGGCCTTGATGCCTTGTTCCAGCAGGTCGGCGGCCTGGTTCAGGCGACCGCGGTCGATGTGGGACTGGGCCAGGGGCAGCACGTCATCCGAAGGCTCGGCGGCCGGCGCCACCAAGGGTGCGGCGATCGGCGGCGTGACGATCACCGGGGCAACGAGCGGGGCCGGCTTGGGCACTGGCGCAGGCGCCGGTTTTGGCTCGAGTTTGACGCTGGGAGGTGGAACTTCAATGCCCTCGAAGCTGCTCGGGGGCAGATCGAGCTCCGGGGAGAAGTCGGCCTCCTCCTCGAGGGCTCGGGCCATGCGCAAATGTTTCTCGGCTTCCTGCTGGGCCTTGCGGCGGCGGGCGAGCAACAACAGCAGCAACAGCAGGATCAACACGCCGCCGCCCACCAGGCCCAGCAGGACCGGGTTGGTCAGCAGATCGTTGTACTTCTGCTCATTGGAAGCCGCCGGCGCTGGCTCGATCGGCGTGGCCGGCGGTGTCGCTTCCGGGGTGGCGGCCGGTGCGGGAGCAGCCTCGGGCGCGACAGTCGGAGCCTGCGCCCCCGGCGTTTGCGCAGCCGGTGCGGGGGTCAATTGCGCGGACATCGCCGGGGCCGCTTCACCCGCAGGCGGCACTGCGCCACCTTCGGCCTGCATCTTGGCCAGCTGATTGTTCTTCAACTCGATCAGGCGTTGCAGCTTGTCCAACTGGCTTTGCAGGTCGGCCATGCGGCTTTTCAGCTCTTCGTTGTCCCGGCGGGCCGAATCGAGGCTCTCCTGGGTCACCGCCAGCTTGTTGCTCAGCGCCTGGGCATCACCGGCAGCGCCCTTGCCCTTGCCGCCCGCCTTCGCCGACTCGGCCGACACCAGGCTCAGGTTATCGCGACCAGCGGTCTGGGCCGGCGCGCCTTCACCGCGGCCACGCCGGGTTGCATCCAGCTGTTGCTGGCCCGCACCCGCCACGCCACGCCGCCCCGAACGCCAGGCGGCGTTCTGCGCGGCGACTTCGGCAATGGCCTGGGGCTGCGGCAGCGCGGTGCTTTGCACCGAGTCCGGCAAGCGCAGCACCTGGCCGGTCTTGAGCAGGTTGATGTTGCCGTTGATGAATGCATTCGGATTCAACGCCTGGATCGCCAGCATGGTCTGCTGGACCGACCCGCCGTTGCGCACCTTGGCGGCGATTTCCCACAGGGTATCGCGCGGCGTGGTGGTGTACTGGGAAGGCTTGGTGGCACCGGTGACCGGCGTGGACACCACCTGAGGCGGTTTCGCCCGGGCAGCATCCGCCGCCTGCGGGGAGAACTTGGACGGGTCGAGCAGCACGCTGTAGTCGCGCAGCAGGCGACCGTTGGGCCACATCACCTGCACCAGGAACTTGACCATCGGCTCGGACAGCGGCCGGCTGGAGGTGACCCGCAAGACGCTCTTGCCATTGGCGTTGATCACCGGCGTGAAGCTCAGGTCGTTGAGGAAGGCTTGGCGGTCGACGCCGGCCTTGGCGAAGTCTTCGGGCGAGGCCAGGCTCGGCACGACTTCGGCGGCGGTCAACTGCTGGACGTCGAGCAGCTCGATCTCGGCGACCAGGGGCTGGTTCGGCGTCGACTTCAGGGTCAATTCCCCAAGCCCGAGCGCCTGCGCCATACCGGAGGACAGCGCCGAGGCGGCCGCTATTGCTAACACCAGTTTGCGAACTTGAACCATAGCCTCTTCCTTTGTTTGAACATTCCTCGGCCAGCGAGAAGGTATTGATGCCGCTGCCGTAAGGCATTGCGCGCAGCCCCGAAGCGACGGTGCGCGCGATCGTTTCACTCATGTCCCGGGAAGCCCCCGGAGGGAGGTTCGCCTTCAGCTCTCTGGCCAAGCATAGCGCCCAGCTAGAACCATTCGACAAATTGACGCCAAGTATCTTTTACAGCAAGTCTTTTATCAACAACTCAGCGACCTGCACCGCATTGAGCGCCGCGCCTTTGCGTACGTTATCTGACGTCAGCCACATATTTAGTTCAGCCGGATCGTCGATACCCAGTCGCACACGCCCGACGTAGACCTCATCCTGCCCCACCGCATCGCCCACCGGCGTCGGGTAGTCGCCCGCCTCCACGAGCTCGATACCCGGCGCAGCTTCGAGGGCCGCATTGACCTTCGCCAGGTCGACGGCATCGGCCGTCTGCACCGTCACGCTAAAGCTATCGCCAAAAAACACCGGCGCTTGAATGCAAGTACCGGAAATCTTTAACAAAGGTTGCTCCAGCACCTGGCGCAATTCGCGCACCAGGCGCTTTTCCAGCAGCGTGTGACCCTGCTCGTCCGGCGTACCGACCTGGGCCAGCAGGTTGAACGCCATCTGCCGATCGAAAAAGGTCGGCTCCAACGGGCGGGCGTTGAGCAGTTCGGCGGTCTGGCGCGCCAACTCGTTCACGGCGACACGGCCCTGGGTGGACACGGCGAGGTGGGCGGTCACGCTGACGCGCTGCATCACCAGACACTCGCGCAGCGGCGCCAGCGCCATGGCCAGTACCGTGGCCGAAGCGCTCGGGCTGCTGACCTGGAAAGGTTTTGCCAGGCCGGCCAGCACCTGGGCGTTAGCTTGCGGCACGATCTGCGGCGCCTGCTCCGGCGGCAACGCACCGGACAGATCGACCAACGCACAGCCGGCCGCCGTGGCACGCGGGGCGAAACTCAGGGTCACCGCCGGGCCTGCGGCGAAAAACGCCAGTTGAACCTTGCTGAAATCAAATTCAGCGACCTCCCGCACCCGCACGTTCTTGCCACGAAACAGCACCGAGCTGCCGGCCGACTCGCTGCTGGCCAGCAAATGCAGGTTGCCGATCGGGAAATCGCGCTCTTCGAGAATCTGGACAAGGGTTTCGCCGACAGTACCGGTGGCGCCGATCACGGCAATATCAAAGGACTGGCTCATGGGTCTACCTCAGGTAACACGGGGGGAGCGGCACTTTACCGGGTGGTGGGTATGCAGGCAATTGGCTGGGGGACTTGCAGTGCCTGGACTGGCCTCCTCGCGAGCAAGCTCGCTCCCACATGGGATTTCGCGGCGAACAAAGAACCTGTGGGAGCGGGCTTGCTCGCGAAGACGGGGGCACATTCAACGCAGGTGCAAACTGACATACCGCTTTCGCGAGCAAGCCCGCTCCCACAAGGACGCGTTTATCTGTAACCATAAAAAAACCCGCACCTTTCACAAGGCACGGGTTCTTTCACAGCCACATCGAATCAACGCTCGAGCAGGATCCGCAGCATGCGGCGCAGCGGCTCGGCCGCACCCCACAGCAACTGGTCGCCGACGGTGAAGGCACCGACGAATTGCGAACCCATGTTCAGCTTGCGCAGACGCCCCACTGGCACGTTCAGGGTGCCGGTGACCTTGGTTGGGCTCAGCTCCTGCATGCTGATGTCGCGGTTGTTCGGCACCAGCTTGACCCATGGGTTGTGCTGGCTGATCAGCCCTTCGATGTCGGCGATCGGGACGTCTTTGTTCAGCTTGATGGTCAGCGCCTGGCTGTGGCAGCGCATGGCACCGATGCGCACACAGATGCCGTCCACCGGGATCGGGCTCTTGAAGCGGCCCAGGATCTTGTTGGTTTCAGCCTGGGCCTTCCACTCTTCGCGGCTCTGGCCGTTAGGCAGTTCCTTGTCGATCCACGGGATCAGGCTGCCGGCCAGCGGCACGCCGAAGTTCTCGGTCGGATAGGCATCGCTGCGCATCGCCTCGGCCACCTTGCGGTCGATGTCCAGGATGGCGCTGGCCGGGTTGGCCAGGTCATCGGCGACGGCGGCGTGGGTCGCGCCCATCTGCTTGATCAGCTCGCGCATGTTCTGCGCACCGGCACCGGACGCCGCCTGGTAGGTCATGGCGCTCATCCACTCCACCAGGCCGGCCTCGAACAGGCCGCCCAGGCCCATCAGCATCAGGCTGACGGTGCAGTTGCCGCCGATGTAGTTCTTGGTGCCCGCATCCAACTGCTGGTCGATGACCTTGCGGTTCACCGGATCGAGAATGATCACCGCGTCGTCCTGCATGCGCAGGCTGGAAGCGGCGTCGATCCAGTAACCCTGCCAGCCGGCTTCACGCAGCTTGGGGAAGACTTCGCTGGTGTAGTCGCCGCCCTGGCAGGTCAGGATCACGTCGAGGGTCTTGAGCTCTTCGATGCTGTAGGCATCCTTGAGCGCGCCGGTATCCTTGCCCACGGACGGGCCCTGGCCACCTACGTTGGAGGTGGTGAAAAACACCGGCTCAATGAGATCGAAATCCTGCTCTTCCAGCATTCGCTGCATGAGCACGGAACCGACCATGCCGCGCCAACCGATCAGACCTACACGTTTCATCGCAACTACACCTATACAAAAGTGGGCCACCGTCGAAGCAGTGGGCCCGAAAGATTACAGATTCCGCAGCGCGGCGACTACTGCATCGCCCATTTGCTGCGTACCGACTTTGGTACAACCGGCCGACCAGATATCGCCTGTGCGCAAGCCCTGGTCCAACACCACGCTGACCGCCTGCTCGATGGCGTCGGCCGCGTCACTGCGGTTGAAGCTGTAGCGCAGCATCATCGACACCGACAGGATGGTCGCCAACGGGTTGGCGATGCCCTGCCCGGCGATGTCCGGCGCCGAACCGTGGCATGGCTCGTACATCCCCTTGTTGTTGGCATCCAGGGACGCCGACGGCAACATGCCGATGGAACCGGTGAGCATCGACGCTTCGTCGGACAGGATGTCGCCGAACATGTTGTCGGTGACCATCACGTCGAACTGCTTCGGCGCACGCACCAGTTGCATGGCGGCGTTGTCGACGTACATGTGGCTCAGCTCGACGTCCGGGTAATCCTTGGCCACCTGCTCGACCACTTCGCGCCACAGTTGGCTGGACGCCAGCACGTTGGCCTTGTCCACCGAGCACAGCTTCTTGCCCCGCACGCGGGCCATGTCGAAACCGACCCGGGCGATGCGGCGGATTTCGCTTTCGCTGTACGGCAGGGTGTCGTAGGCCTGGCGTTCGCCATTATCCAGCTCACGGGTGCCACGGGGGGCGCCGAAGTAGATACCGCCGGTCAGCTCACGAACGATGAGGATGTCCAGGCCCGAGACAATTTCCGGCTTCAGGCTCGAAGCATCGGCCAGTTGCGGGTAGAGGATCGCCGGACGCAGGTTGCCGAACAGGCCCAGTTGCGCACGGATCTTCAGCAGGCCGCGCTCGGGGCGGATGTCACGCTCGATCTTGTCCCATTTCGGGCCGCCCACGGCGCCCAGCAGCACGGCATCGGCCGCACGGGCACGCTCCAGGGTTTCATCGGCCAGCGGCACGCCGTGCTTGTCGATGGCTGCGCCACCGATGACGTCGTGGCTGAGCTCGAAGCCCAGGTCGTACTTGTCGTTCGCCAACTCCAGGACCTTGACCGCCTCGGCCATGATTTCCGGGCCAATACCGTCGCCGGGGAGAATCAGAATCTGCTTGCTCATGCTTTCCTCGTTTGCTCTATCGGCACGCACCAGGTTCTAAACCCAGGTCGCACCAGGAAAAATGCTATCGCTCGGCCCACAGCACCAGTACATCTGTACTGAACGAACCATCGGCCTCAATCTCAAAATATTCACGCACTTCATCGCCCATCGCCCGCTGCAGCGCCAGAATCGCCCCGCGCATCACCTCGGGGGTGCGCATGCGCTCGACCCAGGACTGGTATTCCAACCGCAGGCGCTGGCGCGAAAGACTGCGGGTGTACAGCCCCGCCTCGCTGACCTGGCGCAACCACTCGTCAGCCGAATAGTCGCGCACATGGCTGGTGTCGCGCAGCACTTCGATGCTTTGCAGGTAAGTGTCCAGCAACGGCGTGCCCGGCGACAGGATATCGATGAACGCCATCACCCCACCCGGCTTGAGCACGCGGCGCACTTCGCGCAACGCCAGGCCCAGGTCGCTCCAATGATGCGCCGAATAGCGGCTGAACACGAAGTCGAACTCGCCATCGGCGAACGGCAGGCGCTCGGCGGCACCGCGCACCGTGGTGATGTTGTCCAGGCCACGGTCCGCAGCCGCCGTGGCCACGACATCGAGCATCTGCTGTGACAGGTCATAGGCCACCACTTCACCGGCCAGCGGCGCCACGTGGAAACTCACGTGGCCGGCACCGCATCCCAGGTCCAGCACACGCGCCTGCTCATGACCGGCCAGCTCCGCCTTCAGCAGCGCGAACTCGGCGCCCTGGGCGTGCACGGCACTGCTCAGGTAGGCCGAGGCCTGTTCACCGAATTGTTTCTGTACAACCTGACTGTGGGCGGTGCTGGTCATGGGCACTTCCTTTTTTGGGGTTAGCCTGGTGGTGTTTTTGCTGCCGTCTTCGCGGGCGAGCCCGCTCCCACACTGAATGTTCGCAAAACCTCGTGGGAGCGGGCTTGCCCGCGAAGAGGCCGGCCCTGCCTATTTAAAGCTCAAATCAATCAAGCATCGCGAAACAGCCAAGGCTGGCTCGCCCGGTGCCTGGCTTCGAACGCGGCAATCGCATCGCTGTCCTGCAGGGTCAGGCCGATGTCGTCCAGGCCATTGAGCAGGCAATGCTTGCGGAAGGCATCGATCTCGAACCCCAGCACCTTGCCGTCGGGACGGGTGACGGTCTGGGCCGCCAGATCGATCTGCAACTGGTAACCCGGGTTGGCTTCGACCTGCTGGAACAGCTCGTCGACTTCAGCGTCGCTCAGGATGATCGGCAGCAAGCCGTTCTTGAAGCTGTTGTTGAAGAAGATGTCGGCGTAGCTCGGCGCGATGATGCTACGGAAACCGTACTCTTCCAGGGCCCACGGCGCGTGCTCGCGGCTCGAACCGCAGCCGAAGTTCTCGCGGGCCAGCAACACGCTGGCGCCTTGGTAACGCTCGGCGTTGAGTACGAAATCCTTGTTCAGCGGGCGCTTGGAGTTGTCCTGGTACGGCTGGCCCACATCCAGGTAGCGCCACTCATCGAACAGGTTCGGGCCGAAACCGGTGCGCTTGATGGACTTCAAGAACTGCTTGGGAATGATCTGGTCGGTGTCGACGTTGGCACGATCCAAAGGCGCGACAAGACCGGTGTGCTGGGTAAAAGCTTTCATGCTGCGCTCCTTCAGATCAATTCGCGGACGTCGACGAAACGGCCGTTGACAGCCGCTGCCGCGGCCATGGCCGGGCTCACCAGGTGCGTACGACCACCGGCGCCCTGACGGCCTTCGAAGTTACGGTTGGAGGTGGAAGCGCAATGCTCGCCCGACTCCAGGCGATCCGGGTTCATCGCCAGGCACATCGAGCACCCCGGCTCACGCCATTCGAAACCGGCCTCGATGAACACTTTGTCCAGCCCTTCCGCTTCAGCCTGGGCTTTCACCAGGCCCGAGCCTGGCACCACGATGGCTTGCTTGATGGTCGAAGCAACCTTGCGGCCCTTGGCGATCACCGCGGCAGCGCGCAGGTCTTCGATCCGCGAGTTGGTGCACGAGCCGATGAACACGCGGTCGAGCTGAATGTCGGTGATCGCCTGGTTGGCGCTCAGGCCCATGTATTTCAAGGCACGGACGATAGAGTCGCGCTTGACCAGGTCCATCTCCTTGGCCGGATCCGGGACGTTCTGGTCAACGGCCAGGACCATTTCCGGCGAAGTGCCCCAGCTGACCTGCGGTTTGATCTGGGCGGCGTCGAGTTCGACCACGGTGTCGAAGTGGGCGTCGGCGTCGGACACCAGGTCCTTCCAGGCTTCGACCGCCATGTCCCACTCCGCGCCTTTTGGCGAGAACGGACGACCCTTGACGTATTCCACGGTTTTTTCATCGGCCGCCACCAGGCCGACGCGGGCACCGGCCTCGATGGACATGTTGCAGATGGTCATGCGGCCTTCGACGGACAAGTCGCGAATCGCGCTGCCAGCGAACTCGATGGCATGGCCGTTGCCGCCGGCGGTGCCGATCTTGCCGATCACCGCCAGGACGATGTCCTTGGCAGTCACACCGAACGGCAGCTTGCCTTCGACGCGAACCAGCATGTTTTTCATTTTCTTGGCGACCAGGCACTGGGTGGCGAGCACGTGCTCGACCTCGGAAGTACCGATGCCATGGGCCAGGGCGCCGAACGCGCCGTGGGTGGAAGTGTGCGAGTCGCCGCAGACCACGGTCATGCCGGGCAAGGTCGCGCCCTGCTCCGGGCCGATGACGTGGACGATACCCTGGCGCACGTCATTCATCTTGAATTCGACGATGCCGTACTCGTCGCAGTTATCGTCGAGGGTCTGGACCTGCAGGCGCGAGACCTGGTCGGCAATGGCCGCGATGCCGCCCTTGCGCTCCGGGGTGGTCGGTACGTTGTGGTCCGGGGTGGCGATGTTGGCGTCGATGCGCCACGGCTTGCGCCCAGCCAGGCGCAGGCCTTCGAAGGCTTGCGGCGACGTCACTTCGTGGATGATGTGACGATCGATATAGATCAGCGCCGAGCCATCGTCGCGCTGCTTGACCAAATGCGAATCCCAGAGCTTGTCGTAGAGCGTTTTGCAGGCCATCAGACGGTTCCTCATCAGCTTGTTTCTATGCCCCGGGCCTTGAACGTTTCAATAACCCTTTGGCTTGTGAGGCTGATGCTATGGGGTTACATTGAATAACTCAAATTCATATTTTTTATACTTTGCATAACCAACTGGAATTCGACCCCGACCGCCATGGACCTCGCCAACCTCAACGCCTTTATTGCCATCGCCGAGACGGGCAGTTTCTCCGGCGCCGGTGAACGCCTGCACCTGACCCAACCGGCCATCAGCAAGCGCATTGCCGGCCTGGAACAACAACTCAACGTACGCCTGTTCGACCGCCTGGGCCGTGAAGTGGGCCTGACCGAGGCCGGCCGCGCGCTGCTGCCACGGGCCTATCAAATCCTCAATGTACTGGACGATACCCGCCGCGCCCTGACCAACCTGACCGGCGAAGTGACCGGGCGACTGACCCTCGCCACCAGCCACCACATCGGCCTGCACCGCCTGCCACCGCTGTTGAGGGCATTCACCCGACGCTACCCACAGGTGGCGCTGGATATTCAGTTCCTGGATTCGGAAGTGGCCTACGAGGAAATCCTCCATGGCCGGGCGGAGCTGGCGGTTATCACCCTCGCCCCCGAACCGCACACGCTGGTGCGTGCCACGCCGGTCTGGGACGACCCGCTGGATTTCGTGGTGGCGCCGGAACATGCGCTGCTGGAAAACGGCGCCGTCAGCCTCGCCGACATCGCCTTGCACCCCGCGGTCTTCCCGGGCGGCAATACGTTCACCCATCACATCGTGCGACGGCTGTTCGAGGCCCAGGGTCTGACGCCCAACATCGCCATGAGCACGAATTATCTGGAAACCATAAAGATGATGGTTTCCATCGGCCTGGCCTGGAGCGTTTTGCCGCGCACCATGCTCGACGAACAGGTGGCGCGTATTCCTTTGCCAGGCATACAGCTCACTCGCCAGCTAGGCTATATCTTGCACACCGAACGGACGCTGTCGAATGCTGCACGGGCCTTCATGGCGCTACTGGACGCACAAATCGATCTGCCAGGGACTCAGGCATAGGTTGTGCGACGCCTGTAGCGCCACGCCACCCGCGCTTAAGTCCCAAACCTGCCCAAGGCTCGCCAGAGAATGCCCAAACCCGTAGATCCCCTACCGCCCCTGCCGCGTATCCAGGCGCTTGACCCGAAGCGGTCCGAGCAAAGCTGGGACAGTGCGCCACAGTTGCTGGCCGCGCTCAACGGTGCGCGGCTGGGCGCCTGGTCGTGGGACATCGAGACGGGCCAGATCAGTTGGTCCCGCGGAACCCAGGCACTCTTCGGCTTCGACCCGCGCCAACCGCTGCCGGCGGACATGGACTACCTGGACCTGTTGCTGCCCGAAGATCGCGCCCGGGCCATCCGCGCCTTTCGCGCCGCCGTGGCCGGCGCGCCGCTGGAACAGGCGATGCACCACCGCATCGTCTGGCCCGACGGCAGCCTGCACTGGCTGGAGATCAGTGGCAGCGTCCAGCCTGACAAACACGGGCGCCCGCGCATGATCGGGGTGATCCGCGAGATCACTCACCAGCGCCAACGCGAGCAGGCGTTGCGCAGCTCGGAGAAACGCTTCGCCACGCTGTTTCACCTGTGCCCGAACATGGTGCTGCTGACGCGCCAGGAAGACGGCCTGATCAGCGAGGTCAACCAGTACTTCGAAAGCCTGTTCGGCTGGCCGGTCCATGCCGTGATCGGCCGCACGACCCTGGAGCTGGGCCTGTGGGTAGACCCCAGCCAACGACAGAAACTGGTGCAGGCGACCAAGGCCAAGGGCGAACTGGTCAGCATGGAAGTGGAGTTCCGGGCCAGTAACGGCCAGATCCACAACGGCATCCTCAGCGCGCAGAAGGTCGAGCTCGAGGGCCAACCCTATCTGCTGAGCACCTTTCTCGACACCACCGAGCGCAAACTCGCCGAACAGGCCCTCAAGGACAGCCAGGAGCGCCTTGACCTGGCCCTCGACTCGGCGCAACTGGGCACCTGGGACTGGCACATTCCCAGCGGCATGCTCTACGGCTCCGCACGCGCCGCGCAATTGCATGGCCTGGAGCCCAAGGCGTTCCATGAATCGTTCGATGCGTTTTTCGAAGGGGTGCCCGATGAAGAACGCAACAATATGCGCAATGCCTACCGCAGCCTGCGCGAAGGCCCGGCAGGCAACTACCAACTGACCTACCGCGTGCAACTGCCGGACGGCAGCTCCCGCTACCTGGAAAGCCGCGCGCGCCTCTACCGCAACGAAGACGGCAGCCCCCTGCGCATGGCCGGCACGCTGCTGGACATCACCGACCAGGTCGAGCGCGAACAGAGCCTGGCGGCCTCGGAAGAGAAATTCGCCACGCTGTTCCAGGTCAGTCCCGACCCGATTTGCGTGACCCACCAGGACAGCGGCCGGTTCCTGGAGATCAACTCCAGCTTCACCCAGACCTTCGGCTGGAGCGCCAAGGACGTGATCGGCCTCAGCGCCGACGAAATCGGCCTCTGGGAAGCCTCGGGCAGCAGCCTGCAGCGCATCGAACGAGTGATTCGCGAGCAATCGCTGAGCAATGTCGCCATCGTCGTCCACCACAAGGACGGCCAGCCACTGACCTGCGTGATCTCCAGCCGGCAGATCAACGTCGGCAACCAGCCCTGTATCGTCACCACCCTGCGCGATATCACCCACCAGCAGCGCTCGGAAGCGGCCCTGAAGGCCAGCGAGGAAAAATTCGCCAAGGCGTTTCACTCCAGCCCCGACGCCATCACCATCACCGAACGCGAAAGCGGCCGCTACCTGGAGATCAACGACGGCTTCTATCGCCTGACCGGCTACCGCGCCGACGAGGTGCTGGGCCGCACAGTCTATGAAGTGGGCATCTGGGCCGATGAAAAACAGCGCACGGCGTTGCTGGCCGAGCTGCAACTCAAGGGCCGCGTGCACCACCGGGAAATGCTCGGGCGCAACAAGCGCGGGGAAATCCTCACGGTGGAGGTGTCCGTCGAGCCGATCACCCTGAACGAAACCGCCTGCCTGTTGCTCACCGCCCGAGACGTCAGCCTGCTGCGCAATGCCGAAGCGCAGATCCGCCACCTGGCCTACCACGACCCGCTGACCAACCTGCCCAACCGCGCCCTGTTGATGGACCGCCTGAGCCAACAGATCGCCCTGCTCAAGCGCCACAACCTGCGCGGTGCCCTGCTGTTTCTCGACTTGGACCATTTCAAGCACATCAACGACTCCCTCGGCCACCCCGTGGGCGACACCGTGCTGAAGATCATCACGGCGCGACTGGAGGCCAGCGTACGCCTGGAAGACACCGTGGCCCGACTTGGCGGCGACGAGTTCGTCGTGCTGCTCAGCGGGCTGGAGGGCAACCGTGCCGCCGTCAGCGAGCAAGTGCAGAAACTGGCCGACACCCTGCGTGAGCTGCTCTCGGAGCCGATGTTCCTCGATGGCCAGCGCCTGCAAGTCACGCCGAGCATCGGCATGGCGCTGATTCCCGACCACGGCTCCACGCCCGCCGACCTGCTCAAGCGCGCCGACATTGCGCTGTACCGCGCCAAGGATTCAGGGCGCAACACTTCGCAGATGTTCCACGCCACCATGCAAAAAGCCGCCAGCGAACGGCTGCGAATGGAAACCGACCTGCGCCAGGCCCTGGCCCGTGGCGAATTCAGCCTGCACTTCCAGCCCCAGGTCGACGCCCGGGACAACCGCATCGTCGGCGCCGAAGCCCTGGTTCGCTGGCATCACCCGGAACTGGGTGCCCAGTCGCCCAACGAGTTCATCAAGGTGCTGGAAGACAGCGGCCTGATCCTCGAAGTCGGGACCTGGATCCTCGATGAGGCCTGTGTCGGCTTCAAGGACCTGATCGCCCGGGGCAGGATCGACCCGCGGCGATTCAGCCTGTGCGTGAACATCAGCCCCCGGCAGTTCCGCCAGAGCGACTTCGTCGAACGCATCGAAAGCAGCCTGGTCACCCACGGCCTGCCCTTTTCCATGCTCAAACTGGAGATCACCGAAGGCATCGTGATCCAGAACCTGGACGACACCATCGGCAAGATGCGCCGGCTGAAAAAACTGGGGGTGAGTTTCGCCATGGACGACTTCGGCACCGGCTACTCATCACTGACCTACCTCAAGCGCCTGCCGGTAGACACGCTGAAAATCGACCAGTCGTTCGTGCGCGACGCCACCTGCGACCCCAACGACGCTGAAATCATCCGCGCCATCGTCGCCATGGCCCACAGCCTGAACCTGGAAATGATCGCCGAAGGCGTGGAAACCCTGGAACAACTGCAATTCCTGCAAGGGCTCGACTGCCATCTGTACCAGGGCTACCTGCACAGCCGGCCGCTGCCGCTGGAGGCGTTTGAACGGCTGCTGCCCTGAAGGTGAAAGGCTGGACATGAAAAAGGGCGCCTTTCGGCGCCCTTTTTCAGTGGCGATGCATCAGTTCTGCAACGCAGGTTGTTGCTGCACCCCGTTGATTGGGATGCGCTTGGCTTTCGCCTCTTCCGGGATGACCCGCAACAGGTCGATGCTCAACAGACCGTTGCTCAGGCCAGCGGACTTGATCTCGATATGATCCGCCAACCGGAAGGACAGCTTGAATGCACGCTGGGCGATGCCCTGGTGCAAGTAGGTCACGCTGTCGTTGCTGGCCTCGCGCTTACCGCCGCTGATGGTCAGCACACCTTTTTCCACCTGCAGGTCCAGGTCTTCTTCCCGGAAACCTGCGGCGGCGACCACGATACGGTATTGATCATCACCGTATTTTTCCACGTTGTAGGGTGGATAGCTGCTGCCTGGTTCGTTGCGCAGCGCGGTTTCGAACAAGTCGTTGAAACGGTCGAAACCTACCGAGGAACGGAACAGTGGGGCCAGCGAAAATGCAGTACTCATGATTCAAATCTCCTGAAAAATTCAGCAAGGTTTTTTGTCTCCGCGACCCGAATTCGGCATCGCGTAACCCCTATCTAGGGGCCGCCAAATACTTTTCAAGAGCTTTTTTTGAAATTTTTTTCAGGCCGCTTCCGTGCGCTTCACACCCAACAAATGCCCCACCGCTTCCAGCTCGGTCTCCCGGCGCAACGCACTGAACAACGTCACCGCCTCGGGGTAATTGCGCGTCAGCATCGCCAGCCACTGCTTCAATCGGCCAGGGGCCTGGCGGGGCGTCAGTTGCTCGACCACTTGCCCCCAAAAATCTTGCAGCATCGGTTGCAGTTCGGCCCAGGACATCGGCACCACTTCTTCGCCGGCCCGGGCAGCGGCAATCTGCCGAGCCAGGTCTGGACGGGAAACCAGGCCGCGACCGAGCATGATGTCGTCGACGCCACTGATTTCGCGGCAACGCCGCCAATCCTCGACACTCCAGATATCGCCATTGGCGAACACCGGCACCTTGACCACGTCCTGGACTCGGGGAATCCATTCCCAATGAGCCGGTGGCTTGTAGCCGTCGGTCTTGGTCCGCGCATGCACCACGATGTGCTCTGCACCGCCCTCGGCCAGCGCCGTGGCACACACCAGCGCGCCGTCCGGGCTGTCGAAGCCCAGGCGCATCTTGGCGGTTACCGGAATGTGCCGGGGCACTGCGCGGCGTACGTGTTCGACGATCTGGTTGAGCAGTTCCGGCTCCTTGAGCAAGACCGCCCCACCGCGGGATTTGTTCACGGTCTTGGCCGGGCACCCGAAGTTCAGGTCGATCACCTCCGAGCCCAGCTCGCAGGCCAACGCTGCGTTCTCCGCCAGGCACACCGGGTCGGACCCCAGCAATTGCACCCGTAGCGGCACGCCGGCGGCGGTCCGAGCCTGGGTCAGCAGCTCCGGGGCGAGCTTATGGAAGTACGCCGGCGTGAGCAGGCGATCGTTGACGCGGATGAACTCGGTGACACACCAGTCGATTCCGCCAACGCGGGTCAGAACATCGCGCAGGATGTTGTCGACCAACCCCTCCATGGGCGCCAGGGCAATTTGCATGAAACACACACTCAACGGAAAAACGTGCGGCAGTTTACCGGATTTTGCCCACATATCCGGCATTCAGCATAAATCCCTGTGGGAGCGGGCTTGCTCGCGAAAGCGGTGGGTCAGTTTGCATTGATGTTGAATGTACCGCCGCATTCGCGGGCAAGCCCGCTCCCACAGGTTGATCGTTGGCGGACACAGGATGTGTGTCCACCGTAAATCCTTTGTGGGAGCGGGCTTGCCCGCGAAGGCGGTGGGTCAGCTGGTGATGACACCAGGCGCGACCTGGGACTCCAGCGCCGGGCCGTATCCGTCGATGAACTCCGCCGGCATGCGCTTGGGCCTGCCGCTGGACAGCTCGATGCAGACAAAGGTGGTCTGGGCCCGCAGCAAGGTGGCGTTGTCACGGGGGCGGACCAGTTGGAAGTGTCGGGTCATCTTCAGGCGCTGGTCCCAGTCGACGATCCAGGTGGCCAGTTGCAGCTCATCGCCCTCATAGGCCGCCGCCAGGTAATCGATTTCATGCCGCACCACCGCCATGGCGCGGTCCAGGCGCCGGTATTCCACCAGATCCAACCCCAGGCGCTGTGAGTGGCGCCAGGCGCAACGTTCGAGCCAGGTGACGTACACCGCGTTGTTGGCGTGACCCAGCCCGTCGATGTCCTCTGCATTCACTTGAAGATCAATGATGAACGGCGTTGCTCGATCCCAGCCCATGCCCCTCTCCCGGTCGAATATGGATCGGGGCAGTGTACCGGATGCTCAAGCCGATTGCCGTGCCTGCAAACTGCGCCCGGCCAGCAGGGACAGCACCCCGTCGATGACCCGCGGATCAGCCAGTACCCGCTGGTGCCCACCCTGGGGCAGCCGCAGCAGGCGACTGTCGAACCAGGCCTCATGAATCACCTGCGACTCTTTGACCGAGACCGACGTATCGTCCTCGGCATGGACGATCAACCCTGGGATGTCCAATTGGTAGTGCGCCACGTCCATCTTCGAGGCCGGCATGCCTACGTCGAGTTCCACCTGACGGATGAATGCCGAACGTGCCTGGGGCGGCAGGCCCATCATCCGGGCAAAGCCGCGCAATATGCCAAGAATGCGCGCGGGGGCGGCGATGCTCACCAGCGTCTCGGTGCGTAACCCCAACTGGACCGCCAGCATGGCGCTGGCACCGCCCATTGAATGACCGATCACTGCTTGCAGCGGCGGCAGTTCCGCGGCGGCTTCAAGCATGGCCCGGGCAAACAACAGGACATTCGCCTCGCGCCCCGGCGAACGGCCATGGGCCGGACCATCCAGCGCCACCACCGTGTAGCCGGCGTCCACCAGCGCCGTGATCAGCGCCGCGAACTGCGTGGGCCGCCCTTCCCAGCCATGCATCAGCAGGACGGTCGGGCCTTTGCCCCAACGCAGGGCCGAAAGCCCGAAGCGCAAGGTGATGCGCTCGGACGTTGCCAGCAATGGCAGTTCCCAGTCCCGTGGCGGCAGGTTTCGCGGACGCATGAACAGCGAGCGCATTTTCTTCGCCACCAGGCGCGGCGCTACCCGCCCAAGCGTGCCATTGACACCACGAATCCAGCTCAACCTGTCCATTGCTCATCTCCAGGGCTTGCGCCTTAGCTCATCGCACCGCCGATTTGGCAGCGCGCAGCAAACGATCCGATAACTCTCCAGGGCCCAGCGCCCGCGCCAGGGACAAGCCGCCGACCATCAGGGCGATGTCGGCCAAGGCCTTGTCGGTGTCTTCGGGGCTGGCCGCCAACTGCGCAGCCATGAGTTCTATGTGTTCATTGAGCACCGCGCGAAACTCATCCGGCAGGCGTCCGAGCTCACCCACCGAGGCCGGGATCGGGCAGGCTTGTTCGCTGGAGTCGCGGTGCTTGCGCGACAGGTAGAACGCCGCCGACAGCGTGCGCCGCTCTTCACCGGTCAGCCCTGCGTCCAGGCCGGCGATCAAGTCGCGACGATGGCTGAGCAACTGCTTGAACGCCTCCAGCATCAAGGCATCCTTGCTTTCGAAGTGCGCATAGAAACCGCCCACCGTCAGACCCGCCGCGCCCATCACCTCACCCACGCTCGGCTCGGCCGGGCCATGCTTGATCAACGCCGCACTGGCGGCCTTGAGAATGCGTTCGCGGGTTTGTGCCTTCTTATCGCTCATCGTCGCCTCCGAATATTACGATTGAAATATTATCCATATAATAATTTTCCGCAAGCGGAATATCTGCCCGTCGGTCAGAAGCCTGTTTTCAAAGGTTAGGAGAATTGGCCGAACGCCAGACAAACAAAAGGGCCATTCAAGAATTGAATGACCCTTATAAAATCCCGCAGAGCGGGTAATCGTGGCGTCCCCTAGGGGACTCGAACCCCTGTTACCGCCGTGAAAGGGCGGTGTCCTAGGCCACTAGACGAAGGGGACACAAACCTTCTGAACATGATCAGCGCTGAGAACTGATCGCTTCAAGGCCGGTGTGGCCAGACCTTGAAGTGTAAATTGGTGGAGCTAGACGGGATCGAACCGTCGACCTCTTGCATGCCATGCAAGCGCTCTCCCAGCTGAGCTATAGCCCCAGGTTTTTCGCCTCGCGGCGGAGCGACATCTTGCAACATCGCTTCTGTAAAACTGGCGTCCCCTAGGGGACTCGAACCCCTGTTACCGCCGTGAAAGGGCGGTGTCCTAGGCCACTAGACGAAGGGGACGCAAACCCTTCTATACCACTGATCAACGCTGAGTGTTGATCGCTTCGAGGCCGGTGTGGCCAGACCTCGAAGTGTAAATTGGTGGAGCTAGACGGGATCGAACCGTCGACCTCTTGCATGCCATGCAAGCGCTCTCCCAGCTGAGCTATAGCCCCTCATCGCTGAGGACGGGGCGAATCTTAAGGGCGTATCGGAGGGCTGTCAAATTTATTTTCAACAAATTTGAAAATTTTTTGCCGGGATAACAATCACTTACCGACAAACCCCGGAAAACCGGGGTGTGCCCTGCCTCATCGACCGCTTAAGCGATCGCGCCCAGCAGTTTTTCCCACTCCTTGTTTTCCTTTTTCGACACGCCGCCGAGCAGATCAATGGCCTGGCGCAGGCGGAAACGGGTCAGGTCCGGCCCGAGGATTTCCATCGCATCGAGCACCGACACAGAACTGGCCTGGCCCGTGATGGCGGCGAACATCAGCGGCATGGCATCACGCAGCTTCAACTCCAGGGACTCGACCACGGCCTGGATGGTCGCAGTGATGCTGTCCTTCTCCCATTGGCGCAAGCTCTCAAGCTTCCACAGGATGAGTTGCATCAACTGGCGCACCTGGTCGCCCGAAAGTTTCTTCGATTCGAACAGCTTCGCATCCGGCGTCACGCCACCGGCAAAGAAGAAGCCGGCCAGCGGTGCGATCTGACTGAAGGTCTCCACCCTGCCCTGCACATGAGGGGCGATCTTCATCATGTAGTCGGGGTTCAGCGCCCACTTCTGCACGCGCGCGGCGAACTCTTCCACCGGCAGGTCCCGCAGCCACTGGCCGTTGAGCCAGGACAGTTTCTCGATGTCGAAGATCGGGCCGCCCAGGGAAACACGCGACAGGTCGAAGTGCTCGACCATTTCCTGCAGCGAGAACTTCTCGCGCTCGTCCGGCATCGACCAGCCCATGCGCCCCAGGTAATTGAGCATCGCCTCGGGCATGAAGCCCATGCGTTCGTAGAACGTCACCGAAGTCGGGTTCTTGCGCTTGGACAGCTTGCTCTTGTCCGGGTTACGCAGCAGTGGCATGTAGCACAGTTGCGGTTGTTCCCAGCCGAAATACTCGTAGAGCAGGATCAGTTTCGGCGCCGATGGCAGCCATTCCTCACCGCGCAACACGTGGGTGATGCCCATCAGGTGGTCGTCGACCACGTTGGCCAGGAAGTACGTCGGCAGGCCGTCGGTCTTCATCAGCACTTGCATGTCCATGCGATCCCACGGGATCTCGACGTCGCCACGCAGCATGTCCGGGACCACGCAGACGCCCTCGGACGGCACCTTCATGCGGATCACATGGGGCTCGCCAGCGGCCAGGCGGCGGGCGACTTCTTCCTTGGACAGCAGCAACGCACGCCCGTCATAGCGCGGGGTTTCGCCGCGGGCCATCTGCTCGGCGCGCATCTGGTCCAGCTCTTCGGCGGTACAGAAACACGGGAACGCATGCCCCATGTCCACCAGTTGCTGGCAGTACTGCTGGTAGATCGCACCGCGCTCGCTCTGGCGATACGGACCATGGGGACCGCCCACATCCGGGCCTTCGCTCCAGTCGATCCCCAGCCAGCGCAGGGCGTCGAAAATCTGCTGTTCGGACTCACGGGTCGAACGCAACTGATCGGTGTCCTCGATGCGCAGGATGAACTCACCGCCGTGCTGCTTGGCAAAGCAATAGTTGAACAAAGCGATGTAGGCGGTGCCGACATGGGGATCGCCAGTGGGCGAAGGCGCGATGCGGGTGCGGACGGTGGTCATGGCATGTCTCGGAAAAGAAGATAAAAGCGGAGGTCAAACAGGGGGCGAATGGTAACAGGCGATGGCGGGCGGGCTCCAGTGAGAGCGGGATTTGTGTGGCTCGTCGTCGGACCGAGTCGCGCCCATCGCGAGCAAGCTCGCTCCCACAGTGGGCCGCGTCGTCCAGGCTGCAAGCGGTCTTCTGTGGGAGCGAGCTTGCTCGCGATGAGGCCCTTAAGGTCGCCACACAACCTCAGACAGCCAGCAACCGCTCACGCAACTTGCCGATCTCGTCGCGCAGTTGCGCCGCCGCTTCGAACTCCAGGTCCCGGGCCAGTTGGTACATCTTTTCTTCCAACTGCCGGATGCGTTTGGTGATTTCGCTCGGCGAGCGCAGTTCGGCTTCGTAGCGGGCGCTTTCCTCGGCGACTTTCGCCATGCCCTTGCGCTTCTTGCTGCGAGAGCCGGGCACGGTGGCGCCTTCCATGATGTCGGCGACGTCCTTGAACACCCCTTTTGGCGTGATCCCATTGGCCAGGTTGAAGGCAATCTGCTTGTCGCGGCGCCGTTCCGTCTCGCCGATGGCCCGCTCCATGGAACCGGTGATGCGATCGGCATAGAGAATCGCCCGGCCGTTGAGGTTACGCGCGGCCCGACCGATGGTCTGGATCAGCGAACGCTCGGAACGCAGGAAGCCTTCCTTGTCGGCGTCCAGGATCGCCACCAGCGACACTTCCGGCATGTCCAGGCCTTCGCGCAGCAAGTTGATGCCCACCAGCACATCGAAGGTGCCCAGGCGCAGATCGCGGATGATCTCAACCCGCTCCACCGTGTCGATGTCCGAGTGCAGGTAACGTACCCGCACGCCGTGGTCGGCCAGGTAGTCGGTGAGGTCTTCGGCCATGCGCTTGGTCAGCGTGGTGACCAGCACCCGCTCTTCCAGAGCCACGCGTTTGGTGATTTCCGAGAGCAAGTCGTCGACCTGGGTCAAGGCCGGCCGCACCTCGACCTGCGGGTCCACCAGGCCGGTCGGTCGCACCACCTGCTCGACCACCCGCCCCGCGTGCTCGGCCTCGTAGTTGCCCGGGGTCGCCGAGACGAAAATCGTCTGTGGACTGACGCTTTCCCACTCATCGAAGCGCATCGGCCGGTTGTCCAGTGCCGACGGCAGGCGGAAGCCGTACTCCACCAGGGTTTCCTTGCGCGAGCGGTCGCCTTTGTACATCGCGCCGACCTGGGGCACGCTGACGTGGGACTCGTCGATCACCAGCAAGGCATCGGCCGGCAGGTAGTCGTAGAGCGTGGGCGGCGCAGCACCCGCCGGACGCCCCGACAGGTAGCGCGAGTAGTTCTCGATACCGTTGCAATAGCCCAGCTCGAGGATCATCTCCAGGTCGAAACGGGTTCGCTGCTCCAGGCGCTGGGCCTCCACCAGCTTGTTGTTCGTGCGCAGGTATTCCAGGCGCTCCTGCAGCTCGGCCTTGATCCCTTCGATGGCGTCCAGCAGGGTTTCCCGTGGCGTGACGTAGTGACTCTTGGGGTAGAAGGTGAACCGTGGCAGCTTGCGGATCACCTCCCCCGTCAGCGGGTCGAACGCCGAGAGGCTCTCTACTTCATCGTCGAACAGCTCGATGCGGATCGCTTCCAGGTCCGATTCGGCCGGATAGATATCGATCACGTCACCGCGCACCCGGAACGTCGCCCGGGCGAAATCCATGTCGTTGCGGGTGTATTGCAGATCCGCCAGGCGGCGCAGCAAGGCGCGCTGGTCGAGTTTGTCGCCACGGTCCACGTGCAAGACCATCTTCAGATAGGTTTCCGGGCTGCCCAAGCCGTAGATGCACGAGACGGTGGTGACGATGATCGCATCCTTGCGTTCCAGCAGCGCCTTGGTCGCCGACAGTCGCATCTGTTCGATGTGGTCGTTGATCGAGGCGTCCTTCTCGATGAAGGTGTCCGACGACGGCACGTACGCCTCGGGCTGGTAGTAGTCGTAGTAAGAGACGAAGTACTCCACCGCGTTGTTGGGGAAAAACGCCTTGAACTCGCCATACAACTGAGCCGCCAGGGTCTTGTTCGGCGCCAGCACCAGGGTCGGGCGCTGCACCTGGGCGATCACGTTGGCGATGCTGAAGGTCTTGCCCGACCCGGTCACACCGAGCAGCGTCTGGTGCGCCAGCCCGGCCTCGATGCCTTCGACCATCAGGCGGATGGCTTCCGGCTGGTCGCCGGCGGGCTGGAATCGGGTGACTAGCTGGAATTCAGACATGACATAACCCCTGGATTCACTCCTGCTGGCCAACCAACAGGAACGAGAAAGACCGAAACGACTGATGTCGCCCGAGGAAAAAACTGGAATGCACACAATGTGGAGGTGAATGCCTTCGCTTTCAAGACGAACGTCCTACACGCCTTGCAGACTTTGACGTCGAGAAGAGACTAACGGTCGAAAAAAATCGAAAATACTTACCGTAAAAACCGAATCGCCTGTCGCCCTGCCCTGTGATGGCCTCTATACTAGCTCCCCGTTTGTGCACCGCTCTAGTGCATCCGGCTGGAGCGCGACACGTCCCCCCTCACTCCATTCAGAGCCGCGCAATAATGAGCCTGTTTTCCGCTGTCGAATTGGCACCCCGCGATCCCATCCTGGGCCTCAACGAAGCATTCAACGCCGATACCCGTACCAATAAGGTCAACCTGGGCGTGGGTGTTTACTGCAACGAGGAGGGGCGCATTCCACTCCTGCGCGCCGTGGTCGAAGCCGAGACGATTCGCGTGGCTCAGCATGTCTCGCGCGGCTACCTGCCGATCGACGGCATCGCGGCCTACGACCAGGCGGTCCAGACCCTGCTGTTCGGCAAGGACTCCCCGCTGATCGCCGCCGGCCGTGTCATCACCACCCAGGCGGTCGGTGGCACTGGCGCCCTGAAGATCGGCGCAGACTTCCTCAAGCAACTGCTGCCCGACGCCGTCGTGGCCATCAGCGACCCGAGCTGGGAAAACCACCGCGCGCTGTTCGAGACCGCCGGCTTCCCGGTGCAGAACTATCGCTACTACGACGCCGCCACCCATGACGTGAACCGCACCGGCTTGCTGGAAGACCTCAACGCCCTGCCCGACCGCTCGATCATCGTGCTGCACGCCTGCTGCCACAACCCGACCGGCGTGGACCTGAGCCCGCAAGACTGGAAAAACGTGCTGGCCGTGGTCAAGGCCAAGAACCACGTTCCATTCCTGGACATGGCCTACCAGGGCTTTGGCGCGGGCATCGACGAAGACGCCGCGGCCGTGCGCCTGTTCGCCGAGTCGGGCCTGACCTTCTTCGCCTCCAGCTCGTTCTCCAAGTCGTTCTCCCTGTACGGCGAGCGCGTAGGCGCCCTGTCGATCGTCAGCGAGTCGAAAGAAGAAAGCGCCCGCGTGCTGTCCCAGGTCAAGCGCGTGATCCGCACCAACTACTCCAACCCACCGACCCACGGCGCCAGCATCGTTGCCGCCGTGCTCAACAGCCCTGAGCTGCGCGCCCAGTGGGAAGCGGAACTGGGCGAAATGCGCCTGCGGATTCGTGGTATGCGCACCCAGATGGTGGACATGCTGGCCAAAGCCGCGCCGCAGCATGACTTCAGCTTCGTCGCGCGCCAGAGCGGGATGTTTTCCTATTCCGGCCTGACCGTTGAACAAGTCACCCGCCTGCGCAACGAGTTCGGCATCTATGCCCTGGACACTGGCCGCATCTGCGTGGCGGCGCTGAACCAGAACAACATCGGCGCGGTGACCCAGGCCATCGTCCAGGTGATCTGAGGCTTGCTCACTAAAAGCAGAACCAGGTGAGATCTGTGGGAGCGGGCTTGCTCGCGAAGGCGATATGTCAGTTGAAATATTCTTAGCTGACACACCGTATTCGCGAGCAAGCCAGCTCCTACATTGTTTTTTTGTTTCTTGCATTTAAGGCTGGCTGAAGCGGTAACAGGTGAGCAATGGACCGCTGACCGCCCTTGCAACGCGCCAATCATCATCCAAAGCTTGACTTCTCTTTTCCAATCAGTAACATACGCGCCATTCCGCGATAGCTCAGTTGGTAGAGCAAGTGACTGTTAATCACTGGGTCCCTGGTTCGAGTCCAGGTCGTGGAGCCAGACAGCAATAAAAAGGCCCCTGAATCGAAAGGTTCAGGGGCTTTTTCGTGGGTCAAAGAAAAACGCTGCTGGCTGAAAAAGCTCGTCGAGGTCGCTACCGGAACAATAATCCGGCGCCAAAAAGGCATTATGGTCTGAATCCTGCTTTGTTTTCCTGCAACCCAGGCTGTCACGTGAGCGTCATGGCGGTGCCGCACACTGACGCTGTCCGTCAACAACAGCTTCATAACAACAAGGACGAAGCTATGCCCACGCAAAATCCCCATCGCATCGTTGGCCTGTGCACTTCCAGCAAGGTCTACAACGCGCTCACAGAACTCAAGCACCTGGAAGGCCACCGAACCGCCAAGTTCATTTCACTGCTGGCGGAGAACCTGGTGCGCAAAGGCGTGCTCCATGAGCAGGAAGTGGTGCACATGCTCGATCTGGTGGTCGATTGAGCGACATCGATTCCCACTATTGAGCCGGTTGATTTTTCGTTACCGCGGCTGAGTCGTAAGGTAACCCCATCGATTGATGGAGGTTCCCATGCCCAAGGTTCAAATCATGTCTGTCATTGGCAGTGCCGTCCCCGCCCCGCTCAGGGAGCGCGGTCTGCTGGCCTGCTGGTATCTGGTGCAAGATGGCGTGACCATCAGCGGCCCGCTGACTTCACTGCCCGCCGCCCAGGCCATGTCGCAACGCATCGGCCCGTACCTGCTGACCGCCTAGGGCAACTGCACCCGAGGCGCGGTTTCGACGAACAGCGCCCAGCACGACAGGAACAACGCGGCGATCAACGGGCCGATCACGAACCCGTTCAGCCCGAACACCGCCAGCCCGCCCAACGTCGAGACCAGCACCATGTAGTCGGGCATCTTGGTGTCCTTGCCCACCAGGATCGGTCGCAGGAAGTTGTCCACCAGGCCGATCACGAATACCCCGAACAGTATCAGCACCACGCCCTGCCAGATGGCCCCCGAGAGCAGGAAGTACACGGCCACCGGCGCCCAGACCAGGCCTGCCCCCACCGCTGGCAGCAGCGACAGGAACGCCATCAGCACCGCCCAGGGCAGCACCGTCGGAATGCCCAGGATCCAGAAGATCAACCCGCCCAGCGCGCCCTGGGTGATCGCCACCAGCAGGTTGCCTTTCACCGTCGCCCGCACCACGCGGTTGAATTTCAACTGCAGGCGCCGCTTCTGGTGTTCGGCCAGCGGCACCGCGGCACGCACCTTGCGCACCAGCTCAGGGCCATCGCGCAGAAAGAAGAACAGCAGGTACAGCATCACCGACAGGCTGACCAGGAACTGGAAAGTGCCCTGGCCGAAGCTGAACGCCTGGGTGGCGAAGAACTCACTGCCTTGCATGGCGCTCTTGACGATCTTGTCACGCAGGCCATTGAGGTTGCCCAGGCCAAAGCGGTCCAGCAGGTGCTGGAAGTACGGTGGTAACGCATCCTTGAAGCGGGCCAGGTAATCGGCAATGTCCAGCTCTCCGCTCTCCAGGCTCTTGTACAGCGCCGCGCCTTCCTGGACCAGCAGCAAGCCGATGACGATCACCGGCAAAATCGCGATCACCACGCACGTGCTCAGGGTGAACAACGAGGTGACGTTGCGCTGCCAGCCGAACTTCAGTTGCAGCCGCCGTTGCATCGGCGCAAAGACGATGCCCAGGATCACCGCCCAAAACACCGCGCCGTAGAATGGCAACAGGATCCAGATGAAAGCCAGGGTGACCAGGACCAGTAACAGCATCTGGGATTTGTTTTGCAGCATCTTTCGATTCATCAGCTTTCCATGTCCTGAGGCGGGTTACACATTAGTCAGCCAGGAATCGCCGGAGTGCCGTCGGTTCTGCGCTTGTGCCTTGATCCACATCAATAAGGCCCGGTCCGGCGTGGCGTACCCTCGCCGCTTTTTGCGACCGACGCCACCATGACCCTCGCCGCCCCTGAACTGCTCGCCCCCGCCGGCACCCTGAAGAACATGCGCTATGCCTTCGCCTACGGGGCGGACGCGGTGTACGCCGGCCAACCGCGCTACAGCCTGCGGGTGCGCAACAACGAATTCGACCACGCGAACCTGGCCCTGGGGATACGCGAAGCCCAGGCCATGGGTAAGCGCTTCTACGTGGTGGTGAACATCGCCCCGCACAACGCCAAGCTGCGGACCTTCCTCAAAGACCTGGAGCCGGTGATCGCCATGGCGCCGGACGCGCTGATCATGTCCGACCCGGGCTTGATCATGCTGGTACGCCGGCATTTCCCGCAGATGCCCATCCACTTGTCGGTGCAGGCCAATACCGTGAACTGGGCGAGCGTCGAGTTCTGGCAGCAACAGGGCTTGAGCCGGATCATCCTGTCCCGGGAGTTGTCCCTGGAGGAAATCGCCGAGATCCGCCAGCAGGTGCCGGCCATGGAACTGGAGGTCTTCGTCCATGGTGCGTTGTGCATGGCTTATTCGGGGCGCTGCCTGCTGTCGGGCTACCTGAACCGGCGCGACGCCAATCAGGGCAGTTGCACCAACGCTTGCCGCTGGAAGTATTCGGCGCAGCCAGCCACCGAGAACCTGGTGGGCGACATCGTGCAAACCTATACGCCCGAGCCGACCCTGGGCATCGGTGCCCCCACCGACCAGGTGTTCCTGCTCCAGGAGGCGAACCGGCCGGAGGAATCCATGCCGGCCTTCGAGGACGAGCACGGCACTTACATCATGAACGCTAAGGACCTGCGCGCCGTGCAGCACGTCGACCGGCTGGCGCGGATGGGCGTGCACTCACTGAAGATCGAAGGCCGCACCAAGTCGCACTTCTATTGCGCCCGGACCACCCAGGTGTACCGCCGGGCCATCGATGACGCGGTGTCCGGCCGCGACTTCGACCGCACCTTGATGACCGACCTGGAATCCCTGGCCCAACGCGGCTACACCGAGGGCTTCCTGCGACGCCATGTGCATGATGAGTATCAGAACTACCAGAACGGCAGTTCGGTGTCGGCGCGCCAGCAATTCGTCGGCGAGCTGACCGGAGAACGGCGCGAGCGCCTGGCCGAAGTGCGGGTGAAGAACCGCTTCGGCCTGGGAGACCATCTGGAACTGATGACCCCCAAGGGCAACTTTCATTTCGACCTGCACCAGTTGCAGGACATCAAAGGCCAGGGCATCGACGTCGCGCCGGGGGACGGGCACGTGGTGTATGTGCCGATTCCAGATGCGGTGGACCTGCAGTTCGGGTTGTTGATGCGGGATGTGCGCTAGGCTCTGTTTGAAAAGTCTTGAGACGAAGGTCAGGCAAGGCGAAAACCGGAGAGGAAGCGGAGTTTACTGGAGTAAATGAGCATTCCGAGCCGGTTTTCAACGCAGCATGAACGAGTATCAAGGCTTTTCAGACAGAGCCTAGGCCTGGTGCTGCCGCCATTCCTTGTGAAAGCAAGTGGTGTGTCAGAAGTGAATACATTGCCTGACGCACTGCATTCGCGAGCAAGCCCGCTCCCACTGGGGCCAGTATTGGCCGTTGGACCGCGACAGGAACTGCCGAAGGCTGCGATCCTCCCCGACCGATAGGGCCCGGCTGCCCGGGCGTCACATCTGGATCGGGCGCGAAAGATCGCAGCCTTCGGCAGCTCCAGCCGGTCAGATGCGGAACTGGCCGACCAATTTGCCCAGGCGCTGGCCCAGCTCGTTGAGGCTGCGGGAGGTCTGGGCGCCGAGCTGGGTTTCGTCGGCAACATTGTCCACCGCGACGGCGATCTGATGCACGCTGCGGTTGATTTCCTCGGCCACCGCGGTCTGCTCTTCGGCGGCACTGGCGATCTGGGCGTTCATCGAGTTGATGGTGCCGATCAACTGCGCCATGGTGTCCAGGGACGCGCCCGCCTCGTTGGCCCGCACCGACGTGCCGTCGCCGGCCTCGCTGGAGCGGCGCATCGCCTCCACGGCAGCATGGGTGCCTGATTGCAGGCGGTCGATCATGCCCTGAATTTCCTGGGTACTTTGCTGGGTCCGGCTGGCCAGGGCCCGCACTTCATCGGCCACCACCGCGAAGCCACGCCCCGCCTCCCCGGCACGTGCGGCCTCGATGGCGGCGTTGAGGGCCAACAGGTTGGTCTGCTCGGCAATCGAACGAATCACCCCGAGCACGCTGACGATCGAGGACACGTCCTGTTGCAGGCTGTCCAGGGACACGCCGCTGCTGCGGATATCGTTCACCAACGCATGAATCTGCTGGATGCTACCGGCCACCACGCGCTTGGCCGACTGGCCTTCTTCGTCAGTCTGCTGGGCGGCGACGGCCGCGCCCTGGGCGCTGCGTGCCACTTCCTGGGCGGCCGAAGACATTTCGTTGATCGCCGTAGCGACCTGGTCGGTTTCGTGGCGCTGGCGCTCCATGGCCTGCTCCGAGCGCTGGGCCTGCTCGGACACTTGCGTCACCAGCCCGGTCAGTTGCGAAGTCATGTCGGTGATCTGCCGCACCAGGCCGTGGATCTTGTCGACGAAGCGGTTGAACGAACCGGCCAGTTGGCCGAGCTCATCCTGGCTGGTGATCGCCAGGCGCCGGGTCAGGTCGCCCTCGCCCGCCGCGATGTCATCGAGGTTGTCCTTCATCAGGTGCAGCGGCCGCAGGATGGTGTTCGCCAGCAGCAGGCCCACCACGGCAATCACCAGCAACACCACGGCGGCGATGCCGACGATGCTCAGGATCACACCCTGCACGCGCTCATGGACCTTGGTCTCCACCAGGGCGACCTGGGCTTCGATGCCGTCCAGGTTGACCGAGCTGCCGACCGCCATGTCCCACTTGGGCAGGTATTCGGTGTAGCCGAGCTTGGGCACCAGTTCCTGGCTGTTGGGCAGTGGCGAGCTGTATTCGAGGTAGTGGGTACCGTCCTTGGCGACTTTCACCAGGTCACGGTTGACGTAGACCCCATTGGGATCGCGGTTGTCCTTGAAACTCTTGCCCACGCCGTCGGCGCTGTTGGCCTTGAACAGGCGCACGGTCTCGGAGTCGTAGCCGAAGAAGTAGCCGTCCTTGCCGTAGCTGATGTTCGACAGGAGCTTGATCGCCTGGGCCCGCGCCTCGTTGTCACCGGCAGCGGCGGCATCGTACAGCGGCTTGATGGCGGTCAACCCCACCGCCACGTAGTTCTGCAGCGTCGCCTTGGCCTCCGCGAGCAGGCGTTCGCGCGTCTGCTGCACCTCTTTGCCGGCCTGCTCCGTGAGGATGAAGGCCGTGGTCAGGCTGATGATCACCGCAGACAACAGGACCGGCAGTATTGCCAGGGACAGGACTTTAGCCTTCAGGCTCAGGCGCATGCTGTTCACTCTTGTTGGTGTTATTGGCGTGGTTAGCTGGGTTAGCGGCAGCGCACGGCAAAACTGTAGGACAAGGTGAAAAAGCTTGGCGCGAATGGTCTACCGATTTGTCATCGGATTTAATGGCCTCTTCGCGAGCAAGCCCGCTCCCACACTGGACTGCTGGCAGCACCTATTGGGTGTTCACAGCAGATCTTTTGTGGGAGCGGGCTTGCTCGCGAAGGGTTCGGCTCGGTCCTGAGCCTGTTTGAATATCCCTTACAACACCATCGCCGCCACCCAACCAAACGCCAGCAAGGGCAGGTTGTAGTGGATGAAGGTCGGGACCACCGTGTCCCAGATATGATGGTGCTGGCCGTCGATGTTCAGGCCGGAGGTCGGGCCCAGGGTCGAGTCCGAGGCAGGCGAGCCGGCATCGCCCAGGGCACCGGCGGTGCCGACGATGCAGACGATCGCCAGTGGGCTGAAGCCCAGTTGCAGGCACAGCGGGACGAAGATCGTCGCGAGGATCGGCACCGTGGAGAACGACGAACCGATCCCCATGGTCACCAGCAGCCCGACCAGCAGCATCATCAGCGCACCGATCCCCTTGTTATGGCCGATCCAGGCCGCCGAGGCCTCCACCAGGCTCTGGACTTCACCCGTGGCCTTCATCACTTCGGCAAACCCCGAGGCGGCGATCATGATGAAGCCGATCATCGCCATCATCTTCATGCCTTCGGTGAACAGGTCGTCGGTCTCACGCCAACGCACCACCCCCGACAGGGAGAAAATCAGGAAGCCGACCAGGGCACCGATGATCATCGAGTCCACCAGCAACTGGATGGCGAACGCCGCCGCCACGGCCAACCCGGCCACCATCAGGCTCATCGGGTTGTAGCGCACCGCCACTTGCTCGACCCGGGCGATTTTCTTCAGGTCGTAGGCGCGTTTCTTGCGGTAGCTGAACAACGACAGCAACAAGCCGAACACCATGCCCAACGCCGGGATGCCCATGGCGTGGGTGACGTTGATGCCGCTGACGTCCACACCGCTGCGGGCGATGTTGGCGAGCAGGATTTCATTGAGAAAGATGTTGCCAAAGCCCACCGGCAAAAACATGTAGGGAGTGATCAGGCCGAAGGTCATGACGCAGGCGATCAACCGGCGATCGAGTTGCAGCTTGGTCAGCACATAGAGCAGCGGCGGCACCAGCAGCGGGATGAAGGCGATGTGGATCGGCAGGATGTTCTGCGAGGCGACCGCGACGGTGCCCAACAGGCCGATCAAGACCCATTTGACGCCGGACCCGCCGGCGGCGTCCTGACGGTCCACCATGGCCAGGGCTTTGTCCGCCAGGGCGTGGGCCATGCCGGATTTGGCAATCGCCACGGCGAACGCGCCGAGCAACGCGTAGGACAGCGCCACCGTCGCACCACCCCCAAGGCCGGCGTTGAACGCCTTGAGCGTCGCGTCGATGCCCAAGCCCCCGGTCAAGCCCCCCACCAGCGCGCCAATGATCAGCGCGATTACCACATGCACACGAGACAAGCTGAGCACCAGCATGATGCCAACCGCGGCAATTACTGCATTTATCATCGTTACCTCAAAGCACAGCGATGGAAAGCCACCGGACAAAAAGGGCGCGACTTTGCAGGAAGCGGCGGCAAGCTGCAAGGGCCAAGGTGGTGATTTGTGCCAGCCACAAAGCGCCGGGCCTCTCTCCGTCAAATGTGGGAGCGGGCTTGCCCGCGAAGGCGGTGTATCAGCTAAACATTCATGACTGACACTGCGCTTTCGCGGGCAAGCCCGCTCCCACAGAGGGATTTGTGCCAGCCACAAAGGGCAAGCCCGCTCCCACAGTGGCAAGTGCAGGCTTCAGCGCTTGGACAGTTCGATCACCACCTTCAACCCACCCCACTCACTGGCGTCCAACACCAGCCTGCCGCCCCAGCTGTCGACGATGTCGCGCACGATCCCCAGCCCGAGGCCGTGGCCATCGGTCTGTTCATCCAGCCGTGTGCCGCGGCTGAACACCTGGTCGCGGCGGTCTTCAGGGATGCCTGGGCCGTCGTCTTCCACGGCCAGGCTGAATCCCCCGGCCGTCTCGGTCACCGTTAGGCGCACTTCGGCGTCGGCCCATTTGCAGGCGTTATCCAGCAGGTTGCCCAGCAGTTCCAGCAGGTCCTCGCGGTCCCATGGCAGGTGCAGGCCAGGAGGGCCGAGGTAACTTAAATGCAAGTGTTCGCCGTGGATCATATTGAGCGTCGCCAGCAGGCCAGGCAGTTCGGCGTCGCAATCGAGGTGGGCGCCGGGCAACGCATCGCCGGCCAACCGGGCGCGATTGAGCTCACGGTTCAGGCGCTGGCGTACCTGCTCCAGTTGCTCAAGCAACAGCTTGCGCAACTCGGGGTGTGGATCGAGTTTCTCGTTCGACGCCAGGCTCTGCAGCACCGCCAAGGGTGTTTTCAAGGCATGGCCGAGATTGCCCAGGGCATTGCGCGAGCGTTTGAGGCTGTCCTCGGTGTGGGCCAGCAGATGGTTGATCTGCGCCACCAACGGTTCCAGCTCGCGCGGAACCTGCTCGTCGAGCTGTGAACGCTGGCCGCGTTGCAACTGCGCAATCTGCTCCCGGGCCCGGTCCAACGGGCGCAAGGCCCGACGCACGGTGAGGCGTTGCAGCAACAGGATCAGCAGCAGCCCCGCCAACCCCAGGCCCAGGCCGATCTGCTGCATCCGGCGGAAACTGTCGCGCACGGGGGTGTAGTCCTGAGCGACGCTGATGGAGATCGCCTGGCCCAGGCGCCGGTAATCGGTGCGCAACACCAGCAGCTTCTGGCCCTCGGGGCCCAGTTGCAGGTTGCTGTGCAGGCCCGGATGGTCGAGCCGGGGCAGTTCCTGGTCCCACAGCGAGCGGGAACGCCAGTGGGCATCGGCAAAATCGATGCGAAAGTAATGCCCGGAAAACGGCCGCTGGTAGGCCGGCGACAAGCGTCGCTCATCCAGTTGCAGGCCCTGCGGGCCACGCACCAGCGCCACCAGCAGGTTCTCGCTGTCGTTGCGCAACCCGGCTTCCAGGTAACGCTGCAAACCCAACTCGAACAGCCACAGGCTGGTTTGGGCCAGGACCAGGCCCACCACCACCATCACACCGATCAGGCCCAGGCTCAGGCGGCGCTGGATGGATCTCACGGCAGGTCGCTCATTGGGCCTGCCCGCCGAACAGGTAACCCTGGCCGCGACGGGTTTCGATCACGCTGCGGCCCAGTTTGCGTCGCAAGTGATTGACATGGACCTCCAGCACATTGGAATCGCGCTCGGTCTCACCGTCATACAGGTGCTCGGCGAGATGACTCTTGGACAGGATCTGCTCGGGGTGCAGCATGAAATAGCGCAGCAGCCGAAACTCGGCGGCGGTCAACTGGATGTCGGTGCCGTCGCGGATCACGCATTGACGCCCCTCGTCCAAGTGCAGCCCGGCGGCCTGGAGCGTCGGCTGGTTGAACTGGCCATGGGAGCGACGCAGCAGCGCCTGGATCCGCAGGTGCAGTTCTTCGGGATGAAAAGGCTTGGTCAGGTAATCGTCGGCCCCGGCCTTGAGGCCTTCGATGCGCTCGGCCCACGAGCCGCGGGCGGTCAGGATCAGCACCGGCGTGGCCAGGCCACCGGCACGCCATTGGGCCAGGACCTCCAGGCCCGGCACGCCCGGCAGGCCCAGGTCGAGGATGATCAGGTCATAGGGCTCGCTGCTGCCTTGATACACCGCGTCGCGCCCATCGGCGAGCCAATCGACGGCGTAACCCTGCCGTGTCAGCCCGGCCATCAGCTCGTCGGCCAAGGGAACGTGATCTTCCACCAGAAGCAGGCGCATCAGTCTTCCTTATCTTTGAGTAAACGGCCGGTCGCGGCCTCCAGGTCCAGCTCGCGCACGACGCCGTCGGTGTCCAGCAGCTCGACCTCGTAAATAAAGACGCCGTGCTTTTCTTCCAGCTCGGCCTCCAGCAATTTGGCCCCGGGATGACGGTCCAGCGCCTGTTGCAGCAGTTGCTCCAGCGGCAGGATCACGCCCTGCTGGCGCAGTTGCAGGGCTTCGTCCTGGTCCAGGTCCCGGGCCACCACCACCGAACAGACCGCCAGCAGCGCCAGCGCCCAGCGGCTGCGGGCGCGTAAATTAAGCTTCATTACGTATCCTGATGATTCTTGAGTACCTTGCCGGTGACGGCGTCCAATTCCAGGTCCCAGTCGATGCCTTGGGGATCGCGCAGCTCTACCTGGTAAATGTACTTGCCGTACTCCTCTTCCAGCTCGGAGTCGGTGACGGTGGCACCCGGGTGTTCGGCCAGGGCGGCGGCGTCGAGTTTTTCAAAGCTCAGGATGGTACCAGCGTCTTGCAGCTTGCGGGACTCATCGGCCCCCAAGTCGCGAGCGTGAGCCAGGCCCGCGTTGAAGGCCATGAGGGTCGCGATGAATAAGGCAGTCAGGCGGTTCATGGGTTGTCTCCTTTTTATAGTCGTCACCTTGGAACTGTATCGGGGTGAACTTAACTGAAACTGAATTGCCATCATCGAACCCAGGTCAAGGTCGCGATCCTGTGGGAGCGGGCTTGCTCGCAAAGGCGTCAGTACATCCAACATCGATGCAAGCTGGCCCACCCCATTCGCGAGCAAGCCCGCTCCCACAGATAGCGTGTGTCGCTATAATCCTTCGCTTGCCCAAGTCACGAGACCGGTATGACAGCCATCCACATCAAGTTCCCCGCCCTCACCCTCAAGGCCGGCCCTCGTGCGCTCGCACGCATCCGCCAGGCCGGCCTGAATGCCGCCGACGTCGGCACGTTGCCAGGTGCCGCCGGGGGCCCGAAAGCCCTGGGGATCCAGGGGCTGGACCTGGCGCTGTTCGGCGAGTGGCTGCCTGCCGCGCCCCGGGAACGCTCGCTGATCGGGGCCTCGGTGGGTTCCTGGCGCTTCGCCAGTGCCTGCCTGCCGGATGCCGCCGAGGGGATCCGACGCCTGGGCACCTTGTACAACGAACAGAGCTTCGCCAAGGGCGTGACCATGGCCGGCGTCAGCCAGAGCTCGCAACGCATGCTCGACGACCTGCTCGAAGGCCGCGACAACACTATCCTCGAAACCCCGCACTACCGGCTCAACATCATGGTGGTCAAGAGCCACGGCTGGCTGGCACAGGACCATCGCGGGCGACTGGGCCTGGGGTTATCGTCGGTGATTGCCGACAACCTGCGCGGCCGTGCAAGGCTTTCAAGGCACTTCGAACGCCTGATCATCCACGACCCGCGCCGGGCTCCGCCGCTGCATCCGCTGGAGGACTTTCCGTCCCGCTTCGTGCCGCTGGACGCCTCGAACCTGCGCCAGGCGCTGCTGGCATCGGGCTCGATCCCGATGGTGATGCAGGGGGTGCGCGACCTGCCCGGTGCCGGCGCCGGCACCTATCGCGACGGCGGCCTGCTGGATTATCACCTCGACCTACCCTACAGCGGCAACGACATCGTGCTGTACCCGCACTTCACTGACCGGGTGATCCCCGGCTGGTTCGACAAAGGCCTGCCTTGGCGTCGGGCCAGCGTCGAACGCCTGCAGGACGTGCTGTTACTGGCGCCGTCACGGGAATACCTGGCTCGCCTGCCCTACGGTAAACTGCCAGACCGTAACGATTTCAAGCGTTTCATGGGCGATGACCCGAGCCGCCGCACCTACTGGCGCAAGGCGATGGACGAGAGTCGCCGCCTCGGTGACGAGTTTCTCGAGCTGACCGCCAACGGTGGCCTGGCCGAGCGATTGCTGACCCTTTAGTCAGCATGGCCGCGCACCACCGTTGGCAACCTGATAAACTGCGCCGCCTGCCTCGCGACTGATCTTTCAAAGAGCCCGAACCTGTGGAAATTTTCAAAGAATTCACCTTCGAATCCGCCCACCGCCTGCCCCACGTGCCGGACGGCCACAAGTGCGGGCGCCTTCACGGGCATTCGTTCAAGGTGGCGATCCACCTGAGCGGCGACATCGACCCGCATACCGGGTGGATCCGCGACTTTTCAGAGATCAAGGCGATCTTCAAGCCGCTCTACGAGCGTCTGGACCACAACTACCTCAATGACATCCCCGGCCTGGAAAACCCCACCAGCGAAGTCCTGGCCAAGTGGATCTGGAACGAGCTGAAGCCATTGCTGCCGGAACTCAGCGCGATTCGCATCCATGAAACCTGCACCAGCGGCTGCATCTATCACGGCGAGTGACCCCACGCTGTTCCCGTGGCGAGGGAGCTTGCTCCCGCTGGGCCGCGAAGCGGCCCTTAAGCCTGGGGCTGCGTCGTCAGGTCGATCGTTGTCGCCGCTTTCGGGGCTGCTGCGCAGCCCAACGGGAGCAAGCTCCCTCGCCACAACTGTGCTCTCCTGCCATCCTGCATTGGCCTATGCTCTACCCCCTGAACCCTTCTCGGCGGAGCATCGACCATGACCGACTGGCAGCTGGATCAGGTATACGACTTCAACGGACATTCCATTCGCTACGCCATCCAGGGTGACGGGCCACCGCTGGTGTTTGTC
This sequence comes from Pseudomonas chlororaphis, assembly GCA_001023535.1. NCBI lineage: Bacteria > Pseudomonadati > Pseudomonadota > Gammaproteobacteria > Pseudomonadales > Pseudomonadaceae > Pseudomonas > Pseudomonas chlororaphis. The sequence continues at coordinate 3,450,594 of CP011020.1, forward strand.
CATGGAACGCCCTTCTCGTCCTATGTGTGGCACCGGATCGCCCCGCTCTTCTTTTCCACCCACCGGGTGCATTACTTCGACCTGTTGGGCTACGGCCAATCCGCGCAACCCGATGCCGATGTGTCCCTCGGCGTGCAGAACCCATTGCTCGCGCAGTTGCTGGCGCACTGGGGCTTGGACTGCCCGGATGTGGTGGCCCATGACTTCGGCGGCGCCACCGCGCTGCGCACGCATCTGCTCAATGGTAAGAACTACCGCAGCCTGACGCTGATCGACCCGGTGGCGCTATCGCCCTGGGGCTCGCCTTTCGTGCAGCATGTTCGTCAGCACGAAGCGGCCTTTAGCGGCCTGCCCGATTACATCCAGCGGGCCATCGTGCCGACCTATATCCGCGGCGCGATCGAACGGGACATCCCGGACCGGGAGCTGGCGCCCTACGTCCAGCCCTGGCTCGGCGAGACCGGCCAGGCGGCGTTCTATCGACAGATCGCGCAAATGGACGAGCGCTACACCCGCGAAGTCGAGGGGTTGTACACCAGCGTACGTTGCCCGACGCAGATTCTCTGGGGAGAGAATGACCAATGGATCCCCATCGAACGCGGCCAGGCCCTGCAACGGTTGATTCCGGGCGCACAACTGCTGCCCGTCCCCAATGCCGGGCACCTTGTCCAGGAGGACGCGCCAGAGGCGATCGTGGCCGCGGTGTTGCGATATATAGGCGCCAATGCGGACACCCCGGTGTCCGGGACGCGGGGCTGACCGTCGCGCGCGCGATGTACTGCCGTAAAGGGCACTCGCCACTCTCTGGCGTATGTGCTATTGATCAGCGCCATGGGGGCTCGCTCCGCTGACGCGCCACTCCAAGACCTCTGAAAGGGACTCGCCTGATGCACATCATCAACGCCCGCCTGCGCAACCACGAAGGCTTGCATGAACTGCACCTGGAAAATGGCCTGATTGCCAGCATCGCCCGCCAGACCGAGGCCCCCAGCCTGGGCCCCCAGGACCTCGATGCTGGCGGTAACCTGGTGGTGCCGCCCTTCGTCGAGCCGCACATTCACCTGGACGCCACCCTCACCGCCGGCGAGCCGCGCTGGAACATGAGCGGCACGCTGTTCGAAGGCATCGAGTGCTGGGGCGAACGCAAGGCCACCATCACCGAGGAAGACACCCGGACCCGCGCGCGCAAAACCCTCCAGGCCCTCGCCGCCCACGGCATTCAGCATGTGCGCACCCACGTCGATGTCACCGATCCCCAGCTCACCGCCCTCAAGGCGATGTTGCAGGTGCGCGAAGAGAACCGCCATTTGGTCGATATGCAAATCGTCGCGTTCCCCCAGGAAGGCATCGAGTCCTACCGCAACGGCCGCGAGTTGATGGAAGAAGCGATCCGCATGGGCGCCGACGTGGTGGGGGGCATCCCGCACTTCGAGTACACCCGCGACCAGGGCGTCAGTTCAGTGAAATTTTTGATGGACCTGGCCGAACGCACCGGTTGCCTGGTGGATGTGCATTGCGACGAAACCGACGACCCGCACTCGCGCTTCCTCGAAGTGCTGGCCGAGGAAGCTCGCAGCCGCGACATGGGCGCTCTAGTCACCGCCAGCCACACCACCGCCATGGGCTCCTACGACAACGCCTACTGCGCCAAACTGTTCCGGCTACTCGGGCACTCGGGCATCAGCTTCGTGTCCTGCCCCACCGAGAGCATCCACCTGCAAGGCCGCTTCGACACCTTTCCCAAGCGCCGCGGCGTCACGCGGGTCAACGAACTGCTCGAAGCCGGGATGAACGTGTGCTTTGGCCAGGATTCGATCGTCGACCCGTGGTACCCCCTGGGCAACGGCAACATCCTGCGGGTACTGGAAGCCGGGCTGCACATCTGCCACATGCTCGGCTACCGCAACCTGCAGAGCGCCCTCGACCTGGTCACCGACAACAGCGCCAAGGCCATGGCCCTGGGCGAGCGCTACGGGCTGGAACCCGGACGCCCGGCGAACCTGCTGATCCTCTCGGCCGACAGTGACTACGAAGTGATCCGCAGCCAGGGCTTGCCGCTCTACTCGATTCGCCAGGGTGAAGTGCTGATGAAGCGGCAGATGCCGGTGGTGGAATTCGGAACGCAGTTGGACTGACCTCTGATGCCGTCCCGTGGGAGCGAGCTTGCTCGCGATGGCGGTCTATCAATTGATACTGGGGTGACTGATCCGGCGCTATCGCGAGCAAGCTCGCTCCCACAGGGGTTCAGCGTTGTACATCAGATTGATGACTACTGAAGATCCACTGTGGGAGCGAGCCTGCTCGCGATGAGGCCATCAGCCTCACGACTCCCTCAAGGCATGACCCTGGCCGCCCCAAACAGACTCACCCGCACCAACTCTCCACTCTCTTCCTGCAACAGAATCGGCGCCGTGCCGCCCGGCATCACTACGCTGACCGGCCCCGCTGTCACCCAACCCACCCGCCACGCGGCGCAGGCCACGGCGCTGGCACTGGTGCCCGAGGAGGCGGTGGGCCCTTCGCCGCGCTCGAACACCCGGGCCGCCAGTCGCCTTTCGGCTTCGCGCCAGCCCCATTGCAGGTTCACCCCCAGCGGACAGGGAACCCCGTCGCCACCGGGCGCGGCGAACGCGATGCGGGTCAGTTCCTGCAAGAGTGGTGCAGCGCCCATCTGCGCATTGGCCGGCAACGCCTCGGCATCCTCCACCAGCGTCACGCAGTGCGGGTTGCCCAGGTTGACGAACTGACTGTGGCCCCAGGCCGGGTTCAACTCACAGAGCGCAGGTACTCGACTGAGGTCTCGTTGATCGAAGGTCACACTGTCCACCCCTTGGGCACCCACTGCCTGCGGCCCGAACAGTGGCTGCCCCAGGTCCAGCCAGAAGCCTTGCAGGCCCTCGAACTCAGCGGCACGCACCGAAGTCTGCAACGGTGAAAAGCCTTGGCGCTTGTCATGATGAACCTGCAGCACACATTCGCCATCGTCCGGCATCAAGCCCTGCTCTCGCAGCGCCTGGGAGAAAATCGTCAGGCCGTTGCCACTGCGTTCGGCCAGGGTGCCGTCGGTATTGACGATCAACACATCGAACGGCGGCTTCTTCTGGAAGGGCCCGATCAACAGGCCGTCGCTGCGATGGTCCTTGGCGCCGGCCGGCTTCTCGCCCGGCAGCCAGGCACAGAATGCCTGTATCGCCGCCGCGGCCCAGGATTCGCGGGCCTGGGCGGCCTGGGCAGCCGTTGGTGGCAACCCCACACCGAAGGCGCGCACCTGTTGCGGTGAAACCACCCCATAGAGATTGCCGCGTGCGTCATAGAACTGCGTCATGAATCGGGTCCGGAAGCTGCCAGGTGAGCCGCCACTTTAAGGTCCCGCGCCACAAAAGCACACCTCATCCCCGTAAAGCCACTGGACACCAGAAGGACGCGACAACGCATGGGCACCTTGGGGTCGCGGTGCGGTCAGTGGATATGCAAGCATAGGCCCCTGCCTGCGTCACCCGACCGCACCGCCCGAAAACCAAGGACGATTCATGACCGCCATTACCCCTCCGCCCACTTTTGTCCCCGGACGCCTTGAACAGATGTCCACCCGCCTTGCCTACCTCATCGCCGGCGTGGGCATTGCGGCCTGGGCACCGCTGGTGCCCTACGCCAAGGCGCGGGCGAACCTGGATGAAGGCACGCTCGGCCTGCTGTTGTTGTGCCTGGGTGTGGGTTCGATCCTGGCGATGCCGATTTCCGGTGCGCTGGCGGCGCGGTTCGGTTGCCGCCGGGTGCTCAGTGGCGGCACGATCCTGGTCTGCCTGGCGCTGCCGCTGCTGGCGACGATGACGACGCTTCCCTGGCTGGTGGCGGCGCTGTTCGTGTTCGGTGCCGGGCTCGGCACCGTGGATTCGACCGTGAACCTGCAAGCGGTGATCGTCGAACGGGCCAGTGGCAAGACCATGATGTCGGGCTTCCACGGCATGTTCAGCCTCGGCGGGATCATCGGCGCGGCCGGTGTCAGCGCTCTGCTTGGCCTGGGCCTGTCGCCGCTGGGGGCGACGCTGGTGGTCAACGCGCTGTTGCTGCTGGCGCTGTTCAAGGCCGCGCCGCATCTGCTGCCCTACGGCAGCGAAAGCTCGGGACCGGCGTTTGCGATTCCCCACGGCGTGGTGCTGTTTATCGGCATCCTGTGTTTCATCGTGTTCCTGGCCGAAGGCGCAGTGCTGGACTGGAGCGCGGTATTCCTGACCAGCGAACGTGGCGTGGAGACCGCCTACGCCGGGTTGGGTTATGCCGCGTTCGCGCTGACCATGACGGTGGGTCGGCTGACAGGCGACTCGGTGGTGCGTCGCCTGGGGCCCAAACGCATCATCATCTACGGCGGGGCCCTCGCAGCGACGGGGTTCCTGTTGGCGACCCTGGCACCGATGTGGCAGGCGGCTTTGCTGGGGTATGCGTTGGTGGGGGCCGGTTGTTCGAACATCGTGCCGGTGTTGTACACCGCGGTCGGCAAGCAGACGCTGATGCCAGAGGCCATCGCGGTGCCGGCCATCACCACGATTGGCTACGCCGGCATCCTGGCCGGCCCGGCGTTGATCGGTTTCGTGGCCCATGGCAGCAGCCTGAGCGTGGCCTTCGGGCTGATCGCCCTGGCGCTGGTGGCGGTGGCAGCCAGCGGCAGGGTCCTGAAGGTCTGAGGCCTGGCCAGCCCTTCATACCCCACGGATCGCTGTCGGGCTCGCTCACCCGCGCGGGCTTAAGCCTCGGGCATCTTGCGGAAACCGACCGCCAAACGGTTCCAACCGTTGATGGCGTTGATCGCCACGGTCAGGTCGACCATTTCCTTGGGATTGAAGTGTTCGCTCAGCAGAGCGTAGTCGGCGTCCGGGGCGTGGGTCTCGCTCAGGCGCGTCAGGGCTTCGGTCCAGGCCAGTGCGGCGCGCTCGCGGCCGGTGAAGAACGGCGCCTCGCGCCAGGCAGTGACGGCGTAGAGGCGCCGTTCGGTCTCGCCGTCCTTGCGGGCGTCGGCGGTGTGCATGTCGATGCAGAAGGCACAGCCGTTGATCTGCGAGGCACGCAGCTTGACCAGTTCGATCAGGGATTTTTCCAGGCCCAGTTTCGAGACGGCGGTTTCCAGGGCGAACATCGCTTTGAAAGCGTCAGGAGAAGCGGTGTAGAAATCGATGCGCGGTTGCATGGTGAACTCCAGAACAAAGGTGGGTGTGGCGCTACGTTAGCCCTGCAATAGCGCAAGACAAATAGCCAATTGTTGGGAAGTTCGGGTAGCCAATGCGCCCATCGGTGCGACTTATGCGCAGGGGCCATGAACCAAAAAGGGCTGGCAAATATCGCCCCTGTGGCGAGGGAGCTTGCTCCCGCTCGACTGCGCAGCAGGCGCAAGGATTCTGGGGTCGCTACGCAACCCAGCGGGAGCAAGCTCCCTCGCCACAGGGGGGCGGGGCAACTTCAGGATTCGCTCAAGCCCGGCTACGCAGCCACTGCAGAAAGCGCTTCTTGGCGATCGGCTTGGGGGCTTCGCGCGTCAGGTTCTCGGCCAGGTGGATGCGCACGTCCAGCAGGTTCTTCATGGCATCGCTGATGTCACGACGGGCCTCCAGGCACGGCTTGAGGTAGGTGTTCTCGATGCGATAAAGGCTGCAGAACGTCTTCGCCGAAAAATTCGCCAGCGTGGCTTGCTCGGCGACGATGCCCGCTTCGCCGATGACCTCCCCCGGCCCCATGCGTCCGCCTTCGAGGGTCAGGCCGTTGCGCACGAGGGTGACGCTGACCACGCCGGATTCGATGATGAGCAGGTGATCGCTGACCTCTCCCGCCGGCAGGATCATGTCGCCGGGGCGGAAGGTCTGCAGGGTCATGTTCTGGCTGAAGGTGTCCTTTTCCTCCTGGCGCAGGGTGGAGAAAATGCTCGAACTTTCCAGCAATGCCCTGGGCCGCGAGAACGCGCTGGCCGACGCGCTTTCCGTGGTAGACAACAGGCTGATGCCCGACGCCCGCAGATGCCGGAACGCCAGGTCGTACAGCTGATTGCGCACGTCGCGCTTTTGCCCCATCGAGGCCACGAACCCGCTGATTTCGTATTCCGCCCCGCTGCTGCCGGAGGACTTGAGCGTCACGCAGGGTGCCGGGCTGGCGAGCAACGCACGGCAGCCGATCATCGCCCGCTCCAGCGCTTCGATGACCTTTTGCGGCCGGGCGTGCGGGCTGACCTGGACGCTGATGGACAAACCATGCACGTCGCTGGGCCGGCTGAAGTTGATGATCTTGGCCTTGGCCGCCAGGGAGTTGGGGATCACCGCCATGCTGCCCTGGGAGGTCTGCAACCGCGTGGCCCGCCAGTCGATGTCGGTGACCCGGCCTTCGGTGCCGTCGATGGAAATCCAGTCATCGAGTTGATAAGGCTTGGTGGTGTTGAGCACGATTCCGGAAAACACATCGCTCAGAGTGCTCTGCAAGGCCAGGCCGACGATGATCGCTACCGCGCCGGACGTCGCCAGCACGCCCTTGACCGGCAGGTCCAGCACGTAGGCCAGGGCCGCGATGACGGCGATCAGGAAGATCACCGCGCCGAGCAGGTCCTGCAGCAACCGCCCGGTGTGGCCAACCCGCTGCATCATCGCCGCACCGATCAACTCCGTCAGGGTCCGCGCGGCAAACAACCACCAGGCAATCTGCAAACCGGTGGCCGCCAGGTGCCGGGGCACGTCGTCGACCCACTGCGCCGGTACCATCGGGTTGAGGCCTTCGTTGAACAGCAGCACGCTGAACAACGAAAAAATCACCAGCCGCGTGCCGATTTTCCAATAGGTCCGCTGCGCGCTGACCAGTCGCCACAACAGCAGGTCGAGCACCAGCAGCACCAGGGCACAGAGCAACGGGTGGTCGGAGATCAAGGACAGCATCGGGACAGCTCCAGGCAGGTCATCGACGGCAAGAGTGGCACAGATTGCGCAGCCTGTAGAAGACACCGCGAAACCCCATTGTGGGAGCGGGCTTGCTCGCGAAGAGGGTGGCAAGTTCGACAAAGATGTCGACTGTGACTACGCCTTCGCGAGCAAGCCCGCTCCCACAATGGATCGGTGTCGTTAGTTATTCAATCTGCAACACTTGTGCGCTTCAACCCTCCATCCGCCCAAAGCGCCCGGAATGGAAATCGCCGAAGGCCTGGTGGATTTCCTGCTCGCTGTTCATCACGAACGGACCATGGCCGACGATCGGCTCGTCGATGGGCTCGCCGCTGAGCAGCAGCACCACCGCCTCGTTATTGGCGTGCAGGCTCAACTGGTCGCCGGCCCGATCGAACAGGGCCAGTTGACCGGCCTCGACCCGTTCGCGGCCGTTGGCCTGGACCGAACCGCGCAGCACCACCAGGGCCGTGTTGTGACCTTCGACCAGGTCAAGGGTGAGGGTCTTGCCGGCGTTCAAGCGGATGTCCCAGACGTCGATGGGCGTGAACGTCCTGGCCGGCCCCTGCTGTCCGTCGAATTGCCCGGCGATCAGGCGCAGGCTGCCGGCGTCGTCCTTGAGGGCGATGTTGGGAATGTCGGCCTTGAGGATCGTCTGGTAGCCGGCCGGGGCCATTTTGTCCTTGGCGGGCAAGTTGACCCACAGTTGGACCATCTCCATGAACCCGCCCTGCCGGGCGAATGCTTCGGAGTGGAATTCCTCATGAATGATGCCGGAAGCGGCGGTCATCCATTGCACATCACCGGGGCCGATCTTGCCGCCGCTGCCCGTGGAGTCACGGTGTTCCAGCTCGCCCTGGTAGACAATGGTCACGGTTTCAAAGCCGCGATGGGGGTGCTGGCCGACCCCACGCCGTTCAGTGGTGGGGGCGAATTCGGTGGGGGCCGCGTGATCCAGCAGCAGGAACGGGCTGATGTGCTTGCCCAGGTGGTCGTAGGAAAACAGCGTGCGGACCGGGAAGCCATCGCCGACCCAATGCGGTCGGGGGCTGGTGTAGAGGCCAATGATGTTTTTCATGCCGTGTCTCCCAATCAGGGGTAGCGATTCGATGACACAGCTTAAAACCCAACCCTTTGACACACTAGACGGCAAAAACCAGCCTTAGCGTTCCATTAAAAGAACGATACCCCTGCGGGAGCGAGCCCGTTCACGTCCGCCGCTGCCTGGCAAAAAGTGCTTAGAGATGATTGCGCTTGGCGAAATCCGAGAGCCCCACCAGCGATTTCAGCCCGAGCTTTTCCAACAGGCGGGTCTTGTAGGTGCTGACGGTCTTGGGGCTCAGGAACAGGCTTTCGGCAATGTCCTTGCCGCGCATCCCCATCGCCAGCATGCGCAAGATGGACAGCTCCCGCGTGGAGAGGCTTTCCAGGGCCTGCTGTTCGGTGCGCTGCTGGAAGTCGAGGCGCACGGACAATTGTGGAAAGTAGGCATAGCCGGACTTCAACGCATGGATGGCCTTGATCAGTTCCTTCAGGTCGCTTTTCTTGGTCACGAAGCCCCGCGCTCCGGCCGAGATGCAACGGTTGCAGAAATGCTGGGCATCCTGGGCGGTGAACACCAGCACGCTGCACGCGGGAAACTGGCCCATGATCCAGACCAGCAGGTCCAGACCGTCGAAACCGTTCATCACCAGGTCGAGGATCACCAGGTCAGGCGCGCCCTCCTTGATGAGGTCCCTGGCATCGGCCACGCCACTGGCATCCCTGACGCGGTGGAAGCCTTCGTTCTGGCAAATGAGCCGCAGCGCCCCTCGGATCACAGGGTGGTCATCCACGATCAATACGTCTTTCAAGGCTGTTCCCCCGGTCAATGTAAAAGGCGCCGATGCCATGTTTGCAGCGGACTGTTCCACAGGTGACTGGCCCTGCCACCTGTCAGGGCCGACAGTGCGGACCAACGGCCCACCTCAACCACCACGGCCTTGCCTCAAGGACCGTCCCCAGGGTTGCATCGGCTCGCTGGCCGGGGGATCGACCCGCTCCGTCACCCGCCGCAACGCCGTCAGGTCAGGCAACGGGGCGTGACTCAGGTGCAGGCTGGAACGGCGCACGGCGGGCACCGGCGACAGGCCGATCTGCTGCACGTTGTAGAGCATGGCGTGACGCACCTGCGGGTTGTAGAGGATGAAATCGTGCAGGTCCAGCGCCCCCTCCGCCAGCCCGGCGTTGACCACCACCAGGTCGAAGGGCTCGCTGCCGTACTCCACCAACGTCAGCAGCGCTTGCACGTCGCTCACCGGGACAATCCGGAAGTAGCCCTGTTGATTGAACAGGCGTTCCAGCACGATTCGATGGGTATGTTGAGTGTCGGCAATCAGGATACGTAGTGCTTTATTCGGCATGGCAGGCATTCCAATAGCAACGCGCCCGGCGGGAACCGGCTCGTAAACAGTAAGGGGCGTCAGGCTAGAGGAAGCTTTTGAGAGGCGCTGTAGGACTATTCCCAAATTGAAGAAGGACGCATTCCTCATGACGTTGGGATTCGTCCCAGCAAACCCTTTCATGCGCCCCCCGGACCGGGCATCGCGGCCATGTGTCGCGCCAGTCGCTGCGCCAGTTGCTCCATGACCACGCGCAGGTCTTCCACGGCGGGCGCCAGTGTGCTCCGGTCGGCGGCGCGGCAGGCGCTTTCCAAGGCTTCACAGGCGTCGATCAGCGGCTGGGCGTTGATCATCCGCGCGCCGCCCTTGATCCGATGCGCCAGGTCCGCCAGGCCCGGCAAGTCGCGCTGATCGGACAGGCGCAGCAGCCGGGCTTGATCTTCGACATGGCTGCTGAGCAGTTCGCGCAGCAGCTGCCTGAGAGAGTCGGTGTCGCTGCCGGTCAGTTGTTCGAGGGTGGACAGGTCGAAACCGGCGCTGGGCGACGATGGCGCCGCCTCCGGCAGGACCTGGGCCAGACGCGCGGCGAGCTCCCTCAGGCCGATGGGCTTGAACAGGCAGTCGTCCATCCCCGCTTCGGCGCAGCGTTGCTTCTCTTCCGGCAGGGCATTGGCCGTAAAGCCCAGGAGCAGCGTTGCCGGCACGTCACGGGCGCGCTCCTCGGCCCGGATGGCGCGGGCCAGGTCGTAACCGCTCAACAACGGCATGTTGCAGTCGGTGATGACCACGTCGAAGGGTTCGCTGCGCCAGGCCCGCAGGCCTTGCTCACCATCCGCAGCAACCTGGACGTGGTGCCCCAGGTAGCTCAGTTGCTGGCTCAGCAGCAAGCGGTTGGCCGGGTAGTCGTCGACCACCAGGATCTTCAGCGCCCGAGCCGCCACCGCAGTCTCAGTCTCAGTCTCGGCGCGCGGCACGCCGGGCCGGGCGTCGAGCACCGGCAGGCTGAGCAGCACCTCGACCTGCGTGCCCTGTCCCGGCACGCTGCTCAACCTCAGGGTACCGCCCATCATTTCGCACAGGGTTCGACTGATCACCAGACCCAGCCCGGAACCGCCGCGGGCCGACGAGGCATTCTGACCGGCCTGGCTGAACGGGCTGAACAGCCGCCGCTGATCTTCAAGCGAAATCCCGCAGCCGGTGTCCTCGACCCGCAGGCACACGTCCAGGCGTTCACCCTTCAGGCCCGGTTCGCCGCGGACCTTCAGGCGGACCTCGCCCTGGTCGGTGAACTTGATGGCGTTGCTCAACAGGTTCGAGACGATCTGCTTGAAGCGTAGCGGATCGATCAACACATCGCGCTGGAGCGTGGCCTCCACGTCCAGCAGCAGACGCAGGTGTTTCTGTCGGGCCAGCCCGTCGAACATGCGCGCCATCGACTCGATCAGCTCATGCAGAGCGGCGCGTTCCGGCATCAACGTGAGTTTGCCGGACTCGATGCGGGCAATGTCGAGGATGTCGCCGATCAAGTCCAACATGCCGCGGGCCGCCGTTGACGCAACTTCGATGGCGGACCGGTCGACGACGCCCTGGTCGGCTTTTTTCTGCGCCAGCTCCAGCATGCCGATCACCGCGTTCATCGGTGTGCGGATTTCATGGCTCATGGTCGCGACGAAGGTGGTCTTGGCGCGGTTGGCGTCGTCGGCGCTTTGCTTGGCCACGCGCAACTGCTCCAGCAGGCGCCGCAGGTAGACGACCCAGCCCAGGGTCACCAGCAACAACAGCGCTGCGATGGCGAAGCCGCGCAGGATGGTCGTGCGGTTACGCAGCCAGTAGCTGTCATCGATCACCACTTCACTGCGCCAACGGTTGGTCAGTTCGTCCATTTCCTCGGGGGAAATGCTCAGCAGCGCCTTGTCCAGGATCGAATGCAGTTGCGTCGAGTCTCGCCGGGTCACCAGGGCCACGCGAGCCGGCAAGGTGCCGACGGTGCTGGTGACCTGCAACCGGTCGCGGTACTGGCGGGAAATCAGGTAGCGGGCGCTGATCAACGAATTGACCGCGCCCTCCACCGTGCCGGCGGCCACCATCGCCATGGCGTCGGCGGTGTTTTCAGCCGGCACCAGGTGCACGCCGGGAAAGGTTTCCGAGAGGTAGTCACGCAGCACGTTGCCACGGATCAGCGCCAGCCGCTTGCCGTCCATCTGGTCCAGGGTCAGCGCGACCTTGCGCGGCGTCACCAGCACGAACGGGTTGGTCAGGTACGGTCGGGTGAAGCGCAACTGGTCTTCCAGTTCGGGGCTGACGGGCGCGGCCGCCAGCACATCGGCCTGGCCACTGCGCACCTGCTCGATGAGCTCGTTGAGCGAACCGCCGCGCAGCAGATCGAACTTCAGGCCGGTGCGCAGGCTGATCCTGGCCAGCACGTCGGCGCTGATACCGCGCAACTGGCCCTGGTCATCGATGAACGTCAGCGGTGGGAAATGCTCGTTGACCGCCACCCTGATCCGCGGATGGGTGTCCAGCCAGCGCTGCTCCTTGACACTGAAATGCAGCGCCTGCTGCCCCGGCACGCTGGCGCCGCCGGCACTCCAGCGGCGCAGGATGCTCATCCGCTCGCCAGCTGGAATGGCTTGCAACGCGGCGTTGAGGATACGCAGCAGGCGCGTGTTGTCGCGGCTGACCGCGAAGGCGAACGGCTGCACCTCCAGGCGAGAGAAATCCGCCAGCTGGACATTGTTCAGGTAGTTCTTGCTGATCAGGTAATGGGCGCTGATCGAATCCCCCAGGTAGACGTCGGCCTGTCCGAACGCCACGGCGCCGATGGCGCTGAGGGTCGAGGGGTACAACTGCAAGGACGCCTCGGGATAAAACGCCTTGACGGTGTCCGGCGGCAAGTAGTGGTACAGCATCGCGACGCGCTTGCCCGCCAGGTCCGGCGGCAAGTCCTGGCTGTCGTCGGTGCGCGCCACGAGGGTAGGCAGGTCATCGGCATAGGCTTGGGACATCGCCAGGTCCGGGTCGCCGGCCTCGAAGCCATTGGCATTGCCGAGCAGGTCGATCTCGCCGCCACGCAGGGCCTGGAGCGATTCGGCCCGGGACGGATAGCGCTGGACCACCACCTGGACGTGCAAGAGCTGCCCCAGCAGTTGCGCATAGTCGGCGGTCAGGCCTTCGTAGTGGCGCCCGTCGCCGGTCATGCCGAACGGCGCATAGTCCGGCGCCGACTCGCCCAGCCGCAACGTGCCTTCTGGCGCAGCCAGGCCCAGTCCGCCGCGCCCAGGGACACCGAATAATCGTCCACGTTCGAACGCCCGAGCACCTGCAACGACTCGGGCGCCGCCTCCACCGGTGGCGTCACACTCAACGAGCCCAGCAACAGCGCCGCCAGGCCTGTGCGTAGAAGCTGCATCATCGGGGTCAGGTTGTATCGCTTGGCGTAGTCGGCCCGGGACGCCGCCGACTGCGTTCGAGTCGGGACACCCGGCTGATGGGTTCAGACTGCCAATACGGGAGAACAGCGAACCGTCCATGGGCCTGTCAAATGGCGGCAGGCGTGGACTGAGTGTAGGAAATTTCTGAGGATTTGCCTGCCATGCAGCGCAAATTCAGGTGGAGCGCTTTCGCGGGCAAGCCCGCTCCCACAGGACTTTGGGTTTGCCTTGAGTCTGTGGTCGCCACCTAGCCCATTGTGGGAGCGGGCTTGCCCGCGAAAGCGGCCGCACAGCCAACATCGCCATCGACTGCCCCAGCGCATTCGCGAGCAAGCTCCCACGGGGAGTCTGGCAGTGGGCGGTTACGCCGACGCCAGGTGCAGGTCTGGCACCGGGCGCGCTTGCCCGCGGTGCTTGCCATGGTCATACAGCGAGCCGGCGATTTCATCGGCGCGCACCGGCAGGATCGACAGCAAGGTGTCGCTCAAGCCATGGCTGGCCTGGCAGAAGCCCTGCATGTAGATGGCCGCCTTGCAGCGTTCGTCGGTGATCAGCTTGTAGTGCCGGTCCACTTCGAAATCGCCCAGGTACGGCGCCAGCGGGGCCAGCAGCGAACGGTGCATCTGCCGCTCATAACCGGTGGCGAGCACCACCGCGTCGTAACGGCGCACGGTCAGTTCGCCGGTGGCGCTGTTGCGCACCGCCAGCTCGATACCGGCGTCGGTGGCCGTGGCTTTTTCCACGGTGGTCAGGGTACGGAAGGCATGGCGGGCCACGCCGGAGACTTTCTGGCGATAGAAAATCCCGTAGATGCGCTCGATCAGGTCGATGTCCACCACCGAATAGTTGGTGTTGTGGTACTCGTTGACCAGGCGCTCGCGCTCGCTGTGGGGCTGCTGGAACACCAGGTCGGTGAATTCCGGCGAGAACACCTCGTTGACGAACGGACTGTCATCCGCCGGCTTCAGGGCCGAACCGCGCAGAATCATGTCGACCTGGACCGACGGGAAGCTGTCGTTGAGGTCGATGAAAGCCTCGGCCGCGCTCTGCCCGCCACCGATGATGGCCACCTTCATCGGCTGGCCACTCACGCACGGCTGGGTTGCCATGCGCTCCAGGTACTGGGAATGATGGAACACCCGGCGATCGTCCTTGAACGCCTTGAACGCGTCCGGGATGCGCGGCGTGCCGCCGGCGCTGACCACCACCGAACGGGCGGTGCGGACGAATTCCTCGCCCTGGCTGTCACGGGAAATCACCCGCAGCGCCTCCACCTGCTGGTGGTGCAGCACCGGCTCGATACGCAGCACTTCCTCGCCATAGCGGCTCTGTTCGGCGAACTGCGCGGCGACCCAGCGCAGGTAGTCGTTGAACTCCATGCGGCATGGGTAGAAGGTGCCCAGGTTGATGAAATCCACCAGGCGCCCGTGCTGCTTGAGGTAATTGACGAACGAATAAGGGCTGGTGGGGTTGCGCAGGGTCACCAGGTCCTTGAGGAAGGAAATCTGCAACTCGCTCTGGGTCACCAGGGTGTTGCCATGCCAGCGGTAGTCGGCCTGCTTGTCGAGGAACAGCACGTCCAGCTCGCCCTGGACCGGCCCTCGCTCCTGCAACGCAATGGCCAGTGCCAGGTTCGAAGGGCCGAAGCCAATGCCGATCAAGTCGTGAACGATGGGCGATGCAATTGCCTGTGTCATTCCAGTGTCCTCTGGAGAAGCCCCTCAACAGGGCGCGAAAAGCCTGGGGGTAACCGACCGGCCCGAGTGCAGGGCCGGCAAGTCGTCTGTTGAGAGGAACGAGGACAAGGAAAAAAAATTTACCGCCGCGCGAATCGCCAGCGGCAAATCAAGGCGTGTCCCACTGTCGCACCCGAACGCGACAGTGCTTCATGGCATTGACGATGTGCTTTTCCACCAGCGCCCGGGAAATGCCCAGGCGCTCGGCGATCTGCGGGTGCGACAAGCCTTCGAGCTTGCGCAACAGGAAACTTTCGCGGCACAGCGGCGGCAACTCGGCCAGGGCGCGCTGGAGCATGTCCAGGCGCTGGCCGTGATCGAGACAGGTGTGGGGCGATGGCGTGAAGAAGCGTTCTTCGCTGTCCAGCACGTCCAGGGATTCGACCTGGCGCAGGGTGTTGCGCCGATGGCCGTCGATCACCAGGTTCAACGCCGTGCGATACAGGAAGGCCCGCGGCTGTTCGATGGGCGTGTCGCTGGCGCGCTCCAGAACCCGCACATAGGCGTCATGCACCACATCCTCGGCCGCCTGGCGGCTGCCTAGCCTGGCGTTCAGGAAACACACCAGCTCGCGATAGTAGTTTTCCAACATGACTCCCGTGCGCAATGGCTGCGACCGCTATCCCTGTGTCCACTCGGCGTGCCTGGAACAGGCAGTGGCACGATAGTGGCAGATTCAATCGCGTAATTTATAGTAATTCTCATATAGATTTAAAGCTTTCGTTTGTGTCGATGCCTATTCGTTCAAGTTGAACCGCAGCCGCACACCCTAGATCTCTAGGCCAGTACAGCTTTTGTGGCGAGGGAGCTTGCTCCCGCTGGACTGCGCAGCAGGCCCAAGAGCAAACACTTCCACCGAGCCAGAAAAATCGGAGGTTGAGTGTTTGGGGTCGCTTCGCAACCCAGCGGGAGCAAGCTCCCTCGCCACGGTCGCGGCGGCTGACGCGCCAACCTGCTACCAAGTGTTTCAACCAGTAAATTCCCGCCCAAAACGCTCGTTTACCAGAACAGCCTCCCGTCCCTGCCCCTGCTACGACGGGCTTGAACCCATCGGCCGGAACCCTGCATGAAACGTCCCCGCCCTACCCGACGCGCCTGGCTCCTTACCATCACCCTGCTGCCCGCCGTCGCCTTCGCCGCCTGGCAAGCCGTCGCGCCGACGCCCACCGCCCGGGCGACCGCCGCCGTCAGCCGTGGCGACATCGAAAACAGCGTCACCGCCCTCGGCACCCTGCAACCGCGGCGCTACGTGGACGTCGGCGCCCAGGCGTCCGGACAGATCCAGAAGATCCACGTGGAAGCCGGCGACGAAGTGCGCGAAGGCCAGTTGCTGGTGGAAATCGATCCGTCCACGCAAAAAGCCAAGCTGGACGCCGGGCGCTTCGCCATCGAAAACCTCAAGGCCCAGTTGCAGGAGCAACGGGCGCAACACGACCTGGCCCAGCAGAAATCCCGCCGCCAGCAGCAACTGCAGGCCGGCGGCGCTACCCGCGAGGAAGACGTGCAGACCGCCCAGGCCGAGGTGCGTGCCACCCAGGCGCGCATCGACATGTTCCAGGCCCGGATCCGCGAAGCTCAAGCCAGCCTGCGCAGCGACGAGGCCGAGTTGGGCTACACACGGATCTACGCGCCCATGAGCGGCACCGTGGTCGCCGTCGGCGCCCGGGAAGGCCAGACGCTCAACGCGCAGCAACAGACTCCGCTGATCCTGCGCATCGCCCGGCTGACGCCCATGACGGTCTGGGCCGAGGTCTCGGAAGCCGACATCGGCCACGTCAAACCGGGCATGAACGCCTACTTCACCACCCTGGCGGGCGGCACCCGGCGCTGGAGCAGCACCGTTCGCCAGATCCTCCCGGTGCCGCCCCGCCCCCTGGAAGCCAGCCAGGGCGGCAGCCCCACCGGTGGTCGTAGCGGCAGCGAGCGCGTGGTGCTCTACACCGTGCTGCTGGATGTCGACAACGCCGACCGCGCCCTGATGACGGACATGACCGCCCAAGTATTTTTCGTCGCCGCCCAGGCCCACGACGTGCTCAGCGTGCCCACCGCCGCGTTGCAGGATGCCGCCGGCCAGGTGCTGGTGGTGGCCGATAATGGCGACGTCCAACCACGCACGGTGCGCACCGGCATCAGTGATCGACTGCGCACCCAGGTGCTCGATGGCCTGAATGAAGGCGAACGGGTGCTGATCGGCCCGGCGCCCGGCAGCGGAGGCTGAATGGACACGCCCCTGATCGAACTGCGGGACATCCGCAAGGCTTACGGCGGTGGCGACAGCCCTCGGGTGGAGGTGCTGCGGGGCATCGACCTGTCGATCCACGCCGGGGAATTCCTGGCAATCGTCGGGGCGTCCGGCTCCGGCAAATCGACACTGATGAATATTCTCGGCTGCCTCGACCGGCCCACCAGCGGCGAGTACCGCTTCGCCGGCGAAGACGTCGCCCGCCTGGGCAGCGACGAATTGGCCTGGCTGCGGCGCGAAGCCTTCGGATTCGTGTTCCAGGGCTACCACTTGATCCCGTCCGGCACCGCCCAGGAAAACGTCGAAATGCCGGCCATCTACGCCGGCACCTCGGCCGCTGAACGCCACGCACGGGCCCAGGCGCTGCTCGAACGCCTTGGCCTGGCGAGCCGCACCGGCAACCGTCCGCACCAACTCTCCGGCGGGCAACAGCAACGGGTGTCGATTGCCCGAGCGTTGATGAACGGCGGTCACATCATCCTCGCCGACGAACCCACCGGCGCCCTCGACAGCCAGAGCGGCATCGAAGTCATGGCCTTGCTCGACGAGTTGGCGAGCCAGGGCCACGTGGTGATCCTGATCACCCATGACCGCGAAGTGGCGGCACGGGCCAAGCGCATCATCGAAATCCGCGACGGGTCGATCATCAGCGACAGCGCCAACGGCGCGCCCGCGACGCCCTGCGCCAACCCAAAGGCGTTGCAGGCCGTGGACCTGCGCCAGCGGCTGAGTGCCGGCAGCGAACACAACGGCGCCTGGAAAGGCGAACTGCTCGACGCCGTGCACGCCGCGTGGCGGGTGATGTGGATCAACCGTTTCCGCACCGCCCTGACCTTGCTCGGCATCATCATCGGCGTGGCGTCGGTGGTGGTGATGCTGGCGGTGGGCGAAGGCAGCAAGCGCCAGGTGATGGCCCAGATGGGCGCCTTCGGCTCCAACATCATCTACCTCAACGGCATCGCGCCCAACCCGCGCGCCACCAAGGGCATCATCAGCGAACAGGACCTGGCCGCCCTCGCCGCCCTGCCCGAGGTGCAACGCATCATGCCGGTCAACGGTGCCGAAGCCAGTGTGCGCTTCGGCAACCTCGACCACAAAAGCTACGTCGGCGGCAACGACACGCACTTTCCGCTTATCTTCAATTGGCCGGTGGTCCAGGGCAGTTACTTCAGCGATGCCGATGAGCGCAGCGCGGCGGCGGTCGCCGTGATCGGCCACAAGGTCCGGCAGAAACTGCTCAAGGACGTCGCCGACCCCATCGGCCGCTACATCCTGATCGAGAACGTACCGTTCCAGGTGGTCGGCGTGCTCGCGGAAAAAGGCGCCAGCTCCGGCGACTCCGACGCCGACAACCGCATCGCCGTGCCCTACTCCGCCGCCAGCGTGCGACTGTTCGGTAGCCGGCACCCGGAATACGTGGTGATCGCCGCCCGGGACTCCGGCAAGGTCCGTCAGGCCGAACAGGCGGTGTCCCGCACCCTGTTGCGCCTGCACGACGGCCAGCAGGATTTCGAACTGACCAACAACGCCGCGATGATCCAGGCCGAGGCGCGCACCCAAGGGACGCTGTCGCTGATGCTCGGGGCGATTGCTGCGATTTCGCTGCTGGTGGGCGGCATCGGCGTGATGAACATCATGCTCATGACCGTGCGCGAACGGACCCGGGAAATCGGCATTCGCATGGCCACCGGCGCCCGCCAACGGGACATCCTGCGCCAGTTCCTCACCGAGGCGGTGATGCTCTCGGTGGTCGGCGGCCTGGCTGGCATCGGCCTGGCCTTGCTGGTGGGCGGCGCGTTGCTGCTGGGCAAGATCGCGGTGGCGTTCGAATGGCTGGCGGTGTTCGGCGCCTTCGGTTGCGCCCTGGCCACCGGCGTTGTGTTTGGCTTCATGCCGGCCCGCAAGGCCGCCCGCCTCGACCCCGTCGCGGCCCTCACCAGTGAATGAATGCATGCCGATGAAAGCGCACCTGACCCTCCTGGCCGCCAGCCTGCTACTGGCGGCGTGCAGCACTCCGTTGTCGCCCCCGGACAGCGGCATCCAATCGCCATCGACCTGGCAGCACCTCGAAACTCCCGCCGCCGAGGCAGACAACCGGCAATGGTGGACGCAATTTGGCAGCCCACAACTCAATCGTCTGATCGAGCAGGCACGCCTGGACAGCCACGACCTCGCCGCCGCCATGGCACGGGTTCGCCAGGCCCAGGCCAACGCAGTGATCGCCGGTGCGCCCCTGCTGCCGGAACTCAAGGCCGGGCTCAACGGCACGCGCCAGGAACTATTGCGCGGCAAGGGCTACAGCCAACTGGACGTGGACCGGGACAACCGCTCGCTGGATTACTACGACGCCAACCTCAGCGCCACCTATGAGCTGGATTTCTGGGGAGGCAAACGCGCGGCCCGGGACAGCGCGCTGGGCACCCTGGCGGCCAGCCGGTTCGACCGGGCGACCGTGGAATTGACCCTGCTCAGTGGCGTCGCCAACAGCTACACCCAGGCGCTGTCCCTGGGCGAACAACGACGCATCGCCGAACTGAACCTGGCCAATGCCCAAAGCGTGCTCGACCTGGTGCAGACCCGCTACGACGCCGGCAGCGCCACCGCCGTGGAACTGTCCCAGCAGAAAGGCCTGGTGGCAGCGCAGCAGCGCCGGCTGCCGCAGGTGCAGCAACAGGCCCGGGAGGCGCTGATCACCCTGGCGACGCTGTTGGGGCAGCCGGTGCAGGCGGTCCGCCTCGAGGCCGAGGACTTCGACCGCCTGCACTGGCCGTCCATCGACGCCGGCGTGCCCAGCGACCTGCTGCGCCGCCGCCCGGACATCGCCGCCGCCGAAGCACGCCTGAGCGCCGCCGAAGCCGACATCCGCGTGGCGCGCGCGGCAATGCTACCCTCGATGACCCTGGGCCTGAGCCTCGCCAGCGGTGCCGACATCGCCGACCAGGTGTTGCGCAACAACGTCTACAACCTCACCGCCGGCCTGGCGGCGCCAGTGTTCAACAACGGCCGCCTGAAAGCCGAACGGGACAAGGCCACCGCCCGCCAGGAAGAGCTGCTGCAAACCTACCGCGCGGCCATCATCAACGGCTTCGCCGACGTCGAAAAAGCCTTGAACGGCATCAACGGCCTGGAACGACAACGGCAGTGGCAAGCCGAAGAACTGCAACAGGCCCAAAGCGCCTTCGACATCGCCCAGCGCCGCTACCAGGCCGGCGCCGAAGACCTGCTCACCGTGCTGGAAACCCAACGCACCCTCTACGCCGCCCAGGACATGAACGTGCAACTGCGCCTGGCCCGAGTCCAGGCCAGCGTGGCGTTGTACAAGGCGTTGGGTGGGGGGTGGCGGGTGATGTAGGCCTCGAACACACCATCAAGTCACCCAGCTGTTCACTTGAGCTCAATCTAAAGCCAAGTGCACCCGTGGCGAGGGAGCTTGCTCCCGCTGGGCTGCGCAGCAGCCCTAAGACCTTGCGGTCGCTGCGCAACCGAGCGGGAGCAAGCTCCCTCGCCACAAGTAATTCCCGTCCCTATAAAGGGTGTTCGGCTTTGGTTCTGTTTATCCGGCCATGTAGGACTCCCCAGCCAGGCTACATCGCCTTGCGCCGTGGCAAGCGAGCGCTGGGCATCCAGCAAATGATTTGAGTTGGCAGAACTGCTAGCAAACCGCGCCCTGGACATCGCCGCGCCGCGCTAAACGCATACCTCCAAGCCAAGTGACACCCGTGGCGAGGGAGCTTGCTCCCGCTGGGCTGCGCAGCAGCCCTGAGATCTTGCGGTCGCTGCGCAACCGAGCGGGAGCAAGCTCCCTCGCCACAAATAATTCCCGCCCCTGTTCATCCAATCAGAAAGGTTAAGCAGGCTTGGCCTTGAGATTGCGCGCATACCACGGTCGTTGCGGCACCCGGCGAAACAGTTCGGAGAGCTTTTTGTCATCGCTGCCGAAGGTGATGCGCAGGGCCAGTTTCATGGTTTCCGGGTCCATTTCCACCGAACGCCCCACTTGCAGCCCCGGCGTGGTGCTGCAACCGTGGGTGTCCGGGCCCAGCCAGGGGTCGGCGATTTCCACCCAGCGGCCCGGGGCGAACCAGGGTACGCCGTTGACGTCCAGGCGGCTCACTTCGCCGGGGTGGAAACGTTCGTGGGCACGGAACCAGTCTTCGAGACGATCATCGATCCAGCCGTGAAAGGACCAGAACACCGGGTTCACGTGGGAAGAAAACGGGTCGCCGAGAAAGTCGTTTTCCGCTGCATACCAGCGCTGGGCAAAGTCGGCCGGGTCACGGGCGAACGGCACCGGGTGGCCGTTGGACGGGTCCCTGGGCACCGAGGCCCAGCGCATGTGCAGCCAGTCGTGCAGCCCCAGTTCCATCTCCGAACCCAACTGGCCCAGGGTCAGTTTCGACAGGTAGCGCGGGTCACGGTAGCGCGATTCCCAGACCTGGAAATTGCTGTGGTAGGTCTCGGCCGTCTTGATGTCGCTCACCCATTGGGCGTACTGCTCGTCGCCGTCGGCCAGCCAGGTGGGCGGCAAGGCCGTGCCGTCGTGGTTGTCGAAATAGCGGGCGAACCCAATGCGATCACGCGCCAGTTCCGGTTGCGGCAACGGGAAGCGCGGCCAGGACGGCAACGGCTGGAACGAGCGCGCCGTGCCCAGCATGTGCCGGTGCATGAAGAAGAAGTCGATGCCCGAGCCGTTGCGATCCTTGCGCGGCCCGCGAGCGTCGCGCTCCTGGCCCCTTGGTCCGGGCTGCCAGCCGATGCCGCGCAAGGCGTTGCGCTTGTCTTCGTCCAGGGTGTGCCATTTGTCCCGCGTCGCATGCCAGAGTTGATGGAACAAGCGATGCTCGGGCGACACCAACCAGGCCAACAGCGCCGGGCTCAGTGGCACGCGGTCGCGGGCTTCGGGAAATGGCTGCTTGACGGCGATGAAGCGGTTGTCGAGTTCCGGCTGGGCCAGCGGACGATCCAACGACCACGCGCGCCCACTGAGGGTCGCGGGGCCGGCATTGCCGAAACCGGCCCAGACTTCGTCCAGGGTCATGATGAATTCATAGCGCGGCACGCCGCTCGCCCCATCGACCAGCCGCCAGCTCAACTGCCGGGGGTCGGTTCCGGCCAGGTCACCCAGCACCCGGTAGCGCGGCTCGCCGCCGCTGCGCAGCCGCTCGGCGGTGTCGAGGCAGCCCACCAGGCCACGGCCCTTGTGGGCGATGTCGAGGAAGAGCTGCAGATCGTCGTCCGGCACGCCCGCAAGGCCGGCCTCCTGCCCGCTGAAACGGATCGTCCAGATCCCCCGCAACGTATCCGCCTGACGCTGGCCCGCCACATTCGCCACATCGAAGGACGCCTCGCCGGGGGTGATGGTCGGGTCCGGGCGGGTCAGTTCGCGATGTCCGTAATACACCGCAGGCACAGCGGCACCGGTCAGTGCCAGGCCTGCCATGAACCCTCGTCGAGAAATCGTCATTGCCTTACCTGTGTTCAGCCCTGGGGTGGGCGTTATCCAAGCTAGGACGATGGCTGGGGGGACAAATTTAAAGACTGTGGGGGCCTCTTCGCGAGCAAGCCCGCTCCCACAAAGGTCAGCCACCTGGAGGAGATCCCCTGTGGGAGCGAGCTTGCTCGCGAAGAGGCCCTCCCAGACCGCTAAATTTCCCCACCGATCACTCGTTCTTCCCAGACAGCAAAGGCGAACCTGACTGAGATCGGCAATGACAACACGACGTTCGAAAAAGGCGCTGTTCACCGGCGTGCCCCTGGCCCTGGCATTGGTGGTGGGCGGTGGCCTCGCGGCCTGGGACTACGGGTGGCGGGACAACCCCGGCTACCCGGTCAAGGTGATGAAAGAGGCTCGGGCGCTGCATGAGCGCCTGCTCTCCTTCGACAGCCACATCACCGTGCCGCTGGATTTCGGCACCGCCGGCCACGAAGCCGACAAGGACGGCGACGGCCAGTTCGACCTGGTGAAAGCCAATCGCGGCCAGTTGTCCGGCGCGGCGCTGACGGTGTTCGGCTGGCCGGAGTTGTGGAACGGCCCCAACGCGCCGCACAAGCCCACCGCCGGCTTCGTCGAGGAGGCACGCAATCAACAGGAAGTGCGCTACAAGATCATCACCGGGCTGGTCCGCGACTACCCCAACCAGGTCGCCATCGCCTACACCCCGGAGGATTTTCGCCGGCTGCACGGTGAAGGCAAGTTCGCGATTTTCATCAGCATGCTCAACGCCTACCCCCTTGGCGATGATCTGAACCTGCTGGACCTGTGGACGGCGCGAGGCATGCGCATGTTCGGCTTCAGCTACATCGGCAACAACGACTGGGCCGATTCCTCGCGCCCGCTGCCGTTCTTCAACGACTCGCCGGATGCCCTTGGTGGCCTGTCGGACATCGGCAAGCAAGCGGTGACCCGCCTGAATGACCTCGGTGTGATCATCGACGTGTCGCAGATGTCGACCCAGGCCCTGGAGCAGGTTGCGCAACTGAGCCGCACACCGCTGGTGGCCTCGCATTCCGCGCCACGGGCGATGGTGGACATCCCGCGCAACCTCAGCGACAAGGAACTGCAACTGATCAAGCGCAGCGGCGGCGTGGTGCAGATCGTCGGCTTCTCCCAGTACCTGCGCCCGCTCACGCAAAAGACCCAGGACAAGCTCAACGCCCTGCGCGCGCGTTTCGATCTGCCGCCGCTGCCCAACCTGGCCATGGCGCTGATGCCCGGCGATCCGATCATCGCCGCCTGGCCCGAGCAGAAGTTCGGTGAATACGCCGCCCAGCTCTACGGCATCCTGGAAGAAGAACCCAAGGCCAGCCTCAAGGACCTGGGGGACGCCATCGACTACACCGTGCGCAAGATCGGCATCGACCACGTAGGCATCAGCTCCGACTTCAACGAAGGCGGCGGCGTGAAAGGCTGGGAAAACGTCGGCGACATCCGCAACGTCACCGCCGAATTGCTCACCCGCGGCTACTCCGAAGCCGACATCGCCAAACTCTGGGGCGGCAATTTCCTGCGGGTCTGGGATCAGGTCCAGAAGGCCGCGCGACCGGCCGTGGCCTCGAACCAGAAGGTCGGCCAGCCATGAATGAACGCCGCACGTTCCTGAAGCGGGCCGGGATCCTCGCCGCCGGCCTACCCCTGGCCAACAGCCTGCCCGCCACGGCCGGCACCCCATCGCTGCCGTCGCTGCCCCGGGATAAATGGGCGCAACTGCGCTCGTTGTTCGACCAGGATCCGGACTACCTGCATTTCGCCAACTTCCTCGTCACCACCCACCCGCGCCCAGTGCGCGAGGCCATCGAGCAACACCGCGCCGCCCTCGACAAGAACCCCGGCCTGCAGATGGACTGGGACCTGGGCATCACCGAAGCCCGCGAGGAGAACGTGCGCACCTGGGCCGGCCGCTACCTGCAAGCGGGCCCCAGGCAGATCGCCCTCACCGGCAGCACCACCCAGGGCCTGGCGATGATCTACGGCGGGGTCCAGGTCAAGCCTGACCAGGAAATCCTCACCACCGTCCACGAACACTACGCCACCCACACCATCCTCGACCTACGCACCCAACGGGACGGCACCCGCGTGCGCAAGATCAAGCTGTTCGAGGACGCCCACCGCGCCAGTCACGATGAAATCCTGGCCGCCATCGACCGCGCCATCCGCCCGCAAACAAGGGTGCTGGGCATGACCTGGGTGCACTCCGGCAGCGGCGTGAAGTTGCCCATCGACCAGATCGGTGCGCTGGTGGAGCGGCACAACCAGGGCCGCCGCGATGACCAACGCATCGTCTACGTGGTGGACGGCGTACACGGTTTCGGCGTGGAGGACGTGGGCTTTGCGGCGATGAACTGCGACTTCTTCATCGCCGGCACCCACAAGTGGATGTTCGGCCCGCGCGGCACGGGGCTGGTGTGCAGCCGCAGCGACGAACTCAAATACGTCACGCCGATCATCCCGACCTTTTCCGAAGCCACGGCGTTTTCCACCGTCATGACCCCGGGCGGCTTCCATGCCTTCGAGCACCGCTGGGCGGTGGACGAGGCCTTCAAGCTGCACCTGGAGCTGGGCAAGGCCGAGGTTCAGGCGCGCATTCACGCCCTCAACAGCTACCTGAAAAAACAGCTGGTGGCGATGCCGCAGGTTGAACTGGTCACGCCGTTGAGCCCGGCGCTGTCGGCCGGCTTTACCTTTTTCCGCATCAAGGGCCGCGAGAGCGACCGGGTGGCCGGTGACCTGATGAAGCAACGCGTGATCGTCGACGCCGTTCACCGCGATGCCGGGCCGGTGATACGCACCGCACCGGGCCTGCTCAACAACGAAGCCCAAATCGATCGTTTCATGACGCTGTTGAACCAGGCGATCTGACCCGCGCTTGTTGGACTTTAATCGAGAGAAAAAAATGAACCGTTTTCCACTGAAGGTACTTGCCGCATTGGCCTTGGTCGCCCTGCTGCCCAGCGGCGCCGAAGCGTCTCAACCGGGCCAGGTGTTTCGCGATTGCAAGGATTGCCCGGAGATGGTCGTGTTGCCCACCGGCACCTTCCAAATGGGCACCCCGCCGGACGAAGTCGGCCGCGAGCCGGACGAAGGCCCGATGCACCCGGTGACGTTCGCCCGGCCTCTGGCGATCAGCCGCTTCCAGGTGTTGAAGGGTGAATGGTTCGCCTATTTGCGCGACACCGGCTACACGATGCCAGACGGTGATGACCGCCCTGGCCGCGCCTGCAAGGCCGGCATCCCGGATTACCAGGGCAGCGACCCGCGCAAGCAATACAGCGACCGCCACCCGGCGGTGTGCATGGACTTCAACGAGGCCAATGCCTACGTGGCCTGGTTGTCGAAGAAAACCGGCAAGCCCTACCGACTGACCAGCGAGTCGGTGCGCGAATACGCCGCGCGCGGCGGCACTACCGGGCCGTTCCCCTTCCCGTTCGATGAAGGCAAGGACTACAGCATCGCCCGGCATGCCAACACCTACGGCGCCGCCGATGGCTTCAACTTCACCTCGCCGGCCGGCAGCTTCCCGGCCAACGCCTTCGGCGTGTACGACATGCACGGCAATGTCTACGAGTGGACAGCCGATTGCTACAACGACAGCTACACCGGCGCCCCGAACGACGGCAGCGCCTGGCTCGACGGCGACTGCAAGGTGCGGCGTATCCGTGGCAACGACTGGGGCGAGGCGCCAGTGTTTTCCCGCTCGGGCAACCGTAACGCGGCGTACCCCGATGCGCGTGGGGATTGGCTGGGGTTTCGGGTGGTGCGGGATATGTAGCCCTTGAATTCACTTGTGGGGTGCACTTTGTGGCGAGGGGATTTATCCCCGCTGGCGCGCGCAGTGCCCCCATAGCCTGGGCATGCGTTGTGTCGGACGGATTGAGGGTACGAGAGGCCGCTGCGCGGCCAGCGGGAGCAAGCTCCCTCGCCACGGACACCGGTCGCTAAATCCCATGTTCTTCCAACCGTTCTACAGGGGGGCGCGACACAACCGGCGCGCTCCGTCCTCAAGCCCTTGCGATGAATACCTGCGGGGGCCTTCGCCCTTTCTTCAAGCAGGAAACCGCCATGAACCAACCAACACGCGGGGTGATGCACGAGCTGTTCACGCTGCTCAAACCTTTCCGGCTGATTGTCATCGGCGCCATTGCGCTGGGCATGCTTGGCGGGCTCAGCGTCACGGTGCTGCTGGCGACGATCAACCAGGTCCTGCACGCCGACAACGGCCTCAGCGCCACGGTGGTCGGCGTGTTTGCCGGGCTGTGCCTGCTGGCGCTGACCAGCTCGATCTTCTCGGACATCGGCACCAACTATGTCGGCCAGAAAATCATCGCCCGTTTGCGCAAGACCCTGGGAGAAAAAGTGCTGTCGGCGCCCATCGAACAGATCGAGCGCTACCGCAGCCATCGCCTGATCCCGGTGCTGACCCACGACGTCGACACCATCAGCGACTTCGCCTTCGCCTTTGCCCCGCTGGCCATTTCCCTGACCGTCACACTCGGTTGCATGGGTTACCTGGCGCTGCTGTCGTGGCCGATGTTCCTGGTCACCGTGGTGGCGATCCTGATCGGCACGGTCATCCAGTACATCGCCCGAGGCCGCGGCATGCAGGGTTTCCTGAACGCCCGCGAACACGAGGACGAACTGCAGAAGCACTACAACGCCATCGCCGAGGGCGCCAAGGAGCTGCGCATCCACCGCCCCCGTCGCCAGCGCATGTTCGTCTCGGGCATCGAACGCACCGCCGACACGATCTGCGACACACAGATCCGCTCGGTGAATATCTTCGTGGTCGCCAAGACCCTAGGCTCCATGCTGTTTTTCGTGGTTATCGGCCTGGCCCTGGCGCTGCAATCGCTGTGGCCAAGCGCGGACAAAGCGGTGATGAGCGGTTTCGTGCTGGTGCTGCTGTACATGAAGGGGCCGCTGGAACACTTGATCGGCACCCTGCCGATCGTCAGCCGCGCGCAGATCGCCTTCCGCCGGATCGCCGAGCTGTCGGAACGGTTTTCCTCGCCCGAACCACACCTGCTGCTCAGCGACCCGGGCAATAGCAAGGCCTCCGTGCGAAGCCTGGAACTGAACAACGTGGCCTACAGCTTCCCGTCGGTCGAAGGCGCCACGCCCTTTCGCCTGGGCCCGGTGAACCTGCGCATCGACCAGGGCGAGATCATTTTCATCGTCGGAGAAAACGGCTGTGGCAAGACCACGCTGATCAAGCTGTTGCTGGGCCTGTATGCCCCGCAACAGGGGGAAATCCGCCTCAATGGCCGGGCGGTGACCGACCTGGACCGCGACGACTACCGCCAACTGTTCACAACGATCTTTGCCGACTACTACCTGTTCGACGACGTCGTGCAGGGCGAGACCCACATCCCCGACGACGCCAACCAGTATCTGCAACGCCTGGAGATCGCCCACAAGGTCAGCGTGCGCGACGGCACCTTCACCACCACCGACCTGTCCACCGGCCAACGCAAGCGCCTGGCCCTGGTCAACGCCTGGCTGGAAGAGCGCCCGGTGCTGGTGTTCGACGAATGGGCCGCCGACCAGGACCCGACTTTCCGGCGGATTTTCTACACCGAGCTGCTGCCGGACCTCAAGCGCCTGGGCAAGACCATCATCGTGATTTCCCACGACGACCGTTACTTCGATATCGCCGACCAGTTGGTGCGTATGGAAGCCGGCCATGTCGTCACCGAGCTGCAACCGGCCTGACGGTGAACATTTCTTTAAAAAAAGACGCTGGGTCTTTCCGGTTTACCAAAGGCCCAACGTCTTACTAGCAGCCAATAGAAATAGTTCTCAGTAACATTCTGACGAGAAAAAATAATGCCAGCACCGCTAGGACTGAAACCGCTCACCCAGGCTCTACTGATCCGTCATTCGTTTCGACCGCATGTCCCGGTCCTCTGCGCGCTGGTCCTGGGCCTGCCGCTGACGGCCCAGGCCCAGAGCCTGCCGATCAACATCCAGGCGCAACCGCTGGGCAGCGCGTTGCAGGAGTTCGGTCGCCAGACCAACCTGCAAGTGCTCTACAACCCGGCCGACGTCAGTGGCCTGCGCAGCACCGCGGTGAGCGGTGACCTGGAGCCGGCCGCCGCCATGGCCCGGTTGCTCCAGGGCACCCCGATCGCCTACAGCGTCCAGGGCAACAGCATGACACTGCGCAGCCGCAACGATGGCGCGGGCCTGGACTTGGCGCCGATCAACATTTCGGGCACCCAGGAGTCGGCATGGGGGCCGGTGGATGGGATCGTCGCGAAAAAAACCGGCACCGGCACCAAGACCGACACGCCGCTCAACGAAGTGCCGCAGACCGTCAACGTCATCACCCAGGACGAGGTCAAGCTGCGTGGCTCGCAGAGCGTCACCGAAGCCCTGCGCTACACCGCCGGCATGACCGGCGGCGGTTTCTCCGACCGTGTGACGATCTTCGACGAACCGACTTCCCGCGGCTTCATCCCGACGCCGCTGTACCTCGACGGCCTGCACCTGCCCTACGGCGGCGGCAGCACCGGCGGCGCCCTGCAGATCGACCCGTACACCCTGGAGCGCATCGAAGTGCTCAAGGGCCCGGCCTCGGTGCTCTACGGCCAGAACCAGCCGGGCGGGATCGTCAACATGGTCAGCAAGCGCCCCACCGCCACGCCGTTGCATGAGGTGACCCTGGGCGCCGGCGACAACGACCGCAAGAAACTCGGCTTCGACCTGGCCGGCCCGCTGGATGACCAGGGCGAATTCCTCTATCGCCTGACCGGCGTGGCGGAGGATTCCGGTTCGGAAATCGACTACGTCGAGAAAAACCGCATGCTCCTGGCGCCGAGCCTGACGTGGAACCCGAGCGACGAAACCAGCATCACCTTCTTCGCCCAGTACCAGAAAGACCACGACACCCCGTCCGCCCAGGGCCTGCCCGCCTCCGGCACGGTGCTGCCGAACCCGAACGGCAAGTACAGCCGCTCGACCTTCTTCGGCGAGCCGGACGTGAACAAGTACAACCGCGAGCAGTTCGTCGTGGGCTATGAGGCCTCCCATGAACTCAATGATGTCTGGACGCTGAAGCAGACCGCCCGTTACGCCCAGGTCGATGACCAGTACGTGGATCCGCTGCACGGCTACGGCTTCATCGCCAACCCGGTCACCGGGGCCAACGACCAACGCTACATGCGCCGCTACGGAGTGGACTGGTCGCAGACCAACAAGGTCTACAACATCGATACCACTGCCCAGGCCAAATTCCACACAGGGGCACTGGACCACACCGTCTTGCTGGGCGTGGACCACTACCATTTCGAATCGAAGTTCCTCGGCCTGTACGATCGCAGCGCGTCGGCCATCGACATGTACAACCCGGTGTACGGCGGCGCGATCAATTTCAGCTCGCCCTACCGCTGGGACAACACCGTTCGCCAGACCGGGCTGTATGTCCAGGACCAGCTCAAATGGGACAAGTGGTTCCTCACGCTGGGCGGCCGCTATGACTTTGCCGAAACCGACAACAAGCGTCCGCTTGACGGGACCAGCACCAAGACCCGGGATGAAAAATTCAGTGGTCGGGCCGGCTTCGGCTACCTGTTCGATAACGGTCTGACGCCTTATGTGAGCTACTCGGAGTCATTCCTCCCCGTCACTGACACCGGGTTTGGCAACACCGCGTTCAAGCCGACGACAGGCAAGCAGTACGAAGCCGGGATCAAGTACGAACCCAAGGCTATCGACGGTTTTATCCAGTTGTCGGTCTACGACATCGTGCAAAAGAATGTGGTGACGTCCAATCCGCTCACCCCCGGCTTCAGCGGCCAGTCCGGTGAAGTGCGTTCCCAGGGCATCGAGTTGGAAGGCAAGGTCAACCTCAACAAGAACGTACGGGTGATCGGTTCGGTGTCGCGCAACGACATCGAGTACACCAAGGACAACGACGGTCGCGAAGGCCGTCACCCGGCCAGTGCGCCACCCCTCACCGCCTCGGCCTGGATCGACTACACCTTCACCGGCGCCAGCCCCCTGGCCGGTCTCGGCGCGGGCATCGGCGCACGGTATGTGCGCGAGAGCTACGGCACCGACTACGAAGGCGCATTCACGATTCCGTCCTACACGGTCTACGACGCCATGATGTCCTACGACTTCGAGAAATCCCCGCTGCACATCAAGGGCGTGAGCGTGCGGATGAACATGGAAAACCTCGAGGACAAGAAATACGTCGCCAGTTGCCGCAGCAACTGGGACTGCTACTACGGCCAGGGCCGCACCCTCACCACCGACCTGACCTACAACTGGTAACCCTCACCGCCGCAAAGGATTGCGGCTGAGGTTGTCTGGACTGCCGTCTTCGCGAAGAAGAGGCCAGGCCTGTCCAACATCTCCATCAACTGACCCACCGCTTTCGCGGGCAAGCTCGCTCCCACAAAGGATTTACGGTGAACACACATCTGTGGTCGCCAATGATCAACCTGTGGGAGCGGGCTTGCTCGCGAAGACGGCGGTACATTCAACATCAATGCAAACTGACCCACCGCTTTCGCGAGCAAGCCCGCTCCCACAAGGGATTTACGGTGAACACACATCTGTGGTCGCCAACGATCAACCTGTGGGAGCGGGCTTGCTCGCGAAGACGGCGGCACGGTCGCATCATCACTCACTGACCCATCGCTATCCCAACTGCGTTTCCACGCGATCCCGCCCAGCCTGCTTGGCGGCATACACGCCCGAGTCGGCCCGTAGCAACAAGGCATCGGCGCCCTCACCGGCGCGCCAGGTGGCGATGCCGAAGCTGGCGGTGACGATTCCCACGTCCTCGATCGGGGCCGAGCGCAAGCCTTCCCACAGTCCCAGGGCCAGGGCATAGGCACTCTCGCTGTCCGTGTCCGGACACAACACCACGAACTCTTCCCCACCCAATCGGCAGAACACATCGGTACGTCGCAACCGCTGGGCAACCCGCTGGCAGACCGCCTGCAACACCCGGTCGCCCACCGCATGGCCATGCTGGTCGTTGATGCGCTTGAAGTGATCGATGTCCAACATGATCACCGCCAGCCCCCCGGAACCACGCTCGACCCGGGACATCTCCGAGGTCAGTCGCTCCTGGAAATAACGGCGGTTGCGAATCCCCGTCAAGGCATCGGTAACCGACAGCGCCCGCAGTTCTTCCTCCACCCGCTTGAGGTCGGAAATATCCGAGATGTAGCCGTGCCACAACACCCCGCCGCCGGGCAGTTCCTCCGGCGTGGCCTCGCCCCGGACCCAACGCAGGCCCCGCTGCGGCAACTGCAGCCGGTATTCTTCACGCCAGGGGCTCAAGGTATCGGCCGACGCACGAATCGAGCTGCGCACGCGGCTGGCGTCCAGGCAATGAATGCGCGAGAAAATCGCCTCGGCGTTCTGCACCAGCACGTGCGGCTCCAATTCGTAGATGTCGCGAATGCCGTCGCTGGCGTAGATCACACTGAAACGGCCGTTGAAATCCATCTTGAACTGATAGATGCCGCCCGGCACATGGGCGCTGAGTTTCTTCAGCAACAGGTCCCGTGCCGCCAGGGCTTCGTGGACGCGCTTGCGTTCGGTGATGTCGATGCAGATCGCCAGGTGCCCGACCCACAGCCCCTGGTCATCGAGCATCGGCGTGGCCAGCATGTTCACGGTCAGATGGCTGCCGTCGCGACGCACCAGGGTCCATTCCCGTGCCTGCTGGCCGCCCTGCTCGCCCCCCTCGAGCAACATCGCGTGACAGGTGGGGATCGGCTTGCCGAAACGCGCACCGAGCTGGGCGGCCCGGGCCTGGAGTTCACGCGGCACATGCAGGCTTTCGAGGGTCATGCTTTGCAGGACCTCGCTGCTGGGGTAGCCGAGCATCTGTTCGGCGCCGGCGTTGAAAGTCGTGATGACGCCGCGCAGGTCCGTGGCGATGATCGCCACCTCCGTCGCCGCATCCAGCACCCCGCGCAACTGGCCATGGGTGCCGCGCAGTTCCTGCTCCCTGGCCCGCAATTCGCGGGTGCGTTGCTCCACCAGTTTCAGTGCCCGTTGCCGCTGGCTGACCAGCACGTAAAGCAAGGCGCTGAGCAACAGGCTGAGCAAACCACCCAGCACCACCAGGCTTGCCGCCGATGAGTGGTTGGTTGTCAGGAACGTCCGGCTGGGCCGCAACTCCACCCGATAATCGCGATCGGCCAGACGCACTCGGCGGGTCTCCGACAATTCGCTGTGGCCGGCCGGGGTGGGCGATTCGAACAGGGCTTCCTCGCGATCGTCCGCAGACAGGTCGATAACCCGCATCGACAGATTGTCATGACCGGCCGTCGGCAGGCCGTCGCCCGCCAGTTGGCGCATGCTGATGGCCGCGACCACATACCCGAACGGTTCGGTGGCCCCTGGTCGGGTGACCGGTGCCGCCAGCAACACGCCGCGGGTGAAGGCCGGATCGACGCCAATCAGGTCCAGTGGCTGTGAAACCGCCAGCCGGCCACTCTGCCGCGCCCGGTCCAGGGTGGCCCGCCGAACGGGCTCGAACAGCAGGTCCATGCCCAAGGGCGAGCCATAGGAGGCCTGGCTTTGCACGTAGAGCACCGGCACATACTCGTCCCGCTCGGCGGCCGGCCGCAGACCACCGCTGCCGTCGGCTTCACGGACGGTGAAGTTTATCGAGCCGTCGGCCCGCGCCTGCTGTTCGAACGCCAGCCGTTCGTCCCGTCGCACCCTGGGCGCCCAGGCAAGCGCCCGGGTACGTCGCAACAAGGCTTCGGCGTACCCGCGGAATTCGTCATTGGACACCGACTCCGAGTTGGCGAAGAAGCGCCGCAGGCCATCCAGACGCTGCTCCTGCTCCTGGAAGCGCTCCTCGATCCGGCTGAAACGCTCCTCGGCCTGCAGTTCGAAGCGCTGGCGCAGTTGCTGGCCGAACAGGTTCATCATCGCCCAGCTCAGCACCGCCGTCAGAAAGCTGCCGGCCAGCAAGACCAGCGTTGCCACGAGCCAGGCCGAGACGTCTTCGCTGATAAAGCCCAGGATCCTGGGGCGCACCTGATGCAAGGCCATAAACACGACTCAAAAAGGGCCAGGCAGTAGGTTCAACCCGGCCACAGGCTAAGTTATAGCTATTAGCCATCATTTTGACCAGCCCCAAGATGAGCTGAAAGCCTTGAGTTACAAGGCCTGCGTGGATCCAATCAGCAATCGATCAACGGGCGGTGATCTTCCAGGCACGGTGGATCTTGCCGTTGCGGGCAAAGTCCGGATCGATGGTCTTGGCGGTGATTTCCTCCACCGCGTAGCGCTCGCCGAGGTTGTCCTCGAGCTGGAACTTGCGGAAGTTGTTGGAGAAATACAGCACGCCACCCGGTGCGAGGCGGGCCATGGCCAGGTCCAGGAGCTGGACGTGGTCGCGTTGCACGTCAAAGATCCCTTCCATGCGCTTGGAGTTGGAGAAGGTCGGTGGATCGATGAAGATCAGGTCGTATTCGTCGCGACTGGCTTCCAGCCAGGCCATGACGTCGCCCTGCTCCAGGCGGTTCTTGTCGGAGAAACCGTTGAGCGAGAGGTTGCGTCGCGCCCAGTCCAGGTAGGTTTTCGACAAGTCGACACTGGTGGTGCTCCGAGCACCGCCCTTGGCCGCATGGACGCTGGCGGTCGCGGTGTAGCAGAACAGGTTGAGGAAGCGCTTGCCGGCCGCCTCTTTCTGGATCCGCAGGCGCATCGGCCGGTGGTCGAGGAACAGCCCGGTGTCCAGGTAGTCGGTGAGGTTGACCAGCAGCTTGACGCCACCTTCGTTGACCTCGGTGAACTTGCCCTGGGCGCTCTGGCGCTCGTATTGCTTGGTGCCGCTCTGGCGTTCGCGACGCTTGATCACCACGCGGCTCTTGTCGACGCTCAGGGCCTGGGGAATGGCCGCCAGGGCATCGAACAGCCGGGCCGAGGCCTTTTCCGGGTCGATGGATTTCGGCGCGGCGTATTCCTGCACATGGACCCAGTCATGGTACAGGTCGATGGCCATGGCGTATTCCGGCATGTCGGCATCGTAGACCCGGTAGCAGTCCACACCTTCACGTTTGGCCCACTTACCCAGCAATTTGAGGTTCTTTTGCAGGCGATTGGCGAACATCTGCCCGCCTTCGCTCAAGCGTGCCTGCTCCACCACCGGGGCGGGGACAGGAGCCGGCTTGATCGGGTTGCCATTCTTGTTGTACTGGCGCTCCTGCGTTGCCGCGGGCGCTTGCTGGTCAAGGAGGGCCTGCTCGCGCTCGGCCTGACGCTGTTCCGGGGTGCGACGCTCGCCGGTGACGAACTGGTCCGGCAGCACCTTGATCAGCAACAATTTGCACGGCAAGGCGCCGTTCCAGAACGAATACTGCTTGTGGCTGCGGATACCCATGCGCTTGCCCAGGTCCGGCGCGCCGGTGAACACAGCGGCCTCCCAGTTCAGGCAGGCCTGGCGCAGGCGCTCGCCGAGGTTCTGGTAGAGGTAGAGCAGGCTCGCTTCGTCGCCAAGCCGCTCGCCGTACGGAGGGTTGCAGATGACCAGGCCTTTCTGGTTCTGGTCCGGGCGGGGTTCGAAGGTGGCGACTTCGCCCTGATAGATCTTGATCCACTCGCTCAAGCCGGCACGCTCGACGTTGTTGCGGCCCGGCTGGATCAGCCGTGGATCAGCCTCGTAGCCGCGAATCCACAGCGGCGGCTTGGCCAGCCCGGCGGCAGCGCGGGCGGTGGCCTCTTCGTGGAGTTTCTTCCACAGCGCCGGCACATGGCCGAGCCACGCGGTGAAGCCCCACTGCTGGCGACGCAGGTTCGGCGCCATGTCGGCGGCGATCATGCCGGCTTCCACCAGGAACGTGCCCACGCCGCACATCGGATCGGCCAGCGCCCCGCCTTCGGCGGCGATGCGCGGCCAACCGGCCCGGATCAGGATCGCGGCGGCGAGGTTTTCCTTCAGCGGCGCAGCGCCCTGCTGCAAGCGATAGCCGCGCTGGTGCAGGCTGTGGCCGGAAAGGTCGAGGGACAGGATCGCTTCGCCACGGTCCAGGCGCAGGTGGATGCGCAGGTCCGGGTTGAGCTTGTCGACGGACGGCCGCTCGCCCGACGGGGTACGCAGCTTGTCGACGATGGCATCCTTGACCTTCAAGGCGCCGAAGTGGGTGTTGTCGATGCCCGAACCGTGTCCGCTGAACTCCACCGCCAGGGTGCCGTCGGCCAGCATGTGGTCTTGCCAGTCGACGTCCAGCACGCCGTGGTACAGGTCGTCGGCGTTCTTCATCTCGAACCGCTTGAGGACCAGCAGCACCCGGTTGGCCAGGCGCGACCACAGGCACAGGCGGTACGCGGTCTCCATGTCGGCCATGCCGCGCACGGCCGAGGTGTGCTCGCGCGCCTCTTCAAGGCCAAGCCCGACGGCTTCCTCGATGAGCAGGCCTTCGAGGCCCTTGGGGCAAGTGAGGAAGAGTTCGAAACGGTCGGACATGGGGATTCCAGCGCCTTTGGCTAAGTGGACCGGGCAACGCATTGCCGGGTCGGGTTCAGTCAGGTGCTTTTCTCAAGAGCACCCGCGTGGCACGAAGGTGTGCCGCTCCACCCTCGCCGCTCAGGTTAAAAGAGCTTAGATGCGGGGGCAGATAAAAAATTCTGTGCAACAAATTGTGAAAACCCGACCCTTTCGTCGAATAGTACCCGAGTGCAACGGGAGGACATTCTCATCCGGGTCAGGACCGCGCCTTTGAGCGCAGGGCTGATCATACAGGGGTCTTGCTCAAAAGCGGACGCTGAACATCAAGTTACTTATCGCCCTAACATCTTTATTGTTACGTGCTTATGACAAAACGATCATTCCATCCATGTGACGCTTTGGTTAGAACTCAACACAGGTTGACGTCGCCACGGCGCCAACACCTTGGCTCGTCACGCCGGCAACGAGCCACCAACGGCAGAATGATTCTGCCCCGGCCCCGACAAGGGCCGACGCTAAAGAAACAGTCAACAAGTGAGGGCAACACCCTATGAGAAGACTTAAGCGTGATCCGTTGGAAAGAGCATTTTTACGCGGTTACCAATATGGCGTTGGTGGTAAATCCCGTGAGCTTTGCCCCTTTACTCTACCGTCAGTACGTCAAGCCTGGATCAACGGCTGGCGAGAAGGACGCGGCGACAACTGGGACGGTATGACCGGCACTGCGGGTATCCATAGACTCAACGAACTTCACGCCGTCGGCTGACACAGGGCTTAACACTCAAGAACTCGACAATCTGATGTGCCAATCGATTTAACCACGCGCGTCCCATCCGGACGGCGGGCTACGGCCCAGGGGCTCCTTCGAGGAGCCCTTTTTATTGCCGGAATCTTATGAACAACGCCGATGCCTGGCTGTGAACACAGGTGTGGCGAGGGTGCTTGCTCCCGCTGGGCTGCACGGCAGCCCAAACACCATGACACACGGTGATTCAGTCATATCGCGTTAGCAGATTTCGGGAGTGCTTCGCACTCCAGCGGGAGCAAGCTCCCTCGCCACAATGGATTTGCCCGATTTTCAGAAAGGCTGAATCAACCCAACGCCGCAATCGCATCCACCGACTCACGAATCAACGCCGGCCCCTTGTAGATGAAGCCCGAATAGATCTGCACCAGACTCGCACCGGCGCTGATCTTCTCGGCGGCATGCCGTCCCTCGGTGACCCCGCCCGCCGCGATGATCGGCAAGCGCCCCGCCAGTTCGGCGGCCAGGACCTTCACCGTGTGGGTGCTCTTGTCACGCACCGGCGCGCCAGACAAGCCGCCCGCCTCGTCACCGTGTTCCAGCCCTTCGACACCTTCGCGCCCCAGGGTCGTGTTGGTGGCGATCACCGCGTCCATGCCGGTCTCAACCAGGGCCTGGGCCACCTGGGCGGTTTCTTCGTCGCTCATGTCCGGGGCGATCTTGATGGCCAGCGGCACATGCCGGCCATGGATCACCGCCAGTTCCGCACGACGACGGGCCAGGTCGGCCAGCAGTTGCTTGAGGGAGTCACCAAATTGCAGGCTGCGCAGCCCCGGGGTGTTCGGCGAGCTGACGTTGACGGTCACGTAGCTGGCGTGGGCGTAGACCTTGTCCAGGCAGATCAGGTAATCGTCGACGGCGCGCTCCACCGGTGTGTCGAAGTTCTTGCCGATGTTGATCCCCAGCACGCCCCGATACTTGGCCGCCGCCACCCGGGCGAGCAGATGGTCGACACCGAGGTTGTTGAAGCCCATGCGATTGATGATCGCCTCGGCTTGCGGAAGGCGGAACAGCCGCGGCTTGGGGTTGCCCGGCTGCGGACGCGGGGTGACGGTGCCGATTTCCACGAAACCGAAGCCCAACTGGGCGAACCCGTCGATGGCCGCACCGTTCTTGTCCAGCCCCGCCGCCAACCCGACCGGGTTAGGGAATTCCAGGCCCATCACCGTCACCGGCAGTTTCGCCGGGGCCTTGCACAGCAAACCGTTAAGCCCCAGCCGCCCGCCCGCGCCGATCAGGTCCAGGGACAGGTCGTGGGAAGTTTCGGGGGAAAGTTTGAACAGCAGCTCACGGGCCAGGGTGTACATGGGCGGGTTTGACTCGATCGACGAAATGAGCCGCGGATTATAGCCGGGGTGGAGCGCTGGGAGCGAGCAGCCGATGGCTGCCCACTCTTGGGCTGGATCAATCCGTGGTCGTTTCCTGCAGCGTATGGGTGTTGCTGGTTTGCTTCAGGTTGGCAAAGATAAGTGGAAAGTAAAGAAACATCATCATCACGGCGAAACAGCCATTGAGAAGATGGCCCTGGGTATCCTCTCCGAAGTCGTACTCGCTCAACAAAGCGCCTGCCGCACCTACGACCAGACTGACAGCGTGGCCATACGATAGGCGTGCCCCCGCCACATTCACGAATGCATCGGCTAATTGAGTCCTGGTGGGCCACTGAACACCCGCGCGAACCTCCAACGCCATTTGTCGTAAAGACTCCGGATCAGAAAAGACCGAATCCGACCCTGGCTGGGGGGATAGCACATGCCAACTCTTGCAGATAATCAAGGTAGACACATCGGCTACCATTCCGAGCGCATTCAATCCGGCTTTGATAGCGTCCGCCCCGAAATCGTGATCCATCGCCTCGACGGCCCTGGCAGGCCCACTCAATGGCATGACCTTACCCAGTTCCGCCAATGCAAATTGAAACGCGCCATAAGCCGCTGCTGTAACAGCGGTTGACGCTGCGTTCGCGGAACCTGCGTTGTCTTTCAAAGGGAAAAAGGATTGAGCCAGCGCCCGGGCCATGATGTACACGACCCCGCCGGCCATTGCAGGGAAAAGCTTTGACGCCGTTCCCGTGAGAACGGCCGCGACACAGCCTCCCAGCGCTGCAGACGCTATGCACACACTCCCCAGCCGAGATTTCCAGCTCGCCTCCCCTGAGACCTCTCTGCGGATAGCCCCCATCAGCGTCAACGCTGGCCCCGTCATTGCCAGCGCCACAGCCGCCCATGCCCGCGTGGCCTCAGGTGTATCACCCGCACCCAGA
Organism: Pseudomonas chlororaphis; assembly: GCA_001023535.1. NCBI lineage: Bacteria > Pseudomonadati > Pseudomonadota > Gammaproteobacteria > Pseudomonadales > Pseudomonadaceae > Pseudomonas > Pseudomonas chlororaphis. The sequence goes on from CP011020.1 coordinate 3,489,283, forward strand.
GCGTGTTCGACGAGATAGCCAACGTACTCGCGCAACAAGGTGGTCAGCGCAATGATTACCCCCGTGTTCCCGGCGACATTCAACAGATTGAGACCTGGCCCCTTGGCGGATTCGAGCAGTTCCATGCCAGCCTCAAGTACAGACTTCAAGCGATCCTCACGATTCTCGCAGCCTTCGGCCCTTTCATTTATTAAATCAAAAATTGCATGGCTGTCAGGCTCGTGAAGCGTTACACCGGTTTCGACAAATTGCGTAATCTGATCGGTTACATCGCGATCGTACTGTCCCAGATCGGCAGAGAGTTCCTTCAGCGAGGCCGTCGTGGCATTACCCAGATGCACAAAACCCATTGCGACATGTTTAGGCGCCCCCAATTGGTCCAATTGAAAATCAGTAGTGTCCAGCAGTACAGATTCAAGCGTCGCTGATGTTTCTACCGAACTAGTTGAAGATGAAACGAAATCACTTCGGGCGACATCTGTAGAAATGCTCGCACCTTGTCCAATTTGCATGGTTATTTTTCCTTGCTCTCATATAAACCATCAAAACTTTCTCACCACTCACTCCTCTCCCACGCCTCATCCCCCATCGGCTCAAACACCTCACGCATCCACCCCGTGACAAACACCTCCATGGCAAACGCCAGCCCATTGGCGCCGCTGATCTCTTTGTAGAGCCGGGACTTTTCCAGCCCCTCGTCCTTCAATCGAAACAGCACCTGCAACGTGACCGCCTTCAATGCGCTCGCGGTGGGGTACGCCGCGGTGTGGCCGTCTGGCCCTCGCAGCCCGCGCAAAAATTCATAGAGGGCCTTTTCGCCCTGCCCCTCCATCCCTAACAGCCATTGATACAGTTGCTCGAACCCAGGGTCAGGACGCTTGGTGGCGGTCAATGGTTCATGGGCGGCCAGCAAACGCGATTCCAATGTTTGCACCGGGGAGCTGGCGTCGCGATCGAGGGCAACGGTGCCGGGTGTGGGTTCAATCTTCACAAGGCACATCGGCAGACGCGGTGTGTGGGGCGAAACTGGCGCACAGCGCCGACAGGGCTTGCAACGCGGCCTGGTCCAGCACGCGCACCGAATCCGGCAAGTCGGCAATGCTCGCCAACAAGCGCGGCGCGAGCCGCTCGCGCGTGGCTTCCAGGTCGAACTCCAGCAGTTGATCCGCCAGCCGCAGCACGTAGCGATCCTGCGGGTGGTACTCCAGGTGCAGTTCACCCGACCAGTGCTTGCCCACGCACTCGCGCATTTCATCGCCGCGCGGACGACAGTGTTGCGGCAATAACACCTGCAACACCGCGTCGCTGTCGCCGGCTTGCCCGACCAGCCAGCGCGCCAGCATGTCGTCCAGCCATTGGGGCTGATTCAAGGCCTGGGCGAGCAGATCGCCCGCAGCCCGGATCAGTTGCTGGTGCAGTTGTTGGCCGAGGGTTTGGGCGGTCAACAAGCCTTCCGCCAACTGCCCGGCCGCCCGCAGGATGCCCTCGGCATACCCCTGCCGAAACGCCTCAGCGTGCACCGCTTCGGCCTCGCGCCGCGCCTGTTCGAGACATTCTCGGGCCCGGCGCTGGGCTTCGAGTTGCAGGCGTCGACGGCGGCGGGCGGCGGCGATGTCCTCGCGGGCCAGGTGCACGTCTTCGTCAACGGGCAGGTCAGCGATGGATCGGATCGAGTCGAGCATGCTGCACCGCCAGGAAGAAAAGCGTCGGGTCCGGTTCAGGGACCGGCCACTGCCGATGCAAGCCCACGACCGGTTCGGAAAACTGCAAGGCCAGGCACTCCAGCAGCCACGGTGGGACCTGCCTGTGCCAGCCCCACAGCGCATTGAGGCCGGCCGCTTCGACCTGCTCGATTGAAACCGGCAGGCCCGCGACCGGCAGGCCGCCGCGGGCCCCTAGGCGACAGCCGGCGAACCGGCGCACCGACGCCGGCAGGCATCGCCATGCCGCCCCTCGCGCCAACGCGGGCCACAGCCGATAGGCCCCCATCAGCAACGCCACGCAGGGCAACTGCCGCCACTGGCGAACCCACTGTTTTGCCACGCCGCCCAGCGCTGTCGAAGGCAGCGCCAGTGGCAGCGCCAGCCCATCACGCAGCATGTCATTGAGCCGCCGGCGCGCCTCTTCGCCCTCGAAGTCCGGCGGCACCACCAGGCGCTGCGGGTGCAGATAAGCCAAAGGCTCGACGAGAAGACGCCGCAGGCATTCAACGTCCGACATCACGTCGCCTCACACCGGCAAAGTGGTAAAGCCAGGCCGCTCCACCAGCCACCAGTAGTCCGCTCATCACCCCCAACAACCACGGCCAGGGCGAATACCCTTGGGTGGTCAACCGCGATGGCGCAACGTGCTGGGTCGGCGAGCGCCTGGACAGCACCACCGAGATGTTCTCGTAGTCCACCGCGGCGAAACTGTTCTTGAGGAAACGCTTGATGTCGTTGATCAGCAATTGCGCCTCGACGTCGCGCTCATGCAACACCATCGCCGAGAGGTGCACAGGCGCAGGCTTGCGACCGCCCTCGCCGGCGTCCAAGTCATAGCTGATGTGGACCCGCGCCGACACCACCCCTTCGAGCACCCCCAGCGATTGCTCGACGCGCTGTTCCAACGCCGAATACAACCGGGCCTTTTCCGCGCGGGGCGAGGCCACCAGGGCGTCGGCGGGAAACATCTCGGAGACTTGCAGGCGCGGCCTGGAAGGCAGCGCGTAGAGGTTGAGCAGGTCGACGGCGGCGGCAAAATCCAGTGGATCGATCTTCACCGCGTAACCGGTCTTGCCGGTGTCAACCTTCACCGCGGCAATGTTGTTGCGCTGCAACACCGACAGCACTTCGTTGGCCTGTTGCTGATCCAGACCCTCCAGCAGGCTCGGCTGGCGGCACCCCGCCAGGGCCAGGCACAGCAACACGCAACAAAGGCTCGTTCTCATGAAGCACGCAACAGGGTTTCGGCGGTGCCCACGGCCTTGCGCACCATCACGTTGAGCAAGTTGATGTCGACGTTGTATTGCCCGGTCAGCTCCTGCAACTGGGCCAACACGTCAGGGTCGGTGACGTCGGGGCGGCGCAGCAACTGACCGATGGCCGAGACATCCTGCCCACTGTCAACGAAAGCCCTGGCATAGCTGTCGATCAGTCGCGACTCCAGCGAAACGATCGGCCCCTCCTGGGGGCCATGCAATTCAGCGATGGCCAACCGCTCGATGGCCGACGGGTAAAGACCTTGCAAAGGCATACGGTGCACTCATGAAAGGGCCATCGTCACACGCGATGGCCAGCCGAAAGAGAAAGCGTCAACGCGCCGCCTGGATGATCGCCATGTCGATGTCCTTGAAGCCCTTGATCGTGTTGGTCTGGGCGTTGCGAAAGACCGTGTACGAGGAAAACGCGGTCTGGTAGGCCGCCAGCAGCCCAGGGTCGGACGCATCGTTTTTCAGCTTCTCCAGCGCTTCGTCCAAGGCTTCCTTGAGTTTCTTCGCACCCTCTTCGAATGCCGCGGCCTGCTCACCGAGAAAGTCATCGGGGAATGTGATGGGGAGTCCGATACCAGCCATGCGTTACCTACTCTGTCTGATTTAGAAAATGCCAGGACGAAGACCCCGTCTTGACGTAGCCCTGGGGGCCGGTTTGAAACGACTTGCCCTTGAGCGCGTCGTCCTTGAGCTCGACGGTGAAGTGCACGTAGCGATCCCCCCACTGCCGGTAAAAATCGTCGACGTACTGGCGCGCCGCAGCCAGCTCGGCATCTTGCAAGTTGCCCTCGACGGCGAACGTGACACTGTCGCTGTGCTCGACCCGGCTGAAGGCCAGCGAGAGGCGTTGCAAACCGCCCTGGGCCAGGTCGGCCAGTGTTCGGTCATCCTGCATCTGCAGCAGGACATCGCGGGCATACGGCGCCGCCGCCAGCAGTGTTTCGAGCAGGCGCGCCTGGCTGTCGGGCGTAAGCAGGTTGCGTTGTGCGCTGAGCCACAGGCGCGGCAATGACGGGTCCTTGAGATCGAGCACATGCCAGGCCAGTTGCGGGTCATGGTCGATCAGCACCTGCTCCAGCCGACGCCGCTCCTGCTCCAACAGCAGCACCGTGCCCTCGAAGCCGGGGTGGCGAGTCAGCACCTGACGGCTCCAGCCGGCATCGCGCTCGCTGGAAACGAACACGTACACCGCCCCATCGCGCCCGCCCAGCACCTGTACCTGGGCGCTGGCGCCGGCAATCAACGCGCGAACGGCGGTTTCAGGCGCCGGTCCCGGTCGCGCCACGAAGCCGAGCCCAATCGCCAGTGCAGCCAGCACCAGGCCGCAGGCGATCCAACGGGGCCGTGGGCTGTTCCACGCGATGGGGGCGGCTGCATGATCAGGCGCAGCGCTCGGATGCTTGAAAAGATCGGGCGCCCAAACTTCGTTCTGGGCTCGCAAGGCGATGTACAAACCACCGACCTGGACCCTGGCCTGGAAGGCCGCATGGCGAACCTCGACCGAATCGCCGAGCACCCGCAACGGCACGCCCTGCGGCGTGGCCTGGTCGGCCAGCACCTCGAAGTTACAGCCACCGGTCTGCAGTGGAACGAAAATGGCCTCGGCAGGCACACCGGCCGAAAGCGCGCCCTCCTCCAACAGCTCCACCGCCCCGACCACGAACACCGTGGTGCCTTCGCCCAGCGCAAACTCGCAGCCCTGCAACGGGCCATTGAGTATCCGCAGGACGCAAGGCTGTAGCGTAGGGGTCGTCGGCACTGTCACCGTCCAAACTCCAGGGCAGTCGAATGAGCCGCCATGGTAGGCACTGCGCAAACAGGCTTCCTGATCGAAATCTGCCGGTTGTGCCGCGCAAGGGATCAGAATCCCGAGCAAGCCCCGTGGCGAGGCTTATCCGTCCGACGGTTCGGTTGCAGGTCGTCCTGGCTGGCCCTGAGTGAGCGCTTGGTAGCGCTGCCAGACCTTGCGCGCGTAGCGCAGGCGTGCGGCCTGGCGATGGGGTGAGTTGCCCGCGTTGTAAGCGCCGACCGCCGTCCAGTTGTAGCCATGGCGGGCGATGAATTCGGCCAGCACCGACGCCCCGACTTCCACCGACAGGCACGGCTCTTCCAGCAACCGCCGCTCGGTGATCCCCTGGCGTTGCAGGCGCGGCAGATGGCTGCTGTTGACCTGCATCAGGCCAATGTCGCGGGTGCCGTTGCGGTTGTGGTTGATCGCGCCGGGCTGCTGCCCCGACTCGACCTCGGCAATCGCTTGCAGCAGCTCGGGTTCGATGCCATGCAACTGCCCGGCCTTGCTCCAGCACCAGGCATTGGCCTGCGTCACGCCCAGGCCCAGACCGAGACACACCGGCCAGCACAACCAAGGATTGCGACGCCCCTTCATGCCAGGCGCCGCTCGCCGGCCCAGGTCAGCTGCTCGTCAATGCGCCCCTTCAACAGTCGGGCCCGGACACAATCGGGATCGTGCGCCAGGCACTGGTCGATGACGCTCGCAGCCAGTTCGTTACGGCGCCAGAACCAGTGATGCCAGGCGTGAAAGTACAACACGTCCGCCTGATCGGCCGACAACAGGCAGCGTCGAAACAACACCTCGGCCGCCTGTTCGCAGCCGCGCAGACTGGTAAGCAAGGCCAATCGCGTCAACGCCGGCAGGCTGCCGGGGTCCAGTGCCAAGGCCTTGGAAACCGCCACATGGGCCTCTTCGATGGCCCGCACCTGATCGACCACCCCGATCATCGCCTGCCCGAGCCAGACATCGGCCATGCCGCACCACGGTGGCGCGTACCCGGCATCGAGGTTCACACACTGCCTGAACAGCACCGCCGCATCGCGCAGGCTCTGGACCGTGTGTCGTTGCACTTGGCACAGCCCGTTGAGATAAGCCACCGCCACCGGATAGGCACCACACCGATCACCCACCGGGCGTAGGCCGGGTACGCGCTGGGCCACCAGACACGTCAGCGCGCCCAACGCCTCGCCGGCATCGCGGGCGTCCAGCGTCTGCCCATGGAGCAACGCCTGGTCGGCGCCGCGCATCAACTCGACCGACCACAGCGGCGCCGCGCCCGAACCGCTGAAACGCCCACTCAGGCAGTAATCCACCGACAACCGCCCGACCCACGAGCACACATCCTGCACGGCCCCACAGGCCGCGATCATGCCCGAGGGAATAACCCGCAACGCCTCGCCGAACGCCACGCTCAACTGACGGATCATTACATCCTGCAGATCCAGCGCCGCCGTCTCGTCCAGATTGCGAAACGGCAGCACCGCCAGCGAAGGCGCCGTAGCCCTCGCCTGGCTCGGCCCATCGAGCGCCACCACCGGGCAGGTGAATCGATACCCCTGGCCGTACACCGTCGCGATGAAATCCTTGTTGTCCCTGAGCAACTTGCGCAAAGCATAGATGCAGCGGGTCAACGACTCCTCGGCCGTGTCCATGCGGGGCCAGACCTGGTCCAGCAGGTGGTCCTTGCCGACCACCGAACCCGCCGAACCCAGCAACAGGCGCAGCACGTGCAATTCTTTGGGGGGAACATGGACACCTTGTCCGTCTCGCGTCAGCGTTCCATCGCTTTGCAATAGCCAGTGGTCGAACACGAATGATCCGACCGGCGTTTGATCAGTTGCACTGTCCATACTCTGAGATTTCTCTATAGAAAGTTACTGAAGCGCAATTGAGCCTGCCGGGTGGGCAGGCTCGGGATGGCGAGGTGCGTGACTATAGGAAGTTGACTCAGGCTAATCCGTAGGAAAAAACAACTTATGTCACAATGAAAACACGACCAGGCTTGTAGGATTATTCCACCAGCAGCAACAACCCAAAGCCAACCAACAAAAAACAACGAAGCACTTAAACTTCGACAACTGAAAAAAGTGAACTCAGTAATTCCTGAGTTGCGAATAGGGTTTAGCCTTGCCCGCCCCCAATGTAAGAATTTCGCTATTATCTTGCCAACCGTGACTTTTATAGAAATAAAAGCAGTCTTCGCCTTCCGCCGTCTGCTTATACATCATCTGCATCCCAACACCATTCAGCAGAAGACTCGACTCCAGCAGAACCTTCCTTGCATCATCAACGTTATCACACTTGAAAAAAGTAGTTACTCGCTCACTCAATTCCAACAAAAGCAAGGCAAAACCCCGATTATCATTGTATTGTCTAAAATCTGAAGTCGATGCATGAATCACTTTATTTCCGGCCACTGCCAAATCGACGATTGGCTCACGCAAATCCCATAGCACCCCATCGTAACCTTGAAATCCGTTACCCTCCACGAGAGCCCGAAGACTGTCCATTGCCCATTCGGGATATGTAGCATCAGCTTGCTTTAATGAAAAATCTTTATTGACATTCTCCCTCCCAAATAATTCAGTCGTTTTTATGCCAGGAGCAATATTAACATTCAGCATACCTCGCTGCTCCGCCTCTACCTTTAGATCTTTGAGCGCGTCATGCTTAAACGAACAGAAAATTATATCCTCCAGTGGAAATTTATCAGCCTGCCTAACTCCCTCACATACCAAATCCAATATTTCGGAGACCACTGTCGAATCTTTTATTTCAATATTCAACAAAATAGGTCGCTGCTCATATTTCGCCAATACATCATTAGCATTATTGACGAGCTCAGCCACTTCTAAAAACGTGGGCATAACCTCTCCATCGCGCCCTATCGACACCTCTCTCAACTGATCAATCGTTTTTTTACCGACTAGATATGAGTCTTTCGTCTCACCAAAAGGTAACTGAGCGCCCGTACGATCTGCTCCGTACTCATTGCGCCAAATTTCATCATCATGCGTAACAACAACAGTGCCATCCGCCGCTTTGAAGATATCAATTTCAATAGCGTCTGCGCCCTGCATGATGGCAGCCCTGATGCTAGAGATACTGTTTTCGGGAGGCAACTCCTTTGGAAAGGTGGAGCCAAACACACTCGTCGGACCTAGACCCCGATGGGCAACAAGCAATAGGTTATTCCCCGTACGCTCTCTAAGCAGGTCATTATTACCTCTAGACTGTAACATCTCCTGAATTTCCTGCTCGTTTAAATCAAGACGCGACTCACCCAGGGCTAGTGAACTAACTCCATCACAGACCGAAACCAGAGAAGAAATACCCGCACCAGCAGAAGCCTGACAAAACATAATAAACCTCAAGCACCAAAAACAACATCGACAAAACATTAAATCAACAAAACGACAATATTTAAATCATTACCTCCTCAACACGTCCTGCACAGTATTAATTATATCCATAACAGACCTCCACCTTGCCACCTGATCTGGAGGAACCTCTATATCAAACTCCTCACCAATCAGCACAACAATTTCTACCACCCCCATAGAGTCGACATTCAAGTCTTCAACTATTCTCAAGCAACTTTCCAACTTACACGACACACCCAAATACTCGGACAGTATATAAGCAACCTTAGCCTCAACAGAAATCTCAACGACCGACAAGCCCATCCACAGCACCTACACAAATTAAAAATTCAACATCGCCCGCAACATATCCGCAAACTGATTCAAATGCGCCGACAGCGTCTTGTTGAAGTTGTCGTGGTAGGCATTGGCGTTCGAATACTTCTGGGTCAACGATTGCAGCAGGTTCTTCATGCGTTCTTCCTGGGCGTTGAAGCCGGTCTGCCACTGGTTGTACTTGGCGGTGTCCCAGGTCACGGTGCCGCCGCTGGCGGGCAGGCCGCTCTTCATGAGGTTGAGCGGGTCGAGGTCGATGACCACGCACCAGGTGCCGTCACCGTTTGGCTTGAGACACCTGCCGGGCAGGCCCAGGGCCTTGAGCCATTTCTCGGCTTCGTCCTTGCTGGCGCCGCCTTCTCCGGGCTTTGGAAACAGCACCGAAGCCGGATTGGGGTGGCTGTATTTTTCGATCAGCCGGGTCAGTGCGGCGCGCAGGGCACCGGCATCGAGCTTGACGTCCTTGCCGTCGTTCGCGCCCTCGATCCAGTCCTTCATCTGCGCGGTGATCTCGGCGTTGAAGTCGGCGAAGAAGTCCGAATAGGCGGCGATGATGTGCTCGTAGCCGGCGAGGTAGCCGTTTTTGATCAGGTCGATCAGTTCGAGGAGCTTTTCGAAGAAATCGTTCGAGGAATTGATCGAGGCGTCCAGGGCCTCCGCGATCTCGATGGGTTTGTCCTTGTCCAGGTGCACCTTGAGATCGCGCAGGATTTCGCCTTGTTTGCTTTCGAGCTGGCGAAGCCGGGTTTCGTCCAGAGCACTCATGCAGCCGGTCATGGCCGCGCTGCACTGACGCAATTGCAAGCTCCACAACTGCGACCGTGTGCGCTTGGCGTGGATCTGTTCGAAGGCCTCTGCGAGATCCATCTTCGCCAAGCCTTCGGCCGCCAGGCTCTTCAAACGACCGATCGTGTCTGCCGAGCATTCGAGCATTCGTTGGAGGTGGCGATTGAGCGTCTTGAAAGAACGCTCCAATACGTCCACCGGTTGGAAGGCCGACTGACCCATCGCGCTCATTTCAGGCGGGGCCGGCGCGGGATCCGAATGATCGGCATAGGTCGCTTGCCGAGGCGTTTGGGTGACACCTTGTATGTCCATCTTATGAATGCCCTCAAGCGGTAACGGCACGCACGACGTCGGCGCGTGACTGGAAAAGCTGCATCACCATGTCCATCAGCTTCTGCAACAACGCGGCTTCGGCCGCGTCTTTCTGCGCGACTTCATCGGCCAGGCTCTTCTGGCTGTTCTGCGCGCTTTGCTGCAGCACTTCCTGCTCCCGGGCGGCGTGCTCGGTGAGGCGCACCACGTTGGCCACTACCTGGCTTAAGTTCATCGACATGGCGCCGAGGGCGCGGCCGATTTCCAGTTTTTTCTCGATGCCCTTGCTGCCCATCTGGCTCAGCCAGTCGGAGGTCTGGCCGACCTTCTGGGCCTTGAGGATCTCACCGTCGAACCAGGCCTGTTCCTGGGGCGTCAGGGTGGCGCCCTTGGGTTTGAAATCGACGGTGGTCGGACGGGCGAAATCATCCAGGGTATTGATCTTGTAGGTGGTTTTCGGGTCCCAGTCCTCCCGCTGGCGCTGCAGCTTGAGGTCGCGTTCGAGGTTGCCGGCGTCCAAGGCGTTGCGCCTGTGCAGGTCGATGTCGGCGTGCTTCAGCGCCTGCCCGTGAAGGGTCTTGACCATGGAAAAACCGGCGACGGCGCCGGACACCACGGCCGCGGTGATGGCGCTGTACAGCGCCGCCTGGCCGGACTCGACGATGGCCCTGCCCTGGGCCTTGGCCGCGTCGGACGCCATGACGGTGAAATGGCCGCGCAGTTGCGCGTTGGCGACGCGTGCGATGTTCAGCGCGATGATCGCGGCCACCAACACGTTGGCGTGCTTTTCCCAGGCACCGGGGTCGAAGATCAGTTCGTTGCGCGCGTCGTCGCTGAGCATCATCGAGGCCGCCATGAAATTTTGCCCATCCGCTTCGGTGGGCTGATAGGCGTTGATTCTGCGTTCGAGCTCAGTCGGCGCGATGAAGCTGTCGCGTTCGAGTACCTGACTGGCGGTGGCCGCGTCGAACACCGCGGAACCGGAGCGATACGTTTTGGACGGGTGCTCTGGGTTGGCATCGACCCGTGCAGGGGCGATCCCGCTCGTAGCGTAAGGATTGATCATCTCGGATACCTGTGGTCAGTGATTGATTTCAAACATGCCGAACCATGCTCAGGCTCACGGCATGGCTGCGTTGCAGGTCGGCGAAGACCTGCTCGATCTGTCGGGTCCTGTCGCGCATCGCTTGCCCGTAGTCCTCGACCACCTGGGTCAGGTACCGGCTGATTTCCTCGCTGATCGCCATGCGCACCCGCACGTCCGCCAGGTGCACGGCGGCCTGGGCCTGGTGCTTGCCGCTCTGGATCTGCAACCCGCCCTGCACCGCCACGCTGCCGAATTCGGTCAGGGCCTGGGCGATCTCCAGGTTCGCGGCATAACGGGCCAGCGTCACCGGATCGGCGCCGTGGGTGATGAAACCACGCAGTTGGCTCAGCGCCTGCGTCAGGGCGTTACCGACCGACGACGCCATCTGCTTCATGGCTTGCACGGCGGCGGGTGCTGCCTGGGCGGCCACGGAAGCGAGTTTCGAAGCGACGGCACTCACCATTGGCCCGATCACCTGCACGCCGACAATGGCGACCAGGGCCACCGCTGCCAGGGTCGAGATCACGCCCTGGATCATGCCGGCGATCTGCGCGATGTCCCGGGCCTTTTCGGGATCGACGCCGAAATCGATCAAGAGCTGGGTGTAGAGCTCGGTGAACCGCTTGATGGCTTCCTGCATCGCGTCGGTCAACGGTTTCATGGCCTCGGCCATGAACGACTTGCCGGTTTTTGCCTCTACCACCACATCGGCAAACATCACAACCATGCCAACCACCCCGACCACGATCAACGGCAAGTTGCCGGTCATGACCCCGGCAACGATAGTGACAGTGGCCACTAGCGCACCGATGATCTTGCCGATGCAGCCCATGGTTTTCTGGAGTGCCTCGGCCTTGCGGACTTCCTCCAGATATTTATCCGACTCACGCTTCATGTGCTCCTGAAGCTTGGCCTGCAATTCCTGGAACAGCTCCTGGCTGAGTTCCTCTTTGTTCTGCGCCGCCTCGCCCAGCAACTCGATGATCTTGAGGCGATTGAGCAACGCCAGCGCGCTGCTGCTGAGGGCTTTTTCATCCGTCTCTTGCGTGGCGGAGCCGCTCATGCCGGACACCACTACCCTAGCGACCAAACCGCTCAAGGTGTTGGCAAAGGCATTGGCGATGCCGATCAATTTCAGGTGGGCCTCGGTCGCCGCGCTAAAGGCTTGGGTGTGGCTCGCCAACTCGCCCTTGAGCTGATCATGGCGGCTCAGTTCTTCAGCGTACTCGGCGGACCCTGGGTCCAACTGCGCCAGCCGGGCTTCGCTTTCGGCCAGCAAGCCCTGCGCATGCACGAGCCGCTCATGCAATTGCTCGAGATGCTCCTGGCTGCTGCCGACCTGCCCTTCGGCCGCCGCCCAGGCCTGGAGTGCCGCGGCGTAATCGGCCGAGAGGCTTTCCAGCCCCTGCTGCCGGGCGCTCGCCATGCTCTGCAGCATCGCCAGGCGGTTCTTCAGTTTGTTGACGTCGACTTCACCGATCAGCTCGCTGATCATCGCCATCAACAAGGTGAACAGGTCGCCATTGGTCTCCTGCCTGTTGCCGTCGGCTCGCAGCGGCGGATGCAGCACGGGCCGGCCCAGGCTGGAGGTGGACGGGCCACCCTGGCCTTCGTAGCGCACCGACATCAGGTCCTCCAGCGCCTTCTGGCCCGCCTCGCGGTACTGCGTGGTCCTGGCGGCCTGGCTGGCGGCGGCGCCGTAGCGCTCAAAGGCCTCGGCGCGGTTCATCGTGACGCCCGGGTACGCGGGGCGGGTAATCTCACTCATGTTCAGTCCTCCGAACATTGCTGTTCCATGTGGGCCAAGGTGTCGAGATACACCTTGGCCTGCTCGCGCAGATCGTCTTGCGTGGCTTGCTCAAGCACATACTCGAAACACAACCGGGCCTTGCCAACCTTGCCCAGGGCCAAGTGACACTGGCCGGTGTAGAGCATTGGCCGGTAGTCGTCCTTGCCTTGGGCGAAGGCAATCGCATACAGGTCGATCGCTTTCTGGTGGTCTTGCTTGAGCTGGTGCACGGCCGCCAGTCCCATCCAGTAATGGCTGTTGTAGAAGTCGTAGATGCACAGGAAGTGGAAGAACTTCTGCGCATCGTCCAGGCGCCCCTGCTCGTAGAACTCGAAGGCGAAGGCATAGAGGCTGGCCATGTGTTCGTCACTGATGCCTTGCACGTCTTTCAACGCCGCGCCCGCGAGCACCGCATCGACGACCTCCAGGGCCACCTGCTCGTCTTGTTTGTTGTTGCGACTCATCGGCCCCACTCCTGAAAAAATGCCAGCGTCGCTGACGGGTGCATTGAGCCAAACCGCGGGTGGGGGGCGCTGCCAAATTGCGCTCATTGCGGTGAGTGCCTTCCCCTGGTCGGCAGAAATCTTTTGTGGCGAGGGGATTTATCCCCGCTGGGCTGCGCAGCAGCCCCAAAACGGCAAACTCAATTGACATGACGCACCGCGTTGTCTGGTTTAGGGCCGCTGCGCAGCCCAGCGGGGATAAATCCCCTCGCCACAGGGTTGTGCATGAGCCTGGGCGCACATCGGCCTCACGCCTGCTCCACCTGCTCCAGCCAGATCAGCAAGCGCAGCACTTGCTCCACTTCCTGCACCTGGAGAAAGCTGTAGCGCTGGTGGGTCTTGAAGATGCGCCGGGCCAGGGCCACGTCGTTGATCACCGGCACCCCGACCTCCTTGGCGTACGCCCGCACGGCCAGGGCGCGCTGGTTGGTTTCCATCAGGGAAATGAACGGCAGCAAGGTGATTTCCGGGCGGAAGTACACGCCAATGGCGATGTGGGTCGGGTTGGCGATGATCATGCGCGAGCTGCGCACGTCGGACTTGACCTGTTCCGACAGCAGTTCCATGTGCAGGTCGCGGCGGCGGCCCTTGATCTGCGGGTTGCCGTCCTGCTCCTTGTGTTCGCGCTTGACCGAGTCCTTGTCCATCATCTGGTCCTTCATGAACAGCCCGTACTCGCACAGCGCATCGAGCACGACGATCAACACGACACAGGCCAGGAACGCCAGCACCAGCACCAGCAACAAACGTCCCCAGATCGCGAACAGATCGGGGGCCTGGGCGAACAGTTGGGCAAATAGCAGCGGCCGTTGCGTGACCCAGACGACCCATAGCGCCAGGGCGAAACTGCCCAGGTACAAAAGCGCCTTCACGGTGTCCTTGACGGTGCGCAGGCTGAACAGCTTCTTGAAGCCATTGACCGGGTTCAACGCGCCAAAATTGAGTTTCAACGCTTCGCTGGCCAAGGCAAAACCGCTTTGCAGCAAGGCCGGCACGGCGCTGGTCAGCACGCACACCAGCAACAGCGGCAGCAACGCTTCCAGGCCCAGCAGCACCCACATCATCGAGTACGCTTGCAGGTCGGCGTCAAAGCCGCTGTCGATGATCCGCCGGTAGACCTCCATGACCTCGACCAGCGAGCTGTTGAAGACCAGGTAGCTGATGCCGCACAGGGTCAGGCAACTGATGACCAGGTCCTTGGCCTTGAACGTCTGGCCTTTGCGGGCCGCATCCCGGAGCCGCTTGGCCGTGGGTTTTTCAGTCTTCGAGGCGCTGGACGACATGCCCGCCCTCTTCAACATCCAGGTAGTCGGCCAGGCCTGCGGACGTGCTGCCCATGCGCAGCACTTCATCCGGCAGGTGCACGCCGAAGTACAGCATCAGCACCACCAGCGCCACCAGGCTCTTGACCGTCAGCGACACCGAGAACGCGTTCATCTGCGGCGCATAGCGCGAAAGCAAGCCAAGCAGGGCTTCGCTGACCAGCAACGCGGCCACCACCGGTGCACTGATCACCAGGGTCTTGCCCACCAGCATGTCCAGCAAGGCATGGATGGCCGGCAGGCTCATCGCGCAACCACTCGCCGGCGCGCACAGACGATAGCTCTGGGCAACGGTTTCAAGCATCAACAGCAGGCCGCCACCTTCGAGGTAGACCACCGCGGCGAACAACTGGAGAAAGTTCGCCAGCTCCGAGGTGTCCACGCCGTTGGCCGGGTCCACCGTGCTGCTGAGCATCGCGCCGCGCTGGTTGTCGATCAGGTTGCCCATGGCATGCAACACCCAGAACGGCCAGCACAATAGCCCGCCCAGTAGCACGCCAATGCTCGCCTCGCGCAGCATCAAACCAAGAAATGCCAGGCTATCGAGGGTGGGCACGGGAACGCCCACATAGGCCCAGAACCCCAGCGCCACCAGCACGATCACCGCCTGGCGCGGCACGCCGGTGAGCACACCGCTGTTGAGAAACGGCAGCATGAAGAACATCGGCGCCAGGCGCGCCACGCCCAGCAGCGCGGCGGCAAACCCGGCGTACAGCTCAAAGAACAAGGTCATCGACATCGGCCTAGTCCAACGCCAGGCGGATGACTTCGCGACTGAAATCCAGCAGGGTTTCGCCGTACCAGCCCGAGAGCAGGAACAGGCACGCGGCGACCGCCAACAACTTGAACCCGAACGGCAGGGTCTGCTCCTGCAACTGGGTCACGGTCTGGATCAACCCCACCACCAGGCCGACCACCGTGGCGACGATGATCGGCCAGGCCACCATCAACAGGATCAGGTACAGGGTCTTGTTACCGGCATAGACCAGGTCGTTCATCGTCCGCCCCTATGCCAGCAAGGTCAGGTATTGCTTGACCAGTCCGGTGGACAGCAGCGCCCAGCCATCGAGGGCGACAAACAGCACCAGTTTGATCGGCACCGAGATGATCACCGGGCTCATCATCATCATGCCCAGCGCCAGCAGGATGCTGGAGATCACCAGGTCGACGATCACGAACGGCAGGTACAGGTAGAAGCCGATCTTGAAGGCGCTTTTGATTTCACTCAGCGCATAGGCCGGCAGCAGCGAAAACAACGACGGCGCCAGGTCATCCTCGGCATACCGGTCCGCGTCGGCATCGACCTGACCCGCCTGGGCGCGCTCGAAGAACAGCGCCAGTTCCGGGTCGGTGTACCGACGCAAATAATCCTTGTAGCTGCCCAGGCCGTTCTCGGCGAAATTCACCACCGACTCGAGGTCGGTAAAGGCCACCGCCTCGTGCTTGTAATAGTCATGGCCCTGCTTCATCACCGGCGTCATGACGAAGATCGCCAGCATCAGCGCGATCGCATTCAGCGCCATGTTCGAAGGCACCTGCTGCAACCCTAGGGCGTTGCGCACGATGACGAAGACGATGGAGAACTTCAGGTAGCACGTGCCCGCCGCCACCAGGAACGGCAATAGCGAAGCGAACGCCAGCAGCGCGATCAGCGAAACGTCATTCATCGCTGCCGTCCCGATAGACCTTAAGCAGCTCGACGCCCAACTGCGCCTCCATTTGCACCAACTCCCCCACGGCCACGGGCCGGCCATTGGCGCGAATCTCGATGTGCCGCGCGGCATCGGCGGCCAGTGGGATCAGTTGCCCGTCGATGAACCGCGACAGTTGCGCCAAGTCGATGTCGTGGGTCGCGAGGACGAACTCCAGGCGCACCATCAGCGCGCTCGGATCGACGGCCGGGCCAGGTGACAGGGGGATCGGTGGATCGGCATCGGCCACGCTCGGTTGCATGTGTAAGCCCTCTTCGGTGAATGTGAAAACGCCCAGGCAACGGTTTGCCAGCAAACCGTGCTGAGTCCGCTCGGTGATGCGCAGGACATCGCCTTTGTGCAGGCGCCGAAGCCTTGCAGCGCGCAGCTCACTGACGCCCAACTGCAACAACAGGCGCATCGGCAATGACTTGAGCCAGGTGTCCGGCCCGAGGGGCTCGGTCACGCTGCCCGATGGCGGCAAGCGCGTGACCCACACGCGCCCGCGAGGCGTGTCCAACCAGGGCACGTCGTGCGTCGGAGACCACGCTCTTTCAATGCCTTCGATATCCGTCAGCCGGCTGTAGCGCAGCTCATCCACCGCCAACGGCAAGGGCCGAGGCACCGCACGGAACAAAGCGACGATGCTCGACAACGGGCTCTGCCGCCCCACCCACGACGGCGAGCTCGGCAACGCTCGATGCAGCCAGTCATGGGCCAGGATCAGCCCGTGCCAGTCCCCGCCGTCGCCCTGCGCGCGAAACTGGATGAGGCCCGAGCGGTCAGGCACCCGGCCCAACCCAGCCGCCCGACCGGCCCGGCGCCAACGCTCGATCGCTTGCGTGCAGGCGTGCAGGCGGGAATCGACCCGCCGCAGTTTCAAAGCCCTCACGCTGGACGTTCCGGCGCTTCATCCTGATCGTCATCCGGCGTCTGCTGCGACCCCTGGCGCGGTTGTTCGCCGTCACTGTCGGTCAATCGCCAGGCCGGCTCCCGCGCCTGGGCGAAAGGCTCCTTGAGTTGCTCCAGGACCAAGGCATTGCTGGGGCTGAGCATCAGGCGAGCGGACTCATCCGGCAGCCGATGGATCGTCACCTGGCCGCTGGCCGCACCGTTGTTGAACGGCACCTGCAGTAATCCCGGCGAGGTCATCCCCCCTGCGTCCGGCGCTGTCGGCATGACCACGGGAGCAAGCGGCGCCGGGGTGGCGCCGGGCACAAGGCGGACAACCTGCGAATTCGGTGCGGACATGCGCAGCGCTTGCTCGACAGCCGCGAACGGCTCGGCCGGCGCCGGCTCCATCGGTGCCGCCTGCATGGGTAGATTCGTGTACTCAACGGCCATTTCCAGCCGTGACGACACCGCCACTGACATCGCCTCGGACAACGGGCTCGCCTGTGGCAAAGGCTTCGCGGTCACGCTTCGCTCATGCACGACATCTCTCGCGACCGTGCCGCTCAGCGACGCGTCGCGGTGCTGGACGGCGTCGCCCTCCTGAACGATAGGCATCGCATGCCGAGCCAACCCCCGACCGCTGTCCAACTGCCGTCGGGGAAAACCCGGCAACGCCGCCAGTAGGTCCAGCACCCCCTGGGGCAAGTCCTCTTCCTGCACCGGGACGAGCATGTCCTGCCGCTCGTCCAGTCGCCCTTCGCCAACGGGCTCCAACGTTTGCACCGGCCGAGCGGGCGCCCCGACAATCTGATTCATCGCCTCATCCCCGTCATGTCTTCCTGCTCCCGTTCTTCCTGGCGTATCTGCGCCAGCCGTTGCCGGCGGCGTTGCTGCTCGACCGCACCCTGAAGCTGAAGGTGCTTGCGCTGCAACGAACGCAGGCACTCGCGCTGGGTTTGCACCTGTTGCTCAACCGCCCCGCACTGCTGGTCGACGCGGTCACGCTCGACTCGCAGCAGATCGATCCGTCGCCGGATGACGGCCTGGGTACGCAGCAGCGCCAACAGTTGCCCGTGATCCAGCACGCAGTCATTCGCGCGGTGGCTGGCCAACAGCTCAAGCAGCGCCGCCTCTTGCGTCTCGAAGTCGCGCCGTTCCTGCAACAGCGGCTGCAATTGCCGTTGGACGCGCAGCAGCGCGTGCTCACCGCGCTGTTGGCGCCACTGACTGAGGGCCAGCAGGCGGCGCCCATCAAGCGAGGATGTCATGCAGGCGGCGCAGGGTTTCATCGGGCTCGCAGCGCTCATCCGTGGGCTGGCGCAGCCACTGCTCGAGGGCGTCGCGGCATTGCATCGCCCGGTCGTTGGCCGCATCCGCCCCTGGGCTGTACTCGCCCATGTCGACAAACACCTGCAACTGTTCGAGACGGGCCAGCGTGTCCCGGGCAGACGCGGCCAATTGCCGAGCCTGCGGCGTGGTGACTTGTGTCGCCACGCGGCTGACGCTGCGCAAAACGTCGATGGCCGGGTAATGCCCCTTGGCCGCCAGCGCACGGCTGAGGTAGACGTGGCCGTCAAGGATCGAGCGAATCTCCTCGGCGATCGGGTCCGGTTCGTCATCGCTTTCCAGCAGCACCGTGTACCACGCGGTGATGCTGCCGCCAGCGGTCACGCCGGGGCGTTCCAGCAGGCGCGGCAAGGCATCGAACACCGAGGCCGGAAAACCGCGCCGCGCCGGCGCTTCACCGGCCGCCAGGGCCAGGTCGCGGCGCGCGCGGGCGTAGCGGGTCAGTGAATCGAGCAACAACACCACGCGCCGGCCCTGGTCACGAAAGTACTCGGCGATGGTGGTGGCCTGCAGCGCCGAGTTGCAACGATCCACCGAGGAAAAATCCGAGGTGGCGTACACCACCACGCAGCGCGAACGCTGGGGCGACTGGCGCAGGTGCGCGATGAACTCGGTCACCTCCCGCCCACGCTCGCCGATCAGGCCGATCACGAAGACCTCGGCATCGGTGTGCGCGATCAGCATGTTGATCAAGGTGGTCTTGCCGGACCCGGCCGCGGCGAAGATGCCAAGGCGCTGGCCGACGCCGCAGGTCAGCAGGCCGTCGATGGCGCGAATGCCGGTGGGCAACGGCTGCGCCACCGGGCGCCGCTGCTGGTACGACGGCGGGTCGGCGTCCACCGGGCAGTCCCGTTGCGCCACGGCCGTCGACGGTGCCAGGCGCTCGACGATGCGGCCCTGGGGATCGACCACACTGCCGAGCAAGGCATCGCTGCAGGTCAATTGCAAGGTGGCGCCAGTGGGCACGATCATCGACTCCCGGGACAGGCCTTTCGCCTCGCCCAGCAGGCTGAGCAGCACGGCGCCGGGCTTGAAGCCGATGACCTGCGCCCGGGCCGCCACCTCGGGCGAGCGCCAGTGCCGACGCACTTCACAGACCTCCCCCACCACCACCTCGCCCAGCGCCGCCTCGATCAGCGGGCCGCTCAGGCGCAGGGGATGGGCGGCGTGTCGTTCCAGGCGCAGGTTCATTGACGAACGATCTCCCTACAGCGTCTTGATGACATTGACCGAAACGGTCTCGGAGATTTCGCCGAACGACATGACGTCCAGCTCCCGAAAGCGGCCCTCGATCAGTTTCTTGATGTAGCGCCGCACATCCACCGAGCACAGCAGCACCAGGTCTTTGTGGGCGATGTGCAGGCTGTCCAGGCCAACACTGAGGCGGTCCATCAGCTCTTCCGATTCGGCCGGCTCGAGGTTGAGGAAGCTGCCGCCGGAGGTTTGCCGGATGCCTCGGCGCACTCCCTCTTCGAACTCCGGCGACAACAGCAGCACGCGCAAGTCGTTGCCCTGGGCGAACTTGTTGCTGATGTAGCGGGCCATGGCCCCGCGCACGTGTTCCACCAGCGCCAACACGTCTTTTTCCCGGGAGGCCCAGTGTGCGAGCGATTCAAGGACAAGCTTCATGTTGCGCACGGAAATGCGCTCGCCGATCAGGCGCTGCAGCACTTCGGCGATCTTCTGCACGGTGACGTGGCGATACACTTCCTTGAGCAGGTCGGGATAGCGGCTTTCCATTTCGTCGAGCAGTTGCTTGGTTTCCTGCACACCGAAAAACTCGCGGATGTTGCGCGCCAGCAACGTGACCAGGCAGCGATAGCATTCCTCGTCCGCCGGGCGCAGGTGATAGCCCAGTTGCTGCACCCGCTCGCGGTCGGCCGCGCCAACCCAGACCCCGCCCTGGCGATTGCTGTCGTTGCCGCGCACCAGGGCGAACCCCAGGGGCTCAAGCTCGGGCGAATAGTCCAGCAGGCGCCAGTGGTCGAAGTGAATGTCGAATTGTTCGGCGCGCACCTCATTGATCAGCACCGCCACTTGATGCGCCGGCAGCGCTTCGCTGGCCCGCAGCCGGGGTTCGGGAATGCGCAAGCCGTAGTCGACGAAGAACTGGCTGCGAAAGCGCGCGGCCCACCGCTGCTTTTCCAGCGCCGGCAAACGTGCGGCGGGCACCAGCAGCATCAGTGCGACGGTCTCCGTGGCGATGTGGTCGACGTCTTCGAGCAAGCCAGAATCGGCCTGCGGCGCGTCCTGGCCGGCGGGTTCGGCGCGCTGTTCGGCCGAGCCCTGGCGCCAGGCCTTGCGCTGGCGCACGAACACCACCAGCCCGAGCGCGCTGGCGATGGCCAGGAAGGTCAGCAAGGGAAAACCCGGCAGCAGGCCGACGCCAACCGCCAGCAACGCGGTGACACCGAGCACGAACGGGTTGCCGAGCATCTGGCTGAGCATGTTGCGACCCAGGTTGCTGTCGTCACCGTTGACCCGAGTGACGATGAACCCGGCGCCGATGGCGATCAGCAGCGCGGGAATCTGCGCCACCAGGCCATCGCCGATGGTCAACAGGGTGTAGGTCGACAGGGCCATGGACATGTCCATGCCCAATTGCCCGACACCAATGGCCATGCCGCCGATGAAGTTGACGAAGATAATGATGATGCCGGCGATGGCATCGCCCTTGATGAACTTCATCGCGCCGTCGAAGGAGCCGTACAACTGGCTTTCACGCTCCAGCACGCTGCGTTTTTCCCGGGCCTGGGCGGCATCGATGGCGCCGGCCTTGAGGTCACCGTCGATGCTCATCTGCTTGCCCGGCATGCCGTCCAGGGAGAAGCGTGCGGCCACCTCGGCCACCCGCTCCGAGCCCTTGGTGATGACGATGAACTGGACAATGGTGACGATGGAAAAAATCACGAAGCCCACCACCAGGCTTTCACCGATCACGAAGTCACCGAACGAGGCGATGATCTCGCCGGCGTCGGCCTGGCTCAGGATCAGCCGGCTGGTGCTGATCGACAATGCCAGGCGGAACAACGTCGTCAGCAACAGCAATGCCGGGAACGTCGAGTAGCTGAGGATGCGCTCGATGTAGAACGAGCCCATGAACACCAGCAGCGAAATGACGATGTTCAGGCCGATCAGCGCGTCCACCAGCACCGTGGGCAACGGGATGATCAGCATGGCGATGATCATCACCATCAGGCTCAGGATCAGCAGTTCCGGGCGCGCGCTGACGTTGCGCAAAAACACATTAAGCATTCAGGCCAGGCTCCGGGACGGCATCACGGGCAACCGCCGGCGCGGCGCTGTTCGAGGCATTCATGGGCATAGGCGACATCGGCCAGGCGGGTGAACTGTTGGGCCAGGCGCACCGGCGCGTCTTCATCGACGAACAACGACGGCGGCAAGCGCAGGCTGAGCCGGCGCACGGTCTGCAACAGCGCCGAACGGTCACGGTGGGAACTGAGCAGCACCGGCTCGCCCACCGCACCGAGCAGCCATTGGTCGAGGTCATCGGGGTAGGCCAGCACGCCGAACAGGAACACCAGCCAGTCGGCCTCATCGGCGTTGTGCCGGCAGACGAGTGCATCGCCCAGCAACGCGTCGATGAACAGCCCGTCGGTCGAGCGCAGGTGCTTGAGGTCGGTCAGTCGTCCCAGCAGTTGCCCGAACTCGGCGTGGGAACAACTGGGGTCCTGGGCGCTGATGTCGGTGAGCAACGCGGCCTCGATGAAGGCCAGCACGTTCATGCGCTGCGACGGTCCGTACAGGGCGATCCAATCCTGGTAGGCATTGAGCGGGCCGTCGTCGGATTCGAGAAAGTCGCGGTAGGTTTCCCGCAGCAGGCCGGCCCGCACCGCCATGCTCGCGCCGAACATCCGCGCCTTGAGCGCCGCGTTGATCCCGGCGTTCATGCGCTTGGGCGAGCCTTGGGCAACCACCGTCTGCAACAGCGTTTCGAGGCGCTGGCGGGTCGGACTTTGCAGGTTGTGTCGGCGCAACAACGCCCGCAGCACCAGGGCCAGGTCGCTGTCGTCGGGGAACAGTTGCCGCGCCATGTCCAGCAGCCAGGCCACCGGTTTGTCCGCCAGCCGCGCCAGGCTCAGCACCTGCCGCGCCTTGGGCACGGTGTCGTCCTCCAGCACGCGTTCGAAGGTGTCGGTCGGCGTTTCGGACTTGAGCTCGAACAAGCGCCGGCCACGGAATTGGGTGAGCGCCGCCGACAGCTCGTCGCTGATCTGCACCATGCGCTGCGCCACCGCCGCCGTGGCGCTGTCGTCCGCGTCCGCCCAGGCGTCGACCGACGGCTGCGGATGCTCGGCGGCCTTCTCGCTGTTCAGGCGGGCCTGGGCGGAGCGTCCGCCCATGGAAACCGGCGGCAGGCTCATGGTTGCGACAGCCTGAAGTAAGAACGCCGCAAGCGCTCGTGCTGCTCCGGGGTGAGCAATGGGCCGCCCGGCTCGCTCGTGTCAGGTTCAAGGGCCTGGCGAATTTCCTGGGGTTGGATCAGGAACACCCGCACGGTGTTGGCCGAGCGGCTCTGGCGATAGCTGAACAACCTGCCGAGCCACGGGATCGAGCCCAACACCGGGACCCGGCCGATCTGCTCGCCGTGGTCGTCACGGGTAAAGCCACCCACCAGCAGGCTCTTGCCCTGGGGCACCCGCGCCACCGTGTTGATGCGGGTACGGCCCACCGTCGGCAACGCGCCCTGGCGCTCGTCCTGGGCTGGGCGCTCGACCTCGTTGCCGTCCTCGATGTTGAGCGACATCTCGATCTCGTCGGCCTGGGCGAAGCGCGGCAGTACGCTGACCAGGGTGCCGTAGGTCACGTGTTGCAGGTCGACGCTGCGCTCCCCCACCAGCGGCGCATAGAAGGTACGGTTGTTGTCGAAGATCGCCGGGACGTTTTCCTGGGTCAGGATCACCGGGCGCGACACGACGTTGGCCCGCTGGGTGCGCTCCAGGGCCAGTACGCGGGTGACGAACGACGCACCGTCGAGGGTGGTCGCCGAACCGGCGTTGAGCGAGGCGCTGAACGTACCGCCGGATTTCACCGCGCCTTGCCAGTTGATACCCAGTTGGTTGAGTTCATCCTTGTGCAGGTCGATGATCCACAACGACAGCTCGACGTGGCGCTTGGGTGTGTCCAGCGCGTTCACCAGGTTCTCGATAAAGCGCACCTGTTCCGGCAGCCCCTTGACCAGCAGGCTGTTGGTGTCCGGGTAGGCCACCACGCGAATGTTGCCGGCGGCCACTTCCCGCGCGAGGATGCGCGGCGCGGTGGGGTCGTGTTCCGAGGCCGTGTTCGCCAGGCCTTCGAGGGGAAACACCGGCATCATCGCCCGCGACCGCGGCCCGGGCGCCTGGGCCACCGTGGGCTCGACCGGCTGCGGCTCACCGCGCAACAACGCCTCGATCACGCTGGCCAACCCCGGCAGCGTCACCTTGTCATCGCGCAATTCGTACTGGCGATCGCTGACGAAGGTATTGCGCACCTGGATCACGCCGATCTGCTGCTTGCCCAACAACAGCTCCGAACGCTGGTTGTCCATCAACTGCGCGGCCTGTAGCACCAGGTCGACGTAGATCGGCGGCCCGGACACGTGAAAGGTGCGCAGGCCATCGTTACGCAACGGGTAGCGTGGGTCGTGCAGCCCGGATTGCTTGAGAAACGCCAGCAGCTTGGCCACCGTCAGCGTCTGCAACGAGGCCATCGAGCTTTTGATTTCCGAGCCGTCGTACAGGTAGATCGCCTGACCGTCGCTGTACCAGATCAGGCCCATTTGCGCGCTGATGCGCTCGAACGTCTGCTGTGGCGTACGCAAGTCGAAGGTGCCGCCCACCCGCTTGGCCGCCGCCACCTTGCTGACGATGACAGGCTTGCCGAGCACGCCTGACAGCTCGCTGAAAAACGTTCGTGCGCTCTGCTCGCGAGCTTCGAAGCTGTAGACGTCGGCCCGAGCCGCGAGGGGTGCGAGCAGCAGGAGCAAGGACAGGGACAACGCGCGACGGCTCATCGGTTCACTTGCCCGGCAGGTAGGTGATGTCGGCCAGGCTGCTGGGGGCGAACCCCACCAGCTCGCGCACTTCTTTGGAGAAATGCGAGGAAGAGGCAAAGCCGAACGCCAGCGCGACGTCGGTCAGCGAACCGTTGCCCAGGCTCATGTCCAACAACGCCTGGGCCGTGCGCCACCCGCGCAAGGCCGGTTTGGCCGCGCTGCCCAGGGCCTGCCGGCAGAGCCGGCGAAAGTGCGAGACCGACACCCCGTAGCGCTGCGCGAGGGTGTTGAGCTTTTCGCTGCGGGTGCCTTGCTCCAACAAAAAACGCACCAGGCCGTAGCTTTCATGCTGGCGCAACAACGGTGCAACGGCGTGATAACCCGGGGTGCCACCCAGCGCCTGTTCAATGAACCAGCGCTCGAGCCGCGCCGGAGTCCGCACGACGTCATCCGCCACCGGCAACAAGGCCCATGGCGCGACCTCGGTTCTTTTCGCGGCGAAGGCATCGCTCATGTCGAAGAACGCCTGCAACTTCACCAGCGGCGCCGGGCAGACCGGCAGCACGTGCAATTGGTCACCGGAAAACCGCAACGGGTCGCGCAGCACCACCAGCCCTTGCCAACCGCTCGGCAGGGCCTGCCGCTGCCCGCCCCCTGCGCTGTCCAGCGCCACCGCGCCCTGGACGACCCGCAGGTGCACCACCCGCTCGCGCGGGTCAGTCAATACCGTGGAGCGAGATGATGTGTCCTGCACCGGTGTCTCCTCTGCAACGTGGCGAATGGAAGGAGCGACAGGATGAAAGGCGCGGCGCCTGAAATCTTGATGCAAAGATGATGAGCACCGGGCTGGCATATGCCTTGCACCCTTTTCGTTCATCGGTGCCCATGCCGTTGCCGGGATGAGTGCCACACGGTTTTGAGGACAAGGGCGCCGTCATCCAGCCGGATGGCGGCGCTTTCATGTGGAAGGTGATGCGCGATGAATGAAGTTCCAGCCAACCCCCTGGCCTGGGTCAATGGCAGCGATGCCCCGGAAAAGAGCGCGGTCAATCTTGGCTTCATGGCCCTGAGCGACTGCGCCCCCCTGGTGGTGGCCGCCACCCAGGGGTTCGCCCAGCCCTACGGCCTGACCCTGAACCTCAAGCGCCAGGCATCCTGGGCCAACCTGCGGGACAAGCTGGTCAGTGGTGAAATCGACGCCGCCCACAGCTTGTACGGCCTGGTCTACGCGGTGCACTTGGGCATCGGCGGCGTGGCGCCCACCGACATGGCCGTGCTGATGGGGCTGAACCAGAACGGCCAGAGCATCAACCTGTCCCACGGCTTGCAGGCCCAGGGCGTGACCAGTCCTGAGGCACTGGAACGGCATGTGCACCAATCTCGCCCGAAACTGACCTTCGCCCAGACGTTTCCCACCGGCACCCATGCCATGTGGCTCTATTACTGGCTGGCGGCCCAGGGCATCCACCCCTTGACCGACGTCGACAGCGTGGTGGTGCCGCCGCCCCAGATGATCGCCCACTTGCAGGCCGGGCGGATCGACGGCTTCTGCGTCGGCGAGCCCTGGTGCGCCAGCGCGGTGAAGCAGAACCTGGGGTTCACCCTGGCAACCACCCAGACCATCTGGCCCGACCACCCGGAAAAAGTCCTGGGCTGCACCCGCGCGTTCGTCGAGCAGTACCCCAACACCGCCCGGGCCCTGGTGATGGCGATCCTCGAGGCCAGCCGCTTCATCGAGCAGAGCAGCGAGAACCGCCGCAGCACCGCACAACTGTTGAGTGCGCCGCAATACCTCGACGCCCCGCTGGACTGCATCGAACCGCGCTTGCTGGGGATCTATGCCGACGGCCTGGGCAACAGCTGGCAGGATCCTCACGCCATGCGCTTCCATGCGGGCGGCGCGGTGAACCTGCCGTACCTGTCCGACGGCATGTGGTTCATGACCCAATTCCGCCGCTGGGGCTTGCTGCGCGAGGACCCGGACTACCTGGACGTGGCGCGGCAAGTCCAGCAACTCACGCTGTACCGTGAAGCCTGCGCGGCGCTGGACATCCCCGCCCCGCTGCCGGACATGCGCAGCAGCCTGTTGATCGACGGCACCACCTGGGACGGCACGGACCCGGCCGGGTATGCCAAAAGCTTCAAGCTGCACGCCTTGAGCGATGCCACCGCCCTTTTCGCCAGTCGCTGACAGGAGCCTTCCACATGCTGCGTATCCTGCTGATCAATGACACCGCGAAAAAAGTCGGGCGCCTGAAAGCGGCCCTGATTGAAGCCGGGTTCGAGGTGATCGACGAATCCGGCCTGACCATCGATTTGCCCGCACGCGTCGAAACGGTGCGTCCGGACGTGATTCTGATCGATACCGAGTCACCCGGACGCGATGTGATGGAGCAAGTGGTGCTGGTCAGTCGCGACCAGCCACGACCGATCGTCATGTTCACCGACGAGCACGACCCTGATGTGATGCGCCAGGCCATCAAGTCGGGGGTCAGCGCCTACATCGTCGAAGGCATCCACGCCGCGCGCCTGCAACCGATCCTCGACGTGGCCATGGCCCGCTTCGAAAGCGACCAGGCCCTGCGCGCCCAACTGCTGGCCCGCGACCAGCAACTGGCCGAACGCAAGCGCATCGAACTGGCCAAGGGCATGCTGATGAAGATGAAGGATTGCAACGAAGAACAGGCCTACACCCTGATGCGCCGCCAGGCCATGAGCCGCCAGCAGAAGCTGATCCAGGTGGCCGAGCAGATCATTGCCATGAACGAACTGCTCGGCTGAACGCCCCGCGGCGCCTGGCCTGGCGCCTTCGCGAGCAAGCTCGCTCCCACATGGGCTCTAGGGTGAACACTGCCTTTGTGAACACCCCAAGTCACCTGTGGGAGCGGGCTTTAGGGTGAACACTGCCTTTGTGAGCCCCCCAAGTTACCTGTGGGAGCGAGCTTGCTCGCGATAGCCCTCACAGGTTGGCACAGATCTCGCTTAAGCAACCTCACAGGTAACCAACGGCGGTTGCCCCACCTACGACAAAGACGTCGCACACCCTTTTCGCCTGGCTTGGCGACTCGGGTTGCGGCGTTTTTTTGCTTTGGCCCCAACGTCCGGGGTCGGTGGGGGTCGCCGTTGTGGCGCACCACCTCGAAGCACTGACTCATTTTCGAGACTTTAACCGCTGAGGTGCGCGATGAATTCAAGCTTCTGGAAATCCGGCCACACCCCGACCCTGTTCGCGGCCTTCCTGTATTTCGACCTGAGTTTCATGGTCTGGTACCTGCTCGGCCCATTGGCGGTGCAGATCTCGACCGACCTGCACCTGACCACTCAGCAACGCGGCCTGATGGTCGCTACGCCGATCCTGGCCGGCGCGGTGCTGCGCCTGTTCATGGGCCTTCTGGCCGATCGGATTTCGCCAAAGACTGCCGGCATGGTGGGTCAAGTGATCGTAATCAGCGCATTGTTCTGCGCCTGGAAGCTGGGCATCCACAGCTATGAACAAGCCCTGCTGCTGGGCCTGTTCCTGGGGGTGGCCGGGGCTTCGTTCGCCGTGGCCCTGCCGTTGGCCTCGCAGTGGTATCCGCCCCAGCACCAAGGCAAGGCGATGGGCATCGCCGGTGCCGGTAACTCGGGCACCGTGCTCGCCGCGTTGATCGCGCCGATCATGGCCGTGACGTTCGGTTGGACCAACGTGTTCGGTTTCGCCCTCATCCCCCTGGCGCTGACCCTGGTCCTCTTCGCCTGGCTGGCCAAGAACGCTCCCGAGCGCCCCAAAGCCAAATCCATGGCCGATTACCTCAAGGCCCTGGGCGACCGTGACAGCTGGTGGTTCATGTTCTTCTACAGCGTGACCTTCGGCGGCTTCATCGGCCTGGCCAGCGCCCTGCCCGGCTACTTCAACGACCAGTATGGCCTGAGCCCGGTGACGGCCGGCTACTACACCGCCGCCTGCGTCTTTGGCGGCAGCCTGATGCGGCCCTTGGGCGGCGCCCTGGCCGACCGTTTCGGCGGCATCCGCACCTTGCTGGGCATGTACACCGTCGCGGCCATCTGCATTGCCGCGGTGGGCTTCAACCTGCCGAACTCCTACGCCGCCCTGGCCCTGTTCGTCTGCACCATGCTCGGCCTGGGTGCGGGCAACGGCGCGGTGTTCCAACTGGTGCCGCAACGCTTCCGTCGCGAGATCGGCGTGATGACCGGGCTGATCGGCATGGCCGGCGGCATCGGCGGTTTCGCCCTGGCGGCGGGCATGGGTGCGATCAAGCAGAGCACCGGCAGCTACCAGATGGCGCTGTGGTTGTTCGCCAGCCTCGGCGTCCTGGCCTGGTTCGGCCTGTACGGCGTCAAGCGTCGCTGGAGAACCACCTGGGGTTCGGCTGCCGTCACCGCCGCCCGGGTGTAAGCCAACCCCATGAGCCTGCAACTGAGTTTTGCCGAAGCCAGCGCCATCGGCCCACGGGACGAAAACCAGGACGCCCTGCGCCTGGTCACCCCAGCCCCGGCCCTGGCCGCCAGCAAGGGCTACCTGTTCGCCATCGCCGACGGCGTGAGCCAATGCGCCGACGGCGGGCTGGCGGCCCGGTCGACCTTGCAGGCGCTGGCTCTGGACTATTACGCCACGCCACAAACCTGGGGCGTGGCCCAGGCACTGGATCGCCTGCTGCTGGCGCAGAATCGCTGGCTGCAAGCCAACGGTGGCGGGCAACCGCTGCTCACCACCGTCAGCGCGCTGGTCCTGCGGGGCCGTCGCTTCACCCTCGCCCATGTCGGCGATTGCCGGGTCTACCGCTGGCACGCCGATCATCTGCATCGCATCAGCGAAGACCACGTCTGGGACCAACAGGGCATGCAACATGTGCTCAAGCGGGCGTTGGGGCTGGATCAACACCTGGTGCTGGATTTCCTCGATGGCGAACTGCGCCCCGACGAAACTTTCGTCCTGCTCAGCGACGGCGTCTGGGCCGCCCTGGGGGACACGGCCATCGCCGGCGTCCTGCGCGACCAACCGGACCTCGATCGCGCAGCGCAGACCCTGGTCAACGCCGCGCACCTGGCCGGCAGCCAGGACAACGCCAGCGCCTTGCTGGTGCGCGTCGACGCCTTGGGCGAAGCGAGCATCGGCGACGCGCTGATCCAGTTGCAGCAATGGCCCCTGCCCCCAGCGCTGAAAGCAGGCCAGGCCTTCGAGGGGTGGCAGGTCGAAGCTTTGCTCGGTCAAAGCCAGCAATCACTGCTCTACCGGGTGCACGACGGCCAGGGCCAGCCATGGCTGTTGAAAACCCTGCCCGGCCAGCTCCGGGACGACAGTCGGGCCGGGCAAGCGCTGCTCTCCGAGGAATGGTTTCTCAGGCGGGTCGCCGGTCGACAATTTCCGGAAGTCCATGGCGTGCCCCAGCGCCAGCACCTGTATTACGTGATGCGCGAATACCCCGGCCTGACCCTGGCCGAGCTGTTCGACCAGGGCGGCCCGTTGCCATTGGCACAATGGCTAGACCTGGCGCAACGGCTGGTGCGCGCGGTGGGGCTCCTGCATCGACGGCAGATCTACCACCGCGACATCAAGCCGGAAAACCTGCACCTGGGGGACGATGGCGAATTGCGCCTGCTGGATTTCGGGCTGGCCTACTGCCCGGGGCTGTCCGAAGACCAGGCCAACGTCTTGCCCGGAACGCCCAGCTACATCGCCCCGGAAGCCTTCGCCGGCCACGCGCCGACCGCTCGGCAAGACCTGTACGCCGTGGGCGTGACCCTGTACTTCCTGCTGACCGGCCACTACCCCTATGGCGAGATCGAGGCGTTCCAGCGGCCGCGCTTTGGCGTGCCGGTCAGTGCCCACCGTTATCGGCCGGACCTGGCCGAATGGCTCGGGCAAAGCCTGGAACGGGCCGTGGCGGCAGACCCGGACGAGCGCTTCGAAACCGCCGAGGAATGGCTGCTGTTGCTGGAACAGGGCGAACGTCGCAGCTTGAGCGTAAGGCCCCGGCCACTGTTGGAACGCGAGCCGCTGAAGGTCTGGCGCACGTTGGCGCTGGTTTCTCTGGTGGTGAACATCGTGCTGCTGTTCCTGGTATTTCACAGCTGAGATCCTGTGGGAGCGGGCTTGCCCGCGAAGGCGTCAGCACCTTCAGCATGGATGTTGACTGACGCACCGCTTTCGCGGGCAAGCCCGCTCCCACAATCGATCCAATGCAGGAGCAAAGCTTGCGCCGCGATGCGCCAGCCCCAACGCTCCATTACCGGGCAATACGCTTTGATTCGGTGCAATAAATCCCGCCATTGCGCGCCCGACCAGCGGCCCGCCCAATAAATCCACACCCTTGGCCCACTTGGCACAACCACTGCATAACCCCTGGCAACAGACATAAGGCAACGCCTCCAACGATGAGGGCGGTGCCTCCCGAGAGAACGGGACCAGGACAAAGGCGTCCTCGCTAGCTTGCTAGCGGGACGCCTTTTTTGTTTTCGAAAAAATGGCCGAGTCAGCCCGATCGCCGTGATGAAACGGGCATGAGCTCGCGGAGAACCCTGATGAAAAAACTCAAACTGGTGATGATCGGCAACGGTATGGCCGGGGTTCGGACCCTTGAAGAATTGCTCAAGCTGAGCAACGAGCTGTACGACATCACGGTGTTCGGCGCCGAGCCCCACACCAACTACAACCGTATCCTGCTGTCGCCGGTGCTGGCCGGCGAGCAGACGTTCGAAGAGATCGTGCTCAACGACCTGAGCTGGTACCAGGACAATCACATCAACCTGCTGCTCAACCGCAAGGTGGTGCAGATCGATCGGGTCAAGCGCCGGGTCATCGCCCAGGACGGCACCGAGGCCGAGTACGATCGCCTGCTGATCGCCACCGGCTCCACGCCGTTCATCCTGCCGATCCCTGGCCACACGCTCGAAGGCGTCATCGGCTACCGCGACATCGCCGACACCCAGGCCATGATCGACACCGCCAAGACCCACAAGCACGCCGTGGTGATCGGCGGCGGCCTGCTGGGCCTCGAAGCCGCCAACGGCTTGAAGCTGCGGGGCATGGACGTGACCGTGGTGCACCTCGGTGACTGGCTACTGGAGCGGCAGCTGGACAAGACCAGCGGCCAATTGCTGCAAAGCGCGCTGCAAGAGCGTGGCCTGACCTTTCGCCTCAACGAGCAGACCCAGGCCCTGCACGACGCCGGCAACGGCCGGGTCGGCTCGGTCCAGTTCAAGAACGGCGACATCATCCCCGCCGACCTGGTGGTGATGGCCGCCGGCATCCGCCCCAACACCGAGCTGGCGGAAAAGTCCGGCATTCCGTGCAGCCGCGGGATCCTGGTCAACGACACGATGCAGACCTACGACCCGCGCATCTATGCCATCGGCGAATGCGCCAACCATCGCGGCACGGCCTATGGCCTGGTGGCCCCGCTGTTCGAACAGGCCAAGGTCTGCGCCAACCACCTTGCGCAACTGGGCTTCGCCACCTACAAGGGTTCGGTGACCTCGACCAAGCTCAAGGTCACCGGCATCGACCTGTTTTCCGCCGGTGACTTCATGGGCGGCGAAGGCACCGAGACCATCACCCTCTCTGACCCGATTGGCGGCGTCTACAAGAAGCTGGTGATCAAGGACGACGTGCTGGTCGGCGCCTGCCTGTACGGCGATACGGCGGACGGCGGCTGGTATTTCCGCCAGATCCGTGAAAACGCCGGGATCAGCGAAATCCGCGATCACCTCATGTTCGGTGAAAACGCCTTGGGCGATGTCGGCCACCAGGGCCAGGACAAAGCCATGAGCATGGCCGACAGCGCCGAAGTCTGCGGCTGTAACGGTGTGTGCAAGGGCACCATCGTCAAGGCGATCCAGGAACACGGGCTGTTCAGCGTCGATGACGTTAAAAAACACACCAAGGCCGCCAGTTCCTGCGGCTCCTGCGCCGGCCTGGTGGAGCAGATCCTGATCAACACCGTGGGCGGTGCGGCGGACGTCAAGCCGAAAAGCGAGAAAGCCATCTGCGGCTGCAGCGACCTCAACCACGGCCAGATCCGCCAGGCGATCCGCGACGAACACCTGCTGACCATCGCCGGCACCATGAGCTACCTGAACTGGCGCACCCCCAACGGCTGCGCCACCTGCCGCCCGGCCCTGAACTACTACCTGATCTCCACCTGGCCCGGCGAAGCCCAGGACGACCCACAGTCGCGCCTGATCAACGAACGCGCCCACGCCAACATCCAGAAAGACGGCACCTACTCGGTCGTGCCGCGGATGTGGGGCGGCGTGACCACGCCGGCGGAGCTGCGCCGCATCGCCGACGTCGCCGATAAATACAGCGTGCCCATGGTCAAGGTCACCGGCGGGCAACGCATCGACTTGCTGGGCATCAAGAAGCACGACCTGCCGGGTGTCTGGAAAGACCTCGACATGCCGTCCGGCCACGCCTACGGCAAGTCCATCCGCACCGTGAAGACCTGCGTGGGCAGCGAGTTCTGCCGCTTTGGCACGCAGAACTCCACCCAGCTGGGCATTGAACTGGAGCACGACCTGTTCAACATGTGGTCGCCACACAAGGTGAAGCTGGCGGTCTCGGGCTGCCCACGCAATTGTTCGGAGGCGGGCATCAAGGACGTCGGCATCATCGGCGTCGACTCCGGCTGGGAGATGTACATCGGTGGCAACGGCGGGATCAAGACCGAAGTCGCCGAGTTCTTCGTCAAGCTCAAGACCGCCGAAGAAGTCCGCGAATACAACGGCGCATTCCTGCAGCTGTACCGCGAAGAAGCCTTCTACCTCGAGCGCACCGTGCACTACATGCAGCGGGTCGGCATGGAGCACATCAAGAAAGCCGTGCTGGAAGACCCGGCCCGCCGCAAAGCGCTGCATGAACGCCTGAAATTTTCCCTGGCCCTGGAACAGGACCCATGGAAACAGCGCCTGGAACAACCCCAGCTGAAAAAAGAGTTCGAAGTCATCCCCGTGAAGAACCTGGAGGTGCCGGCATGAACTGGCTGGATATCTGCGCATTGGAAGAGATCAACGCCCTGGGCTCACGCATCATCCAGGGCCCGAAAGGCGATATCGCGATTTTTCGTACCAGCGACGATGAAGTCTTCGCACTCGACGACCGTTGCCCGCACAAAGGGGGGCCGTTGTCCCAGGGACTGATCTACGGCAAACGCGTGGCCTGCCCATTGCACAACTGGCAGATCGACCTGCAAAGCGGTGAGGCCCAGGCGCCGGATGTGGGCTGCGCCCATCATCATTCGGCCCGTGTCGAAAACGGCCGGGTCCTGCTGGCGCTACGGGACGCAAGCTGATGAGCCACCAAACCACTGCCTCGACCTGCTGTTACTGCGGGGTCGGTTGCGGCGTGCTGATCGACCATGACGACGAGCGCATTCTCGGCGTCAGTGGCGACCCCACCCACCCGGCCAATTTTGGCAAACTGTGCAGCAAGGGCTCGACCCTGCACCTGACCGGCGACCTCGCCGCCCGCGCCCTGTACCCCGAACTGCGCCTGGGCAAGGGCCTGGCCCGCGCCCGTACCGACTGGGACAGCGCCCTGGAGCATGCCGCCAGCGTCTTCGCGGCCACTATTGCCGAGCACGGCCCCGACAGCGTGGCGTTCTACATTTCCGGCCAGTTGCTGACCGAGGACTACTACGCGTTCAACAAACTCGCCCGGGCCTTGGTCGGCACCAACAACATCGACAGCAATTCGCGCCTGTGCATGTCTTCGGCCGTGGTCGGCTACAAGCGCAGCCTCGGTGCCGACGCCCCGCCCTGCAACTATGAAGACCTGGCACTGAGCGATTGCGTGATGATCGTCGGCAGCAACATGGCCTACGCGCATCCGATCCTGTTTCGTCGCCTCGAAGAAGCCAAGTCCCGCCGTCCGCAGATGAAAATCATCGTCATCGACCCTCGGCGCACCGACACCTGCGACCTGGCTGACCTGCACCTGGCGATCCTGCCGGGAACCGACGTCGCCTTGTTCCACGGGATTTTGCACCTGTTGCTGTGGGAAGACTGGGTCGACCGCGATTTCATCAAGGCCCACACCGAAGGCCTGGCTGAATTGAAGAACCTGGTGCGCGACTACACCCCGGCCATGGTCGCCCAGGTGTGCGGCATCAGTGTCGAACAACTGCACCAGTGCGCCGAATGGGTTGGCAACGCGCCGAGTTTCCTGTCGCTGTGGTGCATGGGCTTGAACCAGTCCACCGCCGGCAGTGCGAAGAACAGCGCGTTGATCAATCTGCACTTGGCCACCGGGCAAATCGGCCGTCCGGGCGCGGGGCCGTTCTCGCTGACCGGCCAGCCCAACGCTATGGGCGGACGGGAAACCGGCAGCCTGTCGAACCTGTTGCCCGGTCATCGGGAAGCCAACAACCCGGAACACCGCGATGAGGTCGCCCGCTACTGGGGCGTCGAGCAGTTGCCGGCCAACCCGGGCCTGAGCGCCATCGAGTTGTTCGACGAAGTGCGCAGCGGCAAGATCAAGGCCTTGTGGATCGCCTGCACCAACCCGGCCCAATCGATGCCGGACCAGACGGCGGTACGGGACGCGCTGCAAGCCTGTCCGTTCGTGGTGTTGCAGGAAGCGTTCCGCACCACCGAGACCGCCGCCTTCGCCGACCTGCTGCTGCCCGCGGCCAGCTGGGGCGAGAAAGAGGGTTCGGTGACCAACTCCGAACGGCGTATTTCCCACGTTCGCCGGGCGGTCAACGCGCCCGGTGAAGCACGCCCGGACTGGGCGATTACCGTGGACTTCGCCCAGCGCCTGGAACAACGCCTGCGGCCGGGCCAGCCCAGCCTGTTCGACTTTGCCAGCCCGGCCCAGGTGTTCGACGAATACAAACACCTGACCCGCGGGCGCGACCTCGATCTGTCCGGCATCAGCCATGCCCTGATCGATGAACTCGGCCCCCAGCAATGGCCCTTCCCGGAAGGCGCCACGACCGGCACCGCGCGCCTGTACGAAGACGGGATCTTTCCCACCGACAGCGGGCGCGCGCGATTTGTCGCCGAACCGTATCGTGCCGCCAGGGAGCTGCGCGACGCACGCTACCCCTTGACCCTGAACACCGGGCGGCTGCGCGATCAATGGCACGGCATGAGCCGCACCGGCACCGCCGCACAATTGTTCGGTCATGTGAATGAAGCCGTCCTCAGCCTGCACCCTGACGAACTGCAGCGCCATCGCTTGCAGGCCGGCGACCTGGTCAGCCTGAAAAGCCGGCGCGGCGCGGTGGTCGTGGCCGTGGACAGCGACGAAAGCGTGCGTCCCGGCCAGGCGTTCCTGCCCATGCACTGGGGTGACCGGTTCCTCAAGGGTGGGGTCAACCGCCTGACCCAACCGGCCTTCGACCCGTTGTCGAAACAGCCGGAACTCAAGCACAGCGGCGTACGCCTGGAACCGGTGAACCTGCCTTGGCAGTTGTTCACATTGATCGAGGGCGATGTTCAACAGCATCTGGAGACGCTTCGACCGCTCTGTGAGGCGTTTGCCTACGTCAGCCTCAGCCTAACCGGCCGTGAACGCCCGGCGCTGGTGATTCGCGCGGCCAGCGCCGCAGCGCCCGATCCCGAACTGCTGCAGGCCATCGACGAGCAACTGGGGCTGATCGACGGCCCGGTGCTGGCCTACGACGATCCGCGTCGTGCCATCGGCAAACGGGTGCGGATCGAGAACGGTCGCATCACCGCCATCCGCCTGGCCGGCGAAACCCTCGCCCGGCACTGGTTGCAGAATCTGTGGCAGGAAGGTCGCAGCGATGAACAACTGCGCCGCTGGCTGCTGGCGCCATTGAGCGCTCCGCCAGGCAATGTCGGCGCGGCGGTGGGTGGCGGTAGCGGCGGCAAGACACTGTGCAACTGCTTGAACGTCAGCCAGCGCGCGATCTGCGCCGGCATCGAACGCGGCCTGGACTTGCAGGGGCTGAAAAAGGAATTGGGCTGTGGCACGCAATGCGGTTCCTGCGTACCGGAAATCAAGCGCCTGCTGGTTGCCTCAGCGCAACCGATGGCCGCTCTCTCGTGAGGAAAACACTATGAACGCAAAAGTCTGGCTGGTGGGTGCAGGTCCTGGCGACCCTGAGTTGCTGACCCTCAAGGCCGTGCGCGCGCTGCGCGAGGCCGACGTGGTGTTGATCGATGATCTGGTCAACGAGGCGGTGCTGGAACATTGTCCCGGTGCCCGCGTCATCGCCGTGGGCAAACGCGGTGGCTGCCGCTCCACCCCTCAGGCGTTCATCCATCGACTGATGCTGCGCTATGCCCGCCAGGGCAAATGCGTGGTGCGCCTCAAGGGCGGCGATCCGTGCATCTTTGGCCGTGGCGGTGAAGAAGCACAGTGGCTGCAGGCGCAAGGTGTCGAAGTGGAGTTGGTCAATGGCATCACGGCGGGCCTGGCCGGGGCCACCCGCTGTGACATCCCGCTGACCCTGCGCGGCGTCGCCCGGGGCGTGACCCTGGTGACCGCCCACACCCAGGATGGCAGTAGCCTGAACTGGCAGGCGCTGGCGCAAAGCGGTACGACCCTGGTGGTGTACATGGGCGTGGCGAAGCTGAGCGAGATCCGCGAGCAGTTGCTGGCCGGTGGCCTGGCGGCAAACACGCCCGTGGCCATGATCGAAAACGCCTCCCTGCCCCACCAGCGTGATTGCCGCAGCGACCTGGCGTCGATGGAAGCCGATGCCAGCGCCTTCCAGCTCAAGAGCCCGGCGATCCTGGTGATCGGTGCGGTGGCCGGTGCTGCCGAACTCACCGCATCACAGCCTGCGTGGGTTCAGGCTTCGGCGCTGTAACAAACAACACCTAGCCTAATGTGGGAGCGAGCTTGCTCGCGATAGCATCGGGTCAGCAGCATCAATACTGGCTGACACACCGCTATCGCGAGCAAGCTCGCTCCCACAGGTTTTGTGTTTAACCAACTGTTTTGCGGCAACGCCCCCCTCATTTTCATAAATCCCAGGCAAAGAAAAGCCCGGCCTAAGCCGGGCTCTTCCAAAGCTGTGGGCTAATTACTTAGCTTGGGCTTCAACCTGCGCTTCTACGCGACGGTTAACAGCACGACCAGCTTCAGTGGCGTTGTCAGCAACTGGGCGGGATTCGCCGTAGCCAACGGACTGAACGCGGGACGATTCAACACCGTACTGGTTGGTCAGAACTTGCTTGACGGCGTTTGCACGACGCTCAGACAGTTTCTGGTTGTAAGCGTCAGGACCGACGGAGTCAGTGTGACCTTCAACAGTAGTGGTGGTGGATGGGTACTGCTTCATGAAGTCAGCCAGGTTCTTGATGTCGCCGTAGCTGTTAGGCTTGACGACCGACTTGTCGAAGTCGAACTTGACGTCCAGCTCAACGCGTACAACTTCAGCAACGGCTGGGCAGCCGTCAGCGTCAACAGTGACGTTGGCAGGGGTGTCTGGGCACTTGTCGACGTTGTCGCACACGCCGTCGTTGTCGCTGTCGGAGCAGACTTCAGCCGGAGCTGGAACTGGAGCAGCAGCAGGCTTGGAGCCGCCACCGAAGTTCACACCGATACCAACGCTTGGCGCCCACTCGGTGTCGCCTTGGTCGATGTTGTATTGAGCTTCAACGCCAGCACGGGCGTAGAAGTTCTCGGTGAAGTACAGCTTGGCGCCGCCACCAACGTTGGCGAAGGTAGAACGGTTACGACCGTTGCTGCCATTCTGGTCGATGCTCTGGTCGGAGAAACCGGCCGAGACGTAAGGACGCAGCATGTCGCCTGGGTTGTTGAAGTGGTACAGAGCGTCCAGGGCAGTGTTGGCGCCCTTGACGTTGGTGCCGTCGTCGGTACGTGCGTTGTGCACTTCGTCGTAGGCCAGACGCAGTTCAACGTCGTCGGTCAGGAAGTAACCGATCGAACCGCCGAACAGGTTGCCGTTGTTCTTGAAGTTACGAGCGCTGTCGAATTGTTCTTTCTTGGCGAAGCCTTCGATTTCAACTGCGCCTTGGCCTTGTGCCAGAGCGCCGAACGAAGTGGCAGCAATCAAAGAACCAATGGCAAAGCCCAAGGTGTTTTTCAGTTTCATCCGTTAAATCCCCATCTGGTGATTGTGAAGCAGTCCCGCAAACCGGGGGACAACTCGGCGGCAAGTCTATCAGAACTTGCCTACACGTAAGAGATATTTGCGCCGAACTAAGTTTCAGCAATGCCTGCAAATTTCTCACGCAATTTGTCAAGAGCGCGCTTGTAACGCATTTTTGTCGCGCTCAAACCCATGTGCATTATGTCTGCGATCTCCTGGAACTCCAGCTCTGCGACAAATCGTAGCACCAGAATTTCCCGATCAATCGGGTTTACATGGACCAACCAGCGATCGAGTCCACCCTTCTCCTCGGGTTTGGGCGCCTTTTCCTCAGACGCTTCTTCAAGAGGGTCCAGGCTCAGAGCGTCCATCAAGCGACGCTTTCGCCGTTCCTTACGGTACTGCGTGATGCATTCGTTGTAGGTGATGCTGTAGAGCCAGGTCTTGAACTTCGATTTCCCCTCGAAGTTCTTCAACCCATACAGCACCTTCAACATCACCTCCTGACAGACATCGTCAGCATCGCGATCGTTCCCCAGGTACCGTGCACAAACGTTAAATAATGTCCTTTGGTAGCGGCGCATCAACTCTTCATAGGCGCGCGTTACGTGGAACAGCTCCGTATGCGCGCGGGCAACCAACTCCTCATCGGAGAGATCACGGGGGTCGTAGCGCGTGGACAGCGATTGGGGTTTGTTCAAAACAGGTCGGGCCGACAGTCTAGGTCAATGTGCGCCGCAGCCTGGAATAGCAGGCATTTTGCGGCGGCATACATTAGCAGGGTTTGCCGGGTTAGCGGCTACTCACATGCTGTTCCAGCAGGATCCGATTGGAGAGCGACACCAGTTCGCCCTCGTCGGTCAGCAATGTGGTTTTCACCGTGCCGATCTCTTCGATCTGACCTTCGACCTCGCCAACACGCACCTGTTGCCCAACCTCATACAATTCACGCACATAGATTCCCGCGAGAATCTGGCCGGCGATTTCCCGGCTTCCCAACCCCATGGCCAGCGCAACGGCCAGACCAACGGTAATCAAAACGATCACGATCACGTGGTTGAGCAGGTCTGTCTTGACCTCCAACTGGCTGATCGCAACCGAGATACTGATGATGATCACCAGGCCCTGGGCGATTCGCCCAACGCCGGCGGCGTAGTCCAGCCCCACGCCTTCGGCGGCGCCACGCACCAGCCCGTTGGCCAGTTGGGCCAACAGGACACCCACCAGGAGCACCAGCGCGGCGCCGAATACTTTCGGCAAATACAGCGCAAGCATGTCCAGCGTAGCTGAAACTCGCTCAAGTCCAAGGGATTCAGCCGCCGAAACCAGGAAAATGAGCAATACGAACCAATAGACGATCTTGCCAACCAGGGTCGAAATGGGCACCTGGATGCCGCCTCGCGACAGCAACTTGGTCAGGCCGGTGCCGCCCATCAGGCGATCGAGGCCCAGTTTGGCGAGCAGTTTGGAGAGCAGCGTGTCCAGCAATTTGGCCACGACGAAACCGAGCAACAGCACCACCAGGGCGCCGAAGAGGTTCGGGATGAAGTTGGCCACCTTGGTCCACAACGCGGTCATTGCCGTGACGAGGCTCTGGGTCCAGAGATCAAGTTCCATATTCAATCAGCCTTATCAGCGGTGCGAGTAACAGGTTTACGGCGGGAAACCGGCGCGACATGGGCCGACCCGTTGTTCAAGGCGATCATCAGCGCGGGCAGCCAACGGCCCAGCAGGCTGAACAGATCACTGGCGCCGACCTGGCGGTTGGCGGTTTTCAGTACACGTCCCAGGCATGCGTCGTCGTCCCGGCTGGACGGCGAAGCCTTGAGCATGTCGCGCAAAGACTGTTCAAACGGATCGTGCATACGCACCTCTCGTGATGTCTGTGGAAGACGCGATCAGATTTCGTCGGGTCACATGAAGCCTCATCACACCCAGCGCAGACGCCGGAACAGCCACCACTGTCCCAGCGCCACACAGACCATCAGCAAGCACGCGACCAGGAAACCGTAGGGGCTCGCCGAGAACGGGATACCGCCCACATTGATGCCCAACAGGCCGGTCAGGAAACTCATCGGCAGGAAAATTCCGGTGATGATGCCGAAGCGGTACATGGTGCGGTTCATGCGCACCGACAGGCGCCGGTCTTCGGCCTCCAGCACAAGCCCCACGCGCTCGCGAGTCAATTCCAGCTCCTCGAGGTAACGGGTCAGGCTGTTGTTCAATTCGTTCCAGTAATCGCCATCGTCTTCGACGAACCACGGCAGTTTCAGCCGGGTCATCTGGGCGAAAATGTCCCGCTGCGGCGCCAGGAACCGCTTCAACCCGGCCGCCCTTCGACGGATGTGCAAAATGGCGTCGTGCTCGGGGGTGTACCGTTCGTCGGTATCGAGTTTTTCTTCCTCGCCATCGACGATTTCCGAGAGACAGGTGACCAGGTCCTGCACCTTGTTGGTGAGGTACTGGGCCATATAAAGGATGAGTTCCGACGCGGTCTTCGGCCCCTTGCCCTCGGCCAGTTGCGCCAACAGCTCATCGGTGGCACGCAGCGGTCGCAAACGCAGGGAGATCACACGCTGGGCAGCGGCGAAGATCCGCACCGAGACCATGTCTTCCGGCTCGGCCCCCGGGTTCAGGTTGATCCCCCGCAGGAACAGCAGCAGCTCGGCGTTAGGCAGGGGCAGCAGGCGCGGACGGGTGTTCTCTTCCAGCAGCAGGTCGCAGTTGAATTCGCTCAGGCCGCTGGATTTGCGCAACCAGGTGTGAGTTTGCGGATGACTGCGATCCCAGTGCAGCCACAGGCTTTCGTGGGCCTGCAACTGCAATTCGTCGAGGTCGGTCCGGGCAATGGAACGCGCGCCGCCCTTACCGTCCAACACCAGGGCATGCACCAGCCCCCATTGCGCGTTTTCTTCCTCGAACATCCTCATCCCTTATGGCTGTAGCGCTTCATTCAGGCATTTTCAACGGGCTTGGCGAGACGATCACGCCGTTGTTGTCCGCGTACACATACTCGCCCGGACGGAACGTCACGCCGGCAAAGGTCACCGCTACGTTGAGGTCGCCGATGCCGCGCTTGTCGGTTTTCATCGGATGACTGGCCAGGGCCTGGACGCCGAGGTCGGTCTGGGCGATGACGTCGACGTCGCGGATGCACCCGTAGATCACCAGCCCTTCCCAGCCACTCTTCGCGGCTTTTTCCGCCAGCATGTCACCCAGCAAGGCCCGACGCAGAGAGCCGCCACCGTCCACCACCAGCACCTTGCCGGCGCCCGGTTGCTCGACTTGCTCCTTGACCAGCGAGTTGTCTTCGAAGCACTTGATGGTCACGATTTCGCCGCCGAAGGAATCGCGGCCGCCGAAATTGCTGAACATCGGCTCCAGCACCTGAACCAGGTCCGGGTAGGCATCGCACAGGTCGGGCGTGAGGTAATGGTTCATCGAACAACTCCTGTAAGGCTGGAACGTCAGACTGAATGAGCAACCGTTTGTGACCGAAACCGCTTCAAGCGTCATATCTTAGCCGCAAGCCGACCAGAGCGAAATGCTCTTGTCAGGGCCTTCGCCTCAAACCGCCTCGGCCAGACTGGGTTGTTCTGCCATCAACGGCGCACAGGGGTTTTCCAGCCAGCGCGCCACCAACGGCCAGACATCCGTGTGCGCGGCCTTGCTGACCAGCATCTCGACATGCCCGAAATCTTCACTGAACCCCTGTGCCCGGCCCAGGCAGACAAATTGCTTGTGCTCGGAGCCGATCTGTTCGAAGAGCTTGCGGCAGGCCCAGGTCGGGTCCTGGTGATCGCCCGCGGCACTCACTGCCAGCACCGGCACCTGGACATCGGCCAAACCGGCCCACCAGTTCTTCTCGGCATCGCCGAAGCGCCCGAACAGGCCATACCAGCGCATGCTTTCCAGGGCCAGGCCGATGGGCTCGTCCTCCGGACCACGCTTGAGCCGTGAGCCGGACAGTTGAGCAAAGCGCTTGAGAATGAAACGCCCGCTCCATTCCACCGGCGGGATCTTCAGCGGCCAGTAGGTGCGGCTGACCTGGGTGCCGAAAAACGCCGCCGACGCCACGGCCGGCTCGCCCAGGTAATGGCCGCCTAGCGCCGCCGCCAGGGTGATGCCGCCCAGGGAGTGGCCGATCCAGTGCGGCACTTGCCCACTTTGCTCGCGCACGAAAGCACCGATGGCGGGCAGGTCGTAGCGGGCGTAATCGGCTACACGGTTGTTGCGGTAGTCCTGGTTGCGCTGGGACAGCCCATGGCCGCGCATCTCCGGAATCCAGACATCGAAACCCAGGCGCGTCAGGTACGCCCCCAAGCCGAGACCCTTGGGGGAATACCAGAAGCGGCGGTTGGAGAAGCTGCCGTGCAACAGGATCACGGGAACGCCGCGGGTCTGGCCGGCGTCGGCCATGCCCAGGCGGGTGACGGCCAGTTCGACGCTGTAGTCCGGGCTGTTACCGGGCTTGAGGCGATAGACGTCTTCGCTCAGATCACCGCGTCGCTCGGCGCTGATCAGGGCGACAGGAAAAAGGTTGCTGCTGCTTTGCATAATGCTCTTGCACAAAAAAAGACAACTGTGGGAGCGAGCTTGCTCGCGATGGCGGTGGATCAGCAAAATAATCTTGGCTGACACTCCGCTATCGCGAGCAAGCTCGCTCCCACAAAGGTTACCCGGCTTAAATCACCGGTGAGGCCCCTTCACTCAATCAGACCGCGCCCTGCCCCTCGGCCAGGAAGAACCAGGTTTCCAGCACGGAGTCGGGGTTCAACGAAACGCTTTCGATGCCCTGTTCCATCAGCCACTTGGCCAGGTCCGGGTGGTCCGAAGGGCCCTGGCCGCAGATGCCGATGTACTTGCCGGCCTTGTTGCAGGCGGCGATGGCGTTGGCCAGCAGCTTCTTGACCGCCGGGTTCCGCTCGTCGAACAGGTGCGCAATGATCCCCGAGTCGCGGTCCAGGCCCAGGGTCAACTGGGTCAGGTCGTTGGAGCCGATGGAGAAACCGTCGAAGAACTCGAGGAATTCTTCCGCCAGGATGGCGTTGGACGGCAGTTCGCACATCATGATCACGCGCAGGCCGTTGTCGCCACGGGCCAGGCCGTTCTCGGCCAGCAGGTCGACCACCTGGCTCGCTTCACCGAGGGTACGTACGAACGGCACCATGATCTCGACGTTGGTCAGGCCCATCTCGTTGCGCACACGCTTGAGGGCGCGGCACTCGAGCTCGAAGCAATCACGGAACGATTCGCTGATGTAGCGCGAAGCGCCGCGGAAGCCCAGCATCGGGTTTTCTTCTTCCGGCTCGTAGAGCTTGCCGCCGATCAGGTTCGCGTATTCGTTGGACTTGAAGTCCGACAGGCGCACGATGACCTTTTTCGGGTAGAACGCCGCTGCCAGAGTGCTGATGCCTTCTACCAGTTTCTCGACGTAGAAACCGACCGGATCGTCGTAGCCGGCGATGCGCTTGTCGACGCTGTCCTTGATCTCGGGCGGCAGGCCGTCGTAGTTCAGCAGCGCCTTGGGGTGCACGCCGATCATGCGGTTGATGATGAACTCCAGGCGGGCCAGGCCCACGCCGGCGTTCGGCAACTGCGCGAAGTCAAAGGCGCGGTCCGGGTTGCCGACGTTCATCATGATCTTGAACGGCAGCTCCGGCATGGCGTCCACGGAGTTCTTCTTGATGTCGAAGCCCAGCTCACCTTCGAAGATGTAGCCGGTATCGCCCTCGGCGCAGGACACGGTCACGCCCTGGCCGTCCTTGAGCAGTTGGGTGGCATTGCCGCAACCGACCACGGCCGGGATCCCCAGCTCACGGGCGATGATCGCCGCGTGGCAGGTGCGCCCGCCGCGGTTGGTGACGATGGCGCTGGCGCGCTTCATCACCGGTTCCCAGTCCGGGTCGGTCATGTCGGACACCAGGACGTCGCCGGCCTGAACCTTGTCCATCTCCGAGACGTCGTTGATGATCCGCACCTTGCCGGCGCCGATGCGCTGGCCGATAGCACGGCCTTCCACCAGCACGGTGCCGGTTTCCTTGAGCAGGTAGCGCTCCATGACGTTGGCCTGGGTGCGGCTCTTCACGGTTTCCGGACGGGCCTGCACGATGTACAG
The DNA here is from genome assembly GCA_001023535.1 of Pseudomonas chlororaphis. NCBI lineage: Bacteria > Pseudomonadati > Pseudomonadota > Gammaproteobacteria > Pseudomonadales > Pseudomonadaceae > Pseudomonas > Pseudomonas chlororaphis. The sequence continues at coordinate 3,533,621 of CP011020.1, forward strand.
CTTGCCGTCGTCACCGTCCTTGGCCCATTCGATGTCCATCGGGCACTTGTAGTGCTTCTCGATGATCATCGCCTGCTTGGCCAGCTCGCTGACTTCGGCGTCGGTCAGGCAGAAACGCGCGCGCTCAGCCTTGTCCACGTCGACGGTCTTGACCGAACGACCGGCCTTGGCTTCGTCACCGTAGATCATCTTGATGGCCTTGCTGCCCAGGTTGCGGCGCAGGATGGCCGGGCGGCCGGCAGTCAGCGTGCCTTTGTGGACGTAGAACTCGTCCGGGTTGACCGCGCCTTGTACGACGGTTTCACCCAGGCCGTAGGCGCCGGTGATGAACACCACGTCACGGAAGCCCGACTCGGTGTCGAGGGTGAACATCACGCCGGCGGTGCCGGTTTCGGAACGGACCATGCGCTGCACACCCGCGGACAGGGCGACCAGCTTGTGGTCGAAGCCCTGGTGCACGCGGTAGGAAATGGCACGGTCGTTGAAGAGGGAAGCGAAGACTTCCTTGGCGGCGCGGATGACGTTTTCCACGCCACGGATGTTCAGGAAGGTTTCCTGCTGGCCGGCAAAGGACGCGTCCGGCAGGTCTTCGGCGGTGGCCGAGGAACGTACGGCGACCGCGATGTCGGGATTGCCTTCGGACAGCTTGGCGAAAGCGGTGCGGATCTCGCTGTTCAGTTGCTCGGGGAACTCGGCTTCCATGATCCACTGGCGGATCTGGGCGCCGGTCTTGGCCAGGGCATTGACGTCATCGACGTCCAGGGCATCGAGCGCATCGTGGATCTGCTTGTTCAGGCCGCTCAGTTCCAGGAAATCACGATAAGCCTGAGCGGTCGTGGCGAAGCCACCTGGCACCGATACGCCGGCACCGGCGAGGTTACTGATCATCTCGCCCAGGGATGCGTTCTTGCCCCCCACATGCTCCACATCATGGACGCCGAGCTTATCGAGGGAAACTACGTACTCTACCAAGGTGATCTCTCCACTAACTGTGTTGGAAAAGCTCAAGGCACCGACGGCTCCAGGGGAGCGATTGCCGGCGATATGGCCTGGACCTGGAAAATAAGTGAGAATGCGGGCCACTGGCGGCCGGCAAATCGCGCCTATCATATCCAAGAATCGTCACTAGCTCACTAGGGCCCAAGGCGCAAATGAAACGATCTGCTTTCTTTATCTCCGACGGCACCGGCATCACGGCCGAAACCTTAGGTCAAAGCCTGTTGGCGCAATTCGAAAACATTACCTTCACCAAGCTGACACGTCCGTACATCGACAGCGTCGACAAAGCGCGGGCCATGGTACAGCAAATCAATAAAGCCGCCGAAACCGACGGTTTCCGCCCGATCATCTTCGACACCATCGTCAATCAGGACATCCGTGAGATTCTCGCAACGTCCAATGGTTTCATGATCGACATCTTTTCGACCTTCCTGGCGCCCCTGGAGCAGGAACTGAGCGAACACTCCTCCTACTCGGTCGGCAAGTCCCATTCCATCGGGCACAACTCCAACTACATGGAGCGGATCGAGGCGGTCAACTTCGCGCTGGACAACGATGACGGCGCCCGCACGCATTATTACGACAAGGCCGACCTGATCCTAGTGGGCGTGTCGCGTTGTGGTAAGACGCCGACGTGCCTGTACATGGCGATGCAGTTCGGCATCCGCGCGGCCAACTACCCGCTGACCGAAGAGGACATGGAGCGCCTGCAACTGCCCAGCGCCCTGCGCGCCCACCAGCACAAGCTGTTCGGCCTGACCATCGACCCGGACCGCCTCACCGCGATCCGCAACGAGCGCAAGCCCAACAGCCGCTATTCGAGCTATGCCCAGTGCGAGTTCGAGGTGCGCGAAGTGGAAAATCTGTTCCGGCGGGAAAATATTCCGCATATCAATTCCACGCATTTTTCCGTGGAAGAGATATCGGCGAAGATCCTGGTGGAGAAAGGGGTGGAGCGGCGGTTCAAGTGATGTAGAGGCCTGAAACCAAAACCTGTGGGAGCGAGCTTGCTCGCGATAGCGGTGTGTCAGCCGCATGAATGTTGCCTGACACTTCCCAATCGCGAGCAAGCTCGCTCCCACATGGGTTCTGGTATGACTGCAGGATTGTATTCCCCTGCTTTCCTCCTGTGGAAAGCAGCTCCCACAGGTTCTACCTCAATGAACCCCAGCCCCCTGTTCTTCCATTTTCTTGCGCAGGCTCAACGGGCGCATGTCGGTCCAGACTTCTTCGATGTAGGCCAGGCATTCCTTCTTGAAGCCGCTCTTGCCGACGGTACGCCAGCCTTCGGGAACGGCCTTGTAGTCCGGCCAGATCGAATACTGCTCTTCGTGGTTGACCACGACCTGAAAGACGATGTCCTCGCGGTCGAATACTGAAGTCATGGGTGTCTCTCCATCTTTGCTCGAGGTTCACTGCGGCGCATGCGCAGCCAGGGTATGAAAGGAACGTTTGGGGCCGGATGAAAATTAGGCGTCGCTGACGGCCGCGCTCAAGGCGCGCCCGAAAATGTCGGCGATCCGGTCGATGTCGGCCGCGGTGACGATCAGCGGTGGCAGGAATCGCACCACGCCGCCCTGGCGTCCGCCCAGTTCCAGGATCAGCCCGCGCTTGAGGCACTCGCGCTGCACCCGTGGCGCCAGGCGGCCATCCACCGGCGGATGGCCCTGGGCGTCCGGCGTGCCGTGGGGGTCAACCAGCTCGACGCCAAGCATCAAGCCACGACCGCGGATATCACCCAATTGCGCAAAGTCGCGCTGCAGAATGCGCAGGTGCTCGCTCAGGCGCTCACCCATGGCGGTCGCGTGGGCCGGCAGGTCATGCTCCACCAGATAGCGCATGACCGCCGAGCCGGCGGCCATCGCCATTTGGTTACCCCGGAACGTCCCGGCGTGGGCGCCCGGCAACCAGGTGTCGAGCCAGTCGCGGTAGACCACCACCGCCAGCGGCAGGCTGCCGCCGATGGCCTTGGACAGTACCACCACGTCCGGGATGATCCCGGCATGCTCGAACGCGAACATCTTGCCGGTCCGACCGAAGCCGCTCTGGATTTCATCGACGATCAGCGCCACGCCGGCCTGCTCGGTGATCCGCCGCAAGCCGCGCAGCCAGTCGAGGTCGGCCGGTATGACCCCGCCCTCGCCTTGCACCACTTCGACGATCACCGCCGCCGGCAATTGCACCCCGGCCTCGGGGTCGTTCAACAGGTTGTGCAAGTAATGCAGGTTGGCCTTCACGCCTTGCGCGCCGCCCAGCCCGAACGGGCAACGGTAATCGTAGGGGAACGGCATGAACTGCACGCCATTGCTGAGCAAGGCACCCAGGGGTCGCTTCGGCCCCAGGCTGCCCATCAGGCTCAGCGCGCCCTGGCTCATGCCGTGGTAACCGCCCTGGAACGACAGCACGGTGCTGCGTCCGGTGGCGGTGCGCACCAGTTTGAGGGCGGCCTCCACCGCGTCGGTGCCGGTGGGGCCGCAGAACTGGATCTTCGCCTCGGCCGCCAGCGCCGCCGGCAGCAGGCCGAACAGGTCCTGGACGAAGCGATCCTTGACCGGCGTGGTCAGGTCCAGGGTGTGCAGGGGCAATTCATCCGCCAGCACCTGCTGGATCGCCTCGATCACCACCGGGTGGTTGTGCCCCAGCGCCAGCGTGCCGGCGCCGGCCAGGCAATCGATGAACGTACGCCCCTCGACGTCTTCGACATGCAAGCCGCGGGCACGCTTGAGGGCCAGGGGCAGGCGCCGGGGATAGCTGCGGGCATTGGACTCCTGGCGGCTCTGGCGGGCCAGCAGCGGCGACTCATTGAATTGATAGAGTGTCTCGGCCGGCTCCGGGCTGAGCCGGGCCGGTGGTGCTTCGATAAGGCTGTTGGCGACTGGCATCTCTCGACCTCGCTGTGCACACATGTGCAGGTTTCCTGATGTGGAAACGCACCAGCGAGGCCGGGATTTAGCCTGTGGAGAAAAAGCTCGTCCCAGGTAAGGGGGTCAGCCCGGCAACGACTGCACCGGCACCGTCAACTCGACTCGCAACCCGTCCGTCCGGCTGTCGAAATGCAGGCCGCAGCCGCAACGCTGGACGATGGCCTGGACAATCGCCAGGCCCAACCCGCAGCCCGTGCTCTGGCCGTTGCGCCAGAAGCGTTGGGTCAGGTGCTGGATGTCGTCGGCGGCGATGCCCGGCCCATGGTCGCGCACCTGGAAGCGAACCCGCTGGCCGACCATTTCCAGGTTCAACTGCACCTCGGTATCGCCGGGGGTGTGGCGCAAGGCGTTATCCAGCAGGTTGCGCACGGCGGCGATGGAGAGCACCGCCGGCATCTGCACCGGCGCTTCGGACACCCCTGGGGCCAGTTGCAGCTTGATCCGCCGGGAATCATGGCTGGCCGCGTCCTGGATCGCCAACCGCGCGACCTGCTCGGCATTGCACTGCACGCCATCGTCGAACGACAGGCTACCCTCCACCCGCGCCAACAGCAGCAACTGCTCCAGGGTTCGATGCAGGCGGTCGGCGCCCTCCTCGGCCCGGGCCAGCGACTGGTCGCGAGCGGCGCCTTCGGTCATGCGCGCGACCTGCAGGTGGGTCTTGATGGCCGTCAACGGGCTGCGCAGTTCGTGGGCGGCATCGCCGGTCAGCCGCCGCTCGCGCTCGAGGGTCTTGCCAATGCGCTGGAATAACTGATTCTGGGTCTCCAGCAGCGGCCGCAGTTCGCTGGGCAGCGGATGGATCTGCAGCGGCTCCAGGGAATCGGCGTTGCGCCGCATCAACGCGTCGCGCATGCGATTGAGCGGCGCCAGGCCCTGGCCGATGCCCAGCCACAACAGGCACAGGCAGCCGAGCAGCGCCACGCCCACCGGCACCGAGGCCGCCAGGAGGATCGACATGTTCAGGGCCTCGCGCTCGATCTGGCGGTCGGCGGTGGTGATACGCACGTCACCTCGGGCCAGGGTGAAGCTGCGCCAGGGCGCGCCGTCGATCATCTGGTCATGGAAACCCATTTTCTCCGCTTCCAGGGCCTGCTCCGGGGTGCCATGGCTGCGCGCCAGGATTTCCCCACGCAAGGAACTGACCTGGCAGGCCATGCCCCCGGGGATGCTCAACTGCTCGGCGCTGAAGTGCGTGCCGTCGCCCTTGCTGGGCAACGGTGGCAACTGCTCCAGCAGGCCGGCGACCATCCGCGCCGACGCCACCAGGCGCTGGTCGAGGGAAAACATCATCTGGTTGCGCAGGTCGCTGAGCATCCACGCCGCCGCCAGGGCCCAGATCAGGGCGAAGGCCGCGCCGAGGGTCAGGCTCAGGCGCAATCGCAGGCTCATCACTTGGAAGACTCCCCGCCATCGGCAGGCCCCAGGCGATAACCCAACCCGCGCACGGTCTCGACGATCCCGTTGCCCAGCTTGCGCCGCAGGTGATGGATATGGACATTGAGGGCGTTGCTCTCCAGTTCGTCGTTGAAACCGTAGACGCTGTCCTTGAGTTGCTCGGTGGACAACACCCGGCCGCGACTGTGCAGCAGGGCCTGCAACAACGACTGCTCGCGCCGGGACAAGTCCACCGGCTGGCCGTCCAGCAAGGTTTCCCGGCTGCTGGGATCGTACGTCAACCGGCCGTGTTCGATCAGGTTGACGCTGCGCCCCGCCACGCGCCGCAACAGGGTGTGCAGGCGCGCCGCGAGTTCGCGCAGGTCGAAAGGCTTGAGCAGGTAGTCATCGGCGCCGGCCTGCAAGCCGTCGACCCGATCGGTCACCGAGTCCCGCGCGGTGAGGATCAACACCGGGATCTCCAGGCCTTGCTGGCGCAGTTGCTTGAGCAGTTTCAGGCCGTCCTCGTCGGGCAGCCCCAGGTCCAGCACCATGACGTCGAACTCGGCCACGCCGACCATCGCCCGCGCCGCCGACGCCGTGGCAACATGCTCGACGGTCAGGCCCTGGGCCGTAAGGCCGGCGACGATGCCGCTGGCGATCAACTCATCGTCTTCGCAGACCAGTACGTGCATGGTAAGCCCCGTGGAAAAAGGTACATTAGGCCGCCGGCCGATTAAGCCGACATTATGCGACGAGTCCGCCCGATTTGGGCGATCATTGCGGTCGGGGCCCGGTTGCCGCCGGGTTAATCGACGGTTAATCGCCGGCCGCCATTGTGCATTCCACTTGCTTCGTTCTAAGGCTTTATCCATGCGTCGATTGTTTTTGTTGTGGCTGTTACTGATTTCGGGCCTGGCCCAGGCCGCCAATCCCTTCGAGACCAAACCCGATTTCCTGCCGGTGGAAAAGGCCTTCGTGTTCACCTCCGAACGCTTGGATTCCGGCGAAACGCAGCTGTTCTGGCAGATCGCCGATGGCTACTACCTGTACCAGCAACGGCTCAAGTTCGACGGCCTG